>CAVUSC010000022.1:0-141688 GCA_963743995.1 uncultured Gammaproteobacteria bacterium | reverse complement strand
CCGGGCTCGGATGCCTGGTGTTCGGTGTCCTCGCGAGTCTCCGTGCCATCGCCCGCAATCAATGACGCTGTGACGGCCGCACTCCCCGCACTGCACGTCATCGACGAGCATGCTCGAATGGACTCGGACGCCCGACCGCTCGCCATCACCCTCACCGCGAGCGTAAATCCCGCACCGCACGCGGCGCGGGCCACGGCGGTCGCCGCGGCGCCCATCACGCCAGGCGGCGGCCGACCGTTCACGCGCACGTCCCTCGCCACGACCGTCGTCTTCCTGGGGCTGGCCGCGCTCGACACCTTCGAACCGACGACCCTCGTCAGTGGCAGCTGGTGGCTGGTGCTGCTCCTCGTCTGGCTCGTGCCCTGGCCGCCGCGCGCATTCGACACCGCGCGCCCGATTCGAATGCGCTGGGACGAGATCCAGGCACTCGTCACGCTCGCGGTCTTCAGCTGGCTTTACCTGCGCGCCAACACCGCACTCCTGGAGGCGGCCACCCACTGGGCCTTCCCGCAGCTCGAGGGCAAACTCATCGCGCTGAACTTCGTGCTGCAGGACGTCGTCGTCGGGCTCGTCACCGCCGCACTCTTCGCCCGCCCATTGCAACGCGGCTTCCCGCGCCAGACCGTCGCCGTCGCGTTCCTGGTCTCGGTGCCCTGGTTCATCCTGACCTGCACCGACACCGCCTTCGACCTGGTCCGTTGGAGCGAGAAACTCACCGGCAACGGCGTCTTTCTGTTCGAAGCCCTCTTCCCACCGCTGCTGCTGATGCACGCTTGCGCGCGACTCGACACCACCGCCACACCGCCCGGTCCGCGGTTCACCGCGGCCCGCCTGAGAGCACTCCTCGATCGCGGCCCGCGTTGGCGAATGCCGTCCATGCTGCCGCCCGTCCTGGCGCTCACGCTGCTGGCCATCGGCGTCCGCGCGCACTTCGACGACGCCGCGAACCTGAACGCTGTGTTCGGCACCCTGCTCACGACGCTCCTTCCCCTCTGCGCGCTGCTGCTCACGGTCACCGCCGTGCACGAGATGCGTAAACGACGTGGCGCGCGACCCGCACCCTGGGCACTGGCGACGCTTCACCGGTCGCTTCGACGACGCCTTCGCGGTGCTGATGCTGAGCCTGCTGTGGTCGTGGGTGTTCTTCGTCGACGCACCGCTGGCCGAGCACTACGCCAGAGACACGATCGCCTCCCTGCCCGGACCCGACTGGGCGATTGACTACGACGCTCGCCGCAAGACGCTCACGCTGTCCGGGGAGTACCAGTTCGGCGTCGCAGAGGCCTTCGCCGCCGCGCTGGAAAAGTACCCGCACGCCCGCACGGTCGAACTTGCCGGTCCCGGTGGCCGGGAGATGGAAGGCCTGGCGATCGCGTACGCGATTGAGGACCGCAACCTCGTCACCCGGGCCGTCGGCGACTGCGACAGTGCCTGCACCCTCGCCTTCCTCGCCGGACGGGAACGCATCCTGCACCAAGACGGCCGACTCGGCTTCCACGCCGTGTCCTCGCCGGTGTACGTCTGGAACCTGAACGAGAATTACGACGGCTACCTGGCGTCACGCGGCGTGCCACCAGAGTTCATCGCTCGCGCGGCCGCCACCCCGTCCGACGACATGTGGTACCCGACGCGCGACGAACTCCTCGCCGCCCACGTCATCACCGCGGTCCGCTGACAGGTCACGCACGCACCGATGACCCCGAAGCGCCGTTTCCTTTCCGCGAGCGTCCGCCCCGGCGGCTTCGTCGACATCGTGCTCATGCTCGCGCTCGCCGGTACCTGGCTCGGACTGCTTGGTCGCATCCACTGGGCACTCGACCTCTTCAGTCACTTCCGCTGGCAGTACCTCCTGATCTGCGTCGTCGGTGTCGCCTGGAGCCTCGCGCTGAAGCGTCCGCGCTGGATCCAGGCCCTTTGCCTCGCCTCGCTGTTCGTGAACGCTGCCGCTCTCTATCTCGCGAAAGGCGATGCAGCGTACGCCGCAATCGCCGGTGAGCGACTGCGTGTCGTGAGCCTCAACGTGTTCGCCGGCAATCCCGAGAAGGTTCAGGTGCTCGACTATCTGCGCTCCACCGACGCCGACGTGTTCTTCCTCATGGAAGTCGATGCCGAGTGGGCCGCCGCACTTGCAGAACTCACGGCCACACACCCCCACCACCTGCTGTGGCCCCAGGAGGACAACTTCGGCCTGGCGTTCTTCAGCCGCGTGCCGCTCCAGTCTCTGGAGGTCATTCGCACGTCTAATCGCGGGACCCCCTCTATTCGCGCGCGACTGACGCACGCGGGCCGCGAGCTCGCGATCCTGGGCGTCCATACGCCGCCACCGCTGGGACAGCAGATGTCACGAAATCGCGACACGCAGCTCGCAGACACCGCCACGATGGTCGCGAGCCTCGACGTCCCCGTGCTCGTCGTGGGCGACCTGAATGCCACACCGTGGTCCCACGGCCTGCGCATCCTGCGGGACGGCACCACACTGGGCAATCGCTCGCCCGACCCATCCTGGACCCCGACCTGGACCGCCGCGATCGTCTTCGCGATCCCGATCGACCACGCCCTGGTCACGCCACCTCTCGTGGTGGCGCACCGACAGATCGGCCCCGACGTCGGCTCGGACCATCGCCCCCAGATCCTCGACGTAGGCTGGCAGCATTGAACAAGACGGTCTCTTCGCCTGACCCATGCAACTGCAACAGGAGTGAGCCCTCCCGGCCGTCGCGATACGTCATCTCGAATTCGGACCGCTCCATCGCAGCACGAGCATTGCCGTGTTCCGGGATCTTGTCCAGTATGTCACCAGGCAGAGTCTCAGCAGTACCAATGCGTCGCTCTTTGTGAGGCGGCAAGGCGAGGCAACTTGAGCAAACGCACACGCAAATGGATCTGGATTGCACTGCTTGTTGGCGCGATCATCATCGCCAATCAGAGCCTGCCAACGTCCGAGGAGATGAGTGAGGCGGCCAGGCATAGGAATTCCCAGCAATAGCTGACTCGACCCCCCAAGCTTTCTGCGGACACCAGCGCTGTTCCCGTGGACGAGATCTGATACCCGACCCACGCCGAACTCCTCGCCACCCACGTCATCACCGCGACCCACTGCTCCTCGACGAGAGCAGACCGGGCGGTCATCCGGTCGCGACGTTCACGACCGACACCCGTTGTCGCCAAACGGAAACACTCTGGCGACGGATCCGACCTCACGAGTGACGGATACTCTCCGTGTCGAACGGCAACGGAAGGCAAACCGATGCGTGGGTCAATGACATGGAACGACACCGCGAAGGCCGCCGGCCTGGCCGCTCTGGCCGGGCGCACGTCGACGACCGCGTCCAACGCAATCGACACGCGACGGATCTGGGCCCCGCACGACGTCTGGCTGTCGCGCACCACGGCGTGGCGCTTCGAGCCTGCCGTTCACGCGCGAGACGCCCGTGGCCTGTCGGTGCGACATGCACCGATCGATGATCAACGCTGTCGTCCCCGGGTCGTAACGAGCAACGCATTCCCCCTGCGCCGAGTCCGACCCGGGGACGACGGCACTTCGGGCCTCGTCGATTCACGCGGCTTCCCTGCCGTGGCGCCAGCGACCGATGCCGCGCTACGCCGACCCGACGGCTGCACCTCCAAACAGCTTCCCGACGAGACTCGCCATGTCGGGTACAACTCCAAACTTCGACTTCGGCACGTTCCAGACCCGCTTCTTTTGCCGCTTGATGCCCTTGGCATTGAGTCCGGCTTTCATCACCCGCTTGAAGCCCGTGAGGCACGGCAACGACTCGACCCGGCTTGTCACCGAACCACCGGAAGCACCGGAACGTCAGATCGTCATTCAGCACGATCCACACCACGCACCCGCTTTGATGCTCACCCAGCGATTCGTGCACTGGCTGTCGCTGCGTCGTCGCCATCGTGCATCGACGTCTTCAGCTGCACGTGCCGGATGACCTTGCCGAGCGACAGCACCAGGTCGTACCCGGACGCATCGACTTCCGGTTTCAGCACCTGCACTCCGGCAATCTTAGCCACCCACAGGTGCCGCAGCAGTTCACCGAGAAACACGTGCTCGACCACCTTCTCGCGATGACTCGAGCTCTTGAACTGCCGCTCGTCGATCGTCTTCACGACTTTCCTCGCGGCCATCCTTACACCCGCCCGACCATCAGCGTCAGCCGCATCGCCCCGAGCGGTGCCGTGGACGGCCCGTAGTTCTTGTCGGTCACCCGCACCCGGTACTCCTCGTCCGCCGCGTCGCTCAACGACTGCGCGATCGCGTGTTCGAGGTCCGTCTCCCGGACCGCTCGCACACTTGCGCAATCGTCACTCTTGACCGCACGCACCGTGACGCGAAGCTCCGCCGGTTTGCGGAACTCCAGCGTGCGATCGAACGAGCAGTAACGCACCGACTCCAGCTCCGCCGCGAACACCTGCCCGACCACCCGCGTCACGCCCTCGGCCACGGCCGCCGCCTTCGCCACGTCCGTGAGCTCCCGCAACCGCTGCGGCGCGTCACTCATCCGTTCGCCAGCCGGCGGCCGGCGCGGTTCCCGCGTCTCTGCATTCAACATGTCACGCACTCCCGTTCAATTCGCCATCAACGCCGCGCGGCCCTGCCGCTGCGACAGCCGCAGCACGCCGTGCTGCAGCACTTCCGTTCCGAGAATCCCATCCGCCCCACCGAGACCGAGCGCCATCTCGAGCAACGTCGGCATCTGCCCGGCGCGAACGTTCATCCGTTGTCCCCACGCCTGCACCGGCACGGAAAACGTCGGCACCCGAAACCGCCCGAGCAGCGGGTGAAAGTCCTCCACCTCGCCGAGCGCAGTGCACCCCTGCACGCACGCTTCGCTCAGGTACGACAGCGGCGCACCGGTGTCGAAGAACATCCGCACCGGCTGGCCATTCACCTGCGCACTCGACGATCGGCACGCCCTGCAGCGACTCGACCGGCGACCCGCCCGGCATCTCGAGCAGCGCCACCGACAGCGTGCAGCGTCCCCTCGCGCGAGCGAAATCTCGAGATCGAGCTCCCCGAGAATGTCGGTGCCAATCAACCCGTCGAACGGCGTGCCCACCATCTCGACCAGCGACTCGCAGGTGTTTCCCATCAGGTCACTCGTCTGCATCGCGAACTCACGCCCCGCCAGCCGCACCGGCGCGCGGCCGATGCTCGACGGCGAGCCCGTGTCCACGAGGTAGCGTCGTCCGTCGACGTCGATCAGCAGGTGCCCCTCGTGCAGCGTCAACGGGTATGGGCAGCCACCTGACTTCGATTCGTCGGTCACGTCATCTTCTGTGCGCGCTAGCTGTCGCATCTAGTTCTCCTCGTCCAGCGCGCGAATCAACGCCGCGATGTGCCTGAGCTGCTTCAGCTTCGCGGGCGCAAGGCCCTCACGAACCTTGAGCACCACGTCCTCGTTCCGCACCAACACCTGCCAGTCACCTGCGTCCCTGCCGCTCGCCGGCACACCGGTCAACGGCACCACCTGGTAACCCTGTGCCGTGTGGCGTTTCACTGCCTCCACGTCTGGCGCTGTCAGCACCTCGAGCGGTTCCTCGCCCGTCACCACCCGCCGCATGGTCTCGACCGGCACGTCTTTCATTGCCTGTCGCAGGTGATCGAGAGGCATTCCGCGCTTCGTGCTCAGCAACCGGATGAAAAGCACCTTCCAGACCGTCTCGCGCGGGTACTTTTTTCCCGGCCCCGGACGCACCGAGGACAGCAGCTCCCGCTCCACATAGAACCGCACCGTGCGCCCTGTCACCGGATCGGTCTTGGCCAGCGACGAAAACCGGCGCCTGAGCCGGTTCACTTCTTCGCACAGCTCGTCAAGGGTCAGGTAGGCATTGGGGTCCAGTGTTTCCATGCCTCCAATCTAATGGATGTTGCTATTGCTGTCAAGATAAATGGCGCCTTTAATGGCTTATTATCAAAAACCGAAACGCGCGGTCAATGGGCGCCAACTCCGATCCACAGCGACACGCGCATCTTGTCGGCGCCCGCCACCCGGCGGTTACGATCTCTGGATCATTCCGGGTGCCACCGCTTGCGACGAGGATTTGGCGGCACACGATCACTACGCTCGATCACATCCCAGCAGCGCCGGCCACCCCTGCTCCTGCGCCTCGATTAGCTCGTCCTCCCGAGCCGAAACCTGGGTGTGGAACTCGATCGACTGGAGCCGCCCCTTGTTGCGGAAGAAGCCGCGCACCCGCAGTTCCAACTCGACGAACTGGCGCTCCAGCAAGGGCGGACCGAGGGCCAGGATGTCCTGCGGCGGTGCCCACAGGTAAGCGATGAGCAACCCACGGTCGCCCCGCATTCGGTCACACAGTCCCAAGTATTCACCCGCGTCCGTCTCCTCGCCCGATCGGCTGTAGATCGTGAGATTCACCCGATCGAACTCCAACGTATTCGATTCGCAGGCCACCCCCGCGATCTCAAGGTGGTCGCTCGACTCGATACCCACTTGCCGGCGCGTGGTGCTGTCCCAGCGCGGCCCGCGCGACCAACGTCGCTTCACGCTCTCAATCCTGAAAGACAAGTCATCGAGCCGATCCTCGGGGCGCGGCTTCCTCGCTCGTCGGCGTCGTTTGCCTGCAGCCATGGCGCATCTCCCAGTCTCCACGTCACGGCAGCAAAATACGCCGATGCCGCCTGTCATTGAATGACCGAAAGGAGCGCTCTCATGGCGCAGAACCTCATCACCCTCCCCCGCAGCCAGCTCTACGAACTGGTCTGGAGCAAACCCGTCCGCGACCTCGCGGCAGAATTCGGCATCTCCGACGTGGCCCTCGCCAAACGTTGCCGAGCCTTGAAGATCCCGGTCCCGCCCCGCGGGTGAGTGCGGTGTTTTGATGACGAGACCGCATGTCTCGTCGTCCGTACGAACGCCGGCACACTGACGTGCCGGCAGGTCCTTAGCGCAGCAGGACAGCGCAGCGTAACGGTTGGGCTCGTTTGGCCGCGGCCCGCCTGATACCGTCCCCTGGATTGCTTGGAGACGGCCATGCTGCAGCAGAAAAACTACATTACTCTCTCCCGTTCCGCCCTGTACGAACTCATCTGGAGCAAACCCGTCCGCGACATTGCCTCAGACTTCGGCATCTCCGATGTCGCGTTGGCGAAGCGCTGCCGTGCACTCAAGATTCCTGTGCCCGGACGCGGCCATTGGGCGAGAGTGGCTGCTGGCCAAAAGCCACGCCGCCCTCCGCTGCCGCCCTTCTCCGTACGCAAGCACGAACCACGGCCAAGCTACGTCACCACCCACGCCGCCGACGGCACCGAGGCCACCGAACCGGCCGTGAACTTCGATCCGCAACGCAGCACCGCCACAATCACGGTGTCCGACGCCGACCTTCCCGCGGTCACCACCACACCGCACCACTCGCTGCAGGACTGCAGCGGACTGGTGAAACGCACCGCGCGCCATTACAAGCACCCGCAGCGCGCCGAACTCACCTTCACCCGGGGCGAAACCACCGGCCCGATCCTCCACCTCGCGGTCTCACCCGACACGCTCAACCGCGCCCTGCTGTTTGCCGACACGCTGCTGCGAGCGGCGGCCGAACAGAACTGGCAGCCGATCCCTCCACGCGAACCTGAGCCCCCCGACCCGCGCCACTACTACGGACGTCCGCCCGAGCCCAAACCGCACATCCGGTCCGCACTACGCCGACTTGAGCGTCGACGGTCAGCGCATCGAGTTCCTGATCGAGGAAGCCTTTGACCTGCGCGAACTGCCACCGACCGCCGCCGCACTCGCCAGGCAGAAGCAGTACCCGTACCTGCGGCTCGAAAAGCACCACGAGAAACGCTGGACCGGTCGCCTGCGCCTGAAGCGCGCGGGACATCACTACCCCTACGGCATCGACGGCAAGAGCTGGTACGACCACCGCGCCCGCACCGTGGAATCCCTGATTCCACGCATCCTCGCCGACTTCCGTGCGGTCGCCGCACGGAAGCAGGACGTCGACGAGAAGAAAGAGCGAGCGCGGCTCGAACGCGAGCGACAGGAGCGGCTGCGGCAGGAACTCGCCGCACGGCGCGAAGCGCACCAGACCCTGATCTTTGAGCTCGAGCGTCAGGCCGGCGCCTGGTCACGCGCACAGCTCTTGCGCCGCTACCTGCGCGCCGCACGGCGCGCACTCGGCGACCGTCCGCACACGGTCGACCTGCACGGAACGAGTCCATCGAACTTTTCTCGCTGGGCCGAACACTACGTCAACCAGCTCGATCCCTTGCACATCGAGCCGCACGATCCCGACCTGATGCACGAAATCCCACACCCGAGCTACGACGGCCACCCGAAGGACCGCGATCGCTTTGAGAAGGAGCTCGTGCGTCTCACCGGTCACACCTGGGAACGCGCATCAAAACTGATGGCTGAGCCGACGGAGAGCGACGACGACCTGGACGCCGCGCTAGACGACGACAGCGACTGAGACGGTGCGGAATGCCGTCCAGGCGTGTGGCTCCGCAGGTCGACACGCACTGCATCAGACATCTGCACACGTGACTGGCGTGGGCGGTCAGCCCAATCGGATCGAAACTGTGGACAACCGCAACTTCCCACCGCTCGACCGCGTGCTAAATACATCGCAACGGATCGGGGAGGAACGACCATGGCAGCCTGGGTCTCGCACCAACGACTCGACAACGGCGACATCCACCTTCGCTGGTCCGACGTGCAGCAGCTCCTCGGACGTCCCTACCGCGGCGACGACGAGGACGACTGTCGCATCGTCGAATTTCTGCGCCGCGATGCCGGCTTGCCCGAATGGATCGAGGAAGCCGAGGGCTACCAGGATCGACTCGGCTGGTACCTGAAGAGTCCCGTGCAGTTCGACCGGACCGCGTTCATGGCCTGGCTCGGCAAGGTCGCGCAGCCGAAGCTGCTGCCAAACTTCAGTGGCCGACGAGGCCAGCCAGGTGATCGCAGCAGCGGTCGATCGCGGTTGGCCACCGAGCTACGAGCTCCCGCGGACGTTCAGTCGAACCGGCGAGGTGCGCGTCTACGAGCCGTAGTCGGTGTCGCGCCGCGGCAGCAAAACTCTTCGCGTCCCGACGTGATCGGCGCTGTCCGCCAGCACGATCACCCGCTACCGTCGCGGCCCGGGTGACGCTAGACTTCCCCGCTCGCCGACCCGACCCTCACACGTTCACCCGTTCCTGGCGACGACGCGGGTCCGGTCGGCACCCAGCCACACTCGCAGCCCGGCATCACGCTCAAACGAGGACCCCATGACCACCCTGCTCCAACTCGTCGCCTACATGACCGTGCTCACCTGGGTCTCGATCATGTCCGCTGCGTTCCTGCGCAACCGCGAATGGACACTGGACGGAATGAAGGTCGGTCTGAGCAATCGCGACCACCTGCCCGAACCCACCCCGCTCGGCGGACGGGCCGTCCGCGCTGCAGCGAACACCCTCGAGAATTTCGTGCTGTTCGCGGCGCTGGCACTCACCGCCCATGCGGCCGGCATGGGCGACGAGGCAACGCTCGGGGCACAGGTCTTCTTCTGGGCGCGCCTCGTGTACCTGCCCGTGTACTGGGCCGGCATCACTTACGTGCGCAGCGCGATCTGGGGCGTCGGCCTCGCGGGCCTCGCCATGATGCTGTTCGCAATCCTCTGAATCGCCCTGCCCGCATGACCGAGACCCCTGCACCGCCCACGGCACCCGACCTCACCGCGCTGCTCACCCGCTCGGCCGATTTCTACGACGCGCTGCACGCCGTGCTCGGCGACACACTCGACGTCGACACCCGACGCGACCTGCTGGCCCAGGGTCCTGCAGTGTGCGCCCTCGAACACGGCGTCAGCATCTGCGCCTGCTGGTCGACCTGGACAACGTCGCCTCCGCGATCGTCCTGCTGCGTGCGCAGTTCGAAGCGGTGGTGCGCGCCCTCTGGCTGCACGACGTCGCCACCGACGACTGGATCGAGCGACTACTTCGCCGCCGTCAAGGCCAACCCGTTGAAGGACCCGAACTCTGTCCCCCCGATGTCGGAGATGCTGTCCGCACTCGCCGACTCGCAACACGCACCGGCCGCACGCATGTTGAACTCGCTCAAGGACGCGGCCTGGGGACGCGTTCAACTCGTACGTGCACTCCGGCATGCAGCCGATCGTTCAGCACCACGTGGACGTTCCGCCCGACTACGCGATCCAGGTGCTGCGGACCTCGAACGGCCTGTCCGGCATGGCCGCCTCTGCTGATGGCGATGATGACCGACAACGTCGACATCGTCATGGCCGTGCGCAACGCCCAGCTCGCGCACCTCGACTGCCTGCCACCGATCCCGCGCTGAGCGAGCGTGACTCACTGATAATTTAATAGCAGCACCGCACGCGACGTCGCAGAGACAGCGCATGCAACGGCGGTACTGCACCGACCTCAGCCGAACCGCGTAAGCTGCACACCCCCACTCACCGACCGGAGCAGCCGATGGCCAAAGCCCGCAAGCAGAAAACGAAGACGAAGAAGCGTTCGATCAACCCCTGGACCACCGCGGACCTGAAGTCGCTGCGCAAGCAGGCCGGCCGCGCATCGGCCGCGAAGATCGCCAAAGCGCTGAAGCGCACCGAAGGCGCCGTGCGCCAGAAAGCCGGCAGTCTCGGCGTGAGCCTCCGCCTGCGCTGAAACGCGCCCTCACTCTATATATATGAGAGTGCCGGGAACCCACAGACACAGGCGTGGTCGACATGGACCACCGAACGTACAGTTCCCTCGAACGAGCGCTCAAGACCTGGCGATGAGCGACGAGCATGCAACCGCTGGAACCCGCTCCAGCGCCACTTTGCTGCTACTGCTGAGCGCCGCAACGCTCGTCGGGGGCTGTGCGACGGTGGCACCGGTCACGGCCGGTTCTCGACCGGCCAGCTGGGCAACCCCCGTCGAGGCGAATCCCGGATTGTCGAATCTCCATCGTGTCAACGCATCCCTGTATCGCTCGGCGCAGCCGTCGCGAGAGGGCTTTGTGTTTCTCGACACACGCACGAGCCTCGCGAATGGGGACCCTCCGATCAATACCATCGTCTCGCTGCGTGCCTTCAACGATGACTCTTCGCTCGTCGCCGTATCCTCGCCACTGCGCTTCGAGGAGATTTCGTTCAAGACCTGGCACCCCGAGGACGAGGATGTCGTCAAGTTCCTGCGCATCGCCACCACCCCTGCCCTGCAACCGGTGCTCGTCCATTGCCAGCACGGCTCCGATCGCACGGGAACCATGGTGGCCATCTATCGGATCGTCATCGAAGGCTGGACCAAGGCGGAGGCCACCAACGAGATGATCAATGGCGGCTTCAACTTCCACCCGGTGTGGCAAAACCTGCTGCGCTATATCGAGGCACTGGACGTCGAAGCGGTCCGTGCCCAGGTCGCGGCAAAAGGACCGTGGCAATGACACAAGCCGCCGCCGCAGTGACCCCGGCGTAGCCCACGACACTCCAGCGGTCGATCCATGGCGTCGGGCGATTCCATCAATGGACGCCAATATGCTCGCCGCACTCGTGCACTCCAAAAGTGCATGGTCGAGCGCCGCAACGGCGGCGGTCGCGTGTCGAGGTCCATCGCCCCGAACGAACTGGTCGATCCCATCTCCTGCACGGTCTGCTTCATTCCGCACACCGCGCAGGTGACCTCTTCCTCGATGATCGTCGTCACGACGGCGCGCTCCCTGCAGCGGCACACCGCGCACCGCACGCAGCACCGCGTCCGCGGCCGTCCGCATCGGCTCGATAGGCCTGCAGAATGTTCCCGGCCGACTCCATGACCAGCAGGCTGGCCGACCCGAATTCCAGATCATCCCGCTTGCTGGCCTCGTCCAACGCCGTCACGACTTCGTGCAGCTTGCGCAAGTCCTCAAACGCCCATTGCACGATCCGCTCCACTCGCTCGCCGACCTGCGCGTCGGTCGCCTCCGTCGCCACCAGGTCGTCCAGGTCGAACAGCTCCGTGATCAGGTCGTGCTTGGTGCCGATCAACCCGTTACAGACGTCCTGTGTGCGCTTCCGCAACCCGTCGCTCATCTTCACGTTCGGCAGCTCGTCGAGCACGTACAGCGCGTTCGACAGCATCTGCATCGCGCATTTGCGCGTCGCCAGCACGAACGGCGCCAAGCATGGCCAGGACCATTCCACTGCGAGTGCTCACGATTCCCTCCTCGATTCCGTCGCCTCCGGACAACTCCGCGGCGGCATCAGATGCCGGCACCACACCACTCACCCCCACGATCCCGAAGTGCGTCCCCGCCTCGGTCGCATCGACGAGCCGGATCCTGGGCTTCTTCACGGTACCCTCGAGCCGCTCGACTTCGGGCCGCGCCTTCTCCTCACCCTGCTCCACCGCCAGCCGGAACAACCGCAGCGCCTCCGCCTTGTCCGCCGGCACCCCGTGCCCCGACAAGTAGCAGTAACCGAGATTCATCGACGCCGTGCCCAGCCACTGCGCCGCCGACAACCGATACCACTTCACCGCCTTGACGTACGACTGCGCACAGCCGAGCCCGTGCTCGTAGCACGCACCCAGGTTGCATTGCCCGTTCGCGTCGCCCGGCGAGCGCACTGCGCGAGTACCAGCGAAACGTCTGCTTCGGGCTGTACCGCAATCCACCTGCGCCGACCCGGTACCGGTCCCCGAGTTCGCAGGCGGCCGCACCGTCGCCGCGCTCCGCGGCTTCAACCAGGCGCGCAAATGCCACCGCCTGCTCCGCGTTCATCAGGAACAACAATTTCTCGCTCACTCATGTGATCTCCCGCTTCGTTGCCAGAACCAGCCGCATCGTCCCCGTCGGAACTCACCACCTTGCCCGGGAGGCAGGTTGGGCGGCGTGCACTGGACGCCCCTCTTGATGCACTTCACTATTTATGGGCTGCGCCCTCGATTCTCAATCCCGACCCTCGTTCCACACTCTCAGGCTACGCCCGGAAAGGCTCACCGGATGAGCCTGCTAAACTGCGACCGGCCCGCACCACCACCGCACCCTCCCCCGAGAACCTCCGCATGACCGCTGCACCCAGGATGACCGTCGAGATCTGGAGCGACGTCATCTGTCCGTTCTGCTACATCGGCAAGCGCAAGTTCGAAGCGGCGCTTGCGCAGCTGCCGAACCGCGACCAGCTCGACATCGTCTGGCGCAGCTTCCAGCTGCAGCCTGACACGCAGACCGACCCCGCCCGCAACGCCGTGCAGAACCTCGCCGAGAAGAAGGGCTGGACCCTGGACGTCACCCGCCAGGTCATCGCCGACGTCAGTGCCCGCGCGCAAGCTGGTCGGACTGACGTTCGACTACGACCGCACCGTCGTCGCCAACACCTTCGACGCGCACCGACTCGCGCACTACGCCGCCAGCCGCGGGCAAGGGCGACGCGATGCAGGAGCGACTGTTCCAGGCGTATTTCGTCGACGGCCAGAACATCGCCGACCACGCGGCACTGACCACACTCGCCGTCGACGCCGGCCTGCCCGCCGACGACGGTGCGCGACGTGTTGAGCTGCGACCAGTTCGCCGCCGACGTCCAGCGCGACATCGAGCAGGCGCAACGCTACGGCATCAACGGCGTGCCCTTCTTCGTCTTCAACCACAAGTACGCGGTCAGCGGCGCGCAGGACAGCTCGATCTTCGTGCAGGCCCTGCAGCAATCCCTCGCGGAATGCACGAACGCCACGACTGCCAGGTCCTCGCCGCCGCCGCCCGCCGCAGCGGGCGACGTCTGCGACTCACAGGGAAACTGTGACTGACCACGCTTCGACGGGCAACGCCCGCACCGCGGTCACCGTAGAGTTCTCTCCCGGACAGCGACCTCGGCGGCGCTACCAACCCATGCGCACCGCCGCCAGCAGCATCAGCACCGTCGCCGTTGCGCCCAGTGCACTGCGCACCGCGTGCAACCGACCCCACCGCTCCAACAATTCGCGCGTGGTGCGGTCGGCCGACTCCGGTGCGGTCGCCATCAAGCGCAGGTTGGTCGGCATGATGGCGAGCAGCGTGAATGGCCAGTTCGCCACCAGCACGACCGCACCGGCGAGCCAGAGACCGTCCCCGCTCTCCCACCATGCCAGGGCACCCAATACGCCACCGAGCACCGCCAGGCTCGCCTGCATCGCGAACCCGCGCGTGTAGCTCGGCTTCCACTGAGTCAGCAAAGCACCGACCGGCAGGCCGAGCCGGGCCGGATGCTCCGCGACGTTGATGTAGATCGCCGCACCCGCGAACACCGCGGCAATCACCAGAGCCAGCAGTCCCCAGATCATCGCAACCTCCGCGCCCGCATGACTCACGTTCCTGCCAATTCCATCGGCTGGAAGCGCACACCGTTCGCCTCCCGCACCGGCCCGACACGGCGAAACCCCAGCCGTTCGTACGCCGGAACCGCGTAGCCGGAGGCATTCACCGTAAACCGACCCACCGCGTTGCCATCGCGGATCGCATCCCGGCGCGCCAACTCCCACAGCCGTCGAGCCAACCCGGCGCGCTGATGAGACTTCGCTACGAACAGGTACTGGAGATGCGTCGCGGCCCGCACCGCCACGACACCGACCAGCTCCGCGCCGTCCTCGGCAAGCTGGAACCGATACTCCGCAGCCTTGAGGCGCTCCTCCATCTCCGTCACACCGAAGTGTGCCAGCAGATGCAAGCGCCCTTCGGTTGCGAAATCACCAACGATGAACTCTTCCGCGAGTGCCGATAGCAGAGCACTGATGCGCAGCGCATCGTTCACGGTCGCATCTCTGATCCCGATGCTGGATTTCATCGCCGCCCGACCCCTTCCGGACGCGACGTCTCCCGGCGGACGACGCCGCGGCTGCGTCCACAGCTTCCCAACCCTTGCGGACATCGGACAAGTCCCAAGCCAGCCCACCGGACCGCAAATATCTCATCCCACCACAAATGGAAGGAGACCCAAACCAGCGGGCTTGCCAGCCTAGGACATGGTGTCACGTCGTTCTCGCCGTCAAGGCCGTCCGTTGCTCACTCCCCCAGCCTCCGCGCCGAACGCGACGCCAGGAGTCGTTCCTCTACTCCGTGAATCGGCGGTCGCTCTCGAGTTCGCTCCCGGCCGAGCCTCTGACGACTGCGCTGCGCCGTGCCCTGGAAGTGCTTCGGGCAATCCCGCCCGGAACGCTCACGGAGCACCGACCATGTCGAACAACCTTTTCACCAGCGACGCCGACGGCGTCACCCGTCCCGCAACCGAGGCAGAGATCCTCGACGCCGCCCGCGCAATGCTCGCGCGCCGCGTCCGTCGCGGCCGCGCGCTCGGCAACCCGCGCCACACGCGCGAGTACCTGCAGCCTCGAGCTCGCCCCACGCGAGCACGAAGTGTTCGCGATCCTCTTCCTCGATAACCGCCACCGCGTCATCGAATTCTTGCCGCTCTTTCGCGGCACCATCGACGGCGCCTCCGTCCACCCCCGCGAGGTGGTCAAGGAAGCGCTGAGCCGCAACGCGGCCGCCGTGATCCTCGCCCACAACCACCCCTCGGGCGTGGCCGAGCCGTCTCAGGCCGACGAGCTCATCACCCACCGCCTGCGCGACGCGTTGGCGCTCATCGACGTTCGCGTACTCGACCACTTCGTGGTCACCTGCGATTCGATCGTGAGCTTCGCGGAGCGTGGACTCCTCTAAGTCGCGTCCACCGTTCGCCGGCGCGGTGACACGCGCCGGCGATCGTCGTGCCTATGACGCGATTCAGAGGAGTCCGCGCCGCGAAAGCCGCACCGCGGGCAGAACCCCGGCGTCCGCCGGGATCCTCATTTCTAGTCGAACCCACCACATATGCGGGCGGCAATCCATTGCTGACACTCCCACCCTGATGACGCGGGCCACCCGGCCCGCTCACTGGAGGATTCAGCCCATGCAGACCACCGAACAAAACGCGTCCCAACACCTCTACGCCTACTCCGTCCGCGAGTTCGACGGCGCCGACGGCAAGAAGGCCCGATCCTGGACACGAATCGGCGTCGCCTTCCCGCACAAAGACGGCACTGGCTTCAACGTCGAAGTGCACTCCTTCCCGCTCGACGGTCGCATCGTGCTGTTCCCGGCGGACGCCGACGCGCGCGACGAAGAGCCGGCGGAGGCGCCGCCGGCCGCGCCGTCCCGAACCAGCAGCGGCAGCACGCAACGCCGCAGCCGCTGACCAGCAGCAGGAGTTGCCGGAAGGGGCCGTCAGGTCCCTTCTTGCGACCGACTTGCTCACGCGCAGTTGCAGGCAGCAATGGACGCACCCTGCTCCGATGTCTCTCGTTTACCATGGCGCCATGCAACGCCTGCTCATCTCGTTCGGACTGCTGCTCGCCGCCATCGGCCTGCTGTGGCCATGGCTGAGCAAGCTACCCTTCGGGCGCCTGCCCGGTGATCTCGTGATCGACCGACCGGGCTTCAAGCTCTTCGCGCCGTTCACGACCATGATCGTGTTGAGCCTGGTGCTGAGCCTGATCCTCTGGCTGCTGCGCCGCTGACGCGCACCACCCGCACCGGCACGCCCGGCTGTCAGGTAAGATTCCGGCGTCGCTAACCCGACTCGCAGACTTCGAGGAGCGCCCCGGCGGCACGGACACCACCGGGCAGAACAGCTCCGCATCGTAGCGTTACAAAATCAAGGGGCCGCAAGGCCCCTTCTTGTTTCAGAACCCGCCCACCCGGCGCTCCGCGAATCTCGAGCGGCCTTCCGGCCACTCGTGC
This sequence comes from uncultured Gammaproteobacteria bacterium, assembly GCA_963743995.1. Taxonomy (GTDB): domain Bacteria; phylum Pseudomonadota; class Gammaproteobacteria; order Steroidobacterales; family Steroidobacteraceae; genus RPQJ01. Next base: position 125,000 of record CAVUSC010000022.1, on the reverse strand, counting down.
ACGTTGACTCGCGGACCGGACCCGCGATCCCTGTTGCTCATCCGTGCGCTGCCCTGCAGCGCGAGGCTGCAGGAACTGCAGCCGTCCCCTCGGACCGCACGCCGGACGAAGTCCGCCCCTGCCAGACGAATCCGTCTTCTCTCGCCCATCCACGTCTTGCACGCGCCTCACCCGCGCGTCTCCTTCCCGCCGGCTGCAGCACCGCGCTGTGTTGGCAACGTTGCGTGGGGTCCCGCTCTCCTGTGGACGATAGGGTTGAGTGATTGCCCATCGCATCAAAGCGTCGGGCCAGTCTCGGCCGCGCACTCCCCGCTTCAAGGGTCAGGCCAGGCGCGTTGCACGCGCCCTTGATGCGGCTCGCTGATCACGCAGCCGATCGCCTTTCCCGTCGCATGAGCGACGTTCAACCACTCATCCTGAACAGGAGATCGACATGACCACCCACAACGGCAATCCCGCCAACCACCTCTTCGCCTACACCGTCGACGAATACGACGCGGGTAACGGTAAGAAGGCCAAGACGTGGACACGCATCGGCGCCGCGTTCCCGCACAAGGACGGTACGGGCTTCAACATCCAGCTGCGGGCCTTACCCGTAGACGGCCGCATCGTCCTGCTGCCGCCCGACTCGGGCGACGAGCGCAGCAACAAGGATCGCTAGATCCCGGCGCGAGTCACCGCGCCACTTCGAGGGGCCGCAAGGCCCCTCATTTTTCGCTCCGCGCCTTTCCCTCAGATCAGGAACACGCCTCCCGCCACCAAACCTCCCTCACGATTCGCCGCTGCCCCTCAACCCCGCACTGCACCACCACGTCGATCAACTGATCGAGCAGCGCCCGGATGTCTGCGCGGGCCAGCTCACGCCCCGCCGCGACTCTCCTTCACCAGCAACGTCAGCTGCTCGAACGCGAGACTCGCACTCGAGGCGTGGATGGAGGTGATCGATCCCGGGTGGCCGGAGTTGACGTTTCTCAGGTAGTAGTAAGCCTCCTCTCCGCGCAGCTCCGCCAGCAGGATCCGGTCCGGTCGCAGGCGCAGCGACGCCTCCAGCAACTGCTTCGCAGTCACGCGTGCCAGTCCCTGTCCGTCTTTCGAATACAGCAGACGCACCGAATTCGGATGGCCGCTGAGCGACAGCTCCGCCGCATCCTCCAGCACGATCAATCGTTCATCACGCGGAATCTCGAGCACCAGGCCCTTGGTCAGTGTGGTCTTGCCCGAACCCGTCGGCCCCGACACCAGGATGTTCTTGCGCAACTGCACCGCGAGCTTGAGGAACTCGGCCCACTCACCCGCGGCATGCCGTCGCTTCAGTTCCTGCTCACGCACATCGGCCGCGACGCCACTCACCGCGGCGCAACGCTCAAACACGCCGCCCCGCGCCAGCGCGTCCAGGTCCCACACCTGCAGCACTCGGCCGCCGAATCGAGATCGCCACCGTCCCCGCCGACACCGCCGGCGGCAGCACCACCTGCACCCGTTCCCCAGTCGGCAGCGACGCCGACAGCAACGGCGTCTCCGCATTCACGCGCTGCTTGGTGGCTCCCGCCACCAACCGTGCGAACGACTGGCACCACGGCAGCGTCGCAAACGCTGCCGTCTCTCGCGTCCAGCCGCTCGCCCGCTCGATGAACACCTCGCCGGGTCGATTGAGGCACAGCTCCGTGACCGACGCATCCGCCAGCCACGGCGCGAGCGCCGCCGCGTACTGAGACAACGCGGTCGGCGTCTCCGGATCCGCTGTCCCGCGGCCGTCCCGCGTCCCGCAGCTCTCCCCACCTCTCAACGATGAGCAAGGGCGTACACCCGTTCGAAACTGACATCCCTTGCCACCAGCACCTGCATCCGACCTCCCTGCGCCACGCGTATCGTCGGTGGCACGTTCACCGTCTGTCGCAACACCTCGGACACCACGCTGCTCGCGGCCTGCGGCGCGATCACCACGCTCGACCCACCCTCGCTCTGCGAGGCGACCAGCGCCGCGGTCCCCGCATCGATCAGCGAAATCAGGATCGCGGCCCCGAAGCGCGCCGCGAAGTGCGTGTTCACGTGGCCCGTGACGCCGCTGCGCCCGAGCTCATCGGTGCCCGGTGAGGCGAGTTCGACGATCACGCCCGTCGGCGTGCGTGCCTCGCTCCACAGCACGAACAACCGCTCCTGGCCGGTCCGCACTTCGCCGCGCGTCTCGCCGACCAGCTTCGTGCCGCGCTCCAGCAACACCACCGATCCGTCCGCACTCCACACGTCGGTGGCGGTGATGCACGTCGTCATGCCGGGCAAGCTCGAATCGATCGCGGTCTCGAGCGTGCAGTCGATGAACGCGCCCTTCGGCAACAGGAACCGCCGATCAGGCATCACCCCGGCCGCCACCGCGGCCGTGCGCGTAGGCAGCAACATCGCCCCCAGGCCCGATCCGGTGTCCGCATCCCCGACCAACCCATCGGCTTGAAGACGGCCACTCCGTGGGCCGTCGAGGTCGCGCCCGCGACCGTCTGCCCGAGGGTCTCCTTCCGCGCTCGGCGACGTTGAATACCCGCCCGTCCCCCGAATCAGCACCGGCGCCTCGAGCCGTCGCTGCCGCAGCGGATCGGGAGCGGCAGGCGCTGCCGCAACTGGATACGCGGCCGGAGGCAAGCCGGTCGAGTTCGCCAGACCGCGATCACTGTCATTCATCGCCAGCAAGGTCCTGCCCTCAACGCTTTCCGGATCGATCAGCGCGGGCGCCACGTCGGTCTGGCTCTGCCGCGGCTTCGAGGCAGCAGGACCCAGCGGCGGCAACTTCATCTCCGCCTGCACCGCGGACGGCTTCACGGGCCGCGTGGCCTGCGCCCGCGTCTCGGCAATGCCGTGGTAGTACCAGGCGAGGAAGCCGCCGCCGAGCAACGCGACCACGCCGAGCGCAAGCACGTTCCGCACCTTCGACTGCAGCGAGGCAAACGAGCGTGCCACCACCGCACTGCCCCGCTCGCCAGCAATGAACCCAGCACTGCCATCCGGCACCGCGGCCGCGACCGACTCCTCACTGTTCATGGCTGCACCTCGCGCGTGTCGTTCGGCTCGAGCGCGCCGTTGCCGAGCCACTCACCGCTGCCGGCGTAGCCGCGATTCTCGACACACCCGACCAGGCGTCCGCGCCGCAGCACGAACCGCGGTGCCACCCGATGCACCACCGCGGTCGTGCCTTCCGCGTGGAAGTTCAGCAGCGACTCCGTGCCATCGGCATTCGCGACGAAAATCGCCGGCCACTCGCCGCGCGCACTGAATCGGAGTCGCGTCTGCACGCCATCGTCCGTCACCGCCTGCGGCTGCAGCCACGGCGAACCGCAGTACCAGTAGTCCGCATTCAGCGGCCGCGGCGGTTCGCGAACCCTGGCGTCCGCAGTCGCGGGTGTCGCGGCGGGTGTCGACTCCGAGGGAGCGACCGGATACCGGAACCTGAGCGCAAAGATCGCCGTGTTCAACGGCGGCGGCGCCTCGATCGTCCGGTACTCGAAGTGATACACCCGCCGCGACGAAACCAGTGTCAGGTTCGTGGCCACGCTCGCCGCCTTCGGCTTCAGCAACACGTGCGCGCCTTCCGACGCCACGTCCAGCGCCGCCGAGTCGCCGGCGCCGAGCGCCACGAACCGCTCGCCATTCTCCAGTTGCAGATCAATGTGATAGCCGACGTAGCCCGTGAGCCTCACCACCTGATCCGGCTCGTACACGAGCTCGCGCACCCGCGGATCGACTGCACCCGCCGCGGGCACGATCGCCGCCGAGGCCACCGCGCCCGTGACCAGCCAGCAACCACCACCACGGCCAGCCCAGGCCCCCTCACCGCGCCGTCCCCGCGCTCGTCGACGCGAGCCCCGGCGTCACGATCTCCGGCTCGCGTCGATACTCGAGCACCTTGAAGCCGAGCGGATTCGCGGCGCGCAACCGATCGTCTTTCGAGGGCTCGCCATAGGCGTACTGCAGCGTCGCCACAAAATGCTGCTCCGCCACCGCGCCCGTCTCGCCCGTCGATCGCGCAAAACGCACCTGCGCCAGATCGCGCCGACCGCTGGCCGGCGACAGAAACGACACCGCCGTCACCTGCACCCGCACGCTGCTGCCATCGGCGTGCAGGTTGAGCGGCGACTGCGGACTTGATGCGGTTCCAGACGGCCGCCCAGGCCTGGTTCAGCGCCGGCGTGTGAAAGGCACCGGTGGTCTCGTAATCCGCTTCCGCCAGCGCCGGCACGTAGCGCTCACGCGTGATCACGTACTGCGTGATCAGGTAACGCGTCACGGCTTCGCTCTCGGCCACCTGGCCCTTGAGCACCGGCACCACGTCGACCACGCCGGTCGCGTTGTCGACCCGGATCACGAACGGCTGCACCGACGTCAACGGCGTCAGCGCCGCCACGGCCACCACCGCCGTCAGCGCCACGGTCGTCGCCACCACGGCGATCACCCAGGCGCGCCGCGCGCTGCGCCGCTCCGCCTGCACCCGGTCGTAATCCCAGCCGCGCGCCGCCTCGAAGTACTCGGCCACCTCCGCGTCACTGCGCATCGACCGCACTCCGCTCGGGCGCAGCCTCGGCACGTGGCTGGGTCATCGGCTGAATCGGGTTGATCGGCACGGCTCGACCCTTGCACTGCGGCAAGCGTTCGGTACCCGCGCAGCCCGCCAGCCCGCCGCACAGCGCCAACACACATAGAGGCGCAACCAGCACACCCAGCGCGCGCGCACCACGGATTGACATCGCACTCACCCTCCCCTCCCCGCCGCACGCCACACCGGCGTCACCTTCGACGGCGCCGCTGACGCAGCGCCACTGCTCCCCGCTCGCCCCGATTGCCCCGATCGCCCGGATTGCCATGCGTCGTAGCGAACCGCCGCCCGATCCAGCACCGACCGACCCACGAACGAACCCGACCGGCCGGCGACACTCACGCCGCGCTGCGTCACCGCACTCGCCAGGCCGAAGCTCGACAGCGCCACGCCACCGGCCAGCCGCGCGGCGATCGGCATCACCTGCCGCAAGATCAGCAACACCAGTCCTGCCACCAGCAGCATGTCGAGCGCATCGACCGTCAGGATCGCTGCACCACGCTCCGCCGTCTGCGTCGCATACGCCTCGACCACCGTCAGCATCAGCGAGGCCGTCAAGACCGCGAGCACCCCGATCAGCGCGTAATTCACCAGCTGCGCAATCCAGTGCTCGAAGAACCGTTGCGTCGCCTCGAACAGCAGCAGCACGATGAACACCGGCCCCACCGCCAGCAGCAGCGCCAGCGCCACGCGTGCCAGCGCCATCAGGAACAGCGTGTACACGCACACGCCGCCCATCAACGCGTACACGACCGCGGCGGCGAGGTAGTAACCAACGTCGCCGTTGAACACGCCGCCCTTGTCCCACAGCGTGGCCGCCACCAACCCGCCCTGCTCCCACAACGCATCGATGGTGGCAACCGGATCGGCCGCCCCCGCCAGGCGCGCCGCCAGTGCCACCGGCGCATTCATGAACGAATCGACCAGCAGCGCGTTGTATTCCCACAGTCGCAGTCCCACCCCGAACACCACCACCAGCCGCACGATCCGGAGCGCCCCCGCCAGCACCGGCTCCTGCAGCGCGCCCTTCAGATGCAGGAAGCCCCACACCATCACGTAAATGACTGCGAGCGACACCGCGGCCGGCTCGATCGCCTGCGCGGTCGCGGCGACCTGCGTCGCCACGTAATCGTTCAGACGATCACGTGAGCCACTGCCAGAACTGCGCAAACACCACGACGACCGTTCCCCGCCCGGACCCGGCTCAGCGCGGGATCGGATGAAACCGCGCCGCAAATTCGCCGTGCCCGGCAACGGCCGCTTCGCGCAGTGCCTGCGCCTGCGTCCACTGCTCAGCCTGCGACGCCTGGTACAGCGTGGTGAGCTTCGCCTGCTCGTTGCCGAGCATCGCCTGCTCCGCCGCAATCCTCGCCTCGAGGTCCGCAATCGCCTTGGCATCGGCCGCACCCCCGATCGCATCGACCAGTGCCTGCAGCGCCTCAAAGCGCTGCCCCGCGTTCGCGTAGGCACGTTGCGCAGTCACGGCCGCGCCGGCGGCCGCCTGGCGTGCCTTGAGCAGACTGTCGCGCTCCACCTCACCGAGCCCCTCGAGCCGTGCATCGCTCAGCACCTTGCGGGCCTCGATCGCCGCGGCCACCGCCGCACTCAACTCCCCGTACGGACCGCCCGTGCCCTCCAGCACCTTGAGCATGTCCGCCCAGTCCGCGGGCAGGTAATTGCGCTCGGCCGTACTCGTCGGCAGCAACTGCTCCATGCCGCGCCCACCGGTCAGTGCCGCGTGCGTCTGTTGCAGCTGCGTCGAGCTGCACGGCCATCGCCTCGACCTGCTGCTTCCAGTACTCGATCTGCACCATCAGCTGCTGAATCGCATGCCGTGTCGATCACCGCCCACTGCGCGTGCGCGGGTGGCATCACCATCGCGCACCCGACGAGCAGTCCCCACACCCAGCGCTTGACGTTCATGTCCGCCCTCCCGTGCTGAACCAGCCGCCCTCTCGTCCGCACACGTCGCACAACATCTGTCCGCTGACTAACCGCCGGCTGGTCACCACGCCGTCGGGTCGCACCGCCCACTCCCCCGCACCAGACACGCAAGCGTCCCCGCGCCGTACGTGCAGCACGCAATCGGTCGTTGCTGCAGAAGAACGCTCCCGCAAAGACTGCCAGCGCACGTCCGCGCATCGCGGCCGGATCCGTGCCCACCCGACGCTCCACGTCAATCTCCCCTCGCCATACCTCTCCGAGGACGGCGCCAGCCGTCGAGCACGCACCCACCGGTGTGTGCGTCCCCCCTACCCTCGCTTCTTTCTCTCTTCGGCAAACGCCGGCAACCACGCCGCAGGCGCCGGCCCGAGTTCCCCGATCAGCCGCTCGACCCGTTGCACGTTCTCAGCGCGCCCGGAAATCACGTCGAGTTCCACCTCGAATCCCTTGAGATCGAGCTCGCAGACGATGCCCTGGAACCCCTGCTTCAACAGGAACCGCCGCGAGCCGGGCGCAAGCTGCCGACCCACCAGCTCGAACTCGCGCTCACTGAGTCCGAACCCCTCCACGTACTCCGCGTGCTGCGCTTCCGTGTTCGGAAAGAACACCTTGGTCGGCGTCTGCTCGACCAGCGTTCGCGCGATCGGACTCATCAGCACGTCCGAGGGCGACTGCGTGGCGAACGCCGCCACCGCGTTCAACTTGCGCCAGGTCTTGAGCCCGTCGCGCGCAAATCCCGCGAACGCCGGATCGCCGAGCAGCTTCGCGAACTCGTCCATCCACACCACCAGCCGTCGTCCATCGAGCGCCTGCCGCACCAGGTGAAACAGGTACAGCGTGAGCGGCGTGCGGATCGCCTCGACCTCGAGAAACGCCGTGACGTCGAACCCGACCACGCTCGCCTCACCCAGTCCCTGCGCGGTGGGATCTGCCGGCCCGTCGAACACCCAGCCGTACTCGCCGCCCTCCGACTCACACCAGCGCGCGAGCCGGCCATGCAGGCCCTCGGCGTCGGTCGAGTCCAGGAACTCCATGAACCGCGACAGCCGCCGCGAGGCGAGCGGCAGCGCCAGCGTGCCGGTGAGTGCCTGCTCGAGATCCGCCTCCTCCCGCACCGTGAGCGCGCGCTGGCCGCGCGCGGCCAGCGCCCGCAACCACTCGCGCAGGAACTCGCGATGCGGCGCACCCTCCGGCAGCGCGAACGGATTGAACCCGGTCGGCACCCCGAAGCTGAGCGGGCGGTACGAGCCGCCCATCGCCCGCACCAGGATCTCGAGCCCGCGGTCCTTGTCGAAAATCACCTGTGTCGCGCCGGTCTTCGCCAGCATCGCCACGCAGAAGCCGATGAACACCGTCTTGCCCGACCCCGTCGGGCCACAGATGAACGTGTGCCCGGTGTCGCGACGCGAGCCGCCGTCCGCCTCGCGCGGATCGCTCGCGTGCAGCGAGAAGTAATACGGCGAGCGCGCCGAGGTCGCGAACATCGCCAGCGCCTCGCCCCAGTGATTGCCGGACGCGCGCCCGGCCGGGAAATTGTGCAGCGGCGACAGCCCCGCGAAATTGCGGCTGGTGATCGGTGCCTTGCGCGGCCGAAAGCCGAAGTTTCCGGGCAGCTGCGCCCAGAACGCCGCCTCCAGCGCCAGGTCCTCGCGTGCCACCACCATCCCGGTTTCACCGAGCCAGGCCCGCGCCAGCGCCACCGACTCATTGAGCCCGCGCAGCGACTCTGCCACCGCACTCGCATCACCCGCCGGCGTGCGGCTCGGTCAGCACCTGCAGACTCAGGTGATGGTCGCCCATCACGAACTCGTTGCCCGACAGCTGATCGAGCGCGACCTTCAAGGCCTCCGCCTGGCTGACGGCGAGGTCCCCCGAGTTGCTCATGCGGTGGTACTGCCGTGACAGCAGGCCCTGCGCCGTGGACTTCGGCAGAAACGCAAAGCTCTGCGTCAGCACGAACGGGAACGGCGCCGTCAGCAACCGGTTCACCATCCCCACCGAGGTCGGCGTCGGGTATTCCTTGATGCCGAGAAACGCGCCGAGCCGCGTCTCGCTCGCCGTCCGGTACTCCATCGCCTCGTGACCGAACAGCAGCCGCGCGGTCGGCAGTGCGTCGCAGAGCGGCGCACGCGGCAGCGGCCACGCCTGCCGTTCGCCGTTCAGCAGCACGCCGAACAACGACAGCAGCGGGCTTCGCTCTCCGCCGTTCACCGCGTCGGGCACCAGTCCCAGCGCTTCCGGCTCGTAGCTGCTAAGCCCCGCCATGAACTGGCCGCGCACCTTCTCGCAGGCCTCCAGCGCCTCGTTCACCTCGCGCGCCAGCCCCTGCTTGTCCGTGCGCCGAAACAGCGCCAGTGCCGCCGCACCCACCAGCGTCGGCTGCGGTCGATACACCAGCGAGACGTAGAGTTCGTTCACCATCAGCGTCTCGCCGGCGAGCCGCGCGCGATAGCGCTCGTTCAGCTCGCGGGCGAACCCGGGCGGAAACTCCCCCGCCGGGTAGCCGCGCTCCCGCCGTCGCAGCACGTGCACCCACACCGCCAGCTGTGGACTCGCGAGATTGCGCCACAGCGCATTCAGTCGTTCGTGCCAGGCATTGACGCTCTCTTCGTCGATCGACTCGAACGCGAGCCCCGCCACCCGGAACGCCTGCACGTAATCGCCCTGCCCGGTTCGCGCCACCGTCGGCGAGACCAGCGCCGTGTACGGCACGTGCCGCGCCGCGAGCAGCTCGCGCCGCAGCCGCGGCTGCACGATCGCTCATGACTCAGCTCCGCTGTCGCACGGCACCGCACGCTGCGCTGTCTGCTTCGCTGCGGCCGGCCGGGACGTCAGTGTCCCGGCGTTCGCGCGGCGCGACGGACATCAAGTCTCGTCGCCGAATCCGCCGTGCTCACCCTCCACCGGCGACGCGACGTCGTCCCGCCGCGTCCGGCAGATCCAGCACCAGCGCGCTGTAGCCATTCGCGCGCCACAGGCGCCCGTTGCCGAGCAACCCCGGCCCGCGCGTCTTGCCCCACAGCAGCGCGAGATCGAAGAACCGCGGCTCGGACAGGCACAGCACCCAGAACAGGCCGTGCACCGGCAGGCAGGCGAGCAGCCACAGCAGATTGCGGGTGAGCAGGAACATCTCGACCGTCACCACCGCATTCACGAGCAACGCCGAGTACGTCACCCCGAACGCCATCGCCGGACGCGTCACGCCGACGAACAGCGTGTCCGCCGTCACCCCTGCATTGCGCTGGGTCGCCACGTCGGGCTCACACGCCGAACATGCCGCGGATCCACGTCACGATCTGCGGTGCCGCCGAACACCAGCACGATCCCGGCCACGCCGGTGATCGCCCACGCCCAGCTGATGCGGTTCATCCACGCGGCCGCACCGAGCGCCATCACCGCGATCACCGCCACCGGCGTCAGGATCGCGAGAAAGCTGCCCTGGAACGTCGTCGCACCGGTCGAGAACGGACTCGCCTGCGCCCACGCCTCATTCGCCGCCAGCACCAGGGGCAACGCCCCCACCCACGAACTCTTCTTCTGCAACATCGCGCCCCTCTCCGGCCAACGGTCCCTCGACCGTGACCACAGACTGACGCTCCAACCGTCGCCACCCACCGCACTTATTTAACGTATTCACACAGAAACTCGACTTGCCGGGACGCACCGAATCGGCAACCGCGGCCGCACCACGCGACCTTCACGCCGCAACAAGATCTGCCACCTGATTAATGGCCGTCTTCATCGAGAAATGCGTGCCGCACGCGTGCCCTCGCCTGCCGCGGTCACACACTCCCCTCGCCCAACCATCCCCTCCGCAGCGGCGCTTCGATCGCGCCGCGAGCTGCCACCGGCAGCGTCCCCCACTCCTCCCGCCGCCACAGGCCGATGACTGCGCTCAACCCGTCCGCCGCGTCCTGTCCGCCAGAACGAAACCTCCGCTTCGCTGCGTCGTACCGCAGTCGGGATCGCCGACTTTCCAACGTACCTTCACCCGCCGCAGCCAGCTCGATCACTCCGGCCACCTCCTCGCGCCCGTCACCGTGCGCCAGATACAACTCCGGCCGGTGCAGCAGCACCGTGCGCGCGGCGGCTTTGCTCACGGTCGAACGCAGTCGCCGCAGGTCCTCGAGCCCCGGCCCGCTCTCCTCGTCGTCATGCGCTGCGCTGCGAATCCCATAGATCGTCGCGACACCAGAGCCCTTTGCGAAGCGCTGCGCATCGACCAGCGTCGCGGCCGACAACGTCAACGCTGCTCGCTCGAAGTTCAGCCGATACGACACACCCGCCACGACACGCTCCACGGTAGTGACTCGATCCACAGTGACGGTCCATCCATCCGAGACCAGCAGATCGCAGCGCGAGCGATGCTCGGTATTCAAACGATGCGCGATGTAATGCGGCCGCGTCGGGCCCACCCCCTGCGTGTCCACCAGATAGATGCACGGCCCGCGCCCGGCCGGGAACTCGACGTCCTCCCGCAGCAGGTCGCGGGCCGGCAGCTCGACGAACAAATGGCGGGCGGCCGCCGGCGCCTTGGCAAGGAGGTCCTCGGGCAACTCCCGCGCCGTCGCGAACACGACATTGGTCTCGTACCGGCGGTGGATTCTCAACGCGAGGTCGAGCAGCAGCGCGGTCTTGCCGTTGCACGGCCGTCCCGCGACGCAAACCAGCTCCCCGAGCCCCAACGGCCCACACACGGAATCGAACTCTTTCAGACCCGTCTTCATCCGCCCCTCTCCCGTGCACTAACCCCATGCTAGGCACTAACCGCGACATCCCATGTCGCGGTGCGGCGTACACTTTTTGGACGGAATGCCGAGGGAGCGACTCGGAAGGACTTCGATGGCGGACGCACTGCTGCGGCAATGGACGTTGTTGAAGCTGATCCCGCGCGCGCCGCGGACCGCCGACGTGAGTCAGTTGCTCGCGCGGACTCGCCGACGCCGGCCACACGATCACGCGCCGCCAGCTGCAGCGTGACCTGAACACGCTCTCGACCCTGTTCCCGATCACGGCCGACGACCGCACCATCCCCTACGGCTGGTCCTGGAGCAAAGACGCCCCCGCGTTCGACCTGCCGCGGATGGACGGCGCCACCGCGCTCTCGGTCAAGCTGCTCGAGCAGTTCATCCCGCAGCTGCTGCCGCCGCACGCTCAAGGACCACCTGCAGCCGTACTTCCGCCAGGCCGACGCGGTGCTCGCCGAGCACGCACCGCATCACCTCGGCTCCTGGCTCGATCGCGTGCGCGTGATCCCCAACGCATGCCACTGCTCGCCCCCACCATCGACGACACGGTCGCCCGCACCGTCTACCAGTGCCTGCTCGACGGCCGACGCTTCACCGCCAACTACACGGCACGTTCCGCCGAGCCGCGCGAATTCGTCGTGAGCCCGCTCGGCCTCGTTGCCAAGGGCCCGCTGCTCTACCTCGTCTGCACGCTCTGGGACTACACCGACCTGCGGCAGCTGGCGCTGCACCGTATCCGCGCGGCGCACCCCGACCGACACCCCGGTCACACCACCCCCCGACTTCGACCTCGACCGCTACATCCGGGAAGGCGAGTTCCAGTATCCCGTGGGCCCGGAGATCAAACTCGAAGCGCGCTTCTATCGCGGCGCCGCCGTGCACCTGCACGAGACGCCGCTCAGCACCGACCAGACGATCACCGACCTCGACGCCGACCACGTGCTCGTCACCGCCACCGTCCGCGACACCGAACAACTGCATTGGTGGCTGCTCGGCTTCGGCGATCTCGTCGAGGTGTTGTCGCCTACTGCACTGCGCGCGGAGCTGTCGCTGGACCGTTCACGTCCGCAGCACGACGATACGCCGATCTGGTGCCCGGTGACGAAGCTAAGGTCCAGAAGGCGACAGTTGAAGATGGAGAAAATCATGGACGCGACGAAGCCCGCGCCAGACTGCTCACCCAACGGCGACTGGAGCCCCTCAACCTTGGACGTCTGGGTACGCGCTAAGGGTTGCTGCGAGTACTGCGGACAAGGACCTGCAAGCGACACTCCGATGACTACTTCCTCGGCTACAACATCGACCACGTCGTACCGGCATCTCAAGACGGCCTCAGCGACGTGGACAACTACGCGCTTGCGTGTCGTGCCTGCAATTTGATCAAGCGCAATTTTGACTCCCCGGAACGGTGAGTCCAACGTTCCGCGGGAGGACTTGATTCGTCGCGCTCGGAGTCATATTGAGGATGCGCGAAGCTCAATGACGAGCGCATGCGGAAGGCACTTCCGCTACTCGATGTCTGTGGACTAGATCGTTCATGAGCACAGCCATGACCACCAACCTCCTCGACCGTGCCAAGCACGCCGCCGCCGACCAGCTGAAAGGATTGAAGCCCGCGGACGTCTTCCGCAGCGACCGGCCGCTCTACGTGCGCGAACCGGCGGACAACCTGATCCCCGGCGTCACGCTCGACGACTTCGAGGCACGACCTCGACGCGGCCGACGGCAACGAACTCGATGACGGACGGCAAGACGCGACCCGCCAAGTTCTGCGCGCAGCTATTCCTCGTCCGCCTTGGCGGTGAACACGTTCGCACCGTTCAAGGCACACCCCGACGCACTGACGCTCGCCGGCATCAGCGGCTTCACTCGGCCGCCGAAGTTCGAAGGCAAGTGCCCGAACGGACTGTTCGAGGCGAACGGCGAACCGTCACGTTCGCCCAATCTCGATCTGCTCGCCTTCGCGGGCGACACGGTGGTCGCCGTCGAATCCAAGTTCCTCGAACCGCTCTCGAAGAAGAAGCAGGAACTGTCGCCGAAGTACGTCGCGCCGTTCCTGGGTACAGACGGCACGGGCCCGGTCGCCGAACCCGAATGGTCCGAGATGTACACGCGCGTGGCGCGCATGGCGGCGTATCCGAAGGAGGACCTGCCGTACACGCACCTCGACGCCGCGCAGCTCGTGAAGCACTACCTCGGCCTCAAGGTCAGTTACCCACAGCAGAAGCGCGTTCTCGTCTACCTCTACTGGGAACCGACCAACGCCGGCGGCATCGACGCCTGCAAGCGCACCGCAACGAAGTGGAGGACTTCGCCCGACGCGTCGCAGGTTGCGACACGCAGTTCGTTTCGATGTCCTACCCGGATCTCTGGCACGAGTGGGAGACCACCTCGACCTGGCCCGGCATGCCCGAGCACCTGGCCCGCCTGCGCGCCCGCTACCGCTTCGCGATCTGACCCACCGTTTCCCACTCCGCAAACAGCTCGAGCAACGGCTCGAGCGCATCTCGCTCGCCTGAATCACTCGCCCGAAAGCAGCAGGCGTGCGATTTCGGATCCGATTCCCCAGCGGGCGCCGTGTACCATGACGTTGGCGCCGGAAACGAATGACTCGAACATGGGCTACGGTTCCGTGGTGTCGATGGCATCACCCGACTGGAACCCGGAGCGCAGTTGACCGCATCGCCTGCACTGGAACGTTGGATCAATGCCGGCAGCATCAGCACGCTGCTCGGGCACCGCATCTTTACACGCACGGCCCTTGCACCGAACAAAGAACCGCTGCTGTTGATCCACGGCTATCCCACCGCGAGCTACGACTGGCACAAGGTCTGGCCCGGTCTGGCCGAGCGTTATTCGCTCGTCACGCTCGACATGCTCGGCTTCGGCATGTCGGCGAAACCGCCCAACGCCCGGTACCCCATCGGCCTGCAAGCCGACCTCTGCGAAGCGCTGCTGCAGCAGCACGGCATCGTCCAACCGCACGTGCTTGCGCATGACTACGGCGATACCGTTGCTCAGGAGCTGCTCGCGCGGGAGCGCGAGGGTCGCCTGCGGCTGGCGAGCGTCTGCTTCCTGAACGGCGGTCTCTTTCCCGAGACGCATCGAGCCCGACCGATCCAGAAGCTGCTCGCGAATCCGCTGCTCGGTCCGCTGCTGGCCGCGCGTCATGGGCTATTCGAGCTTCGAGAAAAGCATGTTGGCCATCTGCGGAGCGAACCCGCCCTCGCGTGCCGAGTGGCGGGACTTGTGGAGCCTGGTCGAGCGCGACGGCGGTCGTCGTGCCCTGTGCCGCCTGATCGGTTATATGGAGCAACGGCGGTTGCATCGCGAGCGCTGGGTGGGGGCGCTCGTGCACTCGCGCGTGCCGCGGCGGCTGCTGTGTGGTGCAGCGGATCCGGTCTCGGGTCGACACCTGGCGGAGCGGTATCGCAAGCTGGTGCCCGATGCCGACGTCGTGGTGTTCGAACGGTTGGGGCATTACCCGCAACTCGAGGACGACACCGCGGTGCTCGAGGCGTACGTCGAGTTCCGCTGCCAGGCGCGCTCGGCAGCTCGCAGGAGCTCTCGGCCCGCACGGCCGTCACCTACTCTGCCGCCTGCTCCTCCTCGCCGTCACCCTTGTCCTCCGGCGCCTCTACGTACCAGCCTGACCCATCACCCGCATCTTTCACAAAGCGCTTGATGCGCATAGTATATGCGCATTACGCACGACCTCGGATCGGCGTGGGGAGCCTCGAATGTCCGCCGGCAAGAAAGCCGTCAACCTGAGCGTGGATGCCGCCCTGTTACGCGAAGCGCGTGACCGCGACATCAATTTGTCGGCCACGCTCGAACGTGCTCTGGAGGAGGCCCTGCGTCAGGAGCGGCGCGCACGCTGGCTGGCCGACAACAGGCAGGGTATCGCAGCCTACAACGACCAGGTCGAGGTGCACGGCGCCTTCGCCGATACGCTCCGCAGCTTCTGACGCGCGCACCCGTTCATGCCGCAGTTCGCCGTTCACCGCAATCGAAATACCGCCACCAAGGTCCGGTTCCCGTTTCTGCTCGACGTGCAGACTGACCTGCTCAAGGATCTCGGCACGCGCGTCGTGGTTCCGCTGGCCCCCGCCACGAGTGCCACGAAACGCGGCGCGATGCAGACGCTCACACCGGTATGCGCCATTGAAGGCAAGCCCTACGTGCTTCTGACCCCGCAATTGGCCGGCATTTCGGCGAAAGAACTGGAGCCACCGATCGCCGATCTGTCGCAGATCGCCAGGCGATCGTGGCCGCGTTGGACCTGTTGTTCACCGGCATCTCGCAGAAATCGCGGGAACGATTCGCCGACATGGTCGCCAACGCCTGTGCCCTGTCTTCCGCACCAGAGGCCACGCCCGCAGCGAGCCCTCCTCACCCCCCTCGCCTACGCCTTTTTCAGGAAGCAGGTCTTCAGGACGACGGTGTTGCGACCCTGCCCGCATTCGATCGCTTCCTCGTCGTCGGTGAGGCGGATGTTCTTGAACACCGTGCCGCGCTTCAGCGTCTCCGACGATCCTTTCACCTTCAGGTCCTTGATGACCTGCACCGAATCGCCCTCGGCCAGCGTGTTGCCGTTGCTGTCTTTCACCGTCATGTCGAGAATTCCTGCGTGACTGGCCCGCAAGGATGAACCCCGGTCACTTCGTCCGCAACTTCGTGCGTCGCCCTTCGCGCGCGGCGTACCGCGTCCTGGCGTCGAACTCGTCGAGATCGAGCTCGACGTTCTTGCCGGCGTAGACCGCGTCGCGCAACCAGGCCAGTTCTTCCTGCACCGCTTCCTGCGACCGTACTTCGACTGACCAGCAGCGACGGCCGGCGTCCCACCAGTACCCGCGCTGCTTGAGCACGTCCTTGGTCTCGAACGGCGAGTTGTTCGCCCACAAGCGGAACGACGGGCTGCGCGCGGAGTCGAGCAGCACCTTCAGCGCGGTGCCGCCTGTCGCACCGAATGGCTGCGACAGCACTTCGAGCAGCGCGTGGCAATCCGCTTCGGCACGGTGACCGTCGTAGAAGAAGCCGTGCCGGTACGCGAGGTACTCGAGCTTGGAACTGGCGATCCCTGCATCGCTCCACGGCACTTCCTGCCACGAACAGCCCCAGGGCAGCGTAGCGAACACGGGCAGGCGCGGCTCGAGGAACTTGCGGTCGAAACCGGCGTTGTGCGCAATCACGATGCCGACGGACTCGAGCAGCTGACCGACGCGCGCGTCGTCGATGCGCTGGCCCACGACCATTGCATCGGTAATGCCGTGGATGGCGGTCGACGCGGGCGGGATCGGCATGCCCGGATCTTCGAGTGCATCGTAGGTCTCGAGCACACGTCCGACGGTTCCCGTGACGTGACAGTACTCAACCACGACGATCGCGAGCTCGATGACCTTGTCGGTCGTCGGATCCGTACCGGTAGTTTCGGTGTCTACGATCGCGGCGTGCCGAACGGCATGCCCTTCAAGGGCGGGTCGCTGGCGCGACGTGTCCAGTCGCCGCAACACCCGATAGTCCGGATGGGCCGCGAGCTTCGCCGCCATCGCTTCCAGCTCTTCTCGCTCTGACACTTCTCTGTCTTCCCCCGGGGCGTGCCGCAGAACCTTCCGCAACAACCACACCTTCCGACTATCCCCTTCCTGCCCTTCCTATCCTTCCTATCCTTCCTGCCCTTCCTCCCCTTCCTACCCCTTCTCCTCCAGCCTGTACCCCGCCCCCGCCGCCGTCTGCAGCACCCGCGGCGCCGCCGGATCTTCCTCGATCTTCTGCCGCAGCCGGTGCACCAGCTGCTTGAGCAGTTGCCGGTCGCCGCTGCCACGGTGTCCCCACACGTGCGTGAGCAGCCGCTCGGTGCCGACCACATGACCGGCATTCGCGATCAGGATCTGCAGCAGGCGCGACTCGAGCTTCGTCAGTTTGACAGGCTGCGCCGCACCGACATGCAGCACGTGCGCTTCCAGGTCGAGGCGCAACGAGCCGACGGTCATCGAACCGCCCGTTTCGAGTCCCGCACGTCGCAGCAATGCCCGCGCTCGCGCCAGCAGCGTGCGCGGACTGAAAGGCTTGGTGAGGTAGTCGTCCGCGCCGAGGTCGAGCGCCCGCACCAGGTCTTCCTCCTCGCCGCGCGCCGTCAGCATCATCACGGGGATACGCGACTGCCGGCGAATCGCCGTGCAGATGTCGAAGCCGCTGCCGCCGGGCAGGTTGATGTCCAGGATCGCGAGGTCGGGCGACTCCGCGGCAAACACCTGCAGCGCGGACGGCACGTCGGCCGCCTTGACGACGACGAATCCCGACTGCGTCAGCGCGAAGCCGACGAGCGACAACAGGTCGGGATCGTCGTCGACGACCAGGATCTTCATGACGCGTCCGCCCCCCCGGCAGGCAACCGGACCACGAAGCGCGTGAGCCCCTGCTCGCCGCGCATGGCCGCCACCGTGCCGCCGTGACGTTCCACGATCGACTTCACGATCCACAGTCCGAGGCCGAGACCGCGCGGCTCGGGCTCTTCCGCGGACGCACGATGGAAGCGCTCGAAGATCGAGCCACGCTCGCTCTCGGTAACGCCGGGACCGGCATCGTCCACGGTGGCCTCGAGCACGCCATCGACGAGTCGCGCACCAATGCTGACCGTGCTGCCCTCCGGCCCGAACTTGTTGGCGTTGGCCAGCAGGTTGACGAAGACCTGCGTCAGGCGCGGCCCGTCACCCACCAGCGCAGGCAGCTCTTCCGGCACGTCCACCGCGAGCGTCTGGCCGCGTTGCGTGAACAGGCTGCCCACGAGTTCCACCGCGTCCTGCACGATCTCGTGCAACTGCAGGTGCTGCTGGCGGATCGCGAGCTGCCCCGACTCGATGCGCACGCTCTCGAGCAGGTTGTCGATCAGCCGCGTCAACCGCAGCGAGCCCCGGCGCAACGAGGTCACGAGTTCCTCGAGCTGCTCACGCGGCAGCACGTGCAGGTTCTCCTGCAGCAACTCGATCGACGCGAGCTGCGCGGCGAGCGGCGTGCGGAACTCGTGCGAAATGTTGGCGAGGATCGTGTCGCGCGCGCGGCGGGCTGCCTCGAGGTCGGTCTCGTCGCGCATGACCTGCACCTGCAGGCCGTCGACCATGCCGGCGCTGGTGATGATCACCGTGCGCCTCGCGCCATCGGCGCGCTGGAGGAACTCCGTGACCTGCGCCTGGCCGTGCTCGCGCGAGGCGACGATCGGGCACGCGCTGTCGCAGGGTCGCGTGCCATCCGGCAGCGCGCAGGGCCTGAGCACGTCGCCGCAGAACTTGCCGACGGCCGTGCCGGAATCGACACCGAGCATGCGCTCCGCCTGCGGGTTGAGGTACTTCACGTTGCGGTTGGAGTCGACGGCATACACGCCCTCGACGACTCCGCGCAGCATCGCCTGCGCGTCGGCCTCGCGACGGCGCAAGGTCGCCGTGAGCTCGACCAGGTGGCGTCGCATGTCCTCGAGGGTCCTGGCGAGCGCAACGACTTCGGGACCGCCGCCTGCGACGGGAATCGAGGCGGAAAAGTCGCCCAGCCCGAGACGGGTCGCGGATTCGGCCACGAACTGCAGCGGCCGCACGATGCGCCGCGCCAGCAACAGGGCAGCAGCAACCGCGCCGAGGCTCAGCAGGAAAGCCGTCACGCCGAGGCGACGCACGAATCCGGCCACTTCCGAGTCGCTCTCGGACGCGGGCAGTCGCGCCTCGAGCAGCGCGATGCCCTCGCCGGTCGACGCGAAGATCGGGGTGCTCGACGCAAACAGGTCGCGCGGCTCGATGCGGCGCGCCACGCTTTCCGCGCGCGAAAGCGCCGTCGAATGCAGTTCCTTGAAATCGGGCTCGACGTTGTCGAGCCAGTTCGACAGGCGGACGAGACGGATCGGCATGCCCGCCTGCTGGGACAGGGTCACGGCCAGCCGGGCGTCGAAATAGCGCAACGCGACGACGCGGGTCTCGACGAAGTTGGGCACCAGTGCCGTGGCGCCGATCAGGCCCTCCGGCTGCCAGTCCGGGGCCAGCATGAAGCGTTCGCCCTGGTCCGCCGTCGCTTCGAGCGTCTCGTTCCACGCCACGTTCCGACCCGTGCTCGCGATGACGTTCTGCCCGACGATGACGGCGCAGGCGCCGAGATTCAGAGCACCACAGGTGCGTCGCAGGAACAGCTCGGCCTGCTCGCGGTTGCCCGCGCGTATCAGCCTCTGCAGCGGCTGGCGGTCCGCGAGCACGCGCGTCGTCGTGAGCGTGTCTTCGCTCAGGCGACGCAGTTCCTCGCGCGCGGCAACGCCGGCGAGCTGGACCCGGGCGATCGCCTGCTGTTCGGCCTGCTTGTGCAGCAGGCCGACGGCGCTGATCGCCAGCACCAGGATCGCGGCGAGCACGAGCCCGCCGAGCGTGAGCGTGAGCGTGCGCTCGAGCGTGGCCGGCCCGGCCGCCAGTCGCCTGAGGCTCGCCAACCCGTCTTTCAGCAATGCAGGAATCCTGTCCATCAGCCTGTGCGCCTGTCGGCACGCCACTCCACGAGGGTCTTGATCACGAGCGTCACGATCGCCAGCAGCGCGAGCACGGACGCCACTGCGAAGGCTGCCACGAACAGGTACTCGTTGTAGAGAATCTCCACCTGCAGCGGCATCGTCGTCGTCAGGCCGCGGATGTGGCCGGACACGACGGAGACCGCGCCGAACTCGCCCATGGCGCGGGCGTTGCACAGGATCACCCCGTAGATGAGGCCCCAGCGGATCTTCGGCAGCGTGACGCGCAGGAAGGTGGTCCAGGCGCCGGCGCCGAGCGTGATGGCGGCCTCCTCTTCCTCGCTGCCCTGCTGCTGCATGAGCGGAATGAGCTCGCGCGCGACGTAGGGAAACGTCACGAACAGGGTGGCGAGCACGATGCCTGGCACCGCGAAGATGACCTGGATGTCGCGATCCTGCAGCCACTGGCCCCACCAGCCGTGTGCGCCGAACAGCATGACGAACACCAGGCCCGCGATGACCGGCGAGATCGCGAACGGCAGGTCGATCAGCGTGATCAGCAGGCTCTTGCCCTTGAACTCGAACTTCGCGATCGCCCAGGCGGCCGCGATGCCGAACAGCGTATTGACCGGCACGACGATCGCCGCCGTGAGCAGCGTCAGCTTGATCGCGGCGAGCGTGTCCGGATTGTCGAACGACTCGAGGAAGACGCGCCAGCCCTCCGCGAACGCCTGTCCGAGCACGGCCCCGAGCGGCGCCAGCAGCAGCAGGGCCAGGAAGCCGATGGCCACCGAGATCAGCGCGATGCGCCCGGCACGCACGCCTGGCGGCACGTGCTTGCGCTTCTCGAACCGTGGGGCTGCGCCAGCCACGTCAGGCCCCGACCTTCTGCGTGCGCGGGCGCGCGCGCCGCTCGACCCTGCGGCCCGTGTCGGCGGGCCCGGCGTGGCGCCGCCGGCTCCACGACTGCACCAGGTTGATGGCGAACAGCATCAGGAAGGACACGAGCAGCATCATGAAGCCGAGCGCTGCGGCGCCGTTGTAGTCGAACTGCTCGAGCTTGATCACGATCAGGAGCGGCGTGATCTCGGTCTTGAGCGGCAGGTTGCCGGCAATGAACACCACCGACCCGTACTCGCCGACGCCGCGCGCGAACGCCATCGTGAAGCCCGTGACCAGCGCCGGCAGCACCGCCGGCAGGATGATGCGGCGGAACACCGTGAAGGGACTCGCGCCGAGTGTTTCGGCGGCTTCCTCGAGGTCGCGCTGCGCTTCGACCAGCGCCGGCTGCACCGAGCGCACCACGAACGGCAGGCCGATCAGGATCAGCGCGACGACGACGCCGAGCCACGTGTAGGCGACCTGGATGCCGAACAGTTCCTGCAGCCGCACGCCGAGCCAGCCCGTCGGCGAGAAGACCGTGGCGAGCGCGATACCCGACACGGCCGTGGGCAGCGCGAACGGCAGGTCGATCAGCGCATCGACCAGGCGTCGCCCCGGGAACTCGTAGCGCACGAGCGACCAGGCGACGATGAAGCCGAAGAAAGCGTTGACGGTCGCGGCGATGAAGGCAGCGCCGAAGCTCAGCCGGTAGGACGCCAGCGCGCGTTCGTCCAGCACCACGTCGAGAAACTCCGACCAGGTCAGCGACGTGGTCTTGAAGACCAGCGCCGCGAGCGGCAGCAGCACGAGGGCGCTCAGGAAGAACGTCGTGAACCCGAGCGTGAGGCCGAAACCCGGGAGGATGCTGGGCTGGCGGAACCAGGAAGCAGCCATCTCAGGCGTCCGCGGCCGGCTCAGCGCGCGCCGAGTTGACGATCAGCACGGGACGCCCGGGCGTCCCCTCGAGCAGCGACTTGAGCCAGTCCCACTGGATCGCTTCCGGATTCGACGTGCCGAGCACGAGCATGCTGCGCTCGTACGCCGCGAGTTCCTTCTGCAGCTCTTCCGCGACGGCGCCGGGACGCAGTTCGGTCCGCATGTCGAGACCGTGATCGGCGAGCGCGGCCGAACGTGCGTCCAGCAGGTTGCGCATGTGCGCACCCCGCTCGGACTCGGCGGACGTCGCGGGCTGGATACCCAGGTAGATGGCCTCGGCCGCGACGTGGCGCAGCAGACTCGCCGCGACCGCGAGCGTCGCGCGGCGCGACTCGGCGTCGAGCGTGTGGATGACCACGTGGTTTGGCAGCGATGCCGTGGGCGGCACGCAAAGCAGCTGCACGGCACCGTGCGTCAGGTGCCATTCGGCCGCCGATGCGCAACCGGGCCCGGTCGCGATCGCGGGCATGCCCGGCGGCGCCCGCTCGAAGCGACCGATCCGGGTCGCGACACGCGTCTGCATGCGCGTGCCGAGAGTCAGCAGCAGTGGCGAATCGCGGAGCTCGCGCGCGGCCGCTTCGTCCGCAGCCACGGCGGTAAAGCTCGAAATCGGCGTCGGCAGCACGTGGATGTTGCGCGCGCCGACGGCGACGCGCTGTCCGACCGCGACCGGGAAGTCGCGTTGTTCGGGCAGCGTGCGCGACACCTCGAGCAGGGAGCCCTGTCCGGCAGAACCGTCGCGTCCCGGCGCCACCGGCACGGGACCGTCGCTGGCCATGCGGACACGCAGGCGTTCGACCGCGCCGCCGAACAGGACTTCCTCGACCTGTCCGTGGCTGACGAAATTCGACTTGACCGCCTGCTCGTCGGCGCAGAGTTCCACTTCTTCCGGCCGCAGGATGGCGACCACTTCCCGCGGCACCTCGCCGCCCGCCATCGGCGTGGAGCTGAAGCGCACGCCGCGGGGCGTCCGGTAACCGAGCAGCAGGTTGGCCGCGCCCAGGAACGTGGAGACGAAGCGGGTGGCCGGGCGCGTGTAGAGGTCGTCGGGCTTGCCGCATTCGAGCAGGCGGCCCTGGTGCATGACGCCGATGCGGTCGGCGAGCGCGAAGGCTTCTTCCTGGTCATGGGTGACCAGGATCGTCGTCATGTCCAGCTCGCGCTGGATCTGGCGGATGGTCCGGCGCAGCTCCTCGCGGATCTTGGCGTCGAGCGCGCCGAACGGCTCGTCCATCAACAGCACCTCGGGCCGGTGCGCGAGCGCCCGTGCGACGGCAACGCGCTGCTGCTGCCCGCCCGAGAGCTGCGCCGGGAGCCGGTCGTCCATGCCCTCGAGGGCGACGAGCCTGAGCAGTTCCTTGCGGCGCGCGCGTCGCTCCGCACTTTTCACCTTGCGCACGCGCAGCGCGAACTCGATGTTCTCGCCGATGGTCATGTGGCGGAACAACGCATAGTGCTGGAAGACGAACCCCACGTGGCGCTCGCGCGAGTTCACGTGGGTCACGTCGCGGCCGTGGAGCGCCACCCGCCCATGGTCGATTTCCGTGAGGCCGGCAATCGCGCGCAGCAACGTGCTCTTGCCGCTGCCGCTTGGGCCGAGCAGCACCAGGAACTCGCCCTGGCGGACGTTCAGGGAAACGTCGTTGACGACCGGGGTACCCTGGTACCGCTTGGTTACCTGATCGAGGACGATGGACATGCGCAGGCCACGGAGTTGATTGGAATTTTCAAGCCATCGTAGGGTTGCGAGGTTACGCCGTCAGTCGCCCGGCGGTGACATTTCGGTAACATCTGGTGCCGTGACCGCCGTTGCCGCTGTTGGCGCGTTCCCGGACCCAAGGAAACCGACATGCCGCTCCCGTCCTACGAAAAGCTCGGCGTCTTCTATCTCGGTCGCGAGTACGACCCGGCCACGCAGGAACTCGGCGCCGAACTGCTGTACGACTCGCGCGACCTGACGACGCATGCGGTCTGCATCGGCATGACCGGCAGCGGCAAGACCGGCCTCTGCGTGTCGCTGCTCGAGGAGGCCGCGATCGACGGCGTTCCCGCCATCGTCATCGACCCGAAAGGCGACATCGCCAACCTCGCGCTGACCTTTCCGCAGCTGCGGCCGGAAGACTTCAAGCCCTGGGTCGACGCCGGCGAAGCCTCGCGCAAGGGCCAGAGCGTCGACGAGTTCGCAGCGGCAACCGCAGCGACCTGGCGCAAAGGGCTCGAGGAATGGGGCCAGGACGGCGAACGCATCCAGCGCCTGCGTGACGCGGCCGTCGTGGACATCTACACGCCCGGCTCGAACGCGGGCCGGCCGCTGTCGATCCTCCGTTCGTTTGCAGCGCCCGATCCCGTGGTCGCGAACGACGCCACCGCGCTCAAGGAGCGTGTCGGCTCTGCCGTCGCCGGACTGCTCGGACTGCTCGGCATCGACGCCGATCCGATCCGCAGCCGCGAATTCATCCTGTTGTCCGCCTTGCTCGACGCCGCGTGGCGCAAAGGCGAGAGCCTCGACCTCGCCGCCCTGATCCGGTCGGTGCAGAAGCCGCCGTTCGACAAGGTGGGCGTCTTCGACGTCGAGAGCTTTTTCCCGGCGAAGGACCGCACGGAACTCGCGCTCCGCATCAACGGCCTGCTGGCATCGCCCGGGTTCGAGGCCTGGCTCGCCGGCGACGCGCTCGACATCCAGTCGCTGCTCTACGACGCAAACGGCAAGCCCCGCATCGCAATCATCTCGATCGCGCACCTGAACGACGCCGAACGCATGTTCGTCGTGACGCTGGTCACGAACGAACTCGTCGCGTGGATGCGCCGCCAGTCCGGCACCACCAGCCTGCGCGCGATCTTCTACATGGATGAAGTGTTCGGCTTCTTCCCGCCGAGCGCGATGCCGCCGTCCAAGCTGCCGATGCTGACGCTGATGAAGCAGGCGCGCGCGTTCGGCCTCGGCGTCGTGCTGGCGACGCAGAATCCCGTCGACCTCGATTACAAGGGCCTGGGCAACGCCGGCACCTGGTTCATCGGCCGCCTGCAGACGGAGCGCGACAAGGCGCGCGTGATCGAAGGCCTGCTCGGCAGCGATTCGGCCGGTGGCATGGACAAGGCGCAGCTCGAGGCGGCGATGTCGAGCCTGCCGCAGCGCACGTTCCTGATGCGCAACGTGCACGACGCAGACGCCCGTGCTGCTGCGCACGCGCTGGGCACTGTCGTACCTGCGCGGTCCGCTGACGTCGGCCGAGATCGCCAGGCTGGCCGCGTCCGACGGTGACAGAGTCCGTCGCGCCGCGCCCGCGGCGGCGACCGCGACCGCGCCTCACTGCCACCAGCACCGCGCGCGCCGGCGACGGCGTCGGGCAGTCGCCCGCATCGTACCCGCGGGCGTGCCGGAGAAGTTCCTGGCGGCCGCGGGTAACCAGGGCGTCGAGTACGAGCCGCGGATCGGCGCACGCGTGCGTGCGCACTTCGTCGACGCGAAGGCCGGACTCGACGCCTGGGAAAACTGGTACTACCTCGCGCCGTTGACCGCACAAGGCCCCGACTGGGACGTCCGCCGAAATCTGCAATGCCGACGCCATCCAGTTGCTCGATGCGCCTGCACCGAACGCAACATTTGCGGACGTCGCCGGGCGGCGTGCTGACGGCCAAGGCGTTCGCACAGCACGGCAAGTCGCTCGCGGATCACATCTACCGCACCTCGTCGCTGTCGATCCTGCGTTGCCCCGACCTGAAGCTGACGTCCGCTCCCGGCGGCACCGAAAGTGAATTCCGCGCCCGCCTGGCCCTGGCCCTGCGCGAGAAGCGCGACGCCGCCGTCGATGCCTTGCGCAGAAAGTACGCGGCGAAGCTCGACACGCTGCAGGACCGGGCGCGCAGGGCTGAACAGAAACTGTCGCGTGAGCAGGAGCAGGCCAGCCAGCAGACGATGTCGTCCGCGCTCAGCGTCGGGGGCAGCCTGCTCGGGGCGCTGTTCGGCGGTCGGCGCAGCAGCGTGTTCGGCAAGGCGTCGTCCGCGGCGAGAAGCGTGGGTCGGATCGGCAAGGAACGCACCGACGTTACGCATGCGGAAGCCGACGTGACGGCGCTGCAACAGCAGCACGCCGCGCTGGAGGCTGAACTGGCGGACGAGATTACGACGCTCGAATCGAAGTTCGATGCCGACGCGATCGCGGTGGAGAGGTCCGAGATCAAGGCCCGCAAGTCCGATACCGAAGTCACGGATCTGGCGCTCGTCTGGCAGCCTGCTTGACGTAGAATCAGTCCGGTTCGCCCCACCCGAGTGACAGCGATGGACGACCTGCTCCGCAAGCTAACCAAGAACCTCGGCGTCTCCAGGGACCAGGCCCGCGGCGGTGTCGTGGCGCTGCTGCGGGCAGGCCAGCAGAACCTGAGCCCGAAAGACTTCAAGGCATTCGTCACCGACGTGCCGGGCGCGGACAAGTTGCTCAAGAATGCGCCGCCGCCGAGTGCCCTGAGCTCGCTCGCCGGCGGCATCGGCTCGCTGTTCGGCGGCAGGAATTCGACGGCCGGGCGTTGGGCGGGCCTGGCCGCGTCGTTCGCTGAACTGGGTGTCGACATTGACACCGCCAAGAAATTCGGTCCGATCGTGATCGAGCACGTCCGCCAGCACGGCGGCGAAGACCTGGTGGACAAGATCCGCGACGCCCTCAAGATCTAACGACCTGACGGTCGAGCCTGACGCATGAACCGATGGCACTTGCCCCTCACGGGTCGACTGCGAGCGTGCACTGTTCCGGCCCTGCTGCTCGTGGCGACGGTGCTTGCGCTCGCGGCTTGTTCGAGAACTGCCAGCCGCGAGCTGCAGCCAGGCAGCTACCGCGCCACCCTCGAACTGCCAGGCAAGAAGACGGTGCCCTTCGGCCTTGACGTTGCGCAAGAGGAGGCCGGCACGGCGCTGTACGTCAGCAATGGCGAGGAACGCATCCGGCTCGATGACGTGAAGACCACTGCAGGCACGCTGCAAGCGAGTTTCCCCGGCTACGAAACGACGCTGACGGCCAGGGTGGCAGGCGACGAACTGACCGGCGAGGTCGCGCTCGTCCATGCAGGGGGCAACGCACTGAAGCTGCCATTCACGGCGAAACTCGGTGAACTATGGCGCTTCTACCCCGACGCGCTGCCTGACAACGCGGATTTCGCAGGCCGGTGGGACATGTCCCTCACGGACGGAGACGGTCGTCGCACGACCGGCATCGCCACGTTTGACCAGCGTTTCGAAGACGTCACGGGCACGGTGCAACTGCCCGCGGGCGATCAACGTTACCTCGCGGGCGAGGCCCACGACGAGGAACTGCGCCTGTCACGCTTCGATGGCGGCGCGGTCGTGCTCTACGAAGGCCGGTTGAACGAAAAAGGCGAGCTCGTTGGCACCACGTGGTCAGATCGTGGCGGCTCGCAGCGCATCGTCGCCACCCGCAACCCCGACGCCGTCATCGATGCAGCGGCACTGGCGTCGCGCCTGAACAATCCCGAGGCGCCTTTCACGTTTGCTTTCAAGGATCTCGACGGCCAGACCGTATCGTCCAGCGATCCGCGCTTCAAGGACAAGGTGCTGCTGGTCACGCTGGCCGGCAGCTGGTGTCCCAACAGCCACGACGAGGCGCAGTTACTCGTGCAACTCGACCGGCGGTACCGGTCTGAGGGGCTCGCAATCATCAGCCTGATGTTCGAGCAACACGCTGATTTCGAGCAGGCCGCTGCCGCCGTGAATCGCTTCCGCGCGGTGCATGGAATCACTTACCCGACACTGCTCGCGGGCGAGGCGGACAAGGCGAAGGCGGGAGCCGCGGTTCCGCAGCTCGATGCGGTGCTCGCCTATCCGACGGCCATCTTCATCGACCGCAGCGGCCGTGTGCGCAAGGTGCATACGGGTTTCGCGGGACCGGCCACCGGTGTGCAGCACGACCTGCTGGTGCGCGAATTCGAGGTCCAGGTCGAGGAGTTGCTGCGGGCGGACAACGGCCTGCCCGTTGTCAGTCGCGAAAGTTCGTGAACTGCAGCGGCAGTTCGTAGTCGCCTTTCTTGATCAGCGCGATGGCGTCCTGCAGGTCGTCGCGGCTCTTGCCCGTCACGCGCACCTGCTTGTCCTGCAGTGCCGCCTGCACCTTGAGCTTCGAATCCTTGATCTGGCGCTGAAGCTTCTTGCCGAGCTCTGTCTCGATCCCCTCGCGCAGCGTAACGATCTGCTTCGCCGTCTGGCCGGTGATCACGGGTTCGTCGATCTTCAGGCACGCCACGTCGATGCCGCGCTTGGCAAGCTTCAGCTTGAGGATTTCAATCATTTGTTTTAGTTGAAAGTCTGCTGGAGCTGACAACGTAATGACGTGGTCTTTCAACTCAAACTTTGCATTCGTGCCCTTGAAGTCGAAGCGCTGACCGACCTCGCGCGAAGCCTGGTCGACGGCATTGGTCACTTCGTTCATGGGGAGCTCGGAAACGACGTCGAAGGAGGGCATGGGGTGGGCTCAAGTCGCTGGAACAGGTCGTAAGCCTAACGTGCGTGAGGCTCGCGAGACAGGTCCGGCACTTGTGGCTGCGGAGACTACTTAACACGAATGCGACTGATTCGCATTGACAACAACCAGGGTGTTCAGCAAAGTCGCCGCCAACAACGATTCGAAACGTCGGACTCGACATGCGCCACCTTGCCCGCTCAGCCCGCTCGCCTTCCCGGCCCGTCTTCCACGCATGGACCCATCGCTCGCTGCTCGGTCTGGCCGTGACCGTTGCCTTGTCAATGGCCACCGCCACGAAGGCCGATGATGCTGTGCCTGCCAGCGTGGAAGGACTGGAGCCCGTCATCACAGTGATCGGCGACCGCATCCGGCTCGACTCGATTCCGGGCTCCGCCACGGTGATCGACGCGGACGTCCTCACAGAGTCGCGCGTTTTCACCATCAATGAAGCGATGCGCAAAGTGCCGGGGGTGTTCGCGCGCGACGAGGAAGGCCTCGGTCTGCGACCGAACCTGGGCGTTCGCGGCCTGAATCCGACACGCTCGAGCAAGATGCTGCTGCTCGAGGACGGGATTCCGATTGCTTATGCCCCGTACGGTGACAACGCGACCTACTACCACCCGCCGGTCGAACGATTCGAGCGGATCGAAGTCCTGAAGGGCTCTGGCCAGATCGCCTATGGACCGCACACCGTCGGCGCGGTGATCAACTACATCACGCCGCCCGTGCCAGAGGACCGCGCGGGACGGCTCGTCGCTTCGTTCGGGAACAAGGACTTCCGTGAAGTCCACGGCGTGGTGGGAGACACGTTCGGCGACACCGGCCTCATCGCGCACGGCACCTACAAGGAGACTGACGGCGCGCGCGACAACATGCATTTTGAAGTTGGCGACATCAACCTGAAAGTGGTGCACGAGCTGAACGAGCGGCAAGCCGTCACCGTCCGCGCGAGCTACTACGACGAGACGTCGCAGGTGACGTACTCGGGGCTGACGCTGGCCGAATGGCAGGCGAATCCGTACCAGAATCCCTTCAAGTACGACGAGATGGATGCGCAGCGATTCGGCACGTCGGCCACGCACCGCTTTGAATTGAGCCCTGCGGTGGCTTTCACCACGAACGCCTACTACACCTACTTCAACCGTGACTGGTGGCGGCAGTCGAGTAACTCCGCGCAGCGCCCGAACGACGCGAGCGATCCGGCCTGCGGTGGCATGGCGAACCTCTACGAGACCTGCGGCAACGAAGGCCGTCTGCGACAGTTCTGGACCGCGGGCCTCGAGCCGCGCGTGTCCGTGCAGCACGGACTGTTGGGCGTCGACAACGTCACCGAAGCCGGCATGCGCTACCACCTTGAGGACCAGTACCGCATCCAGGCGAACGGGGATTTCCCGGATTCGCGCGAACCCGGCACGGGGCGCAATGCGGGTATCAAGGAAGACAGTGACCGCACGGTGGAAGCGCTGTCCGTATTCGTGCAGAACCGCTTCGACTTCGGCCGCTGGACGGTCACGCCTGGCGTGCGCTTCGAGCACGTCGACTACGAACGCACGGACAACCTGACCGGCGCGAGTGGAAACTCCACCGTCGACGAAGTGATCCCCGGGCTCGGCGCGACTCTTGAAGTCCTGACGGAAACGGTCGTGTTCGCAGGCGTGCATCGCGGTTTCGCGCCGCCGGGCGTGGCGGACATCGTGACCGCCGCGGGCGGCAGCGTCGATCTCGACGCGGAACTCTCCTGGAACTACGAACTCGGCGTGCGGGCCAAGCCGCGGGACGGCCTCTCCTACGAAGCCACGCTGTTTCGCATGGACTTCGAAAACCAGATCGTGCCAGCGAGCGTCGCGGGCGGATCCGGTGCAGCGCTCACCAGCGCTGGCGAAACCCTGCAGCAGGGCCTGGAACTGGCAGGCAATGCCTCCAGCACGGGCTTCGTCGAATGGCCCGTGGAAGTCTTCGCGCGCGCGGCCTACACCTGGCTCGCGGATGCCGAGTACGTCGGTGAGCGGTACAGCAACGTGACTGGCTTTGGCTCCGTCAAGGTGACCGGCAACCGCCTGCCCTACGCGCCCGAGCACCTGCTCGCCGGCACGGTAGGTGTGCGCACCGGCTTCGGTCTCGAAGTTGCGCTAGAAGGCGTCTACACGAGCGCGTCGTTCACCGACGACCTCAACACGGTCGCGATCATCGCGAACGGGCAGCGTGGCGAAATGCCGGGTTACACCGTCTGGAACCTGGCGGCGAATTACGCGTTGACGATCTGCAACTGCACGGTGTTCGCGGCCGCGAAGAACCTGGGCGACGAGCTGTACGTCGCCGACATGAGCCGCGGGCTGATTCCGGGCATGCCTCGCCTCGTGCAGGCCGGATTCGAGGTCAGGTTCTAGAGCGAGTTGCCCGGGCTAGGTCATCCACGCCGCCAAACCGTGGAATACGGACCTCTTCCTCAGGCAGCCAGCGACGCCTTGCTCATCGCGTGCAGCCGACGCCGCTGCAGGTGCAGCCCCTGCTCGATTTGCTTCAACTGCAGGCGGAAATTGGTTTCTTCCCAACGCTGCAGCAAGCGCTGCTTGCGATCCGCCACCCACTGGTCGCGAACCTTGCCCCATTCTTCGACCGACTTGCGGAACGCCGCGTACTCTTCGGCGACGCGGGCCTTCAGGCGTTCGACGTGCTCGTCGCCGGCCCGGTTGCGTCGCGCCTCGAGGGCCTGCTCGACGCGCTTGAACTGCATGGCGACCTGCGCGCGCTGGATCCACAGGTCAGGCACGCGCTTGAGGTTGTTCGCGAGTCCGACGAACGAAAGGCTGGCGATGATCCACTTGGTCGGGTCGAACTGCCACCACTTCACGCCATTGCGATAGTCGTTCTGGAAGATGTGGTGAAAATTGTGATAACCCTCGCCGTACGTCAGGAACGCCAGCGCCGGGTTGTCGCGCGCGGTGTTCTCGTCCGTGTACGGCTGCGTGCCCCACATATGGGCCAGCGAGTTGATGAACCAGGTGAAGTGGTGATTAAGCACCAGCCGCACGATGCCCGCGAGCAGGAATACGCCCCAGACGTCGCCGACCGCCCAGCCCGCGAGCAGCGGCACGCCTAAGTTCATGAAGATCGTAAGCGGCACGTAGAAGCGGTGCTGGAACATGACTATCGGGTCGCGCTGCAAATCGCGCGCGTTCGAGAAGTCGTTGATGCCACTCGGGTAGTCGCGCAGGATCCAACCCATGTGCGAGAACCAGAAGCCACGCCTTGCGCTGTAGGGGTCCTTGTCCCAGTCGTCGACGAACCGGTGGTGGGTGCGGTGCTGCGACCCCCAGATCAGGATGCTGTTCTGCAGTGCCATGGCACCGAAGAGCATCAGGAACGTGCGCACCGACCAATGCGCGCTGTAGGCGCGATGCGCCCACAAGCGGTGGTAGCCAGCCGTGATCGATATGCCGCAGGCCCAAAGGGACACCAGCATCAGCACGAAGGCAGAGGTGCTGAAACCGTGCGTGAAGCCATACCAGGGCACCACGGTAACGGCGGCCAGCGGCAATGCCGTGAACAGGATCATCGTGACCCAGTTGATTGGAGCATGCTCAAGAGGGCGCGCAACCGTGTCGGGTTCGATGTGCATCTAGGGGGTTCCGTTCGGCTTCATGCAGCGTGGTCAATAATCGTACAGTTTAGCGGTCGGGCTGAACCACAGCATAGCTATTTTCAACCAACTGACTGATCCATAAGCACTCTTTTCGTGCGCTGCCGCATAAAAACGACATCCGGGCGAGGTCGACGCGTGCGGCAACGCAGCAGCAAACTCGGTTCGGCAGACAGTAACTGCCAATTGCCCACCGGCCGGTGTTTAGTCAACGATGTCGCATCGCGAACGTTGTCATGCATCGACGCCCGCTCGGAGACACCCCATGCGATTGAACGCCCGTCCGTACCTGGCTGCACTGCTGGTGCTGACCGCCTCGCTGCCCACGTTCGGCGGGGCACAGGAAAGCGCCGCACCGACGGCACGCGCGCCCGTCAACCAGCCGGCGCTCAAACAGGCAACCGGCGCGCAGACCCGCTCTGCCCAGAGCGACTGCGTGCGAGAAGCCAACCGGCGGGGGTTCACGGTGTTGGACACGAGCAACTTCCAGCAGTTCCGGGAAGGCTGGTCGCTTGATCTGCGCGTGCGCAGCCAGCGTGGACAGGTCACGACCGGATCCTGCTTCGTCCAGACCGGCACGGGCGAAGTCAATCTCTACGGTTTTGGCTGGGGTTACGACGACGACGGCGACGACCGCATGCAGTTCAACTGCGCGTCGGTCAGCAGCAAGTACCGCGAATGCCAGCTGCCGGTGAATGGCCGCGTCACGCTCGTGAAGCGGTTGTCGGACGCCCGCTGCGTCGAAGGCCAGTCGTGGGGCCAGCGCGGCGACCGCATCTGGGTGAACCACGGTTGCCGGGCCAGGTTCGAAGTTGCGCGCACCGGCGGCGGCGCGGGGTCGAGCGTGCTGGACTGCAATTCGGACGGTGGCCGCTACCGCGAATGTTCGATCGGTGCGGGGTACTTCGGCCGGCTGGTGCGCGACAACAGCAACGGACGCTGCCGCGAGAATTCGACGTGGGGCACGCGCAACGGGGTGATCTGGGTGACGGATGGCTGCCGCGGACGCTTCGAAAAGAGGCGTGGCAATGGCGGTGGTGGTGGTGGCAGCGGCCAGCAAGTCTTCGACTGCCGTTCGACGGATGGCCGCCTGCAGGAGTGCAGCATCGGCCGCGGCAGCTCGGCCCGTCTGGTGCGTGAGTACTCTTCGGGCCGCTGCCGGCAGGGTTCGACCTGGGGCACGCGCGAAGGCGTGGTGTGGGTGACCAACGGCTGCATGGCGCAGTTCGAACGCACGGGTAATGGCAACAGCGGCGGGTGGTTGGGTGGATCGAGCGCGGCGCAGGCCGAGCAGGCCTGCATCAAGGAAGTACAGCGCCGCGGCGCGCGCATCCTGCAGCAGAACGCCGCCGTGCCGATTGCCGGCGGCTATCGCATGCAGTTGCGGGCGCGCATGCCAGCGGGCGACACGCGCTCGTTGGGCTGCACGTACACGTCACAAGGCCAGCAGGTTCGCCTCGATATGCTGTCCGGCACCTGACCGGACATCAGCCACGGCAGAGCTCCAGCAGTCGCGGCCATGCGGTCTCGACCGCACACTCGGTGTCCGGTGACAACCCGGCGCCGAGTTCGAAGCTGCACGCACGCATGCCGAACAGCAGCGCCGGTGGAGGGGTGGCACCGGTGACTCGCCGGTACGTCTCGAGCACTTGCGCGGGCGCGAGCGAATGGCTCGTGTGCGCGAAGCCGGCAGCGGCGACGACTGGACGCTCGACGTAGGGCGCCTCGGCATCGATGCAGGCGTCGATGAAGATCACGCGGGCGCGGCCCGCGAGATCGAGCGCGTGTTCGACCTGCAGTTGGAAGTCGACCAGCACTTCGACACCCGGCAGGTCTGCCGCAATGAGCCGTTCGGCCAGCAGCGGTCCCACGGCGTCGTCGCCGCGGCTCAGGTTGCCGACGGCAAAGACCAGCGTCGGCGCGATCGTCATCCGCGCGTTCTCGTGTCGACCACGGTGCCGTCCAACTCGAGCAACTGCACGGAGAGCGGCATCTTGCCGACCGCATGCGTCGCGCACGACAGGCACGGGTCGAACGCGCGCACGGCCACTTCGATGTGGTTGAGCAGCCCTTCGGTCAACTGGCGACCGTCGAGGTAGCGGCGCGCGACTTCGCGGATCGCCACGTTCATCGCCTGGTTGTTGTGCGTGGTCGAAACGATCAGGTTCGCGCGCACCACCTGGTCCTGCTCGTCGACGCGGTAGTGGTGGATCAGCGTGCCGCGCGGAGCCTCGATCACACCCACGCCACGCGGCTGGCGCTCGCCTTTTGCCATCAGTTCGGTGCCCTGCAGCTCCGGGTCGTGCAGCAGGTCACGAATGGATTCGGCGGCGTGCAGCATCTCGACCATGCGCGCCCAGTGGAAGCCCAGCGTCGACCTGGCGGCGCGGCCTTCGTCGAAGGCGAGGAACTCGCGACGCTCGAGGTCCGCGAGCGGCGTCGGGATGAAATCGCACTGCGTGACCCGCGTGAGCGGACCGACGCGGTACCAGCCCTCCTCCGCTCCCAGCTCCCTGAAGTACGGGAACTTCATGTACGACCAGGCTTTCACATCCTCGATGATGCGTTCCCAGTAGCGGTCGTACGGCGCGTGGTCGAACAACCCATTGCCCCCGGCGTCGCGCGCGCGCAGCCCGCCGTCGTACAGGTCCATTGCGCCATCACCGCGCACGAGGCTCAGCGTGCTCGCCGGAAAGGTCGCGAACGTGCGGTAGAGACCCAGGTTCTGCTCGAACAGCCGGCGCACGATCTGCACCGAGTCGCGGCTCCAGGCGATCGTCTGCTCGATGTCGGCGAGCAATTCGTCGCGTTCCGCGAGACTCAGGTTCTTGTTGACGCCGCCGGGCACCGAGCCCGTGCCATGGATGCGCTTGCCCGCGGTGTGCCGGATGACTTCCTGTCCGTATTTGCGCAGCAACACGCCCTGTCGCGCGATCTCCGGGAACGCCTCCGCGACACCGACGATATTGCGGCGGGCGGCATCCGAATCGAAGCCGAACAGCAGGTCAGGCGACGACAGGTGAAAGAAGTGCAGCGCATGCGACTGCAGGATCTGGCCGTAGTGCATGAGCCGGCGCATCTTTTCGGCCGTCGGCGTGACGGTGGCACCGAGCACCTGGTCCAGTGCCTTGCAGGCCGCAAGGTGATGGCTCACCGGACAGATGCCGCACAGCCGCTGCACCATCACCGGCACTTCCCAGTATGGCCGGCCCTGGATGAATTTCTCGAAAGCGCGGAATTCGACGATGTGCAGCCGTGCCTGCTCGACGTGACCCTGCTCGTCGAGCAGCAGCGTCACCTTGCCGTGGCCTTCCACGCGCGACAGCGGCTCGATGACGACACGTCGTAGCTTCTCGGGATGGGCAGCGTTTTCGAGCGAGGGTTGGGTCATGGTGATCAATCGTAATGAATGAGTGACGGGCCGAGCTTCGGCGTGCGCCCGTCGATCAGGTCGGTGAGGACTTTCCAGATCGCGTCGGCCGATGGCGGGCAACCTGGGATGAAATAATCGACCTTCACGACCTCGTGCAGGGGATGCACCTTGTCGAGCGGCAACGGCAGTTCAGGGTCGTTCGGGATCATGCCGCGGCCGATCCCCGGATCGGTCAGGTAGATCTCCTGCAGGCATTGCCCGAGGTCGAGGTGGTTGCGTTGCGCTGGCAGGCCGCCGTTCAGCGCGCAGGCCCCCACGGCGATCAGGATCTTGCAGTTGGCGCGGAACTCGCGCAGCACGTGCACATTCTCGGCGTTGCAGATGCCGCCTTCGATGAAGCCGATGTCGCAGGGCCCACAATGCTTGATGTCGGTCAGCGGCGAGCGATCGAATTCGACGCGCTCGAGCAGCGGGAACAGGCGCTCGTCGATGTCCAGCAGCGACATGTGGCAGCCGAAGCAACCCGCCAGCGACGTGGTTGCGATCTTCAACTTACGGCGGGTGACGTCGTTCATGGCATTTGTCCTGGCACGCGTGGCGCGTATTCCGCGGCCGATTCGCTGATCGACTTCTCGTCGAACCGGCGCTCGCCGATCGGCACGGCGAAGCCGACGCGCTTGCGCAGGATCGCGCCCACCGGACAGACGTCCATCGCTTTGTCGGCGGCGCACACGGCGCTGTCGCGCAACAGGCCAGACACGGAATTGATGACCAGGTGCTTGGCCATGCCGCGCCCGCCGAGCGCGAAGACATCCTTCCGGTCCACTTCCGCCGAGGCACGCACGCACAACTCGCAGAGGATGCAGCGATTGAAGTCGAGCAGTATCTCGGTGTGCGACGCGTCCACCGGACGGTCGGGATAGAAGTGGTCGAACCGCGGCGAGGTCATGCCCAGGTCGTAGGCGACGGCCTGCAATTTGCAGTTGCCGCTTTTCTCGCAGGACGGGCAGAAATGGTTGCCCTCGACGAAGAGTAGCTGCACCAGCATGCGCCGTTCGTCGTTGAGCTCTTTCGTCTCGCTCGAGACTTCCATCCCTGCCCGCGCCGGTGTCGTGCACGACGTCGCCGAGTGACCATTGAGTTTCACGGTACAGAGCTTGCAACTGCCGTGCGGCCGGAACTCCGGGTGATAGCAGAGGTGCGGGATGTGCTTGCCAGCGGCGAGTGCCGCTTGCAGGATGGATTGCCCCGGCTCGAACGGGACGTCGTCGCCATCGAGCTTGAACGAGGGACGTGCGTTCACGCGTGGTCTCCGAGGTGCGCGCCCGGGTCGTCACGACCGGTCATGTGCCGGGCGCGAGCCAGAGCGCCGTCCAGGTCGAAGGCCGGTTCGACGCCATGGGCAAGCAGCCGACGCTCGTACGCGGGGCGGAACCGCTGCAGCGTGTGCGCAATGGGTCGACCCGCGGACTCGCCCAGCCCGCAGTGGCTCGCGCTGTGCAGCAGCCGTTGCAGCTCTGCCATCGCCTGCAGGTCGTGCTCGGAGCCCTTGCCTTCGCTGATGCGATCCATGATCCGTGCGAGCAGCGACGTGCCCACGCGGCACGGTGTGCAGAAGCCGCAGCTTTCGCCCGCGAAAAAGTGCGAAAAGTGGCGCGCGACCTCGAACATGTCGCGCCCTTCGTCGAAGACGATGAAGGCGCCGCCGGACTCGAGGTCCTCGAAGGCGATACGCCGGTGGAATTCGTCCTGGTCGAGGCAGGCGCCCGACGGACCGCCGCATTGCACGGCGATCGTGCGCTGCGCGCCGCAATCGGCCAGCACCTCGCGGATGCTCACGCCGAACGGATACTCGTACACGCCGGGTCGCTCACAGTCTCCCGACACCGAGATAAGCTTGGTCCCCGATGACTTGGCCGTGCCAAAACTGCGGAACCAGTCCGCGCCGTGCCGCAGGATCAGTGCAGCCGCGCAGTATGTCTCGACGTTGTTGACGATCGTCGGCAGGCCGAGATAACCCTTCTCGGCGAGTCGCGGCGGGCGATTGCGCGGGATGCCGCGCTTGCCTTCCAGCGATTCGACCAGGGCCGAGGCTTCACCGCAGACGTACGAGCCTGCTCCGACGTGAATCTCGATGTCGAAGTCGAAGCCTGCGCGCCCGCCGATCGACCTGCCCAGCAAGCCCTGCGCGCGGCGTCGTGCCAGCACGGCAACGAGGGATTCGAGCAGGTAGCGGTACTCGCCACGCAGGTAGATGAAGCCGAGCGTGGCGCCGATGCCGAGGGCGGCCACGGTCATGCCCTCACAGACCAGGTCCGCGTGCGAGGTGAGCAGTTCGCGGTCCTTGAACGTGCCGGGCTCGCCCTCGTCGGCATTGCAGACGACGACACGGGGCTGCACGGTCATCCTGCTGCAGCTCTCCCACTTCACGCCGGTGGTGAAGCCTGCGCCGCCGCGTCCCAGCAGGTTGGCACGCTTGATCTCGTCCAGCACCGGTTGCGCGACGTTGCCGCTGGCATCGGCGCGGGCCAACGCCGCGCGAATGGCATCCCCGGGTTGCAACGGATCGGACAGCACCGGGCCGCGCTTGCGGACGTTCGTTTGCACGTCGAACAGGTCGGCCGGCCATTCGTCGAGCGGCCGCCGCGCGAGGACCAGGCCGCACAGTGTGTCGATGCGCTGGGCGTCGAGACGCGGCACGGGTCGGCCGTTCACCAGCAGCGACGGCCCCTGGTCGGGGAGCCCGAGAAACGAAGCGTGCCCGACGCTGACCAGACCGTCCGCCGTCACCTTGCCGGGTTCCGCCCAGAGCCGGTGGCACATGCGCTGCATGAGCTCGGTGCTGCCCTGCATGCGATCGGTCACGTCGTCCGAGAACAGGACGCGGTAAGCGCCGGTCGGCTTGAGCGACAGGAAGTCGTAGAAGGCCGCGACACCACGGGCCTGCGACAACGGCAGTCCGAGGCGCTGCGCGACGCGCTCGAGTGCAGGCTCGGGCAGGTAGTTGCAGTGTTCCTGCACCTCGCGCAGCACCTGCAGCAGGCGGGTTGGCTGGTTACCCCAATGCGCGATGGCGGCATCGACGACTGCGTCGACACCGGCCAGCTCGATCTGCGGGAGATTCACGGTCTGCGGGATGCTCGCGGCGGAGAACGCTCACAGGCTGCCTGTCAGCGCCACGGCCAACAATCGCGGAAAACCGGACCTTGATCGCGTCTATACGATATCCGTGCGATACGTACCCGTTGCGCGTCAGTGCCCGCCTTGCACGAACAGGCCTTCCGCACGCAACGCCTCCGCCAACTCTTCCTCGATGCGCACCGCTTCGGTGCGGGCGATGCACTGCAAATGCAGCGTTGGCCCGGTGAGCACCTCGACTCCACGTTGTAACACGCTGCCCGCAGCGCGGATCCCTGCCTTGTGTTGCTCGAATCGCTGCGTCGGCGAGTACCCGCTCATGCCAACGTAGACGCCATGGGGATCCACGCGGCTGTCGCTGTAGTCGAGCAGGACGAGATAGATGTTGGAACGGCCGCGCTGTTCCGGAATGAACCGTGCAGTGACTTCGTATGCAAGCGGCAACCAGTGCACGTGACGCATGGGCAGCCAGTCGGGGACGCTGGAGGCGGCGACGGACCACAGCTGTTCAAGGGCACGTTCGACGTTGCTCCCGATCTCGCCGCGCATCCACAGCTCGTGGATGGCCTGCGCGCCGGCCAGGCCGTCGCGCGCCTCGCGCGCGCAGGCGAATGCAGCCCAGAGGGATGCCGCCGAATCCCCCCTGCGAACCGGCCCGCGAACTGCCACGACTTTTTTTGACGACCGGCGCATGCGGGAATGCTACGGTTTGCGGCCGTCGATTGTCAGCGAGCGTCCGATGCGAGCCGTTTTCCTCGATTACGCCACCGTCAGCTTCAATGGCGACCTCGATCCGACCGCGTTGCGGAGTGCCCTCCCAGGCCTGGAGTTGCGCGACAGCACGCCGCAAGCCGCCGTGCCCGAAGCCATCGCCGGCGCGACCGTCGTCGCATTGAACAAGTTGCGCATCACGCGCGAGACCATCGAAGTCTCACCCGCCCTCAAGCTCATCGTGCTTGCGGCCACCGGCACGAACAACGTGGACCTCGACGCCGCCCGCGAGCGCGGCATCGGCGTCTGCAACCTGCGCGACTACTGCACGGCCTCGGTGGTGCAGCACGTGCTCGGTACGATGTTGCTGCTCACGCAACGCCTGCGCGAGTACGACACGCTGGTACGCTCGGGCGCGTGGTCGCGCGGCGACCAGTTCTGCCTGCTCGATTTCCCGATCAGGGAACTGGCGGGGCGCAAGCTCGGCGTCGTGGGTTACGGCGCACTCGGCAAGGGCGTGGCACGCGCGGCCGGTCTTGCGCTCGGCATGGACGTGTGGATCGCCAACCGTCCGGGCGGCGCGCCTCACGCCGGCCGGCACGACCTGGAGGACCTGCTGCCACAGGTGGACGTGCTCAGTCTGCATTGCCCGCTGACGCCACGCACGCAAGGCTTGATCGGTGCCCCGCAGCTGGCACGCATGAAGCCCGATGCGCTGCTCATCAACACCGCACGCGGCGCGCTCGTCGACTCCCAGGCGCTCGCCGATGCCCTGCGCGCTGGCAAGCTCGGCGGCGCGGCCATCGACGTGCTGCCGCAGGAGCCGCCAGTGGCCGGCAATCCCCTGCTGGCGCTGGACATTCCCAACCTCATCGTGACGCCGCACATCGCGTGGGCGGCACGCGAGGCACGGCAGCGCTGCCTGGATGAAATGGCGGCGAACGTCGACGATTTCGTGCGGGGTGGCCACCGCGGCCGCGTCGTTTGACGGCAGGCTAACTGCGGGCGAGTGCCTGTGCCGCCCAGCGGACGACGGGCTTCACTCGTGGCGAGACGAGTTCGAGGGCTTCGTCGAAGTCGACCCAGCGGTATTCGCTGTGCTCGGCCCGGCCGATCAGCGGATTGATCGGCAGGCTCACGTCGAGCCGCCGGGTTTCTGCCAGGTAGTACCGGGCGACCTTGCCGCCGCTGTACGGCCCGGTCTGGGTGGAATTCGCGCCCCACGCGAACTCGAGATCCTCGATCGTCGACTCCTCGCGCACCTCGCGGATGGCGGCCGCCAGGGGCTCCTCGCCTTCTTCGACCATCCCTTTGGGGAAGTCCCAGTGATTGAAGGCACGCAGCAAGAGGTACATCCAGTCGTCGCCTTCACGGCGGACGACCACGACACCGGCCGAAAGCCTCGTGGATCGGGGACCCATGTGCCAAGTATAGGCGATTCATCGGCCTGATTGCTTTGCGCCAGCCGATAGGCTGCGGCTATTATTTCACCATGAACCTGCGCGACCTCCGGTACCTCGTGGCCCTGGCCGACGAGCGGCACTTTGGCAAGGCCGCGGAGCGCTGTTACGTCAGCCAGCCGACCCTGTCGGCGCAGATCCGCAAGCTCGAGGACTACCTCGGCGTGCCACTCGTCGAGCGCCAGCCCAAGCGAGTCGCACTGACAGCGACCGGCGTGAAGATCGTGCAGCGCGCGCGCTTGCTGCTGCAGGAAGCCGACGCGATCGTGGAACTGGCGAAGACCGATCGTGACCCGCTCGCCGGTCCGCTGAAACTCGCGCTTATCCCGACCGTGGGCCCGTACCTGCTGCCGCACGTCGTGGGCCGGTTGCGCCGCGCATTGCCGCGGCTCAAGCTGATGTTGTACGAATACCAGACCGAGCAATTGCTCGAGCGGTTGCGCGCGGGCGATATCGACGTCGGCA
The DNA here is from genome assembly GCA_963743995.1 of uncultured Gammaproteobacteria bacterium. GTDB lineage: Bacteria > Pseudomonadota > Gammaproteobacteria > Steroidobacterales > Steroidobacteraceae > RPQJ01. Next base: position 84,181 of record CAVUSC010000022.1, on the reverse strand, counting down.
TCCTGGCGCTACCCGTGGCGTTGGACGGTCTCGAATCGGCGCCGCTGTACGAGGAACCCTTCGTGCTTGCCATGCCTGCCTCGCATGCACTCGCCGACCGCGACCGCATCAAGGTGGAAGACCTGCGTGGCGAAACGTTGCTGCTGCTCGAAGACGGCCACTGCCTGCGCGACCAGGCGCTCGAAGTCTGCAGCCGGATCCGGGTGAGCGAGGAGCAGGATTACCGCGCGACGAGCCTGGAGACCCTGCGCCAGATGGTGGCGGCAGGCCACGGCATCACGCTGCTGCCCGAACTGGCCGCCGAAACGCCCGTGGGCACGGCGCGCGGACTGCGCGTGAAACCATTTGCCAAGCCTGCGCCGGGCCGCACGGTCGGTGCGGTCTGGCGCAAATCGACGACCCGCACCCCCGCGATCGACGGCATCATCGCGACGATCCGCAACGTCATGAAGGACGGCACCAGGAAATGATGCGTCGCCCGGTGATCGCCCTGGTTGTCCTGGTGCTGGCACAGTTCGCCGTGCCGGCGGACAGCGCCGAGCCCGCGCCCGGCGGCGTCAGTGTGAGCGTTGCGTGGGCGCGTGCGACGCCGCCAGGCATGGCAGTCGCCGCCGTATACCTGACCCTGGTCGGTGGACGGCAGGCGGATCGGCTCGTCGGCGCTGAGACGCCTCGCGCTGCGATGGCGCAGATTCACGTGGTGTCGGAAGCCGCAGGCATGGCGCGCATGCGTCAGGCCGAAGGTGTCGACGTTCCGGCGCGCACGACGGTCAAGCTCGCTCCGCAAGGCACGCACATCATGCTGATGGAACTGCCCCGACCGCTCGTCGCAGGTGACCGCTTTCCGCTGACACTGCAGTTTGAACAGGCCGGCAGGATCGACGTCGACGTCGAAGTGCGCGCACCGGATGCCGCGCCGCCGGCTGCGCACTGATCCTCGCGCGAACACGACAAGGAGGTCGTCGTTGAGCGCCCCCCACCTCGCGCTGCCCGTCCATCGACTCCACGACGAGGAGGTCGAGCGGCTGCTCGCGACCGGTGAACGCCGCCCGGAACTCACGGCGCTCTTCGGCGACCAGGGTTACCGCGAACTGAGCTCACTGGCACGCCGCGCAGCTGCACGGCGCGGCCCGGTGGACGGGCGTGTGTACGTGCTGCCCGGCCTGATGGGATCGCGCATCGGCTCGCGCGGCCGGCTGCTCGACGACGTGCTCTGGGTCGACCTGGTCGAGATCGCCGCAGGTCACCTGACCCGACTCGCCTTGCCGGCCGGCTCACGCCTCGTTGCGCTCGGCGCAATGTTGCTCAACACGCTGAAGCTGAAGTTGTCGCTCAGGATTGCCGGCTTCGACGCGCAGATGCATCCCTACGACTGGCGGGCCAGCGTGAGCGAACTCGCCGACGCACTCAACCGGCGAATCGACGCCGACGCCGATGGATCACCCGTCATGCTGGTCGGTCACAGCATGGGCGGCCTGGTCGCACGGCTCGCGCTCGGTCGCCAGCGCACCGGACGCATCACGCGCGTCGTCCAGCTGGGGGCACCGAACCATGGTTCGTTTGCGCCTGTCCTCGCGTTGCGCGGCGTCTATCCGACCGTACGCAAGCTTGCGGCCATCGACCGGCGGCACACGGCCGAGGACCTGGCGCGGATCGTGTTTCGCACGCTGCCGGCCCTGCACGAACTGCTGCCAGATCCCACCATCGCCGGCGGCGACGACCTCTTCGACGCGGATTCGTGGCCGCAAGATGAGCTGCGACCCGACCCGCAGCGACTGCTGGCCGCCCGCAAGGAGCGTGCACGCTGGCCGGACCGCGACGACCGCTGCCTGGTCATTGCAGGCGTGCGACAGGACACCGTCACGTCGCTGCAATCGACCGGTGGCGAGTTCGAATTCGGCGTGTCTTTGCAGGGCGACGGCACCGTGCCGCTTGCACTGGCCGTGCGACCTGGCGAACGAGCATGGTACGTGGGCGAGAAGCACGGCGGCCTGCCGAACAACGGGCGGGTCATCGCGGGTGTCGTGGACTTGCTGCGCACCGGCGACACGCAGCGGCTGTCGGCGGTCTCGCGCTCCCCCATGCGTACCGTGCGGCAGTTGAGCGAAGCAGCATTGCGTCGGGTGGCCCCGCACAAAGTGAAGTGGCAACACCTTTCACCCGACGCCCGACGACGGTTGCTGGAACCCGTCGTCTCGCCGGAATTCCACGGCGCGGTGGAGCCCGCCGCACTCGAGCGTGCATTTGATGCACAGCTTTCCGCAATGTCGCCGGCCCCGGCGCGATCGAGACGCACGCTCGAAATCCGGCTCGTGCGCGGCAGCATCACGGACGCCAGCGCCCGCGCCCTGGTGTTCGGTGTGTTCAGCAATGTCGACCCCTCCGGGCCGGCCGCAGCGATCGATGCCGCCCTCGACGGCGCCATTCACGAATTCACCTTGCGGCGCATGTTCGCGGCGCAACTGGGACAGGTCTTCGTGATGCCGGTCGCACGCAGCCGGTTGCTCGCGGAGTTCGTAGTGTGCGCCGGCCTCGGTGATTTCGACGACTTCGGCGCCGACGCGACGGCATTTGTCGCGGAAAACGTCGTTCGCACGTTCGCCCGCACGCAGGTCGAAGACTTCGCCACGGTGCTCTTCGGCGCCGGCTCCGGCGTGCCGGTAGCCATGGCGCTCGAACAGCAACTGCGCGGCTTCATCGCTGGCGTGCGGCACGCCGATCCAGACCGCGTCGTGCGCCGGATCACGTTCTGCGAAATCGACCCACGCAAGTACACCGCGCTAGTGCGTGCGACACGCGCAGTGGCGGCGAAGGTGGAGGACGGGGATTTTGCGCTGCTGGTGGACGAAGTGGCCGCCCCCGAGGCGGCGCGAACCAGGCCCGCACGCGCGCAGCCTGCCTCGAGCGAGACCGCATCCCCCGATCCTGCATACCTGCTGGTGGCGATGACCCCGGCAGGGCGCAGCGAGTACGAATGCCGGTCGTCCCTGCTCACGGCAGGCGCCAAGGCGGCCGTGCTCAGCGGCACCGTCGCGGTGCAACGCGCTAACCTGCTGCTGCACATCGAGCCGCTCGAGACCGGCACCGCGACGACACGCGATCTCGCGCGTATCGGTACTGCGCTCGCCAGGACGTTGCTGCCGCCGACGGTGCGCGAAGGCCTCGAGGCGATGCGCGCGCGGCCGCTAGTGATCGTGCACGATCGCGAGTCGTCACGCGTGCCGTGGGAAGTGCTGCGTATCGGCACCACGCATCCCGCGCTGGGAGGCGGCCTCAGTCGTCGCTACGCAAGCGACACTCTGTCGGTTGCGAGGTGGCGGGACGATCGCGCCGGCTCGGATTCACTGCGCGTCCTGCTGGTCGTCGATCCCAGCCGCGACCTGCCCGGCGCAGCAGCCGAGGGCGACGCGCTGAAACTGTTGCTCGGTCGCGAGTCCGTCACGCTCGACGTGCTCGCGGGTCGCGACGCAACTCGCACCCGCATTCTCGCGGCCCTGGGCACCGGCGCGTTCGACGTACTGCATTTTGCCGGTCACGCGTTCTTCGACGCGCGCGAGCCCGACAAGGGCGGTTTGCTCTGCGATGGGAAGGAAGTGCTGCGCGGCGAAGATCTTGCGGGTATCGGCAACCTGCCAGCGCTGGTCTTCTGCAACGCCTGCGAGGCCGCGCGCGTGCGCAAACGCTCCCGGGCTGCCGCCGCGCCGGCACGGTTGTTCGGCATGCGCCGGACCATGACGGGCATCGCCGAAGCCTTCCTCGCGGGCGGAGTCGCCAACTTTCTCGGCACGCACTGGCCCGTCGGTGACGACGCGGCTTTCGCGTTCTCGCAGTCTTTGTACGAGTCGCTGTTGACCGGCGAACGGCTTGGGCGTGCCGTGCTCGCCGCCCGCCGACGGCTCGAAGCGATGCCAACGGTCGACTGGGCCGATTACGTTCATTACGGCAGTCCGGAATTTCGCCTCGTCCTCGTTCCCTGAAACTGCGAGCGCTCAGGGCGCTCCTGAGCCGGCGACGACCGGGCTGAAACAATTCACTGCGACGACTCCACGTATCACGCCGAGCCTCTGCGGTTGACGGTCAAACCGTGATGCGCAGCCCCCTGTGGTGGCGGCAAAAGCACTTCGCGAAAGAAATCGCGACCTGGGTCACACCAGCGGCGTGTTTGCCCGCGAAACAATCCGCCGCAAGCGAAAACCAGCCTTGGTTCAACGGGGGTCGGAGCCCGTATCGGCGCCGGTGTCGCAGTCTTTGTGTCCAAGACCAAACACGCTTTTAAGGAGCGAGATCCCGATGAGCAAGAAGATTTACACCAAGGTCGGCACGGTCGCGCTGGTCGCGATCATGGCTGCGCCGTTCGCCGCCAATGCCGAGTCGACCTTCGCGACCGGAGCCGGAGCCCTGAGCACGACTGCGCGGGTCGACTTCCAGATCACGATTCCGAAGTTCGTTTCGCTGCGGGTCGGCAGCGCGGCTGCGGCCATCAGCCTGGTCACCTTCTCACCCACCGGGGCACAGATGGATGCTGGCGGCGCGGTTGCCGGCGCCGGTGGCGACCTGGGCGGTGGCGTGGTCACCGCCACCGTGCGCGGCAACGGCGGCAACGTCACACTGGCGGCGTCCACGCTGGGTGCGCTGCAGAGCGGCGCGAATACGATCAACTGGACTGAAATCACCACCGCGACCAGCGTGCCCGCACTCACTCCGCCGGCACTTGCCAACGGTGCCAGCGTCAGCACGACGGTGACGGCCGCCGCGAACGGTGTCGTCAACCAGAGCGCGGCTTGGACCTACAGCTACGCCAACTCGGCCGTGGTGCCGGCTGGCACCTACGGTGGCGTCAACGCCAACAACGGTCGGGTGACCTACACCGCCAGCGTGCTGTAGGCTTGGTGACTGGTCCCGGCGCCAGCGTGGCGCCGGGTCCCGTCAACCAGTCCGATGGAGCGATCGTGGGTGCCATCTCCGCAAGGACGGGCGCTGTTGTCAGCGCCGGCGCGCTCGTCGCCCTGCTTGCCGCCAGCCCCGCTGCTGACGCGTTCACCGTCAATATTGCCGCGGCGAATCCACGAACCATTTTCCTGCAGGTCGGGGTAGGCTCGTTTAACGGCGGTAATTACACAGGCGGTGGATCCCCGGCGACGAATTCCACGGTCAACGTGGTGTCGGTGACGGTGCCGGCAGCCTCGATCGGCAGCGGCGTCGCACAGGGCATGACCACGAACAGCACCTCAGGAATCAGCCCGTACGACGGCTATGCGTTCTGCAACCTGCCGGGGCAGCTCTACATCGGTGGCTTCTACCGCAGCACCACCAATACTGGTGCGGCAACACTCCGTGCAGCCTCGCCCGCCAACCTGGTCAGCGCCGGCGGCCAGACCATCCCGTTCACACAGATCCGCTGGACCAGCAGCGGCAATGGCGACAGCGGCGCCCAGCCGTTCCCGAACGGCGCGTTCGTCGGTGGCAGCCAGGTGATCGGCAGCATCAATCGCAACCAATGGGCCGAGAGCTGCCACACGTTCTCCTATGCGAACACGGCGATCGTGGCGGCCGGTACCTATACCGGCCGTGTCACTTACACGCTGAGCACGCCGTGAGCATCTCGCGGGCTGTCATGTTTGGCGTTGCGCTCGCCCTGGGTGCTGCAGCGACCGTATTCCCGGCTGCCGCGGCCACGTATCGTGTCGATGACTCGTCTTCTTTCCCGCGCGAGACCACGGCGTTGCTGCGTTGGCAACAGGCCGCGCCGGCGCGGGATGCCGACGACTCGCTGGTGGGCACGGTAGGGGTCGCAGTGCGGCTGACCCTCGAACCGTGGTTGAACCGGACCGGCCGTCTGTTCCTGGTGTTTCCGGAACAGGGCACGCCACTGGTGCGCGTAAGTTGGCGCACTCAAGGTCGCCTGCTGCCGGGCGAGATCCGGCCCGGCCAGCGCGTGCTGGTCTATGAGGGACCGATCACGTTCCCGTATCTCGACGAGACGCTCGCGCTCACGATCCAGGCGAGCGGCAGTCAGTTGCCGGAAATGCGCAGCCTGGCATTCCACTTCGAGATCGACACGGATTGAACCGCATGTCCAGCTTTCGCCTCCGCCGCGCAATCGCGATTTCGACCCTGGCGACACTCGTTGCTCCCGTCGCCTTGGCGCAGGAGTTCGCTGCCGTCGTCGCGCCGCCGCGCTTCGAGATAGCCGTCAATCCCGGCGAGCGTTCACGCCAGGTCGTCGAAATCACGAACGTCGCGGCCCAGCCGTCGAGATACACGCTGCGAACGGCGGATTGGACACTGGCGCCGGATGGCGGCGTTTCGTTCAGCGATGAACTGGCTCCGGGCAGTTGCCGTCCCTGGGTGGCCATCGAGCGCCACGAGGCCGTCGTACCCGCAGGCGGGCGCATCCGTTTCCGGTTCGAGGTGGAGCCGCCCGCGGACGCGCCGGCCGGGGAATGCCGTTTTGCCCTGCTGATCGAGGGTGATGAACAGACCATACGGACGGAAGGCGGATTGAACGTCCCGGTCTCGGGCCGCATCGCCGTCATCGTCTATGCCGGGATCCGCGGGGGCGCACCGGACCTGCAGGTCGTCGGCACGGGCATCGTCGAGGTCAATGGTCGCGCCGCACCGGTGCTGAACGTCAAGAACACCGGCAATGCCCATGGCAGGCTTGCCGGATTCCTCAGGGGCACCGACGCCAGCGGACGCAAACTCGAGTTTGCGCCGTCGACGATACCGATCCTGCCGGGCGAATCCCGCGCGGTGACCCTCACTGCCTCCGATGGCACGAACGAAGTGGCGGACGTCGAGTTCCCCATCACCATTTCCGGCGTGCTGGAGTGGGGCGACTCCCGGCGCGTCGAGTTCAATCAACAGTTCGCGCGGTGAGGGTCGGCATTAACTGGCCGGCCTGCACCCTGCTCCTGTGCGTGTCCGCGGTGGCCGCCGGGGCGGATGACGAAGACCCTGCGACGATCGCCGCACAACCCGCCTACGAGGACCGGCTGATCGACGGCGGCAACCTGCCGGCGGATGTCTCGGTGGGCCTGGAATCACAGCGCGATGCCAGCGGGTGGCCGCGAGCGTTTCGCATCCAGGCGACCACCAGCCGGGTGACCCGCAACGACATCGATTCCGACGAGAGCGGCGTGCAGCTGGGCGGCATGCTGGACACTCCGAACCACGGCGCGTTGTCACTGGAGGCAAACCTGCGCACGTCGGCCGGCAATGGCGACAACTCGGGCAACCTCGTTTCCCTGCACCAGATCGGGCTGCCCATGAACGGTGGCTGGATCGTGAACAATTCACTGGGTGCGACGAACGCGCCGGCGGTAGACCTTGCGCGATCGCAGTACCGGTTCTTCGTTCCGGTGCTCTTGAGCAACGGTGCGACCACGGAATGGCGCAACCCGGACCACAGCCTGCAGCTGCATGCCTCGATCGGCCAGCCGGGTCTGCTGACCGGCATCTACGTGCCGACTTTCGAAGACCTGGGGGGCCGGCAGGCAAGTACGGGCGTGCAATGGGGCAACGGTGACGGCTGGTCGGCCGCGCTGCAGGCAACGGACGTCGAGGACGTACGGTTCGGCATCGGACGACCCGATACGGAACCGGAGATTTCCTCGCAGTCGTGGTTCGGGGCCGTCGGCTGGGGAACACCGGGCATTCATGCGCAGCTCAACCTCGTCACAAGCGACACGGAAGATCAATCCGGCCAAGCCGGGGCCTGGATCGATGCGGCGATCCGGCAAGGCCGCACGCAGCACAACTTCGGTGCCTTCCATCTCGAGCCCGGCCTGGTCTGGGGCAACTTGTCGTTGACCAGTAATCTCGAGGGTGCCTATTACCGTGCCGCGTTCCAGGACCGGCGATGGACCCTCGACGGCGGTGTCGATTATGTCGCCCCGGTATCTGGCGGGGGCGATTCAACGATCTACGGCACGGGCTATGGCCGCTATCAGGTGTCCAGCCGTCTTGGCATGGGAGGCGGCGTGAACGTTCGACAGGGCGGTACAGAAGCCTGGTCAACTTTTGGTTTCGTCGACCATGCCAACCGCTTAGGGCTCGGCCGGGCACAGTTTGATTACGCTACTGACGATTTCCGGGATGACACGCAACTGACGCTGAACCAGACCTGGAACACCCCGTCCGGCACCCGGCTCGGGAGTTCTCTCTTCCTGGGGCGCGAACAGATTGCCGACGCGAGCGCGAACAGGATCGGCGTTGCAATGAACGGCGGCGGGGACATCCGCAGCAACCTTGCACTCGATGTCGACGCTCGCTGGGACACGTCCGATGGCCGGACCTCCTATGACAATGTGCTCGCGAGCGCAGCCTTGAACTGGGCGTTCGCTGCAGGCTGGACACTGGGTGCCAATTACTACGTCAGTCGTAACAGTTGGCGCACACCCTTCGAAGTGATCTCGCCGATCCCGGGCGTCCCATCGGACTTGGATCAACGCTCCGACGACGAGGGATTTTTCGTCAGTGTTCGCTATCAATGGCAAGCCGGCTCGCGGTTCTCGGCTCTCGGAGGCGGGCCCGGCCGCGGCTCGGGCAGCGTCAGCGGCGTGCTTTTCCTGGACGAGAACGACAACGGCCGGTTCGATGCCGGCGAGGTCGGCGCACCGAACATCGTGGTCCTGCTGAACGGTCGCTTTGCGGCGAGGACGAATGCGCAGGGGCGCTTCGAGTTTCCAGCGGTGGCGGCAGGCAACCATGAATTGACCGTGGTGCAGGACAATTTGCCGCTGCCGTGGACCGTGCCGTCGGACGACCGAACCAGCATCAACGTCGGAGTTCGTGGCGACACGCACGTCGCGATCGCCGCCCGCCGGTTGCGCTGACGATGCAACTGTCGCCATGTCTCTCGATCCGCGTCAAGGCGTGTCCGACCACGGTTGCGCGTACCCACAGAAGCGCTAAGCTGCCGCAGTTCCACCGCCTGCAAAGCTAGAGAGAGACGCGCCGCCGTGCAACCGACCGATACGACCCATCCGGACTACTTCCACCGGGTGGTCGATTGCCAATGGGCCTGCCCGGCCCATACCGACGTCCCCGAGTACATCCGCCTCATCGCGCTCGGGCAATTTTCAGACGCCTACATCGTCAACCGCGAGTCCAACGTATTCCCGGGCATCCTGGGGCGCGTCTGCGACCGTCCCTGCGAGCCGGCCTGCCGGCGCGGCCGGGTCGAGGACAAGCCGGTCGCGATCTGCCGCCTGAAGCGCGTTGCCGCCGACCACAAGGACGACATCACGTCCCGTTTGCCGGTGATCCCGGCGCAGAAGAACGGCAAGAAGGTGGCCTGCATCGGCGCCGGTCCCGCCTCGCTGACGGTCGCCAACGACCTGCTCCCGCTCGGTTACGAAGTCGTGATTTACGAGCAGTGGGACAAGCCGGGCGGGCTGATGCGCACGAACATACCGGCGTTCCGCCTGCCGGAAACGGTGCTGGCCGAGGAGATCGGCTACATCGAGCTGATGGGCGCGCAGATCCGCTACAACTCGCGCATCGACAGCATGCGCAAGCTGCTCGAGACCGGCGGTTTCGACGCGGTGTTCGTCGGCAGCGGCGCACCCAAGGGCAAGGAACTGAAGCTCCCCGGCCGCACGGAAGGTGGGGCCAACATCCACATCGGCATCAACTGGCTCGAGTCGGTGGCGTTCAAGCACCTCGACAGGATCGGCGAAAAGGTGCTGATCATCGGCGTCGGCAACACGGCCATGGACTGCTGCCGCTCCTCGCTGCGCCTCGGCGCCAGCGAAGTGAAGGTCATGGCGCGCAAGCCGCGCCAGTTTTTCAAGGCGTCGGAGTGGGAGCTCGAAGACGCCGAAAGCGAGAACGTCGACATAGTCGTCAACCACGCGCCGAAAGCGTTCGTCGTCGAGGGTGGCAAGCTCAAGGGCATGCTGTTCGAGCAGATGGAGTACGACTTCGACGCCAATGGCCGCATCACGGCCGAGCGCGTCACCGGCGAGACCTTCATCGCCGCGGACGACGTGATCCTCGCGATCGGCCAGGAGAACGCGTTCCCGTGGATCGAGAACGATCTTGGCATCGAGTTCGACAAGTGGCACGTGCCGGTCGTCGACGTGCAGACGCACCAGTCGACACGGCCCGAGGTGTTCTTCGGCGGTGACGCCGCGTTCGGCCCCAAGAATATCATCTGGGCGGTCGAACATGGGCACCAGGCCGCCATCTCGATCCATAACCACTGCATGGAACAGCCGGTCGCGAACCGCCTGCCACCCACGCTGAACCTGTCCTCGCGCAAGATGGGGCTGCACGAGTGGTCGTACAAGAACGACTACAACCCGGTCGAGCGCCGGCTCGTGCCGCACGTGAGCCTGGTCGAGCGCTTCAAGAAGATCAGCATCGAGGTCGAACTCGGTTTCGATGCCGAACAGACGGCCAAGGAAGTCGAGCGCTGCCTCAACTGCGACATCCAGACGGTGTTCGAGACCAAGGCGTGCATCGAGTGCGACGCCTGCATCGACATCTGCCCGACCGACTGCCTCACGATCACGCAGCACGGCGCTGAAGAGGACCTTTCCCAGCGCCTGAAAGCGCCGCGCAAGCATTCGCACGAACCGCTCTTCGTCTCCGCGCCGCTCAAGCACACGGGCCGCGTCATGGTGAAGGACGAGGATCTCTGCGTGCACTGCGGACTCTGCGCCGAGCGCTGCCCCACGGCAGCCTGGGACATGCAGAAGTCGACGATCAACCTGCCCCACGCGAACGATCACCAATGGCCCAGACCCACGCAACGCAAGACCGCGTAAACGACTTCGTCATCAAGCTCGCCAACGTGAACGGCACCGGCTCCGCCAGTGCCAACACGATGCTGATGAAGTCCATCTTCCGGATGGGCGTCCCCGTCATGGGGAAGAACTACTTCCCCTCCAACATCCAGGGCCTGCCCACCTGGTACGAGATCCGCGTCACGAAGGATGCGTACGTTGCCCGTTCCGGTCGCGTCGACATCATGGTCGCGATGAACGCCGAGACGTACCAGAAGGACGTGCGCGAAGTCAGCCCCGGCGGCTTCCTGGTCTACGACTCGACCTGGCCGCGCTCCGCGGTGCTCGCGCGCGACGACATCACGATCCTGGGCGCGCCGCTCGCGAAACTCTGCAACGAGAACTTCGTCGGCGTGCGCAACCGCATCCTGATGAAGAACGTCGTCTACCTCGGCCTGCTCGCCGCCCTGCTCGAGATCGACATCGCAGTGATCCGCCAGTTGCTGAACGAAAGCTTCGCCAAGAAGCCGGTGCTGGTCGAAGCCAACATGAAGGCCGTCCAGCTCGGCTTCGACTACGCGAAGCAGCACCTGCCCTGCCCGCTGCCCCTGCGCATCCAGCGCATGGACAAGACCAGGGGCCACGTCATGATCGACGGCAACACGGCCGCGGGCCTCGGCGCGGTGTATGCCGGCGCCACGGTCGGTCCGTGGTACCCGATCACCCCGTCAACCTCGCTGATGGATGCGTTCAAGTCGTTCTGCTCGAAGCTGCGGGTCGATCCGGATACCGGCGAGAATCGCTACGCGGTGATCCAGGCCGAGGACGAGCTCTCGGCCATCGGCATGGTGCTCGGCGCCAACTGGAACGGCGCACGGGCGTTCACCGCGACCAGCGGACCCGGCATCTCGCTGATGAGTGAATTCATCGGGCTCGCGTATTACGCCGAGGTCCCGGCGGTGATCGTCGACGTGCAGCGCGTCGGCCCGTCCACCGGTATGCCGACACGCACGCAGCAGTGCGACATCCTGATGTGCGCGTACGCGTCGCATGGCGACACGAAGCACATCCTGCTGTTCCCGTCGAACCCGGAGGAATGCTTTTACATGATGGTGCAGGCATTCGACCTTGCCGAGCGCCTGCAGACCCCGGTGTTCGTGCTGTCGGACCTCGACATCGGCATGAACGACTGGATGTGCCCGGAACTCAAATGGGACGACGCCTATCGACCGGACCGCGGCAAGGTGCTGACGAAGGACGAGATCGAGGCGCTGCCGAAGTTCCACCGTTACCTGGACAAGGATGACGACGGCATTCCGGCCCGCACGCTGCCGGGTGTGTCGCCGAAGGGCGCGTATTTCACGCGCGGCTCGGGTCACAACCAGTACGGCGGTTACACCGAAGATTCCGCGGAATACCAGGTGGTCATGGAGCGCCTGTTGCGCAAGTTCAAGCGCGCAAAGACGCTGGTGCCGGCGCCGGTCATCGAAGCCACGGGCACCAGCGACATCGGTCTCGTTGCCGTCGGCAGCTGCCGCGGCGCGGTGAATGAGGCTCGCGACATTCTCGCCAAGCGCGGTATCGCGATCGACTACATGCGCATCAAGTCCTTCCCGTTCACCAAGGAAGTCGAAACCTTCATGGCTTCGCACGAGAAGATCTTCGTGGTCGAGCAAAACCGGGACGCGCAGCTGAAGTCGCTGCTGACCCTCGAGACCGACGTGCCAAAGTCGAAGCTGTACTCGATCCTGCACTACAGCGGCCTGCCGATGACCTCGAAGGAGATCGTCGAAGCCGTGATCGCGGAACTGGGCGACGCGCGACGCGCACAAGTTGCTGCCGCAACCTAAGGGCTTGGGGCTAGGGGTTAGTAAGACGGTGTCATCGTGAACTTGCTCGCTACCCACTCGCCCGAACCCATCACACCGACTATAGCTCGGCCCTCGACGCGTACACTTCCGACTAACCCCTAACCCCTAACCCCTACCCATGTCGTTCATCAACAAACCGAAAGTTCGCCACCCGGACTTGCCGAAAAACGAGCTCGGCCTCACGCGCCGCGACTACGAAGGCGCGATGTCGACGCTGTGCGCGGGTTGCGGCCACGACTCGGTCACGTCCTCGATCACCCAGGCGATCTGGGAATTGAGCCTGCGTCCCGAGCAGCTTGCGAAGCTCTCGGGCATCGGCTGCTCGTCGAAGACCACAGCCTATTTCGCCAGCGGCGCGCATGGCTTCAACGGCGTGCACGGGCGAATGCCGTCGATCGCGACGGGCGCGAATGCCGCCAACAAGAACCTGCACTACATCGGCGTCTCCGGTGACGGCGACTCGCTGTCGATCGGCTTCGGTCAGTTCGCGCACGCGATCCGCCGCAACGTGAACATGCTCTACATCTGCGAGAACAACGGCGTCTACGGCCTGACCAAGGGGCAGTTCTCGGCGTCAGCGGACATCGGCACCAAGTCGAAAAAGGGCGAGGAGAACCAGCAATCGCCCGTCGACCCGTGCCTCGCGGCGCTCAGCCTCGGCGGCACCTTCATTGCGCGCAGCTTCTCGGGCGACCGTGAGCAGCTGGTGCCACTGATCAAGGCGGGCTTGACGCACCGGGGCTTCGCGATGATCGACGTGATTTCGCCCTGCGTGACGTTCAACGACCACGTCGGCTCGACCAAGAGCTACGAGTTCACGCGCGAGCACTACGAGGAGGCGATCCACACGGATTACATCCCGCCGCGCCAGGAGATCACCGCGTCCTACGGTCCGGGCGAAGCGCTGCCGGTCAGGATGCACGACGGCAGCCAGCTGCTGCTGCGCAAGCTCGACCATGATTACGACCCGACGCACCGCGGCAAGGCGTTCGAGTACCTGCGCACCAAGCTGCGCCAGGGCGAGCACGTCACGGGACTGATCTTCCTGTCGCAGAGCGATCATCCGGACATGCACGCGATGCTCAAGACCAGTGACTTGCCCCTGAACCAGCAGCCCTACGAAAAGCTGCACCCGGGCGCGGCTGGGCTCGCCAGCATCCTCAAGCGCTACGCCTGACTGGCCGCCCCCAGTGGGGGATACTGGGTCGACCACGCTGGCTATCCCACTGACCGGCAAGGGAGATATCGCCGGACCATGACGCAGTTCACTCGCGCGGCCGGGCCGCGGCCGTAGAATCCCTCCATGCCGCCACTCCCGGAGCCTCACGCCTGCAACGTCGTCGCCCGTTGGGCGGCCGTGGCCGTGCTGATCCTCGGTTTCGCAACGAGCGCGCATGCGTCGTCGGCCGTTTACCGCTGGGTCGACGCGTCCGGCATTACGCACCTCTCATCGGAGAAGCCGCCCTCAGGCATCAAGTACGAGCGTGTGGTGTTGGCATCGACCGGCAATACGGCGTCGACATCGTCCGCGCGCGCCAACCGCTACAGCGCTGCCAATACGCCGACCGGCACGCGCATCACTGCCGCCGGTGCCGAGCAGGTTACGCGTCGCAATGACATCGTGAAGTCACTGCAGACGCGCGAATGCGTGGTGGCGCTCGAGTCGATGGATCGCATGGCCAAGGGCGGACAGGCCGTGGAACCGTCGGAGTTCCGCCGGTTGCAGCAGACCGCCGACCAGAACTGCAGCAGCGACCCAGCCGTACGCCGCCAGCAGGAGGACATGGCGGCGAAGCTGCGTGTCGCGAAAGGGGACGTCTGCGTCGATGCGCGCAACAAGCTCGCCGACATGCTCGAGCCTGGCCGCCGGCCGTCACGCGAGCAGGTCAAGACGCAGCAAGAGTTCATCGAGTCCCACTGCACGGCGCCCGTGCGCTGACGCACTCAGCGGATTCCTGGCTCGTCGTCGCCAACCCGGCGGCTGGCCGGTCGCGACGCGACGCGCGTGCCTGGCACGCGATGGAACAGGCGCTGCGCCGGGCCGGCATCGACTACGAAATCGAATGGACGGTGGGTCCCGCCGATGGCGCCCGGATCGCTGCCGAGGGCTGGCGGCGCGGCTGCCACCGCCTGCTCGTCGCGGGCGGCGACGGCTCGGTGCACGATGTCGTCAACGGACTGATGCAGGCCCGGCATGCGCAGGTGGTTGCCACATCCACCGACCTGCCGCACTGCCCGACGGTCGTCCCCTTGCCGCTCGGTACAGGGAACGACTGGGCGCGGTCGCTCGAACTGCCTGGCGATCCGGCAGTGCTCGCTGGACTCATCCATCGAGCTCATACCGTTCCGCACGACGTCGGACGTATCGAGTTCGCGGGCACGGGCAGGGATCCGGGTGCGTATACCGGCGACGATCCTGGGCGTACCCGCTGGTTCATCAACGTGGCCGGCGCCGGATTCGATGCGCATGTCATCGAGCGGCTCCCCGCCCGGATCTCCTCGAGATTCGCCTACCTGGCGGGCGCATTGCGGGAACTCGCACGGTATCGCGCTGCGACGTTCAGGCTGACCGCGGACGACGGCCCTGCCACGACCACGGGCAGGCTGTTGCTGGCCTTCGTCGCCAACGGTCGCTATTGCGGCGGCGGCATGCAGATTGCGCCGGCCGCGCGGCAGGATGACGGCGCGCTGGACCTGGTCACCATCGATGACGCCGGGCTGCGGCGCGTGCTGCCGAAGCTCGCAAAGCTGTATCTCGGCAACCTGTTAGCCGACCCATTGGTACGGCACAGACTCGTGACCCGGGTACGCATCGATGCCGATCCAATTGCGGGGATCGAGGCGGACGGCCAGTTCGTGGGCAGAACCCCGGCGGTGTTCTCGCTGGAACGCGGGGCGTTGCGAACCTTGCGCGGCCCATGACTGCCGGCCGTTTGCCCCTCAGAAGTGTTGCGGGCCCAACGCAAGCGCATGCAGCAACTCGGCCTGTGACTGCACTTCGCATTTCGAGAAGATCTGCTTCAGGTGGGTGCGGACGGTATTGAGCGAGAGCCGGAGCTGGCTCGCCGTTTCCTCGACCGACAGGCCTGCATACAACTGGCGTGCGACGTCTGCTTGCGCCCGCGTAAGCCCGTAGATCTCGAGCAGGACTTCGGTCGTGATGTCACGCTGCTCCGACGGGGCATAGATCACGGCGAGAAAGGCGACCTGGTGCGCGTCGCCCTCCGGCATCGTCACCGGGGTCACGACGACGCGACAGGAGGTGGCTCCCGGCCGCTTGACGGTCGCGGCAATTACGCGCGCCTTGCCGTTGGACTTGCTGTCGGCCTTCCCGTCGGTCTTGCTCCTGGGCCTGGCGTTGGACTTCAGCAACTGCTCGAAACGACCGTCGATGTCGCCATCGGCAAACGCGAGTCGATCGTTGCGCACCATGAGGCCGTTGCCGCTCGCGAGAACACGATGCGCGATCGCGTTCGAATCGACCACTCGACCATTGCCGTCGAGCAGGACGACACCTCGATCGAGCTTGTCGAGGACCGCTCGCGCGAGAGGCGTCAACCTGGTGCTGGCCGACACACGGGGGAGAGAGCCGCGCGGCACCTTCCCTGGCACCGCACGGCCCCCATTGCCCTGTGGTTTACGCGTCTTGTCTGGCGCACCCGCGCCTACGGGGTCAGGCGACGCGCGCGGACGCCGGCTGCCTGGAATGCCACTTAGTGTCGCCATTTTCCGAGTTATTGTGCGCTGACGACTGGTCGTCTTATGGTCCTAATAGACCACATCGTCCCGGCAATTGAATCACCCAAATAGGTGATTGCCCGAAATTGCGGCTCGGTATTGAACGCAATCGCAAGACAGGCGGTCCAGGGGCCGGACTGACGGAACATATGTTCCGCTAACTCGACGACTTGGATCCGTATCGATCCCACTTCCTGCGCGACCGAAACACTTCGGTACCCCGATCACGGTTCGCCTGCCGACTTTGGACCACACTGTCCGGCGGGCGAGGACGCCCTTGTGAGGGCAGGAGATTCCGATGGAAGTTGCAGCTCTCGTGTTGTTCAGTTCGATCGCGCTGTGGTTTGTCGAGGAGCTCAGCGACAACCAGCTCTGACGGAATCAGTCGGTGACGTGGTGTAGGGTTGTGCCATGGACACCGCGAAGCCGGATTTCGTCACCCACCGCGGCGGTTGCCATTGCGGCGCCGTCCGCTTCGAAGTGGACGCCCCCGCCCGCCTGCTCGTGCACGACTGCAACTGCACGATCTGCTCGATGTCGGGATATCAGCACCTCATCGTGCCGGGTTCCCGATTTCGCCTCCTGGCCGGCGCGGATGCACTCGCCGAATACACCTTCAATACCGGCATGGCGCGGCATCTGTTCTGTCGCCGGTGCGGGATCAAGTCCTTCTACGTGCCGCGCTCGAATCCGGACGGGTTCAGCGTCAATGCGCGGTGCCTGCAAGCAGGCACGATCGAGGCCCTGGTGATCGAGCCGTTCGATGGCCGCAACTGGGAAGAATCCGCCGGGCAACTACGTCACCTGTCGTCAGGTTGACGCGGCATGGGCTAGCGGTCGTCCACGTACTCGTCGTCGCGCGAGCCGGGACGGACCGGCTCGATGGTCTGGCTGGCCGTCACGCCCTTGAGATTGTTGGAAACCGTCGGCACGTGGACCTTGCTGCGGACCGACCGGGAGCGAGCCTGGGCGGCCGCTTCGGCCTCACGCACGGCAGCACGCCGGCGCGACAAAGCGACAAAACACAGCACGGCAAGCAACAACATGGCAATCAAAGCGACTTTCATTAAATCTTCCCTGGATTACGTCCGCTCGCAGCCGGCACCGCTTCGTCGCGTCGCCGGTCGCAAGACAGGGTCAGCATTACCCCGCCATGCGCCATTGGGAAGCCCCATTAGGGCCTGATTCTCACGGGAATAGCTAGCCGAGGCAGCCATTTAAAGCGCTGCGTCGCATGCTCGCATCAGCCAGCCGGGCGGCACTGTGTAGGACCATTCTGACCGAGTGAAGTTCGGTCGAGAGCCTGCCCTCAGCGCGCCCGGCAGCGACGTCACCTTACCAGTGAATGCCTCGCATCAGGGACGCAAAGATCATGGCTTCGCGGGTCGCCGGCCGCTGTTCCTCGCCGTCGCGCTTGCCCTGGGCGGCGGCCGAGTCCGGGAACATGCGGTAGGCCGAGTTCATGACGACCTCGGACATCTTCGGCATGACCAGGTGCATGATCTCCGCCATCACGCCGAGGCGTGTCGCAATGCGCTGCGGCTTGCGGATGATCGCGTCGGCGATCATGTCGGCCGCCTCTTCCGGGGAGATGACCGTCGGCATTTCCTCGTACAGCTTGGTGGGCGCGATCATCGGCGTGCGCACCAGCGGCATGTTGATGATCGTGAAGTGCACGTTCTCGTCGTGGAACTCGGAGGCGGCGCAGCGCGCGAACGATTCGAGCGCCGCTTTCGAGGCGACGTAGGCCGAGAACCGGGGCGCATTGGTCAGCACGCCGATCGACGACACGTTGATGACGTGGCCGTCCTTGCGCGCCGTCATCGACGGCAGCAGGTTCATCGTGAGCCGCACGCAGGCGAAGTAGTTCAACTGCATCGTGCGCTCGAAGTCGTGGAACCGGTCGTACGAGAGCGCCAGCGAGCGGCGGATCGAGCGGCCGGCGTTGTTGACCAGCACGTCGACGTGACCGAACTCCTTGAGGATGTCCTTCGCCAGCTTGTCGTTCGCGGCCAGGTCCGTGATGTCGCACGAATACGTCTTCACGAAGCCGCCGGCATCCGTGATCTTCTTGCGGACGTCGGCGAGTTTCTCCTCGTCGCGAGCCACCACCAGCACCTTGCCGCCGGCCTCGGCGACGCGGATCGCAGCGGCCTCGCCGATGCCGGATGAACCGCCGGTGATGACGACGACCTTGCCCTTCACCGCGCCCTTCAGGCTGCGGTCGATCGAGAGGTCCGGGTCGAGGTGACGCTCCCAGTAATCCCACAGGCGCCAGGCGTAGTCCTCGAGCGCGGGCACGCGGATCTTGGCCTTGTCGAGCAGCCTCGAAGTCGCGGTCGAATCGAAGCGCGTCGGGTAATTGATGAACTGCAGCACCGAGCGCGGCACCTGCAGGTCGCGCAGCAACTGGTTGAACACGTTCTGGATCGGCTTGCTGCGCACGACCGACTGGGTCATCGGCTCGGGCACCATCGCGAACACCTTCGGGTCGAGGCGGAACGCCATCTCTGGCGCATGCGCCGCGCGCGCGAACACGTTCAGCATCTCGCCGACGCGGCGGACTTTCGGATCGGTGAGGTGGAAGCAGCGGCCATCGAGCTTCGGCAGGTGCGACAGGTGCACGAGCGCATCGACGACGAAGTCGACCGGCACGACGTTGATGTAGCCGCCCTCGACGCCGACCAGTGGAATCCAGCGCGGCCAGGACTCACGCAGCTTCTGCAACGCCTTGAAGAAGTAGTACGGTCCGTCGATCTTGTCGATGAAACCGGTCTGCGAATGACCGAGCACCGCGCCAGGGCGGTACACGCGAAACGGAATGCGGCCGTTCGCCCGCACCATCGCCTCGGAGTCGTGCTTGGTGCGATGGTAAGGATGATCGAGCTCTTCCGCTTCCTCGAACATGTCCTCGGAGAACGTGCCGCGGTAAAGACCCGCTGCGGCAATCGAGCTCACGAGGTGGAAGCAGCCCGCGTTGACTGCCTCGGCGAACTCCAGCGCGCCCTTGGTGCCGGTGATGTTCGCCTTCTCCATCGCCTCGGCGCTGGCTTCGAGGTCGTACACGGCACCCAGGTGATAAAAGTGCTTCACTTTTCCTTTGAGCTTCGTGAGGTCGGCCTTCGCCACGCCGAGCTTCGGCTGGCCGAGGTCGCCCTTGATCGGCACCACGCGCTTGAGGCTGTCTTTGCCCCAGAACTCCCGCAGTTCGTCGAGCTTGCCGATCGACTTCGGGCGGACCAACACGTAGACCGTGCCCTTGCCCTTCTGCAGCAGTGATTGGACGAGAAACCGACCGATGAAGCCGGTCGCGCCGGTCACGAAGTAAGTCATCCGTGGAGCCCCCTGATTTTGTGGGACTACCTTAGGGATCGTACGTACTCAGGTCAACGTGGCGTGGCCCCGGCATTGGCTAATATGCCGGTGCGGCCGGCTGGGTTCAGGTCGGCCCGCGGGGGTAGCATGGCGAGCAGCAGGCGGGCGGCGACGGCAGGTGGGCAGCACGAACGGATGTCCGCGGTGGACACCGCCTGGCTGCGCATGGACGGCCCTGCCAACACCATGATGATCATCAGCGTCATCACCACGGCCACGCCGGTGCGCACAACCGACTTGCGGCGGGTCCTCGAGACCCGGCTGCTCTGCTTCCCGCGCTTCAGCAAGCGCGTCCAGGTCGATCCTCTCGGCGCTTCGTGGATCGAAGACGAGGACTTCGACCTGGACGCGCACTTCATCGTGGCCACACTGCCCGGCAAGGGTGGTCCCCGGGAGCTGCAGTCCCTTGCAGCCGGACTCGCCAGCCAGCGCTTCGACCCGACGCGTCCGCTGTGGCAGCTGCACTTCATCGAGCACTATCGGACCGGCAGCGCCTGGGTGCTCCGCTTGCACCACTGCTACGCGGACGGCGTCGCGATGGTCCGCGTGATGCTTTCGCTGACCGAACAGGATGCGGGACCGGGGCTGGCGAGCGCGCAAAGCACAGGATCCCGGGCCGGACGGAGAAACCAGCGCAAAGGTGCGTCGGACCCGCTGCGACTGCTCGACTGGGTGACCCAGCTGTCACAACCCGCCGGCGACATCGTTGAAAGCACCCTGGCTGAGGGCGCGCGCATGCTCGAGGCAGGCGTGCATCGGCTCTTTCATCCGGAGGCTGCCGCGGCGGTGGCACTGCAGGCGAGCGGCATGATCGGCGAGTTGGCGAAGGTCCTCGCGCTACCCGAAGACCCGGCCTCGCCACTGCGCGCGCCCCTGAGTGGTGAAAAGCGCTTGTCGTGGTCGGAGCCGCTGGACCTGCAGGAGGTCAAGGCCTTGAGCCGGGCCCTTGGCTGCACCGTCAACGACGTGCTGATGTCCACCGTGGCCGGGGCACTTGGCGCCTATCTGCGTGCGGAAGGGTTCGACACCCAGGGCGTCTCGTTGCGCGCATCGGTGCCAATGAACTTGCGCGGGGCCAACGATGCGATGATGCTCGGCAACAAGTTCGGGTTGTTGTTCGTCGAGCTTCCCGTCGGCGTGTCGAACCCGCTGCAACGCGCGTACACCCTGCACGACACGATGCGCGAACTGAAAGGCTCGCAGCAGCCCCCGCTGACGCTCACGGTGCTCGGGCTGCTCGGCATGCTGCCGAGCGTCATGCAGGGCCCCGCCATCGAACTGTTCAGTCGCAAGGGCTCGCTGGTCGCCTCGAACGTGCCGGGACCGCAGGCGCCGCTGTACCTCTGCGGACAGCGCATCGAGGAGATGCACTTCTGGGTGCCGCAAAGCGGCTCGATCGGTGTCGGGATCAGCATCCTGTCGTACGCGGGCAAGGTGTTCTTCGGCCTGATCGCGGACCGCGCGTGCATCGCCGAGCCGTCTCAGGTCGTAGATCGGCTGGCTCCCGAATTCGAACGACTGCTGCTCGCGGCAACGGTGGGTTTGCTCGGCCTGGAGCAGCGCGGCTCCGCCGCGAAACCAACACCGAAGGCTCCAAGGAAGGTGGTGGGCCGCAAGCGAACCCCAGCCGCCGGCAAGCCACGGCAAAGAAAACGAGCCCCGAAGACCGCGGGAAATACCTAGCCTGCGGATTGACACACTGCAGCAACCGCCTAGGATTCCGCACAATTCAGATTGTGGCAGTCCCTCCGGACGCGCCCTACCAGGAGTTTCGTCATGGCCACGTCCCGCTCACGCACCCGCAAAGCCACCGGACCCCGGACTGAACCCCGGGTACTGAAGGAGGGGCCGGCGGCGTTCCAGGAGGCGGTGGTCGAGAGCCTGAAACTGCTGAGCCAGTCAGGCACAACGGCGCAGCGCCGCATGCGCGACGTGTTCGAGACCGCGCAGGAGACCCTGCAGTCGCGTGTCGGTGGTGCGCGCGAACAAGCGCAGGAAACCTGGGACAACCTCGAAGCGCTGTTCCAGAGCCGCGTGCAGCGCGCGATGCACCAGCTCGGCGTGCCGACGGCCGAAGAAGTCCGGGCGCTGACCCGTCGCGTCAGCGAGCTGAACGATACGGTCAGCAAGATCGGCAAGAGCCAGCGCACGGCGAACCCTGCAAAGAGCGCCAAGCGGAAGGCCGCTGCAGCGCCGCGCCGCCCGCGGGCAAGACGCGGCAAGGCCGCGGGCTGATCCCGCTTGCATCCCAGCCCGCAACAACGCCGCACGGAGCTCCAGCCATGCTCGACCTGCAACTGGCCAGGGGACGCCAACGGGAAAGCCACGGGCGCTTCGGGCTCGCGCTCGCGGGCGGCGGGCCGCTCGGCGCGTTCTACGAAATTGGCTGCCTGCACGCAATCGAGGAAGCGCTCGACGGCTTCGAGCTGACCGGCCTGGAGATGTACGTCGGCGTGAGTTCGGGCGCGATGATCGCGGCCGGACTCGCCAACGGCTTCGACACGGCCGACATGGGGCTGGTCTTCATCCACAACGCGTCGAACGAGTTGAAGTTCTCACCCGCGCTGTTCCTGATGCCCGCCTTTCGCGAGTACGCGCGTCGCATCGCCGGCGCTCCGGGCCTGCTCGCCGAGATTGCGCGCGATTACCTGCGCGATCCGGGCAAGGACTGGGCCGAAGTGATCGACCCGCTCGGCCGCTTGCTGCCCACCGGCGTCTGCGACAACCGCCCGCTCGAGCGGGTGATGGCCCGGTTGTTCGCGGCGGATGGCCGCACCAACGATTTCCGCAAACTCGTACCGAAGCTCTACGTCGTCGCGACCGAACTCAACACGGGACATTCCGTGCGCTTCGGCGAACCGGGGTTCGATCACATCCCGATCTCGCGCGCGATCCAGGCCAGCACGGCCCTGCCCGGCCTGTACCCACCCGTTGCCATCGACGGCCACATCTACGCCGACGGAGCGCTGCTGCGCACGATGAACGCCTCGATCCTGCTCGATGCCGGCGTCGATTTCGTGATCTGCGTGAATCCGCTGGTCGCGTTCGACGCCTCGAGCGCACCACGCCCAGCGCACGGCTTCCCGCCGGACGAGCACGACCTCACGCACGGCGGCCTGCCCACCGTGCTGAGCCAGACCTTCCGCTCGATGATCCAGTCGCGCATGCTGGTCGGCATGAAGGATTACAAGCAGCGCTATCCGCACACGGACGTGCTGCTGTTCGAGCCCGACCGCGGCGACGAACAACTGTTCTTCCAGAACGTGTTCCGTTACTCGGACCGCCGTCGGCTCGCCGAGCATTCGTACCAGCGCACGCGCAACGACCTGCTGCGGCAGGCCGACGGCTTGCAGCCCATCCTGAAGCGGCACGGGATAACGTTGCGGGTGGACGTGCTGGAGGACCGCCGGCGCACGTTCCTGCGGGCCGTGCAGGAGCGCAAGCGCCGCCAGCTGCCCGTGACCGGCGCATTGCATCGCACGCTCGACCGGCTCGAGCACGCCATTGCTGGCGGGCGGGCCTGACGCCTTGAAGCTGCTCGGCATCGAAATCGGCGCTCCGCCCGAAGAACGCGGCACGCTCGGCCGGCTGCTAGAACGCAACAAGGCGCTGCGCGACGTGTTCGCGGCCGATCCGCGCCTCACCAGGCAGCTGTCGCGGGTGCAGAAGTGGCAGTCGAAGCGGCTCATGCGTTCGCACGCCGACCTGCACGCCAATCCGCGTTACCGGCTCGCGGTCGAATTCTTCTTCAAGGAACTTTACGGCGCGGATGGCCGTCGTCGCGACTCCGACATGATCAAGGTGCAGCGCGCCATGGAACGCCTGCTGCCGCGTGAGGGGCTGGAGGCGCTGTGCCTCGCAGTGCAGCTCGAGACATTGTCGCAGGAACTCGATGCCGACGTGGCGCGCGCCTTGCCCGCCGGCGGCATCACGGTGGCGCGCTATGCCGAGGCCTATCGCGCGACGGGACGGCGCGCAGACCGCGAACGACAGATCGCGCTGACCAGCGAAATCGGCGACTATCTCGATGGCGTGGTCCGCAAGCCGATCATCCGCGGGCTCGTCCGGCTGGCACGCGGCCCGGCCCACGCGGCCGGGTTCGGGGTGCTGCATGAGTTCCTCGAGCGCGGCCTCGATGCGTTCGAGGCGATGCGTGGCGCGCAGGAGTTTCTAGGTACGGTCCAGGCCCGCGAACGGCAGCGCGATGGAGCGGCTGTTCGCCGGCACCGCAGACCCGTTCGGTTTCGACGCAGGCGAGCGCAGGAAGCTTAAGAGGGCAACCCCGGGATGAGTTCAAGCGGTCGGCCGCCAGGCAGGAAGGGCAGGCGAAAAGCCGTCCGCAAGCCGCCGCCTCACTGGCGCAAGTACCTGACCCAGGCCGAGCTGGAGCTGCCGCCACCCTCGACTGCTGCGCCGACTGGCGTTTCCGACGAAAGCAGCGACGAGTTTGACGACCTCGAGCCACCCGAGCTGGAGTGGTGGCAGACGCGGCTCTTCGTCGTAGGTCTCGCCGCGGCATGCGTTGCGCTGTTGGTGCTGGCCGTCGCGTCGATGATGAGCGCGTCGCGCGAGCGCGATGCGGCCGGGGTTGCCGCCCTGCGAGAGAAGACCCTGACGCTGCGGGCCATCAACAGCGTGCGCGCACTGCGCATCGCACCGAATCCGCGCAGCTGGTCCGCCTCGCCGGACGCGACGCTGGCCTGGCCCGAGCCGCCGCAAATGCTTGAGCTGCACCTGCCGGTGAGCTACTCGGAGTTCCTGACGTTTGCGCTCACGCTCGATAAAGTCGACCACGGCCGAGTGCTGGTGGTGGAACGCATGACGCCGGATTCCAACAAGGAGCTGCTGCTGTCGCTCAACAGCTCCGCCTTCGGCCCCGGCGAGTATCGGCTGCGACTGCAGGGGTACACGTGGCGCGGTGATCGGGTGGACGCAGGTTGGGTGCGGTTGCAGGTCACGGATCCGCGTTGATCTAAGCTGGACTCATGACAGGATGTCCGGGTGTCGTTCTGGTTCAGAAAGTCGGTGGTAGAACTTTGCCAGGTCGTTACACGAGAGCATTCCAACCGCGACTGATTGCGATCCCCAACCGGCGCGGCAATGAGTGATAACGTCCTTCGCATTTGTCTATCCGGTCCTGAACCGACCTGCGCTGAGCCTGGCCTGCCGGTCGCGCCATACTCTATTGATCCGAGCCCTGGTACGGACTCACTGGCGTGCAGTCATTGGCGCAGCGACGATAGGAGATGCCAGTGGATTTCATCGGGCTGTTCTCGCTACTCGTCGCCGCGCAGGTGCGCTTTGTCGTCGTGGACGGCTTGGCGCTCCTGCTGCATGGAATCGACCGTTTGACGGCCGATGTGGATCTCGTCCTCGATCTGTCTACCGACACTATCGCCGACGCCGTCCACGCGCTGATCGCCTCGGGCTACCGGTCGATGGCGCCGGTCGATCCGATGGCCCTTGCCGATCCTGCGCAGCGCGCCGAATGGCAGGCGACCCGCGGCATGAAGGCATTCAGCTTCTGGGACTCCACGAACACGCGTCCCACTGTCGACATCCTGCTCGACCCGATCGTGAGTTTTTCTGACCTGTACGCAAGTGCGTCGGTGGTCACGATGGGTGGCACGGCCGTGCGGGTGGCCTCGATCCAGCACCTCATTGCGTTAAAGCAAGCTGCCGGGCGCCCACAGGACGTGGCAGACATCGAACGATTGAGCGCCATGCTGGAGAAATGAACACATGACGAACTTCGATCCCGATAGCGCACCCAGTGCCTGGGGCACCTGGCAGGATGCGGAATCGCTGCGTCGCTGGTCGTTCGCACGCCGCACTCCGGAGCAGCGACTCGCGTGGTTGCAGTCCGCCCTGGAACTCGCCTATCGGAGCGGCGCGCTCAAACCACGCCGCCCGGGCGACATCGAACTGACAAGCAAGTGGCCCGGCGAGTAGCTGGCCGGCACCGAAACAAAAATCCTGACGCCACTCCTGGGACAACGGGCCGCCGACGAGACATCCAGTCTAGATGTCCGCCCGCAATGCCTGCATCGGCGGATGCGAGACGACTGAGCGGGCCGCAAGGATTCCGGCCGACCCCACCAGCGCAGCTCCGCCCGCGATGCCGATCAGCCAGACCCACGGGTCCGGCGAGTACTGCAGGTCAAAGACCTGTGTTGCCAGCAAGTAGCCGACCGCGGTTGCACCGGCGGCGGCGAGCAGCCCGGAGAGCGCGCCGAGCACGATGAACTCGGCGGCGACGCCCTGGAACACGACACGGCGGCTGGCCCCCAGCGTGCGCAGCATCGCGCTTTCATAGCGTCGCTCGTCGCGCGTGGCCTGCACGGCGGCGAGCAGCACCATGAGTCCGGCGGCCAGCGTGAACAGGAACACGTACTGGACGGCGAGGCTCGCCTTGTTCATGACGTCGCGCACCTGCGCGAGCAGCGCCTCGATGTCGATGATGGTGACTTCCGGAAACTGGCGGACGAGGTCGACGAGCACCGGCCGCTGCTGCGGTTGGACGTGGACGCTCGTGATCAGCGTGCCGGTCGCGGTCTCGAGCACGCCCGGGGAGAACACGACGAAGAAGTTCGGCTTGAAGGTGTCCCAGCGCACTTCACGCAAGTTCGTGATCTTGCCGCTGACGGCCTCGCCCGCGACGTCGTAAGTCAGCCTGTCGCCGAGTTTGAGACCGAGGCGCCCGGCGTACTCGACCTCGACCGAGATCTGCGGGTCGCCACGTATTGCGCCCGACCACCACTGCCCGGCGACGATCTTGTTGCCCGGCGACAGCGCCGCCGACCACGAGAGGTTCGCTTCGCGCTCGACGAAATCGTTCGCACGCTCGCCCTCGAACGTGATCTGCTCGACGGGCACGTCGTTGATGGCGCTGAGGCGGGCCCGCAGCATGGGCACCAGCTCCGTCGCAGGCAGACCGGCCCGGGCAAAGAACTGTTCGACGCCCGCGCCTTCGTCTGGACGGATGTTGATCATGAAGTAGTTGGGTGCATCGGCTGGCAGGCTGCGCTGCCAGTCCCGCAGCAGGTCGTCGCGCACCAGCGCGAGCAGCAGCAACACCATGAAGCCGAGGCCGAACGCGACGATCTGCACGATGCTGTCACGGCCGCGGCGCGCGATGTTGGCAAGGCCGTAGCGCCACGCAACGCCGACGCCGCTGCGCAATGGCGCCAGCGCCTTCACCAGCAGCCAGCCCGCGACGGCAAGCAGCACGAAGGTCGCGCCGAGTCCGCCGGCCACGTAACCCACGAGTTGTGGATCGCGCACGATCCAGTACAACAACGCGAGGACCGCGCCGATCGCCAGGCCGTACACCACCGCATAGCGCAGGGGTGGCGGCTCGAGATCGCGGCGCAGGACGCGCGCCGGCGGAACGCGCTTCAGGCGCAGCAAAGGCGGCAGGGCGAATCCGACCAGCACGACGACCGCGGTGACGACGCCGAGCAGGAATGCATCCCCTGACGGCGGTGGCAAATCGCCGCGCAGCAGGTCTCGCAGCAGCCAGGCGATCCCGGACTGCGCGAGGTACCCGATCGCCGTGCCGACGAGTGCAGTAACGAGCGCAATGGTGACGAGCTGCACGACGGTCTGCAGCAGCACGAACCGCTGCGGCGCACCCATGCACTTCATCAACGCGACGGTGTCGAGGTGTCGGCGCGCGTAGCGCTGCGAGGCCATCGCCACCGCAATGGCCGAGAGCAGCACGCTCACCAGGCTCGCGAGCGACAGGAAGCGACCGGCGCGATCGGCCGAAGCGCGGATCTGCGGGCTGGCGTCTGCAATCGACTGCACCCGCTCACCACGCTGCTTGCCGGCCTTGAGCCACTCGCGGAAGTCATCCACCGGTCCCGACTCGCCGGCAAACAACACGGCCCGACTCACGCGACTGCCGGGCTGCACCAGTTGCGTGGCCGGCAGGTCGGCACGATTGATCATCAGGGTTGCCGAGAGATCAGCGAAGCCACTGCCTTGATCGGGACGATAGTCGAGCACGCGCGTAACGCGAACTGTGTGCGCGCCGACCATCAGGCTCGAACCCACCTGCGCGCCAAGCTTCGCAAGCAGCCGCGAGTCGGCCCAGGCCTCACCCGGTGCTGGAATGGCGTCGGTCACCACACCGTTGCCGAACGGCTCGTCCGCCGTCTTGAGCCGACCTCGCAACGGGTAACCTGGACCGACGGCGCGCAGGGCGATCAACGACGATTCCTGGCCGTAGAAGACGACGCTGGGCATCGACTCGAGGCGGGCGGAGCGCAGGCCACGTCGTGCCGCCTCGGCGTCGTAAGCCTCAGGAATCGGGCGAGCTGACTCGAGACGCAGGTCGGCCGCCAGCACCTCGCCGGCCTGCTGCTCCACGGCGAGACCGATGCGACTGGTGAAGAACCCGACTGCCGTCAGCGAGGCGACCGCGACGAGCAGCGCCAGCACCAGCACGGCGAGTTCACCGGACTTGAGGTCCCGCAGCAGGTTGCGCAATGCGAAGGCAAGTGACGGCATGCGTCGGCTCACCCCGCAACGACGCGCCCGGCTTCGAGGCGGATGATGCGGTCGCAGCGTGCGGCGAGCTGCCGGTCGTGCGTCACGAGCACGAGCGTGGCCTGCGTCGCGCGATTGAGGCCAAATAGCAGGTCCATGATTTTCTCACCGGTCGCAGCGTCGAGATTGCCGGTCGGCTCGTCGGCGAACAGCACGTCCGGCTCGCGCACAAAGGCGCGCGCAATCGCCACGCGCTGCTGTTCACCGCCGGACAACTGTCGCGGGTAGTGTCCGACCCGCTCGGCGAGACCGACGCGACCGAGCACTTCGCGGGCCGCCGCACGCGCATCCGGGCGGCGCGCGAGTTCGAGCGGCAACATCACGTTCTCCAATGCCGTGAGCGACGGCACGAGGTGAAACGACTGGAAGACGAAACCGACGTGATTGGCCCGAACCGCGGCACGGCCATCCTCGTCGAGTTGCGTCAGGTCGTTGCCCGACAGCAACGCACGGCCTGACGTCGGTTCGTCGAGTCCGGCGAGCAGGGCGAGCAGCGTCGACTTGCCAGCTCCCGACGCGCCGATGATCGCGACGGTTTCGCCGCGCCGGATCGACAGCGACACGTCCGACAAAATGGCCAGCGTTCCCTCGGGACTGCTAACCTGCTTGCCGAGTCCCTCCGCCGCCAGCACTACCGTCGTGTCGTTCATCAGAGCCCTTTTCTCACTCGCTGCCATTCGTGTCGTATGCCTCGTCCTGCTTGCCTGCGGCGTGACCGCTGCGGCCCGGGCAACGGGCGCGCCGACGGCCACTCCCACCATCCTTGTCCTGGGCGACAGCCTGAGCGCGGGGTACGGAATTCGAGTCGAACAAGGCTGGGTGGCCCTGCTGCAGGCTCGCCTGCGCGCCAAAGGGTACGGTCACCGTGTCATCAACGCCAGTTCGAGCGGCGAGACCACTGGCGGCGCGCTGGCCCGGCTGCCCAGGGCGCTGGCCACGCATCGGCCGGCGATCGTCATCGTCGAACTGGGCGGCAACGACGGAATGCGCGGCCTCCCGGTTGCTGACATCCGCCGGAACTTCGACGCCATCATTCGTACTTCGCAGCAGGCCGGGGCGAGGATTCTGCTGGTCGGCATGAAGATTCCGCCCAACTACGGCGCCGCCTACACCCGCGACTTCTACGGCCTGTATGGCGACCTGTCGCGGCAATACAAGCTGTCGAGCGTGCCGTTCCTGCTCGAAACCGTCGCCCCGGACGAGAACCTCTTCCAGGAGGACGGCATCCATCCCACGGCGGCCGCCCAGCCCCGGTTGCTCGACGAGGTCTGGCCGCACCTGCAGCCCATGCTGGGCCGGAACTAGGCCTACCGATTTCTGCGGATCGCGGGTCGGTGTTTTTGGGCTGCCGCGCTGTTATATAGACCGGATGACGCCACCTGCGGCCACGACCGCAGGTGCAAACACCAGGGGACCGTCTTGGAAAAGATCTGGCTGCAGCATTACCCGGCCGGCGTGCCGGCCGAAATCAATCCGTCCGAGTACCGTTCGCTGCTCGAGCTGATCGAGCAGGCGATCGCGACGCACCGCGACCGGCCCTGCTTCACCTGCATGGACCGCACATTGACCTATGGCGACATCGACGTGCTTGCCGGTCGGTTCGCCGCCTACCTGCAGCAGGTGGCCCGGCTGCGCAAGGGTGACCGCCTCGCGCTGATGCTGCCCAACGTGCTGCAGTACCCCGTTGCGATCCTCGGTGCGTTCCGCGCCGGCCTCACGATCGTCAACACCAACCCGATGTACACGCCACGCGAACTGCAGCATCAGCTGCACGATTCGGGTGCAAGGGCGATCCTGATCCTCGAGAATTTCGCCCACACGCTGGCCGACGTGCACGGCGACCTGGAACTCGACACCGTGATCGTCACCGGCGTCGGCGACCTGCTCGCCTTCCCGAAGTCACTGCTGGTCAACTTCGCGCTGCGTCACGTGAAGAAGCAGGTGCCGGAATACAGCCTGCCCGGTGCGGTGAGCTTCAACGAAGCGCTCAGCAAAGGGCGCTATGAGAACCTCGAGCGCGTCGAACTGGGCCACGAGGACATCGCGTTCCTGCAGTACACCGGTGGCACGACGGGTGTATCGAAGGGGGCCGTGCTCACGCACCGCAACCTCGTCGCGAACGTGCTGCAGTCCGAAGCGTGGATCCAGCCGCATCTTGATCCGGACCAGTCGCTGGTCGCAATCGCGGCGCTGCCGCTGTACCACATCTTCGCGCTGACGGCGAACAGCCTCACGATGATCAAGCTCGGCGCGCACAACATCCTGATCCCGAACCCGCGCGACTTCGCCGGTTTCGTGCAGGAACTGGGTCGGTACCGTTTCTCGTTCTTCGCGGGCGTCAACACGCTCTTCAACGCCTTGCTGCACACGAAGGGTTTCGACAGCCTGGATTTCACGGGATTGCGCGTGAGCCTCGGCGGCGGCATGGCCGTGCAGCAGGCCGTGGCCGAACGCTGGAAAGAAGTCACCGGCAACGTGCTGACGCAGGCCTGGGGCCTCACCGAGACCTCGCCGGCGGCAACAATCAACCGACCGGGCGACGATTTCAACGGCTCGATCGGCCTGCCGATCTCGTCGACGATCATCACCATCCGGGATGACGACGGCCGTTCGTTGCCGCAGGGTCAATCCGGCGAGATCTGCGTCGAAGGGCCGCAGGTGATGCGCGGCTACTGGAACCGCCCGGATGAAACGGAGAAAGTCATGCTGCCCGGCCAGGTGCTGCGCACGGGCGACATCGGCTACATCGATAGCAAGGGCTTCGTCTTCATCGAAGATCGCAAGAAGGACATGATCCTGGTGTCGGGCTTCAACGTGTACCCGAATGAAGTGGAAGGCATCGCGGTGACGTGTCCCGGCGTGGTCGAGGTGGCGGCGGTGGCGCAGCCGGACGAGCGCGCGGGCGAAGTGGTCGCGCTCTTTGTCGTGCGCAAGGATCCGTCGCTGACCGAAGAAGCGGTGATCGAGCACTGCCGCAAGGAGCTGACCGGCTACAAGGTGCCGAAGCGTGTGTACTTCCGCGATGAATTGCCGAAGACCAACGTCGGCAAGATCCTGCGCCGCGAACTCAAGGATTCCTTGAAGCCGCAAGCCGGCAAAGCCGGTGGCGGATGCGCCTGCCGTCGGCTCGCACGGCCACTAGCGCGACGCCCTGACTCGCCTTGGCGTAGCAGATGCGCCTGGCGCCGCCCGATCCCCGGACGGCCGAGCTTGTAGGGTAATAGACCAGTTGGTAGACTAGTCGGAAACACAGGGGCCGTTGCCATGAAGACTGAAATCGGTGCGTACGACGCCAAGACACGGCTCCCCGAGCTGCTGCGGCAGGTGAAGGCCGGCAAGCGCTTCACCATCACCAACCGTGGCGCAGCCATCGCGGATCTCGTGCCGAGCGAAACCGCACGCGCGCCGGATGCACGGGCGGCCATCGAGAAGTTCCAGGCCTTCCTGCGTGATAACCCCGTCAAGACCGGCCGCAAAGTGAGCACCAGGTCGCTCATCGAGGAAGGTCGCGAGTGAACTTCGTGCTCGACGCCTCCGTCACCATGGCCTGGCTGCTCGGCGACTCGAAGCCGTCCGACCGTGCTTACGCACAGGGCGCCCTGGAGGCATTGAAGCACGCCGATCGCCACGCCGAAGTGCCGGTGACGTGGGGCCTCGAGGTATCAAACGTCATCGTGCGTGCCGAAGCGAAAGGCCTGCTCGCGGAAGCGCAAAGCAAGGCATTTCTGGAAATGCTCTCGAACGCGCCGATACGTGCCGACGGGGCGACTTTTGCGCAGGCACTTGGCAGCACCCTGGACCTCGCGCGTCGTTACCATCTGTCAGCGTACGACGCCTCATACCTCGAGCTCGCATTGCGAGCCGGGCTGCCGCTTGCCACCCTGGACGCGGACCTCGCGAAAGCCGCGCGCAAAGCCGGCGTAAAGCGCTTCACTCACAGATAGCGTGCGATAGCCGCAGCTGTCCGACATCGAGGTGACGCATGGCGCTCGGCGCAACGATGTACGTGTTCGACGTGCGCCTGGCCAATGCCGACCGGGGCGTCTACGAGACGCTGACCCTCCGGGTGGCACGGCACCCATCGGAGACCGCCGAGTACCTGGTGACGCGCCTGCTCGCCTACTGTCTCGAGTACACCGAGGGCATCGCGTTTTCGAAGGGCCTGTCCGATCCGGACGAGCCGGCGATCAGCGTGCGCGACCTGACGGGTGTACTGCAGGCCTGGATCGACATCGGCGCACCGGAGGCGGCCCGGCTGCACAAGGCAGCGAAAGCGGCGCCGAACGTGGCCGTGTATGTGCACCGGGACCCGGACCAGCTGCTGGCGCGCCTCGCCGGCGAGCGCATCCACCGTGCCGATGCGCTGCGGATCTGCGAGGTGGATCGAGAGCTGCTGGCGTCATTCGTCGCGCGGCTGGACCGTCGCATGGATTTCGACCTGGCGATCTCCGACGGCACGATCTATCTGTCGCTAGGCGCGGAAACGCTCACTGGCGCGGTGCACGAAAGGCGGATTACGTCTTAGGATTCACCGGCTTGCGCAGTTTCAGCGTAGCCTATGCTCACCCCGGATGAAGCCCGTTTCGTCCCTACCGCAAGTGAGCCCCACGCATGATGCACCCGACCCCTCGGATAGAACACGTCGTCGCAACGGCCGCCGAATGGGGCCTCTCCCAGCCGAAGGTGCACGGCGAAGATGACCGCAAACGCGCACTCTCCGCGGTCGCCACGGACCTGAACGGGCGACTGAAGCAATGTTGCAAGAGCTCCAGTTCGCCGTCCGGCGCGATGCTCGAGATGCGCAGCCACCTGACGCTGTTCTCCCGCTACGGACTGCCGAACGAAAAGGCGACGCAGCTGGTCAGGGACCTGACGATCAAGGCGTTCACCCCGCAGAAGCGATGAGCTCGAAGGAACAGCGCCTGGCGCAGGCCACGGCGACGGCGGTTCTCGGCATCGACACGCTGTGGGGCGGCGACGTCATGAATCCGTCGGGCACCGGTCGCTTCATCGCCGATTCCTGGTTTTCCGACGAACCGCTGCCCCGTGCCTACAAGCATCCGGCGGCTGCGAAGCTCCGCCGCAGCGGTGGCGTGGCCGGCAAGTCGATCGACGTCCTGGCCGTCGATGCGTACTTGAAAGCCGTCGACATACCCGCTGCCATCGGCGAGCTGAATGAAGCAGCAGGTCACGCCGGACAGTTGCGCGGCGCGTACCTGCAGGGCCTGTGCGAGTGCCTGGGCGTGATGTGGGACCTGGTGCAGGAACGACTCGAGCGCGGGCAGCCCGTGCCGTACGAGCGCTGCGTGACGGCGTCGACCGGCGCGGCGCCGACGCCTTCCGATGCGGTCGCCAAGCGAGAGCGCATCGCGGAGTTGCTCGCCGGGCAGGGCTACAAATCGGCCACGCGGGTGAAGCTGCTCGCCGCCGTCGATGCCTGGCGCCGCGAACGCACGGTGCCGAAGAAGTCGATCGCGATGCTGGCCGATGCCTGCATCGCGCAGTTCGACGCGGGATCGGCGCAGCACATCGTGCCCTTCCTGCCCAGGGCGCTGCGTGACGTGCCGCGCGCCAACATCAGGTTCCTCGCGATCGAAAACGCCTGGTTTTCCGGCTCGATGAACTACCTCGGCCGCGCCCGCAACCGTGACGGCTCGCCACGGTACGAGGCGACGTACGAGATCAACGCTGCGCTCGAGATCTCGGTGCCCGAATTCATGCAACTGGTATCGCACGAGGTCGTGCCCGGCCACGTGACGAACTTTGCCTGGATCCAGGCGCTGTACGCGCGACGCAAGCTCGGCTTCGAGTCGACCGTGCTCACGATGAACACGCGCGGCGCAGCGCTGTCGGAAGGCATCGCGAACAACGCGATCCTGATGGCGTTCGGCGTCACGGAGATCGAGAGCCTGCCCGACGTCGACCTGCAGATCGGCACCCTGCTCGCACTGCTGCAGGACGATGC
This sequence comes from uncultured Gammaproteobacteria bacterium, assembly GCA_963743995.1. Taxonomy (GTDB): domain Bacteria; phylum Pseudomonadota; class Gammaproteobacteria; order Steroidobacterales; family Steroidobacteraceae; genus RPQJ01. Next base: position 49,946 of record CAVUSC010000022.1, on the reverse strand, counting down.
CAAGAACCAGTCGTCGTTCCTGACGTGGGAAAAGCACTGGGCGCAGGACAAGGTGCGTGGCGTGCTGCGCAACGAGTTCCTCTGCTCCGACGAACGTGCCGACAAGCTGTCGGGCGCCTGGGGCCGCCATCCGCTGCTGGGGCGGATGTACCTGCCGGCGTACCGTGCAGGCACGGTGAAGGTGGCGGCGCTGCGCAGGAAGCACGCGCCGGAGAAGATCATTCCGGCGCTGTATGGCGCGCTCGGACTGGTGGACCTCGTGACGATCGACCAGGTGCTCGGTGACGGCGCGTCGAAACGATAGCGTGCCTGAGGCCGCGGACGCGGATCGCGCTCGACGAAGGAGCGGACGATGCAAGTCACTGACCGAAGCCCTGGGCCGTGTATCTGCTGCACTGCGAAGGCGGCAAGAGCTACATCGGCATCAGCCCGTTACCGCAGGAGCGGTCTCGAAGCTCACGTGTCCGGCAAGGGTGCCGCGTTTACGCGGGCGAACCGCTCCTGTGTCGCTCGCGTGCGATTGCCTGGTTCACGAATCGCAGTGCAGCCGCGTCGATGGAAGTGCGATTGAAGGCGTTGGCGCGGCCGGCGAAGCTCGCGTGGTTCGAGCGCTTCCAGGCAACGACTGCCGTCGGTGCCGGCGACACTCGATGTCGGATTGGCCAGTCTGGCGAGGCGACCTGCACGTCGCTCAACCTGACGTTTCAGCTGCAACGTCAAGTTCAGCTGATCCTCCGGCCGGCGTCTGTCGAATGCGACGACTACGACTTCTTCTTGCCGCGTCGAGAAGCCGCCGCCATCGAGTGCTGCGCGACATAGTGCGCCGCCACGTCATCGCCAGCGCTCGCCGCACGGTGGATGCCTTCGATGATCATCTTCTCCGCGCGTTCGGTGCCGACCCAGTTCACGATCGTCACCCACTTGCCCTTCTCCAGGTCCTTGTAGTGCTGGAAGAAGTGCGCGATCTGGTCGACGAGCGTGATGGGCAGGTCCTTGTACGACTTCACCCCGGAGTAGAACGGGTGGAGCTTGTCCACCGGCACCGCGATGATCTTCTCGTCATCGCCCGCTTCGTCCTTCATCAGCAGCGCACCGACCGGACGCACCCGCACGATCGCGCCAGCAACGATGGGGCTCGGCACCACGACGATCACGTCGACCGGATCGCCGTCACCCGACAGGGTGTGCGGCACGAAACCGTAGTTGCCGGGATAGAACATCGCGGTATTGAGGAAACGGTCCACGCGCAGCGCGCCCGATTCCTTGTCGAGCTCGTACTTGACCGGCACGCCGCCCTGCGGAATCTCGATCAGGACGTTGATGTCGCTGGGCGGGTTGGCGCCGATGCTGATCTTGTTGATGTCCATGGGAAGGGGTTCAGGGGTTAGGGGATTAGTCGGACTAAGCGTGGTATGGCGGCGAGAGTTCGTGCACAGCCTCGATCATTGCCAGCGCGTGCTCGGGTTTCACTTCCGGATGGATGCCGTGGCCGAGGTTGAACACGTGGCCCGGGCCCTTGCCGTAGCTGGCCAGCACTTTGCCGACCTGCTCGCGGATCTGCGCCGGCGGTGCATAGAGCACGCTCGGGTCGAGGTTGCCCTGCAACGCGACCTTGTCCTGCACCCTGCAGTCGCGCATCGGCGAGGTCGGTCATCCAGTCGACGCCGAGGGCGTCACAACCCGTGGCCGCCATGTCGTCCAGCCAGTCGCCGCCGCCCTTCGTGTAGAGGATGACGGGCACGCGGCGCCCTTCGGCTTCGCGCGTCACGCCGTCGACGATCCGCTGCATGTAGCGCAGCGAGAACTCACGGTAATCGGCAGGAGTGAGTGCCCCACCCCAGGTGTCGAACACCATCACCGCCTGCGCGCCCGCGGCGATCTGGCCATTGAGGTACGCGATCGTTGCGCGCGTGATCACGTCGAGCAGCCGGTGCAGTTGCTGCGGCGCGCCGTAGAGCATGCCCTTGATGTGCTCGAAGTTCTTGCTGCCGCCGCCTTCGACCATGTACGTGCCGACCGTCCACGGGCTGCCGGCGAAGCCGATCAGCGGCACGCGGCCGTTGAGTTCGCGGCGAATGGTGCGAACCGCGTCCATCACGTACCGCAGCTCGCCTTCCGGATCCGGAATCGGCAGCTGGTCGATGTCAGCGGGCGTGCGCACCGGCCGCGCGATCTTCGGACCTTCTCCGGTCTCGAACGATAGCCCGACGTTCATCGCGTGCGGCACGGTCAGGATGTCCGAGAACAGGATCGCCGCGTCGAGCCGGTAGCGGTCGAGCGGCTGCAGCGTCACTTCGCAGGCCAGCTCCGGGTTCATGCAGAGCTGGAGGAAGCTGCCCGCCTTGGCGCGGCGTGGCGCGGTACTCCGGCAGGTAGCGACCGGCCTGGCGCATCATCCAGAGCGGTGTACGGGGCGTGGGCTGGCGCAGCAGGGCGCGCAGCAGCAGGTCGTTCTGCAGCGGTGCGCTCACGGGCGTGCTCCGGCAAAGGATTCGGCAATTGTGTGTTGTATGGCTTCGGCAGCCGCGCGTGGATCAGCGGCATCACGGATCGGGCGACCCACGACGATGTAATCGGCGCCGTTGGCAAAGGCTTGCGCGACATCCACGGTGCGCTTCTGGTCGTCCACCGGCTTGTTTTCAACCGGACGAATACCCGGTGTAACGACAAGCAGGCGGTGATCGATGAACTCCCGCAGCAGCGGAGCCTCGAGGCCCGACGACACGACGCCGTCGCAGCCGGCTTCGAGCGCGCGCCGCGCGCGGGAGAGCACCAGCTTTTCGACGTCCACGGTGAACCCCAGGTCGTCGAGGTCGCCGCGATCGAGGCTCGTGAGCACGGTCACGGCGAGAATCTTGACGTCGCCCTTGGCGGCCGCCGCGGCTTCCATGATGGCCTGGTTGCCGTGAATCGTCGCGAACGTGACGCCCCGGTTGCGCAGCTGCTTGACGGCTGCAGCGACCGTGGCGGGCACGTCGAAGAACTTGAGGTCGACGAAGATCTTCTTGCCGCGCGCGACCATCCAGTCGAGCAGTTCGAAGTAGCCGCCAGACATGAACAGCTCGAGGCCGATCTTGTAGAAGACGACGGAATCGCCGAGCCGCTCGCACGAGCTGGCGCGCCGCCTGCGGGTCGGCGACGTCCATGGCAAAGATCAGGCGTTCCCGGTTGGGGATGTTCTTGGGGGTCAAGGCGGCACTCCGGAAAAAGCCCGGGAATGCTACCAGACGAACCCCGACTGGGCTTCCGGGCAAGCCCTCACAGACCTGGCATGGCGTCCGCGTCGGCGTACCGATACCCCATGGGACAGGCCGGGGCTCGGGACAAGGGCTCCCGCCGGGTCAGGTCCGTTCGGCAGGATTGAACAACCGGCGGTGTTCCAGGATTGCAAAACGGTCGGTCATGCCTGCGATGTAGTCGGCCACGGCGCGCGCGCGACCGGCCTCGCCGTCGGCACCTTCGAGCCGCCGGGCGGCCTCCTGGTGCTCGGTCGGCATCAGGTTGATCTCGCCGAGCATCACATCGAACAGATCGCGCACCACCCGCTGTGCCTTGGTCGTCATGCGCAGCACGCGGAAATGCCTGTAAAGGTGCTCACGCAGGTAGCGCTTGAGTTCCAGGTGCTCCTCGCGGACGGCATCGCTGAACATGAGCAGCGGTGCCGAACGCGACCGCACGTCGATCACGCTCTGGGGCGCCGCGCTCGCCAGCGAGGCCCTTGACGCATCGACGAGGTCGTTGACCGTGTAGTCGATCATGCGTCGCACGACTTCGTGCACGAGCCGCCTGCCGCCGAGTTGCGGGTAGAGCCTGCGCACCACTTCGAACTGGCGTCCGAACATGCGGCAGCCGCAAAGGTCCTCGATCGTGATCAGCCCGGCACGGATGCCATCATCGACATCGTGGTTGTTGTACGCCACTTCATCGGCCAGGTTCGCCAGCTGCGCCTCGAGGCCGGGCTGCAGGCGCTGCAGGAACCGTTCGCCGAGTTCGCCGAGCTGGCGGGCATTGGCCGCCGAGCAGTGCTTGAGGATGCCCTCGCGCACTTCGAACGTGAGGTTCAGGCCGGGGAATTCGGCGTAGCGCTCCTCGAGCTCGTCCACCACGCGCAACGACTGCAGGTTGTGTTCGAATCCGCCGAAGGCACGCATGCATTCGTTGAGCGCATCCTGCCCGGCGTGGCCGAACGGGGTGTGGCCGAGGTCGTGCGCCAGGCAGATTGCCTCGACCAGCGGTTCGTTGAGACCCAGGGCCCGCGCCACGCTGCGCGCAATCTGCGCGACCTCGAGCGAATGCGTGAGCCGCGTGCGGTACAGGTCGCCTTCGTGATTGACGAAGACCTGCGTCTTGTAGACGAGCCGGCGGAACGCCGTCGAATGCACGATGCGGTCTCGGTCGCGCTGGTATTCGGTGCGGTGACGCGGCGGCGGCTCGGCAAAACGGCGGCCGCGTGAGGCCGTCGAGCGCTGCGCGTAGACCGCGAGGATCGTGTCGTCGTCGCTTCCAGAAACGTGGTTGCCACCCTGCTCGCTCATGCCGTCACCTCGAAGTGAGCGCGCAGGGTTGCCTGCAGCGCAGCGGCCGGATACTCACCCGTGACGATACCCTCGCCAAGCTGGCGCAGCAGCACGAGCCGGATGCGCCCCAGCAGGACTTTCTTGTCCATGCCCATCAGCTCCAGGGCCCTGGCAGCGCCAATGGCTGGAGCCTCGGTCGGCAGCCCGGTCCGACGCAACAACTCGCGCACCCGGGCGACATCGGTCGTGCCGATATAACCGAGCCGCTGCGACAGATCCGCGGCGAGCAACAGCCCCAGGGCAACGGCTTCACCATGCAGCCATTCACCGTAGCCGGCCGCAGCCTCGATGGCGTGACCGAAGGTGTGTCCCAGGTTCAACAAGGCACGCTGGCCATGCTCGCGCTCGTCGGCCGCGACGATGCGCGCCTTGATCTCGCACGATCGGCGCACGGCCTGCGCCAGCGCATCCATGTCCAGCGCGAGCAACGGGTCGACGTTGGCTTCGATCCATTCGAGGAAATCGACGTCGTCGATCAGGCCGTACTTGATGACCTCGGCGAGTCCTGCGCGCAATTCCCGGGGCGGCAGCGTGCGCAGTGTGCCGAGGTCCGACAGCACCGCTCGCGGCTGGTGAAACGCCCCGATCATGTTCTTGCCGCCGGGGTGGTTGACGCCGGTCTTGCCGCCCACGGCGGAGTCGACCTGTGCCAGCAGGGTCGTCGGCACCTGCACGAAATCGATGCCGCGCTGGTAGCACGCGGCCGCGAACCCTGCCATGTCGCCGACCACGCCGCCGCCAAGCGCGACCACGCAGGCATCCCGGTTCAGGCGGGCTGCGATCAGCGCATCGAACACACGCTCGAGCACGGACAGTGTCTTGTTCTGCTCGCCATCGGGCAACTCGACCGAGCTGACGCGCTTGCCCGCAAGACCCGCCCGCAGTCGATCGCCGTACAGCGGGCCGACCGTCTCGTTCGTGACGACCAGTACGTCCCGCGCCGCGACGTGCCGGGTGACCAGATCTGCGTCGGCGAGGAGGCCCTCGCCGATCACGATCGGGTAGCTGCAACGCCCCAGGTCGATCGACAGCGTCTGCGGCAAGCGGCCCGTCATGGCCCTGCCTCGCCCACGCCCAGCTGGCGACAGATATGGTCGACCACGGTCTTCACCTTGCGGCCGTCGGTATCGACGACGATCCCGGCCACCTCGGCGTAGAGAGGCGCACGCTCACCGTACAGGCGTTCGAGCGTGCCGCGCGGGTCGTCGTTGTTGAGCAGCGGCCGGTCATTGCTGCGCCGGGTGCGGGCGAGTTGCTGGTCCACGGATGTCCGAAGATACACGACGTGGCCACGGGCGCGCAGTCGCTCCCGGGTGTCGGCGTCGAGGATGGCTCCACCGCCCGTCGAGACCAGCACCCCATCACGGCGGGTGATCGCGTCGATGACTTCGGCCTCGCGCTGCCTGAAGCCGGCTTCACCCTCGCGTTCGAAGATGTAGGCGATGTCGACGCCCGTCCGGGACTCGATTTCGTCGTCGCTGTCGATGAACTCGAGCGCCAGCCGCTGCGCGAGCTGCCGGCCAACCGCACTCTTGCCCGAGCCCATGGGGCCGACGAGGAAGACGTTCATGCGTGGCGGTGCATCGGCGTACTGGATCCCCAAAAGAAAAGCGGCCGCAGGATCACTGCGGCCGCCCATTCTCGCACCGGAGCACCGATGCGTCAGTAGATCTCGGCGCCCTCGCGCAGGATCTTCGGCGTCACGAAGATCAGCAGTTCGTCCTTGTTGTCGGTCTTCGACTTGCTGCGGAACAGGTACCCGAGGCCCGGCACGTCGCCGAGGAACGGCACCTTGTTGACCGTATCGCGGCGCTCGGTCTCGAGAATGCCGCCGAGGACGACCGTCTGGCCGTCGTTGACCAGCACCTGGGTCGTGATCGTGCGCGTGTCGATGCTCGGCACGCTGCCGCCCGTGGCGCTCGGCAAGAGCTGGCCGACGCTGTCCTTCGACACGGTCAGGTCCAGGATCACGCGGTCGTCCGGGGTGATCTGGGGCGTGACCTTGAGCGACAGGACGGCCTTCTTGAACTGCGTCGTCGTGGCGCCACTCGAAGCCGATTCCTGGTACGGAACCTCGGTGCCCTGCTCGATCACCGCTTCCTTGCCGTTGGCCGTGATGACGCGCGGGGCGGAGACTACTTCGCCGCGGCCTTCGCGCTGGGCGGCCGTGATTTCGAGGTCGACGACATAATCGGAATCGAGCAGCGTCATGGCGAGGCGCCCGGCCGGGTTCGCGATCGGCAGGTTCACCATGTAACGGTCGTTGACCGTGCCGGTGGTGACCTGGTTACCGCTCACGCCCACGCCGCCCGGACCGTTCGGCGAGATGATCGGACCGGCATTGCCTGGATCCGTGTCCAGACCCTTGTTGCCGACGAACATCAGGCCGTCGTTGCTGCCGTAGTTACCCACGAACGCACCGCCGAAACGCACGCCCAGCTCGCGGCTGAAGTCGTCGTTGACGATGACGATGCGGGCTTCGATCAGCACCTGCTTCACGGGGATGTCGAGCGTCTGCACCAGGCGACGGATGTCGGCCAGGCGCTCGGCGGTGTCCTGCAGCAGCAGCGTGTTCGTGCGGTCGTCGATCGAGAGGCTGCCGCGATCCGACAGGAGCGAGGAGCCCCTGCCCTGCGACCTGATCAGCGTCGCGAGGTCGGAGGCCTTCGCGTAGTTGACCTGCAGGTACTCCGTGCGCACCGGCGCCAGTTCGGTCATCGACTTTTGCGACTCGAGGATCTGCTTCTCACGCGCCGCGAGTTCCTCGGCCGGGGCGACGTAGATCACGTTGCCTTCCTGCCGCTTGTCGAGGCCCTTCGTGCGCATGACGATGTCGAGCGCCTGGTCCCACGGCACGTTCTGCAGGCGCAGCGTGACGTTCCCCTGCACCGTGTCGCTGACCACGATGTTCTGTCCGCTCGTCTCCGCGAGCAGTTGCAGCACGGCGCGGGTCTCGATGTCCTGGAAGTTGAGCGTCAGGCGCTCGCCGCGGTACTCCTTCTTGGTCGGATCAGCGACCGCAGCTGTCTTCGCCCGCTGGCGCAGTTCGAGTACGTATTCGCGATCGCTCTGGTAGCCGAGTTGCTCGTAATCGCCCGCGGCGTTCACGATGATGCGGGCGCCATTCGGCGTGCTGGTCACGTCGAACGAACTGACGGGGGTCGCAAAATCGACGACGTCGTAGCGGCGCGCGGCATCGGGCGCGACGCCGGTGCGCGGGAAATCCACGACGGTGCGACCGCCTTCCTGCTTGACGCTGGCCTGCACGCGCGGATCGCTGGTACGGACGATGATGCGGCCGGCGCCGTCGGTGCCGCGGCGGAAATCGACCTTTTCGATCGAGAACGTGCCGGCGGCCGCCGCGGGAGTCGCCGCCGTGCTGACCGTTGGAGCCCCGCCCTCATTGCCGACCCCGCGTCCGAGCGAAACGTAGACGTTGTTGCCCTCCGTGCGCGTCGAATACGGCTGCAGGGAGTCGAGGTTGAAGACGACGCGAGTGCGTCCCGACGCTTCGGCTGCAACGATCGTATCGACGCCGCCGGACTTGACGTCGATGCGGCGCGAATCGAGCGCGATCGAGGTGCCCGGCAGGTCCACGGCAAGGCGCGCCGGGTTGTCGATGGTGAAGGCGACGGGCTGCGGCGCCGGGCCATCCAGCACGAGCTTCACCTCGAGCTGGTTGCCAGGCTGCGGCTGCAGCTCGACCTTGGTGAGCCGGGTGGGCGCCTGCGCAAGCGCGACCTGCGCGGCGAATGCGAGTGCCCCGGCCAACGCGACGAGCGCCGCGGCGCGGAAGGGCCGATGCAGGCGGCCAGCCTCCGGGTGGCGAGGGTTCACGTGCGACGATGCAGCGGTCATTCTCGGATCTCCTTGCAGATCATTCGCTCAGCGCAAGTCCGGCGGGGCGCTCGATGAAGCCGCCCATGCCGTCAGGAACGATCTCGATGAGCGAGATCTTGCCTTCCTCGATGCCCGTGATGCGGCCATCGCTCTGTCCCAGGTGGTTGCCAGGCAACACCCGGTGCACCAGTCCGTCCCTGGTCTGTACCAGGCCGAACAGCTTTCCCTTCAGTTTCACGGTGCCGACCATGCGCAACGTGTCGAGCGAAAACTGTTCGAGGAACTCGCGCGGCCGGTTCTGGTCCGGACGGATCGCGTTCGGCGCGTTGGCCAGGGCGGAAATGCCTGGCTCGAACGGCGAGCGCTGATCGGCGGCGGCGTAATCGAAGGTCTCGTACGGCTTCACTTCCGGCAGCGGCTCGACACCGGTGCCCGGCGCATTCTTGATCTCGTCGACCTTGGCCTCCAGCTCGCTCATGTCGTTGCCGCAGCCTGCGAGCAGCAGGGCGATCGACGACGCCACCAGCGTGAGCCGGTTGACCGACGACCGTGATTTCACCGTCGTACTCATGGTCATGCCTCGCCCGCAGCGGGCTTCTTCTTGCCCTTCTTGACCTTGCCTTTGTCCTTCGGCTCCGCCGCGGCCTGCTCCTCGTCGTCGAGGTAGCGATACGTCTTCGCCGTGACATTGAAGGTGAGCTCGCCCGGCTCCGTCACGTTGCGGCCCGACTGCGGCGAGATCTCGATGTCGTGCACGGTCACGATGCGCGGCAGCGCGGCGATGCCGCTCGCGAACTTGCCCATCTCGTGGTAGCCGCCCGTCAGGCGGATGCGGATCGGCAGCTCGGCGTAGAAGTCCTTCTTGTTCTCACCCTGTGGCTGGAACAGCTTCTCCTCGAGGCCGGCCGCGAGACCAGTCTGCGAGATGTCGACCAGCAGGTTCGGTACCTCGGTCTTGTTCGGCAGTTGCCGCAGCATCGCGCCGAAAGATTTCTCCATCTCGGCGAGCTGCACGCGATACGCATCGAGGTTCGCGGCGCGCTTGGCCTTGGTGGTCAGCGATTCCATCAGCTGGCCCTCCTGCGCGCGTTCCTCGAGCAGCACCGGGCGCTGCTTCTTCCAGACCAGGAAGTAGTAACCACCTGCCGAGGCGACGAGGAACAGCAGCACGACCGTGGCAATGCGGACGGCCATCGGCCAGCGGCCCGGGTCGTTCGGATCGAGGCTGCGCAGCTGCTCGAACAGTGCCTGCAACTTGTTCATTTGGCGGCCACCTTCTTCTTGGCCTTGCCGGTCGGCGCTGCGGCCGCGTCATCCTCCGGCGTGGCCTGGCGCCGCTGGTTGGCGAACAGCGTGAACGAGGCACCGCCGGTCGCATCCTTGGCGCGGGTCTCGACGATCTGCAGGGTCGGGTCGGCGAGCCATTGCGACGCATCGATATTGCGCATGAACGAGGAGACGCGCGTACTGGACTGCGCGACTCCACGCAGCTCGAAGCGCGTGCCTGATTGCTTCAGGTAAGTCAGGTAGACACCCTCTGGCAGGACACGCACCAGTTCGTCGAAGACGTGGACGATCTCCGGACGGCTGCGCTGCAGTGTCTCGATGATCTCCATGCGCGCGAGCAGCCGGCGCTTCTGCGCGTCGAGGCCGTTGATCTCCTCGATCTGCTTGTCGAGCCCCGCGATTTCCCTGTTCAGGTAGTCGTTGCGTCCGCGTTGATGATCGATCGCGGCGCTCATGTGCCAGTTGCCGAGCAGCGTAATCAGGCCCGCCGTGGCCAGCGCCGCGCCGAGCGACAGGATGAACTCCTGGCGCTTGCGCTTGCGTTCCGCCTCACGCCACGGCAGCAGGTTGATTCTTGGCATCAGTCGAAGCTCCTGAGCGCCAGGCCGCAGGCGGTGAGCAATGCCGTCGCGTCCTTTTTCACGCCCTGCGCAAGGGCACGAGTCGAAATCTTCATCTGGCCCAGCGGGTCGCCGCGCTCGGCAGGGATGCCGACCCGGCTCGCGATCACGTCGGCGACGCCCGGGATGTTGGCGCAGCCGCCGCAGATCAATATCTGCTCGGGCTGTTCGCGGCCCGCGCCGGCGGCGAGGTAGAACTGCAGCGAGCGGCTCACCTGCTGGCACATGTCGTCGATGAACGGGTCGAGCACTTCGGCCTGGTAATTGGCCGGCAGCCCGCCTTCTTTCTTGGCGCGTCCGGCCTCCTCCATCGAGAGGCCGTACGTACGCATGATCTCCTCGGTCAGCTGCTGGCCGCCGAAGGAGAAGTCACGTGTGTAGGCCACCCGGGTGTCGCGCAGCACCGAGAACGTGGTGCTGCTCGCCCCGAAATCGATGACGGCGATGTTGCGCTCCATGCCGCCGTCGGGCATCTGGTGCGTCAGCAGGCGGCAGGCGTTCTCGAGTGCGAACGCTTCGACGTCGACGATGCGCGCGGTGAGGCCGGCGGCCTGCACGGCGGCCTGGCGCTGTTCGACGTTCTCCGAGCGCGTGGCCACGAGCAGCACGTCGAGCATTTCCGGGTCTTTTTCCGACGGGCCGACCACTTCGAAGTCGAAACTGACCTCTTCCATCGGGAAGGGGATGTACTGGTCGGCCTGCATCTCGACCTGCGACTCGAGCTCGTTGTCGCGCAGGTTGCGGGGCATCTGGATCACCTTGGTGATCGCGGCATCGCCGCTGACCGCCACGGCGCACTCCTTGCTGCGCGCGCCAGCGCGCTTGACGGCGCGGCGCACGGCCTCGCCGACGGCCTGGGCATCGACGATGGCTTTTTCGTTGATCGCATTCGGCGGCGTGGGCTCGGCCGCATACGACTCGACTCGATACGAGTCGCCGCTGCGCGTCAGCTCGATCAACTTGATCGAGGACGTCGTGATGTCGAGTCCGATAACCGGTCGGAACCTGCGCTGGAACAGCACGGTTGATCCTTCTAGTTCAAGAGGTTGCGCCGCGATTGTGTGGCAGTTTCAAAGCCCCCACGCCACTATATATCAGGGTTGAACCTAATAGAATTGTGAGTGGGCTAGCAAAAACCGTCATCCGCGTCGCTCCCTGCGGGCGTGGTGGTGAAAAACCGTCAACCGTTCGCAAGGGCGGCGCTCGCGCGGCGGGTGCCGTTGGCGGGCGGGATCACGATCACGAGCCAGGTGCGACCTTGGAGGCTCGCTGCCTGGAACATTCGGACCGGTAGCCCCGCCGCCTTGGGTCACCCCGTCAGGCCGGTGGCTTTGCGCCCCCGTCTTTCGACGGGTTTGCCCTTGTGTCGGCGGCTACTATGCACAGGCGCCATGGGCGCAGCAAGGAACGGTTCGCAGTTTTCGCAATGGGTCGCAATGTCATGACGAGAATCCTGGGCGCGCTGCTGGCCGCCGCTTTGTCGGTGCTGGTGATGGTGTGCATGGGTTTCGCGGGTGCATACCAGTACCTCGCGCCGGACATCCCGGACGCGGCTTCACTGCGGGACGTGAAGACCCAGTTGCCGCTGCGGGTCTATTCGCGTGACGGCAAGCTGATGGCGCAGATCGGCGAGCAACGCCGCATTCCCGTGGCCTTCGACGAGATTCCCCCCGTCGTCATCGACGCGTTCCTCGCGGCAGAAGACGCGCGTTTCTACGAGCACCCCGGGGTCGACTGGCAGAGCCTGGTGCGCGCGCTGGTGGCGAACGTGAGTGCGGGCAGTGTGCGCGAGGGCGGCGGGACGATCACGATGCAGCTCGCGCGCAATACCGTGCTGACCTCGGAAAAGACCCTGCGGCGCAAGCTGAAGGAAGTCTTCCTGGCGATGCGTCTCGAGCGTGAATTCTCCAAGCAGGAAATCCTGACCCTCTACCTGAACCGCATTTTCCTCGGGCAGCGCGCTTACGGGATTGGCGCGGCAGCCGAAGTGTATTTCGACAAGCCGGTGCACCACCTGACCATTGCCGAAGCGGCGTTGATCGCAGGCCTGCCGCGCTCTCCCTCGCTGGACAACCCCGTCGCCAGCATCACCCGCGCTCACGATCGCAGGGCGTACGTGCTCCGTCGCATGCTCGAACTTGGCAAGATCGAGCAGTCCCAGCACGACTCCGCGCTGGATGAGCCCATCTCGAGCCGCATGCACGGGCCGATCATCGAGCTCGACGCCCCCTATGTGGCCGAGATGGTTCGCGCCGAGATGTTGCATCGGCATGGGGCGGATGCGCTCACCGCCGGCTACAAGGTCTACACGACCCTCGACAGCCGCTTGCAGCAAGCAGCCAACGCGGCCACGTCGCGCACCATCCTCGAATACGAACGGCGGCACGGCTACCGCGGACCGCTCGAACGCGTGGACCTGGCACTGCTCGGCGATCCCGCTGGATTGAATCTACTCTTCAAGCGCAATCCACAGCGCGGCAGCCTGCTGGCGGCGGTCGTCACGTCGGTGGCCGATCGCGACGCCGAAGTGGTTCTTCGCAACGGGTCCAGTGTCGTCATCGACTGGGACGGGATGTCCTGGGCGCGGCCGGTGATCGATTCCCTCAAGGACGCACTCGGACCCTCCCCCAAGACGGCACGCGAGGTGCTCGCGGCCGGCGACGTGATTTACGTCGAGCCGCTGCCGGAATCCAGGTACCGGCTCGGCCAGTTGCCGGCCGTGTCGGGCGCACTGGTGGCCCTCGATCCCAACGACGGCGCCATCGTGTCGCTGGTCGGCGGCTTCGACTTCGGATCGAGCAAGTACAACCGCGTGGTGCAGGCGCAGCGCCAGCCGGGCTCCGCATTCAAGCCGTTCCTGTATTCCGCAGCGCTGGAGCGCGGTTTCACCCCCGCGACACTGGTGAATGACGCCCCGATCGTGCTGCCGGGCGGCGGCGGCCCGGAAGGCGACGAGGAGTGGCGGCCGCAGAACATCACCCGCAAGTTCTACGGTCCGACGCCGATGCGCGAGGGCCTGGTCCGCTCACGCAACCTGGTTTCGATCCGGCTGCTGCGAGGTGCGGGCATCGGCTTCGCACTGCAGCACATGGCGCGCTTCGGCTTCGGCCCGCAGGCGTTGCCGGCGAATCTCACGCTGGCGCTCGGCACTGGGCAGGTCACCCCGCTCGAAATGGCGCGCGGATTCGCAGTCTTCGCCAACGGGGGCGCGCTGGTCACGCCGTATTTCATCCAGTCGGTGCAGGACACGGACGGCAAGGAGCAGTTCCGGGCCGCGCCGGCCACAGCTTGCGGCCTGTGCGATATCGCCGGTGCCGGGGACGCCGCTGCGATGGCTGCCGACCTCGCGGCCGTACCGGACGACGTGCCCACCCTCGGCAAGGAGATTTCCGGCGATGGCGTCGGGCCAACCGGTGCTGGTGGGTCGCGGGCGCCGCAGGCGATCAGCCCGGCAAATGCGTTCGTGATGACGGACATGATGACGGACGTCGTCCAGCGCGGCACCGCGCAACGTGCAGCAGCCGCACTCAATCGCAAGGACATTGCGGGCAAGACCGGTACTACGAGCGACCGCCGCGACACCTGGTTCGTGGGCTTCAACGCTGACGTCGCAGCTGCAGTCTGGCTCGGCTTCGACCAGGAACGGTCGCTCGGCGAGAACGAGGAAGGCGGCAAGACCGCCCTGCCGATGTGGATCTACTTCATGCAGGAAGCGCTCCGCGACAAGCCGGAACACCGCCAGCCGGAGCCGCCAGGCGTGGTGCGCATGTGGGTGTCGCGGGAAAGTGGAGCACCGTCACGCGCCGGTGCCCCAGGCGCGCTGTTCGAGACGTTCCTCGAGCAGTACGCACCGCAGCCCGGGATGGGTGGTTTCGGCGACGATGGCGTCGGAGCGGAAACGGTGGAACCGGCGGCAGGTGACGATTCCATTTTCTGACGCGACTTCCGGACGCGACGGGCCTCGCACCGCCCATTGCCGGCACGGCGCGATTCGGTATGCTCGGCAGCCCATGAGTCGACAAAGACCCAACCCTCGTGCAGAGATGTTGCGTCAGGCGGTGGCCGAGGAAGCCGCGCGGGTGATGGCCGAACAGGGCATCGACGATTTCCTGTTCGCCAAGCGCAAGGCAGCCGCACGGCTCGGCGTCGTGGACGCGGCTATCCTCCCACGCAACACCGAAATCGAAGCGGCGCTCTTCGCGCGGCAGCGACTGTTCTCCGGCGGGCGGCACGAGGCCGAGATTGCGGACCTGCGGCGCTCAGCCTTGCAGGCCATGCGGCTGATGGCCGACTTTGATCCGCGCCTCGTCGGTCCCGTCCTGACCGGCACCGCCTCGGCGCATTCGGACATCCACCTGCACCTATTCTCGGAATCGGCTGAGGCCGTCTCGATCCGGCTCGAGGAACGCGGCGTGCCGCACGAGACCCTCGAGCGCCGGTTGCGTTTCGAACGCGATCGGACAGTCACCTTCCCGGCGTTTCGCTTCGTAGCCGGTCGCCAGGCTATCGATGCGGTGGTCTTCCCGCTGGACGGCATCCGGCAGTCGCCGTGCAGCCCGGTCGACGGCAAGCCGATGCGCCGCGCGACCGTGACCGAGGTAGCAGCGCTGGTCTGACAGTCCGTCAGGCGGACTTCAGTTCGTGCGCTGAACTCGGCAGGTAATCGCGCAGGACCTCGGGCGGACTGTGGACGAGGTCCTTGGGCACTTCGTGCACGATGCAGGCTGTCGTGTCAGCCGAGAATTCGGCGCGCATCAGGCTGCGGAAGGGTGCCCCTGCAACCACGATCAGCTGCTCGAACTCCTTGTTGCGCCGATCCAGCTCGAGCTTGTGCGCAATGACCTTCGCAAAGCTGACTGCCGCGCGATGTCGCGGGTCGTTTTCACCCTCGAGGGAATGACGCGCCCCGCCGACGCTTTCATACGATCGCCCCGGCCGGTCGCTGGAGAAGTCCCGGTCATGCAAGTGGGCGGACGGATCGGACAGCCGCGCGACTTCACTGGGACGTGCCTTGAGCGAGCTGAGATCGTAGAAAATCGCCTCGGCCTGGTCGGCAACGACGATGCGTATGTGACTCATGTGAATCTCCCGTTCAGGGGTTCCATTTCAGCCTGCTCGTGCGCCGTGCGCGGGGCAATTCGTGAATGTGCGCAGGCATTGTCGGGGTAAGCGGACTATCCGGCATTCGTTCCGGATCGCGGAAAGGCAGACACGCGATCCGGAACGAATGCCGGATAGTCCGCTTGCGCGGCGGCGCCTGAGCGCGTTCGCGGGCAAGCCCGCGAACGACGCACGGCGCATGTAGCCGGTGACATCGGAACCGGAAGCCGCCGTGCATGCCGAGTCCGGCGCGAGTTTGTTGCGTCGGCCCCAATCGGCTGTTACTGCGCTGGTCGGGCGCGAAGTGGGTAACCGCCGAGAACCTTCAGGTTCCCGACGCAGCGGAACGCACCGTCACGATGCGAGCGTTTGCGTCCGTCGATTGGGCGATGCCGGGTTCGAGCTGTCAGGCTGCATGCGCCGTGCGACGTTTTCGGGCCTGCCCGAAAACGAGCTCAGGCGCCGCGTATCTGGCGGTCGATCCGGTGCCGTTCCCCGAGCGCGTGTCTGCCTTTCCAAGCTCGGGGAACGGCACCGGAACGGCCGCCTGCAACGACGCCCGAGCCCTTGCGATACGCCCGAAAACTCAGCCGCGCTTGTCGACCTCGAGGTAATCCCGCTGCGTCGGCCCGGTGTAGAGCTGGCGCGGCCGCCCGATCTTCATGGCCGGATCGCCAATCATCTCCTGCCAGTGCGCAACCCAGCCCGCGGTACGCGCGATGGCGAACATCACCGTGAACATCGAGCGCGGGATACCGAGCGCGCTGTAGATCACGCCCGAGTAGAAGTCGACGTTCGGGTAGAGCTTGCGGGCGATGAAGTACTCGTCCTTGAGCGCGATCTCTTCCAGGCGCAGCGCCAGTTCGAACAACGGGTTGTCATTCTGGCCGAGGCGCGACAGCACCTTGTGGCACATCTCGCGGATGATCTTCGCGCGTGGATCGAAGTTCTTGTACACGCGGTGGCCGAAACCCATCAGCCGCGTACTGCCGTCCTTGTCTTTTACGCGTGCCAGGAACTTATCGATGTTGTCGACGGTGCCGATGTCCTCGAGCATCTCGAGCACGGCCTCGTTCGCACCGCCATGTGCCGGACCCCACAGGGCCGAAACGCCCGCGGAAATTGCCGCGTACGGGTTCGTGCCCGTGCTGCCGGCAAGGCGCACCGTGGACGTGCTCGCGTTCTGTTCGTGGTCGGCGTGCAGCATCAGCAGCAGGTCGAGCGCCTCGGCCGCCATCGGGTCGACGACGTAATCCTCGGCTGGCACGGCAAAGAACATGTGCAGCATATTCGCGCAGTAGTCGAGGTCGTTGCGCGGGTAGACGAACGGCTGGCCCAGCATGTGCTTGAAGGCAGCGGCCGAAACCGTGGGGATCTTGGCCAGGATGCGGTGCGCAAAGATCTCGCGGTGGCGCGGGTTATGGTTGTCCATGGAGTCGTGGTAGAACGCCGCCATCGACGAAACCACGGCAGAAACCATCGCCATCGGATGTGCGTTGTAGTGGAACCCGTTGAAGAAACGCAACAGCGTTTCGTTGATCATCGTGTGGTAGCGGATCGAGCGGTCGAACTGCTCCAGCTGGCCGGTGACCGGCAGGTCGCCGTGGATCAGCAGGTACGCCGTCTCGAGGAAATTGGACTTGGTCGCGATCTGCTCGATCGGGTAGCCGCGATAGAGCAGCACGCCATTGTCGCCATCGATGTAGGTGATCTTGCTCTCGCACGCCGCCGTGGCCATGAAGCCCGGGTCAAACGTGAACACCCCGTGGTCCTTGGTGATGTTCGCCACGTTGACGCAGTCCGGGCCGACGGTGCCGCTGCGCGCCTCGAGGACCGACTTCTTACCGGTCTCGGTGTTGACCAGTTCGTACTTCTTGCTGCTCATCGTGGTGCAAACCCCGTATCGACACTCGCGCCCCGACGACTCGGGGTTGGCCAGTCAGGTTTGCACGGCAGCAAAGTTTGTTCAAGATCGGACTACTCCACTACCTTCAGCTTCTGTCCTGGTGTGGGTTCCTTGTCCGGATACAGTCCGTTCAGGAGCCGCAGTTCCTCGGCCGCGTACTTGCCTGGCGATTTCTGCGCCAGTTGCTCGATCTGGGTATCAGGGCCCGCCTGGATCACGCGGATTCGCTCCGGCTCGGCCGCCGCGTACTCGTTGTCACGCAGCCGCCGGAAGGTCTTGACGCTGGAGACAAAAATCGGCTCGAAGGAACCGAATTGAGTCGCAATCCGGGTCGCGCCAAGGAAGATGTAGGCCAACCCATTGTGGTAGACGACCGCCACCGAGGCGGGGCCCTTGCTGCCCCACGGCAACCCGGTGCTGCGAAGGTTGGCGCGATAACCGTTGAGGCCATTGAACTCGAGCGGTTCCGCGGCAGTGCTCGGCTGGCCGCGCAGTAACCGGCCCAGGAATTCCTTTGGTGTTACGTTCGGCGGGATCGGCTGGGCGCTGACATCGATCATCTGGTCATCGGCCGGACTGTGGGCGATCAATTTTTTCGGCTGGTTGTCGACCTTCCAGCCACTGGGAAAGGCCAGGGTGACGCCCATGCCGCCGTGATAGAACCGTGAGCCACGAACGACGCCTTGCGCAGCGCTCGTGCCAAAGGCGAGCCCATCGACCTTGGCGAGATAGAGGTCCCGGTTGGCGGCCGGGTGCGCGCCCGGGTCAGTGCCGCTCCTGCCGACCGACTCCTGCAGCTCGCGAATTCGCTTGTCGATGTCCGGGTGCGAGGCCATCAGGCCGCCGCGCGCGGTTGGGCTGCGCTGTTCCTCGCGTGCGCTCTGGAGGTCGAACTGCTCTCGATTCCAGAACACGCGCAGGGAGTCGGCCAAGGCCTCCGGCGCGTAACCGGCACGACTGATGAACTTCACGCCAAGCTCGTCCGCTTCCGATTCCTGCTCCCGGGAATAACCCATGACCAGTGCGCCGCCAGCCATGCCGGCAACGTTCATCAGCTCGGGACTGCCCGTGAGAATGCCGATCAGCGTGGCACCGACGTTGGCAGCGGTGGCGCCGGCGCGGCGGTTGGCGCTGTGGCGGGCAGTGACGTGGGCGATCTCGTGTCCCAGCGTAGCCGCCAGTTCCGCTTCGGAATTGAGGTAAGGGAGCAATCCACGAAACACATAGATGTAGCCGCCAGGGTCGGCCATCGCGTTGACCTGTTCGCTATCGAGGACCGTGAACGTGTATTGCAGATCCGGTCGGTCGCTCTTGGCCGCGATGCGCTGGCCGATGTCGTTGACGTACTGCTGCAGGCGCTCGTCGTCGTAGCGGCCAAATGCCTGCAGCACCTGCTGGTGTCGCTGGCGTGCCGCCTCGTTTGCCTTGTCCGTGCCCGTCGCCGCGGGGGCCGCGCTGCTACTGGCCGCCGTGACCGCACCGGCGCCCAGCAGGCCCAGGCTGCCTGCCACCGCCAGGGCCAGCATTGCCAGCAAGGAACGCAGTCGCGGCATGATTCGCTCCGGAATTCGGGGTACCCAGTCTAGAGTGTGCCGCCGCGGCCAGAAAGTTCCTGCATCCCCAGCGACGTGACGCCTGAAAACAAACGGGGCGCCCAATGGCGCCCCGTCGTCGTCCCTGCGCCGGCCATGGCCGGGTGGTCGAGTGTCAATCAGGCCTTGGCAGCGGCGCCCGTCGCGTACTTCTTGCGGAAGCGGTCGACGCGGCCGCCCGTGTCCACCATCTTCTGCTTGCCCGTGTAGAACGGGTGGCAGTTCGAACAGACTTCGATCTGCAGGTCCTGGCCCAGCGTGGAACGCGTTTCGAACGTGTTGCCGCAGCTGCAGGTGACGTTGATCGCCTTGTAGTTCGGATGGATCGCGTCTTTCATGGCGCAGCTTCCAGGCAGGTTCAAAAGAGGGGGGCGAATTATAGGGACGCTGGTCCGAATCGACAAGCGACTTCACGTGGAAACCGCAGCGGCCGTCTGGACCGGCTCTCGATCGGCCGCTGGGAGCCAATTTGACAGATGTTATCCACAAAACCTGTGGATAACTGTGTGGATGAATGGGCTGACTACGGACCTTCCGCCGTGCGAGACACGGCAATTTCTGCATTGGTCAAAAAATGACCATGCCGATTTAATTATTTAAAACAATGATTTACACGCATCGCCTAACGTTTCACTTTCGCTACAAGCCGTAACCTGCCGAAAGTCCATCGACCAGCGCAGCGTTGTGCATAACTGAATTTTGGGTACTCCATACGAAGGCGGCGCGCAAGCCCATTCGAGCTCCCGGAGGCGGGTCGATGCAGGACCGTGGTCTCCGAAACGACTCTAAATCTCTGTCAAACAGGGAGAAACAGTCCCTGCAGATCGTTCAGAAATTGTCGTCCCAGCGCGCTCGGCTGCCAGCGGTCGTCGCGCTTCGCGAGCAACCCGCGAGCCTCCGCCTGTTCGATGGGGCCCCGCAGCACCGCAATAGAAAGCCCAGTCCGCTCCTCGAACTGGCGGACCGTGAATCCTTCGACCAGCCGGAGTGCGTTGAGCGTGAATTCGAACGGCAGGTCCGCCTCGGGCACCGTCCGGACCTCGGCCATGCGCTCCTGCTGTGTCACAGCCGCGAGATACGCCGCGGGATGGCGAGCGCGAACGCTGCGCGCAATTTCGCCCGTAGTAACCAGGGTGAGCTTGCCGTGAGCACCGGCGCCCACGCCGAGGTAGTCGCCGTACTCCCAGTAGACGAGGTTGTGCCGGCACCGCCGTCCGCGCCGGGCGTACCCGGAGACTTCGTACTGCTCGAAGCCGGCAGCGGCCAACAGCGCCTGGCATTCGACCTGCATCGTCCAGGCAAGCTCGTCGTCGGGCAGCTGGGGCGGCGGTCGCTTGGCGAACGGTGTATCCGGCTCCAGCGTGAGCTGGTAATGCGACAGGTGAGTGGGACCGAGCGCGATTGCACGCTCGACGTCCGTCAGCGCGCCACGCAGGTCCTGGCCCGGGAGGGCATACATCAGGTCGAGATTGAAGTTGTCGATGCCGGCAGCGCGCAGCTCGTCCACGGCGCGTGCGGTGTCGTTTGCGCCGTGAATGCGCCCGAGAACAGCGAGCCGCTCGTCGTCGAAACTCTGTGCTCCCACGGAAACGCGATTCACGCCGGCTGCGGCGTACTCGCTGAACCGTCCGTGCTCGATGGTGCCGGGATTCGCCTCGAGCGTGATCTCGATGTCTGCGGCAAACCGCAGTAAGCCCCGGGCGTGCTCGAGCACGCGCCCGATCGCTGCCGGGCTGAACAGGCTCGGTGTGCCGCCGCCGAAAAAGACCGACACGAGTTCGCGGCCTGCGGCATCCGCAGCGGCGTGTTCGAGGTCACGCTGCAGGGCCGTGACGTACGCCTGTTCAGCAATGCCGCCAGCCGGCGTCGCATGCGAATTGAAGTCGCAGTAGGGGCACTTGCGAACGCACCACGGCAGGTGCACGTACAGCGCGAGAGGTATGCTCCGCGCGTCGATCATGGTGCGCCGGACGCGAGGGCGGCGACCAGGCCGCGCAACGCCAGGCCCCGATGACTGCGCAGGTTCTTGTCGGCAGGTGCCAGTTCGGCGGCGGTGCGCGCGCCATCGTCCACGAGAAAGAGCGGGTCGTAGCCGAAACCGCCCGTGCCGCGCGCAACGCGGCCGATGCGGCCATCCCAGGCGGCCTGCGCGATCATCGGCGACGGGTCGTCGGGCCAGCGCAGGAACACCATCGCGCAGCGATAGCGCGCGGTGCGCGCTTCGTCGGCGACCGCCTCGAGTTCGAGCAACAGCCTGGCATTGTTTGCCGCGTCGTCGCTGACGGGGCCCGCGTACCGAGCCGAGTGGATGCCGGGAGCACCGTGCAATGCGTCCACTTCGAGACCGGAATCGTCGGCGATGGCCGGCAGCCCGGAAATACGTGCAGCGAATCGTGCCTTCAGCAACGCGTTTTCGACGAAGGTCAGGCCGGTTTCGTCCGCGGATTCCCGCGTGAACTCCGCGAGCGAGCGCACGTCCACCTGCCAGGGCGCGAGTATCTCGCGCATTTCGCGCAGCTTGCCGGCGTTGCCGGTGGCAAGGACCAGTCGCGCTGGAATGCTCACGAACGCCTCAGCGTGCCTTGCCTCGCGGCGCTGCATCCGGAAACACCGCGAGCGGAACCTGCAGCGCGTCGAGTTGCAGGGCAAAGAGCTGCTGGCACGAGTTCGACGCGAGGTCGAGCAACTGGTCGAGTTCGTGACGGCGAAAGGCATGGCCTTCGGCGGTGCCCTGCACTTCGACGAATCCGCCCCCGTTGTTCATGACGACGTTCATGTCCGTCTCGGCCGACGAGTCCTCGACATAGTCGAGATCGACGACCGGCTCGCCACGCACGATCCCCACGGAAACCGCTGCGATCTGTCCGTGCAGCGGACTCGTCGTGAGCGACCGACGGCGGACGAGGGTGCTCATGGCATCGGCAAGCGCCACGTAGGCGCCCGTAATGGACGCGGTACGAGTGCCGCCGTCGGCCTGCAGTACGTCGCAGTCGAGCGTGACAGTGCGCTCACCCAGCGCACGCATGTCGACCACCGCGCGCAGGGAGCGCCCGATCAGGCGCTGGATCTCGAGGGTGCGTCCGCCTTGCTTGCCGCGCGCCGCTTCACGCGCGCTGCGGGTGTGCGTCGAGCGCGGCAACATGCCGTACTCGGCCGTGATCCAGCCTTCGCCCTTGCCGCGCATGAAGCCGGGCACGCCTTCCTCGACAGTCGCCGTGACGAGCACTCGCGTATCGCCGAATTCGACCAGCACGGAGCCCTCCGCGTGCTTGGTGAATCCGCGCGTGATGCGGACGGGGCGCAGTTGGTCTGGCGCGCGGCCACTCGGTCTCAAGTTGGTCAGTCTCCGGGAAATGCGAGGCGGGCCGCAGGCGCGGCCAGCCTCAGGGGCCAAGCCAGCGAACAGCCGCGGCCGACGTATTGTCCGCGTAGGGCGCGGAATTGGAAACGGCCTGTTCGCCGAGCGCGGTGAGCCCCTCGCGCAGATGGTCCCGCGGACTCGTGCTGAGTGACGCGAGAACCTCGTCCGGAACCCCCGACCACAGTCCGTCGGAACAGAGCATGAGCACGTCGCCGGCCACCAGCGCGCGGCGGCCGCTCAACGTCATCTCGGGCAGGACGGGGTCGCCGCCGATGCAGCATTCGACGTAGTTGCGCATGGGGTGACCCTGCGCCTGGTGCTCGGTGATGCGACCCGCCCGCAACAGCAGTTCGACGTGGCTGTGATCGCGCGTGCGCTCGAACACCTTGCCCTGGCGCAGCTGATAGATCCGGCTGTCGCCGACGTGCGCCCAGTACGCACTCGAGCCCTGCACCAGGCAAAGCGCACAGGTGGCGCGTGGGCGGATCTCCGGGGGCAGGCCCTGGCCGAGCGCAACGACAGCCTCGTGCGCGCGGCCGACGGTGAGATGCAGGAAGCCGTCGGGATCGAACAGCGGCCGGCTCATTTCCCAGAACTCGTTGAGCATCGCGCGCATGGCGACCTCGGCTGCGCGCGCACCATCGGCATGGCCGCCCATGCCGTCCACGACCGCGAGCATCACGGTGCCGTCGGCGTCCGCAATGGCGACTCGATCCTGGTTCTCTTCGCGATGCCCGATGAGGCTCAGGTCCGCGTGCTCGATCTGCAAGGGTCGCTCCGGCACGCCCGTTGTCATGTAGAATTCTCTATGATTTATAGCACTTAGCGTCGCGCACATACAGCGCCGCCGCGTGTCGGTTTTCTTTGCACTCCTGGTCGAGGCCCGATGATCCGCAGCATGACCGGCTTCGCGAGGCGTGAATGCCAGGGCCCCTGGGGCACCCTCGCTTGCGAAATCCGCTCAGTCAATCACCGGTATCTCGAGCTTTCCCTGCGCTTGCCCGACGACCTGCGCAGCCTTGAAGGCGATGCGCGACAGGCAGTGTCGGCTGCGCTGCGCCGGGGCAAGGTCGACGTCGGTCTTTACCTGCGCGGACAGCCTGCGCAGACCGGCACGCTCGAGATCAATCGTGCCCTGGTCGACCAGCTGGCGCGCACCGCGCGAGACGTGGCCGCCATGGCCGACTCGTCGCTGGCCGCGGTGAGCCCGCTCGAATTGCTGCGTTGGCCCGGCGTCATCCGCGAACCAGAGAAAGACCTGCAGCCGGTGCAGGCTGCCGCGCTCGAGCTGCTGCATGAAACGGTCGGTGAACTGAACGAGTCCCGCGCACGCGAGGGAGCACGCCTGCGCGAGATGCTGCTCGGGCGCTGCCTGTCGTTGCAGCAGACGGTGACGCAATTGCGGCAGCGCCTGCCGGAGATCGCCGCCCGCATCCGTGAGCGCGTGGGTGAGCGTGTGGCTCAGCTGGGCGGCGCGGTCGATCCATCGCGTCTGGAGCAGGAACTGGTGCTGCTCGCGTACAAGATGGATTTCGCCGAGGAGCTCGATCGGCTCGGCAGCCACGTCACCGAAGCGCTGCAGATCCTCGACGCCAAGGAGCCCGCGGGACGGCGGCTGGATTTCCTGATGCAGGAATTCAATCGCGAGGCCAACACGCTCTCGTCCAAGTCGCAGGATGCCGACACCACTCGCACCGCCGTGGACATGAAGGTCCTGATCGAGCAGATGCGCGAGCAGATCCAGAACATCGAATAGCGCAGGCCGGGGTCTCCCAGCGCGGGCACGATACGACGCAGTAAGACTACAATTCGGCATGGCTGCAACGAACACGAGCGCCCGCCGCGGCCGTCTCTTCGTCATCGCGGCGCCGTCGGGCGCCGGCAAGACTTCACTGGTGCGCGCCCTCATGGAACGCGAGCCGGCGTTGCGCTTTTCGATTTCGTACACCACGCGCCAGCAACGTCCCACTGAAATCCATGGGCGTGACTATTTTTTCGTCACGAAGCCCGAATTCGAGGCGATGGTGGCGCGCGATGAGTTCCTCGAGCATGCACGCGTCTTCGACAATCACTACGGCACGGCACGGAGCCCGGTCGAGGCGTCGCTGGCGTCGGGCCAGGACCTGATCCTGGAGATCGATTGGCAGGGCGCGCAGCAGATTCGCCGCGCGCTCCCCGAATGCCGCACCATTTTTATCCTGCCGCCGTCGCGCGCGGAACTCGAACGGCGGTTGCGCGGCCGCGGCACCGATGCGGAGGACGTGATCCAGCGCCGGTTGCGGGATGCCGCGTCGGACATGACGCACTGGCCCGAGTTCGACTTCGTCGTGGTCAACGATGACTTCGCGCAGGCGCTCGAGGAGTTGCGTGCAATCATCAACCAGCGTGGCGCAATGTCGCGTGGCGACCGTCCAGAGCTGGCGGCGCTCGCCGCAACGCTGACCGAGGGGAGCCGGGGCTAGAACCCCGGTCCCCCGTTTCGCGTCAGAAGATCTCGCGCCAACCCATGCGTCGGACGCCGGTTGCCGCACTCGGCGCCACCGGAATGCTCATTGCCCGGATGTTCGTGTCCGCCTGCGTCACGATCGCGACGAGCTTGTTGGTCGGCAGGCGCACCAGCGTGACGCCGGTGGCGATGGAATTGCCGACCGGGAATCCGACCGCCCTGGTCTGCTGGCCCAGCACGGCCGCACCGGTCTTGTAGTCCAGCGCGTAGAGCCAGCTCCTGCCGTCGGGCACGCAATAATCGGTGATCGGCTCGTTGGAGATCGCGACCAGCGTGCCGAGTTGCAGTTTCATGTCCACGTTGAGGCGTTCGCCGAGCGGCAAGGCGAGGTACCAGCCATTCTTGACCTGCCAGTCGACGGCGACCGGGTTCGGGATCGTGCGCGGGTCGCCATCGTCGTCGCCGCTCGTGTCGAGCGTCTGGGCGACCAGGTTGGCGCCGACGCTGGTAAGCACGCCGAGGTCGCCACCCGTGTCCTTCACGGCATACATGGCCTGCGCCACCGTGCTCGACGTGGAATCCACCGCAAGGTCGTCGAACCCGAGGTAACGCCCCGTGCCGAAATACACGACCCGGTAATAGGTGCCGGCGCCATCACGCAGGCGCGCCACCTCCGGTCGCATGGTGATCGGCTGGTTGCCCGTCGTCGCCGAGGTCCGGCCGAGTTTCTGCGACGAGTTGGCCGAGATGTCGAAGCGCCACAGCGAGCCGCCGAGATCGCCCCCATAGACGTACTGGGTCGTGTTGTTGGCCAACGTGTCGAGCACCCAGTTGGTGATCTTGGCGATGCCGCTCACGTCAGGGTCCACCACGGCGTTGTCGGTGATGATTTCGGCGAGCTTGGTGCCGGTGATCGCGTCGAGCACGTACAGGCGGCCCTTCGAGTCGCCGCCGGCGTTGTTGTTGTAGCCCGAGGCGATCAACACGACCCACCTGCCGTCGGACTCGCGCTTGGTCAGCAGTGCGTTGCCGTAGCTGTAGCCCATGTCGGCGTCCTGGCCGGTGCCGAACTCCCACAGCGCTTTCGGGTTGTCCGGGTCGGTCACGTCGAGCGCGTAGAACGCCCGGCCGCCGCGGCCAAGGCCCCCGATCAGCACTGTCCGCCAGTCCGCGCCGTCGTACGCGTCACCGACCGTGATCGGCCCGTCGACGAAGAAGCGATGATTGTCGCCGTAGTCGGCATCCGCGAGATTGAACAATTGCGGCATGACGGCGCTCGGGATGTAGGCCCAGCGCTCGTCGCCGGTCTCGGCGTCGAAGGCATGCAGCATGCCGTCGTTGGCCCCGACATAGACGGTGCCCTCGCGGTCCATGTTGGCGGTGGCGAACGCCAGGTAGTCGTTGTCGGTGTACTTGAACGGCGGCTTTTTCACGAACACCGGCGCCGTGTTGACGATGTCGCCGAGCGCATGGACGCGGTCGCGGAACAGGCGCACATCGTCGGCGTTGGCGGCCTGGTCCTCGAAACCACTGCGGCCGCGCAGGAACGCGATCATCGCCTCGTCGGTCGCCGACGCCTTCTGCTCGTCGGTCCACGTGGCGTACTGCGACAGCGCGCCGCGCGGATTGGTTGCGTCCGACTTGAAGTAGCCTGCGGCTATCTCGGCGGCGAGATTGGCGGACTCGAACGTCTTGAGCTTGCTGGCTGCCGCCGAGTCGAAGGCGTAGATCTCGCGGCTGTCGTCGTCGGGGTCGAGCTTGGCCGCGAGGCGGTTGCGTGCCGACCAGGTCACCGCTGCAGCGAGCGAGCCGTCGGTCAGGTCGATGTCGCGCGCCTGCAGGTCGCCATGCCAGGACACGGTGGTGTACTGCGCCACATAGGCGAAGTTGTCGCCGGCGACCGGCTCGAGGCTGCTGGTCGCGGCCGCCGCCGCCGAGGCATCTTCCGCCTCGATCGTCGCGAGCGTCCTCTGCAACGCGCTGACCAGCGCGTCCGGGTTGCCGGCGCTCAGGTACTGGCCGCGGCCATTGACGGCCGCATGCCAAAGGTCGTCGATGCGCGCAGTCACCGTATTGCTGGCCGACAGCGGCGACGTGAGCGGGTTGGGCCAGTTCTTCGTACCCTGCCAGGATCGCGTTGTAGTCGGCCGAACCGCCGGTCTGGTAGTCCTCGTCATATCCCAGGGTGCCGCTGACACCCAGGCCCAGCGTGAACGTCGTCATGTGCTGCCAGATGGCCGAGTCCGCGGCGCTGCCTGGTACGTTGTTCTGCGAAACGTCGACGCGCACGCTTTCGTCGTTGAGGCCGCCGAGCGTACCTGCCGGGCGCAGGTCCGACTTGTAGTAATACATTGCGATGTCGGCGAGCGAGTTCGGATACTGGCCGGATTCGTAGAACGGTCGATCGGTGCCGGCCACGCCGTCCTGG
The DNA here is from genome assembly GCA_963743995.1 of uncultured Gammaproteobacteria bacterium. Lineage (GTDB taxonomy): Bacteria > Pseudomonadota > Gammaproteobacteria > Steroidobacterales > Steroidobacteraceae > RPQJ01. The sequence continues at coordinate 22,789 of CAVUSC010000022.1, read as the reverse complement.
TCGCCGACGTCGGTGACGTTGTCTTCGCGCTTGGCGGCGTAGGTCGCGGTCTCCTGGTTCGTATTCCAGTAGCCGTCCGTGGTCAGGATCGTGTAGTTCTTCTGGCACGAGTACTGCACCGGATCGTCGTCGCCGACGAGCACCTTGCCGGCGTAAATCCGCCCGGCCTTCGAGAGCGCACCGCGCAACGGCGTGTAGCAGGTGCCAGACGCGCAACCGGCGCCATAGAGCCGCGAGTACCACGTCGCCTTGTGCGCGGCGTCGAAGCGCCCGAACTTGAGGAACCGCGTCGAGGCTGCGGCGCTGCCCGTATAGCTGATCGCCGAGTACCCCACGCGGTAGTTGTCGCCGACATCGGCAAAGGCGCGGCCGGTGGCCGTCTTCATCATCAGCAGGCGAGTGCGGTAGTAGCTGTACCAGTTGGTGAAGTTGCGCTGTTCGGCGGCGTTCGCCGGCCAGCGCCAGACGTAGTTGCCATCCGCGGAGCAGGTCGAGGGTGGCGCGTTCGGGGCCGCCTGGTACTCGTACCAGCCGTAGTCTGCCACCTCGACCGAGACGTCCTGGTGAAGGTCGCCACGACGTTGGCGCCGCCGACGTTGCCGTTACGGTTCGCGTTGTTGGGCGGCCGTGATGCGATACGTGTTGGCGGTGACGTTGCTGATCGTGAAGTTGCCGTTCAGCGTGACGTTGTTGGTGGTTACTGCGTTGCGTGCCGGCGCGCCGCTGAAAGTGACCCGGGTGCCGCTCGCGAGGCCGTGATCGTTGTGGGTGACGGTGACGTTGCGGCTGCCGTTCGAGGTCGCTGAACGGGTTGTTGCCGAGGTTGACGCTTACGCTCTCCGAAATGTTCTGCGTCGACGTTTCGGACAGGTCGGTCGTGCCGGATGCGGCGTTGTAGCCGTTGGTCTTGGCGGACGTGAAGACCGTATTGGCATCCAGAAAACTCGTGCCGTCGGAGTTCTTCGGCGCCTCGTAAACGGTCGCCGGGTTGTAGTAGATCGTGTTGTAGCCGTGGTTCTTGAAGCAGTTGCGATCGTCATTGTCGCCGACGTCGTCCGGCATGTAGTCGCTGTCCATGCTGGTGGAGTCGTCCAGGATGAAATAGATGTTCGGCGCCACCGTGCTGGCCACTCCAGAGGTGAGCGGCAACGTTGCCAGGTCCACCGAAGCCGACTGCGCGGGCAGTGCCGCGAGCAGCAGCGCCGCGAGAGCAAACCGAGCCAGTGCCTTGCGATACATGTGAGTCTCCGTCAGAGGACTACGAACGCCTGGACGTACCGCACGGTATTGCGGGGCCCGTCGACGCGCGTCGTTATCCGGTAATAGGTCTGCGCCGTGCCCGTCAGGGGCAGGTTGCCGTAGGAGGCGCCGGCGCGCGTGCTGCCCTCGCTGACGCCGCCGCCGACCCGCGAACACGCCATCGGCGTAACGCCGTCGGCCGCTAGCACGGAATTGGGGTCGCCCGAGGCGTTGCAGACGCGGTTGATGACGTAGCGGACCGTGTAGCCGTCCGCGACACCGGCCGGCGTCACCTCGAGCGCAGTCAGGTTGCAGTCGACGCCGGGGTCCGCGCCGGTCCAGTCCACGTCATCAGCAGCATCGTCCGGAGTGCGCGACCCGGTCAGGTCGCAGCCGTCCGCGGACGTGGAGAAATAGCCGCTGGCTTCGATGTCGTCGAACAGGTCGCCGCTGCCGGAATTGTCGACCAGCCAGGTGATCGCCTCTTCGGCGCTGGCGTCGCCCGCCGCAAGCGCCGCACGCTGGAAGGCGAGGTTGCCCGAAACCAGCGTGCCGGTATCGCTCGAACGCAGCAATGCGATCGCGGCGAAGCCGATCACCACCAGTGCAATGAGCACGACGATCAGTGACAGGCCGTGCTGTCGTGCAGGAATCGCGCAATCCGAACGCTTCGTGTTCATACACCCGCCCAGATGACGTTGATCAGCGGCACGACGACCGTCAGCACCTTGTACCGAAAGCGGCGTTCGTCGTCGGTCAGGTCACGGACGCGTTCGCTTGCAAGGCCTTCGTCCCACAGGATGAGCTGTTCGGGGCTGACGATCACCGGCTCACGGTTGCCGCGAGTCACGATTGCCATGCGGACGGCCTTGATCCGGGCCACGTTGGCCGCCGTTGGCGCCGCCCAGGTAGCTCCGGTCGCGTCGACCCAATCGTCGACGGTCTGGCTGGCGGCCGGCGCGATGCCGTACTGCAGCTGGAAGTCGACGACCTGTGACGTGACCGAGTCGACGTCCGCCAGCGTCGGGGCCACGGGCGCCACCAGCGGGTCGTAACTCACCAGGTCACAGCTGTTGTCGTGCGAGGGCGCGGCGCCGTCGTTGCAGATCACGGCGAACGTCCGCAGGCCGAGCTGCCCGAGGTTGATGACGATATCGCCGATGTCGTAGCGCATCGCCGTGCCGAACGACGCGCCCGGGTTGGCGGGGTTGTAGTCGGAACCGGCAGCGCTGTGGACCAGGTCCCAGCCGTTGCCGGTGGCGTCCGCGTCCTCGGTCATCTGCATGAGCGTGCAAAGCTTGTTGCCGTCGGCGCCGGTGACGAGGAACAGGTCGCCCTCGACCAGGCCTGCGGCGCTGTCGACGGTCACCGCAGCCGTTGTGTTCGCCATGTTCTGGAGGATAGTCGCCGGGGCAATGCCGAAAGGCGCGTCGCTGCGCAACACGCGCATCCGATCCGGACCTGCGCCGCCGTCGGTGATAACGACCGGCGCGAGCACGCCGCCGTTCAGGATCGCGTTGCCGTTGAAGAACATGTTGACGCCGGCGTTGCAGGCGAAGCCACCCGGCAACGTCAGCCCGGCGCCCGTCATGCGTACTTCGCGCTCGACCAGGAACAGGCCGACGGCAGCGGACATCTCGGCGTCATTGCCGCCGGTGGTCGTCTGCTTGCGGGCCTCGAAAAAAGACAACGCCTGCATCACGACCAGCACGGTGAGCATCGCGAGCACGATCGCAATCATCAATTCGATCAGTGAGAAGCCGCGCTGGACCAGGCGCATCGTCAGTTGCCTACGATCGTCGCGGCCACCTGGTGGACGCGGTTCGCGACCGCGCCCGGCGGCAGCCAGTTGATGGTGACATTCATGACGTTGTCGTCGCGTGTGACGGTCAAGGTGCCGCCAGGCAGCTGCGGTACGTCCGCTTCGTCGACCACGTAGGCGTCCAGGTTGGCGCGATCCACCCACATGCGGCCGATCGTTTCATCGGCGACGGTGGCGGCCACGGCCCGGTACTGAACCTCGCCCGCGTCGCGGACGGCCACGCCCAGGATCCGGATGAGCCCGAGCACGCCGACCAGGAACAGCAGCATCGAGATCAGCACTTCGATCATCGCCGAACCGCGTTGACCTCGAACTCGTGACTGCTGGCAGTGATGATTCACAGGCAGGCCCTCGGGTCGTCGTCGTCTGCGTCCGGGTCGCACAGGCGCGACATGCCGCCTCCGAGCAACTGCAGCCGCAATGGCCGGTAACCTGGCGAAGACGGCGGGTTGGCGGAGGCGATGTTCACCTCGGTCATTGGCTCGGAACCGTCGGAAGTGTTGGGCTCCACCACGCGACCGAAGGGGTCGAACGTGACGCGGTCGGCGTCGTCGGGAGTGATGTCGAGCGCGAGGCCACTGGTGCCTTCCTTGCCGGTGCCCTGATGCAGCACGGTGGCGTCCGCAACGCGCCGGACTTGCCAACCCGTGTCGTCGCTGACGAATTCAACCTGCGCATTGATGCGCACGGCTTCGTTCCGGGCCAGCATCAACCCGTATTTCCACGATTCGCCGGTGGCACGGATGCGCCCGTTTTCGACGAAAGTGCGCATCGCCGGCACCCCCATCGCCAGCAGGATGCCGAACACGCCGAGCGTGATCATGAGTTCGATCAGCGTGAAGCCATTGCGACCGGTGCTCAGCATGTATCGCCCTTGCGCGAGAGCCAGCAGGCCTGGTCGCCCCACGGGCCTGTCGTCGCGCGCGCGCCGGTTTCGTCCAGCGTGAATTCGAAACCGTCCATCAGTCCGGAACCTGTCCCAGTGATCGTGTACGTGGTTGCGTCCGATTCGCAGGCAATGGCGAAATATTCGGTGCCGTCCGGGCAGGGGGCGTCCTCGTAAGTACGATTGTCGAGGAAGAACTGCTCGAAGGCGACGCGGCCGGTGGCGATTGCCGAGGTGACCTCCTCGGCCGCTCCACGGCGCAGCGATTCACGATAACTTGGCAGCGCGATCGACGCAAGAATGCCGATGATCGCGACCACCACGAGTATTTCGATCAGCGAGAAGCCGCGCTGTCCCTGGCCGACAAGCTCGGGTTTCCGCGCGAACATCGTACGCATCGCCACTGATCCTCCTGCGCTGGCACAGAACGCTCCACAGGGAAGCTAGCACCTCACTGCACGCGGGTCACTTGCAGGGTCGGAAAAGTGTGAACCACCCCCCGAAACCCCGGCCGGACCGCGTTTCGAGCCCGTGCCCCGGCTGGCTGGACCCGCCGCTGTCCTACCGCGCCGCGCCCTGCCCCTGTTATGCTGCCGCCCCTTTCCTTTAACCGTTTCCCAGCACAATGGCCCGCATTACCGTCGAAGACAGCCTGAAGAACGTTCCTAACCTGTTCCAGCTGGTGCTCGTGGCTTCCCGCCGCGCCCGCAAGCTCGCGAACGGCGCCGAGGCGACGCTCGATTGGGAGAACGACAAGCCGACGGTGCTCGCGTTGCGCGAGATCGCGGCCGGCCACGTGGGCGTGGAAATCCTCGAAGAGCCGGACCTGCCGCCGCCTCCGCCGCCGGAGCTGATGCCGGAACCGGAATTCATGGGGGAATTCCGCGCTCCGCAGATCGGGCTGGGAGACTAGTCCCCCCGACGGACCCCGCCCATGGACGTCACGTCTTCCCTGCGCAGCCTGCTGCCTTACGGAAGACGCTCCATCGGCATCAACCAGCTCATCTCGAAGCTGGAAACCTACCTGCCGCCCGACCAGGTCGAACTGGTCCAGGAAGCGTACGACTTCGCGTTCCAGGCCCATGACGGCCAGCGTCGCCGGTCGGGCGAGCCCTACATCACCCACCCGGTCGCGGTCGCCGACCTGCTTGCCGACCTCAGGCTCGACGCGCAGACGATGATGGCCGCGATCCTCCATGACGTCATGGAGGACACGCCCAACACCAAGGACGAGATCACGTCGCGCTTCGGTCGCGACGTGGCGGAGCTCGTCGACGGCGTCAGCAAGCTCGACCAGATCCAGTTCCGCAGCCGGGCCGAGGCCCAGGCCGAAAGCTTCCGCAAGATGCTGCTGGCGATGGTCCGCGACATTCGCGTGATCATGGTCAAGCTCGCGGACCGCACCCACAACATGCGCACGCTCGGCGCCATGCCACCGGCGAAGCGCCGCACCATCGCGCGCGAGACGCTTGAAATCTACGCGCCGATCGCCAACCGCCTCGGCATGCACGCAATCAAGCGCGAACTCGAGGACCTCGGCTTCCGCGCGCTGTACCCGAAACGCTACAAGGTGATCGAGACGGCCGTGAAGGCGGCGCGCGGCAACCACAAGCAGTTCGTCGGCCGCATCGCGGCTTCGCTCAAGGAAGCACTCGACGTCGCGCAGATTCCCGCGTCGATCGAAGGGCGCGAGAAGGACGTCTACAGCATCTACGAGAAGATGCGGCGCAAGAAGGTCTCGCTGAACGAGATCGTCGACGTGTACGGGTTCCGCCTCGTCGTCGACCAGGCCGACACGTGTTACCGCACCCTCGGCGTCGTGCACTCCGTCTTCAAGCCGATGCCTGGCCGCTTCAAGGACTACATCGCGATCCCGCGCGTGAACGGCTACCAGTCGCTGCATACCACGCTGTTCGGGCCGAACGGCACGCCGATCGAAGTGCAGATCCGCACCTCCGACATGCACCGCATCGCCGAATCCGGCATCGCCGCGCACTGGCAGTACAAGGAAGGCCGCACGGACGTCGGCATCCAGGGCGATCGTGCGCGCGAGTGGCTGCAGCAACTGGTCGAGATCCAGCAGGGCGGCAACCCCGAGGAATTCCTCGAGAGCGTCAAGGTCGACCTGTTCCCCGACAAGGTCTACGTCTTCACGCCGAAGGGCGAGATCCGGCGCCTGCCGCGCAATTCGACCTGCGTCGATTTCGCCTATGCCGTGCACACCGACGTCGGCAACCGCTGCGTGGCGGCCAAGGTCGACCGGCGCCTCGTGCCGCTGCGCACGCCGCTGCGCAACGGCCAGACCGTCGAGATCATCACGGCGAAGGGCGCGACGCCGAACCCGGCCTGGGTCAATTTCGTCGTGACCGCGAAGGCGCGCGCTTCGATCCGCCAGTACCTCAAGAACCTGAAGCGCGGCGAGGCGATCGACCTCGGCAAGCGGCTGCTGAACCAGGCGCTCGAGGAATTCTCGCTGACGCTGCGCAAGGTCTCGCCGGAGGCCCTCGACGCCGTGGTGCGCGAACTCGGCTTGCGGACCGAGGAAGAACTCTACGAGAAGATCGGCCTCGGCGAACGCGTCGCACCATTCATCGCGCGCCGCCTGCTGCCGGCCGATTCCGAAGGCGTCATCGAGGGCATTGCGGGCCCTCTCGCCATCGCGGGCACCGAAGGCCTCGTCGTCTCTTATGCGCGCTGCTGCTTCCCGATCCCGAACGACCCGATCCTGGCGAGCCTCTCCACGGGTCGCGGTGTCGTGATCCATCGCGAGGCCTGTGGCAACCTCGCCTCGTTCCGCAAGCAACCCGAGAAGTGGATTCCCGTGGCCTGGCAGGCCGCCACCGACCGCCTGTTCCATGTCGAGATCCGCGCCGACGTCATCAATCGCATGGGTGTGCTCGCGTCGGCAGCGTCCGCCATCGCGGGCACGCAGACCAACATCGATCGCGTCTCGGTCGTCGAACGCGACACGGACACGTCGACGCTCATCTTCGAATTGCTGGTGCACGATCGCAAGCAGCTCGCGAGCGTGATCCGCGCGGTGCGCGCGATGCCGGAAGTGCTGAAAGTCGCGCGGTCGCTCGCATGAATGAGCCCGAAGGTGTGTGATAGCGTCTCGACGCGAGGGCCACCAGCGGCCGTTCGGGAGCAGGGGTGCGGCAGTGGGCCTGGCGTCAGTGGTGATCGCTTTTTCGTGGATCTTCATGGCGGTTGCGTCGGCCGCACCCGTTCCCGATGTCGGTTGGAGCGCGTACGGCGGTGACGCCGGCGGCACGCGTTACTCAACCGCGGCGCAGATCACGCCGGCGAATGTCGGTGAGCTGGAAGTCGCGTGGACCTTCCGCACCGGGGAGCTGGGTCAGGGCGTGAAGGACTGGAGTCGGTCGGCCTTCGAGGCCACGCCGATTCTCTACGACGGTACCTTGTACCTCACCACCAGCAGCACCGATGTCGTCGCCGTGAACGCCCGCACTGGCCAACTGCGCTGGCGTCACGACAGCCGCAGTCGCGACGACCTGCACTATTCCGACGGCGTGTCGCGCGGTGTATCGCTGTGGGTGGACGAGGCGAGTCCGCGCAGCGCGGCGTGCCACGCGCGCATCTTTGCGCCGACGCTCGACGGTCGCCTGCTGGCACTGGATGCCGCCACGGGCAAGGCCTGCCTGGATTTTGGCGAGCGTGGCGCCGTCAATCTGCTGCAAGATGTGCGCTCCCAGTTCCAGGAAGGCGACGAGTGGCGCGACTACCTCGTCACCTCACCGCCGGCAATCCTGGACGGCAAGGTCATCGTCGGTTCCGCCATTGGCGACAATCGGGCGGTGCTCGAAGAGCTCGGGATTGTCAGGGCCTACGATGCCCGCAGTGGTCGCCTGGTCTGGAGTTGGGATCCGATCCCGCGCGACCCGTCGAATCCGGTCTACAAGGAATGGAGCCCCGCGAGCATCGCGACTGCCAGCGCCGCCAATGCCTGGGCGCCGTTGTCGGTCGATGCTGCGCGGAATCTCGTGTTCGTGCCCACGGGCTCGGCGAGCCCGGATTTCTTCGGTGGCCTGCGACCCGGCGACAACCGCTGGGCCAATTCCATCGTGGCCCTGGACGGTGACACAGGTCAGCTGCGGTGGGGACAGCAACTGGTGCACCACGACCTGTGGGACTACGACCTGGCGTCGCAACCGACCCTGGCGAACCTGGTGCGCAACGGCAAGCCCGTGGCAGCCGTCATCCAGGCGACCAAGACGGGTTTCCTCTTCACGTTCGAGCGCGACAGCGGCACGCCGGTCTTTCCCATCGTCGAAAAGCCCGTGCCACAGGACGCCGTGCCGGGCGAACGGCCCTCGCCGACTCAGCCGTATCCCGTGGCACCGCCCCCGCTCGTGCGCCAGGGACCGGTCACTCCGGAGGACGCGTGGGGACTCACCTGGTTCGACACCCGTGCGTGTCGCAAGCGCATCGAGCGCTACCGCTCCAAGGGCATGTTCCAGCCACCTGGCCTGCAGGACTCGCTCATGCAACCGGGTAACGCGGGTGGCTCGAACTGGGGCGGCATCGCTTTCGATCCCCGGCGCCAACTGGCCATCGCCAATACCCTGAACCTGCCGTTTGTCGTGGCGCTGATCCCGCGCGAGCAGTTGCAGGCACAAAGGGATTCCGAGGAATACCGCGACTTCGACTTCTCGGAGCAGCGCGGCACGCCGTACGGAATGCGGCGCACATCTTTCACGTCGGACCTCGGCATTCCGTGCGTGAAGCCGCCGTGGGGCCAGCTCACGGCCGTGGACATGACGCGTGGCACGATCAAGTGGCAGATTCCGCTCGGCGTCACGCCCTTCATTCCGCTGAATCTCGGCGTGCCGGGCCTCGGCGGTCCCATCGTGACCGCCGGCGGCCTGGTGTTCATCGCCGCCAGTTTCGACGATCGGCTGCGCGCCTTCGACACGGACAGTGGCACGCTGCTGTGGGAGGTCAAACTGCCAGCGGGTGGCCAGGCGACGCCGATGACCTATGTCATCGGTGGCCGGCAATACGTCGTCATCGCCGCGGGCGGTTACAAGGAAGACAGCACGCGCGGCGACTTTCTCGTCGCCTACGCCTTGCCACGTTGATTTCCTGGTTGAGACTGCCGCCCAGAACGCTTTCCTCTCGCTTTACACTAGCCGTCGCACCTGACCTGTCGGGTGCTGCCGCTCTGAACGCCGCATTCCGACTAACCCCTTCCTGCCTCCCCTTCCTGGAGACCCCCGTGCCCTTGAACGCAGTCACCACGCCCGACGCCCCAGGCGCCATCGGTACGTACAGCCAGGCCGTCAAAGCCGGCAACACCGTCTACCTCTCGGGCCAGATTCCGCTCGACCCGAAGACCATGGAAATCGTGACCGGCGAAGTCGAAGTGCACGTGCGGCGCGTGTTCGACAACCTGCAGGCCGTCGCGAAAGCCGCCGGTGGCGACCTGTCGAACTCCGTGAAGCTCAACGTCTACCTGACCGACCTCGGCAACTTCCAGACGGTCAACAAGGTGATGGCCGAATACTTCACGCAGCCCTACCCGGCCCGCGCCGCGATCGGCGTGTCCGCGTTGCCGCGCGGCGCCGTGGTCGAAGTGGACGCCGTCCTGGTCCTGTAGCCCGCGGCGTTCGATACCGGCATGAGCGCGGCTGCCCTGCTCGCCGAACGTCCCGTCACGGCGCTGCGCGGCGTCGGGCCGGCGCTCGCCGAACTGCTGGCGAAGCTCGGCCTGCACACGGTGCAGGACGTGCTCTTCCACCTGCCGCTGCGCTACGAGGACCGCACGCGCGTCGTGCCGATCGGCACGCTGCGCAACGGCGACCGCGCCGTCATCGAAGGCGAGATCCAGCTGACGGAAGTCGTGTTCCGGCGCCGCCGCACGCTGCTCGTGCGCATTGCCGACGGCACGGGTTTCGTCACGCTGCGCTTCTTTCATTTTTCCGGTGCGCAGCAGGCGCAGCTGGTCCGCGGCCAGCGCCTGCGCTGCTTCGGCGAAGCACGGCTCGGTCCGGGCGGTCTCGAAATCGTGCATCCGGAATACCGACGCGTGCTCGCCGACGCGAGCGGCGCACCGCCCGATTGCCTGACGCCGATCTATCCGACGACGGAAGGCGTGCAGCAGGGACGGCTGCGCGTGCTCACCGACATGGCGCTGGCGATGCTGTCGCAGGGCGCGATCCAGGATTACGTGCCGCCCGGCGTGCTCGATGCGTTCGAGCTGCCGCCGCTCGAGGCTGCGCTGCGTTACGTGCACCGGCCGCCCCCCGACGCCAACGTCGCCGAGCTCGAAGCAGGCCGGCACCCCGCGCAGCGACGGCTCGCGTTCGAGGAACTGCTGGCGCATCAGCTGAGCCTGCGACTGCTGCGGCAGGAAACCGACAAGGACGCCGCGTGGTCGTTGCCGCGCAGGAACGACCTGGCCGAGCGTTGCCTCGCGAACCTGCCATTCCAGCTGACGGGCGCGCAGTCGCGAGTGTGGGCCGAAATCGAGAGCGACCTGCGGCGTCCGCATCCGATGATGCGGCTGGTGCAGGGCGACGTCGGTTCGGGCAAGACAGTCGTCGCTGCGCTGGCCGCGGTGCGTGCGGTCGAGCACGGCGCACAGGCGGCCGTGATGGCGCCGACGGAACTGCTCGCCGAACAGCACGCGCGCAACTTCAATGCATGGCTGGAACCGCTCGGCATCCGAGTCGCGCTGCTCACCGGCCGGCAGACCGGCAAGGTGCGCGCGACGCTCGAGGCCGACCTCGCGTCGGGCTCGATCCAGGTCGCCGTGGGCACGCACGCACTGTTCCAGGAAGGCGTCGCCTTCCAGCGCCTCGTGCTGGCCATCGTCGACGAGCAGCACCGCTTCGGCGTGCACCAGCGGCTGCAACTGCGCGAGAAGGGCCGATCCGACGGGCCGGTTTCCGCACCAGCTCGTGATGACGGCCACGCCGATCCCGCGCACGCTCGCCATGACGGCCTATGCGGACCTCGACGTGTCGATCATCGACGAGCTGCCGCCGGGTCGCACTCCGATCAAGACCGTCGTGCTGCCCGACACGCGGCGCAGCGACATCGTCGAGCGCATCGATACGGCTTGTCGTTCGGGCCGCCAGGCGTACTGGGTCTGTCCGCTGATCGACGAATCGGACCTCGTGCGCTACGAGGCCGCCGAGAAAACGGCGGCGCAGCTGGCCGAGGCGCTGCCCGGCGTGCGCATTGGCCTGATCCACGGCCGGATGGCGGGCAAGCAGAAGGACGCGGTCATGACCTCGTTCAAGCAGGGCAAGCTCGACCTGTTGGTCGCAACGACGGTGATCGAGGTGGGTGTGGACGTGCCCAACGCGAGCCTGATGGTGATCGAGAACGCGGAACGCATGGGCCTGGCCCAGTTGCACCAGTTGCGCGGCCGCGTGGGTCGCGGCTCGGTCGAAAGCACGTGCGTGCTGCTCTACCAGGGCCCGTTGTCGCCCATTGCGCGTGAGCGACTGGCGGTCCTGCGCGAAACGAATGACGGCTTCGAAGTGGCGCGCCGGGACCTCGAGCTGCGCGGCCCGGGTGAATTGCTGGGCACGCGTCAGACGGGCCTGATGCAGCTGCGGGTTGCCGACCTCGTCCGGGACGCGGACCTGCTGCCGGACGTCCAGCGTGCGTCGGCATTGATGCTGGGCGGTCCGCAGGCCAACATAGCGGGCCTCGTCGGCCGCTGGGTCGGCGCGGGCGAGCGTTTCCGCAACGTCTGAAGAATCCCTCCGATGAGCGACTTGACCGCATCTGGACAAAGGCACCTCGGCAAGCGGCTTCGCGCGGATGCGCGGCCGGCTCGTCGAATACGCGCGGCTGATGCGTCTCGATCGCCCCATTGGCATCTGGCTGCTGCTCTGGCCGGCGCTGTGGGCGCTCTGGATCTCGGCCGACGGTCGTCCGGACGAGCGCATCTTCGTCATTTTCCTGCTCGGCACCTTCGTGATGCGCGCCGCGGGCTGCGTGATCAATGACTTTGCCGACCGTGAGTTCGATCCACACGTGCGCCGCACTGCCAACCGGCCCCTGGCGCGCGGGGTGGTTTCGCCGGCCGAAGCGCTGGCAGTGTTCGCGCTGCTCGGATTGATCGCGCTGGCGCTGCTGATTCCGCTCAATCGCCCGACCCAGGTGCTCGCGCTGGTCGGCGGCGTACTGGCCGTGACGTACCCATTCCTGAAGCGGTTCTTCGCGCTGCCGCAGGCCTACCTCGGACTCGCGTTCTCGTGGTCCGTGCCGATGGCGTTCGCGGCGCAGACGGGCGAATTGCCGCTCGTGGCGTGGGTGCTGTTCGTGGCGGGCGTGTTGTGGACCACGGCGTACGACACGATCTACGCGATGGTCGATCGCGAGGACGATCTCGTCATCGGCATCCGCTCGTCGGCCATCCTGTTCGGCCGCGCGGATCGCGGCATCGTCGCAACGCTGCAGACCGGTACGCTGGTCCTGCTCGCCTTCGCCGGTTACCTGGCGCAGCTGGGCCGCTGGTATTGGCTCGGCGTAGGGCTAGCCGTGGCATCGTCGCTGTACCAGCAATACCTGATCCGCCGGCGCGATCCCGCGGCTTGCTTCCGCGCATTCCTGAACAACAACCTGTTCGGGCTCGCGGTCTTCGGCGGAATCCTGCTCGACTACATGTTCGCGGCCTGAAGCCGCGTCGTCGCGCGGCCCCGCTCAATCGGCGATTCGGGTCGACGCTCGTCCTGCCTGCGCGGCAGCACCCAGTACAGCACCAGTGAACCGTAGACTGCCGAGAGCAGGGTGCCTGCGAGGATTCCGAGCTTGTCGGTGACGATCACCTCGCCAGCGGCGGCGTTCTCGAACGCGAGGAAGCCGATCAACAGGCTCATCGTGAACCCGATGCCGCACAGGATCGCAGCGCCGTAGACCTGCCCGAATGTCACGCCGCTGGGCAGGCGAGCCAGGCCGGTCTTGACGGCGACCCACGCGAACCCGAAGACACCGACCTGCTTGCCGACGAACAGTCCGAGCAGGATGCCAAGCGGTATCGGGTCGAGCAGGTTGCGCAGGCTCAGGCCCGCGAGATTCACGCCGGCATTGGCGAACGCAAAGATCGGCAGGATGCCGAAAGCGACCCACGGATGCAGCGAATGTTCGAGCCGCGATGCAGGCGGATGGTCGGGGTGGGCGGAATCCGAGGCCGGCACGAACAGCGCCGTAACGACGCCGGCCAGCGTCGCGTGCACACCGGATTTGAGCACGAACACCCACAACGCGGTGCCGACCAGGATGTACGGCGCAATGCGCGTGACGCCGGCACGGTTCAGCACGAACAGGGCGGCGATCGCGGCACCGGCGTTCATCAACGCGTTGACCGACAAGTCGCTGGAGTAGAACGCGGCGATGATGACGATCGCGCCGAGGTCGTCGAGGACGGCGAGCGTCAGCAGGAAAACCTTGAGTCCGACCGGAACGCGATTGCCGAACAGCGACAGCACGCCGAGCGCGAACGCGATGTCGGTGGCGGAAGGAATCGCCCAGCCGCGGATGCCGATCGGATCATTCCAGTTCAGCGCGGCGTAGATCGACGCCGGGACGATCATGCCGCCGAGCGCAGCGATCCCAGGCAACGCGATCTTGCTTGGATCCGAGAGCTCCCCGGACACGGCCTCTCGCTTTATCTCGAGGCCGACGAGCAGGAAAAAGATCGCCATCAGCAAGTCGTCGATCCAGATGACCAGGGTCTTGTCGAGTTCGAACGCGCCCACCTGCAGCTTGATCGGGGTCTGCAGGAATGCGTGGTACACGTCGGAGAGCGGGGAGTTGGCCGCGACCATCGCGAGCACGCCCGCGATCACGAGCAGGATGCCACTCGCGGACTCGAGCTTGAGGAAGTCACGCAAGGCGGCGACAGGGCTGGAATCGTAGGAATGCTGGATCATGGTGGCGCCTGGCTCGAGAGGCGCGCAGTTTAGCGGACGAAGCGGTGTTCGTACCCTGCTCAGCCCACTGCTCGCGCCACGGCCCATACTTCGATGGCTGCAGCGCCCGCGGCACGCAAGGTGGACGCTGCTTCGATGGCCGTGCTGCCGGTGGTCACGACGTCGTCGACGAGGATTACGTGGTGACCGGTCACCTTGCGCGGATCCGCGGCAAAGGCTCCGCTCAGGTTGACGGCGCGCGCCCCGCGATCGAGCCCGACCTGCGGGGCCGTTGCGCGAATCCGGCGCAACGCCTGCCCGTCGAGCTCGAGATCCAACAGGCGGGACACGACGCGAGCGATTTCGTACGACTGGTTGAAGCCCCGCTCGACGAGGCGGGACGGGTGCAGTGGCATGGGCATGACCAGTGCCGAGCAAGGCCAGCGGTCTTTGGCCTCACTGACTGCATGCGCAACCAGTTGCGTGCCGAAGACTCGCGCATTCGCGAGGGCGCCCTCGTACTTGAGTGCCTGCACCAGGTGCGTCACCGGAAACTCGTAGACCCACGGCGCCATGCACCGGAAGTAGGGCAGGTGGAGAGTGTGGCAGCGCTCGCAACCGTTCGCGGTCGTGCCGGCGCTTGCGAGGCGCGGCAGGCCGCAGCGGTCGCAGGGATACGGAACGACCGGAATTTCCGCCTCGCAGGCCGTGCACAGGTCGAACGCCGGGCGTTGGCCGGTGCGGTGGCACAGGACGCACCGCGGCGGCAATACCCACCCCATCCAGCGGTCGAATAGCGTGTAAACCTGATTGCGGCGCATTGGTTGACAGTGTTGGCCGGGGTCCGAATACTGCCCGGACGCTGCTCCGCACAGCGTGAGCCACGTGTTTGCCTGCTGCCTGCGCTCTTAAATGCTCCCTTCGACGAGATTCACGCCATGACCGCCCCCGACCTCAGCCTGCTCGGCACTGTCCGCACCGACTGGACGCTCGAGGAAGCGCACGCGATCCACGCCGCGCCGTTCAACGACCTGCTGTTCCACGCCCAACGGGTGCATCGCGAACACTTCGTGCCGAACCAGGTGCAGGTGAGCACCCTGATCTCGATCAAGACGGGCGCGTGCCCCGAGGATTGCTCGTACTGCCCGCAAAGCGTGCGCTACGACACTGGCCTCGAGCGCGAGGAGCTCATGGAGGTCTGCGACGTGGTGGAGCGGGCACAGGCGGCCAAGGCCAACGGCGCGACACGCTTCTGCATGGGCGCCGCCTACCGCAACCCGAAGCCGCACCAGCTGCAGAAGATCAAGGTGATGGTCAGCGAGGTTCGCGCACTCGGTCTCGAGACCTGCGCGACGCTCGGCATGCTGACGCCGCAGCAGGCGCTGGAACTGAAAGACGCGGGTCTCGACTACTACAACCACAATCTCGACACCTCCAAAGAGTTCTACGGCGAGATCATCACGACCCGCACCTACCAGGATCGACTCGATACCTTGCAAGCCGTCCGTGATGCCGGACTCAACGTCTGCTGTGGCGGCATCCTCGGCATGGGTGAATCCGAGACCGATCGCGTCGCGCTGCTGCACACGCTTGCGACATTGCAACAGCATCCGGAGAGCGTGCCGATCAACCAGCTGGTGCAGGTGCCAGGCACACCGTTGCACGGCTTGCCGGAACTCGACCCGCTCGACCTCGTGCGTGCGATCGCGACGGCGCGGCTGCTGATGCCGAAGTCGTACGTCCGTCTTTCCGCGGGCCGCACGGACATGAGTGATGCCGTGCAGGCACTGTGCTTCCTGGCCGGTGCCAATTCGATCTTCTACGGCGACCGCCTGCTCACCACGCCGAATCCCGGCCGCAGCCACGACGAGCAGCTGTTCGAACGGCTCGGCATCGTGCGGGAGCAAGCCGCCGCCGTCGCTGGCTGAAAGAGCGACGCGCCGATGTCGCGCGCCGACGCAACGCTGGCTGAGAAACTCGCGGAGCAGGCGGCCGCCGGACGGTCACGACGTCGACGCACGGTCGAAGCTCGCGAAGCCGGTGGCGTTCGTGTCACCGTCGAGGGGCGCGAGTGCATCTCCTTCTGCAGCAACGACTACCTTGGGCTCGCCGACCATCCGCGCATCGTGGCGGCGTTCTGTGATGCCGCGCGCCGGTGGGGCGTGGGCAGCGGCGCTTCGCACCTGGTCAGCGGTCACGACTACGAACACCATGCGCTCGAAGAAGAACTCGCCCAGTTCGTGGCACGCCCTCGCGCATTGCTTTTTTCGACGGGCTACATGGCGAACCTGGCCGTGGCATCGCTGCTGGTGGGACGCGGCGACCACGTGCTCGAGGACCGGCTGAACCACGCGTCGCTGCTCGACGCGGGGCTTGCTTCCGGCGCCCGATTCTCGCGCTACACGCATTGCGACGCCGACGCGCTGCGCACCAAGCTGTCCAGGATCGGCACCAACGCGCGTACGCTGGTGATGACCGACGGCGTGTTCAGCATGGACGGTGACATTGCGCCACTGCGTGACCTTGCCGCTGCGTGCGGCGATTCGCATGCGCAGCTGCTCGTCGACGACGCGCACGGCTTTGGCGTGCTCGGCGCGACCGGTGCGGGCACGGTCGAGGAAGCCGGGCTCGGGCTCGACGACGTGCCCATCCTGATGTGCACGCTCGGCAAGGCTGTCGGCACGTTCGGCGCGTTCATCGCGGGCTCCGCGGTGCTGATCGAGA
Source organism: uncultured Gammaproteobacteria bacterium (assembly GCA_963743995.1). Classification (GTDB taxonomy): domain Bacteria; phylum Pseudomonadota; class Gammaproteobacteria; order Steroidobacterales; family Steroidobacteraceae; genus RPQJ01. Next base: position 6,228 of record CAVUSC010000022.1, on the reverse strand, counting down.
GCCTGCTGCAGCGCGCGCGCACCTACATCTACACGACGGCGCTGCCGCCGGCGGTTGCGGCTGCCACACGCGAATCGCTGCGAGTGATGTGCGACGAGCCGTGGCGTCGCCACGACGTCATCGGGCATGCGGCTCGTTTCCGCGCAGGGCTCGTGGATCTGGGCCTGCAATTGTCGCCGTCACGCACGCCGATTCAGCCGGTCCTTGTAGGCGATGAAGCGGCCGCCGTCGCTGCGAGCGATGCCTTGTTCGAACAGGGTTTCTGGGTGCCGGCGATTCGTCCGCCGACCGTGCCAGTTGGCACGTCGCGCCTGCGCTTCACGTTCTCGGCCTCGCACACTTCGACGCAGGTCGATCACCTGCTGGCAGCGCTGCAGACTTTGAGCAGGAGCGGCGTGCTCGCGCCGGCCGCGGCGACATGAGCGCGCCGGTGCACGTCGAGATCCGCGGCGACGGTCCCGACCTCGTGCTGCTGCACGGCTGGGCCCTGCATGGCGGCATGTGGGGCCCCTGGATCGAGGATCTCTCGCGGCGGGCGCGCCTGCATTTCATCGACCTGCCGGGGCACGGCCGCAGCGCGTGGTCCGAAGGCGCGTCGACACTGCGTGATCTCGCGCGTGCCGTTTCGCCGCACGTGCCGCAAGGTGCAGCGGTACTGGGGTGGTCGCTGGGCGGCATGGTGGCGCTGGAACTCGCGCGTTCCCGACCGGGCGAACTGGCCGCGCTGGTGCTGGTGGCAACCACCCCGTGTTTCCTCGCGCGCGAAGACTGGCCAGCCGGCATGAATGCCGGTGTGCTCGATGGCTTCGCGGCCGGCCTCGCCGGCGACTACCGCCGCACCATTTCCAATTTCCTCGCGCTGCAGACCTGGGGCGACGAGAACGCCACGCAGGCGTTGCGCTCGCTGCGAGCCAACCTCGACTCGCACGGTGAACCCGATCCGCAGGCCCTTGCCGCCGGGCTCGCCATCCTGCGCCATGCGGACCTGCGCAGCGAACTCGCCTCGATCGCGATCCCGTCGCTGGTTATCGCCGGCGAGCACGATCGCATCACGCCGGTCGCTGCCGGACGCGAACTGGCATCCCGGCTGCCGTCGGCACGCTTCGTCGAGGTACCGAAGGCCGGGCACGCACCGTTCCTTTCGCACCCGGAGACGGTGCGGCGCGAGGTCGAAAACTTCCTGTCCTTCCTGGCTCCCTCTCCCACTGTCACGGGAGAGGCAAAGGAAGGCAGGGCGAACCCCGTTGCTGAGGCAGGAGACGCGAGCACGGGCAGCGAATTCGCGCTCGACGTCAAACGCGTTCGCGCGGCGTTTTCGCAGGCCGCCGCCACATACGACGCGGCCGCCGTGCTGCAGGCGCAGGTGCGCGAAGAGCTGCTGCACCGGCTCGACGTGCTGCGCATGGAACCGGAAGTCGTCGTCGACCTCGGCGCCGGCACCGGGCAGGCGACGATCGCGCTCAAGCGCCGCTACCCGGGCAGCCGGACCGTGGCCATGGATATCGCGTCCGGCATGCTGCATCAGGCGCGCAAGCGCCAGACCCTATTGCGCCGATTCGACCGGGTCGTGGCTGACGCGGCCACACTCCCCCTGCGGGCTGCCTCGGTCGACATGCTCTTCTCGAACTTGATGCTGCAATGGTGCAACGATCCGGACCAGGTGCTGCGCGAATGCCGGCGGGTGCTCCGGCCGGGGGGCGTGCTGCACTTCACCACGCTCGGCCCGGACACCCTGATCGAATTGCGGAAGGCGTGGCAGGCTGCCGACCCGGGGCATGCCCACGTGAACCGGTTCGTGGACATGCACGACCTCGGCGATGCGCTGGTGCGGGCCGGCTTCGCGGAGCCGGTACTGGACGTCGAGCGGTACACGCTGACCTACGACGATGCACGCGGCCTCATGCGCGACCTCAAGTCGATTGGCGCGCACAACGCGACGGCGGGCCGACCGCGTGGACTGACTGGCCGGTCGACCCTGGCACGAATGCTCGCCGCCTACGAAGGATTCCGTCGCGAGGGCAGGTTGCCGGCGACGTATGAGGTGGTCTTCGCGCAGGCCTGGTGTCCCACCGGTCCGGTCCGCACCAAAGGCCACCCACGAGCCGAAACGGTCGTCCCGATCAATCAGATCGGGCGCCGCAACTCATGAATTTTATTAATCAATCGCCAGTAAATTTGTTTCATATTGGAACCATTAACGCTTTTGTCTGAAGGACCGCTGCACCCTCCGACTAGCCCCTAACCCCTAACCCCTAACCCCTTCCCATGACACCCGGCCTCTTCATCACGGGCACCAACACCGGCGTCGGCAAGACGGCGCTCTCCGCCGCGATCCTGCGGATGCTGGCGGCGGAAGGTATCCGGTCGGTGGGCCTGAAACCCATCGCCAGCGGCAGCCAGCGCGCGGGTCCGGGCGAGCCGTTGCGAAACGTCGACGCGCTGGAGTTGCAGGCCGCCGCCTCGGTGCGGCTCCCTTACGAAAGCGTCAATCCCTGGTGCTTCGAGGCAGCCATTGCCCCGCACCTTGCGGCGGAGGAGGCAGGGCAGGTCATGTCGCTGGGCCACCTGATAGAGTGGTATGGACAGGTCACGGCAGGGGTGGAGTTCGCGGTGGTCGAAGGCGCGGGCGGATGGCGGGTTCCCCTGCACCCGGAAGGTTTCCTGAGCGACCTGCCCGAAGCCCTGCAGTTGGATGTCATCCTGGTCGTCGGGACCACGCTCGGCTGCCTCAATCACGCCCGACTGACCGCCGAAGCCATCCATGTCGCGGGTCGCTGCCGCCTGGTCGGATGGATCGCCAATGAAATCGACCCGGCCTTCGAGCGCCGGTCTGCGAACCTGGCGACGCTCGAGCGGCTGCTGGGCTCCCCACCGCTGGCGGTCACCGCCTGGACCGCCGAACGGTCCGCGTTCGGCAATGCCGTAGTCGATGTACATGCCGCGGTGCGCCTGCGTAAAGCGCTTCTGGCTGCGGTCCGGGCCTAGGCTGTCCAGCGGAAAATCGCGGACGGCAGCCGGAAAACGCTCGTGTACAGGATGTTCGCGGGCATGCCGCCGGGGTAAATTCGGTCCCCGCCCTTCCTGTCGTCGCACCGTCCATGGTCGTTTCGACGTTCGACACCGAGGCCGCCACCGTGTCCGCTCACCGGATCGAGTTGGCACCCAATTGCTCGCTGACCCCGCGCTCGGCGCGCGTTTTCGTCGGCGGGCTCGCTGTCGTCACGTTCGCAGTCGCCACGTTCTTCGCAATGCAGGGCCTCTGGCCCATCCTGCCATTCGCGGGCCTCGAAATCGGCCTGCTCTGGTGGGCGGTCCGTGCGAGCATGAACGACGGGCGGCAACGTGAACTCATTCTAATTACGGACGATTCGGTGGTGATCGAACGACAGGGACTCGCGATACCTAGCCGGACGGTATTTGCACGACATTGGGCGACGGTTAAACTGCGCGGCCCGCCAGCGGCCCAGCACCCGAGCCGGCTCGTCATCGAGTCGCACGGGCGTGCCTGCGAGGTGGGACGTTTCCTCACCGAGGAAGAGCGCCTCGGCCTGGCCGGGCGGCTCCGCCAGTTGGTGGGCAAGTCGAGCGAGTCCCCCGCGCTGGATGCCCGGTCGAAGTGACTGGTGTCCGGCTCGGGAATGGCAGCCACCTCCAGCAGGGCGGCGCCTGTTTCACACGGGAGTTTCGGTAGTGCCAATGAAGATGAAGCGTGCCCTCCGGGCCATTGCGGCGACGGCCCTGGCCGCGTTGTGGTCGGGATCGGCATCGGCCGCCTGGACCCTGAACCTGCGCGAAGGCGTCACCGAACTGAGCCGCGAGATCTACGGCCTGCACATGCTGATCCTCTGGATCTGCTGCGCCATCGCCGTGGCCGTGTTCAGCGTGATGATCTATTCGATCGCCACGTTCCGTAAGTCGAAAGGCGCCGTGCCGGCCACCTTCGAGCACAACACCAAGGCCGAGATCATCTGGACCGTGATCCCGGTCATCATCCTCGTCGCGATGGCGGTTCCCGCCGCGCGCACGCTGGTCAAGATCGACGACACCCGCGGCGCCGACATGACCATCAAGGTCACGGGGTACCAGTGGAAGTGGCAGTACGACTACGTCGATGAAGGCGTCTCGTACTTTTCCAGCCTGACGCGCGCCAGCGACGAAGCCCGCCAGCTCGATTCGGGCATCGACGTGCGCAAGGTTGACCACTACCTGCTCGACGTGGACAACCCACTGGTCGTCCCGGTCGACAAGAAGGTGCGCGTGCTGGTCACCGCAGCCGACGTCATCCACAACTGGTGGGTGCCGGACTTCGGCATGAAGAAAGATGCGATTCCCGGCTACATCAACGAGCTGTGGTTCAGGGCCGACAAGGTCGGCACGTACCGCGGCCAGTGCGCCGAGCTGTGCGGACGCGACCACGGTTTCATGCCGATCGTCGTGCGCGTGGTCGAGCAGGCCGAGTACGACAGCTGGCTCGCCAGCCAGAAGGCTGCGCGCCAGGCCGCTGCCGCGCCCGCCGCACAGGCCGCAGCGGTAACGGCGGTGCCGGCCGCCGCCCCGACGACGACAGCCAACGAGACGACGACCGTGCTGGTCGCGAACGCGGAGTAATCGATCCAATGAGCGCTTCCCAGACTCACGGCCACGCCGCCGCGCACGACCACCACGACGATCATGGCCCGGCCAAGGGCATGATGCGCTGGCTGACGACGACGAATCACAAGGACATCGGCACGATGTACCTGATTTTCAGTCTCGTCATGTTCTTCATCGGCGGCGCGATGGCGCTGGTGATCCGCGCCGAGCTGTTCATGCCCGGCATGCAGCTGGTCGACCCGCAGTTCTTCAACACCATGACGACGGTGCACGCACTGATCATGGTGTTCGGCGCGGTCATGCCCGCCACGGTCGGTCTTGCCAACTGGATGATCCCGCTGCAGATCGGCGCGCCCGACATGGCGCTGCCACGCATGAACAACTTCAGCTTCTGGCTGCTGGTGTCGGCGTTCTCGCTGCTGATCCTGTCGCTGTTCATGCCGGGCGGCGGCCCCGCGGCCGGCTGGACGCTCTACCCGCCGCTCGTGCTGCAGACCGGCGACGCGTTCCCGCTCGCGATCTTCGCGATCCACCTCGCGGGCGCCTCGTCGATCATGGGCGCGATCAACATCATCGTCACGATCATGAACCTGCGCGCGCCGGGCATGGGCCTGCTCAAGATGCCGCTGTTCGTCTGGACGTGGCTGATCACCGCCTACCTGCTGATCGCCGTGATGCCGGTGTTCGCCGGCGCGGTGACGATGCTGCTCACTGACCATTTCTTCCACACGACGTTCTTCGCTGCGGCCGGCGGCGGCGACCCGGTGCTTTACCAGCACATCTTCTGGTTCTTCGGGCACCCCGAGGTCTACATCATGATCCTGCCCGCGTTCGGGATCGTGTCGGAGATCATCCCGACGTTCTCGCGCAAGAAGCTATTCGGCTACGACGCGATGGTCTATGCAACCGCCTCGATCGCGTTCCTGTCGTTCATCGTCTGGGCGCACCACATGTTCACGGTGGGCATGCCGCTCGCGGGCCAGATGTTCTTCATGCTGAGCACGATGCTGATCGCCGTGCCGACGGGCGTAAAGGTGTTCAACTGGACTGCAACGATGTGGCGCGGTTCGCTGACGTTCGAGCCGCCGATGCTGTTCGCGCTGGCCTTCTTGTTCCTGTTCACGATTGGCGGTTTCTCCGGCCTGATGATGGGTATCGCACCGGCCGACTTCCAGTACCACGACACCTACTTCATCGTGGCGCACTTCCACTACGTGCTGGTGCCGGGCGCAGTGTTCGCCATCATGGCGGGCGTCTACTACTGGCTGCCGAAGTGGACCGGCCACATGTACGACATCAAGCTCGCCAACTGGCACTTCTGGATGTCGACCGTGTTCGTGAACCTGCTGTTCTTCCCGCAGCACTTCCTCGGCCTGGCCGGCATGCCGCGCCGCATCCCGGACTACTCGACCCAGTTCGCCGACTGGAACATGGTGTCCTCGATCGGCGCGTTCGGCTTCGGCCTGTCGCAGCTGCTCTTCGTCTACATCATCGTCAAGTGCGCGCGTGGCGGCACCAAGGCGTCGGACCGTGTCTGGGAGGGCGCGTACAACCACGGCCTCGAGTGGACGGTGCCGTCGCCGGCGCCGTACCACACGTTTGAAGAAGCCCCGGTCGTCAAGTAAGGACCCGCGT
>CAVUSC010000021.1:0-126144 GCA_963743995.1 uncultured Gammaproteobacteria bacterium | reverse complement strand
ATAGAGCGGATCGAGCGGGCTCAGGCGCATCGAGAGGTCGACGTGCGCCCGGCCCTGCAGGCCGCGGCCCGCGAGCGTCTCGGTCCAGGCCTGGGCATAGATGCCTTGCGCATAGTTCGGGCTGATCGCGGTCGCCCGCTCGAGCCACGCCAGGCCGCCCTCGAGGTCGCCCGAGAGCCAGAAAGTGCGGCCCATCGTGAAGTTCACGAACGGGTCGAGCGGGTCGAGTTCCAGGCCGCGCTGCGCAAATCGACGTGCCAGGTCGGACTCGCCGGCGACATCGTCCGTGTGCCGCATGAACGCAGTCTGGAAGTGCACGAACGACAGTCCCGCGTGCGCGCGTGCAAATCCCGGGTCCCTGGCGACGGCCTGCTGAAACAACGCCGTGGCTGCGGCATTGTCCGTGCGATTGAAGCGGTACATGTGCTGCAACCCGAGGTGGTACGCCGACCACGCATCGAGGTTCTCGGTCACCGTGTGGCGGGCGAGGTTCGCTTCGTGCAACGGAATGCGCAGTTCGAGCGCCGTCAGGATCCGCGCGCGGATGTCCTCGCGGATCGAGTGCACGTCGTCGACCGAGCCGGTGAACCGGTCCGCCCAGACGACACCGTCATTGCGCGTATCGACGAGTTCGACGGCGACGACGAGGTTCGGGCCCGCTACGTCAACGGTGCCGGACAGGCAATACCGCACCCCGAGCACGCGACCGATCTCGCGCATGTCGGCGTCCTCGGAGCGCAGGCGAAACGACGAGCCGCGCGCCGTGACGAACAGCCAGCGCAGGCGGGACAGCTCCATGATCAGTTCGTGGGGCAGGGCGTCGGCAATGGCTGCGAACGGCCCGGCATCGCCGATGAGGCGAAACGGCAGCACGGCGATCGACGGTCGCGCCGACTGTGCCTCGTGCGGTCCTGCGTGCAACTCGAGCGGCGGCGGATCGGCGAGCTGTATCGCGCGCGCGACCCTCACCTCGGCAACGAAGCGGAAGCCCTGGCCATGGATCGTCCTGATGAACCGTTGTGACTGGCCGTCGTCACCGAGCGCCTGCCGTGCCGACTTGATGCGGCTCGCCAGTGCGGCGTCGGACACGACACGTCCGTCCCATACCTTGTCGAGAAGTTCATCCCGCGAGACCAGTCGCTCGCGGTTCTCGACCAGCAGGGTGAGCAGGGCATAGACCTGGGGTTCGACTGGACGAGGTGCGCCGTTCTCGCGCAGCTCGGCCTTGGCCGTGTCGAGCTCGAACGCTTCAAACCGGTAGAGCATGGACCCGAGGATACCGCCGGCCGGTGCGCTCGCCCAGAAATCCAGTTGGCAACCCAGTCGCTGACCTCCACGAAATCTCCATGCCCCCTGCATGCTTCGGCAAGCGCGAGCTGCCAGCATTTGCCTGCACGCCGCGAGACCAAGGAGTACCACCATGATCCGGCCGATCCACAACCTGACCCTGTCCGCCATCCTGTTCGCTGTCCTGGGTGCGTCCGCCGCACTGAGTGCCGAAACGCCGGTGGCCCCTGGGCTGGACCGCCCGCTGGCCCTCTCTGAGACAGCCGCCGACCTGCAATGGGGAGATTGCCCGGCCATCTTCCCGCCGGGTTGCAAGATCTCCGTGCTGCACGGCAATCCGGCCGAGCCGGGTGCCGACGTGTTCCTGCGTGTGCCGTCGGGCTACACGATTCCGGCGCACTCGCACACGTCGGCCGAACGGATGGTGCTCGTCTCCGGCCAACTCGACGTGACCTACGCCGGTCACCCGACCGTGAGCCTGCAGCGCGGTGATTACGCGTATGGGCCGGCCCAGTTGCCGCACACGGCTCGCTGCAACGGCGCCGAGGCCTGCACGTTGTTCATCGCGTTCAATGGCGCGGTGGATGCGCTGCCATTCGCAGGAACGATTTGACCAACCAGCGCAAGGAGAAACGACATGCCCCTCGTTACCATCGACGTCATCACGGACGTGTTCACCCCGCAGCAGAAAGCCGACATGATCGCCAAGGTCACCGCGGCGATGATCGAAGTCGAAGGCGAAAGGATGCGCGGCGTCACCACGGTCCGCATCAATGAGTTCAAGAGCGGCGACTGGGCCATCGGCGGCCAGGCGCTCAAGACCTCGGACGTGAAGGCGCTCGCCGAAGGCAAAGCCGCGTAGCTGACTCTGCCGTCTTTCCCGTTCCTGCTCCCTCTCCCGCTGCAGCGGGAGGGGGTTGGGGTGAGGGCCCTTGCTGATTCTCGGCAATGTCGGCATCTTTTCAGATTTGTGGAGGGTGACACCCCGGGTATTCTGGGTATGGTAAGTTTGTGTCCATGAGGCGGTCATCGACCCGTGTGCGCCGTATGCGAAAGTCCTACAGCGTGAAGTGCGATTGGGATGGCGACGCTCGCGTCTGGTTCGTCAGTGAGACGAACGTCCCAGGGCTTGCGACGGAAACGGCGACGGTCGAAGCGATGACCAAGAAGCTGCGGACCCTCATTCCCGAGTTGCTGGCGATGAACGTTGGCGAGTCGGATGTCGAAGTCCCGGTCGAACTTCTCTGGCACAAGCAGGAACTCATCAGCGTCAAGCGGGGCTAGGGCGGGCGCTCCGTGGGCGACTTCGCGCCCGACCTGCGACGTATTCTCCGAGGCGCCGGTTGCTACCGAGTGCGTCACGGCAAAGGCGACCATGACATCTGGTTCAGCCCGCTCTTGCGGCGCAACTTCGTAGTCGATTCCAGGTTTTTGTCCCGCCATACGGCCAACGGTGTCTTGAAGCAGGCAGGGTTGAAAAAAGGCGTTTTGAGACCCAGGCAAAGCTTCACTTGACCGCGCGCGGGCAGCCCCGCTCAATGTCGGCCGATGCCACGCAACACAGAGTTCAAGTCCCTCCATGCCACGCTCTCGACGAGCCTGACCGCGACGCTCGGCAGGCCGCGGCTGCTCCGCTACGACCATGGCGCCCATCCGCTGGAGGACCTGCCGGGCCACGTGCGGGCTGCCTCGTCGATCCGCCGCCAGGGCGGTCGACTGGTGATCCTGCAGGACGACGTCAGCGCGCTTGCCGTCCTCGATCCGTCGACGGGATCGACGCAACCGATCCTGTTGCCCGCCGGGCCGGACGGCGCGCGAGTCTTCGACGACGCGCGCGGCAACAAGAAATTCAAGATGGACCTGGAGGCCTGCGTCGTGCTGCCGGACGGCCGGCTCGTGGCGTTCGGGTCTGGCTCGAGCCCGCAGCGCGAAAAAATCGTGACGATCGCGGCGGGGAAGGGCGCGATGGCGCAGCAACTCTCGGGTAGCGACTTTTACGCCAGCCTGCGCATCCACACAGCTGCACACGGCACCCGCCTGAACATCGAAGGCGCGGTAGTGCATGGCGATTGGCTGCGATTGTTGCAGCGTGGCATCGGCAGGCGTGGCTTCGAGTCGTGGAACGCGATCCTCGACATTTCGCTCAACAAGTTCGTGGGCTGGCTCGACGGTCGCAACCCATTGCCGCCGGTGCGTCGCGTTCTCGAGGTTGGCCTCGGCGCGGTGGCGGGCGTGCCGCTGGGTTTCACCGACGCCGCGGTGGCCGACGACGGACGCATCGCTTTTGTCGCCTGCGCCGAAGACACCGACGACGTGCTCTCCGACGGTCCGGTGCTGGGATGCCGGTTCGGCTGGCTCGACCCGGACGGTCAGGCCGCGGTCATGACGACCATTGTCGACAGTGACGGGCAGCCGACCCGCCTCAAGCTGGAAGGCATCGAAACCCGCATCGGTGGCGGGTCTGTGTTCGACGTCGTCGCCGACATGGATCGCGGCGACGAGCCGGCACAGCTCGCGGAGCTCATCGTGCGCGACTGAGAAGGCTACTTCCGGCTCTTATCCCTGATCGCGCGGAATTCGACGCCTGGGTACCAGTTTGGCCACCGCGACGAATTCGCGACATCGATTCCCACGTCGTAGTACAGCTGCAGGTCCTGCAGCGTGCCGCTCACGTCCCAGTCCGGTGAATACTCGTCCGAGACCTGGTGATAGCGCTGCGCCGTGTATTCCGCGAGCCACTTCTTGCCGAAATCCGCCCCCAGCGTCGGGCTGTCGATGCCTGCCTTGGTGTACAGCATCGGCACGCCGGCCTTTGCCAGGTTGAAGTGATCGGAGCGGTAGTAGAAGCCCTTCTCGGGCGACGGCTCCTGCACCGGCACGCGTCCCTGCCTGGCAGCGGCCGTGCGCAAGGCATCCTCGAGTTCAGATTTGCCAAACCCGATCACGGTGATGTCGCGCGTCTTGCCTACGCTGTAGAGGTTGTCCATGTTCAGCCCGCCGACCATCTGCGCGACGGGGATGGGCGGATGCGCAGCGAAGTACTCGCTGCCGAGCAGGCCCGACTCTTCGGCCGTGACGGCGACGAACATCACCGAGCGTTCCGGTGCCGGCTTGGACGCGGCAAACGCGCGTCCGAGCTCGATCAGTGCCGAGACGCCCGTCGCGTTGTCCTGCGCGCCGTTGAAGATCGCGTCTTCGCCGGGCTTGGCGTTCGCGGTCTTGCCCAGGTGATCCCAGTGCGCGGTGTAGACGAATGCCTCGTGCGGACGCTGGCTGCCCGGCACCTTACCCACGACGTTGTAGGAGACCGTGTTGCGGACGTCGTTGCGCACGGACATGCTCGCCGTGAGGCCCGTCGCCTTGCCCTTGAAGCCGCGGACCGACGACGCCTTCTTAAGCGCGCCGAAGTCCATGCCGGCTGCCGCCAACACGCGTGACGCAGCGTCTTCCGTGATCCAGCCTTCGAGCGCGAGTCGCCTGGTCGCGTAGTCGTCGATGCGCAGGTCGAACTGCGGCTTGGTCGCGCCGTTGCGCGGTACGGACCACGGATAACCGGCCGCCATCGTCTCGTGGATCACCAGCAAGCCTGCGGCGCCGTGACGCACGGCTTCGGCGAATTTGTAATCCCAGCGACCGTAGTACGTCATCGCGTTGCCCGTAAAAAGCTGCGGGTCCTGCGTCGCGTAACCGGGATCGTTGACCAGCGCCAGCACCAGCTTGCCGCGCACGTCGAGGCCCGCGTAATCGTCCCAGCCGTACTCCGGCGCGACGATGCCATAGCCCGCGTACACCACCTCGGCGTTCGCGATGCTCGTCGATGGCACGGGTCGCTTGGTCCACACCACGACGTCGTCCGGGCTCTTCAGCTCGAGCGGCTTGCCGCCGGCTCCAGCGAGCCGCATCGCGGCATCTGCGTGCGGCTGGATCTCGACCACCGGCACGGGTTGCAGGTAGCTGTCGCCGATGCCCGGCTTCAGCCCGGCCGCCCGGAACTGTTGTTCGAGGTACGCGAGAGTTTTCTGCTCGCCCTCGGTGCCGGGCGCACGCCCCTCGAAGGCATCCGATGACAGCATTTCGATGTGCTTGCGGTAGGGGGACTCGGAAAAGACGGGAGCTTCGGCATAGGCGGCCGCGCAGGCCGTCAGCAATACCGTTGCGACCAGCGTCTGGATCTGCTGCTGCCGCTGCGGTGAGCAAACGCGGGGGCGAGGAATTGTCATGGTGTGCATGGTGCGAGCCTAGCGGCTGCCGCGGGATCTGTCAGGACTTCGTCGGTGCGTGGGACGAGATGGCGACCGAGGGCGCACGGTTCGTCTAGACTCCGTGGCCACGGGAGGAGCCTTGAACGACCCGACGCCATACGTGTCCTCTTGCCCCTGGCGATCATCGTCGATCCTGCTCCTCGCGCTGGTGCTGGCGAGCTGTGGCGGCGGAGGTGGTTCCGGCGGCGGCGAACCGCCACCCCCGCCACCCCCACCCCCGCAAGAGCCGCCGGTCTTCACGACGGCAACCGCAGTCCGGGTGACTGGGCCAACTCCGTTCAGCGCCAACTGCCTGGTCGTGCCGGCGGGCGCGACCGCGTATGCGAATGCAGAAGTGGAACCGCATCTCGCCATCGATCCCGCCAATCCGAACCATCTCGTCGCCTCGTGGCAGCAGGACCGAATGTCCGACGGTGGAGCACGCGGACTGGCGACCGCAGTTTCGGTCGACGGCGGTGCCACCTGGAGCACGCCGGCGGCCTCGCCCTTCACGCAGTGTGCGGGCGGCGTGTTCGCCCGCGCGTCCGATCCCTGGGTTGCCGTCAGCGGTTCCACCGTCCTGCAGATCGGCATTGCCTTCACTGGCGCAGCGCTCGCGGTCGGTGCGCGCAGTGCGGTGCTGGTGAGTCGCTCCACCGATGGCGGGACCACCTGGGGTCCTGCAATCTCCCTGGTCGATGACGACGGCCTGCAGCTCTTCAACGACAAGGAAAGCCTCACCATCGACTCGACGGACCCGCGCTACGTGTATGCCGTCTGGGACCGCCTCGACCCGAGCGAGCACGGCGTCACGCTGCTTGCGCGTTCCACGGACGGCGGCGTGAACTGGTCACCGGCGGTGCCGATCTACGATCCGGGGGCAGCGCGACAGACCATCGGCAACGTCGCAGTGACGACGCCGGATGGCGCGGTGCACGTCTTCTTCACCGAGCTGGGCCCCGCGGCCGGCAATCCCGCGGTGATCGAAGGCAACCTCGCCGTCATCCGGTCGACCGACAGGGGCGTGACCTGGTCCGCGCCGACGCGCATCTCGCAACTGCTCGCGGTCGGGACGCGCGTCCCGTCGCAGACGTCGATCACCGTGCGGGCCGGTGAAGTCCTGGGTGCCTTCGCTGCCAGCCCTGTCGACGGTACGTTGTACGCGGCGTGGCAGGACTCGCGTTTCACGGGCGGCACCCACGACGCGATCGTGCTTGCACGCTCCATCGACGGCGGCAATACCTGGAGCGCGCCGGTCCGCGTCAGTGCCAACGCTGCGGTCCCCGCGTTCACGCCGACACTGGCCGTGCTGCCAAGCGGCCTGGTTGGGGTGACGTATTACGATTTTCGCCAGGCCGGCACGGCGACTTTCCAGCCGACCGATTTCTGGCTGGCCGTTTCACGCGACGGCACGACCTGGCGCGAGACGCGACTCGCCGGCAATTTCGACCTGCTGGACGCCCCGAATGCCAACGGCCTGTTCGTCGGTGACTACCAGGGACTGACGGGTGACGGGTCGACCTTCGTTGCCTTGTATGCCCGCACCAACACGGGTGACACGGCAAACCGCACCGACGTGTTTGCGGATCGCGTCAACGGCGATGCGATCGCAATGAGCGGCATGGCGGCCGGCAGTGGCGCGCAGAAGACTACGGTGCCGGTGTGGACCAGGAGCGCGGGCGAGCGGGTGGCCGAACACCTGGCCACGATCCGTGAGGGACGCAGTGCGAAGTGGCGCGCGTGGCGTGAAGCTCAGCCGCCACCGTCGCCGCAGTAGCAGTTGTCGCGGAGGAGAAAAAGTCTGATGAAGAGACCTAATACGACTTCGTGCCTGGCGCTGGCGTGCCTTGTCCTTGTCGGGCCCGCCCAGGCCGGTCCTGCACCCGAGACGCTGGCCCCATCCGCCACCGGCGTCACCACGCTCCGCTGCGGCACGCTCATCGACGGCAAGTCGGCGACACCGAAGCGCGACGTGGCGATCCGTATCGAGAACGGACGCATCGTGTCCATCGGCCCGTTCGCTCCGAATGCGGCGGGTACGGTGATCGACCGCTCGCAGGACACCTGCCTGCCGGGCCTGATCGATGCGCACGCCCACGTGCTGATCAAGACCGACGATTACCAGGTCGACCACTTGCGGCGCTCGTCCGGCTACAAAGCGCTGCGTGGCCTCAACGTGGTGCAGGAAATGCTGCGATCCGGGTGGACTACGGTACGCATCCTCGGCGACGCCGACGTCGCCTACGCGCATCTCGACGTTCGCACTGCAATCCAGGAAGGCCTGTTCAGCGGTCCCCGGCTGACCGGCGCCGGGCACTACTTCTCGATCACCGGCGGCGGAGGCGACCTGAATTTCCTCGGCCCCGAACACCAGGTTGTGGCGGACGGACTGGTCGTCGACGGTGTGGATGCCGTGCGCAAGGCAGTGCGTGAGGAGATCAAGCACGGCAGCGACTGGATCAAGGTGCTGGCGAGCGGCGCGATGATGTCCGCCGGCAACGATCCGAATCGAGCCCATTACAGTTCGGACGAACTGGCAGCGATCGTCGACGAAGCCTCGCGCCTCGGCGTGCCGGTCGCGGCACATGCGCATTCGGCCGCGGGCATCAAGGCGTCGATCCTCGCCGGTGCGCGCACGATCGAGCACGGCACGTTCATGGACGACGAGAGCGTCAGGCTCATGAAGGAGAAGGGCGTCTACCTCGTGCCGACGCTCTATGTCGGCGACTACTACCTCAACGAGCAGCCTGGCAGCGAGGCACAGGCCAAGATGAACGAGCTGACACGCAAGTACCGCTCCCAGCACGTTGCGGCCGTCGGCAAGGCGATCAAGGCGGGCGTGAACGTCACCGTCGGCACCGACTACGTCGGCTTCCCCGTGAAACAGGGAGTGCGCGAACTCGGGCTTCTGGTCGAGGCCGGCATGACGCCGATGCAGGCCATCCAGGCAGCCACGCGCGTGAATGCGGAACTGCTCGGCTGGCAGGACCACGTCGGCACCGTCGAGGCAGGTAGGCTCGCCGACATCATCGCGGTGCCGGGTGATCCGCTGCAGAATCTCGCCGTGCTGGAGAATGTGTCGTTCGTGATGCTCGGCGGACGAGAGGTCTTGCAGCCATGACGACGGAGCGGGGGCAGTGCGTGTTCGGCCGGACCGTGCGATTATTCGCGACGACTGGATTCAGCGAGCCGTCCGACAACCGATCCGCGAAGTTGTGCAGACGGATGGGCGTATTCGCAGGTGGTGCCTGGTTCCCGAAGCGGGTCACCGGGTCCTCCGTGTGGTGTTGCTTCCCGATAGGGTGACTGTGCGCAACGCGTTCTTCGACCGGTCGTATAAACCATGAAGATCACTTACTTTCAGGAAACCGATACGTTGTACATCGAGTTCCGCTCGTCTGACATCTTTGAAACGCGCGAACTCGATGAGAACACGCTGTTGGATATCGACTCGCAGGGAAACCTGTGCGGCTTGACCCTGGAGCACGCGCGCGATCGGGCGGACATCCCGCATGTGACATTCGAGCAGGTCGCAGCCTGACTCGTCCGCCGGCCTGGAACCCGTAGACAGGAGGGCGTATGCAGAGCGACGTCAACGCGTGGACCGACGTCGGCGCAGCCGACGAACTGGCCGCACGGCCGCTGCAGCAGGTGCTGCTCGGCCGCAAGAAAATCGCGCTCGCCTGCAAGGACGGCCAGTTCAGCGCGATCTCCGGCGTGTGCAACCACGCGGGCGGGCCGCTCGGCGAGGGCAGGCTCGACGGCGATTTCGTCGTCTGCCCGTGGCACTACTGGAAGTTCCACTGCCGTACCGGCGAGGGCGAGCCCGGGTTCGAGGACGACCGTGTTCCGGTCCACGACGTGCGCGTCGAGAATGGACGCGTGCTGGTCAATCCGCAGGCCCGCACGAAGCGGGGCCGCTTGCCCCATCCGCCGCACCCCCTGGCCCGCACGCCGCAGCGCGAGCCGGGCCCGATCCGCGTGCTGGGGCTCTCCACGACGGCCATGACGGCGGCGCACCCGCGCTACAGCACGTCCGAGGACCTGCTGCTGCATGCGCTGCACGACGCCACGACCCGCCACGGCTGCGAGTCGCAACTGCTGCGCATCCGCGACCTGCGGTTCCGCGAGTGCGAAGGGTTCTACTCGAAGTCGTCGCGCGCGTGCACGTGGCCGTGCTCCATCACGCAGATGGATGCCGACGACCAGATGGATCGCGTGTACGAAGGCGTCGTGCACTGGGCCGACGTGATCCTGGTGGCCACGCCGATCCGCTGGGGCGGGGCGAGCAGCCTGTACTACAAGATGGTCGAGCGGATGAACTGCATCCAGAACCAGGAGACGGTCGCCGGCAGGCACCTGCTGCGCAACAAGGTGGCGGGCTTCATCATCACCGGCGGGCAGGACAACGTGCAGGGCGTCGCGGGCCAGCTGCTCGGGTTCTTTGCCGAGGTCGGCTGCCAGTTCCCGCAGTTCCCCTACGTCGCGCACACCCGCGGCTGGAGCGCGGAGGACATGGAGAACAACGAGAAGTTCGTGCAGAACTCCGCGTCACTGCACGAAGGCGCCGCCAGGCTGGTCCAGCGTTGCGCCGAGATGGCACAGGTCATGATCCAGGGCTCGCTCGGCGAGGGCGCGCTGATCCGTGGTGGGCGCAAGGGCCACGGGCTGGAGTCACCGCCGGTGACGATTCCCGACGCGGCACCGATCGCGGACGAATAGCCGCGCTACGCCTTCGCAGCCGCCTGCAGTTGCTGCCGCAACCACCGCGCCACGTCGGCGATCTCATCCGTGCACACCGCGTGCTGCATCGGGTAGTCGCGCCATTCCGGCTTGTAACCATGCGCCTGCAGTTCGTTGCGCGCCTCGAGACCCATCGCGATCGGCACCACCGGATCGCTGCGGCCATGGCACAGCAGGATCGGCACGTCCGCGTTCGCTGCCGACTTCTCCGCCGCGAGCGTCTCCGGAAAGGGCAGGTAACACGACATGGCGAGAATGCCCGCCAGTCGCTCGGGATGGCGCAGGCCCGCATACAACGCGACGGCGCCACCTTGTGAGAACCCCGCCAGCACCACGCGGGAGGCCTCGATACCCCGCTGCCGTTCACGATCGATGCAGTCCGCAACCCGGCGCGCGGATTCGACGGTACCGGACATGTCCGCCCGCCCGGACGGAGTGAACGACTTGATGTCGTACCAGGCACGCATCACGAACCCGTTGTTCACCGTGACCGGCCGCAGCGGTGCGTGCGGAAACACGAAGCGCACGGGGAGCGAGTCGGGCAAGCCGAGCTCGTCGACGATCGGCACGAAGTCGTGGCCGTCGGCGCCTAGACCATGCAGCAGTATCACCGAGGCCACCGCCGGCACCGGCGGCGTCAGCGTGATCTCGAAGTCGGTCTCGTCCCGCAGGTATTTCATGCCCGCCAAGATACACTGCCGGACCACCTGGGGAGCACGACCATGACAGCACGCAGCATCGAATGCGAGATGGCGTAGGTATTGAGCCTGTTGCAGTCGCAGCAGACCTGCGTGACCCTAGGCATGGGGTTGTCGCATTGGAGGAGCTGCGCACTGCGTGTGAGGTGAATCCCGATGCATCGCATAGACCCGGCCGTGTTGCGGAAATTGCGGGAGCAGCTGGAGCAGGCTGTGCGCGACCATGCCCACTGGCGCGACCGACTCATCCGCTCGATCGTCTGCCGGTTGCCGTGCGATCCGAACGACCTCGAGCAGACGGCGCATCGCCTGTGCCGCTTCGGCCAGTGGTATTACGAGCAGGCACCGGTCGAGTTCTGGGAGCAGCCGGCGTTCGCGGCGATCGAAACGGAGCACAAGAGGCTGCACCAGGTCGCGGCGCAGATGCTGCGCGAGGCGGGCGCCGGTGAGCCGGTCTCGCATGAAGGCTACGACGAGTTCGTGACCGGCGGCGAGCGCCTGAACCTGGAACTGGATACGTTGCGGCATGCGATCGCCGGTTCGCTGCGGGACCGTGATGCGCTGACTGGAGCCTACGGTCGCGTCGAGATGCTGCCCACGTTGCGCGAGTGGCGCGAGCTGGCGCGGCGAAACGTGCAGCAGTGCTGCATCGTCTTCATGGACCTGGACCATCTCAAGGAGATCAACGACACGCATGGCCATGCCGTCGGCGACCTGGTGCTGGCCGGCGTGGTGCGCCAGCTCATGGAACACCTGCGCCCGTACGACAAGGTGTTTCGTTACGGTGGCGATGAGTTCCTGATCTCGCTGCCCGGGGCGGACCTGGTGATCGGGGAGAAAGTGATCGGTCACATCCGCGAGCGGATCGCGGAGGCGACCGTCATCACGGGTCCGGCCGGCCACGCGATTTCCACAACGGCGTCCTTCGGGCTCGCATTGCTGGAACCGGACATCAGCGTGGAGGAGTCCATCGACAGGGCGGACAAGGCCTTGCTGGTGGCCAAGGCCGCCGGGCGCAATCGTGTATGCAGCTGGGATCCGGCGGTCACGACCGGCACCCTGCTGCGGCGAATGATGCAGGACGGTGACGCGGGGTGAGGTGAGTGGAGACGCTCGCCGGGTGTCAATTCGGCGGCGGTGGCGTCTCGTCCTTTTTCTGCTGCCGGCGCTGCTGTTTTTCTTCGCGCTTCTTCTTCGCAGCCTCTTCGCGCTGCTTCTTCTGCTGTGAATAGTTCGGGGGCTTGGCCATGGAGTCTCTGTCCTCGTGGGTGACGACGGGGCAGGTTAACGTTTAACGGCCCTTACTTACAGAGGTGATGGCACAGTCGCCGATGCGGTGGTGCGACGAAATCTGCGCCGGGCCCAGCAGAATTCAGCCCGATGTTGCAGTAAAATGCCGGGATGAGTGAAGACTTGTCCGCAGCCGTCCATCTGGCAATACTCGAAAAGGCCCATCGCCAGGCCGTCGAGGACGTCATGCAGTCCGACATGGGTGACGTGGAGCGCGTCGTCAAGGTCCTCGCGATGGAGGCGGAGTACCTGGGGGTCATCGAGAAGTTGCGGGCGGCGCGGGAGGCCGGACCATCCCCCAGGCCGGACGACAGGGCCGACAGCCGCGATTGACGAAGTCGCATTACCGGGGTAATGTGACCGGGTGAGCAGCATTCAGTCCAAGGTAACGGCGCAGGGACAGGTATCGGTGCCGGCCGAGGTGCGGCGGCAACTCGGTGTCGGGCCCGGTTCGGTGCTGGTCTGGGAATGGCGCGACGGCGTGTTCGTCGTGCGGCGCGACGGGAAGTGCACGTCGGCCGACATTCACGCGGCGGTGTTCAGCCCCACCAAGCCGGGAAAGCGCAAACCCACCGACGTCAAGGCGGGGGTTCGCACGTACATCCGACGGAAGCATGCGCGCGGTTGATACCAACCTGCTGGTGCGGCTGATCGTGCGGGATGATCCGAAGCAGGTTGAGGCGGCCGAGGCGTTCATCGCTGGCGGCGCCTGGGTGCCACAGCTCGTGCTGGCGGAAACGATCTGGGTGCTGGATGCAGTGCACGAGCGTTCTGCGGTGCAGTTGGCCGCCGCCATCGAGATGCTGCTCAATCATGCGCACCTGTCCGTCCAGGACGCGGACGTCGTTGGACGCGCGCTCGCGCAGTACCGGCTGCGGCCGGCGCTTGGTTTCTCGGATTGCCTGGTTCTAGAGATTGCGCGCAAGGCGGGCCACCTGCCGCTCGGAACGTTCGATCGAGGGCTGTCGCTGCTCGAGGGTGCCGAGCGGCTCTAGGCCGCGCCATCCGCCAGTGGCTCGAACCGCGCCTGGAAGAACCGCAGGTAGCGCGGCTCATGCGCCATCCGGAGTCCTCGGGCCGCATCGCGCTCGTCGAACACGGCTGCCGCAGACTCCGCGACGATGTCCATGTGCGCCTGCGTGTAGACCCGGCGCGGAATGGTCAGCCGGACGAGTTCGAGGGCAGGGTAGTGGTGTTCACCGGTGGCGGCGTCGCGGCCGGCCGAGACGATGCCGCGCTCCATCGCGCGAACGCCGGCATCCTCGTACAGGTTTGCCGCGAGCGTCTGCGCGGGGAAGTCGTCCTGGCGGATGTGCGGGTAGAACGCCCTGGCGTCGAGATAGACCGCGTGGCCGCCGATCGGCCGCACGACCGGCACGCCCATGTCGATCAGCTTGTGGCCGAGGTACTCCACCTGCCCGACGCGAGCGTGGATGTGCTCGTCGTCGACCGATTCGACGATGCCGCGCGCCATGGCCTCCATGTCCCGGCCGGCCATGCCGCCGTACGTGTGCAGGCCTTCGTATACGACGACCAGGTTGCTGGCTTCCTCGTACAGCTGCGCGTCGTTCAGCGCCAGCCAGCCGCCGATGTTGACCAGCGCGTCCTTCTTGCCGCTCATGGTGCAGCCGTCGGTGTAGCTGCAGTACTCAAGCAGGATCTCGGCCACCGGCTTGTCGCGATAGCCCGCCTCGCGCTGCTGGATGAAGTAGGCGTTCTCGACCGCGCGCGTGGCATCGAGCATCACGCGGATGCCGTGGCGGGCCGTCAGCTCGCGCACCGCCCGCGTGTTCGCCATCGACATCGGCTGGCCGCCGGCCATGTTCACCGTTCCCGCGATGCAGACATACGGTATGCGATCGGCGCCCACGCGCTGGATCAGCGCCTCGAGTGCGCCCAGGTCGACGTTGCCCTTGAACGGGCTCTCGTCGGTCGGGTCGTGGGCTTCGGGCACGATCACGTCGACAAAGGTGCCGCCCGCCAGTTCCTGGTGCAGCCGCGTCGTGGTGAAGTACATGTTGCCGGGCACGTAGTCGCCGGGCTTGATCAGGATGCGCGACAGCAGGTTCTCGGCGCCGCGGCCCTGGTGGGTCGGGACGATGTAGCGGTAGCCGTAATGCTGCCGGATCGCCGCCTCGAGGTTGTAGAAGTTGCGGCTGCCGGCATAGGCCTCGTCGCCCATCATCATGCCGGCCCACTGCCAGTCGCTCATCGCGCTGGTGCCGCTGTCGGTCAGCAGGTCGATGTAGACGTCTTCGGAGCGCAGCAGGAAGGTGTTGTAGCCCGCGTCGAGGATGGCCTTCGTGCGCTCGGCGCGGGACATCATCTTGATGGGCTCGACCACCTTGACCTTCCACGGTTCGGCCCACGAACGGTGGGCGGGGCGGCGGTGACGGGTTTCGGGCGAGTTGGTCATGACGACGCAAGCTCCTTTAATCGTGCTGCACCCGCGGTGGGCTGCTCGGGATTTCGTAAACGGCAAGGATGTTGCCGCGGTCCGCGTCGAGGAAGCCGTGCATGTACGGATCTTCGTGGATGGGCACGAGCGCGATGGGGGACGCGACCCTGGACCAGGCGGACGTGCTCGTGACGTCACCGCGTCTGTGGATGAACCAATACTGGCATCGCTATCGACGTTTCAGCTGAAACTCTCAATCTCGATTTGACGATGGATCCGACGGCCGCATCGGCTGAACGCAGCCTCGAGTTCCAAACGCCAGCACCCGCATTCCTCACCCGCAGCATCTGCCGATCTGAAATTGCGCAAACCCCGTCGATTCGGCAATCGTATGGGTGTAACCTATACGTTACGGTCGGCCTGTGGTGGAAATCCGCAAGTACATCGCCACCGCGCGGCAACGCCTGGTTGCACACCGAGGAGAGGCAAAACAATGATGTCCACGCGCAAGTTCGAGACTACTGACTACCTTCGCACTAACCGCCAGATCGCGGCATACCTGGATGCAGCCCTTACGGACGGGGACCCGCGGGTCCTCCTGCAGGCGGTGCGTGACGTCGCAGCGGTTCGCGGTGGCATGGCTGCTTTGGCGCGTCGTGCAGGCATTCCACGCGAGAGTCTCTACCGGATGTTGTCGAGCCGCGGCAATCCAAGTTATGTAGCGGTGCGCTCGATCCTTGGCGCCGTCGGCTTCCGGTTGTCAGTCGAGCCGGGTAGTAAGCGGCCCGGCCGGTCTACCCGTGCGGCCTGAATTCGATCGCTGCAACCGCACGGTGAGCGATCGGTCTGTGGCCAAGTACAAATTCGCCGACTGTTTCGAGCAAACGGTCCTGCTGCAGCGTCCCTTGCGGGGTTCCTTCGATCCGGCCCACTGAACCTGCGGAGGTCAAGATGATGGCAAGAAAGCGCGCACTGCAGCCAGCCAACCCGATTCACCCGGGCGCGATGCTGCTCGAGGAGTTCCTGCAGCCGGCGGACAAGTCGCAGGCCGCGTTCGCGCGCGAGATCGGCTGGACCAAGGCCCGGCTGAACGAGTTCATCAAGGGCAAGCGCGGAGTGACGGCGGACGCAGCCCTGGACCCGGCGGAAGTGCTCGGGACGTCACCACGCCTGTGGATGAACCTCCAGTCGACGTACGATCTGGCCGAGGCGACACGGCGACGGAGCGTCGCGTGACAGGCATTTCCAAGGGAGACTGAAGCACGGCACGCGGTTTGCCGTCGTCGTCCGTGCTGTTCACCTGACGCCTGCCGTGAAACGAACAAGGCGGGCCCTTGCGGAACCCGCCCTGTCCGGTTCAGCTTGCGCTGAGCGGCCGATCAGTCCTTGGCCGCGTCCTGCATCGCTTCGCCCGCATTCTCGACGGCCTTGCCGGTTGCGTCGACGGCGTCTGCAGTGGCCTCCTTGGTGGCGTCGGCGGCATCTGCAGCGGCCTCCCTGGTGGCGACGGCGGCAGAGTCAATGGCCTCGCCGGCACTGTCCGCAGCCTGGCCCGCGGCAACAGAGGCGTCGGAAGGCGCTTCGGCGGCTGGGCCTTCCTTCCTGGCGCAGCCAGCGAGGGCCAGTGTGGCGAGAGCGGCGACGAGTACGATCTTGTTCATGGATGAATTCCCCTGAGTAAGCGGACCGGGAGAAGAGTCTGGCAGGAGCGGCTCGCGCCGACTGTCCGCTACCGCACGGACGGGGCCGCCATCGTGGACTAGAAGTCACTCATCCTTTCGCGGCGCGAGCCGTGCGCTCGTCGAATCGCTCGAAGGCCGGGCGGCGCACATCCGAAGCCGAACTCAGATTGATCCCGTTGGCCACTGGAATGCGGATCGCCGCGGAAAGTTCGGTTGCGTCAGGTTGGGGGCGGGGATAGCTTCGCTGCATAGCTCCGCAGAATCGAAACGGGGGAAGGCATGGCAGCCAGGAAAAAGAGGCCGCAGCGCAAGGCGACCACGGCGGAACGCAAGTACGAAGTGAAGGCCGAGATCGAGAACTTCGCGCTCACGAAAGCGAAGTCGGCACTCAAGCTGGAGATCTACTGCCGCGAGGAAAAGCTCGGTGAGCTGCAGGTCGGCCGGGGTTCGCTCTACTGGTGGGGCGCACACCGCCAGAAAGAAAAACGCGTCAGCTGGGGACGATTCGCGCAAATGATGGATGAGCTGGCCTATGGAAAAAAGTAGCAACACTTTACTGCGCGCCGCCATGTCCGCCGTACGAGTCTGCGCGGACACGATGGAGACTCAAGCGGCGAGTCTGCTGGAGGCGCTGCCGACGCTGCCGATGCATGAGCGTTTGCGGTCGAGCGCACTGGAACTGACCGCAGGGCTCAAGGATGCGTCCAGTCGCGTGATGTTCGAACTGGCGTTGCTCCAAGCTGAATTTGGCGAGGGCAAGGCGGATGCCGCGTCGGCAGTGCAGCGCCTGGCCGGAATGGACGCATTGATGATGGGCGCCGTGGCGGCCATGGCTGACGTCGCGGACGAACTCGAGAAAGCCGCTGAGCGCGATGAGACCAACGAGCCGTCGTTCGTGCTGGTGATCGAAGCGACCGCCACCATGCTGCAGGGGATCGAGAAGGCGAAGGCCGCGACGCAGGCACTCGACGCCGTGGGACCAGTCTCCGTGAGGGGTTGATGGATTACGCGCATCTCAAGGAGCGGCATCGCGCAGAGCGGGGTGCATGGCACCCGAACCTGAGCTTGCGGGTGCACCGGGCGTTGTCGTGGCTCGACCGGGCCGAGCAGCTCGGTGGCCAGGACGATGCGGACGGGCAGTTCATCCTGCTGTGGATTGCGTTCAACGCGGCGTATGCAACGGAGATCGACGAGAAGTATCGCGATTCGGAGCAGCAGACGTTTCGCGGGTTCCTCGACAAGCTGACGCAGCTCGACGCGGGGAAAAAGCGATTCGAGGCGTTGGTCTGGACCGAGTTTCCAAAGAGCATCCGGGTGCTGCTCGACAACCCGTACGTGTTCGCGGATTTCTGGAAGTTCCAGAACGGGACACTGCCGGAGTCGGCATGGAAGGCAAGCTTCTCGGCTGCCAACAAGGCGGCGCACGTGGCACTGGGCCGGCAGGACACGGTGACGGTGCTGTCGATCGTGCTGTCGCGCATCTACACGCTGCGCAACCAGCTGATCCACGGCGGGGCCACCTGGAATGGGAAGGTCAATCGGGAGCAGCTGCGGGACTGCGTCAACCTGATGGGGAAGCTGGTGCCGCTGGTGATCGAGGTGATGATGGATCACCCCGGCACGTTGTGGGGAGATGCGGTCTATCCGGTCGTGAAATGAGGGGACGCAGGCTCACCTGTTGAGCCTCCCCCGCGCGTACAATTCACCCAGCATCAAGAACGAAGCACGTGCTTCGGCCAACCTGCCAGCTCGGCAAGGTGGAACGCCATTTCGGCGGATGCGGCCCGACACCGGGCAACGAAGGAGCATCACATGGCCGTTCAATCCATTTCGCCCGAGGACTTGTCCTGGGGATTGCCGCCCGTCATTGGTTTGCCGCGGTGCCTGCCCACGCGGCCGGCGTACCGGAAGACACCGCTCGGGGAGGTCATGGTGGCGGACGAACTGCCACCCTACCTGCTGCTCGGGACCCTCGATCGGAGCGCGTTCCAGTGTTCGGACTCGGGTTGGACGGCGCGCTGGATCGGTGACGTGCCGGAGACGTACGTCGAGGCGAAGTTCGAGCGGGTCGGGCGGCGCCTTGAATTGCAACAGGTATGGCGCGGTATCGAAGGTGGCAAGAGCTTCACAGCCGGCGACGACTTCGGGCACGCGATCCAGTTGCTGTACTTGCCATTCCCGGCCACCTGGGACCAAGCGATGGCCGAACGGCTCGAGGCGGCGTACGGCCTCAAGTATTTCGGGCATCGGGCAGACGAGGCGGGCTTCACGGGTATCCCGGACGGCGGGTTCAAGACGATCTGCGTCCCGGTGCCGATCCGCCGTCTCGCCGATCTCTATCAGTGTTTCGAGGACATGAGTTGCGATGCACGCCTGAAGGCGCCCTTGTCGGGGCGGCTCGAGCTCAGGTTCAGCACGATCAACTACGTCGTCGGGCAAAAGCCCGGCGTGGACGCAGGATCCCGCGCGGCTCTTTATCGCCACGTTGGACGCGGGTGGCCTGCTGCCGCTCGGATTGCCGCAACTCGAGCACGCCAAGGACGGGTCGAGTGCGTGGACCGTGCGGCGTCAGGTGTACCTGGCGACGATCGGCGTGCCGTTTGCCGGCGTCGAGTTCGTCTTGGAGCGACTGGCAGAGCGCGGTTTCGTTCGGCGTTGCGGTCCCGATGCCAATCTGGCGTCGGAAGTCGAGTTCGATGCGTTGGTCGGGTCGAGCGCCATCGAGCTGCAGGGCCGATCGGTCGCGTGGATGGACGCGCAAGCGACCCGACGGGTGTTCTATCTGCTCAACTCAGACGAGGAACTCGCGAAGGGTGGTACCGACCGGATGATGGAGGCGACGTCGCAGACGGAGGAGGAGGCCCGGGCGCTGATTGAGCAGGCGACCAGCGCGTCTGCGCTGC
Organism: uncultured Gammaproteobacteria bacterium; assembly: GCA_963743995.1. Taxonomy (GTDB): domain Bacteria; phylum Pseudomonadota; class Gammaproteobacteria; order Steroidobacterales; family Steroidobacteraceae; genus RPQJ01. Next base: position 106,902 of record CAVUSC010000021.1, on the reverse strand, counting down.
AGCGGGCGCGGTTCGAACGCGAGGTGTACTCGCGGCATGCGGGCCGCGACGGGGAATCGCCATGAACCGCCGGCAATTCCTGCAGACCCTTGCGTCGCTCGGGGCGAGCTTCTCGATTCCGGCGGTGCTGCAAACCGCCAGTGCCGCGCAAGTCGACGAGGCCTGGGTGGAGGCGCTGGCGAACCCATGGTTCTTCGAGGTGGGCGAGTTCGGAGCGATCGTCGAGCCGGGCGTGCCGGAGCCCAGGATCCGCTCCGACGTGTTCAGCGTCTGGGATCGGGAGCCACGTGATCCGGAGCACCTGATCAGTGAGGTCGAGGGGATCGAGCCGTTGGCGTCCGCGTTCCAGGGTCTCGCCGCGGACGAAGGTGACGAACTCGATCCGGACGACGGCTGGAAGGCGTTGGTCCGCCGGGACGGAAAGGCGGGTATCGATCGGTACTGGGAGTTCATCGAGCGCTGGCTAGACGAGCCGATCGACTGGGGCGAGTCCGACTGGTTCCCGAGCGACTGGCACGGCCAGGGCAAGGCACTCGCGTTCTTCCAAGGAATGGACGGCGATACCCTGCACGAGATCGGCGTGGTGATCGTCGAGGGCGACTGTCCTGGGAGCAGCTACTTCGCTGCCGAGCTGCGTAACGAACTGGAGGATGCCAACGCGGCTGCGCAGAGATTGGGATTGCCGTTCCGGTTCCGGGCTGAGGGGCGCCAGGCATGATCGATGACCACTAGTACACGCTGCTCGACGCGTGGGAGGGTGCGTTTACGGATGCGACATCCAGGGCCGGTTTCGGCCCGGCCGTGTATCGTGGGGATGCCACGAAACAACTCTCACGGAGAGACGTCACGATGAACTCATCCGCGCTGCGTTCGCTGAACTCGTTCCTGCGTGCCACGGCCGTCTGTGCGGGCGGCGCGTTGCTTTTCGTGCAGGCCGAGGCGGCCGTGCCCAATCCCTGCAGTCTCGTCACCGCCGCCGAGATGCAGGCGATCGTGGGCCCGCTCGCGGGAGCGCCCAGGGCGACCGACCCCGCGTCGGGAGAGGTCACCTGTTCCTTCGAACCCGTCAATGGCCCGAGCTTCGTCGACGTCTCCCTGCACGACGGGGACCTCAAGTCATGGAAGGCCCGTAACGGGGGCAAGTCGCCGGTGTCGTTGCCGGAACTGGGCGCCGACGCGTTCGCCAATCCCAGCACCAATGACTGGGTGGACTTGTTCGCGAAGAAAGGCGCCGTGATCGTGCGCGTGACCTTGCCGACTGGACCCAAGTCCATGGACATGGCCAAGGCGATCGCGAAGAAAGCGCTCGCGCGTCTGTAGGCGCCATCGGGCGATCGGGATGGCGGCGGGATTACGGTCTCGTCGCCGCGCCCGTCGGGTGGCCAGCGCGCGCGGGTGCCTAGCCCTCGACGTCTTTCAACTCGAGCCGGCGCAGTCGGACGCCGGTGGTGACCGACGGGTCCCAGACGATGACCCGGTTGCGCCCGGCCGTTCTTGCCAGCGTCAGCGCCTGGTCGGCGCGGTCGATGGATTCGAGGGCTTCCACCTCCGGGTCGAGCAGCGCGATGCCGAACGACGCCGTGACGGGTGAGGCCACCCCCTCCGCGCCGGCCGAGGCGACTCCGTGCGTGACGGTTTCGCGCAGACGCATGATCAGCGTCCGGGCGGACGCGAGATCCGTCCCCGACAGCCGGATGAGGAACTTGCCGTCGTCGTAGCGGAACACCCGGTCCGTGAGCCGCAGGTGCGCGGCAATGACGTTCACCGCCGTGACGAGCACTCGCTCACCGGCGGAGTAGCCGTGGGCCGCGTTGATCTCGCGGGCGCCGTCGAGTTTCGTGACAGCGATGCAGCATTGCCGACCGGGCTGCCTTGCCAGCGCGTGCCACTCGCGCAGGTCGCGCATCATCGCCCCGGCGTCGTGCGCGTCGGTCAAGCGTGTCGCGACCGTGCAACGCACACTCGATCTCGCGCTTGACGAAGTACAGCGCGTAACTCAATCGCGCGCTGGCTTCTTCGAATTCTTCGATGACCGACCGCGCGACGGGCGCACCGGTCGCAAGGCCTCGCAGCAGTCCGACGGCGATGCGGTGCTGAATCGCGTGCTCGGTTCCCAGCATGGCGAAAGACGGCAGTTCCCGCAGTTCGGGCAGCGCGCGTTCGAAATACCATTGACCCAACAGGCAGCGACGGTGCGAATCTGGCATCAGGTCGTTCCGATCACAGGGCTGCCGGCCCGAGATCACGCGCAGCAGGTGATCGCGCCACACCCCGTGGTCGAGTGTGGCTTGTTGCAGTTGCTCGAGGCACTTCTGCAGCAAGGTGGGGCTCGTCCTGAGCATTGGCGTACCTCGGTCCTAAAGCACCAGACTCCGCGGTGTCGTCGTCGACCCCTCGCGGGGCGGGTCATCGACGGGGGAGACCGCGGTCGTTCCGAATCCTGCTACTCAGGCGACGGGGCAAGCTTCCGACTCAGCCCGGGTCAGCGCAAGCCCTGGAACGAGACCCGGCCAAACTCGTGGGCGTCGTCACACTTCGACGGACCTGCGAGCGAGCGGGCAGCGCCTGCTCGCTTCGGTTCCACGCACGCCCTTGCCGTTTCCAATGTGTGACAGCGAGCAGACGGAAGCGACGAAACTCCGCACGCTCCCCTGCATGGGGTGGGCCCTGACCGCTGCGGCAGCGTGAAGGCAGGGTTTCACGTCGCCACGGATTTCTCAATGACGCAAGCAGCTTCGATCACCGACGTGCGCCGGTCCCAGACCGCGAGCACGCCGTGCCACCGCAGCGGAGGTGACCTATGGACATGGCAAACACTCAGACGTGGATCATTCTCGCGGCCGTCGGGGTCCTGATCCTGATCGCGTACTCGACCTGGTCCTTCTTGCAGAAGAAGCGGTCGCGCGGTCTCAAGCAGCGCTTCGGTCCGGAGTACGGACGAACCGTCGAGCAGCTCGGCAGCCAGTCAAAGGCTGAGTCGGAATTGAATGCGCGCGAAAAACGCGTTGCGGGTTTCAACCTGCTGCCGCTGGAGCCTGCGGAAGCGGCGCGGTTCAGCGCCGCGTGGTTGGCCCTGCAAAGTCGATTCATCGACGACCCCAAGGGTGTGCTGATGCAGGCTGACCGCCTGGTGCGTGAGTTGATGAACAAGCGTGGCTATCCCGTCGGCGACTTCGAAGCCCGTGCGGCCGATGTCTCGGTGGATCACCCACTGGTCGTGGAGCATTTCCGCGCCGCACAGGCCATCGGAATCCGTAACGCGCGGGACGAGGCCGACACCGAGGAACTGCGCAAGGCCGTGGTGCACTACCGCGCGCTGTTCGACGAACTGCTGGAGGTGCGAGTGGCTCCGGTCGAAGAAATGCCGCCACGGCTCACGACGGTGCGGTCCTGAACACGAATCCAATGAACGCCGCGTGATGAGAGCCCGCGTCGCGGCCGCTGCCGCGATGCCGGCGACGCCGCTCGAGGGGCTCCTGGACCCGGCGTTGACGTGGCCCAAGGGTGGGCTACTGGCAAAGGACACACCTCATGCAGACCCTCATCGACACGGCGGCACAGGCCGGCCAGTTCACGACCCTGATCGGCGCGCTGCAGGCGGGGTCGCTGATCGACACCCTGCGCACGGCGGGCCCCTACACGCTGTTCGCGCCGACGGATGCTGCGTTCAGGCGTCTGCTGCCGGGTGCGCTCGATGCACTCGTGAAGGACACCCCCCGGCTCTGCGAATTTCTTGCGCTGCACGTGGTTCCCCGCATCGTCATGCTGAAAGACGTGACGTCGGGAGCCATCGAGACCCTCGGAGGGGCGTCGCTGACTGCAGCGCGGGCGGCAGGCAAGGTGTTCGTCAATGGGGTGAACATCTCGCGGGCGGACATCGAAGCCTCGAACGGCGTCATGCACGTCGTCGATGAAGTCCTCCTGCCGTTCGGCAAAAGGTTGGCCGTGGAATGACGTTGCGTCGGGTGGGTGTGTCATGCCAAGTATCGTGACTGCGGCATCTCCCTGCTCGACGCTCCCTCCGCGATGATCAAGGCCGCGCTCGCCTGGAAGGGGCGCGACCCGAACAGCCAGAACCCGGAAGATCTGAAGCTCGCCGAGGACGTGCTCATGACCATCCGGCCTTACGTCCGGACGATTCACAGCTCGGACTACATTGAAGCGCCCGCCTACGGCGAGCTCTGCATCGCGGTCGGTTGGAGTGGCGACATGCGGCGGGTGCGTAGAATTGCCGAGAGTTCCGGGGGCGGCGTGGTGGTCGAGTACGCGGTGCCCAAGGAGGGGTCGATTGTCTGGTTCGACTTGCTGGCCATCCCGGCGGACGCGCCACGACCGGAGGCGGCGCACGCGTTCATCAACTTTCTGATGACGCCAGAGGTGGCGGCGCACAATTCCACCTACTTCCACTATCCGACGGCGAACGGGGCGGCCTTCACGCTGATCGACGAGACCGTGAGCGGCGACTCCCGCGTGTATCCACCGGACGCAGTCAGGCCAGGCCTTCCCTGACCTCGCTGAGTCACGCGACTTTACGCGTCTGATGAAGCGATCATGGGCGCGATTCACTGCGGGTGATGACGGCGGGTTGCTCATTGACCGACGCTGAGTAGGAGCCCATGGATTACGCACAACTCAAGGAACGACATCGCGCCGAGCGGGGTGCATGGCGCCCGAACCTGAGCTTGCGGGTGCACCGGGCATTGTCGTGGCTCGACCGGGCCGAGCAGCTCGGTGGCCAGGACGACGCGGACGGGCAATTCATCCTGTTGTGGATTGCGTTCAACGCGGCGTACGCGACCGAGATCGACGAGAAGTATCGCGATTCAGAACAGCAGACGTTTCGCGGGTTCCTCGACAAGCTGACGCAGCTCGACGCGGGATCGAGGCGATTCGAGGCGTTGGTCTGGACCGAGTTTCCGAAGAGCATCCGGGTGCTGCTCGACAACCCATACGTGTTCGCGGATTTCTGGAAGTTCCAGAACGGGACACTGCCGGAGCCGGCATGGAAAGCGAGCTTCGCGGCCGCCAACAAGGCGGCGCACGTAGCGCTGGGCCGGCAGGACACGGTGACGGTGCTGTCGATCGTGCTGTCGCGCATCTACACGCTGCGCAACCAGCTGATTCACGGCGGGGCGACCTGGAACGGGTCGGTCAATCGCGAGCAGCTGCGGGACTGCGTGAACCTGATGGGGAAGCTGGTGCCGCTGGTGATCGAGGTGATGATGGATCACCCCGACACGTTGTGGGGAGATGCGGTTTATCCGGTCGTGAAGTGAGGGGACGCGGGCTCACCTGTTGAGCCTCCCTCGCGCGTATAATTCACCCAGCATCAAGAACGAAGCACGTGCTTCGGCCAACCTGCCAGCTCGGCAAGGTGGATCGCCATTTCGGCGGATGCGGCCCGATACCGGGCAACGAAGGAGCATCGCATGGCCACCGTCCGTCCGCGCGCGCGTGCCCGCCGCGCAGCTGCCCAGCCCGCTGCGCAGTTCCACCTCGCCGAGCTCGGCGTCTACGGCTTCGACCGCCACGAGACGACCATCCTCGCGGCCCTCGTCACCGAGGACCCGCTGCTGCTGGTCGGGCCGCAGGGTACCGGCAAGACCTTCCTGCTCAACACGCTGTCGGAAGCGCTCGGCCTCGAGCACCGCCACTACAACGCGAGCCTGATCTCGTTCGACGACCTGGTCGGCTTTCCGTATCCCGACGAGGCGCACGCGACCGTCCGCTTCCTCGAGACGCCGGCCACCGTCTGGGGCGCGGAGTCGGTGCTGATCGACGAGATCACCCGCTGCAAGCCCGAGCACCAGAACCGGCTGTTCTCGCTGGTGCACGAGCGTCGCTTGCAGGGCCTGCCGCTGCAGCGGCTCCGCTATCGCTGGGCCGCGATGAACCCGTGCACGTCGGACCAGGGCGGCACCGAGGACTACTCGGGCTCCGAAGCGCTCGACCCCGCGCTCGCGGATCGGTTCGCGCTGGTCGTCGGCGCGGCCGACTGGAGCGAGCTCACGGCCGAGCAGCAGGCGGCGATCGTCGCGCCGTCGGGGGAGGGCAAGGTGACGCCCGTGAACGAGTCGCTGCGATCGTCGCTCGCGCAATGGCGCGAACGGTTCGTCGAGCAGGCGAACGCGTGCCCGGTGCAGGTGACCACCTACGTCACCACCGTGGTGACGTGCGCTGAACGGTGCCAGGGTCCGGATCTCGCCACGACGCGCGCGGCTGCTCGCGCGGAGCCTGGTCGCCGCGACCATCGTCGCCGGTCGCGCCACGTCAAACACGTTCAAGAGCGTGCTCGAGTGCAGCCTGCCGCACTCGACGTGGGGCCAGGCGGTCGAGCCCGGCCGTCGTGGCGGCCGCGCACCGGGCGGGATGGGAGGCGTCGCGTGAGACGGGCGAGGCCTGGATCCACGCGTTCCTCGCGGAGCAGTCGCTGCCGCGGAAGCTCGAGGCTGCTGCTCGATCGCTGCACCGACCCGGACCACGGCTCGCAGGCCGTCGCGCAGCTGATCGCGAACGAGCGACCTGATCGCGCCGCCGCCTTCGCGTTCGCCGTCTATCCGGCTGCGCTCGCGGGCAAGCTGCCGATCGGCGCCGAGGGCGTCAACGACCTCGCGAAGATCGCGGTGCCGCTGATGGACGTCGAGGGCGAGATCTCGTGGCAGGAGCGCCTCAACGAGAAGGGCACCAGCCACCCGTCGATCGCCGAGATCGGCAAGGTGCTGGCGCCGCTCCAGGACGGGCGGCTCGCGCGGGCACGGCAGTTCCTGCGGGCCTGCCTCGTGCGGGGGATCACGCTTACGGCGGCGACGGTGCTCGAGCAGCAACTCGACGAGTGCGTGAACCTGATCCGCGCGCGCGGGCTCGCGGGAGAACCGTCATGAGCCTCGTCGCCCCAGCCACATTCCCGAATGTCTGCACGATGGTCCTGTGGAAACGGGAAGCCAACAGCGGCGGCCCGATGTCACGCCGTCGGACGGAGCGGGTGCTCGCGAGCCTGCTGCGGGACGAGACCGTGCCGCTGCGCCTGCCGCGGGTGATCCGGGCGGGACTGCACTTCGGGGAGCGCGATCCGTTGAGTGCGGTGCTGGAATCACTCGCCCGCAAGGGCCTCGACAACGCGGAGCTGCTGCGCTCGCGGTACGCCGCCCCGTCCACGCCGCTGCTGGTGCGCGTGGTGCCGGCTGCGCGCTGGGGCGTGGCGGTGGGTCGAGCGTCGGACGACTCGATCCTCGAGCAAGCGCTGCTGCTCGGCCTGTGCACCGCGTTCCAGTACGACCCGGCTCGTCCCGTGCTGTGGACGCGCGCGAGCCTGACGCGGCGCGTCGAACTGTACGAGCCGGCGGGGTTCTACGCGTCATGAACGCCTACGAAGTACGCGGGCTGCTGGCCGAACTGATCGACGAGAACCCGTTCGCGATCCGGGCGGTGCTCCGGATCCTGGCCGTCGAGTTCACGGAGACCGTGCCGACGCTCGCGGTGACGGCGGAGGAACGGCCGCGGCTGCTGATCAACCTCGGCTTCGTCGAGCAGCACTGCCGCACGCCGGAGCACGTGAAGGCGGCGCTGTGTCACGAGTTCCTGCACGTGCTGCTCCGGCACACGAGCATGCAGGGGCCGCTGACACCGGCACGACACCTGGCGCTCGACGCCGTGATCAACGCGATCATCCACCGCACGCTGGGCGAGGCGTATTCGAGCCTGATGTCGACGTACTACCGCGACGCGCAGGGCCTGATGCAGCTGCTGCGGCCGATGACGCAGGGCGAGCAGGCCAGGTACTGGAACCGGGGCCTTCACGGGCGCGGGCTCCCGTCCTGGTGGCAGGCCTGGATCGGGCTGTACCAGGGGACGGTGCTCGCCGACGACATCGAGCAGCTGGCGCAGGAGCTGGCGACGCACGGCGGCGGCGGGATCCCGGCGCCGGACACCGGGAGTGCTGCTCGGCAACCACGCTCTTGATGAGCCGCTGCCCGACGTACTCGAGCAGGCGCTCGAGCGGGCGCGGCGCGAGATGAACGGCGGGGGCGTCTGGCGCAACGCGGGGCCGGGCGCGAATCCGTACGAGATCCTCGTGAATCCGAAGCAGGCAGCGCTCGCCGAGTGGAAGGCGAAGACGCTGGCCGTGCTGAAACGGCACCTCGAGCCCGCTCCCGGCTCGCCGCGCACGCCGGTGGCGGTGAGCGCGCGGCTGCCGGTGCTCTCGACCTCCGACCGGCGGGCGTTCCTGCGCGCGACGTGGTCGCCGTTCCTGCCGAAGCCCAGTGGGCCGCGACCGCAACGAAGCCCGAGGGACGCGCGCAGGTCTACCTCGACGTGTCGGGCTCGATGAACGCCGAGATGCCGCTGATCGTCGGGCTGCTCGGCCCGCTCTCGTCGTGGATCCGGCGGCCGTTCTGGGCGTTCAGCACGGAGGTGGTGCCGGCCGTGATCGAGGGCGGCGCGCTCAAGGCCGGCACGTCGGGCGGCACGAGCCTCGAGTGCGCGCTCGAACACGTCGCGAAGACGCGGCCGTCCTGCGCCGTGATCGTCACGGACGGCTACGTCGAACAGATACCGAAGCGGCGGGTCGCCGCGATCCACGCCACGCGCCTGCACGCCATCGTCACGCGCGACGGGAATCCGTCGCTGCTCAAGGCCGCGGGGATCCCTTACTCGCAGCTCGGGAGGTTGCCGACATGATCAGGGTCAGCGAAGCGGTGTTGCCGGGCCACCCGGACAAGCTGTGCGATTTCGTGGCGGAGAGCATCGTGCAGGCGGCGCTCGCCGTGGACGGCGAGGCGTACGCGCAGATCGAGGCCGCGATCTGGTGCGATCGGCTGTGGCTGTCGGGCGGGTATGCGGCGCGGGTGCGGCGCTCGACGTCGAGCGGATTGCGGTGGAGGCGCTCGATTCGATCGCGCGGGCGGTGAATCCGGACACGCCCGTGAAGGCGTGGCAGGTGACGAATGCCGTGTGCCGATACGACGTGGACCCGACGATCTGGACGCGCCACGTCAACGACCAGGCGATCGTGATCGGCTGGGCCGGCTACGACGACAAGGTGCAGTACCTGCCGCCCGAGCACTTCCTGGCGCTCGAGTTCCGCACCGCGCTGTGGGAGGCGTGCTGCGGAGGCGAGCTCTCGCGTTGCGGGCCGGACGGCAAGCTGATCGTGCGGCTCAAGGAGGACGCCGACGGGTTCGCGCTCGAGCACGTGCTGGTGACGCTCGAGCATCCCGCAAGCCATGAGCGTGTTCGAGCTGGCCGCAGCGGGTGAGCGCGGTGCTGGCGCGCCGATACGAAGCACTGCGTCGGGCGGATGCGCGCTGGGTGTCGAGGTGGCGCGAGGTGGAGCTGCTCGTGAACCCGAACGGTCCGCTGTCCGATGCGGGGAGCCAGAAGGACAACGGTCAGACGGGTCGGAAACTCGTCATGGACTACTACGGGCCGCGGGTGCCGCTCGGCGGCGGCGCGATCTACGGCAAGCACCCATCGCACGTCGATCGGTTCGGCGCGCGGATGGCGCGGGAACTCGCGATCGACGCCGTGAAGCGCGGGGCGGGGGAGTGCCTGGTACGGGCGGTGTATGCGCCGAACGTGTCCGAGCCGCTGGACGTGCAGGTCGAGATGAGTGGCGGAGGGGACGTGCGGATCGATCGAGTCGAGGCTGGTGCTCGCGGGGGAGGCAGCGAGGGAGCTGATTGAGCAGGCCGTCACCGTGTCCGCGCTAAAGCGGGCGCGGATCGTGCGAACAGTCCACGGCCAGGAGCAGGCGCATGTCGACCGACGTCTACACGAGGGTTGAGCGACAGCAGGTACGTGCTGATGCGGACGATCGACCAGCGGCGGTGTTCGAGGAGGTCGCGACCTCCCCAAGATCGTCTCGGAGAAATCTAGACCTTTGGAACCTTCAATTCTGCGTGCAGACGGTCCGGCACCGCGTTGTGAAGACGCCACCGCACGGTAATTGGCTTGTCGCCGTCCCAGCTTACGAAATCGACCTGGCCGCAGAACACAAATGGCATTGCCTTGCCGTCTCTTGTCTTTGATCGCGGTCGGACAAAGAGAAATACAGTAATGCCTTGTCCCGCATGTTCTTTGATGGACTTCCCGTCGCTACTCGTCTGAGTGGTCCTGTTTTGACTCTGCCACTGGAAACTATTCGGCGCCAAAAACTCGTCCTTGTATTTGTGCTCATCGGCGGCAGCGGACTTGTCCAAAGTAACGAGCAGAAAGTCTTGTCGCCGCGTCGCACGAAACCTTGCTGCCAAACTGAAGCATTGAAGTCGAGCCCGAAGAGACTCGGAATCTGTTCACGGGAGTAGGCTTTCCAGAGAACTGGAGTTTGGACGCCCGCTCCAGTCGGCGACATGGTCCACTTGTCGCCGTCCAGAGTTAGCTCGACAAAATGACGCGTGCCCGGGGCGCCGGCGTCAGGGCCGAACCATGTTCGCAGGATTGCGGGCAATTCATTTCGGTCAGCGCTTTCGTCTTTTTTGGCAACGTTGAGCGCGACCTTGACGAAGTTGCCGACGAACTGCTTTCCGTTTGCTACAAACTTTGTCCAGCCTTCCGGAAGTCCCGGCGTTCTGCTCCCGGTTCAAAGGCATCAAGATTGGGTTGCCATTCGCTTGGTTGACCTTGATCAAATAGCTTCCGTCGGTTGGTGCCGTGGACTTATCGAAGTATTCGGCCAGACGCCATTCTGCAAGTTCTCGCACTAGGCTCTGAAGGGTGTCTCTCGACGAGGCGCCTGCTCGACAGAGCTGAGCTGAAGACGTCTCCTTCGTAGCGGAAATACTTCTGACCGCCAGTGCCCGCGCCAACCACCCATGCATTGATTGGGTTCACTTCTAGAGATTGTCGCAAGGCCGCGCGGTTCTGGACGTCTAGGCCAAAATCATTCGCGACTCGCGACTGGTGCGCACAGGCGCGCTGAACGGCGGTGACTAGGTTTTCGATATCAATCGAACCAGGGAATCGATCCTCATTCAGCATGGCGAGAAGCGTCACCATTTTGAAACTCCTGGCCATCGGAGTTGTCTCCAGTACGCCCAAGAACTCGGCTGCCTCTTCAAGGCCGTGAAGTTCGTCGTTCGATAGGAGTTCCAGAGACTTGAGGAATCCGAGCCAGGAGCCGTAGTTCGCGCGAGCTGAGCGAGGAGAATAGCCATCCCGGTGCGTCTCTAGTGCTGTCGGGCGGACTCCGTGCAGCGCAACGAAGTCTTGCACGTACGTCTTAAGCGCTTCGGTAGGTGACGTGCTGACGCGCAGCAATCCCTTGAGAATCTCGATGGACTTGAGGTCGTACGTTACGTGGCAGCCGGGTGGCAGTTCAGCGGTGCCCGCTTGAATCTTCTCTAGTAGGTTCTGAACGTTTTGATCTCCTGCAGGCAGATTGAATAGCGTCTGCGGCTTCAATAGGAACGTTCTGTGATTGCCGATGTAATCGATCACCTTTAGGCGTTTGCTCGGATCAGACAACCGTAGACCGCGACCAAACTGTTGCAGCCAAAGAATCTTCGATTCCGTTGGTCGGAGCATCATGACCGTGTCCAAGTCAGGCATGTCGACGCCTTCATTGAACATGTCGACTGCGCAGACAATGTCTAGCTCGCCAGCCTGTAATCGCTCAAGCGAGCGGGTCCGCGGTGCACTCGTCGGGCCCGAGTGTACGGATTCGACGCGTTTCCCCCTTGTTCGAAAGAAGTTCGCCATAAAGTCCGCGTGACGTTGTGACACGCAAAACGCCAGCGCCTTGCGTCCGCCGCGTCGTTCCAATTGCTCAAAAGCGTTCTCGGCGCGAGAGAGTGTTGCGACAGCAGTAGTGAGCGCCTCCTCATCGAACCGCGAGCTTCGCCAGGGAATATTTCGGTAATCGACCTCGTCAGGAACTCCGAAGTAGTCGAATGGGCAGAGCAAGTTACGTCGGATACCCTCGGCGAGATCGCACCTATACACGAGGTTGTCATCGCAAAGATCGAGCAGGTCGGCGCCATCGCTCCGTTCGGGTGTGGCAGTAAGGCCGAGCACGAACTGCGGTTGGAAATGACGCAAAAGCCGGCGATACGTAGCCGCGCTGGCATGGTGGAACTCGTCGACTACGATGTAATCGAAATGGTCGGGAGAGAATCGATCGAGGTGAGATTGCTTGCCTAAGGTCTGAATCGAGGCGAAAAGAACGTTGGCGTCTGGGTGTTTAGAACCCCCGTCGTAACGCCCTAAGTAGTCCTCAGGGCGCACGCGGCGGAACGTCTCCAATGCTTGATTAAGAATTTCCTCTCGGTGCGCGACAAATAGCACTCGGCCGAAGCTGACTGAGTCGAAGGCGCTTAGCCATGTCTTGCCGAGGCCCGTCGCTAGTACGACTAGGCCTGCTTCCGCGCCTCCCTCTCGCGTGCGATTTAAAGCCTCGAGTGCCTCAATTTGGATGGAGTGTGGTGTCGGGACGACAATCGGCTCGACCGGCGGAACGACGACAGTCATCTCCGTGTCGATGATGTGGGGCAGGGCGCGCTTTCGCCTCAGCTTGTAGTCTTCGATCCACGTTTTGGTCAGCGTCGCGGTTGCGGGGTGATGGAACAGCCTCTCAAACGCCGCTCGCGCCTCCTCGTACCCCTGTTCGTCACGCGACGATATGACTCGGTAATTCCATTCCACGCCGTCAGAAAGCGCGGACTTGCTGAGATTGGAACTGCCAATAATCGCTGTGCCAGTCGTGTCCGCATGCTCAAAAATATAGGCTTTCGGATGGAAACTGGTGGGCAACGACGTAATTGCGCTCTTGCTTTTATGCGTCTCGTAAACGCGCAGTTCTATGTCGCCATTCTGTGCCTCGAAGTCCAAGAGCTGCACAAGCGCTATTGGGTCGGTGGCGTCAAGATAGTCGCCCGTCAGCAGGCGCATTCGCACGCCGCGACTCAAAGCTTCTTTGATGGCGGCCTGGAGGATGTCGACACCGCTCCTCATCACAAAGGCCACCGCAATATCGACACTCGTAGCGGTGGCGAGGTGATCCTTTAGCGCCAGGGAGAATGGCTTCGTCGAATCGCCTGTATAGAGAAGCGTTTGGGCGGTTTGCGTTGGGCGGTCCGAGTCTTCGACCCGCGATAGATAGTTGGCTTTCGCGGGGATTACGTGACGCACTCCGCCACGCGGGTCGGGGATGTCTCCCCGATACCGAGGAATCACATGTACATGTAAGTGGAAAATTGTCTGTCCGGCGGCGGCACCGACGTTAATGCCGATGTTGTAGCCATGCGGGGAGTGCGTCTTCTCGATCTCCGTCTTGGCGCGTTCAATCGCCTCTGTCAGGGCGAGCTTTTCTTCGCTGCTTGCATCAAACCAAGTCGGGACATGTCGACGAGGGACAATCAAGGCATGGCCGGGCGACACTGGAAATCCGTCCCAGAGTCCCATAACAACCGAGTCGGCAAAGAACAGCCGTTCAAGGGTCGGGTTGCAAAACGGGCAAATCGGCTCGGGTCTATCCATGAATTATTCTTCGTATTTCAAGTTCACCGGACAGGCCAGCCATATGGCAGTTGCGGCAGTACCAACCATGCACCGGTCTTGCGGAGTATCGCGTCATTTGGCAAACGAGACATCGATGCCGATAGCGCACGTTTGAGGGCTTGGTCGGAATTGTCGGCGCACGATGTGGCACATCGACCCTGCGGCGTGGCTCGAGGCCAATCTGGCGCATGTATGTACGCCACTCGGTGCCATGCACCTTGACCTTGTCGCCGTGGCGCGCCGCAACGGCTGCATGTGCTAGCTCATGCGCGAGCGCTTCGCGGCGAATCCGCGAATCGGATACGAACGATGGGCCGACCTCAATTCTGTGTCGGTCCCGTCGATAACGTGCGATGCAAGTTCGCAGTCTCGTATTGAGGGTGACCGTGATTTCGCGCCCCAGTGAGGGCAGCGACCACTCATGAGAAACGCCATAGACATAAGACTGGAGCGCTCGGGCGCTGCGAGTGCCGATGGCTTGGACCAATTCGTCGTCGAAGGGCAAGCGACGTGCCTGACTGCGCAATTGTGAGAAAGGCTACACGACTCTGCCGTTAGATGCAGAGTTCGTCTCACCCGCCCAACACAACGTATTCACCAACGCGATCTCCCCCGGCGTCTTGCACCGCACATCCAGCAGCCTGGGATTCGCGACGACGATACTCAGGCACCTCGCCCGCGAGATCGCCACGTTCAGCCGGTTCTTGCTGAACAGAAACTCCAGGTGCCTCGGCAGGTCCTCCTCGCTCGAGGTCGTCATCGACACGATCGACACCGCCGCTTCCTGGCCCTGGAACTTGTCCACCGTGCCCACGCGCGCATTCGCCGGCAGCGTCCGCTGCAGCAGCTTCACCTGCATGTTGTAGGGGGCTACTACTAGTATGTCGTCGGGTGTAATGCGTCGCTTCACGCCCTCGCGATCGATCCATGAGGCCTGCTTGAGCAGGCTCTGGTAGATCCGCTCGATCTCCTGCGCTTCCTCCGCCGACTTCTGTGCGCAGCCGGCATGGTCCATCGGCCAGAACACCACGCCCGTGGGCTGCAGGGCAGGGTGCGGCTTGGCGCCCAGCACCAGGGTCTGGTTCGCGTTCTTCGGCTCGGGCTCCAGGCGCCCGTCGTACACGGCCTCCGAGATGAACCGGCACACGTCGGGGCACATGCGCCACGTGGTGGGCAGGAAGATGCCGCGGTCGGGCGGCACGGTCGCGAGCCCGTCCAGCAGGTACTCCAGCGACGACTCGCCCGAGCGCCCGGGGTGCGTGCCCTGGATCGGCTGGCCCAGCTGCATCTGGTCGCCCAGCAGCACGATGTTCTTCGCGCAGGTGCCGATGGCGGCGAGGTTGGCCACGGACACCTGGCCGGCCTCGTCCACGAACAGGTAGTCGAACTGCTGGTCGGCGCCGGGGTCGGAGAACAGCCACGCGGTGCCGCCCATCAGCTGCCAGTCCGGGTGCAACGCGGCTGGGTGTCGTCCACGTCCACGATCAGCTGGCCGTTGAGGTAGCTGCCCTCGTCCCGCGCGGACGACTTCTTGCCGGCCCGCACCGACTTCTGTCCGTTCTCGATCAGCACCTCCTCGACGGCCTCGAGCAGGTTGTTGATGGCCTTGTGGCTGTTCGACGAGACGGCCACGCGCTTGCCATCCGCGAGCAGCGCCGCGATCACGTGCGAGCCGGTGTACGTCTTGCCCGCGCCGGGCGGCCCCTGGATGAACAGGTAGCTGCCGTCGAGGCGGCGCACGGCGTCGATGGTCTGTGCCAGCGGTGCGCTCGGGTCGCTGACGATCGGCTCGCCGGGTGAGCGGCCCGTGAGTCGCGGCACCTGCTTCTCGAAGAAGGCCTCGAGCGCACGGTAGCGATGATCGCCATCGGCCACGCTCTGGCCGACGCGGAGCAGGGCTTCCTTCAGCACGTCGGAATTGATGGGCCCGGCCTGTCCCAGGCTCAGGCGCTCGGGCAGGGGCCGATGCTTGCTGGCCACCGAGAGACGCACGCGGCGCCGGTCCTCGTCCACTTCGAGCAGCGTCACCTTCACGCCCGCGGGGTGCTCGAGCCAGACGGCCTGCTTGCCCGCGTCGAACTTGATCTCCTGCTCGGGGTACTCGTACTCGTCCACCGTGCTGCCCGGCACGCGCACCAGGCCCGCGATCGCGTCCACGCTGTCGAGCAGGTCGTCGAACGGCAGCTCGGCGCGCGCGAACATGTCCCACCACTGCGGCTTCTCGGCCCGGCGGTGGAACTCGAGCAGGTCGGCCATCACCGTTCGGGCCGCGGACGGCCGCGCAAGCAGCGCGCTGCGCACTGCATCGACCCGGTCGAGGTACGCCTGCAGCTTCGGCGAGGGCGGGTTGAAGGGCGGCAGCGATCCCGCCGCAGTCGTGTCGTCCGTGCCGCCGCTGCGCAGGATGTCGTCCGGGAACATGCTCCACAGCCAGTCGTGCAACTGCTGCGTCGACTCGACGTCGTCCTGGTTGTAGCGCTCGATCTTCTCCAGCAGCTCCTTGTCGCCGGTCTCCAGGTATCGCTCGTAGTAGACGATGCTGGCGCCGGCGGTCTGCACCTCATCGCTGCGCTTGCCGCGGTAGAACGTCTCGATGTCCTTGATCGAGTACGACGAGGTCGAGGCGCGGATCGATTCGCGCGTGACGCGGTACAGGTCCACCAGCCGCTTCTCGCGCAGCAGCCGGTCGAGGAACGCCTCGCGCGTGGCGTGGCGGGCCGCGAGCTTCTTGAGCGCGGTGTCCTCGTAGGCCGCGTAGTGGTAGACGCGCATGTGGCAGTGCTTCTCCATGCGGGCCTCGAGCCAGTCCATGAAGGACTCGAACGCGTGCTTTTCCTGCGCGCGGTCGTGCGCCCAGAACGCCTTGAAGACGTAGCGGCCGTGGCCGCGCTGCCGGTACCAGACGCCGAACAGGTACTCGAGCCCGTCGTCGCCGTAGAGCGGGTCGCCTTCCATGTCGAAGTAGACGTCGCCGTCGTCGGGGTCCGGCAGCTGCAGCAGCCCGGTGGGGATGCCGGTGGGTCCCTCGATGAGCTTGAACTGCGGCTTGCCCGTGTCGCGACCCAGCTGCTGCATCGCGGCCTGGTCGCGCAGCTTGGCGAACGACTCCGCGGCCAGGTGCGGCACGGTGTGCGCGGGTTCGAGCTGCGCGAGTTGCTTGAGTGTTTGGATGCCGGCGGCTTCGAGCTTCTGCACCTGGCTCGCGCGGATGTTGGCGACCTGGTGCAGGCTGTCCTCGGCTGCGAGCTGCGCGTTGCAGTGGTCCTGCCAGTGGCACTGGGGGCACTTGGCGCAGGGTTTGGGTTTGGTCGGATCGGCGGTTGCCCGGTCGTTGATCGTGTTCCTGAATCGACCGAGCAGCCGGCGGAAGTACCGTGAGTACTCGTTGCACGTGAACGTCACCTGCTCGCGCGTGCCGAGCACCACGTGCATCGCGTGCGGGTCGAGCTGCTGCACTTTGGCCAGCAGGTCGCCGTAGAACGCGAGCTGCAGCACGTACGACGCCTTGGCGTGCCGGCCGAGCTTGGTGTCGATGACTTCGTAGCTGTAGTCGCCGAGCGCGGAGGGACGCGGCACCTTGCGCAGGAAGTCCGCGTGGCCGACGAGGTCGCCGTCCAGGAAGGTGGCCTGGTAAATGAGGTCGGCGCCGGACTGGAGGGCGAGGAGGGTCTGCGCGGCCGACTTGGCTGGGTTGCCGGGTGTCTTCTCGATTTCGACGACGGTGCCGCCGGTGCTTTCCGCTTCGCGCTTCAGGTCGGCCAGGTACGCCGCTTCGAACTCGTTGCCGCGTTCTGGAAGAGCAGCTCGGTGTGCTCGTCGGGCTTGGTCTTCTGCGCCTTCAAGGCCTTGTCGTCGAGCGCGCGCAGGTCGAGCGCGGTCAGGTGCCCGCACTCGTGGAAGTTCACGAGGTCGGTGGCGGAGAGGAGCAGTTGCGGGCCCAGGCGCTGCATTCAGTAGTGCTTATTTTTCATTGACTTAGTGTGGGGCAGGGAAGGCTCGTGGGATGAGCTTTCATTTCTGCCAGTTCCGGGAAGGAATCCGGTTGGATCGCGTGGCGAGCGCTAGGCAGCATGGCGTTCGCCAGGTCGGCTGTGAGATGGCAAAGAATGGCATAATTTGCCATCACTCGATGCACAGGTGGTCGCCATGGCTATGAACGTTTCGCTTACCCCAAGGCTTGAAGAAATGGTGCAGGAACACGTGCGGTCGGGCCGGTACTCGTCGGCCAGCGAGGTGATCCGCGCGGCCTTGAGGCTGCTCGAGGATCACGAACGGGAGCAGGCGGTCCGGTTCGAGCAACTGAAGGCAGACGTGCAGAAGGGCATCGATCAATTGGATGCCGGCCAGGGGCGTGAGCTAACCCAGGAAGTTTTTGAAGAGATCAAAGCTCGCGGTCGCGCTGAGCTGGCGCGGCGCAGGGGCAAGTCTGGCGGGGGTTGATGGCACGGATCGTCCATTCCCCCGCGGCGGAAGACGATTTGCTCGAGATCTGGGTCGGTCTTGCTGCAAACAATGTCTCCGCTGCCGAGCGCCTAATGGACGATCTCGACGCCGCCACGCAGACTTCTGGCAACGCAACCACTGATCGGGAAAGCTCGTCGTGAATTCGGCCCTGGGATCCGGAGCTTTCCCGTGAGGGACTACGTCATCGTCTATCGGCCAATCATGGGCGGCGTGGAACTGGTGCGCGTGGTGCACGGCGCGCGCGACCTTGAGCGGGTGTTGTCGTGAAGTAGCGGCGCAGGGCGTCGTCGCTCCACTTCCAGCGATGTACCGGATCTGGGACAATGCAGGTCCGGACGTCCAGTCATGATTTCATTCGGGCGCGCCGACGACCGAAGGAGATGCTGGATGGCGGTACGTAAGGTGATCGCACGCAACTCGCGAAGATCTGTCAGCTGTTCTCGGGCTGTCGAACGCCGAGCACTCCGCGCTGCGCGTTCAGTTTGAGCTGGTGGAGGAGATCGGCAGGGAGCTCAAGCGCGTTGGCCTGACTCATGCCGCGCTGGCCAGGCTTGCCCAGACATCGCGCCCTCGGGTGACCGCAATCCTGAATGGCAATCTCGAAGGCGTATCGACTGACCTCCTGCTCCGCCTGTTGGGAGTGCTGGGAGTTCGGGTGGAACTGAAGTTTCGACGGGCGGCCTGACGAACCGCTCGCGATCGGTCCGAGCGGCAGTGGCCGGCTTTTCCGCCGTGTGCGCGGTGCCTCGGTCCGTGCCGGCGCAGGTACACTCCCGAGAATGCACAACAAGTGGTCGATTGTTCCTGCCGCCGCCGCGCTAGTGGCAACGCTATTGGCTGCCACTGCGGAGGCTCAGCCTGCACCCCCTGTGGAGCGCTACGAAGTCGTGCACGGCTGGCCACAGCTGCCGCCGGGCGAAATACTCGGGCAGGCCACGGGTGTCGACGTCGACTCGAAGGGCAACGTCTGGGTGTTTCACCGCGCCGGCCGCGAGTGGTCTGAGCCGTTCCCGATCGAGCCGATAGGCCGTCCGACCGTGTGGGTTTTCGATGGGCAATCGGGCCGACTGCTGACATCGTGGGGAGCCAGCACCTTCATCATGCCGCACGGGCTGACCATCGATCATGATGACAACGTGTGGCTCACCGATGTCGGACGGCATCAGGTCTTCAAGTTCGGGCCCGACGGCCGTCAATTGCTGGTCCTCGGTGAAGCACGAGTACCAGGTGACGATGCGCGGCATTTCAACCAGCCGACCGACGTCGCGGTCGCCGCGGATGGAACGTTCTTCGTCAGCGATGGCTATGGCAACTCGCGAGTCCTGCATTTCACAGCCGACGGGAAGCTGCTGAAGACATGGGGCACCAAGGGAACCGGACCCGGTGAGTTCGACCTGCCTCACGGCATCGCGATCGATCAGCGCGGCCGGGTGCTGGTCGCCGATCGCAGCAATGCGCGGGTCCAGGTGTTCGATACGTCCGGCAAGTTTCTGGATCAATGGCGGGACGCTCAGCTCGGGCGGCCCTATGCAGTCGCACCCGGTGCGGGCAGCCTGGTCTTCATCGCCGACGGTGGCGATCAACCGAAAGCGCCCCCGGACCGTGCCGGCGTCGCCGTCGTCGATGCCGATGGGAACCTGATCATGCGCTTCGGCCGTTTTGGCAATTACGACGGGCAGTTCCGACTCGCGCACGACATTGCGGTCGCTGATGATGGTGCCGTGTACGTGGTTGACGCCTGGGGCCAGCGGGTGCAGAAGTTCGTGCATGCGCATTGACACCGTCGGGGATGGCATCGCCTGGTCGTGCGAGTCGTTGATCCAGCTTGGGGCTGCAGTGCAGACGGCTGCCGGCAAAAAGGACAAGACGCTCAGCACGCTCGAGCGCATCGCGAACAGTCTGTGGCAATGCAAGGCGAGCCGACCGGAATACCAATCGGTCGTGCTGGGGCAGCCCTTCTCGGTTCCGGAACGGTTTCCATCGCTCGAAAGCCGGCGCACGGCGGTGGGTACGGTGCTCCATCGAGTCGTCACAGCCGTCAAGGATGAAATGCGGGCGACCTACCATGCATCCACGGCGTCGCGTCCGCGCGGTCGGTCCAGTGACGAGTCTTTTGAGTGGAGCCTGGAGGAATCGCCCTTCATCGTCAGCGTGACGGAAGCGATCAACCGCATCGAGGAGATCGAGATCGCGCCCGGGGTGGAGGTGGCCTTTCGCGCGCGTTCAGCGTCTCATGCATTGAGCCCGAAGAAGTTGCTTCACACGAAGTGGACGGCGGTGAATCCGCAAGAGAAGGAAAAGCACTTCGTCGTCACGGCGGTCATCGAGCCGGAGTTGCCGGGCTCGCCCGTGGTGTCGGTCGAGATCGAAGCGGTGTACTCGAAGCACGCGCGGATCATTGGGTGGCGGGAGCTAACCGACGTTGCGCAGTGGCGACGCGGGTGGGTGTAGGCGATCAAACGCGCAGTTTGGCAGCGGTGGAGAACCAAGGTAGCGTGGTCGCGGCCGGTCGTACGAATAACGTGTCAGGGGGCATAACGATGCACAGACTTCTCTTGGCCATGATGCTGGCCCTGTTGGCCGGATGCGGCAAGAACACCGGCGTCGGCGGCACCGCCGGTGACGCCATGCCGGCCACGCTGCAGGCCAACGAGCAGATGGCGACCGAACTCAAGCTCGACGACCCACAGGATTTCGAGGACGCCAGGCGTGGTCTGATCGCGCGCCCGGAGGGCAGGATCCTGTCGGCCGATGGCTCGACGGTGCTGATCGACTTCGATGCCTACAAGTTCGTCGACGGCAAGGCGCCACCCACCGTCAACCCCAGCCTGTGGCGGCACGCGGTGCTGAATGCGCAGATCGGGCTGTTCAAGGTCACCGACGGCATCTGGCAGCTGCGCGGCTTCGACATCGCCAACATGACGCTGATCGAAGGCAAGACCGGCTTCATCGTCGTCGACCCGCTCACCGCACGCGAGAGTGCCTCCGCGGCGCTGGCCTTCGCGCGCAAGCACCTGGGCGACAAGCCGGTGTCGGGCATCGTCTTCACGCACAGCCACGCCGACCACTTTGGCGGCGCGCTGGGCGTCACCTCGGTGCAGGAGGTGGCCCAGCGCAAGATCCCGGTCGTCGCGCCCGCGGGCTTCATCGAAGAGGCGACCAGCGAGAACATCCTCGTCGGCACGGCCATGGCGCGGCGTTCGATGTACCAGTTCGGCAAGAACCTCGAGCGCTCGCCGAAGGGCAATGTCGACACGGGCCTGGGCAAGAACGTCGCCTACGGCGCGATCGGCGTGCTGATGCCCACGCAGCTGATCACCCAGCCCGAGCAGGAACTGGTGATCGACGGCGTGCGCTTCGTGTTCCACAACGTCCCCGGCGCCGAGGCGCCGGCCGAGCTCACGTTCTCGATCCCGGACAAGAAGGCCTACGGTGGCGCCGAGAACCTGGCGCAGACCATGCACAACCTGCTCCCGGTGCGCGGTGCCAAGGTGCGCGACTCGCTGCAATGGTCGACCTACCTGCAGGAGGCCATCGACAACCTGGGCGACGCCGAGGTCTATTTCGGCCAGCACAACTGGCCGGTGTGGGGCAACGCGCGCATCGTCGACTTCATCACCAAGCACCGCGACGTGTACAAGTACATGCACGACCAGACCGTGCGCCTGATCAACGCCGGCCACACGCCGCGCGAGATCGCCGAGCTGGTCAAGCTGCCGCCGTCGCTGGCGTCCTTCTTCGGCGCGCGTGGCTACTACGGCGACCTGCGGCACAACGTCAAGGCCGTCTACCAGTTCTATCTCGGCGCCTACGACGGCAACCCCGCCAACCTCAACCCGCTGCCGCCGCAGGAATCGGCCAGGCGCTGGCTCGATCTGATCGGGGGTGCGGACAAGGCCGTCGCCGCGGCACAGACGGCCTACGACCAGGGCGACTACCGCTGGGCAGCCGAGCTGCTGAACCAGGCGGTCTTCGGCGCCCCCGAGCACACGGGCGCAAAGGAACTGCTCGCGCGCACCTACGACCAGATGGGCTACATGGCCGAGGCCGCGACCTGGCGCAACAGCTACCTCACCGCGGCGATGGAGCTGCGCGAAGGGCCGCCGACGAAGGGCGTCGATCGCTCCGTCATGATCGACATGCTGCAGCAGACACCGATCGAGCGCTTCCTCGAAGCCATGGCGACCGGGCTGGACGGCCCCGCCGCCGATGGCATCAACCTGAAGGTCAACCTGGTACTGACCGACATCCAGGAGTCCTACGTGCTGTGGATCGAGAACGCGGTGCTGCACTTCAAGAAGGCGGCCCCCGCGACCGATGCCAACGCGACCCTGACGCTGACCAAGCCGATCTTCATCAAGATGATGGCCGGCACGGCGGGCGTCAAAGACACCCTGCTCAGCGACGACCTCGAGGTCGATGGCAGCCAGATCGACCTGGTGCGCTTTTTCACGCTGATCGACAAGGCGCCGGGCACCTTCGCGATCGTGACGACGGAGTAGGGCGGGTGCAGGTGGCGCTCGGGCTCAACAAGGGACAACACGAGATCTCGCGGATGGAGCAGCGCGGCGACATGCTGTTGTCGACGCTCGATGGGTTTGTTCGAGCGATGGGTGGTGAACTCGAACTCGTCTGCCGGTTTCGCGACCGGGACCCCGTCAGGCTGAAGACCGCGCCCGCTGCAAGGCGTGACGGTCGAACGAACGTATCCAGGAAGCGAAAGAGCCCGGCGAAGTAGCCGAATGATTGTAAAGATTCGCTGCACGTTTCAGCTGAAACGTCGATGGCGTCGCCACCGGATCGCAGCTTGACCGCAAACTGTACGAACCGTACAGTTTAGGTCAAACCGGAGGCTCGCATGTCGAAGCGTCGTTACAGCGGTGTCGAAGAAACCCGTCAGCAGTTGCCGTCGCTGCTGGAAGGCGCGCATGCGGGACAAGCCGTGATCATCACCAAGCGCGGCAAACCCTATGCGGCGCTGGTCCCCATCGAGGCATTGCCGGATGCAAGGCCGCGCCCATCGATCGTGACGTTGCGCGGCTCGGGCGCGGGTCTGTGGGGTAAGGACGCGGCCGCTTGGGTCAACCGGCTGCGCAACGAATGGTGAAGGCCGCCTCGCTGCTGGCCGGGCTGCCCGAGTGTCCAGTCCTGGTGGTGGACACGGCGCCGATCATCTATTGGCTGGAGGGCCACGCGCGGTTTGCCGAGCGGTTCGCCGAGGTCTTTCACGCCGCGGAATCCGGCGACGCGTCGATCGTGATCTCCACGGTGACGCTTGCAGAAGTCCTTGCGGGGCCAATCGCGTCGGGCGATGAGTTGCGCACGGCACAGTATCGCGAGGCGTTGACGCGCGGCCTGGGCTGGCAGGTGGCGCCGCTCGACGTAGAGACGGCGGTCGAGGCGGCGCGTATGCGTTCGGCATATCGGCTACGATTGCCGGATGCGATCCAGGTCGCTACGGCGATTCGCGTCGGGGCGGCTGCGCTGATCACCCATGACAAAGCGCTCGCGCAAGTGACTGGACTGCGGGTCCTGGGGCCGATGTAAGCGAGGGCTCAACTCGGCCAATCGCGCTCGGTCCGGACTGGAGCAAGGGGGCGACTTTCATGCGGCTGAATCAAGTTCGACTGATCGTACTCACCGCTCTCGCGGTCCTCGCGCTGGTTCCGCTGCGACTCTACGCTGCGCCGGACATTGCACTGCAGATGACCGTCGATACCGCCGTACCGGCGGCCGGGCAGCCCGTCCAGTTCACGATCACCGCCAGCAACATTGGAACGGATGCCGCGAGTGGCGTGCAGGTCACGGACCTGCTGCCGGCGGAGCTGAAGATTCCAACGGGGATGGCCGCATTTCCGAGCACCGGGACGTACGACGCTGCCA
The DNA here is from genome assembly GCA_963743995.1 of uncultured Gammaproteobacteria bacterium. Taxonomy (GTDB): domain Bacteria; phylum Pseudomonadota; class Gammaproteobacteria; order Steroidobacterales; family Steroidobacteraceae; genus RPQJ01. The sequence goes on along the minus strand of CAVUSC010000021.1, from coordinate 83,061 downwards.
CCGGAATCTGGTCCATAGGCGCGCTGGCCGCGGGTGCCAACGCCACGCTGGTCATCCCCGCCATCGTCGCGGTGGCAACCCAGCCGCCGTGCAGCGTCAATGTGGCGGTCAGCAACCTCGCCCTCGATACGCAGACAGCGAACAATCGGGCGGTCGCGGCCGTGAAGCGATCCGCGACCGATCGCTGTGTCGACCTTGCGATCAGCGCCAACGGCACCTTCATGCCTCCCTGCATCGTGCCGCGCCACCTCGACGCGTACGTGTACGTGTCGAACCGGGGCCCGGATGTCGCGAGCAACGTGTTCGTCGACCTGACCCAGGCGCCGGCGTCGATCCCGGGACTCCGCTTCGACAGCCCGGGTTGCACGGACACGCGCTGCACGGTGCCGTCCATTGCCGCCGGAGCGCGAGTCGCGCTGCACTTGACGTCCGACGAGTTCAGCAACAAGCAACAGCAGACGGCGACGTCCGAATTCGCGACCTCGAGCAGCGATATCGATTACCTGACGACGAACAACCAGGCCACGGCGACGAGTGATATCCCGTCATTCACCGATTGCTCCGACACGGGATCGGGTAGCAGCGCGACCGTGGAGTGTTTCATCGCCACTGCCGCCTATGGCTCGCCGATCGAGCCCCACGTCAGGGTGCTGCGGGAGTTCCGCGACCGCTACCTGCAACCCACCACGCTCGGGCGCGCGTTCATCCGCTTCTACTATCGTCACTCGCCACCGCTCGCGGCCGTCATCGTCGAGCACGACTGGCTGCGGTTCCTGGTGCGGATGCTGTTGACGCCGCTGGTGCTGGCGATCGCGTTCCCGTTTCGTGCGTTGATGCTCACCGCGCTGGCGGCCACGTTGCTGCTCGCAATGCATCGACACGCGAGGGTCGCTGCGCGCTGGCGCCAGGGTGGTTGGAGTCGCCGGCGGTGATATGCTTTTGTCACCATGAGTAAGCCTAAGCTGATTTACTTCGACGCCCCCGTGAGTCGCGGGGAAGAGTGTCGCCTCGCCCTGCATCTTGCGGGCATCGACTTCGACGACGTGCGCATCAAGCCCGCCGAGTGGCCGGCCATGAAAGCAGGCACGCCCTACGGCAGCCTGCCGGTGCTGGAGTTGCCGGGAAAACCGGCTGTGGCGCATGCCAACGCGATCCTGGTGCTGATCGGCCGTCGCCACGGATTGCACCCGGCCGACGATTTCGAGGCGGCCCGCCACGAAGGAATGATGCAGCACGTGGAGGATCTGCGCGCGCATGTCTCGCCCACGCTGCGCATGGGTGACGCGGAGAAGAAAGCTGCTCGCGAGGCACTCGTTGCCGGGTACCTGCCCGCGTGGGCCCAGGCTGCGGAAAGAAACATCGCGGCTGGGCCGTTCTTCGGCGGTGACAAGGTCCACGTCGTGGACCTCAAGATCCACATGGCGGTGCGCTGGTTCGGCGGCGGTAACGTCGACCACATTCCTGCGACGATCTTCGCCGGTTACCCCCGGCTGATCGGTGTGCACGACGCCGTGCGCGACCACCCCGGCGTGCGGTCCTGGTACGCGAGGAGTTGAGAGCCTGCTCTGCGACGAGTCCGGCGACGATGTCGCCGTCGAGGTGCATGGGAGTCGAGGGTGCGGAGATTCGTGCGGCGATAGGGACGTCGACCGGGGCGATGCAGGCAGGTTTTCGGGCGCGGAATCTGTCTATTTTTCTCGGTGTTTTCGTCGAATATTCGCTTGTGAATAGCAGTGATTCTGGTACGATACTGTATATAAACACAGTATCGGTGCGGCCATGCAGAACGCCACCCAGAATGCGGGCCGGGACGCGACGGAAAGCGGCCTCTCGATCCGCGAACTCGAAGCGCAGATCACCGAATTGGCCGGTCACCTCAATGCCGCCAATCACCGCTGGCTGGTCCTGATCGCGGAGTTCGACCGCCGCAATGGCTGGTCGGATGGCGCAACACAATCGTGCGCTCACTGGCTCAGCTGGAAATGCGGGCTCGATCTCGGGGCGGCACGCGAGAAGGTTCGTGTCGCCAGGTCCATCGAGTCCTTGCCGAAGATTTCGGCGGCCATGGCGACGGGACAGTTGAGCTACTCGAAGGCGCGGGCGCTCACGCGCGTGGCGACACCGGCCATTGAGGACGTGCTGCTCAACGTGGCGCTCAACGGCACCACGCACCATGTCGAGACGCTGGTGCGACAGTTCCGTCGCGTGCAGGAAGTTGAAGAGCTATCGCGCGAGGCGCGCCAGTATTCGGGACGTGGCCTCACGTACTTTCACGACCACGATGGTTCGCTGGTGGTGAAGCTGCAGCTTACGGCCGAAAACGGCGCGCTTTTTCTCAAGGCGATCGAGGTGGCATTGCCGGAAATTCCGCTGCCCGACGATTGTAAAGAATCACTTCACGTTTCCTGTGAAACGCGTGGCGCCAACGGCAGTGGCGCGACTTCCGCGTTCACGTCCAGGCACGCGCCTGTGCCGTCGCACTCGATGCGCCGTGCCGATGCGCTCGTCGTACTGGCCGAGAGCTTCCTGCAGCACGGCGCGGCCGCGATGAAAGGCGGCGATCGACACCAGGTCGTCGTGCATATCGACGAATCCACGCTGCGCAAAGGCGAGGCAGGTCGCTGCGAGGTTGACGACGGCCCTGCAATTCCGGTGGAAACCGCGCGTCGGCTATCTTGCGACTGCAGCAAGGTCGAGATCACCGAGGACGAGCAGGGCGAGCCGCTCGACGTCGGTCGCAAGACCCGCAGCATTCCGCCCGCGATGCGCCGCGCGCTGGCGTCTCGCGACAAAGGCTGCGTTTTCCCTGGTTGTAATCACAAACGCTACGTGGACGGGCATCACGTCGAGCACTGGGCCGATGGCGGTGAGACCAAACTCTCGAACCTGGCCACGCTGTGCCGGTTCCACCATCGCGCGGTGCATGAGGGCGGCCTCAAGATGGAGCGTTGCGATGACGGCGCGTGGCGTTTCACCAATGCCAGGGGCGAGTCGCTGCACGGTTGCGCGCCGGGGCACACTCAGCCGCTGGCGGATTGGCATCAACTGCAGGCCGCACATGTCGAGCGCGGCATCCAGATCAATGCGAACACGGCCGCCACTGGGTGGCGTGGCGAGCGCATGGATTACGGCATCGCCATCGACTCGCTGTTGTACAGGTCGGCTGCGGATAATCGGGTGGAGCAGGGTGGCGCGACCTGAATGCTCTGCGCTTCCCTTGTCCTGTCGTGTGAAACGCGCGGTCGCGATGCAAAGTGGCGGAGGCAGGCCATCCGCGAATCGTTCAAAATGCGGCATCCGGGCCAGGGGTGGATGCAGTGCGTTTCAAGGGCACGATTGCCGAGTGGAATGACGACCGCGGTTTTGGCTTCATCAAGCCGGCCGAAGGTGGCGAACGGGTCTTCTGTCACATCAAGGCATTCCAGGAGCGCTCGCGGCGGCCGTTGCTCCACGCGACGGTAACCTACGAGCAGGGACGCGACGAGCGGGGACGCGTGCAGGCGCGCCAGGTTCGATACGGGCCTACGGTTCGCCGTGAACGCGAGACCCGGCAACCCGGCGCAACCTCGACGCCTCGACTGATGACTGCGGTCTTCGGTACGACTGCATTTTTCATCGCCGTGCTGGTGGCCGTCGTCATGGGCAGCGCGCCTTGGTGGGTGATCACTTGGTACGTCGTCTTGAGCGTCGTGACGTTTGTCGCCTACGGCTGGGACAAGGTCTCGGCGAAGGGTGGTCACTGGCGGACGCAGGAGAAGTCGCTGCACACGCTGGAAATGCTGGGCGGTTGGCCCGGCGCCTGGTTGGCGCAACCGCTCTGGCGCCACAAGTCGCGGAAGGAATCCTTCCGGGCGGAATTCCAGGTGGCGGCGGTATTCAACGTCGTGGGCCTGATCGCGTTGGTCATCTTTGGTGACGACTTGTTGGGCCTGCTGAACCCGCGGTAGCTGTTGTCCGACGGCCGCGCGCCGCATTGCTTGCCAGGGCCGACGCGCGGCAGGCGGCGCTCGGGCTGCTGTAATTACGGATTGACTGCATCGTCGGTCGGGTCAATGTGGGGATGTCGTCGACCAGACTGGTTGGGGGGCAACCATCATGCCGTATCGAATCCGGTGGGAAGGGCACGGGGTCTACCGTCGCTTCTTCGGCGTCATTACCCTTGCCGAATTTCGTGAAGCCAACAGGGAAATGCGCACCGACGTGCGCCATGAGGGCATTCGCTACATCATTTCCGATTACCTGGAAGCCCGGCCGGCCCCGGACATCTCCGAACGGGACCTGAAAGCCTACGCGGAGCTGGAACGGCTGTTCTTCTACAGCAGCCCGGATACCGTGCACGCGATCGTTGCCACCGACCTGAAGGCCGTGACCCTGGCCAGCTACTACGAGTCGCTTGGTGTCTCGCCGTACTGCGCGGCGCACTTCGCGACCGTTGCCGACGCCCGGTGCTGGATTGCGAGCAATCCGCGGTTTGGCTGGAGCAGGCCGCCGCTGAGCACCACGGCTGCAGCGGGTGCGTGAGTGCATACTTGCCGCTTCCATGAAAACCACGGGGATGCGGCATGAGCGACGACACCAAGGCCTGTCCGGTCTGTGGCGAGACCATCAAGGCTGTCGCCATCAAGTGCCGCTTCTGCAACACCGACCTGGCGGCCCTGGCCGCGGCGAAGGAAGCCGAGATCGAGAAGATGATTTTCTCGGGTCACCCTGCGGTCATCTATAGCGCGTGGCAGTGGGTCGCAGTGGTGTTCACGCTGGGCCTGGCCTGGATCTACTACTGGTTCAGGGCCATCGGGACGCGCTACGAGATCACGTCGCAACGCGTCCGCGTCGAGCGCGGGATTCTCTCGAAGAACAAGGACAGCATCGAAGTGTTCCGCATCGACCACTTCGACGTGCACAAGCCGCTCGGCATGCGCCTGGTGGGGCATTGCCTGCTCGACCTGCGTTCGTCGGACACCAGCTCGGCCACCGTCATCCTGTACGGCATTCCCGACCTGGAGCAGCTGGCGGATACCTTGCGCGAATGCTCGTTGCGCGAACGCACGCGGCGGCGCCTGACGACTTTCGTCCAGGCATAGACTCGGGGAGTGCAAATGCAAAAGACGATACTGATCACCGGCTGCTCGAGCGGCATCGGCGCCGCGCTCGCCCGCGAGTTCGGCAAACGCGGTCATCGGGTCTACGCTACGGCCCGGCGCGTCGAGGCCCTGGCTGCGCTTGAAGCCGAAGGCATTCGCGGCCTGGCGCTGGACGTCAACGACGATTCCTCCATCGCGCGGGCCATGGAAACCGTGACTCGCGAGGCGGGGCACCTCGACCTGCTGGTCAACAACGCCGGCTTTTCCCAGGTCGGCGCCGTGGTCGACCTGACGCGCGAGGACTTGCGCAGGCAGTACGAAACCAATGTCATTGCACCGATGGCCGTCACCGGCCTGGCCGTGCCGTTGCTGCGCGCTGCGGTCGCGAAGAATGGCCGCGCGGTGGTGGCCAATGTCGGCAGCATCGTCGGACTCTTCACGACGCCGTTTGCCGCCGCCTATTGTTCCAGCAAGGCGGCCGTGCACTCGCTGACCGACGCCCTGCGCATGGAGCTGGCACCTTTCGGCATTCACGTGGTGTCCATCCAGCCGGGCGGAGTGCGTTCGAGCTTCGGTGAGCACGCGGAGGCCGCGATCCGCCTGCCGGAGAACTCGATCTACCAGCCGGTGGAGGCGGGGATACGTGCGCGCGCCCAGGCCGGGCAGCAGGGCGCGACGCCGGCGGAGGACTTCGTCGTGCCGGTCGTGGAAGCGCTGTTGCGCGACTCGCCGCCGCGCGTCATCCGGGGCGGCGCCAACAGCGTGCGGCTGCCACTGCTGAAGCGTTGGCTGCCCGCTGCGATGTTCGACGCCAAGCTCTCGAAGTTGTTTGGTCTCGACGCGCTGCGCTGATCGGTTATCGCTGTCAGCCATGACGCAATCCCGCTCCACTCCGCTGAATCCGAGGAAGCTGTTGCACTCCAAGTGGACGGCCGTGAATCCGCGGGACAAGGAGAAGCATTTCCTCGTCACCGGGATCGTCGACCCGCAGCCGCCGGGATCGCCGGTCGTGTCGATCGAACTCGAGGCGGTGCATTCGAAGCGGGTGCAGGTAATACCGTGGCGGGAGCTGACGGATGCCACGCGGTGGCGGCGGGGATGGGGGTAGGGGTGCGTGATCCGGCTAGAGGAAAGCCCTGCTGACCGGGCGTCGCCGGCTTCAGTAGGATTGGTCAGGGGCTGAGCCTCGCCCTGCCGCGGGGTTCGATCGGACATGGCCACGATCGTTGCCGACGACGTGCTGGCGCTCCAGCGACTGTACTTCTGGGAAAGGACCGCACCCGACCGGGTGGCGCTGACGCAGCCGCTGGGCGGCGGCGTGGTGCGCGACTACACGTGGCGCGAGGTCCTCGACCAGTCGCGACGCATGGCGGCACACCTGCAAGGCCTCGGCCTGCAGCGAGGCGACCGCATCGCCATCCTCTCGAAGAACACGGCGCAGTGGCTGATGAGCGATTTCGCCATCTGGCTCGCGGGTTGCGTCTCGGTGCCGCTGTTCCCCACGCTGGCGCCCGGCACGATCCGGCGGATCCTCGAGCACAGCGAGTCCAGGTTGTTGTTCGTCGGCAAGCTCGACGGCTGGGACCGCATGAAGGCCGGCGTACCCGTCGGCCTGCCGTGCATCAGCCATCCGCTGGCGCCGCAGGATGCGCGAGCGAGTTACCCGCGGTGGGACGACATCACCGCACGTACGGCACCGCTGCAGGGCGAGCCAGTGCGTCCCGGTGAGGAACTCGCGACGATCATCTACACGTCCGGCACGACCGGCGCACCGAAGGGCGTGATGCACAGCTTCGAGGCGTTCGCGTGGGCGGTGCAGACTGCCCTGAAGCGCGTCCCGCTCGACGGCAGCACGCGCATGCTGTCGTACCTGCCGTTGTCGCACGTGGTCGAGCGCGCGCTGGTCGAGCACGGCCAGCTCGCTTCCGGCATGCACGTGTACTTCGCCGAGAGCCTAGAGACTTTTGCCGCGGACCTGCAGCGTGCCCGGCCGACCGTGTTCTTCTCGGTGCCGCGGCTATGGGTCAAGTTCCAGCACGGCGTGCTGGCGAAGCTACCGGCTGCGAAGCTCGACCGGCTGCTGCAACTGCCGATCGTGAGGAGCCTGGTCCGCAGGAAGATCCTCAGGGCGCTTGGACTGCAGGACTGCATCTTCGCCGCGGGCGGCGCGGCGCCCATGCCGCCGGAACTGCTGCGCTGGTACGCCAGGATCGGGCTGAACCTCGCCGAAGGCTACGGCATGACCGAGAATCTCGCGGCCAGCCACATCAGCGTACCGGGGCAGGCCGTCGGCACCGTGGGCCGGCCCTACGACGGCGTGCAATGCCGGCTGGAGCCGTCCAGCGGCGAGATCCAGGTCAAGAGTCCGGCGACGATGCTCGGCTACTACAAGGAACCCGAGATGACCCGGCAGGCGTTCACCGACGACGGCTGGATGCACACGGGCGACAAGGGCGCTTTCGACGCCGCGGGTAACCTAAGGATCACGGGTCGCGTGAAGGACCTCTTCAAGACCAGCAAGGGCAAGTACGTCGCGCCGGCACCGATCGAGGAATTGCTCGTGATGCACGGGGCCGTCGAGGCCTGCTGCGTGACCGGCGCCAACCTCGGCCAGCCGATCGCCTTGTTGATGCTCAACGACGACGCGGTCAGCAGGCTGCAGGATTCCACCGGCCGCGCCGAACTCGAGGCCTCGCTCGCCGATCTGTTGCAGGCGACCAACCGGACGCTCGATCCCCACGAACAGCTGGCCTGCCTCGTCGCGATGACCGAGGCTTGGACGGTGGACAACGAACTGATCACGCCGACGCTGAAGGTCAAGCGCAATCGCATCGAGGCCGTGTTCGCCGCCGACTTCGAACGCTGGGCCCGCATGGGACGGGACGTCATCTGGCATGAGAAGTAGCGCCGTGGGTATCCCGATCCCGATGCTCGACCTGATGTTCTTCCTGACGGAGAGCCAGGACAACCCGAGGCACGTCGGTGCCATGCTGATTTTCCAGCGACCGCGCCGCGGCGGTGCCGGCATCGTGGGCAGGATCGTCGACGCATACCGGCGCGCCACCCCGGTGCCGCCCTTCAATCGCATACCCGTCCTGCGCAGGGTCGGGCTGCCCGAGTGGCAAGAGGTCGACCGCCTCGACACGAGCTACCACTTCCAGCACCGCACGCTGCCGGCACCGGGATCGGACGCGCAGCTGGACGAGCTCATCGCCGAACTGCACGCGCCGATGCTCGATCGCAAGCATCCGGGCTGGCAGGTGCACGTGATCGACGGCCTGGCGCGGAACCGGTTCGCCGTCTTCATCAAGATCCATCACTCGCTGGTGGACGGCGAGTCGGGCATCGCCCTGGTGCATCGTTCGCTGTCCCGCTCGCCGCGGGACCGGCGCATCCGCACCGTGATCGCGACGAGTCTGCCGGCCGCCACCCACGCGAACGCCCGTGATCTGCTGCCGCGTCTCGAGCGCGAGGCGGCGCAGGCTGTCAGCACGGCCCTGTCGATCGGCTGGGGCGGGGAGCGCCTGCTCGAGGAAAGCCTGGCGGGACTGCGTGGATTCTCGAGCACGGCGATTCGTGCGTTCACCGCGCCACTGACCCCGATGAACGAGCCGATCCGCAACGCGCGGACCATCGCGCACACCGTCCTGCCGCTGCGGGCGATGCTGTCGGTGGCGCGCGCCTCGGGCACGACGCTGAACGACGTCGCACTGTGCGTGCTCGACGCGGCCATGAACCGTTACCTGCGCAGCATCGGCCGGCCGGCGGACCGTGCGCTCGTCGCCATCTGTCCCGTCTCGCTGCACGACCCGCAGCGCAAGCAGGCGACGACACAGGTGTCCGCCTTCTGGACACCGCTTGGCAAGCCGTCCGCGCCGATCGGCCGGCGCATGCGCCAGGTGATGGACAACACCCGCGCGGCCAAGGAGCGCATGCGCACGCTGCCGAAGAGCGTGGCCTACGCTTACGCGGTGCTGACCTTTGCGCTGGGGGAAACGCTTGCGCTGGTTCCGCGCGGGTCCGTGGACTACTTCGTGCCGGCCAACGTCCTGATCTCGAACGTGCGCGGGCCGGGCGAGCCGCTGTACCTGGCCGGGGCACGGCTCGAAGCGCTCTGCCCGGTGTCCACGCTGATCTCGGGCATGGGTCTCAACATCACGTTCATGTCCTACGCGGGGCAGGTCGTGATCGGCTTCACCGCGAATGCCGCTGCGCTGCCAGGGGCCAGCCGCCTTGCGCAGTACACGCGCGAGGCGTTTGCGACGCTCGAGCGGCAAGCTCGCCGGGCCGGATAATCGGGCAAGATGGCTGGATGATTCCACTTTCGATCCTCGACCTGGTGCCTGTCACCGAAGGCAGTGACGCGCGCACCTCCTTTGCCAACATGATCGACCTGGCGCGGCTCGGCGAGCGACTGGGCTACCAGCGCTACTGGCTGGCGGAACACCACAACATGCCGGGGATCGCGAGTGCGGCAACGGCAGTGCTGATTGGCCACGTCGCCGGGCACACGTCCTCGATCCGTGTCGGCTCAGGAGGCATCATGCTGCCGAACCACGCGCCGCTGCAGGTGGCCGAGCAGTTCGGCACGCTGGCGTCGCTGTATCCGGGGCGTATTGATCTCGGGCTCGGTCGCGCGCCCGGCACCGACCAGGCCGCTACTCGCGCGTTGCGGCGCTACTACCAGGGCGCCGACGAGTTCCCGAACGACGTGATGGAACTGCTGCAGTACTTCGAGCCGGTTACGCCTGGCCAGCAGGTGCGCGCCGTGCCGGGCGCCGGGCTCGAGGTGGAGGCGTGGATCCTCGGCTCGAGCCTGTTTGGCGCGCAGCTCGCCGCCGCGCTCGGCTTGCCCTATGCGTTCGCCTCGCACTTCGCCCCCGACATGCTCGAACAGGCATTGTTGGTATACCGAGAGAAATTTCGGCCGTCGGCCCGCCTGCAACAGCCGCACGTGATGTTGGCGCTGAACGTGGTGGCTGCCGACAGCGACGCGGAAGCACGACGGTTGTTCACCACACAGCAGCTCGGCTTCATCAACCTGCGTCGTGGCCGGCCCGGGTTGGTGCAGCCGCCGGTCGCCGACATCAATGCGGTCAGCACGCCGGAGGAACGCATCGGCGTCGATCGGGCGCTCGCCTGCGCCGTGATCGGCGCGCCAGCAACCGTGGCACGCGGCGTCGCAGCCTTCATCGAGCGGCACCGCCCGGACGAACTGATGCTGACCGCGAACGTGTTCGACCACCCGGCGCGGCTGCGCTCGTTCGAATTGGCAGCCAGCGTGCTGATGTAGTACTGATTAACCACGATGATTCCCGGCACAGCCGGGCGCCACCATCACCCGACGCGGCAAACCCTGCGGGGGAACGATGGTTGTCTCCAACAGCGCGCAGCACCGGCCCGCATTGGCCGTGCTTGCGGCAGCCCTGGTGGTCTCGGGCGCGCAGGGCGCGGACCGCACGCTCGGTGACGGCAAGCTCAGCGTCACCGGCTCGACGTACCTCGGCACCGCGTTCCGCACCGACGATCAGGACCCGAAGCTGCTGGCCAGTGCCAACAGCTCGCTGGTCGGCCTCCGCGGCAACGCCGTGACGCCGAGCGCCGGGCGCAACGGTGACGATGGCAACCTGAACTTCAATCGCGGCGACGCGGTCGCGTCGGTGCTCAAGGGTTACCTGTCGCTGTCGTACAAGTGGCGCAATTACGGCATCGAGGCGAGCGGCCAGGCCTGGTACGACTACGCCACCGCGGATGCCCGCCACCCGTGGGGCAACGTGCAGAATGATTACTCGGCCAACCAGCCGCTGGGCGACGAAGGCGCATCGGGTCGCTCGAAGTTCAGCGGCGTTGCGTTGGATGATTTTTACGGCCATGGCCACCACCAGCTCGAGCAGGCCACCATCGACTGGAAGCTCGGCTGGCAATCGCTCGACTGGGGCAAGCGCCTGACGGCCCTCGGCGGCTTGCGCGACCTCAATCCCATCGACGTGCCGGCCTCGCTGCGCCCCGGCGTCGATCGCGAGCACGAATCACGCATCACGTTTCCGGCAGTGTTCGGCCGTGTCGGCTTGACCAAGGCCACGAGTCTCGAGGCGTTCTACCAGTTGCGCTTCGAGCCCACCGCGTTGAACGGCTGCGGCACCTACTACTCGGCGCTCGACTTCATGGCGGAGGGCTGCGACAAGGCGATGTTCGGCAACCTGTCCGACCGCACGGCGATCGCCACCGGTGTCTACGTCGAGCGCACCGCGACGCGGGACCCGTCGAATTCGGGGCAGGGCGGCCTTGCGTTGAAACACGCTGTGGCCGCGTGGACGACGGAGTTCGGGCTCTACGCCACGCAGTTCCATTCGCGCGCGCCGTTCTACAGCGGCACCAAGTCGGGACGCGTCGAAGGGCCGCTGTTCTTGCCGGGCGATCCGGGCAACCTCAATCCGACGTACTTCACCGAATACCCCGAGGACATCAGGATGTTCGGCGTGACGGTCGAGAAGAAGATCCCAGGCGGTGCAGTGCTCGGCGAGCTGACCTACCGTCCCAACCAGCCGCTGCAGTACAACTCGTACGACGTGATCAGCGCGGCCGTGTCGCGGACGGCGCCGACGCCATTGCGCGATAAGGCGGACGCAGTGGCGCCGGGCGGCACGCTGCGCGCGTGGGAGCGGCATGAGGCACTGCAGCTGCAACTCGGCGTGAGCGGCGGATTGCCCGCCGTGCTCGGCTCCGCGGGCATGAGCTACGGCGCCGAGCTCATCTACAAGCAGGTGCCGGACCTGCCGAATTCAGCGGTGACCCGCTTCGGGCGCGCTGAGGTGTTTGGCCAGGGACCGGTCGCTGGGACGTGTCCACCACCGGCCGCGCCCGTCTCATGCACGAGTGATGGTTACGTGTCGCAGGAGGCGTTCGGCTACCGGTTGCGCGCCGGACTGAAGTACCCGAAGGCGATCGGCGAGGTCGATCTCGTTCCTGCAGTGGTGTTCGGACAGGACGTCTGGGGCTGGTCCGGTGACGGCATGCTGCTCGAAGGTCGCATGCTCGCTGTGGTGTCGCTGCAGGCGCTGTACACCAAGCGCTGGACCGCGGCGCTGGCCTGGCAACCGACCTGGGGCGGCACCTACAACAACCAGCGCGATCGCAGTACCGCGCAGGCCTACGTCAGTTTTCAGTTTTGACCGCGGGTTCGGCCTTCAACGCAACACGCCGCGCGCTGTCATGCGGCGCGCATAGAAGTAGAGGCTGAAAGCGATGACCCAGATGACAGCCGTAAACATCAGGCCACCGGTGCCCATCACCCTGAGGCCATCTGTCAGGACGTAGCTGTAGATCCCGGTCAGCACCATGCCCACGATGGATGCGCCGAACATCCAGACCGACCAGGACTTGCGCAGCAGCAGGCCAAACGAGCCAAGCAGCGCACCCCAGACCGCGATCGCCCAGGCAGCGATGGCCCAGGCAGGAAATGCATAGAAGTACTCGAGCTGTTCCGGCGGGAACTGACTCATGTAGAAGTCGAGGCGCAACTGCGAAGCGGTGTAATCGAACGCGCCAATGGCATTCCACAGCACCGCCAGCACGCCCACGATCCACAGGTGACGCGGAACCCTGATGCTCAAGTCGGTCATGGCGATCCTCCCCCGGTTGTTCGTTCTGCGGCTGATACTAGGGCCACGTTCGATGCCAGGTCCAGTCGCGCCGATCAGCCGCTGTTGCGCAATCCCGCCGCCACGCCGTTGATGGTCAGGTGGATGCCGCGACGGCTGCGCTCGTCCTTGTCGCCCGCGCGAAAGCGCCGCAGCAGTTCGATCTGGATGTGATTGAGCGGATCGAGGTACGGGAACCGGTACTTGATGGAGCGGGCCAGTTGCGGGTTGCTCGCCAGCAGTTCGCCTGTTCCCATGATGCGCAGCAGGGCCGACAAGGTCGATTCGAGCTCGGCGCGGATGCGGGCGAAGATCGTCGCGCGCAAGCCGGGGTCCGTGACCAGGTCCGCGTAGCGCGAGGCGATCGCAATGTCGGCCTTCGACAGCACCATCTCCATGTTCGACAGCACGGACGCGAAGAACGGCCATTCGCGGTGCATTTCCTGCAGCAGCTTGAGTCCTTCGTCGCCATGCTCGTCGAGCCACGCGTCGACGGCCGAGCCAAAGCCATACCAGCCGGGCAGCATCAGCCGGCACTGCGCCCACGAAAAAACCCACGGAATCGCGCGCAACGTCTCGATCGAGCGTGACTGGTTGCGCGAAGCCGGGCGGCTGCCGATGTTGAGCTCGGCTATCTCGCTGATGACGGTCGACTCCCAGAAGTAGTCTTCGAAGCCGGGTGTTTCATAGACGAGGTGCCGGTAGGCGGCAAACGCACTGGCCGAAAGCTTCTCCAGTGTTTCGAGATACGTCGGCGTGGGCGCGCGACCGGCACCGCCAAGCAAGGTGGCCTCGAGCGTCGCCGCCGCCAGCACTTCCAGGTTGCGGCGTCCGACCTCGGCATTCGAGTACTTCGCGCCGATGACCTCGCCCTGTTCCGTCACCCGGATCTGTCCCTGCACGGTGCCGCCGGGTTGCGCCAGGATGGCCTCGTACGTCGGGCCGCCACCGCGGCCGACCGAGCCGCCGCGACCATGGAACAGCCGCATCCGGACGCCGTGCTTGCGGAAGGTCTCGACGAGTTCGGTCTGCGCCTTGAACAGCTCCCAGCGCGAGGTCAGGTAGCCGCCGTCCTTGTTGCTGTCCGAATACCCGAGCATGACTTCCTGCGCCTTGCCCCGCGAGTCGAGCATGCGCGCGTACACCGGAATCGACAGCAGCGCGTCCATCGCGCCGGCCGCGTTGCGCAGGTCCGCGATCGTTTCAAACAACGGGATGACATTGCAGCGCAGGTGTGCGTCGGCAGAACTGTACAGGCCAGCCTCGCGCAGCAGCACCACCACCTCGAGCACGTCGGAGACGCCATCGCACTTCGAGATCACGTAGTTGGGGATGCTCTCGGCGCCGTAGAGCGTGTGCATGCGCGCCGCGGTCTGCAGGATGCCCAGCTCGCTCAGGGTTTCCTCGGAGTACGCGACGTGGCGTGACGCCAGATGGAGCCGCGGTGTGCCAAGTTCATGGACCAGCAGGCGGATGCGGGCAGCTTCGTCCATCGAGGCGTAGCCGGTGGCGTCCCGCCGCCCATAGGCGAGCAACTCGGCCACCACGCGCTCGTGCACGTCCGAGTTCTGTCGCAGGTCGACGGCGGCCAGGTGGAAACCGAAGACGTTCACCGCACGTCGCAGGTCGCGCAGGCGTCCGCGTGCGAGCAGGGCCGAGTCGTTGCTGACGAGCGAGCGGTGAATGATGTCGAGGTCGGCCGCGAACGACGTCGCATCGGCATACGGTGGGGCGTCGCCAACCGCGTGCCGCAGTGCCTCGTGCTGGTCGAGCACGCGTGCGGTCGTGGCGATGCGCGCGTACAGGCCCGTGAGCGCGCGCCGATACGGCTCGTCGCGACGGTGCGGGCTGGTGTCGGGCGAGCGGTCGGCCAGTGCGATCACCTCGGGTGAGACGTCGGCGACCAGCGTCGTCATCGAGAGTTCGGCGCCGAGCAGGTGCAGTTGCTCGAGGTAGTACTCGAACACGCGTGACGACTGCATGCGCAGCGCGCGTTCCAGCACCTCCGCGGTGACGAAGGGATTGCCGTCGCGGTCACCGCCGATCCACGAGCCGATGCGCAGGAACGAGTGGATCTCGGGAGCAGTCCCGCCCGGGAACCGTCGCTGCAATTCATCCTCGAGATCGCCGTAGAGTGCCGGCACCTCAGGCAGGAAGGTCTGCTCGAAGAACGACAGGCCGTTCGCCACCTCGTCCAGCACGCCGAGCTTCTCGAGGCGCAGCATGCGGGTCTGCCACAGGGCCAGCACGGCACGACGGATCGATTCGTCGTTGGCAGCAAGTTCCCGTGGCGTGAGGCGAGTGCGTTCGCGGGTCTGCAGCAGCTGCTCGAGCTGCATCTCCAGGTCGCGCACGCTCTTGCGCTGGACCTCCGTCGGGTGCGCGGTCAGCACCGGGGCAACCACGCCTTCGCGGAAGAACCCGGACAATGCGGCAGGGGCGATGCCCGACGCGGCGATCCGGTCCAGGGCCTTTGCCAGGCTGCCATCGGCCGGCGGTTCACCGTCGACTTCGGCTCGCCGGCGGCGGCGGCTGTGGTGCAGGTCCTCGGCGAGGTTGGCCAGGTGCGAGAAGTAGCTGAATGCGCGCGCGACGATCATCGTCTGCTCGCGGCTCAACCCGTCGAGGGTGCGCTCCAGCTCGCGCCGGGCCTCGACATTCTCGTCGCGGTGGAAGGCGATGGCACTTTGCCGCACGTGCTCGACGAGTTCGAAGGCAGCATTGCCTTCCTGGTCGCGGACCGTGTCGCCGAGCAGGCGGCCGAGCAGGCGGATGTCGTCCCGCAGCGGACGGTCGGGCTCGTTCTCGAAATCCACGGCGTGCTCCGTCGGGTCGGCGTCGGTCGGGTCCTCAGTGCCGCAACATACAGTACCGGCCCGGTCCCTGCGTCGGTGCAGACCGCCAGGAAAGCAGGGAGCGGCCGGCTTCGACCCGACCGCTCCACTCGCCAGTCGACTTACGCGGCCTCGCGGGTTGCAGCCCGTGGCGACCGCTGGGCCGCCGCGTGCATGTCCGCGGTGTCGCGGGCACGTTTCGCATCGTCCGCCAGGCCCTGCGCGTCGAGCGCGCGGGCGGTCAGCCGCCAGTTGAACGGGCTCGTCCGCTTCAGGTCGGTGCGTTCGGCGGCCAGCGCGCGCGCCTGCGAACCCTTGCCGGCACGCAGCGCCGCTTCCAGCAGCGTCAGCTGCACAACGTCACGCTGCGCATGGCTGCCGCCGAATCGCTGGACGCTGGCGCGCACCGGCAGCAGCGTGTTCATCGCCTCCAGGTACTGGCCGCGACCGAACGCTGCGATGGCCCGCGCGAGCGGCAGGCCGACGTCCCGCGACATCATGCCATTGGTGCCCGTGGCCTGTGCGGCACGTTCCAGGCTGCCGATCACGCGCTCGACGCCGGCCCAGTCGCCCGCACCGACGAATGCGAACATCGCGTGCACGTCATTGAACGCGTAGTAACCATCCTCGGCGATGGGCGTCCAGGCCGCGGCAAGATCCTGCCAGCGCGAGCCGACGTCGACGCCACGCAGCGCCAGGCGCCAGAGCATTGCGGAGGCGTCGACCATTTCGAGCGCGACCGACGTCTGCGCCGGCCGGATGCGCGTGTCGTAGAGATCCAGCACGCGCGCATGCTCGCCGAACTCCAGGTGGTGCAGCGCGAGGTGCCACCAGTTGTGGAACGCGAGGCCGTTGTCGATCGACCAGTCGGGTGCGCGCGACGTCAGCCACTCGATGCCGTCGCCGACGCGGCCCTGCATCTCCATCACATGGGCGACGGCGTGCACCGCCCACGGGTCGCGGCGGTTCAGTTCGAGCGCATGCCGGCCCGTGTCCTCCGCCCGTTCGTAGAGCCCGGTTTCCTCGAGCCCGAACGCATGCATGCCAAGCACGTAGCCGTAGCCGGGCACGTCCGCGTTCCAGTGTGGCAGCACCTGCGCGATGCGGTCGCGCAGGAACGTCGACTGCCCGAGGGCGAAATCGCCGATGTGCGCCGTCTGCACGGCGAGCAGGTCACGGGGATACTCGACAGCGATCTCGCCGTACAGCTGCACGCTGCGGGCGAAGTCACCCTCGAGCCAGGCGCGGGCGGCTGCTGCATGCGCGCGTTCGCGAGCGTTGGCGCGCGTAGCGGGTGCCTCGATGACTTCAACGCTCTCCCGGATCAGCGGTAGCGCGCCACGCTCCGACGACATCACGCCGAGTGCCGCCCGCAGGCAGTGTGCGATGGCGCAGGTCGGCTCGTGCTCGATCGCGGCCGTGATCGTGGCCAACGGATCGACGAAGTACGAAGCGGTCAGTTCCAGCGCCGTTTCGTAGTGTTCGAGGGCGGTGGCGTTGCGGCTCGATACGGCGAGCCCGCGGCGGTCGGTGGTTGACATGTGCATCTCCTTGGGTTGATGGCTGCGTGAAGGCTGGGCACAAGGTAGCGACCCGCCGTGAACGAGTCGTCTCGACAGGCGTGAAAAAATCGTGAAAATCCCTGGCAAGGGGGCCGCGCCGCGCGGTGCCCGGCAGGCGGGAGGTGTCGGGTGGGGTCGCTGCGGATCGAACTGGTCGGTGGTGTCCGGGTACGTACGCGCGACGGGCGCGAGGTGCCCGTCACGGCCCGCAAATGCCGGGCGTTGCTCGGGTGCCTTGCGCTGCGCCCGGGCCTGGCGGTGTCACGCGAATACCTCGCGACACTGCTGTGGGAAGACGCGGACCCGGAACTCGCACGTTCCAGCCTGCGCCAGGCGCTGTCGGCCCTGCGCCGCGCGCTGCCCGACGACTGTGCCGACGCGCTGCGGGCCGACGCCAAGTCGATCTGGCTCGATGCGGACGTCGTCACCAGCGACGTCGCGGAGTTCTACGCGCACCTGCGGGACAGCTCCCCCGGTGCATTGCTTGGGATGATCGATCACTGCAGCGGGGAACTGCTCGCTGGACTCGACGCACGGTCGCTGTCGTTCGAACAGTGGGCGCAGGAGCAGCGGCGGACGTTTCGACGGTCGATCGTCGATGCCCTCAAGCGGGTGGCCGCGCGCTGCGGTGCCGCGGACGACCGAGCGGGCCAGCTGAGTGCGCTGGAGCAGCTGGTCGCGCTCGACCCGCTCAATGAACCGGCGCATCGCGACCTGATGGCGTTGCTCGCCCGGGTCGGGCGTCACACGGACGCCCTGCGTCAGTACCGGCTGTGTCGGGAGGCGTTGCGCCGCGATCTCGACGTCGCCACGGAACCTGCGACCGACGCCTTGCGGCGCGACATCCTGCGGCAGCGCCGTGCCATCGACCCGACCGATGTGCCGCCTGCCGACGAGGACGAAGCGGGCGCCCCTCGACATGCTCCCAAGGCGACACCCACCCTGCGCGAGGCCGTCGTGCTGTGTGTACGTGACGGTGGTGCGCCGTCGACCCTCGCGGCCGCGGATCCCGAACAGGAGCGGCAACGTTGGACAGCGCTCGAAGCGCGCGTGTGCGCCGTGGCGGGACGGTTCGGCGGCCACGTCGACCGGATCGGCGCAGGCGAAGTGCTGGTCGTCTTTGGACTGGGGGCGCTCACCGGCAACGAGTCGGACCGGGCGGTGCGCACGGCGTGGGAACTCACGGCGACGCCGGGCACGGCGATGCGCGCCATCGGTGGCGCGGTTTCCTGCGGCATCGCTGCAGGCCAGGTCCTGCCCGCAGGAGTGGAGGCACCGTTCCCGTTGTCCGGTCGGCCAGTCGGCGAGGCACGTGACCTCGCGCGCGCGTCGCAGGCCGGTACGACTTTCGTGTCGCCGGAGGTCGCGGGCCGACTGCACGGCGACGTCGAACTGCAGGTGAGCGACGACCTCCCGGCTCGCGCGTCGCTGCGCGTCGTGTCGATCGCGGGGCGTGCAGTGCCAGCTACTCCGCACCGATTCGTCGGCCGGCGCGCCGAGCTCGCGCTGCTGACGACACTGCTGGCGGAGATCGCGGCGTCGCGACGGTCGCGCACCGTGCTGATTCGCGGTGAACCCGGCATCGGCAAGTCCGCGATCGCAGCGGAGTTGACGCGCGCCGCGTCGCGACTTGGCATCGGGTCGCACACGCTGCAGGTGCTCGATTTCGGCCAGGTCGCCGTGGAGCGTCCCATCCCCGCACTGGCATTGGACCTGCTGGGCGCCGGAACCGATGGTTCGAGGGACGATCGCGCCGACGTCGTGGCGCAGGCGGCAGCGCGCGGACTGATCACGCCTGAGGAAACGCTGCTCGCCAGTGACCTTGTCGACGCCGCGATCCCCGACGACGGCCGTTCACGCCTGGCGGCCATGGACCGTTTTTCGCGCGAGCGTGGGCGAGCCCGGCTGTTGCAACGCTTGCTGCAGCTGGCAGCCGCGCAGCCGCTGCTGCTCGTGATCGAGGACGTGCACTGGGCGTCCGCGCACGAGATCGCGCAGTTGGCGGAACTGGCGGCGTCGGCCGCCGCCTGTCCGGTGCTGGTGTGCCTCACGTCGCGCCCGGGTGACGACGCGCTTGCAGCGGCCTGGCGCGCCCGCGGCTCGGGCAGTCCGCTCACGACGCTGGATCTCGGACCGCTCGCCGACGACGAGGCCCGGGAACTCGCGTCGTCGCAGGCGGACTTGCCAACAGCAGCGGTCGAGCGTTGCCTGGCCACGGCCCACGGCCACCCGCTGTACCTCGAGCAGCTGCTGCGTGCCGCGCATGCGGGCCAGGCCACGTTGCCCGGCAGCGTGCGCGGGCTGGTGCTCGCAGGCATTGAACGGCTCGCGCCCGCCTCGCAGCATGCGGTGCATGCGGCGGCGACGCTCGGCACCCACTTTTCGCAAGACGCGCTGCGTCACGTGCTGGCAGACCCGGGCTTCAGTGCCGGTACGCTCGAACAGGCCGGCCTGATCGTCGTCGAAGGCGACGAATGTCGCTTCGCGCATGCGTTGATTCGCGATGCCGTGTACGAGTCGCTGCTCGGGTCGACGCGGCGCGAGTTCCATCGCCGGGCTGCCTCCTGGTACGACGGGCGCGACGGCGGGTTGCTGGCGGAACACCTGGCCGCTGCCGACGATGCGGGCGCAGCCGCGGCCTACCTGCACGCCGCCGCAGATGATTTGCGCGCGTACCGGCTCGACCGCGCGCTGGACTTTGCTGCACGCGCGGTCGAATGCGCGCGGCAACCAGTCGACAGCTGCGATGCGCAGGCTACGCTCGGCGACGTGCACCTGGCCGCGGGCCGCCCCAGCGAGGCAAGTGCTGCATTCCGGTCGGCGATCGAACTGGCGACCACGCGCGCTGCCCGCGCCCGCGCGTGGCTCGGGCTGGCAACTTCGCTGCGCATCGTCGACCGGTACGACGAGGCGCTGGCCACGCTCGCCCATGCCGAGCAGGAAATCGATGCGTCGGACACCCGTCGCCTGGCCAACCTGTGGACATTGCGCGGGAACCTGCACTTTCCACGCGGTGAACTCGACCTGTGCCTGGCCGCGCACGAGCGCGCACTCGGGTTCGCGACTGCAGCGGGTTCCGTCGAGGACATCGCGCGGGCACGCGGCGGCCTGGGCGATGCGCACTACCAGCGCGGGCGCCTGCGCTCGGCCCATGCCGAGTTTCGCGATTGCGTTGCGTTGAGCGAGCACCATGGCCTGAAAAGCCTGCAGCTGTCCTACCTGCCGATGCTCGCCGTGACGCAGACGTACACCGGACCGCTGGACGAGGCATTCACGACCTGCAGTCGCGCCGTAGACGAGGCCCGCGAGCTCGGCGACCGGCGTGCGCATGTCGTCGCGCTGGCGTCCAAGGCAGCCGTCGAGCTCTATCGCGCACGCAACGCGGAAGCGCTGGCCTCGAGCGACCTGGCCCTGGCCCTGGCCCGGGAACTCGGCGCACGACGCTTCGAAGCCGAAACGCTGGGCCTGCGCGGTCTCGCGCAGTTCGCCCTGCGGGAGCGCACCCAGGCACGGGCCACGCTCGAGAGCGCTGCCGGCATGGCACGCGCGGTCTGCCCGACGTACTGCGGCCCCTTCGCCTACGCGGCGCTCGCGCTCGTCGTCGACGATGAGAGCCTCATCCGCGCATTGCTGCAGGAGGGCGAGGACCTGCTCGAGCGCGGTTGCGTGAGCCACAACTACCTGGAGTTCTACCACCTCGGCATCGAGGTCGCGCTCGGCATCGGCGACACGCCGCGCGCGTTCAGGTACGCCTCGCAGCTCGAGTCCTATACGAGCGTCGAGCCCGTGGCCTGGGCGAACGTAGTCATCGCGCGCGGCCGGGCGTTGGCGGCTGCGGCCAGCGCGGCGCCGGATGCCGACGCGAGGTTGTGCGAAGCACTGGCCGCGACCCGTGACATGCGGTGGGAGGCCATGCTGCCCGCACTGTTGCGGGCTACTTCGACACGGGCAGGTTGATGTCCTGCGCAACCTCGTGCACGTCGAGGTCGAACGGGCGTTCGCGCGGCGGCACGAAGTCCTTGGGGAACCAGACGAACGACAGCCGCATGATCCGCGCGACCCCCGGGATGTCGTCGATGCGCGTCAGGTAGATGCCGAACCGGTTGCCGCCCGGCAGCAGCGTGTTGTCGGAGAACGGGAACGAGTAGGGCGACAGCGTGAACTCGATCGGCGGCGCGAGCGTCTGCGATTCGCCGTTGGCGCCCAGCAGCACCGCGTAGATGCCGACCGTCTGTGCGGCCCAGCTGACTGCGCGCACGTTCACCTGCAGGTTGTCCCTGCCGTCAGGCGAGACGATCCGCAAGGGCGAGCCCTGGGCCGTGCTCGAGCAACTGAGCTTGAGCGAACCGCTGGCCGAGTTCGCATCTACCGGCACTGCGCACGAGAGCAGGGTCTCGGCGGCTTCGGTGCCGTCCGAGTTCAACGAGATTTCCAGGAACGACGGATGGCGCCCCTCTTTGGCCGCCGCAGTGGACAACAACGGCGCGAGCTGTCGCGAGATTACGCGACGCGAGGTGCTGCGCAGGCGCGCGCGCGCTTCTTCGGTCTGGCCGGGCAGGGTGTCGACGTAACGCAGCAGCGGACCGAGCTCGAAGTGCTCGTGGAAGTTCAACGCGAGCAGTTCGGCGAGCAGCGCCAGCCGTTGCGACCGGGGCAGGTCCGTGTCCGCGCCGGCTTTCACCTGTTCGGTTTCGCTCTGCAGCAGCGGACCGACGAGTTCGCGGAACATCGCCGAGCGCAGGTTGGTCTCGGATTCCTCGCGCTGGTTGCGCAAGGACTGCGAGTTGTTCTCCGTGGCGATCGCGATCTCGCGCTGCTTGAGCGTGTTGGTCGCGTACAAGCCGACGATGGTCGCGGCGACCGTCAGCAGCGGGATCGCGAGCGAGTTGACGATGTTGGCGGCGAACTTGGCGTTCTCGCGCCAGGTTGGCTTCTCTGCCTCGTGCGTCACGAGCGGTCGCCGGTCAGCCGCAGTCGACGTTGACGGTGACGGGTTCCGACAGGCTCAGGAACTCCAGTTCGCGCTGCGTCGGCGCCAGGCACTTGGCCTTGTAGCGGCCCGGAGCCAACTGCAGCTGGTATGCGCCTGGCTTCAGGTCGGCCACGGTCTTGCCTGTTGCATCGACGATCACGGCCTTGGCGGTGGCTGGCGTGACGGTGCCGGTCACCACGTCGGCCGCGGCGAGACTCGGCAGGCAGGCCAGGGCGACGAGACCGGAAGCGAACTTGAACGACGGGCGAGGGCTCGTGGTGGTCATGGCTTACTCTTTGACGGGGGGGCGTTGAACGCGACGGACGTTACCGCGCGCATCGGGGGGTGGCAACAATCGAAAGCGCGGGGCCAAGGCATGCGTCCAGCGGGTGTGAAGTCGAGACGTGATTTGAATCACAAAATCCGGCTCGCCTGGTTGGCGAAGGCGGGACCCTCGGGCAAACGGGGGTAAATTATGCCCCAGTCACTTGCCACGCCACCGTGCCATGTCCCA
Organism: uncultured Gammaproteobacteria bacterium; assembly: GCA_963743995.1. Lineage (GTDB taxonomy): Bacteria > Pseudomonadota > Gammaproteobacteria > Steroidobacterales > Steroidobacteraceae > RPQJ01. Next base: position 60,458 of record CAVUSC010000021.1, on the reverse strand, counting down.
TCGCAAAGATGCCACCCCTTCCCGCCTGACGCCGACGTTGCGCACGTCGCAGGGCGATCATGGCAAGCCGGCTCACCCCACATCGGGGCGGGTGGCGTTCGACGAGCGTGGCAACGCGGTGTGGGAAATGCGCACCGCAGACCAGCGGTTTGTGCGCGACATCAGCACGACGCAGGTGCGGAAGCTGGTTCCGCCCCTCAGCCTGGAAGCGACCGCCATCGTCAAGAAGCCCGAAATGCCCGTGCCGAAGCGGGCCGTGCCCAGTGATGCGGGCCAACTGCTTGACCGCGCCCAGATGGGCACGGTACGGACGTATCCGGTGAGGTCGGCGGCCGCGGCGAAAAGCTCGGCGGCGAAGAAAATCGTCACAGCTCCAACCAGGCCAGGCCTGCTCGGACGCTTGTTCAGCCGGCAGCCTTAACGGCGGCGGGCGAAGTTCGGGCGGGCACCCGTCGAGGGGCCACGGACGTCCTTTTCACGAAAGTTGATGCGACCCTTGGTCAGGTCGTACGGCGACATTTCCAGCGTCACCTTGTCGCCGGCCAGGATGCGGATGCGGTGCTTGCGCATCTTGCCGGAGAGGTACGCGGTGATTTCGTGGCCGTTTTCCAGCGTCACCAGAAAGCGCGTGTCGGGCAGCACCTGGTTGACGGTGCCCTGCATGTCGATGAGTTCTTCCTTGGCCATTCATTCACCTGGGTGTGCCGGTACGGCGGGTACTGCCGTGGTCACTGAGAGGCGGAAGGCTCAAGCAGGGCGCGGCGCAGGCACGATACAGCAACCCAGTGATCTTCGTCGGGAAATAAACCGACCCGGGCGGAAGAAAGGGCGTATAGTGCGCCGCGGGTAGTCTCCCTTCTACTTTCTGTTTGGGCAGCCCTCGCGATCACTCGCGCAGTACGGGCCCAGCGCTTAGCCGAAGAGTTTCCGATCCACGTGGCACCGTTGCCACGCGACTGCGATCGCCCCGTGTAACAACGGGAGTTCTTCCAGCCGCGCTGCCTCATGCCTTGCGTTTCCCGGTCCCCAAGCCGCTTAGCCCACCATTTCGTTGGGCACGGCCAAACGGACTTTTTGTCAGTGAGTATTTAAATGTCCAAGATCTATGTCGGTAACCTCCCTTTTTCCGCCACCGAAGACGCCGTGCGTGAGCTGTTCTCAGCCCACGGCACCGTCGATTCGGTTGCCCTGATCAACGACCGTGACACGGGCCAACCCCGTGGCTTCGGCTTCGTCGAAATGACCTCGAACTCCGAGGCCGCCAAGGCGATCCAGACGCTGAACGGTTTCCAGATGGGCGGCCGCGCCCTGAAGGTGAACGAAGCCCAGGCGAAGACGGAACGTCCCCGCCGCTGGTAAGCGTTCAGGCTGATCCGGACCTGTCGGCGGCTTCACCGCAGTCGACTGGAACGAGGAAGCAGCAGACGGCCCCTTCGGGGGCCGTTTTGCTTTGTACGCTCGAACGGGTGCGCTAGGCTTTGCCCATGCGACAACCCTCGCTCGAACTGCGAGTCATTTCCGCCCGCGAAGTGCGTGAGCTGCTGCCGTTTGGCGAATGCGTCGATGCGGTGGAGCAGGCGATGCGCAGTGTGAGCGCTGGCAACGTGCTGATGCCTTTGCGCCAGTTCATGCCGCTGCCCTCGGGCGAGGGCAGGCTCGCCTGGATGCCGGGCTACCTCGGCGAGCCCGAGTGCTTCGGCATCAAGTTGCTGAGCCTGTTCCCGGGCAATCCCATGGTGGGGCTGTCGTCGCACGTCGGCCTGTACGTGCTCTACGAGTCCACGCACGGCCGCCCCGTCGCGATCATGGAAGCGAGTGCGCTCACGGCGATTCGCACGGCCGCGGCCAGCGTCGTCGCGACGCGAGCCTTGGCGCGTCCCGATTCTCGCACGCTGGCAGTCATCGGCACGGGCGAGGAAGCGCGGTCGCACATCGATGCCTTCCAGGCCGTGCGCCCGTTCGAGCGCGTGATCGTGTGGGGCCGCAATCCGACGCCACGCGTGAACTCGCGGAGTACGCGCTCGCCGCCGGCTGCGCGCACGTGGAAATCGCGGACTCGACCGCAGCCGCGGCGGCCGCAGCCGACGTGATCTGCACCGTTACTGGTTCGCCCACCGCCCTCCTGTTCGGCCGCGACGTGCGCAAGGGCACGCACCTCTGCCTCGTGGGTGCGTCGATCCCGAGTTCGCGGGAGGTCGACGACGACCTGGTGGCGATGTCGCGTTACTTCGTCGACTACCGCGGCAGCGCGCTGGCGCAGGCCGGCGAACTGCTCGATGCGATCAAGGCGGGCCGCGTGACGGAAGTCGCACGTCCTCGGCGAGATCGGCGACGTGCTGAGCGGCACCGTCGCCCGGCCGGTTGGCGACCGACGACGTGACCGTCTACAAGTCGCTGGGTGTTGCGGCGCAGGACCTGGTCAGCGCGCTGGTGGTGTATCGGCACGCGCTGGAGCGCGGGCTGGGCACGGCGGCCGAGCTGTAGACAGCTCGAACGTACCGGCAGCGGCACCGTCCCTGGCACCGCCACCGATCCTTCACTGGCGCGTCAGGTCCGCGGTGGCGATGGCGCCTGCTTGTCGTCGCCCTTGCCCTGGTTCGACTTGCGCCGGAGGTAGGGAGCCGCCGGCGGCGAGTCGAAGTCGCATCCACGCTCTCGATCCCGCACTGCCAGCCGCGATTGCATGCGCCGCGAGCCGTACGCCGACGCCTTCGAGAACAGCGCCTGGTCGCGGCGTTCGGCGAGCTTGCGCAGTTCGATGACCACGGCCGCGATCCACGGGTTGTCCGCGCCGAGCTTCTCGGCCTTGCGCAGCAGGCGCAGCACGGTGTCCCACTCGCCGTCCATCGCCGCGCGGCGTGCCTGCAGCTGGATACCGGCGGCTTCCAGTTCGCCGACGCGACGCAGGACCAGTTCGTCCTCGCTGATCGCGCCGAAGGCCGACGCGGGCAGCACGGGCAGGTGCAGGCCTCGGGCTGGATCGCGCGCGGCTCGCCGTCGATCCCGGTGTAGCGCAGCGCGATCGTGCCGAGCGTGACCGGATCGCTGGTGCTGGAACCCACGAGTTTCTTCGGCACCTTGAACCGCACGACCGCCCACGCTTCGCCGCCGTACGCGAGGTCCGGCAACCACCAGGCGTATCGCGGACGCGACGTCGTACTCGTTGAGCATCGTCACCTTGACGCCAGGCGCCGGCTCGATCTCGAGCTGCAGACGGCGGGCGCACAGCGCGTTCAGCAGGTCGAACTCCTCGCGGAACGGGTCCATGAGGTCGTCCGCCGTCTCGCCGTAGTACGAACTGCCGTGGCCCGCGCGCGCCATGCCGATCATCAGGTCCTCGTTGAAGCCGCTGCCGAGGCCGTACGTGGAGGTGCCGATGCCCGCGCCGGCGAACTCACCGCACTGCGCCCAGATCGCCGCGGGTCGACCAGTCCGGCATTGGCGCAGCCGTCCGAGAGCAGGATCACGCGCGAGACGCCCTGCGGCGAGACGTAGCGGCAACAGGTTCGCACGCCCTGCTGCCAGCCGCCGTGCAGGTTGGTCGAGCCGCCGTCGGTGATCTGGCGGATCGCGCGCCGGATCACTTCGCGCCCGTCGGCGATCGGCACCGCGGGCACCAGCGTGTCGACCTCGTCGTCGTAGACGACGAGCGAGAGTCGGTCGGTGGGCAGCAGGCCGTCGAGCACGAACTCGGCGCAGCGCCGTGGCTTCCGCCGAGCGGCTGGCCGGACATCGAACCCGAGCGGTCGATCACGAGCGACAGGTTGAGCGGGTTGCGCTGCGGCAGGTCGGCCGGCGCGTCGGGCGCCTGTACGCGGACGAGCACTTCGAGCGTGTTGTCGTGGCCCGCGAGCAGCGCCGGGCGGCGCGGGGTGGCGAGAAGGGTGGGAAGGAGAGGGTTTTTCTGCGGGTTCTGTTCGGTCATCGAGCCGCTCCTTGCGACGGGGTCTGTGCCGTCGTGGGAAGCAGGATCGCAAGCGCCAGGCTCGCTGGATGAGCCACGCGAAGCCGGGGCGGGGTGACTACCGATCCCCGGCCGGCCTCAGGGGCGGCTAAAATTCCGGCCGACTCTTCGAACCGACGGTGACTTGCTCGTGGCCAGGATCCTGTTTTTGTACCACGGCGTGTACGGACACACGCTGAAGGTCTGCGGCGTGATGCGTGAGGAAGTCGTGCGGCTCGGTCACGTGGCCGAGGTGCGGCCGCTCGTCGATGGCCCGCAGGACGCCGCCACGTTCGACGCGATCGTGATCGGCGCCAGCATCCGCCACGGCAAGCACAATCCGGCGGTGTATGCGTTCATCGAACAGAACCGTGCGCTGCTCGATTCGAAACCGAACGCGTTCTTTTCCGTGAGCCTGGTCGCGCGCAAGCCGCACAAGAACACGCCCGAGACGAACCCGTACCTGCAGAAGTTCCTGGCGCTCACGCCGTGGCGGCCCCGACTGCTCGCCGTGTTTGGCGGCGTCCTCGACTACCAGCGCTACGGCCCCTTCGACCGGCACATCATCCGCTTCATCATGCGGCTGACGGGCGGTCCGACCGATCTCCACACCAACGTCGAGTTCACGCCTTGGGACGAGGTGCGTCGGTTCGCGGGACGCGTGGCAGAGTCGGCAGAGGCCCGGACCCCGGCCTGAACGTCGTGCAGGAATCGACCACCAATCGATTGCACACGGCGTTGGCAGTGCTGGTGCTGTGGCTCGTGGCGACGAGTCCGTGGGTGTCGATGCTGCGACGGCTTCCAAGCGGCGCTGGTTTCTTCGACTACGCTCACGTGGCGCTCGGCTGGCTCGCGCTCGTGCTTGCGCTCGTCTATGCCGCTGCATTGATGCGTGGCGGCCGCTGGAAGCAGTACGTTCCGGGTAAGGCGGCCGGGATCACGGGCATGATCGAAGGCTTGCTGCTGGTTGCGATCGTCGCCACCGGCGCGACCGGCGCGATGTGGTTCCTGCTGCAGGGTTCGAGCGACGTCGTTGCCTGGCGTGCCTGGCACATCCTGTCAGCGCGCGCGTTCATCGGCGTCGGCATCGCGCACGTGCTGGCCGTCGCGTCGCACCTGCTGGATTTCTAGGGCGCCGCGCGCCCGGGACCGGTTACTCCCAGCCTTCCTTGCCAGGCTCCTGGTTCATCAGCTTCTTGAACTTCGCGTTCAGGTAGAAACCCATCACGATGATGAACAGGATGACGCCCAGGCTCATCAGTCCATAGTCGGTCGTGAACAGCAGGCTGAATTTTTCCATTCCGTGCTCCCGGGAAGCGGCCGATAAACCGGTAAACGGTAAACCGCCGCTGGCTCCGGGGGCAGTGGTGAAAACCGCTAGCAGGCCCTCAAGCCGCCGCCGCTTCGCCCGACGCCGCCACCGGCACGCGGATCAGGTGATCGAACGCGCTGAGCGCCGCCTTGGAGCCTTCACCCATCGCGATGATGATCTGCTTGTACGGTACCGTCGTGACGTCGCCCGCCGCAAACACGCCCGGTAACGACGTCTGGCCCTTGTCGTCGACGACGATTTCGCCCCGCGGCGAGAGCGCAACCGTGCCCTTGAGCCAGTCGGTGTTGGGCAGCAGGCCGATCTGTACGAACACGCCGTCGAGCTCGACGCGGTGGATGTCGCCCGAGCTGCGGTCCTTGTAGCTGAGAGCATTGACCTTGCCGTCGGCGCCGTGCACCTCGGTCGTCTGCGCCGAGACGATGACACGCACGTTCGCGAGGCTGCGGAGCTTCCGCTGCAGCACTTCGTCGGCGCGGAGCTTGCCGTCGAACTCCACCAGCGTGACGTGCGCAACGATGCCCGCGAGGTCGATCGCGGCTTCGACACCCGAGTTGCCGCCGCCGATCACCGCGACGCGCTTGCCCTTGAACAGCGGGCCATCGCAGTGCGGGCAATAGGCCACGCCCTTGCCCGAGTACTCCTTTTCGCCCGGCACGTTGATCTGCCGCCAGCGGGCGCCGGTGGAGATGATCACGGTCCTGCTCTGCACGCGAGCGCCGCTCTCGAGCGTCACCGTGAACAGGCTATCGTCACCCGCGGGCTCGAGCTTTGCCGCACGTTGCAGGTTCATGATGTCGACGTCGTAGTGCTTGACGTGCTCCTCGAGCGCCGCCGCCAGCTTCGGGCCCTCGGTCGCCTTGACCGAAATGAAGTTCTCGATGCCGAGCGTGTCCATCACCTGGCCGCCGAACCGGTCCGCGACCACACCGGTGCGGATGCCCTTGCGGGCCGCGTAGATGGCCGCGGAAGAACCCGCTGGGCCGCCGCCGACGACGAGCACGTCGAAGGGTTCCTTGGCACTGATGGTTGCGGCGGCGCGCTCGCCGGCGCTGGTGTCGATCTTGGCCAGGATCTCCTCGAGGCTGATGCGCCCCTGTGAGAACTCCTGCCCGTTCAGGAACACGTACGGCACGGCCATGATCTGCCGGGCCTCGACTTCGGACTGGAACAGCGCGCCGTCGATCATCGTGGTGCGCACGCCCGGGTTCAGCACGGCCAGCAGGTTCAGCGACTGCACGACCTCCGGGCAGTTGTGGCAGGAGAGCGAGATGAAGATCTCGAAATTGAAGTCGCCCTCTAGCGCCTTGACCTGCTCGATCACCGGCGCGTCGACCTTCGGCGGGTAGCCGCCGGCCTGCAGCAGGGCGAGCACGAGCGAGGTGAACTCGTGACCCATCGGGATGCCGGCGAAGTCGATACCCATGTCCGCGCCCGCGCGCGTGATGCGGAACGAGGGCGTGCGCCGGCCCGCCGGGACCTCGCCGCCGCGCGTTTCACGGTAGCTGATCAGGCTCGACAGCGGCGCGATCTGCAGCAGCAGCTCCTGCATCTCGCGGGCGGCAGCGGAGTCGTCGAGGGCGGCAATGATTTCGATCGGCTGCGTGAGCCGGCCGAGGTAGCCCTGGAGTTGTTCCTTCAGATCGGTGTCGAGCATTTTCATCTCCGCCCCCCTCCTGCCTTGGGCGGGAGGGGGGTTGGGGGGAGGGTCTTGAACCCTGGGGCTTAGATCTTGCCGACGAGGTCGAGCGACGGCTTGATCGTCCTGGAGCCGTCGTTCCACTTCGCCGGGCAGACTTCGCCCGGGTGCGCGGCGACGTACTGGGCAGCCTTGAGCTTGCGCAGCGTCTCCTTGACGTCACGGGCGATGGCGTTGTCGTGGATCTCGAGGGTCTTGATCACGCCGTCCGGGTTGACCACGAACGTGCCGCGCAGTGCGAGGCCCGCCTCGTCGATGTGCACGCCGAAGCCGCGCGTCAGCGTGTGCGTCGGGTCGCCGACCAGCGGAAACTTTGCCTTGCCCACGGCCGGCGAGGTCTCGTGCCACACCTTGTGCGAGAAGTGAGTGTCGGTCGTGACGATGTAGACCTCGGCGCCGAGCTTCTGGAACTCGGCGTAGTTGTCGGCGGCGTCCTCGACTTCGGTCGGGCAATTGAAGGTGAAGGCAGCCGGCATGAAGATCACGACCGACCACTTGCCCTTCATGGACTCGTTGCTGACTTCGACGAACTTGCCGTTATGGAAGGCCTGCGTCTTGAACGCCGGGACGGTGGTGTTGATCAGCGACATGGGTGTTGGCTCCAGGGGTTTTGCCGAGGCGGCAGAAAGGTCAAAGCTTGGATGCCGCGCATTGTCCGCGGTCCGGCCTGGTAGGGCCAATAGATTGTTCGGGGGATATTGATAGTCTACACCTATGGGGAGATACCCGGCCGCGCTGGTCGATCACCTGCGCGGTCACGGTCGTTACAAGGTGTTGTCCGGCACGAACTGGCCGATGATTGCGCCGGCGCGGGCGCTCGAAAGCCTGGCGGAGATGCAGCTCGGCGCCGGGATTGCGGCAGGTTTTCTCGGCGCCAATGCGCGGCGGGTATTCCGTATGTAGGCTTACTTCAGCTGGCCGCGGATCTCGCCGACGCGGTAATCGCCCGGACCGGAGTAGGGCGGATCCGCGCCGTCGTAGGTGTGCACGTTGACGTAGGCGTTGCCGGCGCGAATTTCGTCGACCAGGTCCGCCATCGGCGAGCCGACCATGGCGCCGATGAAATCGCCGGCGTCGATCGTGCCTTCCGCCAGCACGCCGTTGAACTCACCACGCTTGGCGGTTGCGCTGCCTTGCGGCCACAGCCTGACCACGGGGGCGCCGTTCTGGCTCGGGGCACCGAAGTGCAGGTCGGCCTGCGACGGGTTCAACAGCTTGCTGACCGTGACCTTGTAGTCGATCTTCTTGCCGTCCGCGCTCAGGCGCAGTTCGACCGTGCCGGTCGCCGGCGTCTTGATCGGTTCGGGCAGGCACTGCGCGCCGTCCATGTCCGCCTTGAAGACAGTGTCGGCGGCCTGCGCGGTGACCGCGAAGCAGGCAGCGACGGCGAGGCTGATGAGGACTTGGCGGCTGTTGAACATGGAAGGCTCCTGGGGACTCGTTCTTGCACGGGCAATGTGCGTCCACAGGGTCGTCGCAGGAATACGTAGTTGCTGCGAATTGGTCGCGTTCCACGCCGTCATCCCGCCAGCATCTGTCGCAATGCCGAAATCTGCGCCCGCCGTTGCTCGAGCAGGCCGTCGTCGGCCGGATCGAAGCCGCGATTCTTCAGCCGTCGCTTGCGAAACGCGAGCTCGTTCTGGGCATTGACCAGCGCCGCCGAGACCTGCGGCTGGCGCGGATCGATGCGCCGTGTGCGGAATGTGCGATCCGCTTCGATCGCCGCGAACTCTGCGCCCGTGACGCTGCGTCCCACTTCATCCGCGAGCTCTTCGACGATTACGCGGCGTTCGGCCTTGCCGCTCCGATAGAGGATGAACGTGAGCAGCAGCGCGAATGGCAGGAAAACGACCAGGTTGGTCAGGCTCGCCGTGACCATGGCCTCCCACACGGAGTACGTCGGCGGTGCGAGGACTTCAGTCGGCGCCGCTTCGCCCGCTTGAGCGGCTGCAAGAGCGAAGAACAGCGGCAGCGAGTTGTTCCACGCATGGGCGAGGATCGCCAGTGCATAGCCGGCCAGCGGCGCGAGCCAGCGCAGCCGCCGGTTCGACGTCGAGCGTGCCATGCCGAGTGCGGCGCCGAAGATTCCCGAGAACAGGGCGTGACCCGCGAGACCGAGCCACGCGAAGCGCGTGCCAATCTGGAAACCGTACGGCGCGGTGCCGAACTCGACGAAGTTCTGCTGCACGTACAGCGCCGACTCGAACCAGTTGAAACCAGCGCCCACCAGGGCGCCGTAGATGAAGCCGTCGCGCACGTTGTCGAACTCACCGCGCAGCAGCCAGAAGAGCAGCACGATGCCGATGCCCTTGGTCGTCTCCTCGACGATCGGCGCGGACAGCGGCGCGCCGACCATCATCGCGGCATCGGGACCGAGCATCTCGCCGAGCTGGGGGAACTGCTCGAGCCACTCCGTGACGGCCATGATTGCCGCCGTGTTGAGCGGGAGCGCGACGGTGGTGGCGATGAGGCCGCCCCACAGGAACGCCGAGGCGAAGGCGTAGGGCGACTCGTGCTCGCGGCGGTCGAGGTACCAGAGGACCAGGATCGGAATCAACGACATCGCGGACGACAAGGCCAGCGCGCGCACGAAGACTTCCGTCGCGGCGGAACCGAGGCCCGCGACCACCGCGCAGATGATCAGCGCTGCGAACGCCAGCAGGATGCCGAGCATCCAGGTGAGCGCGCGCGCCACGCGCGGCCGCCGCAACGGCGAGGCGAGCGGGTCGAGCGTCAGGTCGAACGATCCGTGCGGCATCCGTTGGTGCTCCTGGCGTGATCCCCCTTGGGTCAGGTCAAGAGTATTGCCCCGACGCCGGCGACGAGTATGCCGATAGTCGCCACCAGAATCGAACCACGCATGGCCGGCGTACCGAGCGCCGCCACCATGGCGGTCTTGACGATCGTGTTGCTCAGCACTGCGATCGTGATGGCATGCGACGCTACCGTCGGGCTGCCGGCGCGCGCGTATTGCGCCATCGACAGCGTGATCGCATCCACGTCGGTCGTGCCCGCCAGCGCGGCGACGTAATACAGGCTCGTCTCTGGCGCATGGGCCTGCACGACCTTGACGACCAGCAGCACGACTGCAAACAGCGCGGCGAACTTGATCGCGGACGTCAGGCTGAACGGATTTCGCAACGGGACGTCCTGCGCCTGGATCTCTTTTCCGGCGCGCCGCGAGTGCCAGGCCGCGAATCCGGCGCACACCATTGTCATCGCGAGCAGGGCAGGGAGCAGCGGCGGCAGCAGCGCACGGTTCACTACCAGCACTTCCACCATCACGCGCACGAAGCTCACGACCCAGGCCAGCAGGATGCCGCTGGCGATGGCCGAGTGGGCCTTGGCGTACTGCTGCTCGCGACTCTGCCGCGCGAACGACAGCGTGACGGCCGTCGACGAGACGAGGCCGCCCGTGAGCCCGGTGAGCGGTATTCCGCGGTGCGCCCCGAGCAGGCGCGTGAGCACGTAGCCGACCAGCGACAGGCCTGCGATCAGCAGTGCCAGCAGCCACAGCGACCGCGGATTCAGCGCGTCCCACGGGTCGATCGTCCGGTCTGGCAGGATCGGCAGGACGATGAATGTCGCGAGCAGCAGGCGCAGCACGGCGTACGCGTCGTCGGCTTCGAGCCGGCCGACGAAGCCGTGGAGCGGCTGCTTGTAGGCCAGCACCGCGGCCACGATCACGCCGATACCGACCGCAAGCTCACGCTGGCCCAGCGTTGCCAGCGCGCCGAGCAGGAACGTCGCGATGGCAGCCATCTCGGTCGTGAGGCCGAGGCCGTCGGGGTTCATCCGCACACTGAGGACGTAACCCGTGAGCACGATCGCCGTGATGGCGAGGAGGCCTGCCGCGAGGATCCACGGCGTTGCGAGAGCGAGGCCGACCCAGCCGCTCAGGGCCCCGAACAGGGCCACCAGGATGAAGGTGCGCAAGCCCGCAATCTCGGGATGTTCCAGGCGTTGCTTGTGCCGTTCGCGCTCGATGCCTACCAGCGCGCCGATCAACAGCGCGGTGGCGAAATTCCAGGCGAGGGTGAGGTCGAGTTCCGGCACGCGCGCTCCTAGGGCGGTGCCGCACCCGGCACGATCGAGTCGATCACGTGTTCGAGCGCCGCCTCGCACACGCGACAGAACGGCACGTGGTCGCGGGTGAACATGATGCAGTCGAGCTGCGGACGGTAGTAGGCCTGTGCGTCGTAGTTCGCACCCTGGAAAGCGCCGACGACCGAGCGGTGGCGATCAGCGCCGAGCAGCCGGGTGACGTGCGCCTGTTCTTCGCGGAACAGCGCGTCCATCTCGCTTTCGGGCCGGCGGTCGGCCCGGATCTGCTTGCGGCGTGCCTGCACGCCGAGCTGGTAGGTTTCGAATGCCTGCTTCGACCACGGCGTCGGCACCGGCGTGCTGGTCGCGACGAGGTGACGCCACTTCAGCTGCTCCCGGTCGAGCAGCGCCGTGACGTTAGGTTCCCACGGCTCGACGATCGTCGTTGGCGCGGAATACGCGACGGGCGAGGTGTAGTACTCGTCCGCGAGGGCGGCAAAGTGATGGCCGAACTCATGCACGAACAGGTAGTCGGCCCAGGAGCTGTCGACCGCGACGGTCGAGTACAGTCCGAAAATGCCGCCGCCGCCGTAGGTGTCGTTGTTGGCCAGGATCACCAGCGCCTCGTACGGTGCCCGCGAGGCGATCTCGCGCAGCGCGCGATTCTCGAAGGTCAGCACGTAGCGTTCGCTGCCGAAAGCGTCGTAAGTCGCGCCGGCCGGTGATGCGCGATGCACCCCGGTGGACGGGCGCGACACGCCGGACTCTGCGGCCGGTGGGCAAAGACCCCACACGTTGAAGTCCTGTCGGCGGCGCGCGAACGGCTGCACCTTGAACAGCGCCGCCGTCACGCGCCCTGCATCGGCACGGAACTTCGCGGCGCATTCCGCGGCGGTGTAACCGTCGCCGAGCAGCAGCAGGTCGACCTTGTCCCGGGGGGCGCCGTGCTGCTCGATCGGGATCAGGTCCTGCACCGCGGTCGGGGACCGGTCGACGAACATGTCCGTGGTGTCGAGCATCGTTTCCCACACCGGCTGGAAAATCTGCCGCGCATCGCGCTTGTACACCTTCACTTGCACCGGGCCCGCCTTCGCAGGTGCCGGAAAGCGCAGCGACTCGTGGAAGGTGCGGTGCTGGGTCTGCGCCTCCTCGGTCGTGACCCACTCGCCGAAGATCGACGAGTAACCGCGTGCCTGCAGCAACTGCCCGTCCGCATCGCGCACTTCGAAGCGATAGGCGCCCGAGCGACCGTCGTCACTGGCCCGCGCGGGGTGCCCGGGCCAGGGCAGCGGCTCCTGTCGCAACCGATCGACCGCGAATACTTCCACGCCCATGCCGCCGGTGTGCGACAGGTCGAGCCGATAGGTTGCCGGCTGCACGTCTGCGGCCATGCCAGCGGCCGAACATGCCAATGCCAGTACCAGCGCCAGCCAGCCGCAGGCGGTGCGCGTCATCGACGCGTCCGGTTCCGACGTGCCGCGGTGCTGGAGCCCGCGGCTGACTTCGCCACGCCTGCCGCCGGTTCAATGGCGGTTCTCGTCTTGCGTTTGGCGGACGTTCGGCGCGTGCGCTTCTTGCCTTCGAGTCGCGCCAGCGCACGCTGCTCGCGCGCCTGCAGGCCCACCTCGACCTGCCGTAACTGGGTCATGAACAGTTGCGCGACGCGCGAGAGCGGCCGCTTGCGCGTGTAGAACAGGCCGTAGCTCAGCTGCAGCCATGGCGCCGTGAAGGGCAGAAGGAATATCTGCTTCGCCCGGACGTCCTGCTCGAGCGCCACCAGGGGTGCCAGGCCGACGGAATCCCCGGCCAGCACTGCATTGCGCACGACGGCGAAGCTGTCGACCATCAGGCTCGGCGTGAGGTCGCCTGTTTCGCGATCGATGCGCGCATGCGTCGCAGCCTTGCCGATGTGCACGGCCATGCGTTGCGGCAACCGCGGCGACACCAGCGGAAACACCAGGATCGTCTCGAGCGAGTGTTCCTTGGCCGCGACCAGGGGGTGGCCTTGCCGCACGAAGAAAAACATCCGGTGCTCGGCGACGGGCTCGATCGCGAGACGCGTGGGGTGCCGCTCCGCACCGGTGGTGTCGCCGACGGCAAACTCGAGCCTGCCGGCCAGCACCTCGCGCGCGAGGTGTTCGAAATCACTGGTCTCGGCGTGCACGCGCAGGCGCGAATTGGCCGATGCCATGCGACCCAGGGCCGCTCCCAGCGGCAGCTCCGACGAGAACATGTCCGTGCCGAAATGCAGTTCGGGGGCCTGCAGGCCCGCGAGTTCCTCGAGGTCGCGCGTGAGGTCGCGTGCCTGCGTGAAGATGCGGGCGGCGTGGTCGATGACCAGGCGGCCGGCGGCCTCGCCGGGCCTCAGCGCCCGTGTTGCCGTATCGACGAGCCGCGTGCTGATGCCGGTCGAGTCGAGCGCCAGCAGCCGCTTGGTGAGTGCTTCGGGATCGAGCCCCAGTGCTTTCGCGGCCCGCGCGATGTCCGAGGCCGGCACGAGCGCGAGCAGGTCCATCAGGCCAGGTTTCTTCGCCATGCAGGCGAAGCTAACAGAGGGCGGTCGTGCTGCCCAGACGGGCTTGTTGGCGGTGGTCGGCGAAGGCCGGGGCGGCGTCACTGGGCCGCCGAGGCGTATCATGGAATGTCACACAAGACGAAAATGCGGGGTTGGCAGTGACGGCAGCAAAGAAGATGCCTGGTGCCCGGTGCATGTTGATCACGGGGGCGTCCTCCGGCATCGGCGAGGGCCTGGCACTCGAGTTTGCGCGCCGGGGTTACGGCCTCGCGATCGCCGCACGCCGCCTCGACCGCCTGCAGGCGCTGGCGCCGCGATTGCTGGCGGCGGGCGCCGCGCAGGTGGTCACGCTCGAACTCGACGTGGCCGACACGGACTCCATCGAGCCCGCCGTGCAGCGAGCCGCCACGCAACTCGGCCGGCTCGACGTGATCGTCGCCAATGCCGGCGTCGGCCCCCTCACGCCGACGGGCCGCGGCAAACTGCCGTTGATGCGCGAGACGCTCAACATCAACCTGGTCGGCGCCATCGCGACGATCGAAGCCGCGCTGCCGATCTTTCGTGCGCAGGGGTTCGGGCAGGTGGTCGGCGTGACTTCGGTCGCGGGGTCCAAGGGACTGCCGGGATTCGGCGCCTACAGCGCGAGCAAGGCGGGGCTGCATCGTTACCTGCAGGCCTTGCGCGCGGAAGTGCGTGGCACACCCGTCGTCGTCACCGAGCTTGCACCGGGCTTCATCGACACCGACCTCAACCGCAACAAGGGCGCACGGCCGTTCCTGATCGACCTCGACCGGGGCGCCGCGATCATGGCGCGGATGATCGAGCGCGAGGTCGGCAAGCGCTGGGTGCCGGTGCTGCCTTGGACGATCATTGCCCAGTTACTGAAGATCCTGCCGGCCTCGGTGCTCGCGCCGCGGCAGAAGCGCAGCTGACCGAGGACACGACCATGGATTTCGAGCACTCGCCACGCGTCAAGGCACTGCAGGCGCGCCTGACCGCGTTCATGGACGAACACGTCTACCCGAACGAAGCCCGCTTCTTCGCCGAAGTGGCCGCGAACAAGGCGCAGGGCAACGGCTGGTTGCCGACCCGCGTGATGGAAGAGATGAAGGACAAGGCGCGCGCTGCGGGGCTCTGGAACCTGTGGCTGCCGGACTCCGGGCACGGCGCCGGGCTCACCAACCTCGAGTACGCGCCACTTGCGGAGATCACCGGGCGCTCGCACATCGCGCCCGAGGCGATCAATTGCGCGGCGCCCGACACCGGCAACATGGAAGTGCTGGTGCGCTATGGCAACGACGAACAGAAGGAACGCTGGCTCAAGCCGCTGCTCGCCGGCGAAATCCGGTCGGGTTTCGCGATGACCGAGCCGGCCGTGGCCTCGTCGGATGCGACCAACATCGCGGCCAGCATCGTGCGCGACGGCGACGATTACGTGATCAACGGCCGCAAGTGGTGGACGTCGGGCGCGTCCGATCCGCGCTGCAAGGTGCTCATTTTCATGGGCAAGACCGATCCTGCAAACAGCAACGTGCACCGGCAGCAGTCGATGATCCTGGTGCCGATGGACACACCGGGAGTGCGCGTCGTGCGTCCGGTGCCGGTCTTCGGCTACCTCGACGAGCCGCACGGCCACCCCGAGGTGGATTTCGACAACGTGCGCGTGCCGGTCTCGAACCTGCTGCTCGGCGAGGGTCGCGGCTTCGAGATCGCGCAGGGTCGCCTCGGTCCCGGCCGGATCCACCATTGCATGCGCATCATCGGCGCGACCGAGCGCGCCCTCGAGGCGATGTGCCGCCGCTCGCTGGTGCGCACCGCGTTCCACAAGAAGCTGGCGGAGCAGGGTGTCTGGCGCGAGCGGATCGCGGATGCCCGCATGAAGCTCGACCAGGCACGGTTCCTGACCCTGCACGCCGCGTGGAAGATGGACGTGGCCGGCAACAAGGCGGCGCAGAAAGAGATCGCGATGATCAAGGTGGTCGCGCCAAACATCGCGTGCGAGATCATCGACCAGGCGATCCAGCTCTTCGGCGGCGCCGGTGTCACCGACGATCACGGTCTCGCCTGGGCTTACGCGATGGCGCGCACGTTGCGCATCGCGGACGGTCCTGACGAAGTGCACCGCAACCACATCGCCAAGCTCGAACTGTCGCGCTACCTGACGCCCTGAGGGACCCGCATGCAGATGAAGGACAGGATCGCGTTCGTCACCGGCGCTGGCCGCGGCATCGGACGTGCCGTGTGCCGCGAGATGCTGGCGCGCGGCGCGGCGGGCGTGGTGATCGCCGATCTCGATGGCCCGCGGGCGCAGGCGACGGCCGCTGAATTCGGCGGCCTCGGCCTGCAGTGCGACGTGTCGAATGAAGCGGCGGTGCAGGCAGCAGTGGCGACGGCGATCGCACACTACGGTCGCGTGGACGTGCTGCTGTCGAACGCCGGGTTTGGCGCGACGGAGCTTGACCTCGACGACGCCCTGGCCGAGCCGAATGACGTCTGGGCCCGCATGTGGCAGGTGCACGTGATGGCGCACGTATACGCATCGCGCGCGGTGTTGCCGGGAATGCTCGAGCGCGGTGAGGGCTATCTCGTGAACGTCGCGTCTGCGGCGGGGCTGCTGTGCCAGGTGGGCGATGCCGCTTACAGCGCGACCAAGCACGCCGCCGTCGGGCTCGCCGAATCGCTTGCGATCACCTATGGCGAGCGGGGAATCCGCGTCTCCGTCGTGTGCCCGCAGTACATAGCCACGGCCATCACCGGGCTCGACGAAAAGCTCCCCGCCGACGCACCTCCCGGGCTCCTTTCAGTGGAGCAGGCCGCTACCGCGATCGTCGACGGGCTCGAAGCCGAGCATTTCCTGCTGCTCACGCATTCCGAGGTCCTGACGTTCTTCCAGCGCAAGGCCACGGACTACGACCGCTGGATCGGCGGCATGCGCCGTCTCCGTGCCGGATTGCGGAATGGCGCAGGGTTCCTGAAAGTCCGCCAGTGATATGCTCGGGCGCAACGAGGTTGCGTGCCACCGGCACCGGAAGGACGATGCGCCCATGAGGCAGATGCGCGGCGAAGACGCACGGTTCGTGTACGGCGAATCCGGCCATGCCAATTCGAACATCACGCTCATTTCGATCTATGACCCGTCGACGGCCGCGGACGGGCGCGTGCACTTCAAGAGCCTGCTGAAGCACATCGAGAGCCGGTTGCACCTGTCGCCGATTTTCCGGCAGAAGCTGCTCCGGGTTCCGCTGGAACTCGACTTCCCCTACTGGATCGAGGACGAAAACTTCGATCTCGAATATCACGTCCGCCACATCGCCTTGCCGAAACCCGGCGACTGGCGCCAGTTCTGCATCCAGGCGTCGCGTATCCACGCGCGTCCGCTCGACCTCTCGAAGCCCCTGTGGGAGCTGTACCTGGTCGAGGGCCTCGACTCGTTCCTGCACCTGCCGCCAGACAGCTTTGCGATCCTCGCCAAGATCCATCATGCGGCCATCGATGTGCGGGGCGGCGCCGAGATCACGACGCTGCTGCACGACACGACCGCGCTGCCGCCCGCGCCGGAACCGCCGGAGCCCTGGTTCCCGGAGTCCCCGCCGGGACCGGTCTCGCTGCTGTCTCGCGCGCTGATCAACAACGTGGTGCGGCCGCTGATGTTCGCAGGGCCGCTCGCTCGCGCCGTCAGCAGGGTGACACCTGCCGTGCTCGGGTCGCTCGGTGACCTGTGGCGGAAGGACCGCTTCGCGGTCACGCGTTTCAATTCCGAAGTCTCGCCGCATCGGGTCTTCGACTCGCGCCGATTCTTCATCGGCGAGTTCAAGCGCATCCGCGACCTGGTGCCGGGCGCCACGATCAACGATGCCGTGCTGGCCGTCTGCGGCGGTGCGTTGCGCCGGTACCTGCTGGCGCATGAAGAGCTGCCGGATTTCAGCGTGGTTTCGCTCGCGCCGTTCTCGGTGCGGGCGGCGGGCGCCAGCAGCGAAGGGCGTCCCGAGTTGAGCCTGGTCCGCGTGCCGCTCGGCACTGAAATCGAAGATCCGAAGAAGCGGCTGCGTGCGATCTTCAGGCACACGTCGACCCATGCGGACATCGACCAGGCCGTGCGGGCCAAGGAACTGACGGAGTTCGACAAGCACGCCCCGGCAGCAACGCTCGCGCTGTCCGCCAAGCTGCTGGCCGGCTCGTCGCTTGGTTCCCCACGCGAGCCGCTGGCGGGCTGCACGATCATGAACGTGCCCGGACCCGCGATCCCGTTGTACCTGGACGGCGCGCGGATGACGTACTTCTCGTCGATCATGCCCATTGCGGACGGAATGGGACTGGTGTTCTCGGTCACCAGTTACGACAAGATGATCTTCATCTCGCCGACGTCGTGCCGCGAGCAGCTGCCCGATCCGGAGTTCTTTGCGCAGTGCATCCGCGACAGCT
This sequence comes from uncultured Gammaproteobacteria bacterium, assembly GCA_963743995.1. Classification (GTDB taxonomy): domain Bacteria; phylum Pseudomonadota; class Gammaproteobacteria; order Steroidobacterales; family Steroidobacteraceae; genus RPQJ01. Next base: position 42,505 of record CAVUSC010000021.1, on the reverse strand, counting down.
TCCAGGAACTGCTGGCGCTGTCGACGAAGCCGAAGAAGGGCAAGAAGAAAAAGGTGGTCGTGAAGAAGGCGGCGGCGAAGCGGAAGTCCGTCGCGAAGGGCAGGGCGCCGGTGAAGCGGCGGGCGGCGTAAGCCGTAGGTTTCGACTAACCCCTAACCCCTTGCCCCTTCCTGGCCTTCCTCAGCCCGGAACGGCCACGCCCTTGCGCAGGCCTTGTTCGGCCGGCCCCAGCAGCTTCGCCAGCCTGCGATAGGCATTGCCGGCCATGCCGTCCGGATCGAATGGTCGCCACTGGCCTTCGGGCTGCGCCAGCCGGTTGGCGAGAATCCACATCACGGCCGCGTTGAAACCGAGCCCGACGTGGCTGCCCGGCACCCAGATGTTTTCGTGCTCGTCGTCGTCGCTGTCGTCGATGCGAGCCGCATCAGGGGGCACGATGCCATCCGTCATCGAGAACACGCAGGTTGACGGCACGGGCGGAGGTGCGCGCAAGACCTTGGCCCGCACGTTCGCGAGGTGCGCAACGGGACCCATCGGGTGCGCGAGGTAGCGGTATGCGGCCTTCACGACGACTGGCACGTCGAGCAATTCGTCGGTCGAGAATTTCATCGGGCTGCCGAGCGACACCACGCACCGCACGCATGCGGGGGCGGAGTGCGCGGCGTAGAACGCGTAAACGCCGCCGAGGCTCCAGCCGACCAGGCTCACCTTGCGACGATGACGGTGATGCATGAACCGCAGCTTCTGCTCCAGTGCCTGGCTGAACTTGAGCTTGAAGCCGGTGTTCTGGCCGAGGCCCCAGGTCTCGACGTGGTAGCCGCGCGAACGCAGGAAAGCCGACAAGCCGATCAGCGTGGCGTCGCTGGCCGTGAAGCCGGGCACCAGCAGGACCGGGTGTCCGTCGCCATGCGGGGTGCTTCGCAGCAGGGGGTAGAGCGCGGGCAGGAGCGCCATTTCGAGGAGTGCCCGGCCCTCGAGCAACGTGTACAGGGCCCGCGGAGGTTGCGGGATGCGCGAACCGTTTGCTGCTTTAGCCACTGTCTGCCTATGCCCCGTTCGAGACCCGATTATTTTTAGTTTGGCTGCACCGCAGCAATACTAACAGGAACGCCACACGTTGCGACCATCGGCACGTCTAGGCAAGCTTGCGGCCTCATTTTCGCAGCCAGGCTGGCTGCAGCGGGAGTGTCGATGCGCGGCAATGTGGGTTTCCCAGCACTTTTTGCGGCTTTCACGCTGGCCCTGGCGGGTCCAGTCCACGCCCTGGAGCGATCCGAGGTGGCGGCCCGGTACCAATGGGACCTGACCGGCCTGTACGCAGACGAAGCCGCGTGGATGGCCGCCAAGCAGGAGTTCGTGCAGGCGCTGCCGGCGCTCGGCGCATGGCAGGGCAAGCTCGGAGAGTCCGCCGCCAGCCTGCACGAGGGGATGACGGCCTGGGAGCAGGCCAGCCGGCGGGCCGATCGTCTCTACGCCTATGCGTTCCAGCTGTACGACCAGGACACGCGGGTAGGGCGCAGCCTGCAGATGCAGCAGGAGATGTCGCAGGTCTATTCGAGTTTCCAGTCGACCGCGTCGTTCATGCGGCCGGAAATCCTTGCACTCGGCCGCCAGAAGATCGATGCGTACCTGGCCGCCGAGCCGAGGCTCGGCCAGTACCGCATGTTCTTCGACGACATCCTGCGAGCGGCCCCGCACACGCTGACGCCGGCCGAAGAAAAGATCTATGCGCGCATGGCGGCGCTGGGCGAGGCTGGCGGCACGCTGCAGTCTGTCTTCCGCAGCGCAGACCTGCCGTTCCCCGAGGTCACCTTTTCGACCGGTGAGAAGGTCCGGCTCGATGCGTCGGCGTATTCGAAGTGGCGCGCCTCTCCAGACAAGGCCGACCGCGACCTCGCGTTCAAGGCGTTCTGGACGGCCTATAACCAGTTCACGCGCACGTTCGCGACGACGCTGAATGCTCACGTGCAGTCGCACGTCACCTCCAAGGACGTGCGCAGCTTCCCGACTTCGCTCGACGCCGCCCTGTTCGATTTCAACATCCCGCGCGATGTCTACTCGCGCCTGCTCGACGACGTGCACGCCAACCTGCCGACGCTGCACCGATACCTGAAGCTGCGCCAGCAGATCATGGGTGTGCAGCAGCTTGGGTACGAGGACCTGTACGCGCCGATCGTGCAGCAGGTGGACCTGCAGTACACGCCCGAGCAGGGCATGCAGATGACCCTCGATGCGTTCGCGCCGCTCGGCACCGAGTACGTCGAAACCCTGCGCAAGGGCTACGCCGACCGCTGGGTCGACTTCATGCCCACCACGGGCAAGAGTCCGGGCGCCTACAGCAACACGGTCTACGGCGTGCACCCGTACCAGTTGCTGAACTTCAACGGCGCCTGGGACGACGTCTCGACACTGGCCCACGAATCCGGCCACTCGATGCATTCATACATGTCGTCCGCCAAGCAGCCGTACGCGACATCCTCTTACTCCACCTTCGTCGCGGAAGTGGCCTCGACGCTGAACGAGAACCTGTTGTTGCATCACGTGCTCGACCGGACACAGGATGACCGCACCCGGCTCTTCCTGCTGTCGAGCTACCTCGACAGCATGCGCACGACACTGTTCAGGCAGACGCTGTTCGCCGAGTTCGAACTCAGGATCCACGAGATGGTCGAACGCGGCGAGCCGCTCACGGCCGACGCGCTGAACAAGCTCTACCTCGGGCTGCTGCGCCAGTATTACGGGCACGACGCGGGCGTCGTGAAGGTCGACGAGCTGTACGGTGCGGAGTGGGCGTTCATCCCACACTTCTATCGCAACTTCTACGTCTACCAGTACGCGACCAGCATGATCGGCGGGATGTCGCTGGCCGACGGCATGATCGGCAAGAACGCAGTGCAGTCCGGCAAGGCGCAGCAGAACCGCGAGGCGTACCTGCGGCTGATGGCGGCGGGTTCGTCGAAGTACCCGATCGAGTTGCTCAAGGATGCGGGCGTCGACATGACGACCTCGGAGCCGTTCAACGCCGCGATGCGCGAGATGAACCGGATCATGGACGAGATGGATCGCATTTACGCCAAGGGCAACGTCAAGTGAGCCGTGCGAGGCGCAAGGTCGGATCGATATATGCCGGGCTCAAGCAACTCGGCGCGGCGACGGTGCAGCCGGCGGCACCGGCAGCCGCCGTGCTCGAGCGCGTGCCGAACCCGCATCCACGCAAGGTTTACCTGGCGCGGTTCGCCGCGCCGGAATTCACCTCGCTGTGCCCGATCACCGGGCAGCCGGACTTCGCCCACCTCGTCATCGACTACGTGCCGGCCAGGTGGCTGGTCGAGAGCAAGTCGCTGAAGCTCTACCTCGGCAGCTTCCGCAACCACGGCGCGTTCCACGAAGACTGCACGCTCGCCATCGCCGACCGGCTCGTCGATTTCCTCGGGCCCCGCTGGTTGCGCATCGGCGGTTACTGGTACCCGCGCGGTGGCATGCCGATCGACGTGTTCTGGCAAACCGGGCGTCCTCCCGCCGGGTTGTGGCTGCCAGAGCAGGGAGTGCCGCCGTATCGCGGCCGCGGCTGAAGCGATTCCGTGAATTCGAGCAAGCAAGGACAGGTATGAACTCACTTCAATTGGCCATCGCCGTCGGCATGGCCAGCACGGTGTTTGGCGCGGCGATCGTTGCCGCGGACGTCGACGCGGCGCAGGCAGCAGGAGTCGCGGCGACGACGAAGGTCGTGGCTGCCAAGTCGACGCCAGCCAAGCGCGCCGCCCTCAACTCAGTCGAGCGACACCAGGCGGATCTCGCCGGCCTCTCCGACCGGATCTGGGCCTATGCCGAAACCGCGCTGCGCGAGACACGGTCTGCAGCCGCCTTGGCCGATTACGCCGAACAGCAGGGCTTCAAGGTCGAGCGCGGTGTGGCAGGCATGCCAACGGCATTCGTGGCGACGTACGGTTCCGGCCGGCCTGTGATCGGCGTGATGGGCGAGTACGATGCGCTGCCCGGCGTTTCACAGAAGGCGAGTCCGATCCAGGAACCGCTCGCGGCCGGGGCTGCGGGCCACGGTTGCGGTCATAACCTGTTCGGCGCCGCGAGCCTCGGCGCGGCGATCGCGATCAAGGAGCAGATTGCGGCAGGCAAGCTCAAGGGTACGGTGAAGTTCTTCGGCACGCCGGCCGAGGAAGACGTCGGCGGCAAGGTCTACATGGCGCGCGCCGGCTTGTTCGACGGTCTTGACGCCGTGCTGGCCTGGCACCCGAGCGACGAGACCCAGGCCGACATGGTGTCGAGCCAGGCGATGGTCAGCCTGGTCGTCGAGTTTGAAGGCCGCACGGCGCACGCTGCGGGCGATCCCTGGAACGGGCGCAGCGCGGTCGACGCAGCCGAGCTGTTCACGCACGGCATCAACATGATGCGCGAGCACATCAAGCCGACTTCCCGCATGCACTACGTGATCCTCGCCGGCGGCGACGTGCCGAACGTCGTGCCGGCCTATGCGAAGGTCTCGCTGTGGCTGCGTGACTGGAAGCGGGACGAGGTCGAAGGGCTGCTCGCCCGCACTCGCAAGGTGGCGGAGGGTGCGGCCACGATGACCGAGACCACGTCGAAGGTCACAGTCGACGGCGGCTCGTGGGACATGCTGGTCAACGAGACCGGCGCGCGCCTGTTGCACGCCAACCTGCTGCTGCTCGGGCCAGCAACGTACACGGCCGACGAGCAGGCCTTTGCGCAGCAGATCCAGAAAGCGACGGGCGTGCCCGAGGTGGGCATGTTCGCGGGCATCAAGCCGCTGGAGGGACAGCAGGCCGAAGGCGGCTCGACCGACGTCGCCGACATCAGCTGGGTAGCACCCACGCTCCATGTCTCGGTCGCCACGGCGCCGGTCGACGCGCCCTGGCACGCCTGGCCCGTCGTTGCAACGGGTGGCATGTCGATTGGCCACAAGGGCATGGTGCGAGCCGCGAAGGTGCTGGCGGCGACGATGGTCGACCTCTACGAGCAGCCGCGGTCCCTGGCGGCCGTGCAGGCGGAATTCAAGGCGAAAAAAGGCACGACGACCTTCGTGCCGTACATCCCGGACGGCCCGCCGCCGGTGCCGAAGGACTGAATCCGGCATGGTATGATCGCGCCTCTCCAATGGTGGCTCGCGTCGGATCCCTCGCGACGGCCAGCCGCGAACCCCGCCAGGCCCGGAAGGGAGCAACGGTAGCGGCCACGCCGGGCGCCGGGGGTATTCTGGCGCGGGCCGCCGCCTACCCCAGGGCCTGTCCGTAGACCGAGCGCAAAGCAGAGCACCTACTCGCCCGATGAGTTACCTCGTCCTCGCCCGCAAATGGCGTCCGCGCACGTTCGACCAGCTCGTCGGCCAGGACCACGTCCGCCGCGCGCTCACCAACGCGCTCGATTCGGGCCGTATCCACCACGCATTCCTGTTCACTGGCACGCGCGGCGTGGGCAAGACGACCATCGCCCGCATCTTCGCCAAGTCGCTCAATTGCGAGACCGGCGTTTCATCGACGCCGTGCGGCAAGTGCCCGGCCTGCATCGACATCGATGCCGGACGTTTCGTCGACCTGCTCGAAGTCGACGCGGCCTCGCGCACCAAGGTGGACGACACGCGTGAGCTGCTCGACAACGTGCAGTACTCGCCGGCGCGCGGCCGCTACAAGGTCTACCTGATCGACGAAGTCCACATGCTGTCGACGCACTCCTTCAACGCGTTGCTCAAGACGCTGGAGGAGCCGCCGCCGCACGTGAAGTTCCTGCTCGCGACCACCGACCCACAGAAGCTGCCAGTGACCGTGCTGTCGCGTTGCCTGCAGTTCCACCTGCGGCGGCTGCCGCTGCCGCTGATCTACGACCGACTCGCGCAGATCTCCGCGGCGGAACAGGTCGAATTCGAGCCCGCCGCGCTGCGCGCCATCGCACGGGGCGCCGAAGGCAGCATGCGCGATGCACTATCGCTGCTCGACCAGGTGCTGGCGTTCGGCGCGGGCCGTGCCATGGAAGCCGAAGTGCGCACGCTGCTCGGCACGCTCGACCGCAAGCACGTGCAGGGCATCCTGACCGCGCTGGCGGAGAAGGACGGCGCAGCACTGATGCAGCAGGCTGCGCACCTCGACGAACGCGCGCCGGATTACCACCAGGCGCTCGGCGAATTGTCGGCCGCCATCCAGCGCATGGCGCTGCTGCAGGCACTGCCGGACCTTCCTCCCGGCGACGACGAGGACGAGGACAAGCTGCTCGCCGAACTGGCCGCAAGGTTCACGGCCGAAGACCTGCAGTTGCTGTACCAGATCGCGATCAACTCCCGCCGCGATCTCGACTACGCGCCGGATGCGCGCGCGGGTTTCGAGATGGCGTTGCTGAGGATGCTCGCGTTCCGCCCGCAGGGTCTGGCGCCAGCGACGACTGCCGGAGGTGGCCAGGCAGGCGTGGCGCGCGCGACAACTTCCGCTCGATCCGTGGGCGTTCCGTCGCGCACGGCGGCAGCGCCTGCGGCAAAGGAATCCGGCTGGGACGGCATCGTCGCCAGCCTCGGTCTGCAGGGCACCGCCAAGCACTTCGCGGCCAACTGCGTGCTGCTCGAGCGCACGGCTGGCCTGGTCCGGTTGCGCCTGGATCCTGCCGGAGATCCGTTTCGCCGGCCGCAGATCGAAAGCCGCCTGGCGGAGGCGCTGTCGCAGCATTACGGCGAGACGATCCGTCTCGAGATCGTGCAGGCCGAGGCGCCGGGTGCAATCCTGACGCCCGCCAAGCGCGATGCGATCGCCGCCGAAGATCGCCAGCGCGCCGCCGAACAGTCGATCGACAGCGATCCCGCCGTGCGCGCCATGCGCGAAGTCTTCGGCGCGACGGTTCGACCCGGTTCGGTGAAGCCGCTGGGTTGATCCCACGGTTCACCAGTCACTTATCACCAATCACCCCTGCGAGACGCACATGATGAAAGGCGGCATCGGCAACATGATGAAGCAGGCGCAGGCCCTGCAGGCGAACATGCAGAAGGCGCAGGCCGAGATCGCCGCCATGGAAGTCGTCGGCGAGTCCGGCGGCGGCATGGTCAAGATCACGATGAACGGCAAGCACGAAGCGAAGCGCGTGCAGCTCGATCCGAGCGTGCCGCTCGACGACCGCGAGATGATCGAGGACCTGATGGCCGCGGCGATCAACGATGCCGCGCAGCGCCTCGAAGCCGCGACGCAGCAACGCATGTCGAGCGTCATGGGCGGCATGAACCTGCCACCCGGCTTCAAGATGCCGTTCTGAGCCGCGCACCGGCACTGCACCGATGCTCTATCCGCCTTCACTCAGCCGGTTGATCGAGGCCTTCCGCTGCCTGCCGGGCGTCGGCCCCAAGTCGGCGCAGCGGATGGCGTTCCACCTGCTCGAACGGGACCGCGGCGGCGGCAATGAGATCGCGAGGTCCGTCGCCAATGCCATGGACAAGCTCGGCCACTGCAAGCGCTGCCGCATGTTCGCCGAGGGCGAGCTGTGCCCGGTGTGCGCCTCCACCGGTCGCGACACGGCGCTGCTCTGCGTCGTGGAATCGCCGGCCGACGTGGTCGCGATCGAGCAGACCGCGAGTTATCGCGGCTGCTATTTCGTGCTGATGGGGCACCTGTCACCGCTCGATGGCGTGGGGCCCGCCGAGATCGGCATCGACGAGTTCGAGAAACTTCTGGCTGGAGGCGAGGTCAAGGAAGTGATCCTCGCCACCAACCCAACCGTCGAGGGCGAGGCGACGGCGCACTTCCTGGCCGAGGTGGCGGCGCGGTTCGGCTTGCGCGCTTCGCGCATCGCGCACGGCGTGCCGGTCGGTGGTGAACTGGAATACGTCGACGGCGGCACGCTGGCGCACGCGCTCGCGGGCCGCACGCCGGCGCTCTGACCCCGGGGATGACGATGAAACACGCAGCGACGATTCGAATGGCACTGTTTGCCGCACTGGTGGTCGGGCCGGGCTCTGCTGCAATTGCAGCAGAGCCTGCACCGGCGCAGTCAACCGCGCCGGCTGCAACCGTCGCGCCCGCGACTGCGACGACGCCCGAGACGCCATACGACAAGGCGAGCAACCTGTACCAGGCCGGCAAGCAAGCCGAAGCGCTGGTCACCCTGCAGCAGCTGGCGGAGGCGGGCGATGCCCGGGCACAGTACCTCGTTGGGCTCGACATGATCGAAGGCAAGTACATCAAACTCGACTACGCACAGGGATTCGCCTACCTCGTGTTAGCGACCGAGGACAAGGTATGGGGCGACCTGGTCGCTCCTCGAGCGCGTGAAGCCCGGGCCGTCGTCGAGCCGCAGCTCTCGGGCGTGGACCTGATCCACGCCGACAGGTTGATCGCCGCGTACAAGCAGCGAAAGAAATAGCGCTACGCCTTGGCCTCGTTCGCCAGGAACAGCCAGGTTTCGACAACGGTATCGGGATTGAGCGACATGCTCTCGATGCCCTGCTCGAGCAGCCACCGCGCCAGGTCGGGGTGATCGGACGGGCCCTGGCCGCAGATGCCGATGTACTTGCCGGCCTTGCGGCACGCCGTGATCGCCATCGCGAGCATGGCCTTCACCGCGTCGTCCCGCTCGTCGAACAGCCGCGCAATGATGGCCGAATCCCGGTCCAGCCCTAGCGTCAGCTGGGTCATGTCGTTCGAGCCGATCGACATGCCGTCGAAGAATTCGAGATAGCGATCCGCCAGCACGGCATTGCTCGGGATCTCGCACATCATGATGACCTTGAGGCCGTTCTCGCCACGCTTCAGGCCGTTGGCCGCGAGCAGGCCGACGACCTGTTCCGCTTCCTTCAGCGTGCGCACGAAGGGCACCATGACCCAGACGTTGGTGAGCCCCATCTGCTCGCGCACGCGCTTCAGTGCCCGGCATTCGAGCTCGAAACAGGGACGGAAGCCTTCGTCGACGTAGCGTGCCGCGCCGCGGAATCCGAGCATCGGATTCTCCTCGACGGGCTCGTACTTGCGGCCGCCGATCAGGTTCGCGTACTCGTTCGACTTGAAGTCGGAGAGGCGCACGATCACGGGCTCGGGCGCGAACGCGGCGGCAATCGTGCCGATGCCTTCGCACAGCTTCTCGACGTAGAACCCGACCGGATCGGTGTAGCCGGCCATCTGCCGCCGGATCGTGTCCTTCAGGTCCGGCTCGAGCGTGTCGAACTCGAGCAGCGCCTTCGGGTGCACGCCGATCATGCGGTTGATGATGAACTCGAGCCGCGCGAGGCCGACACCCTTGTTCGGGATCGCGGCGAAGTCGAACGCGCGGTCCGGATTGCCGACGTTCATCATGATCTTGACGGGCAGGGACGGCAGCGAGTCGAGTTCGATCTGCGAGTGACTGAACTCGAGCTGGCCGTCGTAGATGTAACCCGTGTCGCCTTCCGCGCATGAAACCGTGACGGGCTGGCCTTCCCTTATCTTACGGGTCGCGTCGCCGCAGCCGACGACCGCCGGGATGCCTAACTCCCGCGCGATGATCGCGGCATGGCACGTGCGGCCGCCGCGGTTCGTGACGATCGCCGACGCACGCTTCATCACCGGCTCCCAGTCGGGGTCGGTCATGTCCGCCACCAGCACGTCGCCGGTTTCCACGCGCGCCATCTCGCGGATGTCCTTGATGATACGCGCCGGACCCGCGCCGATGCGCTGGCCGATGCTGCGTCCGGTCGCGAGCACCGGGCCCTTCTGCTGCAGCGAATACCGCTGGATGGTGCGGCCGGCACGGCTCTGGACGGTCTCCGGCCGGGCCTGCAGCACATAGATCTTGCCGGTTTCGCCGTCCTTGCCCCACTCGATGTCCATCGGGCAGCCGTAATGATCCTCGATGACCAGCGCTTGCCTGGAGAGTTCGATGAGGTCCTCGTCGCTGAGGCAGAAACGCATGCGGTCCGCTTCGGCGACATCGACCGTGAGCACGCGCTTGTCGGCTTGCGCCGCCGGGGCGTAGATCATCTTGATCGCCTTGGCGCCGAGCGTGCGCCGCAGGATCGGGTGGTGTCCGTCGCGCAGCGCCGGCTTGTAGACGTAGAACTCGTCCGGGTTCACGGCCCCCTGCACGACGGTTTCGCCGAGTCCGTACGAAGCGGTCACGAACACCACGTCGCGGAATCCCGAGTCCGTGTCGAGCGTGAACATCACGCCGCTCGAGCCGACGTCGCTGCGTACCATGTACTGGATGCCGGCCGAGAGCGCGACCAGCGAGTGGTCGAAGCCCTGGTGCACGCGGTAGGAGATCGCGCGATCATTGAAGAGCGAGGCGAAGACCTCGTGCACGGCCTTGACGACCTGGTCCGCGCCGCGCACGTTGAGGAAGGTTTCCTGCTGGCCGGCGAAGGAGGCCTCCGGCAGGTCTTCGGCGGTGGCGGACGAACGCACCGCGACGGCGACATCCGCGCGGCCGTCGCACATGCGCGTGTAGCCGTCGACGATGTCCTGCTGCAATTGCGGCGGAAACGGCGTGGAGAGGATCCAGTCGCGGATGCGTGCACCGGTCTCGGCAAGCTTCGCGACGTCGTCGACGTCGAGTGCGTCGAGTTCCTGCTTGATGCGGGCGGCGAGGCCTTCGTGCGCCAGGAACTCCCGGTAGGCGTCGGCCGTGGTCGCGAAACCATCCGGCACGCTGACTCCGAGCTTCGCCAGGTTCGAGATCATCTCGCCGAGGGACGAGTTCTTGCCGCCGACTTCCGCGACGTCGTGGCGGCCGAGGCTGGAAAAGGGCAGGGTGTAAGGACGCACGAGCGACCCCTTGCTACGTCAACGGACTAGGTGAAACACTGCGCAACACTTTGCGCCCTGGGAACCGCCGTGCCGATGAATCGCCGAACGGTATTTTTCGTATCTGACCAGACCGGCGTGACCGCCGAGACGATGGGGCACAGCCTGCTCACGCAATTCGAGGGCCAGGAATTCAGGCAGGTGACTCTGCCATTTATAGCCAGTGTTGACAAGGCAGAGGAAGCCGTAAGGAAGATCAACGGCACGGGTCACGAGGATGGGCTGCGGCCCATCGTTTTCAGCACTTTGGTGAAGGAAGACCTGCGCCGCGTGGTGAAGGCCAGCAACGGCCTGTTCCTCGATTTCTTCGACGCGTTTCTCGGTCCGCTCGAGGGCGAACTGATGATCAAGTCGAGCGAGCGGGCCGGCCGTGCGCACGGCATCGCGGACCAGCTCGTCTACAGCACGCGCATCGAGGCCACCAACTTCGCTCTGGCGGCGGATGACGGCGCGGTGACCGCGGACTACGAGCGCGCCGACGTGATCCTGATCGGCGTGTCGCGCTCGGGCAAGACGCCGACCTGCATCTACATGGCGATGCAGTACGGCGTGTTCGCCGCCAATTATCCGTTTACGGAAGACGATTTCGACGGCAAGCAGTTGCCGGCGTCGGTGCGCGGCTACACGCCCAAGCTGTTCGGGCTCACGATCTCGCCGCTGCGCCTGCAGCAGATCCGCAACGAGCGGCGACCCGGCAGCCGCTACTCCTCGATCTCGCAATGCGAGTTCGAGGTGCGCAGCGCCGAGAACCTGTTTCACCGCCACGGCATTCCTTCGATCGACGCGACCGAGTGCTCGATCGAAGAGATCGCGAGTCGCATCATCGAGCGCAAGGGCATCGAGCGCCGCTTGCGCCCGTGAAGCGCATGTGACGGCACGTAGTGCCGTCAGTCGAGCGTGATCGGCAGTCCGGGAGCTTCCCGGCAACCCGTATCGCCCGCCGCAGCCCGAGCGCAGCTGCGAGGCGGTCACGATTTTTCCGACCAGCCGCTGGCACCATTCGCCGAGCAGCCGTTCGGGCAAGGTTCGCCGTGAATCGTGCGGTTCCTGCGCGCGATTCACGATGCGCGGGCGATCCCGGGTTGCCGGGAAGCTCCCGGATTGCCGATCACGCTCATGACTGCAGTATTCACGTCGCAGAGCTGCGAGCCGCTTCACAGGCGCGCCAAAACCCTGTGCTATATTCGGCGCATGTTGCTGGACCACCTCTGCATCACGTCCTGGCGCGCAAGGCCGGTGAGTTTCGTGAGCCTGATGTCGCTCTACGAAAGCAACTTCCTGCGCCTGCGGGAACTCGCCGGTGACGTTCGCCGTCACCACGGCGTGGCGGTGTCGCGCACGAAAGCAGATTGTGACCTGCACCTCGCGGTGCTCGAGCACACGCCCTACACCTCGGCAGTACGGCTAACGTATTACTTCGATGAATCCGCAGCCACGGTGGCCGACCCCGATCTCGAGATCCGGGTCTATCATGACGCGCGTCTCGCCGAAGTCAGCGCCTGTGGCCGCTGGATTCGCCACCAGAGCCTCGAGCACGTGCGGGCCGGTATCCCGACGCAGCTTGGCGAGCGCTGGCTGCGCAACATGATGCTGAACAAGTGGCTCGACTACTGCCTGGAGCGCGGCCACGAATTCACGCCGGCAGCGAAGGTTGCGGCGAATGCGCCTGCCTGAAAACCTGCGTCGGCTGGCCTTTCGGCTCGCCGGCCGCGAACCCACCATCGAAGACGAACGTCTCTTCGCGCTGTTCCGCAACCGCGTCGAGCTCAAGAAAGAGCTCACGGCGCTCGATGACGACCGCCACCGCCTGCTCGACCGGCTCAAGCTGCAGGAAGGCGCCACGATGCGCGTCGAGGAGCAGATGGCAGCGCTCGAGCAGTACCTGGGCCGCCCGGACGAAGGTTACAAGAGCCTCGCGTATTTCCAGCTGAAGTCGCTCTGGCGCGTTTGCTGCAAGCGGCTCGAACACTTCGGCGCCGAGCTGGCGCGACAACAGAAAGATCGCGAGCGCAAGTCGCAGCTGGCCGATTTCGAGCGCGCCAAGCGCGACCGCGTGACGCTCGTGGACCGCGAACTGGTGGAGGCCAGGGTGCTGGGCGAACAACTTCAGGCCGAACAGAAGCTGTCCCGGCAGCGGCTCGCGTCGCTGAAGGGCTTCTGGAACTACTTCCGGCGGCGCGCGCTGTCCGATGCCATCCAGGCACGTGAGTTGCGCATCGTCGAGGCGACGGGCCAGATCGACGAGTTGGCCGCCCAGGTCCAGTCGATCCAGTCCGAGCCGCCGCCGCTGTTCGAGGGCTTGAGCGTGGACGGCCGACGGGCAGTGAACGTCGCAGTCATCGGCTATGCCGAGCTGATCTTCGACCGCCTGGCAACGGGCGGTCTCGCGGAACTGGCGCGCCAGAGCACCCTCAAGCGGGTTTTCGACGCCAATTACGGCACGCCGCAGGAATGCCAGGCGCTGATGCACAGGGCAGCGCAGGCGGTCGCGGAAATTGAGGGAATGGGCGAGGACCTGGCTGAGATCAAGACGCGTGCTGACCGCTTGCGTCGAACTGCCACGTATCGCAGCGCCGAGGAAACGATACCGGACGCCGATTCCATCACGCCGGCCGATGCGCGCGCGGACATGCGGCGCGTGGCTCCGAATGTCCTGCTCGACGAATACTGGGAAATCTACACCGCGCTGGTGCGGTGACGGTCGGTTGCAGATTCAGCTGGCGTGAGCTGCAGTCGACGTGTCGTGGTGCTTCACGCGTCGACGGTAGGCATGCTTGCGCTGGTACGCGTCCTTCTTCAGTTCGCGCACAACCAGCGTCAGCACGCTGCCAGCGAAGGCGAGGAGGGCCAGGCTTGCCAGCACCAGCAGCACGGTCTGCAACGGGCTCGGCGGTGCGTCGATGTTCGTCGTACGGTCGTCGTCGCCGACGATGGCAGCGTCGTCAAGCGCAGGGTCCAGCGGTTCGTCGAGCGATTTCGGCAGGGAGGCGGCCTCCATACTGGCGGCTCGCGGCGGAACAGCGGCTGCCTGTCCGGTCACAGCGGCCTGAGGTGCGGGCGACGAGTACTGCTCGGCCAGCTGCTGGTCGAGCGCGATCCCGTTGAAGAACGCCTGCACCTGGCGATCGTTGACGACCGGTTGCGCGGGTTCCTGCGCGAACGCAGGAGTCGTGCACAGACCCACGGCCACGACCGTGGCGGACGCAAGCAGGCGCAGCGGCGCCCGTCGGAACGTATCCTCAGGCATCTTTTTTACTTCCTTGCGTGACGACCAGGCGGACCCGCGGCTATTCGCCGCCGGCACACCTTCCCATGGAAAAGTGTAGCAGGTCCGGGGCCCCTGGCGAGACCCGGGCCAGCCGGCGGGTCTAGATCCCGGGCTCAGCCTGCGGTGAGCCGGTCGCGGCTTCCCCAGCCGCGGGCTGCTCGCGGGTGAAAACCCGCTTGCGCCACAGGTTCAGATCATCGAACCAGACGTAGAACATGGGCACGATGAGCAGTGAAACGATCGCCGAGAATGCGAGGCCGCCCATGACGGCACGCGCCAGCGGGAAGTAGGCGGGCCCCTCGCCGCCGCCGCCGATCTGTGCGTCGCCGATGGCGAGTGGCAGCATGCCGAGCAAAGTGGTCAGTGTGGTCATCATGATCGGGCGCAAGCGGTCGCGACCCGCCTGCAGGATCGCCTGGTGCCGCGGCATGCCGGCGTGGCGCAGGTCGATCACGTGCGCGATCAGCACGATGCCGATGTTCACCACCACGCCCATCAGGACCATGAAGCCGATCATCGCCATCATCGTGATGGTCGTGCCGGTGAGCGTGAGGAACCAGATCGAGCCCACGATCGCGAAAACGATCGAGGTGATGATCGACAGCGGGTACAGTGCGGACTCGAACAACGACGCCATCACCAGGAAGATCAGGACCACTGCAAGCAGCATGTTCTGCGCCATGGTCTGGATCGCCTTGTCGTTCTCGTCGAAGCCGCGACCGAACTTCCACGTGTAGCCGGCCGGCAGCGCATAGGCGTCCATCACGGGTTGCACGCGCGTGCGCACCTCGTCCATGGTGGTGCCCTTGGTGAGGTTGGCGACGATCACCACCGTGGTCAGTCGGTTGAGGCGCTGGATCTCGCGGTCGCTCGGCTTGACCACGAATTCAGCGACTGCGCCGAGGTCGGTACGGGAGCCATCGGGCAGCATCACCGGCACGCGAGCGAGGTCTTCGACCGATTGGCGGTCGGATTCGCGGAACGCGAGCCGCATCGTCAACTCGCGTTCCGAAGTGCGCAGCTCGGGCAAGCGGTCGCCGCGCATGGCGCCCGCCACGGTCAGGGCGATGTCCTGCGTCGTGAGGCCGAGCTGCGAGGCGCGATCGCGATTCACCACCACCTGGACTTCCAACTCGCCCGTGCCGGCCTCGGAACGCACGGCCTCGAGTCCCGGCACGGACGACAGGCGGTGAGCCACCTCGCGCGAAATGTCCGCGAGCCGTTCCGTCGATTCACCTGCAAGCTGCAGGCTGAACGAAGTCGATCCGCCCATGTCGTCGTCGAACGTGAAGCTGGGCTTGCCGATGATGATCTCCGGCATGTCCTGCAGCACCCGCTCCATGACGGTCTGCGCCGCGACCTTCGCATCTGCCTTTGGTGTCAGGTAGAGCCGGGTGCTCGCCTGGTCGTTCTGCCAGTACGAGTAATACGTGTCGATGTCGAACCGCTCCTTGTTCGCCGCCAGGTACGCCTCGATGCGCTGCACCGCCTGCTCGACGCGCTGCATCGGATGCGAGCCTTCGAGGTGGTAATTGATCATCAGCACGCGGCTCGCTTCCTGCGGGAACGGGTCCACCTTGGTCAGCTTGAGCATGAACAGCGGCACCGGCGACACGACGATCAGCAGCGTGATCAGCGCCATCCATTTGCGGTGGGTCAGCGACCAGTTCAGCGCGCGTTCGTAGCGGTCCTGGAGGCGGCCGAACCAAGAGCCTTCCTTGACGGGCGGGGGCGGTGACATGCGCGCCGCGAGCATCGGCAGCAGCGTCTGTGCCAGCACCAGCGACGCGAGCATCGCCACGATGATCGGCACCGCGACGTGCACGAGGAAAATCGACATCTGGTTGCGTTCGCCGAAGACGAGCGGCAGAAAGACGATGACCATTGAAAACGTGCCGGCGAGCGTGGCCACGCCGACTTCCTTGACGCCCGCCAGCGTCGATTCCAGCGGATGTCCGGGGTGCAGTTGCCGGTGCCGGAAGATGCTCTCAGTGATCACGACCGAGTTGTCCACCAGCATGCCTATGGCCAGCAGCATGCCCATCATCGTCAGGATGTTGAGCGTGAAGCCGAGGAAGTACATCGCGGCGAGGGTGACCAGCAGCGAAGCCGGCACCGCCAGGCTCACGATGATCGTGGTCGGCAGGTGGCGCAGGAAGAACAGCAGCATGAAGAAGCTCAGTACCGCGCCGATCAGGCCCGCCGTGCGCAGTTCCTTCAGCGATTCGCGGATGCTGTCGGCCTGGTTGCCGACGACCAGGATCTGGATGCCCTGGAACTGCGGCAGTTCGCGGGCCTTCTCGATCGACTCGAGCACGCGGTCAGCGACATCCACGACGTTGGCCTGCGTCGCCTTGAACACGTCGAGTCCGACGGCCGGGCGTCCTTCCATGCGCCGGCCCACCGGCAGCTCGGGCGAAACGAGCTCGACCTGCGCGATGTCGCCGAGCCGCACGCCAGGCGAGAGCAACAGGTTGCGCACGTCGTCGATGTTGTTGAACTCGCCGATCGGGCGCACTGTGAAGCGCGAGTTGTTCTCGGTGATCTCGCCGGCGCTTACCGAGAAGTTGCTCTGCTCAAGCAAGGTGCGTAGCCGGCGCACGTCGACACTGTAGGCCGCGAGCCGGGTGGGATCGACGAGGATGCGCACTTCGCGTGGCTGCACGCCCTGCAGCTCGACTCGCGCGACGCCCTCAATGCGCTCGATCGGCCGCTGCAGGTACTTCTCCAGCATCTCGTACTGGTCGGTCAGGTCCTTGTCGGACGAGATGCGGATCACGGCCACGGGCTGGTCGCCGGAGCTGAAGGCAAACATCAACAGGCGGTCCGCGCCGACCGGCAGTTGTGGCCGGATCGAATCGAGCTTGGTTCGAACCTCGAACGCGGCGGCGTCCACGTCCCGGTCCCAGTCGAACAGCACGGTGAAAGTCGCCTGGTCGGACTGGGCGCTGGCCCGGATTTCCTTGATGCCCGACAGCGTCGCGAGCGCTTCCTCGACCGGACGCACCACGAGTTCTTCCATCTCTTCCGGGGTCGATCCCGCGTACGGCACGATGATCTGCATGCCAGGGAACGAGATGTCGGGCATGGCCTCGAGCCGCAGCAACTTGCCCGAGATCAGGCCGACGGCGAGCAGCGCGAGCGCCGCCATGACGGTGGTCACGGGGCGGTTCAGCGCGACCTCGGTGTGCAGCATGGCGGCGATTCCTCAACCAGCAGCGGCTTCTGCCGCGGCGGGTCCCGGGATGTCAGTGAGCGGTTCCTTCGCGACGTATTGCTTGCGGTCCATCACCGAGTACACGACGGGAATCACGAGCAGGGTCAGGAAGGTCGTGAGCAGCACGCCGCCGATCACCGTGATCGCCATCGGCGCGCGCACCTCGGCCCCTTCACCGATGCCGAGCGCCATTGGCAGCAGGCCGAGGATGGTGGTGAGCTTGGTGATGAGGATCGGGCGCAGGCGCAGCTTGCCGCCCTCGACGATCGCGTCGAGCTTCGACATGCCGCTGGCGCGCAACTGGTTGACCGCGTCGATCAGCACGATCGACTGGTTGACCACGATGCCCGCCAGCATGATCAGGCCGATGTACGCGACGACGTTGACCGTCGTGCCGGTGAGCCACAGCGCCCACACCGCGCCGATCAGCGCGAGCGGGATCGTCAGCAGGATCACGAACGGGTGGATCAGCGATTCGAACTGCGACGCCATCACCAGGTAGACGAGGAAGATGGCCAGGACCAGCACGAACTGCAGCGACTTGAACGAGGCGGTCATCTCCTCGCTCTGTCCCGACAGGAAGGCCGTCGTGCCCACCGGCAGTTCGACTTTCCTGACGATCGTGTCGAGCGTGGCGACGGCGCTGCCGAGGTCGCCGTGCGCGAGGTTCGCCGAGATGACGGCGACGCGTTCCTGGCCGACGCGCCGCACCTCGGCCGGGCCCATCGCGAGCCTGACGTCGGCGACCGCGCTGAGCGGCACCGGGAAGTCGCTGCCGGGATTCACGATCAGGTTGCGCACCTCTTCGATCGACGCCGCGCGTGAGTCGACGCTGCGCACCAGCACGTCGATCTGCTTGTCGCGCAGCTTGTAGCGCGTGGCGACTTCGCCGCGGACGCTGTTGACCACCCGGTTCGCGATGTCGCGGACCACGAGGTTCAGCTGCGTCGCGCGTTCCTGGTCGAACACGATCTGGATTTCGGGGTTTCCTGCCTCGACGGTCGTCTTGACGTCGGCGAAGCGGCCGTCCTTGAGCATCTCCTGGCGCACCGCTTCCGCGGCCACGCCGAGACGATCGAGGTCGTAACCGGAGACGACGACTTCGAGCGGCGTCGCCATGCTGAAGAGGGCCGGGCGGCTGAAGCGGTACTGCACGCCCGGCATCTGCTCGAGGTCCTTGCGCATGCCGGCCATGGCTTGTTCTTCGTCCTCGCGACCAGCACCGGCTTGCAGCGTGATGCTCAGGCGGCCCGTGTTCTCGCCGGCATCGACCGGATTGGCATCGAGCCGATTGCCCGTGCCCGCGACGCTGTAGGCGAGGGCGACGTTGCCGAGCGCATCGCTCGCGCGCTGTGCGGCCAGCACCGAGCGGTCGGTCTGCTCGAGCGGCGTGCCCGGCGACAGCCGCAGGTCGACGTTGAACTCACCCTGCGACATCTGCGGAATCAGTTCCGTGCCGAGGCGCGGCAGGATCAGCGCCATTGTCAGCACGAACATGGCGACGGCCGACCCGATGACCTTGCCCGGATGCGCGAGCGCCCAGGTGATGGCGCCCGGGTACTTGCGGTCCGCCCAGCGGTTGACCGCCTGCGTGACGTTGACCAGCGGGCTCAGTGCGAGCTTGCAGCCGTTGGAAATCCACCCGCCGACGCGCGAGAAGCCGTCGCGCGCGATGCGCAGCCCGCGAGAAACGCGTCCCAGCGGCTTCGGCTCGGCGTTGACCGGCGCGTCCACGGCAGCCGCGCGGGCGCGGCCCGCCGCCAGCATCGGCACCAGCGTCAGGGCGACCAGCAGCGAGAAGCTCAGCGCGAAGGCGACCGTCAACGACTGGTCCTTGAACAGCTGGCCGGCGATGCCGGTGATGAAGATCATCGGTGCGAACACCGCGACCGATGTCAGCGTGGCCGCAAACACGGCGGTGGCCACCTCGGCCGTGCCGCGCCGGGCGGCTTCGACACGGGTCATGCCCTTCTCGTGGTTGCGGACGATGCTCTCCAGCACGACGACCGCGTTGTCCACGAGCATGCCGACCGCGAGCGCGATGCCGCCGAGCGACATGATGTTGAGGGTGATGTCGAATGCGTACATCAGCACGAACGTGCCGAGCACCGACACCGGGATCGCGATGCTGCTGATCAGCGTGGCGCGCGCATCGCGCAGGAATGAATACAGCACCAGGATGGCGAGCAGGCCGCCGATCAGCGCCGAGGTCTTCACTTCGCTGATGGCCGCGGCGATGAACGTGGACTGGTCGTACACCTGCTTGAGCTGGGTGCCTTCCGGCAGGTTCTTCTCGAGTTCCTTGATGCGGGCCCGCACGCCGTTGGCGAGCGCCACGGTATTGGCGTCGCCTTCCTTGTAGACGGCGAGCTCGATCGATTCCTTGCCGTTGACGCGCGTGATCGCCTCGCGGTCCTTGTACCCGCGCGTGACGTTCGCGACGTCGCGCAGGTAGACGGGCCGCCCGTCCTTGGTGGCGATGATCGCGTTCGCCATCTGCTCGACGCTCTCGAACTCGTTCAGCGTGCGCACGAGGAAGCGCTGCGTGCCCTGTTCGAGCCGCCCGCCGGACAGGTTCACGTTCTCGGCGCGGATGCGGCGCGTGACGACGTCGATCGAGAGACCGAGCTGCGCGAGCTTCTGCTGGTCGACGAACACCTGCACTTCGTCTTCGTAGCCGCCGCTCACCTTGACCGCGGCCGAACCCTCGACCGCTTCGAGGTCGGGCTTCAGGCGGTCTTCCGCGAACCGGCGCAGCGCCTTGAGCCGCTCGATGCTGTCGGCACCGGTCGCAGCGCCTTCGTCCATCAGCGCGAGGCGCATGACGGGTTCGCTCGCCGGGTCGAAGCGCAGCAGCAGCGGCCGCTTGGCCTCGATCGGCAGTTGCAGCAGGTCGAGTTTCTCGCGGACGTCGATGCCCGCGACGTCCATGTCCGTGCCCCAGAGGAACTCGAGCGTCACGTCCGACTGGCCCGCGCGCGAGACCGAGCGCACCTCGCGGACGTTGCGGATGATGCTGACGGATTCTTCGACGGGTCGCGTGATCAGCGTCTCGAGTTCGAGCGGCGCCGCGCCCGGCAGTTCCGTGCGGATCGTGATCGTGGGGTAGGAGAGGTCGGGCAGCAGGTTCAGCTTCAGCCGCGAGAGCGAGACGAAGCCGAACAGGGCGATGGCCACCGTGAACATCACGATGGTGACGCGGCGTTCGATCGCGAAGTCGATCAATGACTTGAGCATGGAATGTCCCCGGGGGGAGGGCCTGCCCGTGCAGCGCCCCCGCAGGTTGGGTTACTTCGCCTTGGCCTGGTCGGCCGCAACGGCCGCGGCCGGTTTCGGCGCGCCGTCACCGACGATCTTCACGAGCGTGCCGGTCTTGAGTCCGGCCTGGCCGACGGTCACGACCTGCTCGGTGCCCTTGAGGCCGTCAAGCACCTCGATCCAGCCGCCGTTCGACAGGCCCGTCCTGATCGTGCGCTGTTCGGCCTTGCCGCTCGCGACGACGAACACCGACTGCTGGCCGTCGGCGTCCAGGATCGCCGTGCGTGGCAGCTGCAGTGCGTCCTGGCGCCGCTCGTACACGATGTTGACGCGCGCGAACATGCCGGGCTTCAGCGTCCGGGTGGAGTCCGGGACTTCGACGCGGGCGCGGAAGGTACCTGTCTGCGGGTCGACCGTGGGGCTGATGCGCGAGATCGTGCCAACGAAGCGGGTGCCGCCCAACGCGTCGATGACGACTTCGGCATTCTGGCCCGGCGCGATCTTGCGAAATTCCTTTTCCGGCACGTGCACGAAGGCGAGCAGGGGATCGAGGTCGGTGACCGTGAACGTCGGGTCGTTCGGACCGATCGTGTTGCCGACCTTGATCTTGCGTGCGGAGATCACGCCGTTGATCGGCGCGCGGATTTCCGTGTAGCTCAGTTCGAGACGAGCGCTGTCGTACTGCGCGCGCAAGGCGTCGAGGTCGAACTTGGTGTTCTCGGCAGTGCTCTTCGGCACCAGGCCCTTCTCGGACAGGTCGAGGGTGCGCTTGTAGTCACGCTCGAGCTTGCGGAGGTTGGCGTCCGTCTGGGCCAGCGTCAGGCGCAGGCGGTCGCCGTCGAGCCGGGCCAGCACCTGCCCGGCCTTCACCGAGTCGCCTTCCTCGACGAAAATCTGCCGCACCTCGCCGCCCACCTTGGCGACGACGGTGGCTTCCTCGTGGGCTTCGATCGGGGCAGTCCCCGAATACACGGCCACCATCTCGGCCCGCTTCAGTGGCTGGACCTCGACCGGTACGGTCGCGTCCTTGTCCGCGTCCGCGCCGTCCTTTTCCTTGGCCTTGCCGTTGCTGCAGCCGACGGCGAGCGCGCTCGCCAGGGCAAACACGGTCAGCCAGCGGAGGGAAGTGCGCTTCGGGTCTGCTGGCCGCAGGTGATGTTGGGTCATGGACATCGAGCCCCTGTGGATCGGTTCGAACTGGGCGCGATGGTAGGGAACTCTAGTGTTGTAGTCAAGTACAACACTAGCGTTCTGACAGTCCCCCGATCCCTGCGACCAGGGACCCCGGCAGGCGGTCAGCTGCCCTTGTCGGTGCCGTTGGCCCGGGCCATGAATTTCGGCTCGAGCCGGGACAGGTCGGCCGTGATTTCCGCGGCTTCGCCCAGGATCGCATCCGGCGGATCCTTGATCTCGGTCGCCGCCTTCAGCGCTGGCTCACCGATCGCCTGCCGCCGCGCGTTCTCGCGCGCCAGCTGTTCCTGGGTGCGCGCCTCTCGCTCTGCCTTGCGCTTGGCCAGGTTGAGCGAGACGGACTTCTCGGCCCGCATCTTCTCCATCGCCGAAATTTCGCCGACGGCGAACTGGAAGTTGGGATCGCCGGCGATGCGCGCGTCGTGTTCCCGCTGCAGTTCGGGCAGCAGCGGCGTGTACGCGCCTTCCCGGCTGAAGTCCGACGACCGGATTCGATTCCAGGGCAGCGAACCATCGCGCGAGCTTTCGCCGACCTCGTCGGTGCTGATCGCAGAGGGCAGCGCCAGGTCCGGCATCACGCCGCGGTTCTGCGTGCTGTCGCCGGTCACGCGGTAGTACATGCCGATCGTCACCGTCAGCTGGCCATAGCCGGGATCCTGCCCGAGCGCATAACGGTCGAGCGGGTAGAGATTCTGCACGGAACCCTTGCCGTAGGTCTGCTGGCCGATCACGAGGCCGCGGCCATAGTCCTGCATCGCCGCCGCGAAGATCTCGGACGCCGACGCGCTGAAGCGGTCGACGAGGATCGTCAGCGGTCCGTCGTAGACCGCAGCCTTGTCTTCGGATTCGAGCACTTCCACGCGGCCGCCGGTTTCACGCAGTTGCACGACCGGACCCTTCGGCACGAACAGGTTCACGAGGCCGATGGCTTCCGAGAGGTGGCCTCCGCCGTTTTCGCGCAGGTCGAGCACGAGGCCGTCGACACCGCCTTCGGCCTTGATCTCGTCGAGCAGCTTGTGCACGTCGCGCGTGGTGCTGCGGTAGTCCTCGTCGCCGGACGCGCGCGCGTTGTAGTCCTGGTAGAAGGAGGGCACGGTAATCACGCCGACCTTCACCTCCTTGTCGCCACGCTTGACCTTGCGGATTTCCTTCTTGGCTGCCTGCGCTTCGAGCGTGATCTTGGTCCGCGGCAGCATCAGGATATGCTCCTGCGTGCCCGGGGGAGCATTGCCCGGCTGGATCTGCAGGCGCACGCTCGAGCCGTTCGGGCCGCGAATCAGCTGCACGACGTCATCGAGGCGCCAGCCGACGACGTCGACCATCTTGCCGTCCTTGCCCTGTCCCACCGCGAGGATGCGATCGTTGGCCTTGAGCTCGCCGTTTTGCTGCGCCGAGCCGCCGGGCAGGATTTCCATGATGGTCACGTAATCGTCGATCGACTGCAGCGACGCGCCGATGCCCTCGTAGGACAGGCTCATCGCGATGCGGTATTCCTCGGAATTGCGCGGCGAGAAATAGCTCGAGTGCGGGTCGAACACGTGCGCGAACGCGTTCATGAAGTTCTCGAACACGTCGTCGGCCGTGATTTGCTCGGACCGCTTTGCCACGCGCTCGTAGCGCTTTTTCAGCACATCGCGCGTCTCGGCCCAGGTCTTGTCCGTGAGCATCAGCGAGAGGGCATCGTTCTTGACGCGCTTGCGCCAGAGTTCGTCGAGTTCCTCCTTCGAGGTCGCCCACGGTGCGTGCTCGCGGTCGAACTCGAACGACTCGTCGAGCTTGAAGTCGGGTTCGGTGTCGAGCAGCTTGAGGGCGTAGGCCATGCGTTCGCGGTTGCGTTGCTGGAACCGGTTGAAGATCGCGAAGGCGGGTTCGAGCTTGCCGGTCGTGATGGCATCGTCGAGTTCGTAGCGGTGTTTCTCGAATTCCTGGATGTCGCTCGCCAGGAAGTAGCTGCGGCTGCCGTCGATCGACTCGAGGTAGCGGTCGAGCACCAGCGACGACACCGGATCGTTGACCGGGGCCTGCCGGTAGTGGGACCGCTCGAACATGCTGCTGACCAGGCGGGCCACCTTGGCGTGACGCTCGGTCGGCGCAAAGTCGGTCGTGGTCGTGGCGTTGGCCGTTGCCGTGGGCGACCGGGCCGTGCCGAGCAGCAGCGTGCCCACAGCGAGCAGCAGGGCGACCAGCACCGCCGCGCCGGCACGGCTGACCCCGCGGCGGGCTTCTGGGGTGGGGGTCGACGGGGGCGGCCCCTGTTCAGCAGGCTGATACACTTGGAAATTCCTCGGCGGACAACGGACTGGACGGCGGACCTGACGGGGTCCTCCGGAACACTAGGCTAGAGACACCCCGGCACCCAATCAAGGGCCGGACCCACCCCGGAGCGCGAGAATCCGTGCGACCCCTCACTGTATTGACCGCCATCGTGCTTGGATCGTCGGTGGCGACGACCTTTGGACTGGGCGCGACGCTGATCGTGTTCCTGGTCTTGTCGGGCGAAACCCCGCGTTTCCGCGAAGAATTGCCGCTGCTGGCGGTGTACGTGGCCATCTTCGTCGCTTTGACCACGATCGCGGCCGTCAGTTTCATCGGCCAGCTGCGTCAGGCCTCCTGGCGTCACTGGGCGGTCGGCGCGATGTGGGGTGCGATCGCCTGCCTCGCAGTGCTATACGCCACGACGCGACGATGACGAGCGGCCCGAGCGCCAGGACCCAGGAATACCATTGCAGTGTGACCAGGTCGCGCAGGTAGTCGCCAAAGAACGACGCCACCCCCCCGCCAGCATACTTGCCAAGCACGTAAGTGCCGGTGACGTACACCAGGAAGGGCAACGCGAGCAAACCGAACAGCAGGGCAGCCAGCAGCCAGAACTTGTCGCGGCGTGGATTCGTCACGGTCTCGTCTCATTCCGTTGGCGGCCGTGGCGACCGTTGCCTGATCGTGAGGGTAAGACGAATCGGCTGCAAGAGCTGGCATTGAGTATCATCGAACACCGTGACGGACAGGGCGGCAAGGTCCCAGGACATGCAGAAAGTGCGCACCGCGGTCATCGGCGTCGGGTACCTGGGCCGGTTCCACGCGCAGAAGTACGCGGTGCTGCCAGAAGCGCAGCTGGTCGCAGTCGTCGATGCCAGCGTCGAGAACCGCGAGAAAGTCGCTGCCGAGACGGGGTGCCGCGCGGTGGCGGACTACCGGGACATCCTC
Organism: uncultured Gammaproteobacteria bacterium; assembly: GCA_963743995.1. Lineage (GTDB taxonomy): Bacteria > Pseudomonadota > Gammaproteobacteria > Steroidobacterales > Steroidobacteraceae > RPQJ01. The sequence goes on along the minus strand of CAVUSC010000021.1, from coordinate 17,592 downwards.
GGCGAGATCGATGCGGTCAGCATCGCGACGCCGACCCCGCTGCACTACCCGATCGCGCAGGCATGTCTCGAACGCGGCATCCACGTCCTCGTCGAAAAGCCGATCACCACGACCCTCGAGGAGGCCCGCAGCCTGGTGGCGACGGCAGCCCGCACCGGTCGCGTCCTGCAGGTGGGTCACCTCGAGCGGTTCAACGCCGCCATCCTCGCGCTGGCCGGCACGCTCGGCACGCCACGTTTCATCGAGACCCACCGGCTGGCGCCCTTCAAGGAGCGCGGCACCGACGTCAACGTCGTACTCGACCTGATGATTCACGACATCGACCTGATCCAGAGCCTCGTCGGCGCGGCGATCACCTCGATTGATGCCGTGGGCGCGTCGGTCTTCTCGGCGGGGCTCGACATCGCCAACGCGCGCATCCGGTATGCCAACGGCTGCGTGGCGAACACCACGGCCAGCCGCGTCAGCATGAAGATGGAGCGCAAGCTGCGCCTGTTCCAGGACGACGCCTACATCTCGATCGACCTGCAGCAGAAAGTGCTGACGATCGTCCGCAAGCCGCCTGCCGGAGCCGACCTGCCGAAGGGCCAGGTGTTGATCGAGGAGCGCACCTACGACCAGGGCGACGCGCTCAAGTTCGAGATCGAGGCGTTTCTGCAGTCGATCCGCACCGGCACGCCCCCGGTGGTCACCGGTGAGGACGGGCTGCGCGCGCTCGACACGGCGATGAAGATCACCCAGATGGTGCAGGACGACGCGCGCCAATGACGCGACACTACTATGCGGGCGCGGACTTTCGTCGTGCGCTGTCGATCGAGGAATTGCGGCGGGTCGCGCAGAACCGGCTGCCGCGGTTCCAGATGGAATACCTCGAAGGCGGCGCCGAGGACGAAGTGTCCTTGAGGCGCAATCGCTCGATCTTCGAGCGCATCACGTGGCTGCCGCGCATGCTCGTCGGCACCGGCCTGCCCGACCTCTCGCGTACAGTGCTCGGCGACGCGCTGCACGTGCCGCTGATCATCGCGCCGACGGGCTTCAACGGCATGGTGTGGCCGCAGGGCGACCTGGCGCTGGCCAGGGCGGCCGACGCGGCCGGGGTCGCCTTCACGCTGAGCACCGTCAGCAACTACGACGTGCTCGCACTCAACCCGCAGTTGCAACGGCCGTCATGGTTCCAGTTGTACCCGCTCAAGGACCAGAAGACCTCCGACCGCCTGATCGAACGAGCGCAGGCCGCCGGCTGCGACAAGCTCGTCGTCACCGTCGACGTGCCGGCACTCGGTGCGCGGGAATGGGACCAGCGCAATTACTCGCGCCCGCTCAAGTTGAGTCCCTCCAGCGTGCTCGACGTGCTGCAGCATCCGCGCTGGCTGTGGCAGGTGATGCTGCCGAAAGGCGCGCCCGAATTCGCGAACCTCACCGAGTTCCTGCCGGAAGGCGCGCGCTCGGCCCTGCAGGGCGTGCGGTTCATGGGCACGCAGATCAATCCGCAGCTCAGCTGGGCCGACATCGAGCGCATGCGCAGCCGCTGGCAGGGCAAGCTGGTGCTGAAGGGGATCCTCTGCGTCGAAGACGCCAAGCGCAGTGTCGAGGCCGGCGCTGACGGCATCGTGCTCTCGAACCACGGCGGACGGCAGCTCGATTCGTGCGCGACCGGCATCGAACTGGTAGGCCAGTGCGCGGCTGAAGTCGGCGACCGCCTTGCGATCATCGTCGATGGCGGATTCCGTCGTGGCTCGGACGTGCTCAAGGCCGTCGCGCTCGGGGCCGATGCCGTCATGCTTGGACGCGCCGCGCTCTACGGCCTGGCGGCGGGTGGTGAAGCGGGCGTGGCCCACGCGCTCAGCCTGCTGCGGGTCGAGATGGAACGTGCGATGACGCTGCTGGGTTGTCACTCCCTCGACGAGCTCGGGCCGCACCTGATCAAGACATGATTGCGATTCGCGAAGTCGACTGGGGCGCGACGCTTGCCGACCAGCCCGGTCGCACCGAACCTGAGGAAACCCGATGAAAGCGCTCGTCTGCCACACGCTCACCGGCATCGAAGGTCTGCGGCTGGAGCCGGACTGGCCGGAGCCCGCGCTCATTGCGGGAGCGGTGCTGATCGACGTCCAGGCCACGGCGCTGAATTTTCCCGACGTGCTGATGCTGCGCGGGCTGTACCAGGAGCGCCCGCCGTTGCCGTTCATCCCGGGCCTGGAACTCGCGGGAGTGATTGCGGCGGTGGGCGAGGGCGTGACGCGGCACAAGGTGGGCGATCGCGTCGTCGCATACTCGGGGGGCGGCGCCGCCGCAGAACGCACAGTGGTCCGGCAGGAGCGGTTGATTCCAATGCCGTCGACGCTCAACTTCGAGCAGGCGAGTGGCATCTGCCTGACGTATTTCACGAGCTACCACGCGCTGAAGCAACGCGCGCAACTCGCGGCCGGCGAGACCGTATTGGTGCTGGGTGCCGCGAGTGGCGTCGGCACGACCGCCATCGAACTGGCGAAACAGATGGGTGCGCAGGTGATCGCCGCTGCGAGCACGGCCGCCAAGCTCGAAGTCGCGCGTGGAATCGGCGCCGACCACCTGGTCAACTACGCGACCGAGGACCTGCGCGAGCGGGTCAAGGAAATCACGGGCGGCAAGGGCGTGGATGTCGTCTACGACGCAGTCGGCGGACCGTATGCCGAGCCCGCAGTGCGCAGTCTCGCCTGGAAGGGGCGTTACCTCGTGGTCGGTTTTGCGGCAGGCGACATTCCGAAGATCCCGATGAACCTGCTGTTGCTGAAAGGAGCGGCGCTGGTCGGCGTGTTCTTCGGCAGCTTCGCGCAGCGGGAGCCGCAGGCGCAGCTCGCCAACGTGCGTGAACTGTGGCAGTTGTTCGAGGCCGGGAAGCTGCATCCTGTGGTGGGAGAGGTTCACGCCCTGGCCGACTATGCCAATGCGTTCGCGGCGCTGGAGCAGCGGCGCGCAGTCGGCAAGGTGGTGCTGCGCACGACTTGAGGGGATGAGGCTCCCACTTCCGACCAATCCCTAACCCCTGACCCCTGCTTCAAGCGTCTCCAATCTCCTCCAGCTCCGCGTGCACTTCGAGCCAGCGTTCCTCGACGTCGCCGAGTTCCGCTATGACCTCGGCGCACCGTCGGCTGGTTGCCTGGACTTCGGCCGAGGGCGTCTGCGCGTAATACGCGGTGTCTGCCAGTTTCGTTTCGAGATCCTTGCGCTCGGTCTCGAGCCTGGCCATGCGGGCCTCGAGCTGCGTCGATTCCTTCAGCAATGGACGCCGCCGCGCGAGCTTCTGCTGGCGCTCCGCAGCGGCGGTTTCACGCTGGGCCTTGCGGTTCTCGCGGGACTCGACGGCACCCGTGGCCGTCTCACTTTGCGGTGCGGATTCACGACGGGCCAGCAGCCAGGCCAGGTAATCCTCGAGGTCGCCGTCGAACGGGACGGCGCGACCATCGGCCACGAGCATGAAACTGTCGCAGACGGTGCGCAGCAGCGCGCGATCGTGCGACACCAGCACGAGACTGCCGTCGTAGCCGGCCAGTGCGCGCGTCAGTGCGTGGCGCATCTCGAGGTCGAGGTGGTTGGTCGGCTCGTCGAGGAGCAGCAGGTTTGGCCGCTTGCGCACCAGCAGTGCCAGCGCCAGCCGCGATTTCTCGCCGCCCGAGAATGGCTCGACGGGCGCATCGGCCATGTCGCCGCGGAAGTCGAACCCGCCGAGGTAATTGCGCAGGTCCTGCTCGCGCGCACGCGGGTCCTGGCGGATCAGGTGGCGCAGCGGTGACTCGTCACCACGCAATTGCTCGACCTGGTGCTGCGCGAAGTAGCCCGTTTCCAGCCCGTGGCCGGCGACACGCCGGCCCGCCAGCAGCGGCTGCCCGCCAGCGAGCGTCTTGATCAGCGTGGATTTGCCCGCGCCGTTCGGTCCGAGCAGGCCGAGGCGGGCACCGGGACGCAGCGAAAGCTGCACCTTGTTCACGACGGCACGGTCACCGTAGCCGAGCTTCGCGTCTTCCAGCGTCAGCAGCGGATCCGGCGCGCGCAGGGGCTCTGGAAACTCGAAATCGAACACCGAGTCGACGTGGGCCGCCGCAATGTGTTCGAGCCGGTCGAGCGCCTTGAGCCGGCTTTGCGCCTGGCGCGCCTTGCTCGCCTTCGCGCGGAACCGCTCGACGAAGCTCGTCATGTGCGCGATCTCGCGCTGTTGCTTCTCGAACATCGCCTGCTGCACGGCGAGGCGTGCGGCGCGTTGCGTTTCGAACGCGGTGTAGTTGCCCGTGTAGAGCGTGAGCACGCCACGCTCGAGGTGAACGACGTGGGTGACGGTCCCGTCGAGGAAGTCGCGGTCGTGCGAGACCAACAGGAGCGTGCCACGGTAGCTCGCCAGCCAGCGCTCCAGCCAGACCACGGCGTCGAGGTCGAGGTGGTTCGTGGGCTCGTCGAGCAGCATCAGGTCGGCCCGGCTCACCAGCGCCTGGGCCAGGTTCAGTCGCATGCGCCAGCCGCCCGAGAAATCGGCGACGGGACGTTCCAGATCCGCCGTCTCGAAGCCGAGCCCGGCGAGCAGGGCCGCGGCGCGCGCCTTGGCGCTGTAGCCGTCGATCGCTTCCAGCCGGACGTGCAGTTCCGCCAGCGCCCGGCCATCGTGCGCGGCATCGGCGTCGGTGATCGCGCGCTCCACGCGGCGAAGTTCCTCGTCGCCGTCGAGCACGAATTCGATCGCGGGCTGCGGCAAAGGTGGCGTTTCCTGCGCCACCGACGCCACGCGCCAGTCGCGCGGCAATTCGCAATCCCCGGTTTCACTCTGTATTTCGCCGCGCAGCAGCGCAAACAGGCTGGACTTGCCGCTGCCGTTGGCGCCGACGACACCCACGCGCCAGCCGGCGTGGATCTGCAGCGTCGCGTCCTCGATCAGCCGGCGTACGCCGCGGGTCAGGGTAAGTTGCCGGAACTGGATCAAGGGCGGGCTGTCACAGGAGGGGCGCGCATTCTCCCACTTTGGCGGGAGAGGGCGAAGTGCGGCACAATTCACGACCAGTCAGCTTGTCCGGCCGTCCGCCGGGTTCCGGAGTCACCGATCCGATGTCCTGTATCCGTTCTGCTTTGGCGCTCGTCGCGCTGAGTCTTATTGCTTTGGCCAGCCAGGCCCAGACGACCCCGGCCATTTCGACAATCGTCGCTTTCAGCCTGTCGAACCCCGTCGGCAACCTCGTCAAGGGTGCTGACGGAGCGCTTTACGGCGTCGCGAGCCCGGCGACTTCGATCACGGGCGGCGTCATTTACCGTGCCACGGTGGACGGCTCCGAGATCCGTACCCTGTATCAGCTGAAACCGGAAGATGCCCTGTCTCCGGGCGGCGGCCTGGTGCAGGCCAGTGACGGACTGCTCTACGGCACGACCAAGTTCGGTACGTCGAGCCAGATCAGCGGCACGGGTTCGATCTTCAGGATTGCCGTGGACGGCTCCGGCTTCGCCATCATCCATCGGTTTGAACTGACCACCAGCACCAACCAGGTCGTCAGTCCGGTCAACACCGACGGGGCCTACCCGGAAGCGGAACTCGTCGAAGGCGCGGATGGCTACCTTTACGGCACCGCGCGCGCGGGCGGCCCGAACGGCACCGGCACGATCTTCAAGATTTCGCGCGACGGCACCGATTTCAAGCTGCTGCACAGTTTTGCCGCGATCACTTCCGCCGCCAACTCGGGCCTCACAGTGACGGCCGACGGCGCGTCGCCGACGGGTCCCCTCGTGGCGAGCGCCGACAACTACTTCTACGGCACGACCACGCAAGGGGGCACGAACGGTCGCGGCGTCGTGTTCCGCATTGCGTTCGACGGCACCGGGTTCCAGGTCCTGCATGAATTCAGTGCCACCACGACCGACACCACCACGGGCCTGCTCGAGAACGAGGCAGGCGCGACTCCGATCGGCGGGCTGGTCGACGGCGGCGATGGCTACTTCTACGGCACGACTGCGCAGGGCGGCACCGACGGCAACGGCGTGCTCTTCGCGATGCCGCCCGACGGCTCCACGTTCACCGTCCTGCATTCCTTCACCGGAGCCGGTGGCGCGCGCCCGGTCGCGGAACTGATGGTGGCCAGCAGCGGCAAGCTTTACGGCGTGACGTCGAACGGTGGCGTCAATGCGGAGGGCGCCACGACCGCCCTCGGGACGATCTTCTCGATCGACCGGGCAGGCACCAACTTTGCGCGGCTCTACAGCTTCGACGGCAAGAACGGCTCGTTGCCTTCGACCAAGCTGCTCGAGACTGCACCTGGCGTGTTCGTCGGCGCGGCCACCAACACGGGCAACTGCAGTTACGGCACGCTTTTCCGATACAGCCTCGCGGGCGACACCGTCACGGGCAACACCCGCTGCGGCCAGAAGAAAAACAACTCCAACAGTGGCGGCGGCTCGGCCGGATTCGCTGTCCTGCTGCTGTTTGCCGGGCTTGGCCTGGTGAGGCGTCGCACGACCTGATCGCCCGTTGAATGCAGGGGAGGCAGCCGATGACCAGTGGCGGATTGCATCACCGGACCTGCTGTCTCTGCGAGGCGATGTGCGGCATCGTGATCGAGCACCGCGACGGCGCGGTGCTTTCGATCAAGCCGAATCGCGACGACGTCCTCAGTCGCGGCCACATCTGCCCGAAGGCCGTCGCACTCAAGGACCTGCACGAAGACCCTGACCGGTTGCGTACGCCGCTGCGACGCACGCAGGACGGTTGGGAGGAGATTTCCTGGGCGGCGGCGTTCGACGAAATCGAGGCGCGCATCGCCGACATCCGCGCACGCCACGGCAACGACGCCGTTGCGATCTACGCTGGCAACCCGACCGTGCACAACCTCGGCGCGATGCTCGGCGTCGGCGATTTCATTCGCGCGCTGCGCACGAAGAACCTGTATTCCGCCACCAGCGTCGACCAGTTGCCGCACATGGTGGCGTCGTGGGCATTATTCGGACACCAGTTCCTGATGCCGGTGCCGGACGTCGATCGCACGCAACTGTTCGTCTGCATCGGCGGCAACCCGGTCGCGTCGGCGGGTTCGATCATGGGTGCGCCCGGCTTCGAGAAACGCATCGACGCGCTGCGCGCGCGGGGAGGGCGGTTCGTCGTCGTCGATCCCCGGCGCACCGAATCCGCAGCCATCGCGGACGAGTACTTCGGCATCCGGCCCGGTACCGACGTCTACCTGTTGCTTGCACTGCTGCACGAAGTGTTTACCCGGGGCCGCATCGACCTCGCGCACCTCGCGCCACACGTCGATGGCGTGGATGCCCTGCGACAGGCCGTGCTCGGGTTCGATCCCGAGTTGCTTGCGGCCCGCACGACCTTGCCGCAGTCGCGGATCGTGGCACTCGCCCATGACTTGATGACCGAGCCGCGAGCACTCGTCTACGGGCGCGTCGGGGCGTGCACGCAGGAGTTCGGCGGCCTCACGCTGTGGCTCATCTATTGCCTCAACGCGGTGACGGGGCACCTCGACCGCGAAGGCGGCATGATGTTCGCCGAGCCGGCCGTTGACCTGACGCGTGCTTACGGTTCCCGCGGGCATTACGGCAAGTTTCACTCGCGCGTGCGCGGGCTGCCGGAGTTCTCCAACGAGTTGCCCGTCGCAGCGCTGGCCGAGGAGATCACGACACCCGGCGCCGGCCAGGTGCGCGCCCTCTTCACTTTCGCGGGCAACCCGGTGCTGTCCACGCCGAACGGGGGTCGACTCGACGCCGCGCTCGAGCAACTCGAGTTCATGGTGTCGATCGACCTGTACCTGAACGAATCGTCGCGGCACGCGCACCTGATCCTGCCGCCGACGAGCCCGCTCGAGCGCAGCCACTACGACATCGCCCTGAGCGGGTTCGCGGTCCGCAACGTGGCCAAGTACTCACCGTCGCTGTTCCCGAGGCCCTCGGGCGCGCTGCACGACCACGAGATCCTCGCGCAGATTGCGCGGCGAGTGCGCAAGCCGCCGGGTTCCGTGACAGGGCGTGTGGCCCTGCAGATGAAAGACGTGTTGTCGCGGCGCCTCGGGCCCGAGGGCACGCTCGACTGGATGCTGAAGACGGGGCGCTACGGCGTGCCGTATGCCGGGAAAATGAGACTGCTGGGCTCGCTGCCGGGTTTCGGTGCCTTGCGGCGCCTGATGCTGGCGCCCGATCGCCGTCCCTTGGGCCTGACCGTGCAACGCTTGCTTGACGCGCCGAACGGAGTCGACCTCGGGGTGCTGGAGGCGGCGTTTCCGCGCCGTCTCGCGACGCCGAACCGGCGCATCGATCTCGCGCCGGCGATGTTCGTGGCCGATCTCGCCCGCGCCGTGGCAGCGTTGGGCGAACCCGTCCCGTCGTTGACATTGATCGGCCGCCGCCACGTGCGCAGCAATAATTCGTGGCTGCACAACAGTCAGCGCCTGGTCAAAGGCAAGCCGCGCTGTACGCTGATGCTGCACCCGGACGACGCGGCGCAACGCGGCCTGGCGGACGGTGCGATCGCACGCGTGACCTCACGCGTGGGTCAGGTCGACGTGGCTGTGGAGGTCACCCCCGACATCCAGCCGGGCGTAGCGAGCCTGCCGCACGGCTGGGGTCACGGACGCGCTGGTGTGCGACTCGGCATCGCCAGCGCCCACCCGGGCGTGAGCATCAACGACCTGGTCGATGATCGAAGGATCGACGTGCTGACGGGCACCGCGGTGCTGAACGGCACGCCGGTCGAGGTCATCGCCGTTCGCTCGCACGGCTAGCCCTCGACGCCCTTCATCTCAAGCCGTCGCAGCCGTACGCCGGTCGTGACCGACGGGTCCCACGCGATCACCCGGTTTCGACCTGCCGTTTTTGCCAGCGTCAACGCGTGGTCCGCGCGATCGATGGATTCCAGCGCATCCACCTCCGGGTCCAGTAGCGCAATTCCGAAAGACGCGGTCACCGGAAAGGCCACCCCATCCACGCCGACAGACGCGACTCCATGCGTGATGGTCTCGCGGAGCCGCAAGATCAGTTTCTTGCCGGACTCGAGATCCGTCCCGGACAGCCGGATGAGGAACTTGCCCGCGTCGTAGCGGAACACCTTGTCGGTGAGTCGAAGGTGCGCGGCAATGACATTCACCGCCGTGACGAGCGCATTCGCGCCCGCGGAGTGGCCGTGGGTCGCATTGGTTTCCCTGGCGCCATCGAGTTCCATGATGGCGATGCAGCATTGCCGGCCTGGCTGCCTTGCCAGCGCATGCCACTCCCGCAGGTCTCGCACCATCGCCCCGGAACTGTGTGCATCGGTCAGGGTGTCCCGACCGTGCAACGCACACTCGATCTCGCGCCGGACGAAGTACAGCGCGTAACTCAGTCGGGCACTGGCTTCTTCGAACTCCTCGATGGCCGTCCGGCCGACGGGCACACCTGCCACCAGGTCTCGCAGCAACGCCGCGGCGATTCGGTGCTGATTCTCGTGCTCGGCGCCCATCATGGCGAAGGACGGCAGTTCCCGGAGTTCAGGCAGCGCTCGTTCGAAATACCATTGACCAAACAGGCATTGACGGTGTGCATCCGCCACCAGGTCTTTCCGATCGCATGGTCGCCGTCCCGAGATCACTCGCAGCAGATGATCGCGCCAGACGGTGTGCTCGACCGTGGCCTGGTGCAATTGCTCCAGGGACTTCTGCAGCAAGGATGGGTTCGTGCTCAACATCGGCGTTCCTCGGTACTTACGTCACCAGAAGGCGCGGCATCGCCGGCCTTGATGCACTCGCCGGGCGTGCAATCGATGCCGGAGACCACGGTCGCTCTGCATCCCGCTCCTTGGGCTACGTCGGAAGCTTCCGGATCAACGCGGGTCCGCGCAACCCCTGTGCCACTGCACGGCCGAGATTCGTGTGCACCATCATACTTCGACAAATTTCCCGCCGGGCGAAAGACACCTGCTCGCTTCGGTCTGACCGGTTTACGAGTGTCTTGAAGTACCTCGTGCAGACCCTCATCGATACCGCGGCACTGGCCGGCAATTTCACGACCCTGATCGGCACGCTGCGTACGGCAGGCCCCTACACCTATTCGCCCCGACGAATGCCGCGTTCAGGCGTCTCTTGCCGGGCGCACTCGATACACTCATGCAGGACACCGGCCGGCTCAACGATGTTCTTGCGCTTCATGTGGTTCCCGGAATCTTCATGTTGAACGACGTGACGTCGGGAGCAATCAAGACCATCGGGGCGCGTCAGTGTCGACGGCGCGGCTGGTGGGTTTGCCCGACCCGCAGTGCCGCATTAACTGAATTTGATAGGTAATTGTTTTAGTTGTATAAATTACCGCTACAGCAAAGAAAAAAGGCTCTCTTTCGAGAGCCTTCGTCCGCAGGGGGATGGTGGAGGCGGCGGGAATCGAACCCGCGTCCGCAAGCCCTACATTCCAGGACCTACATGCTTAGCCGTCTTTTTGATTCTCGTCGTTCACTACCCAAGCGGCAGGGAAGATGACCGACCAGCTCAGGAACGTTTTAGCGAGCCAGCCCTCAGCACACTGGACACGCGAGCTTGTGAGCGCGTCCCCCGGGTCTGGATGCACAAGCACACGCCAGTCGGGGGTTAAGCGGGATTAAGCCGCTAGAGCGTAGTTGTCGTCGTTGGCAACTAATAGTTTGCAAGTAGTTTAACGAGGTATCTTGCACCTCGGCATGCACATGGAGTTTCGCGACCCACGTCGAAACCGGTCGCCCCCGTGAACAGCACCAGTGTAGGGCCAAAGCGCAGGAACGCAAGGGAGGAAGGCCAGGAGGGCCAGGAAGGACAGAAAGGCCCGGAAGGACAGGAAGGTGAGGAAGTAGGACGCGCGTATGCGCGAACCCCTTCCTGGCCTTCCTGACCTTCCTCGCCCCTTCAGCGCCTGCGGAGCAGGCGCGACTTCTCCCGCTGCCAGTCGCGGTCTTTCTCGGTATCGCGCTTGTCGTGCGCCTGCTTGCCCTTCGCCACGCCGATCTCGAGCTTCACCTTGCCCTGGCTCCAGTACAGCTCGAGCGGCACGATGGTGTGGCCCTTGCGTTCGACCGCGCCGACCAGGCTGTCCAGTTCCCGGCGGTTGAGCAGCAGTTTTCGCGTCCGCGTCGGGTCGGCCACGATGTGCGTCGACACCGTGCGCAGCGGCGTGACGTGCGCGCCGATCAGGAACGCCTCGCCGTCCTTGATGATCACGTAACCTTCGGTGATCTGGGCCTTGCCCGCGCGGAGGCTCTTCACTTCCCAGCCCTGCAACGACAACCCGGCCTCGAGCTTTTCCTCGATGAAATACTCGTACCGCGCTCGCTTGTTCTGCGCGATCGTCGGGTTTTCGTCGGCCTTGCGGGCCTTTTCCTTGCGCGGGGTGGTCATGGCGGCACTTGGGTCGGGTCGCGCATTCTAGCCGCCCCGCATACACTGCGCGCGCCCGGACCACAATCGACCATGTCCATCCGCGAAATCAAGCGCACCGCGCTCGTCACCTTCACGCCTGAGCAGATGTTCGACCTGGTGGTCGACGTCGAGCGCTACAGTGAATTCCTGCCGTGGGTGGCTGGCGCCAAGGTGCATGAAAAGACGGACCGCGAACTGCAGGCCAGCTTGACCATGGAGCGCGCGGGCATTCGCCAGAGCTTCACCACGCGCAACGTCATGCAGCGGCCGGACTGGATGTCGCTCGAACTCGTGCACGGCCCATTCAAGCAGCTCAATGGCCTGTGGACGTTCACGGCGATCGGCACCGCCGGGACCCGGATCGAGCTGGGCATGAAATTCGAATTCGCCAACCCGGTGGCGTCGATGCTGTTCGGCCGCGCGTTCGAGCAGAGCGTCGGCGAGTTGATCGATGCCTTCGTGGCGCGAGCCAGGACGATCCACGCCGCGCCATCCGGGCCGTGAGCGAGGACGCGACAATCGAGATCGTGTATGCGCTGCCCGATCGGCAGCGGGTCGTGCGACTGGCGCTGCCCGCGTCTGGGCTTACTGTCGCAGCGGCTGTCGAACGTTCCGGCCTGCTCGATGAGTTTCCTGAGCTGCGCGAACGACCACTGGTGCTGGGGATTCATGGCGCGGTCTGCGCGCCGGAACACGCCTTGCACGATCGCGACCGGGTCGAAATCTATCGCCCGCTTCGCGTCGATCCCCGCGAGCAACGGCGCGTGCGTGCAGCGAAGACGGCGCGCAGCACGGGTCGCAAACGTTGAGGTAGCGGTGCGAGCCGTGAGGGCGCCACGGTGGCGCACCGTGGCCAGGGGATCAGCCAGTGGTGCGATCCGGCGCCGAGGTGCCCGGAGGCGCCGTCGGGCTGGGCAGGTCGGGCTTCTCGATCCCACTGACCTTGTCGCCTTCGAACCGCACGATGAAGTGGGCGCGGTCCCAGTCTTTGTCACGTCCGCGCCGCAGGGTGTAAATGTAGTCCCAGCGTTGTGGATCGAATGGATTCGCCAGCATCGGCGTGCCCAGCAGATAGCGGACCTGGCTGCGGGTCATCCCCACGGTGACCTGGTCGATGTCCTCCGCCTTGAGCAGGTTGCCCTGCTGGATGTTCGGCCGGTATACGCATCCGGCCGTACCGAGCGCGACGCCCAGGACCAGGATCAGGGAAAGGGCGGCTCGGGAAAACGCGCTCATGCGTGGTGGCTTCTGCTGTCTGGAGTTACCGGGCCGGCCCGGAGATAATGCGGCGCGATCATAACCCAACCGCGCTCCTGCGCGGCACTCGGCCCGCAAGGAACAAATCCGTGGAACCTTCGCAACTGCGTCGAGCTGGCCTCAAGATCACCGCGCCGCGCCTGAAGATTCTCGAGATCCTCGCCAGCGCGACCGTGCGCCACATGAGCGCGGAGGATGTCTACCGGCGCCTGCTCGAACTCAACGAGGACATCGGGCTCGCCACGGTCTACCGGGTGCTGACTCAATTCGAGTCCGCCGGCCTGGTGACGCGCCATCATTTCGAGGGCGGAACGGCGGTGTTCGAACTCAACGAGGGCATGCATCACGATCACATCGTGTGCATAGACTGCGGTCACGTCGAAGAGTTCTCGGACGAGGACATCGAGGAGCGGCAGCGCACGATCGCCGCGCGTCTCGGCTTCGAGATCACCGACCACTCGCTCACCCTGCACGGCCACTGCGTGCGCGAGGCTTGTCCGCACCGCCCGAAGCGCCCTTAGCGCGTCCTCCCTTAGGCGGGTATGGGGCGTTGGACGCGGCTGCGTCCTGGCACGCCGCCCCTAGCATTTCGCGTGCATGCTCGCGGGTGCGGTCGGTGATGGTGGTTCCACCCAGCATGCGGGCCAGCTCTTCGATCCGGGCCGCTTCATCCAGAACGTCGATTCGCGTGCGCGTCTTGCCGTCCGTGACGTGTTTGGACACGCGCATTTGATGGTCGGACTGCGACGCGACCTGTGGCAGGTGCGTCACGCACAGCACCTGGCCCTTGACGGCCAGCGCGTGTAACTGGCGCCCGACCATTTCGGCCACGGCGCCACCCACTCCAGCATCGACCTCGTCGAATACCAGGCAGGGCAGGTGAGCGGCTTCGACCGCCGCCACCTGCAGGGCGAGGCTGATGCGCGAAAGCTCGCCGCCGGACGCGACCTTTGCCAGCGGCCGCGGCGGCTGCCCCGGGTTGGCGCTGACCAGGAACTCGATTTCGTCGTTGCCGTGCGTTGAGAAGACTGGCGGCTCCTGCGGATCGACGCGGGTAGCGAACACTCCGCCCGGCATGCCCAGCGCCTGCATCAATTCCGTCACCTTGCCATCCAGTGCAGCCGCCGACTGTCGTCGCGCCCGAGTGAGGACTTCAGCTGCGCTCAAGTAACGTTCGCGCGCCGCCGCGAGCCGTTGCTGCAGCTCCAGTTCGCTGGCCGCACCCGCTTCGAGCTCATGAAGTTCTGCTGCGAGCGTCTCGCGCAAGGCCGGCAACTCGCGTGTTTCGACGCGGTGCTTGCGTGCGACGGCTTCGAGCGCCGCCAGTCGCGCCTCGATCCATTCCTGGCGCGCCGGATCGGCATCGAGCGCGTCCGCGTAATGTCGCAGGCTCGACAACGCTTCGCGCGCTGCAATAGTCGCCTCTTCGAGTTGCGCCGCCGCCGGCTCGAGCGCGGCATCGAGGCCGACGAGGTGCCGCAGCACGCCCTGCGAGCGCGCCAGGGCTGCAGTAACGCCGCCGTCGTCGCCGGCCAGCAGGGCCTCGACCTGTGCTGTGCCTTCGGCCAGGCGGCCGAGGCTGGAGATGCGTTTGCGTTCCTCGATCACCGCTTCGGCTTCGCCCGGCTTGGGATCGAGCGCCTGCAGCTCGGCGACGAAATGACGCAGCAAGTCGAGCCGCGATTCGCGGTCGCGCGCACGCTGCTCGAAGGACGCGCGTTGTTCGTCGAGCGCCTGCCAGGCTGCATGCGCCGAGCATACGTCTGCCCGTTGCGTGGCAAGCCTGCCGCTGCCGTCGAGCGCGACTCGCTGGTAACCGCGTCGCGACAGCGACTGGAATTCGAGCTGGCCATGCACGTCGACCAGCAACTCACCCAGTGCGCGCAGCGACTGCACCGGCACTGTCTGACCGTTCAGGTAGGCACGGCCGCGACCATCGGCGCCGATGACCCGTCGCAGCTGGCACTCGCCAGCGTGCTCAATCGACTGTTCATCGAGCCAGGCCAACGCTGCCGCGTTGCCGTCCAGCGCGAACGTTGCGCTGACTTCCGCCCGCTCCGCGCCGTGCCGCACGGACCCGCTGTCCGCGCGACCGCCGACGGCCAGCAGCAGCGCGTCGATCAGGATCGACTTGCCGGCGCCGGTTTCGCCCGTGAGCACGGTGAAGCCACGGTCGAATTCGAGTTCGACCGCCTCGACGATGGCGAAGTCGCGAATGTGCAGGTGCGTCAGCATTCGGGTGTGGCCGCAGGTCAGGCGCCGGGGGGCTGCCCCTCGCGCGTGCCGCGGCCCCAGTGCAGCTTTGACCGCAGGATGCGGTAATAGTCATGCCCCGGCGGGTGCAGCAGCGTCGCATTGACGTGGGCGCGTTCGATCCGCAGGCGCACGCCCGGGTCGAGATCGCACAGCACGATGCCGTCGCAGACGACCTGTGCGCGTGATTCGAAACGGTCGGCGAGTTCGATTTCGACGACGCTGCCGGACGGCACCACGATCGGCCGGTCCGACAGGGTATGCGGGCACACCGGGACCAGGACGACGGCGTCGAGGCTGGGATGCACGATCGGGCCGCCGCAGGACAGCGCGTACGCCGTCGAACCCGTGGGCGTGGCAATGATGAAGCCGTCGCCAACGTGCGTATTGACGTAGGCGCCGTTGACCCACGTGCGAACGTCCACCATGCGTCCCGTCTCGCGTTTGGCCACGACGACGTCGTTCAGCGCCAGCGCATCGATGGGTTTGCCGTCGGCCACGATATGAGCCGCCAGCAACATGCGCCGCTCGGCCCGGCAGCGTCCGCCGAGCGCGTCGTCCACGCTCTGCAGCATTTGCTCGGGCCCCACGTCAGCGAGGAACCCGAGCCTGCCACGGTTGATGCCAAGCACGGGGACGTCGGCCATCGCAGCCATGCGCGCGGCGTGCAGCATCGTGCCGTCGCCGCCGACCGCTACGATCAGGTCGGCGCCTTGGGCCAGGTCGGGCTCGAGCACTGTGTGGACGCGATCGCCCGCCAGCGCCAGCGCTTCGTCCGCAACCACGCGCACGCTGTAGCCTTTGCCGAGCACGTGGTGTGCGAGCGTGCGCATCGCTTCGCCCACGCGCGGATCGGCCGCTCGGCCCGCGATAGCGACACAGGTTCTGCCGGATGGGCGTGTATCCATGGGTGGCCTGCCTTTTAGCATGGGGCCGAGCGCACCGGCCAGCGCGATTCCTTGGGGCCAAGGGTGCAAATGCGTTGCTTGACTTGCCGAAAAAGTCCACGCTAGGTTTGCAGTGCCCATGAGTGAAATACCCGACGATCCCTTGACCGATCGCGCCCGGCACCTGCTGCGGGTGCTGGTCGAGAGCTACATCCGCGAAGGCCAACCCGTCGGATCGCGCAACCTCTCCCGTGATTCAGGGCTCAACCTGAGTGCTGCGACAGTCCGCAACGTCATGGCGGACCTCGAAGAGTTGGGCTTCGTTGCCTCTCCGCACACTTCGGCCGGCCGCGTGCCGACCGACAAGGGCTATCGCTTTTTCGTCGACACGCTGTTGCGCCAGCGACAGCGTCCGGACGACGCCCAGGTGCTCAACGAGCTGAACCAGCGGCTCGAGCAGGAAGAGGATCGCGGTCCCAAGGCCCTCGTTGCCGTTGCCTCGCAGATGCTGTCGTCGCTGACCCACCTGGCCGGCGTCGTGACGATCCCGCGCCAGCCGCACCAGTCACTGAGCCAGATCGAGTTCCTGCCACTCTCCGAAAACCGCGTGCTCGTGGTGATGGTGATCAACGGCCGCGACGTGCAGAACCGCATCGTGCACCTGGAACGCCATTACTCGGCCGAGGAGCTGCGTCGCGCAGCGAACTTCCTCAACCAGCAGTTCAGTGGCAAGGAACTCACCCAGATCCGGCTCGACATCGTGGCCGAGCTCACCCAGGCCGGTGAAACGCTGAACCAGCTGATGCGCGACGCAATCCACGTGGCGCAGCAGGCGGTGGGCGAGGCCAACCACCAGGGCGGACCTGAGTACGTGCTGGCAGGCGAGACCAACCTGATGGAATTCGCCGAGCTCTCGAACGTCGAGAAGCTGCGCCGACTGTTCGATGCCTTCACGTCGAAGCGTGACATCCTGCACCTGCTCGACCAGAGCCTGGGCGCCGAGGGGGTCCAGATCTTCATCGGCCAGGAATCGGGGTACCAGATCCTGGACAATTGCAGTCTGGTCACGGCCCCGTACGCGCTCGACAACGAGACCGTCGGGGTCCTGGGCGTCATCGGCCCGACCCGCATGGCCTACGACCGGGTCATCCCGATCGTCGACATCACGGCCCGATTGCTGGGCTCCGCCTTGAATTCCCGCCGCTAGGCCCGATCTAGCGGGCCAGTAGCCGAGCCAGGGACCTTTTGCATGGGCCCAAGGCGGGGCGTCCATTGCTTCAGGCAGGTCAAATGAGCACGAACCCCGAGCACGATCCGGCGACACATGGCCCCGGGCAAGACCCCGTGGACACCGATGTGTCGGCCGATGCCGACTTCGCGGCCCTCCAGGCGCAGTTGCAGGAGGCACGCGAAGCCCAACTGCGGGCCCTGGCCGAAATGGAAAACGTGCGCAAGCGCGCCCAGCGCGACGTCGAGTCGGCTCACCGGTTCGCGGTCGAGCGCTTCGCTGCCGACATGATCGAGGTCCGCGACACCCTGGAACTGGGGCTGGCCGCCGCCGGGGCGGCTCCGGAGGCTGCCAAGTTCGTCGAGGGTTCGCAGGCCACCCTGCGCATGATCGACAAGGCCTTCGAGCGGGCCGGCCTGGCGGTCGTGGACCCGGTCGGCCAGACGTTCAATCCCGACTTCCACGAAGCGATCATGGCCCAGCCCACGGCGGACCACCCGGTCGGAGGTGTCCTGGCGGTCGTCCAGAAGGGCTTCACGCTCAACGGACGCCTGTTGCGACCTGCCCGCGTGGTCATCGCCCGCAGCCTGGATCCGGCCAACTAAAC
>CAVUSC010000020.1:0-176414 GCA_963743995.1 uncultured Gammaproteobacteria bacterium | reverse complement strand
TCCAGGGAGGCCTGCACGGCCATGCCGTTCACGCCCTGGCGATTGCTTTCCCGATGACAGGCGACGCACGAACCCATCGAAAGACTCTGATCCTGCCGGGTCCGTTCGAACGTCTGCACCTCACCGTGACAGCGCTGGCACTCGATGCCGACGCGTGAATGCGCACGGTGGTCGAAGTACGCGAAATCGGGAAATTGGGTCACACGAACCCATGCAATGGGCTGGGGACTGACGTTGGGATCGGGCCGCAGCGCATCGTCGAGACCCTGCGCGCGGTAGAGCGTGCGCATGGCATCGGAGACGATGCGTCGTACGTCGCGACCCTCGCGGGCGGCCCGCCACTGCTCGTCCTTGACCGCTTGCGTCGGCGCGGCGACGAAGCGATGGCAATTCATGCAGACGTTCGCCGCCGGCATGCCGGCGTAGCGAGCCGTGTTCGCACCGGCGTGACAGTAGAGGCAGTTGATCTGCAGGTCGGTTGAATGCAGTCGGTGCGAGAAGGCGATGGGTTGCACCGGCGTGTAGCCGGCGTCGTTGCCGGGCAAGCGCCAATGCACGAGGACCCACACCAGCAGCGCCAAGGCAGCCACGCTGATCGCCGCCAGACCTAGCGTTCGTGCAGGCACCGTCGCTCCGCGCCAACGGATCAAGGCGTCACGTTGACCGCGGAGGAGACCGCCGGCTTGGTCGCCCGGTACAGCGCCAGCGTTCCGAACATCGTGTTGAAGGCTTGCGTCGTGGTCACGTCGACGAAACCCGCCTGCTCGAACAGCGGCACGAGTCGTCCCGCCACGTTGTCCCGGGTGTTTTCAAAGCCATCGAACAGTTGAATGCCGACGAATAATCCCCGCATCAAGGGTCCCTGCGGGCGTCCCCAGTCCGCTACGTGAAGCTCGCCCCCTGCCTTGGTGACTCGAAAGACTTCGCGTGCCGTCCGCAGCTTGGCGTCCCAGGTCAGGTGGTGAAAGAAGAGGCTCGAAACGACCCGGTCGAAGTGCAATGCCGGAAAAGGCAATTCGGTGGACAGTGCCTGCAGCCACTGAATTTCGGCGTTGGCCTTCGCTGCCTTGCGACGGGCGATGGCAAGGATCGTGGGATCGCCATCCACCGCCGACAGGTCGAGCGTCGGCTGGCATTGCTTCATCCAGAGGGCCAGCGTGCCGGACCCGGTCGCGAGGTCCAGGACGCGTAAGCCCGGTTCAAGGCGGGCTTGGCCAATCAGTGCCCGCTTGAACCGACGCTCACGCGTCGTGAACTTCACGATGACATCGTAGAAGGGGGTCAGCCAGTCGTGACGGAGTGCAGGTACGTATCGATCGGCCATCGGTAGTCACTCACGCGCATTGCTTGCGGGTCGAGCGTCAACGGTTGCGTTCAGGTCGCGCGCCGCGCACGGCCTGAATGGTGCTGTGAGTCCTCAGGTGGCGTCAGTCGCCGTGATGCGAATAGACGGTCGTGGACCCATCCTTCGCCAGCAGCAGTACGTCGTAGGGTTTGGTGACTCCGCCCTGCTCCATGCCCGGCGAGCCGGGCACCATGCCCGGCACGATCAGACCGCGCGCATCGGGGCCTTCCGCAAGCAGGCGCTTGACGTCCGCCGCCGGCACATGACCTTCGAGGAAATACTTGCCCACCTTGGCCGTATGGCAAGACCCTTGACCCACCGGGACGCCGGCTTCGGCCTTGATCGCGCCCATGTCCTGGGTGTCCTTGACCTCGACCTGAAACCCGGCGGCACGCATGTGCTCCACCCACAATTCGCAACAGCCGCAGGTCGGGGACTTGAACGCGACGATGGGCGGCAGAGAGGTATCCACGGCGAGCGCGGCACTGGTCGGAGTGACCGAAGTCGCATCGTTTGCGGCGCCCGTTGCCGGGGTCTTGGCGCACGCCGCAAGTCCTAGCGCCAGAACGACCGCAGACATCTTACAGATCACATTCATGGACCGGCTCCTCGACGTGTTCAATCCAGGCCCGACGGGCCAACGGAGAACGACTCTAGGGTCCCTTTGTCGCGAAAGTATCGCGAGCAGGGCGCGACCTACCGCACCCGACTAGGTAGAGCGCACGTCGGACCGTTTGCGAGGCGCAAGACACTTCCAAGAAGTGCACGCCGTTAGTGCGCCGAGGAAGGGTCCCTCTTCCGGGACGACCAGTGGATGTGAACAATTTTCCAAGCCGACCCACTGCGTTGCAGCAGCATGGTCTCGGTGCTGAGCACGGTCACCGGCTTGCCGTCTTTCTGCAGGTGCAACTCGCTTTCGCTCGCCACCCACGCGAAGTCACCGCTGGCATGGGCAGTGCGGCGCCGTAGCTGTTGATGTGCGGTCTTCAGAAACTCGGCATCGGACCTGGCATGGCCGCCGAGGTACTCCGCGGCCGATCGCTCGGCCCCGCCGCTTTCGAGGATCAATACGTTGGGATCAAGTTCCTTGCCGGCTTTGGCGAGATCGCCGGATGACAACGCCGCGGAAAATCGATCCACGGTGGCAACGGCGTCTTTCGCTGCCGCGGGAACGTTGATGTCTGCGCCGCTGCTGGCGGTCGTCGGGTGGTCGTGCTGATGGGGAGCGGTCTGCGCGAACGCAGGGCCCGTGAACGCGGCGACCAGGATCAATGCAGGGAAGAGGCGTGGCGTCATTGCGGAATCCTCGGCGTGTTAGCGCGGACAAAAGATACAGGGTAAGCACGCTTGTTCTCGTTTCTGTCTCGTCGCCGAGAATTTCGCCGCGTGGGCAGTTACAGGCGTCAGCGCAGGATGTGCGCTGACGTACAGACGCTGATTTCTCCTGCGCCCATACATACCAACATTCGCGCATTTGACCGGAGGCGCTGCAGCACATCGCTACTCGGCTGGCCAATCCACCGGGGAATGAGCGTCCAATTCGGCCACATAGGACACTCGCTTTATGGACACGATCACCAGCTCACGCTTATCCACTGCAGTTCTCATCATCACCGCCATGTTGCTGCCCATCGATGCCGCGATTGCGCAGGGGGCCATGATGGATGGCGGGACGATGGGGAATGAACACTGGTATGGCACTGGGGGGGTATGGCTGCCCGTGTTGGCCATCGTCGTCGTGGGCGCCGTGCTGTTCGCTGTCCTGCGCCGAAAGCAGTAGGGCTCGCTGCCGCCAGTCGCCGACATCGAACAATTTGATCAATTCAACCCTGAAGGTAGAACCACCATGAAAACCTCAATACTCGCAGCCGCCGTCGTCACCTGCGCTCTGGTTACGCCTATGGCCTCCGCGCAGGACACGGCCGCTCCCGCGAAGCCCGCGATGAGCATGCCGATGGATGCGCAAATGTCCCAGATGCATACGAACATGACGTTGATGCAGTCGCAGATGGACACGATCCACGCGACGACCAACCCGAAGGAACGCCAGAAGCTGATGCAGGCGCACATGCAGACGATGCAGGAAAGCATGGCGATGATGCGCAGCATGAGCAAACCGATGCCGATGGGTGGAGGCCAGGGCGGCGGCATGGCCATGGGCGGCGACAAAGGCAAGCCCGGTGACAAGGGCATGATGGGTGGCGACATGATGAAGCACCACCAGATGATGGAAGAGCGCATGGGCATGATGCAGACGATGATGGAGCAGATGCTGCAGCATCAGCAGGCAATGGAGTCCATGCCGGCCAAGTAGCTGCGCGGTCGCATACCGCAAACGCGGCGGCGACGGCTGTTTCGTTGCGACGCTGCGTTTCCATGCTTCGCTGTGAACCGGCTCGTGCGCACGCGCGTTCGAGCGACGCCACCCGACATTGAGTCGCGCGGCAGTAACGCTCGCTCTTACCCCTTGCGCGATCAGTGATCGCGCCCGGGAGCCGGTTGCCCAGTGACCCGAATTTGTGGCCAACGAACGCGGCGGAGCAAAGGGGTAGTTCGTGAACATCCGGCAGCTCGCCGGGCTTGGGAACTGTTCGATTTCTAGCCTGTTCTCGCGAATACGGCCAGCGCGAAATTGCGATCAAGTTGCTGAGATGGCCATTCTGCAATCGGCTGAAGGGCGCCGTCGCGGGCCCCGGTGCGGGTCAGCCGCCAATGAGCAAGGTGGCGCACGCGGTTCCGCTAGGCCGGCCCGACAATCAACATTTGCAGGATCGTTTTTCGACCCAATGTCGAGCCAGTGGCCATGTTTCCCCAAGAAACGGGCCTTCTGCGTAGTAACGTCCAGGGTCCGCGTTTGCACCCGGCCCTGAACGCGGGTTCAGATTTCAAAAATTCGTGGCAAATTCGTGGCAACACGCCACTTTTCCACCTGCATTCAGGTGCGTTCTGTTGCGCTCACATAAGTATCAAGTTATTGTATTAGTTGGCTTTTTAGCCACGTGAAGGCGGGCCTGCCTCGCGTTCGGGACGTAGGAGTCGAAGGTTCAAATCCTTTCATCCCGACCAACCCTGTCAGCAGTTCGACCGGCGATGCGTTGGCACCGCCGGTCGACACTACTTCGCTGGCACACGATCTCAAGCTGAGCCAATCGCTGCCTTAACGCGGCACCATCAGTTGGCGTACGCGTGCTCGACGATCTTCAGGCACGAATGCTGGCTGGCTTCGTTGTCGAAACGGAAATGGATACCACCGTAAATCCGGCTGTCGGCTTCTTCCTGGGCCAACTGCCAGAGGCTCGAGTACTGGCGCGTGACGTCCGGGTTGGGGGCGATACCCACCCAGGTCGCGGAGAAATCGACAGCGTCGGTGCCAATCCCGGTGCCGAGTGCCTCGGCCGCGCAGGCACCGAGGCCGGCCATGTTGCCCGGGTAGGTCGGATACGGTGGCGTGCCCAATAGCGGTACCCAGGCCGGATCCTCGGTCGTCGCCCGCATTCAGGTCGTCGTCGGCATTGGGGATCGCAGTGTTCGGACGCCACAGGCCATAGGTGAACTTGCCCGTCTGCGTGCTCAGCAGGGAGTCCATCATCGAAACGTTCAGGAATGCAAACAGTCGCGCCGACTCCAGCAGCGACAAGCCACGCGACAGGGTCAGGTCGCGGGCCACGTTGTTCCAGATCACGAAGACGTTGGTGCTGCTAATGACACCCGCGAACAATTGCGCGGTCTGGGTCTGGGTGGCGGTGCGCGTGGCGCTCGTGCGCAAACCGATCTCCTTCACTTCGTTGAAGTCGGTCGCATACCTGTCGCTCGTCAGCTCGGGGTGACGCGGCGTGATGAACTGCGTGATCGACTTCATCGAGAAGGGCACCGCAGCCGGAAGCTGCGACAACCCGGGCTGCCCGCCGGGCGCTGCCGGTTGCCACATGCCTGGCAACGGGGGCAGCCCGTAAGGGATCGGCGGCCCGAAGATCCCGTCGTTGGCGCGCCATTTCAGCGTCCGGTTGGCGACCGTCCTGCCGACCACGACACCCTGGTCGGCGCGCCCCGGCGGCAGGGTCGCCAGCCTGGCGTTCAAGGCCGCATCGAACATCGCCTTCTGCGAGGCCCCTGGGATCAGCGCCACGAGCACGTCGTGTGCCGCCTGGGCGACCGCCGCTTCAGGCGACGCACCCGACGCGGCGCTGACCGATGCCCTGAAAGGCGTGTATTGCCGCTGGATCGAATTGGCGGCATCGAACATGGCAATGTGCATGATCGCGTAGTACCGCAGCCCCAGCGGTCCGGCTGACGCGGGAATCGTGGCGTGCGCCAACTGGTTCCACTCCAGCACCACGGCCGGGTCCAGTTCTTGCTTGGCCGTGGCCGGGGCGTGGACCGGCAGCAGCGCGCACAGCAGCGCTGCCATCGCAAAGTGTCTGGTCAACATCGGAATTCCCCCTTCTGGCGCGCGCCTGCGCCCGGTTTGTTGGTGTGTGAGGTCCCGGCACGACCGTGCAGCTCCATCTGCACGAGGCCGGCGGTGTACCGACCGAAACGGTCGTACGTATAATCCCCGAAGCCGATATAAGGGGTCCTTGGGGATTCCTGAAGAATTCTGACGGGTTGTGTGCAAGGGGGGGGGTCAATCATGGACGACTGCCCTGAGGGTCACCGCTGCTACGAGTTCGGCGGCTTCCGCCTGGATGCGAGCCGCCGTGTCATCCACGCCTGCGCCAGCGGCAGGCGCGTGGTCGTCCCGCCGAAGGTTTTCGACGCGGCCCTCTACTTCGTCCAGCATCCGGGCCAGGTCCTGTCGAAAGCGGAACTGCTCGCGGAACTGTGGCCGGGGCTCGTCGTCGAGGAGAACGGCCTCACGCAAGTGATCTCGGTCCTGCGGTCCGCGTTGGGCGAGGCTCGCGGCGAGAACCGCTACCTCGTGACCGTTCCGCGGCGTGGCTACTGCTTCGTCGCCACCGTGCTCCAGGTAGCCAAGGTGACGGAAATACCGGCGACCCACGACCGCACCGTGGCGGTGCTGTTGTTCGACAACTGGAGCGGCCTGCGCGACGGATGAAATGCTGGCGGCGGGAATCGCCGAGAGCATCCTGCACCGCCTGGCTGGCATCGCCGGCATCAAGGTCGTGGCGCAGACATCGTCATTCGCGCTTCGCGGGCTGCATCTCGACGCGCGCGAAGTCGGCCGCAGGCTCGATGCGCGTTACCTGGTCGAGGGCAGCCTGCAGCGTGCCGGGGCGCGGCTGCGGATCACGGCGCAACTGATCGATGCGAACGACGGCACTCACGTCTGGTCGCTGATGTTCAACGTCAAGAAAGACGATGCCTTCACGGTGGAAGACCGCGTGTCGCAGCGCGTAGCCCGCGCCTTGCGACACAGCCTCGGGCGTGGTGCGCTGCCGGCCAATGCAGGCCGCGACCGCCACGAACATGAGACAGGCACCGGGTCTGCCTCCGAACCGTGGTACGAGCTCTAGTCCTTTCGTCCCGACCACTTGGCTGCTCGAGCTTGGCAACCGTTCCTGCCGTCCATCGAGACTGAGCCGCGCGCTTGCCGCGCCGCGCTCAGCGCAGTTCGGCGCGTCCGTTGTTAAGCACGACGACGTTGCCCCGCTCCGGCACCAGCGTGCGGAACGACACGACATTGCCGTCCCGCCAGACTTCCGTCTGCAGCCTGTCGCCGGGATAGACCGGCGCGCTGATGCGCGCACCGATGCTCGCGAGACGACTCGGGTCGTAGTCGCAGGCCGCCGCGAGGACGGCGCGGGCCGCGAAGCCGTACGTGCACATGCCGTGCAGGATGGGGCGATCGAAACCCGCCGCACGCGCTGTGGCGGGGTCGGCGTGCAACGGATTGCGATCCCCCAGCTGCCGATACAGCAGCGCCTGCTCGGGTCGCGTCGTACCCACCATCACGTTGTCTGCCGCACGCTCGGGCAGTGGATGCGGCTTCGGCGCGGGACCGCTCGAATAGCCGATGCCGCCGTCGGCCCGCGCGAAGTTGTAGATCACGTTGGTCGCGATCGGCTCGCCCGACGCGACGTCGTGAATGACTTGCGTGCACTCGATGACCAGGCCGCGCCCGGGTCCCTTGTCGAACACCCCGGAAATGCGCGAGATCACGCGCCCTCGCCCCGCCGACGGCACCGGCCGGTGAAAATGGTTGCGTTGCTCACCGTGCAGCGACATTGCGAGGTTCACGCCACTCGCTTCCATCCACCGGTAATCCCAGTACAAGGTAACGGCGACCGTGGGGCTGACGCGCTGGTCCGCGCCTTCGATGACGTAGCGCAGCTCGCGCTCGTCCACCGGGTCCTGGCCGAAGCCCGTCGCCAATGCGTACAGCTGGCAATGCTGCCCGGTCCACGCGAACTCCAGTGGCGGGAACTCAAGCTCGAGCAGGCTGCGCGGGTCGCTGTTCATTGGGGCGCTCCCAGGGCGGCAACCGCCGCGTGTGTCGCTAGCATTATTAGACTAACACGGACCTCCCGCGGGTGACGGCACCGGTGGCAAGATGCACTTACCAGTCAGCAACAAGTCCGCTGAGCCATGAAGACGTTCTCCTGGGCACTGATCGGACCCGGCAATATCGCCCACCGCTTCGCGTCCGCCGTCACGGCCATGCCCGGCGTCCAGCTGCGCGCGGTGCTAGGCCGGGATCCGATCCGCACCGCGGGATTCGCCGCGAGCTACGTGAATGCCGATGGCTCGAATCCGTTCGTCGCCGAGGGCCTGCACCAGCTGCTGTCCGACCCGCTGATCGACGGCATCTATGTCGCGACGCCGCACGCGCAGCACGGCGAGTGGGCGCGTCCTTGTCTCGAGGCTGGCAAGCCGGTGCTCTGCGAAAAGCCGTTGGTGCCGAACCTGGCGCAGGGCCGCGCACTGGTCAGCCTCGCGCGCGAGCGGCAGGTCTTCCTGATGGAAGCGGTGTGGACCCGCTTCCTGCCGAGCTACGGAGTCGTGGCCCAGTGGCTGCATGACCGAGCCATCGGCGAGCTGCGTGGCATCCAGTCGAGCTTCTGCTTTCCGGCTGCGTTCGAACCCGCTGGCCGGCTGTTCAACCCAGCCCTGGCAGGTGGCGCCCTGCTCGACGTCGGCATCTATAACCTGACGGTCACGCGCTGGATCCTGCAGCAGGCACTGGGCGCGTGCCCCGAGCCACTCTCGATACATGCCACCGGAGTACTGGCGCCGACCGGGGTCGATCAACGCGTGACGGTGACACTGCAGTTTCCCGGCGGGCTCGACTCGCAGTTCATCTGTGGCCTGGATGGCTGCGCCGAGAACGCGCTGACGATTCTTGGCGAACGCGGCGTGATCAAGTTGCCGGCGCGCTTCTGGCAGACCACGGAAGCACTGCTGTTCCGCACGGGCGAACCGGAACAGCGCGCGCTTGCGCCATTCCGCCTGAACGGCTTCGAGTACGAGATCGAGGAAGCCCAGCGCTGCATTCGCGCGGGCCTGGTCGAAAGCCCGTCAATGCCGCACGCCGAAACGCTTGCGACACTGGCATGGACGGACGAGATCCGGCGCCAGGTCGGGGTGCGCTACCCGTTCGAATGAACGCGGCGACGCACCCCGGTCCACGGATTACCTGGCCCGCTGCGCCTGCCCCAGGTCCACCGCCAGCCGATAGATGTGATCGAGTCCCTCGTAGAAGGACCGGACCGGCAGGCGCTCGTTGAGCCCGTGCGCGTACATCTCGGAGGGCTTCGAGAACAGGCCGGAGCTGGCGAACGTCGGGATGCCGACCGTGCGATAGACCTTGCCGTCGGTGCCGCCGGATTCGAGATACGGAACGACCGGCACACCCGGGTACTTGTTCGTGCACCGCCCGCGTGATGGCCTTCATGACGTCGGGTCGCATCTCGGACACCGGGCTCGCTTCCGGAGTATCGAGGGTGGTGACTGCAACGCCCGTATCGCCGATCGCCGCCACCAGCGCGTCGCGCACTGTCTCGACGGGAACGCCGGGAAAGATCCGGCAGTTGACGATGGCCTTCGCCTTCTGCGGCAAGGCGTTCTCGGCATGTCCCCCATCCAGCATCGTCGCCACGCAGGTCGTGCGCGTCGTGCCCACGAACTCCGGCGACTTCGACAGCGTATCCGCCGCGGCTGCGTCAGCGGGATCGGCGGCGAACCGCCGCAATGCCTCACCCACCTCGCCCGGCTGGGCCTGCCCCACGGCACCGAGATACGCGCGGGTCAGGTCGTTGGCCATCACCGGGAAGCGGTACGCCTCGACCTTGAGCATCGCGCGCGCCAGCTGGTAGATCGCATTGTCCGCGCGGGGACGCGAACTGTGGCCGCCTTCATTGGTGACCAGCAGTTCGAAGGAGGCATAGGTCTTCTCGGCGCCCTGCACCAGGTAGATCAACGGCTTGCCGGTGGCATCGTCGAGGAGGCCGCCGCCGGCGTCCGTGTTGATCGCGAACTCGGCGTTGGCCACCCACGGGTGGGTCGCGATGAGCTTCGTCGTCAGCATTCCCGTCTCTTCGTCGCCGACGAAGCCGAAGACGAGATCCCGCGCCGGCTGCAGGTTCTCGGCACGCAAGCGCAGGATCGTGGACATCAGCGCAGCGACGCCGGCCTTGTTGTCCGTGGTGCCGCGGCCGTAGAACGTGCCGTTCTCTTCGAGCAGCGTGAACGGGCTGCGCTCCCAGTCCTCCGGTCGGGCATCGACGACGTCCATGTGCGCCGAGAACAGGATCGGCCGGCCGCGCCCCTGGCCCGGAATGCGCACGAGCATCGCCCTCGCCTCCCCGGAATCGAGGGTCGTGATATCCGCTGCGGGGACGCCTGCCTTGGTCAGTACGTCGGTCAGGTAGGCAACCATGGCCGGGGTCTGCTGCTGACCCTCGGCGGTGCGGAACCCGACGATGCGCGCGTAGATTTCACGGGCCTGTGCCTCGTGCGCTGGCGTGTCCGCCATCGCGGGCACCGATGTCAACGCCATGGCCATGGCCACCATCGTCAGGATCCGTCGCGTCATTGCTCACTCCCCGATTCAAGAAGTCGGCGAGCATACCTGACCAGGTGCCGAGTGCGTCCGGCCCGCTGTCCGCTTGAAGTGCGAGGGAGCATACTCGACCGCTCGATCGGTGCCGGGATCCCGCCCGTGCATCGGTCGCAGATGGACGTTTCGCAACACATCGCTAAGGCAGGGGGATTTCATGAGCTCATTCTTCAGGACACTGCTGATTGGAACGGTGCTCGCCATCGGCGGCACCGCAGTGGCTGCGGCTGCCGATGCCACGGACCCGGTGGTTGGCACCTGGAAGCTGGACCTGTCCAAGTCCAGGTTCAGTCCTGGCCCGGCGCCCAAGTCCCAGACGCGGGCCTACGTGGCGACCGCTGACGGCATCGAGATGATGTACACCGGGGTCGCTGCGGACGGCTCGGCCGTGAACGGCAAGTCGACGTACAAGTACGACGGCAAGGACTATCCGATCACCGGTTCGCCGGATTTCGACACGCTGACGTTGAAGCGGATCGACGCGACGACGATCGAGAGCACGCAGAAGAAAGCGGGCAAGCCCGCCGGCAAGACGGTCCGCTCGGTCTCGGGCGACGGTAAGGTCCTGACGCTGAAGAGCAAGGGAACCAACGCCAAGGGCGAGGCTTACGACAACGTGATGGTGTTCGACAAGCAGTAGACGCATGCCAGGAGCGGACCGCCTCGGTCCCGGACGGGGCGCGTTCCGCTCCGCGCGGCTAGGTATTCGGCAAGTCCTGGATGTCCGTGTTCTGCGACATCGCGATGTGCCACTTGCCGGCACCGTCCAGCTTCATCACGTGCACCAGAATTCCCCGGCGCTGCTCGCCAACTTTCCAGCCCGGCGCGCCTGGATCGCCTTGCAGCACCCACGTGTCGTGAACGACGGCCACCGAAGGCGCCAGCACGCGAACGGTCATTCCGTCGCTGGCCAGCGTCGTCTGCCGCATGCGCGACTCGTGCAACTGCACGTGCATGTGTGCGATCTGGCTCGCTCCCTTCCAGCGCATGCCAATGACGTTCACGAAATCCGCGTCGTCGGCGTAAATGTCAGCGAGGTCCGTCATGTCGTGGGTGTTCCAGATGGCGACGAACTGCTCCGCCATGCGCGTAACCGCCGATGCGACGCCTTCGTCGTGATTCATGACACCTACCCGGATTAGGAGTGGCTTGCGCACGGGCGGTGTCTCCGACGATGTCGGCAAACACGACCCTTGCACTTCTTATACGCGCATCCGCCGGTGCTGCGGCACTGGCGGTCCCTACCCCAACTCCCCGACCTCGACCGGCACCGGTGACTTCCCGCGTGGTGGCCGCAGGAGCCACACCAGCGGCAACACGACGATGGTTGCGACGGCCAGCACGTGGAAGTCGTTCGAGTAAGCGATCGCGGCGGCCTGCCGCTCGATTTCGCCCATCAGTTGCGCCGTGCCCACATTGGCGCCTGGCACGACGCCGGTCGCCTGCCAGCGCTGCACGTCGTACACCGAAAAGTGCTCGCCGAGGTAACTGGTGTTGACCTGGGTCGAGCGGGCCAGGATCGCCACCGCCGCCGAAATGCCGATGGTCGAGCCGATGTTGCGCATCAGCGTGAGAATCGCGCCCGCTTCGGCTCGCTGGGCCCCACGCAGCGTGGAATAGGCGATCACGGACAGCGGCACGAACACGAGCGGCGTGCCGAAGCCCTGCACGATGCCTGCCAGGATCACCTGCGAACGCGGCGTGTCGAGCGAGAAGCCACCGAACAGCAGCAATGACGTGGCGGAGAACAGCACGCCCGCGCCGACGATATAGCGGGGATCGATGCGGCCGACGAGTCGTCCCGCGATCATCACGGCCACGATTGCCGACGCGCCGCGCACGGCCTGCAGCGTGCCTGCCTGCGTCGCCGTGTATCCCTGCAGCGACTGCAGGAACGACGGCAACAGCACGCTCGGCGCCAGGATCGACAACCCGATGACGAACATCAGCACCACCGCGACCAGGAAGTTGCGGTCCCTGAACAGGCTGGGGTCGACGAACGCGTGCCGGGTCGTCGCGGTGTGCACGAGGAACATGAAGCACAGGACCGCCGCAAAGAACCCTTCGGCCACGATCTCGGTCGACTCGAACCAGTCGAGCGTCTGGCCGCGATCCATCATCAACTGGAACAGCCCGAGCGACAGCGACAGCAGCAGGAAGCCGGTCCAGTCGAACGGGCGGCTCTGGTCGTCGTGTTCGTCCGCCAACCCCTCGAGCAGGCCGAAGTACGCAAGCATCCCGATCGGCACGTTGATGAAGAACGCCCAGCGCCAGCTGAGAGTGTCGGTGAGGTAACCGCCGAGCGTCGGCCCGATGATGGGTCCCACCAGCACGCCCATCGTCCACAACGCCATGACGCGCCCGTGCTGCTCGGGCGGGTATTCGTGCATCAGCGCCACCTGCGCCAGCGGGACGAGCGCGGCACCGAACAGGCCCTGCACGATGCGGAAGGCGACCATCTCTCCGAGGTCCGTCGCGAACCCGCAGGCCACCGAGCCCACCGTGAAGCCGATGACGCTGATCGTCAGCACGCTTCGCAAGCCGAAGCGCGATCCCAGCCAGCCGGCGAGCGGCGTGCCGATCGCACTCACGACGATGTATGAAGTGATGACCCACGCGACCTGGTCCTGCGTAGCCTGCAGGCTGCCCTGCATGTGCGGCAACGCGACGTTCACGATCGTGGAGTCGATCGTGTACAGCAACGTGCACAGCACCGTTGCCAGCGACAGCATCAAGCGTCGGTCGGCCTGCGAACGCAAAGTCACGACGCGTGATCCCTGGCGTCGTGAACGCGGGTCAGTGCCGCGAACCGAACCAGCGGTCGAAGCGCGTGTGCGGGCCGGTGTCGATCGAGACATCGGCGCTGGCGCCACTGCGCAGCGGCGGATCGTCCGCCCTGGCGTCGATGCTGATGCGCACCGGCACGCGCTGCACGACCTTCACCCAGTTACCCGAGGCGTTCTGTGGCGGCAGCACCGAGAACTCGGAACCGGTCGCCTGCGCGATGCTGGTCACCTTGCCGGTCCATTCGCGACCGGGATAGGTATCAACCTCGACGGTGGCGCCCTGGCTGGCGCGCACCCACTCCAGGTCGGTCTCCTTGAAGTTCGCCTCCACGTACACGCCACCCTCCGTGACGATCGCGAAGGCCGGTCGTCCGGCTTCGACGCGGTCGCCCGCGTGCGGCAGGTGACTCACGATGCCCGCGCGGGGTGCACGGACGATCGTGTGCTCGAGGTCGACACGGGTTTTCTCGAGGGCAGCGGCGGCACTGCGCACTGCCGGGTGCTGGTCGATCGGCCGCTCGACGCTGCCACCCAGTTGCGCCTTCGCCTGTTCGAGCTGCAGCTCGAGAATGCCGATGTAGCCGACCGCGATATCGCGTGACCGCGTCGCGCTTTCCAGCGTCGACACCGGCACCAGCTTGCGCTCCGCGAGCTGCTGCTGGCGCGCCAGCTCGCCGACCGCAAAGTGCGATGCCTGGCGTGCAACGGTGACTTCCCCGGCCTTCGCGCGATACGCAGCGCGCAGCAATTCGACTTCGATGCGCGCGGCCGCCAACTCAGCTTCCGCCTGCTGTCTTGCCACCTGCAGCAACGTGTCGTCGAGCACGAGCACCACGTCGCCCGGCTTGACCGCTGCATTCTCCAGTACGCGCACGTCCCGCACGTCGCCCGAGATCTGCGGCGCGACGTCGACGCGGTCCTGCTTGAGGTAGGCGTTGTCGGTGCTGGCGTACCGGCCGCCACTGCCGTACCAGTAGACACCGATTGCGATGACTGTCAGCGGCAACACCCACAACAGCAGCGGACGCACCCAGCGCGAACCGCCGCTGGCGCGATTCCTTGCCGATGCCTCGGACACGGTATTGTCGTCAGCGTCCACGGGGTTTACGCCTGGTTGCGATGGTGGCCGGCAACAGGTCCGGTTGCAGGTTGTCGCGCAGTTGCGCCAGCGCACCGAGCAACGCCGCGCGCTGCGCTTCGCTCATGCCGCGGAACGCACGCTCACGGGTCTGCTCGGCCTTGGCGTTGATCTGCGCCAGCAGCGGTCCGGCCTTCGGTGCAATGAACACGCGCAAGACACGCCGGTCGCCCGGCTCGTCCACGCGGCGCACGAGGCCCTGCTGCTCCAGTCGGTCGATCATCCGGCCGACCGTGACGGGCGTGATCTCCAGCCAATCGGCGAGCTCGACCTGCCGGCACCCGGGATGACGGTGCACGTTGTAGAGCAGCCGGTGCAGCGCCGGCGTCAGTGGCATGTCGCTCGCCCGCGACGCGAAATCCGCCCGCAGCAGGCGCAGGACGTCGGACATCAGGAAGCCGAGCTGGGATTGCGGCGGTGCGTCAGCGGACCTGCGCGCCGTCATGATGCTGTGCCATGCATATAATAAGCATAGCACACCATTTGCGCGCACCAATGCGGCCGGGCTGGCCGGAGTGCGCAGGTCCCTGGGGGTTGGCAGCCGGGCGGCGCCCGGGCCCTAGGATTCGAGGCCCTGGGCCTCGAGGTATTCGTCGTAGGTGCCGGTGAAATCGGTGACGCTGCCGTCGGGTTTCAGCTCGATCATGCGGTTGGCCAGCCCGCCTACGAACTCGCGGTCGTGCGACACGAAGATCAGCGTGCCCGGGTACTTCTCGAGCCCGATCTGCAGCGACTCGATCGTTTCCATGTCCATGTGGTTGGTCGGCTCGTCCATCAGCATCACGTTCGGCCGCGTCAGCATCATCTTGCCGTACATCATGCGGCCCTTTTCGCCGCCCGAAAGCACCTTGACCTGCTTCTTGGTCTCGTCGCCCGAGAACAACAGGCGCCCGAGCGTGGCGCGAACGATCTGCTCGTCGTCGGCCTTGCCGGTCCAGGTCGACATCCAGGTGAGCAGGTCGGTCTTCTGCTCGAACTCCGCGCTCGGGTCCTGCGGCATGTAGCCGACCTGCGCGTTCTCCACCCAGGTGATCGTGCCAGCCGTCGGCGTGAGGTCGCCAGCGAGGCAGCGCATCAGCGTGGTCTTGCCGATGCCATTCGGGCCGATGATCGCGACGCGCTGCTCGGCCTCGATCGTGAATTTGAGGTTGGTGAAGATGTCCTTGTCGGCGCCCGGGTAGCGGAACGTCAGGCCCTCTACGGTCACCGCCGAACGATAGAGCTTCTTGGCCTGCTCGAAGCGGATGTACGGGTTCTGCCGCGACGATGGCCGGATCTCCTCGATCTTGATCTTCTCCAGCTGGCGCTTGCGCGACGTGGCCTGCCGCGCCTTCGATGCATTGGCCGAGAAGCGGCGCACGAATTCCTGCAGGTCGGAGATCTGCGCCTTGGCCTTCGCGTTCGATGCCTCGACCCGCTGGCGCGCCTGCACCGATGCGAGCATGAAGTCGTCGTAGTTGCCCGGGTAGATCTTGAGCTGCTGGTAGTCGAGGTCGGCGATGTGCGTGCAGACCTGGTTCAGGAAGTGCCGGTCGTGGCTGATGATGATCATGGTCGCGTCGTACGCGTTGATCGTGCGCTCGAGCCAGCCGATCGAGTGGATGTCGAGGTTGTTGGTCGGCTCGTCGAGCAGCAGCACGTCCGGCCGTGAGAACAGCGCCTGCGCCAGCAGCACGCGCAGCTTCAGGCCCGGCGGAATCTCGCGCATCGGCAGGTTGTGCTTCGCTTCGTCGATCCCCGCGTCGATCAGGATCGCGCCCGCCCGTGCCTCGGCCGTGTAGCCGTCGTACTCGGCGACCTTGCCTTCGAGTTCGGCCGCGCGCATGTAGTCTTCATCGGTTGCTTCAGCGTTGGCGTAGATCAGGTCGCGCTCGCGCATCGCGGCCCACATCTCGGCGTGGCCCTGCATCACGACGTCGAGCACACGCTCGTCCTCGTACGCGAACTGGTTCTGGTTCAGCTTGCCCATGCGCATGCCGGTCTGCAGCACGACGTCGCCCGAGCTCTGCTCGAGTTCGCCACCCAGGATCTTCATCAGCGTCGACTTGCCGCTGCCATTGGCGCCGATCAACCCGTAGCGGTTGCCATCGCTGAACTTGACGGAAACGTGCTCGAACAGCGGCTTCGCTTCGAACTGGATCGAGAGATTGGTCGTGGAAAGCATCAGGGCGCCATGGCAGGAGGAGTAACGGACGCAGCAACGCTGCCGGCACGCTGGCGCTTGGCCTCGCGAACGGCGAGCTCGAGCGCCTCGAGAAATCTGGAACGATCACGCGGACCGAACGGCGGTGGACCGCCGCCGACGCCGTATGCGCGCAGGTCGGACATCAGCTCCCGGGTCGCCAGCGCATTGCCGATGTTGTCGGCGGTGAATGGCTTGCCGGCTGGACCGAGCACCCGCGCCCCTTTCAGCAGGCAGCGCGAGGCGAGCGGGATGTCGGCGGTGACGACGACGTCGGCAGCGGCCACCTGCTCGACGATCCAGTCGTCGGCGGCGTCGAACGCGCCGGTGACTACCTGCATTCGCACGCGCGGTGCGCGCGGCAACTGCAGCCAGGTATTGGCGACGAACGTGACGGGCAGCCCGTGCCGCTCCGCGACCTTTACGGCCTCTGGCTTGACGGGACAGGCGTCGGCATCGACGTAAAGGTGGGGGTCGGTCGTCATGGGGTCGCGCAGTTTAGCCGCTCGCGACCCCGCTGGGGCGGCGATGCATCCGGCGCGATCGACCAGGCTACAATCGACTGTACAATCAACTAGTTACGGGTTAATGCCAGCGTCGGTTGCGCGCCGCCTCGGCGCCACCGGCGGTTGCCCGGCGGGCGGCGACCTAGATCGCGGCGACCACCTGGATCTCGACCTTGTACTGCGGGGCGGCAAGTTTCGCCTCGACCGTGGCACGCGCGGGCGTGTGCCCGCTCGGCACCCAGGCGTCCCACGCGAAATTCATCTGCGCAAACGTGGCGATGTCCGCGAGATAGATGGTTGCCGACAGGATACGGGTCTTGTCGCTGCCCGCAGCGGCGAGCAGCCCGTCGATGTTCGACAGGATCTGGCGTGTCTGGTCCGTCACGTCCGCGGACGGATCGTCGGCGACCTGGCCAGCGAGATAGATCGTATTGCCATGCACCACCGCCTGCGACATGCGCGGGCCGGTTTCGAGTCGCTTGATCACTGGTTCGTCACTCCACCTGCAGCCCGGGTGTGCAGGCCGTAAGAATGCCACAGCCGACCGCGCTTACGAATGGTGGTCGCGGCCATTGCGCCTCAGTCCTTCGCGAGTTCTGCCGCCATCAACGGCATCAGCGTCTGCAGCGCCTTGATCGGACGCACCATGACCTTGAAGCGCGAGATGCGGCCCTGGTCGTTCCATTCGATCATGTCGACGCCGTCGACTTCGATCTCGCCGAGCATCGTCTTGAACTCGAGCACGGCGGAACGTTCCCCGTGCCATTCGCCGACGTAGTGGAAGCTGTCGTTCATCAGGACGACGCTTGCGGCGGCGAGGTACTTGTGCGTGATCGCCTTGCCCCGTTGCGGCGTGTGCACGGCCGGGGATTCGAAGACTGCATCGTCGGCCAGCAGGTCGTCGAGATCGGTGATGTCGTGCGTGGCGACGATGCGGTGCCAGCGTTCGAGCGCCGAGAACTGCGACTTGCTGCGCACCACGCAGAACCGCTGGCCCGTCGGGGCCTCCATGACCCACCAGGTGTGGATCTGCGCCACTCGTTTCGCGCCGAGCGCCTCGAGACGCGCCACTTCGGCCTCGACGTCGGTCGATTCGATGTCCAGGTGCACGCGACTCGGGTGCGTAACGGTCTGCACCTCGACGTGCAGCCTGCCGTCGGGATCGACCAGCCGCCGGTACTTGCCACCCTCCTCGGCCGGCAGCTCCCTGACGTCCATGCGCAAGGCCGCACCCCAGAACTCCGCGGCGGCCGCGAGGTCGGGCACGTTGCAATCGATGATGAATCCTGCGAGTCGACTCTGGTGCATCGCCATCCCTCCACTCGGCGCGTCTACGGCGCCGGATTGCTCGCCTGCAGCGTCGCCGCTTCCGCGCGGCAATCACGACCGGCAGGCGGGCCGTGCCGGCGCGCCTTCTTCACTTCGAGTTTGGCCGCCGCCATGTCGGCGACGAACTCCGGATCCTGGTGCAGTCGCTCGAACACGGCTTGGCCAATCGTGCGTCCCGCATCGACGTCGCTCTGGCGGTGCACCCGGCAGATCACACGGCTCTGGCCGAACTCGTAGCCCCGGATCCGGGCGGCAGCGGCGCGCTCCGGCCACAACTCGGCGAACACTTCGCCCCAGGCGTGGCCGAGTGACGCATGCCCGGATGGGTACGACGCATTGCCGCGCAGCAACTTCTCGTCCTCGGGAACGCAGGTGGGATCGCCGGTGACCTCGAAGGGCCGGTTACTGTTGTACTTCTGTTTCGCCTTGGCCGTCGATTGCCCGGCATCGATGACCACCCGCTGCAACAGCGCGTACAGGCGTGGCGTGGTCGTTGCCGTCACCTCGATGCCGACCGCGCACGAGAACACGTTGGCGGCCTCCGGGAATTTCAGGTTGGCGTCCCTGGCCGCCAGCTGCCAACGCGCGGTGCCCTGCAGCGCACTCAACTTGCGATAGACGTCCTCGTCCGCCACGAACTCCGGCGAGCCCGGCGCGGGCGGTGGCGGGAGCAGTGCGACGCTGTCGGGCCGCTCTTCGGGTGCGAGGTAACCCGGGCCACGCGCTGCTGCGGATGCGGACGTGCCCTCCCTGTCGCCGGCGGCCGACGTGGGCATGTCGCGACAACCGCCGAACCCGGTCAGCAGCCCCGCCAGTGCCAGCAACGTCGTGCCGCGCACGAGGATGGATTGAACGTTCATGGCAGCAGTGTAACGGGCGGCGCGGAATTGCCAATGTGCGCGGCAAGAATCTCGCTTTCCCCGCCTCAAATGCGCGTTTCCCGTGGCGTCGCGTTACTCCAACGTTCGAGCCGTAACCCGATGAACCGCCAATCTGGGAGACGGCAATGTGGAATGACGCAGGGACGCTACGGCTGGCTCGACATGCACGCGCGATCGGAATCGCCCTGGTCGCAGCGTCGATCACCTGCATTTCGGGCGCGGGCGCGGCAGGAGAAGCGGGCTATCCGGACGTCGGTGGTACGAACTCGTCGAGTAGTGCCAATGCACTTGCAGTCGTTGCAGCATCATCGGCCGCCGGACGCACGCCTACCCAGTTCGGCGTTTCGCACTCCGGTGCGGCCACCTTTCGAATTCCACTGTGGATGCCCCCTGGCGTCGGCGACGTCGGGCTCGAGCTTGCGCTCGTCTATGCCAGCCGCAGCGGCAGCGGCACGGCAGGCGCTGGATGGTCCATCGCCGGCCTGTCGACTATCACTCGCTGCAACCGCACCTGGGCCCAGGACGGGGTCGCGGCCGGTGTCACCAACACGCTTGCGGATCGCTATTGCCTCGATGGCCAGCAACTCAAGCTCGTGAGTGGATCGCACGGCATGGCAGGCGCCGTCTATGCCACCGAGGTGGAATCCTATTCACGAATCGTCGCGAACGGCGCCGCGGGCAATGGCCCCGCGTCGTTCACGGTTACCACCAAGAACGGCCTGATCCGCGAATATGGCGGTACCGCCGATTCGCGCATTTACGCCGGCGCAAGCACCACGATCCGTGCATGGGCACTGTCGCGTGTCCGCGATCGTGCCGGCGTGGGCACGGGCAATGCCATCTCGCTCACTTACGCCAACGATGCCCAGTACGGCGCCTACACGAACGGCAGCCATCGCATCGCATCGATCGCCTATCCCACCACCGCCACCGGCGCCGGCCCGTTCTATCGGGTCGACTTCGCCTACTCGGCTCGGCCGGCCAGCGACGTCCCGACGGGTTACCTCGCGGGCAACCTCGTGCGCGACCCCTACCAGCTTGACCGCATCACGGTCCTGTCGGTGGGTTCAGCGTCGCCGATCAAGTCGTACTCACTCGGATACGAAACTGCGCCAGTGTCGGGTCGGCTGCGTCTCGTCAGCGTGCAGGAGTGCGGCGCCACGACCTGCCTCGAGCCCACGACGATCGGATACCAGAACGGCGCGAGTGGCTGGCAACCCAAGGTGAGCACCGGCGTGGCCGTATCGAACGTGAGGCCACCGGTGCCACTTGACCTGAACGGCGACGGCATCGGCGACGTGCTGTATCCGGTCGACGCCGGCGGCGGCAGGCTGGCCTGGCACACGCTGCTGGGAAGCCCCACCGGCTTCGCAGCACCACAGGCGACCGGCCTGGTGACGAGCACGTCGCACACGATCATCCCGGGCGCCTTCGCCGGCAACGGCCGCATGCAGTTCCTGGTGGTGCAGAACGGCTACTGGCACGTCGCGGGGTACACCAATGCCGGATTCACCGTTGCCAATACCGGGTTGGCACCCGGCGGCGAATATGGCGCCGCCGATTTCGACGGCGATGGACTCGCGGACCTCATGGCGCAAACGGGCGGCCTGACACCGACCATCGCCATACGACGCAACGTCGGCGTTCCCGCCAGCACATCATTCGCCGTGCAGTTCGCTGCGACCGCGCAGCAGGTGTGGACGATACCTGGCCTGCGAAAATCGATGCCCTGGGACAACCTGCGCGTTGCGGATCTCAATGGCGACGGTCGCGCGGACATCGTCGCACTCACTTTCAACAGTTCCGTGCGCAATCCGAAGTTCTTCGCCACGCCGATCCTGTCGAATGGATTCGGCAACGCCGTCACCCTCGGCACCGAGAAACTGCTGGTCCAGGAATCGATGGTCACGATGGCGGACTGGAACGCCGACGGCTGCTCCGACATTCTCCAGGTGCAGCGAGTTTTCGTCTCCAACTGTGCCGGCGCCTTCGTCGAGATGGCCACCGGCGCCACGCCTGCGACGGGAAGCTCCCTGTACACCGCGCTGCCGGCCGACTGGAACGGCGACGGCCGCGTCGACCTGCTGTACATCGATGCCGCGACCAAGCAATGGTTCGTCGTGCGCTCGACCGGCGAAGGGGCGGCCCCTCCCGTCAATACGGGCATCGATGCGCCAGCGGCCACCGCCTGGTTCGACATGGACGCGGACGGGGACGGTCTCGTCGACCTTGCCCTCCGCGACGGCAACAATCGGCTGCATTACCTGCTGCATGCAGGCCCGGCCTCGCCTCCCGACCTGGCAACGTCGTTCGTCGACGGATTCGGCGTGCGGCAGAACCCGACCTACGTTTCCATCGCGCGCAGCAACCACACGCGCCTGAGCGATGCAGTCTTTCCGCAGGCTGACTTCCAGGGACCGCTCTTTGTCGTAGATGAGTTCACCGCGACCGATGGCTCGGGCGGAACCTACCGCAACCGGTTCCAGTACTCCGGTGCACAGGTACATGTCCAGGGCCGGGGCTTCCAGGGCTTCGCGGCGCAGCGCATCGAGGACTCACGCACCGGCCTCGTGACCGTCGATACGGCCTCGCGCGTCTTCCCGCATGCGGGCATGCACCAGCAACGCGACGTGTTCCAGGGCAACGGCATCACGCCGGTGCGGCAGTGGAAAGCCAGCCTCGGGGTACAGCCGATGGGTCCGGCTGGCAGCGAGCAGCGCGTCTTCCCGTTCGTCGCTGCCACCAGCGAAAAGCAGTTCGAGCACGGTGGCGCCTTGAACGGCGCACTGGTGACGGAGGTGGCAACGACGTTCAGCTACGGCGACGGATATGGCAATCCCACGCAAGTGCAGGCGACCACGTGGGACCGCGACCCCTACTCGCCCCATGTGAACAGCGCCTGGCGCTCAACCTTGAATCTCGGTTACGCGAACGATGTGTCGGGCAACTGGTGCCTGGGCCTGCCAACCAGTCATTCGGCGACGAGCGCCGCACCCGAGCAGCTCGCGGTGACACAGACGACGGCCTATACGATCGATCCGGTCGCCTGCCGCATCACGCAGCAAGTCGTCGAGCCGGACATCCCCGCACTGAAAGTCACCACGTCGTTCGGCTTCGACGGCTGCGGCAATCTCAACCACTTGCGCGCCGTGGGTTCCCATCCGAACGGCAGCGCCATGCCGGCCCGGACTGCGAGCTTCGACTATGGCAGCCGTTGCCAGTTGCTCGAATCTGTCACCAATGCGGCTGCGGAGACGACGACGTACGCTTGGCGCTACGACTTCGGCGTTGCTACGCGCACCACCGACCCGAACGGTCTGTCGACGACCTGGGTGCACGACGAGTTCGGACGCCGGGTCGGCGAGACGGCAACGGACGGCACTCGCCGGTCCTGGACCTACCAGTCGTGCGGCACGACGGGTTGTTGGGGGCCAGGCGAGCTTCGCTTCCTCGTCAACGATCGCAGCTTCGCAACGGACGGCGCGCTGATCCGCGAGCACCAGTCGTACTACGACAGCTACGAGCGACCGCGCCAGCAGGATTACCTCGGTGCCCTGGGTGCCTCGCTGCATCGGATGCAGAACTACGATGCGGCCGGGCGAATGGTGCGCGAGACGCGACCGTACTCGAGCGGCTCCAATGGTTACACCCTGCGAACGTTCGATGCGCTTGGACGCCTGGCCGACGAGCGCGACTATGACGGCGGCGGAGCAACCATAACCGTCTCGACGTTCGGCTATGCGGGTCGAGCCACGACACTGACCAACACGCTCGGCTACCCGCGAACCAGCATCGTCGATGTCGCGGGGAACCTGCGTCGCGTGATTGACCCGTCGCCAGGCGGAATCACGCGCTATGACTACGACTCACGCGGCAAACTGAATCGGGTCCAGGATGCAATCGGCGCCGTGTCGACCGGCACCTATGACGTACGCGGGTCTCGCACTCGGTGGTCCGACG
The DNA here is from genome assembly GCA_963743995.1 of uncultured Gammaproteobacteria bacterium. Classification (GTDB taxonomy): domain Bacteria; phylum Pseudomonadota; class Gammaproteobacteria; order Steroidobacterales; family Steroidobacteraceae; genus RPQJ01. The sequence goes on along the minus strand of CAVUSC010000020.1, from coordinate 153,271 downwards.
CCGACTCGGGCACGTGGAACTTCACGCCCAACTCGTTCGGCGAGGTCGTTGGCTGGACCGACGCCAACGGTCGGTCGTTCACTGCCGCCTACGACGTGCTGGGTCGCAGGGTCTCCCGTACGGAACCCGAGGGAACCAGCAGCTGGACCTGGGGTTCGTCAGCTGCCGCGCGCAACGTCGGACGGCTGCAATCGAAGTCGGGCCTGGGCTACACGGAGTCGCTCGGCTACGACGGCGTCGGACGCCTCACCTCTCGCGCGATCACGACGGACCAGACCTACCGCTACGACTACACGTACAACTCGATCGGCGAGATCGACACGCTGACGTATCCAACCGTCCCAGGCAAGGTCGGCCAACCGGGCACCCGGCTCAAGCTGCGCTTTTCTTACAGCCTCGGCGCGCCAACCCGGATCGACGACATCACCTCGGCGACTGCACGTACGCTCTGGCAACTGAACGCGGTCAGCGACTTCGACGCACCGACGCAGGAGTCGCTGTCCGGTGCCGCGATCACTCGATCGTCGGTCTACGACGCAGCGACACAACGCCTTACGGCGCAGCAGGCAGGCGTTGCCGGTGCCGGCAGCATCCGGCAGAACCTCACCTACCGGTGGGACGCCGGCGGCAATCTGCTGCAGCGCCGCGACCTCAACCAGAACCTGTCCGAGATCATCAATTACGACCCGCTCGACCGAGTCTCGACGTCCGCGCTGAACGGCGGAGGCAACCTGGCCGTCAGCTACGACGCCGCGGGCAACATCCTGCAAAAGTCAGATGTCGGCCAGTACGTCTACGGTGACTCGACGCGGCCGCACGCCGTGACGAGCGCCGGAGCCGAGTCGTTCGCCTACGACCGCAATGGCAATCTCACGGCACGCAACGGACTGACCCAGGACTGGGCATCGTTCAACCTGCCCACGGTATTGCGCAAGCCCGGCTACCAGGCCCAGTTCGACTACGGACCCGATCGCGAGCGATGGCGCCAGGTGGCGACCTATCAGAACGGCACCGAGACGACGCACTACGCCGGAAGCCTGCTGGAGAAGGAATCCACGACCTCGACCGGCGTGACCTACTGGCGACACTACGTGCCGACACCGGGCGGTTCGACGGTCGTGCTTTCACGCAACTCGAATGGCACGAGTTCCACCACGTACGTCGTGCCGGACCACCTCGGCAGCAGCGACACGCTGCTGAGCGACACGGGCGCGACGCTTGGCAAGGAGAGCTTCGGGGCCTTCGGCACCCGGCGTGGCAGCAACTGGAGCGCCGCCACCGCACCTGACTGGACAGTCATCGCCAATACGACGCGCCAGGGCTTCACCGGGCACGAGATGCTCGACAACGTCGGGCTCGTGCACATGAACGGCCGCGTGTATGACCCGGCGCTCGGCCGCTTCCTGTCTGCCGACCCGTTGCTCGGCAACCTCGGTGACTCCCAGTCGATCAACCCGTATGCGTACGTCGGCAACCGGCCGCTGAACTCGACCGACCCCACGGGTTACCTCGTGGATGGCGGGGCGTCGATCTACGTCGCTGACTTCATCGTCAATACGATCTTCAGTACGTTGCTCCACGGAATCTTCAACATGGGTGGGTTGCCCCCACCTCCGGCGACGTCTTTGCCGGGTCAGTCGGCGCAGAACTGCACCGGAATGTGCGCGCCGGGAACCTACTCGTCCTCATGCGGCGGGCCGATCTTCTACGACGGTTCGCGTCCCGCCAACGCCGTCGGCGCGCCAACGTCGTCGTGGCCGGAATCCTCGGTCGATGACGTGTACGCGCAGGAGAACTTCGAGCGCTACTTGTTCGATCTGGGCGTCAATGCGATCGATGTACTGATCCTGTCGACGGTTCACGATGCCGAGGATGCGTATGACGCTGCCAGGCGCGGTGAGGTGGGACCGCCATCGCTTATTCAGCTTTACGGTCTGCGATGTCGTCAAACCGTGCCAGTCGATCCTGGCGCCGACGAAGGCGATTGCGGCGTGCGGCGCAAATCAACGCAAGACGCGACTACCCAGCGCTTCGGAGTCAATCGCGCGCTTGGAGCAGTCCGAAGGGGATCTTCACGCGTCTACTCGGGCGATGCCAGCAATCGGAGGCTGGGTGACTTCCTCATCCACCTAGAGGCAGCAAGTCGGCACTGGAAGCACTGTCCTTCCCGCCGGATGAGGAGGCGACGAAGCGTACAGAGTTCTGTGTCCCACAAGGTACTGCGCTTGAACGGATCGCCAGGGCGCAACAAGATGCCTCCCATGGTCGGACGCATGCGCGTGACTGCAGCAATTAAAGCTCCTTGAGAATTCCGCGGGGCAACTTAGACGACGGATGCACCATTACGATAGCCTTGAGTCAATTGAAATTCGCTGACGATCGACGGCACTGCAGTGCTATTCGACGGCCGTGCTCACCCAGTCGGATGGTCACGACCAAGTCTTCGGGTACGTGATCCGAGATTACGATGGCCATCGCTACAAATTCTTCACTTGTGGGCAGCGAGTGGCGGCGCTTTGTTTCGACAACCTGATTGAACTGTCTCGTGACTGCAGGAGCCTGCCGTCGGGTTGAGCTCGAGGCGAGACGTCGAATCGACGCGACTGCTACTATGGCGAATGTCTCGAAGCTCCTGCATGCCGTTGCGCGTGAAGTGAGTCGCGTCGATTCGGCTTGAGGCGAACGCATCGATGTCGCGAGAATCGACACCAGTTTGGCTGTTGAGTCCGAAAGCGCCAACGAAGTGGTGCGCGTTCCAGTCAAGCTTCTTGGCCTAGTGAGACACCTACTCGGCGCCGCGGACCAGAGTCGAACGCCGAAGCCTGTACTGAATAATCGGACGCTTACGTCGGACATCATGGCGGCTCCCCATGCGAAGATGCCGCTTCGTCACGAGGAGCACCGCCATGACCCAGACCTACCAGCGCATCGTCCTTGCCAGCCGCCCGCAGGGCGGCGCCGTCTCGCCGGACAACTTCCGTCTCGAGCGTGTACCGGTCCCCGGCGTCGGTCCCGGCCAGGTGCTGGTGCGCAATCACTTCCTGTCGCTCGATCCCGTACATGCGCGGCCGCATGGACGACTCCAAGTCGTACTCGGCGCCGCAGCCGATCGACGAGACGATGATCGGCGGCACGGCGGGCATCGTCGAAGCCTCCCAGAACCCGAAGTTCGCTGTCGGTGACGCGGTCGTCGGCTACCTCGGCTGGCAGGAATACGGCGTGTCGGACGGCACGGGACTCAACAAGGTCGAGACGAAGCACGTCCCGCTGTCGGCCTACCTGGGCCCCGTCGGCATGCCCGGCGTCACGGCCTGGTACGGCCTGAACCAGATCTGCAAGCCCAAGGCCGGCGAAACGGTGCTCGTGTCCGCTGCGAGCGGCGCCGTGGGTTCGGTCGTCGGTCAACTCGCAAAGATGGCCGGCTGCCGCGCGGTCGGCATTGCCGGTGGACCCGAGAAATGCGCCTACGTGCGTGACGAACTCGGCTTCGACGCCTGCATCGACCACCGCGAGCACAAGGACGTCCGCTCCATGAGCGCGCGCCTTGAAGGAAGCCGCGCCCAACGGCATCGACGGCCTGTTCGAGAACGTCGGCGGTGTCGGACTCGACGCCGCGCTGGCGCGCATGAACGCTTTCGGTCGCATCGCCGTGTGCGGACTCATCGCCGGCTACGAAGGCGACGACATCGCCATCCACAACACGCGCGCCCTGCTGGTCAACCGGCTCTCGCTGCGCGGCTTCATCGTCTCCGAGCACCTGGAGTTCTGGCCGCAGGCGCTCGGCGAACTCGCCAAGGGCGTCGCGACGGGCAAGCTCAAGTACCGCGAATCGATCGCGGACGGACTGGCCGCCGCCCCCGAGGCGTTCATCGGCATGCTGCAGTGGCAAGAACTTCGGCAAGCAGCTGGTCAAGCTGATCTGAGCCAGCCGGGGTGACGACATCGATCCCGCACGCCGCGACGGTCCTGCTGCTGCGGGAAAGCGGCGACGGCCTGCAGGTGCTGCTGACCAAGCGCGCGGCCGGCCTGTCGTTCATGGGCGGGTTGTGGGTATTCCCCGGCGGTCGGATGGAGACCTCGGACCTGTCGCCGGAGCTGGCCGCCCGCTCGGACGCGGCGTCGATCGTCGATACCGCCTCGCGGATGCTGGACGCCGACGCCGGCTCGATCGACGTCGACACCGCGCGCGGCCTGCTGATGGCTGCCTGCCGCGAAACGTTCGAGGAATCCGGGGTGCTGCTCGCACGACCGCGCGGTGGCGGTGACTGGGGCAGCGAGCGCCTGGCCCGCGTCACTTCCCGGCGCACGGCTGCCTCCGCCGATGCCACCGAGTTCGCGCGCCTGCTCGTCGACGAAGACCTGCTGCTCGACGTCGAACGCCTCGTCTACTGGTCGCACTGGATCACGCCATCGTTCGAGAAGCGGCGCTTCGACACGCGTTTCTTCGCGCTGACGGTGCCGCCCGACCAGGAGGCCAGCGTCGACCGCGGCGAACTCACCCACCACGCCTGGCTCACCGAAAGCGCCGTGCGCACGCACCTCGCCAGCGGCGAGATGAAGATGGCGCCGCCGACCCGCGCCACGCTGCAGGACCTGTGGACCAGTCACCGGCTGCACGGCGGGCTGGCCGCGATGCTGCAGGCGGAAAGAACCCGGACCGTGCCGCCGATCCTGCCGAAAATGGTCGAGGTCAGTGCCGAGGACCTGGAGATCGTGCTGCCGTGGGATGAGCAGTACGCGCAGACGCCCGGTGAGGGGTGCCAGCGGCTTGGGCGTTACCCGGACTATGTGACGGCATTGCCGTCGCGGATGCGGTTTCCGCGCTCGCGCTGATCGCGCAACGCCCGCGAGCGACTCCCTCCCGGGGTGCGGGAGGGAGCGCCAGGTTCAACGAACCCGGATTACTTCTCGCCCGGCACCAGGTTGCCGACGGCGCTCTGCACCGTCTCGCTGACCTTGGCTGCCATTTCCTTGGCCGAATCCAGCATCGACGTCGCCTGCTTCTCGGCCGACGCCTGGGCGGCATTGACCATCGAGCCGGCCTGCGCCGCGGTCTTCGAAGCTTTCTTCTTCGCCGACTTCACGGCCTTGGCGATGCTCTTTTCGGCCGACTTCAGGTTGCGATCGGCCTTGCGCAGCGCGCGCTTGGCAGACGGCGGCAACTTGTTGACGGCTTTCTTGACGGCGGCACGGGTGCGGGCCGGAGCCTTGCGTGCGGCAGCCTTGACGGCGGCGACGCGGCGGCTGGTCGCGGTGCTGCGGGCCTTGGCGACCTTGCGCTTGGCCTTGGCGACCTTCGCCTTCTTGACGACTTTGCGCTTGGCCTTGACGACCTTCGCCTTTCTTACGACCTTGCGCTTGACCTTGGTGGCCTTCGCCTTGCTGACCTTGCGCGGCGCCGCACGACGCGCCTTCTTCTTCGCTGCCATGTGAATCGATCTCCCTTTGCCTGTGGTTGGCGTGAGTTGCGTTGGTGGCGGACACCGTCGCGCCTGACTTGAGGACGCTATTCCTCACGCCTTGCACAGTCAACAAGGGAAAATTGCGCGTGGACTCAGCCCGTGCCCTGCAACCCGTGCGCGATGGCGTTCACGGAGGCCACCAGCGCAGGGAACAGACGCCGGTTCGGGTCGTCACGGTCGCGACCCTTGTCGCTGGGCGAGCCGACGTCGCGCCAGCGTCGCAGCAAGTGCACCTGCATCAGGTGGATCGGGTCGACGTATGGATTGCGCAGCCAGATCGAGCGCTGCAGCGTCGGCTCGGCATCGAGCAGCCGCGCGCAGCCCTTCAGCTGCAGGACCAGGCGGCGGGTCAGGTCGTACTCCTGCCGGATCGTCCCGGAATAACGCTCGACGTCGCCCGGGTAAAGTCGCTCGTAATGCCAGGCGATGTCCATGTCGGCGCGGGCGAGCCGCATCTCGACGTCGTCCATCAGCCCCTCGAAAAATGGCCAGTCGCGGTACATCTCGCCGACCAGCGCGTCCCCGTACCGTTCGATGACCGCGGCCAGGCCGGTGCCCGCGCCGAACCAGCCCGGCAGCATGTGCCGGCTCTGCGACCACGCGAACATCCACGGCACCGCGCGGATCGTATCGACGCCACTGCCGCCGCCCCGCGCCAGGGGCCGCGAGCCGATCTGCATGCGCTCGATCACGTCGACCGGCGTGACCGCCTGGAAAAACTCGAAAAAGCCCGGGTCGTCGTGCACGAATTCGCGGTATCGCTTCCGGCTGGCATCCGCCAGCAGCTGCATCGCGTCTTCCCAGCCCGGCCCGATCGCTTCGTGCCGCTCGCCGGCGACCGCCAGCGCCAGGGTGTTGAGGCCCTGCTCGAACGTGCGCAATGCGATCGGCTGCAGGCCGTAGCGGTCATTGATCGTCTCGCCCTGTTCCGTGACCCGCATCTGGCCACTGCGGACCGCCGTCGGCAGGCTGCTCACGACGGCTTCGGTGCGGCTGCCACCGCGACTGATCGAGCCACCGCGGCCGTGGAACACCAGCAGCTGTATGCCAGCCTGCTCGCATGCCACCAGCATGGCCTGCTGCGCCTTGCGCAGCACCCAGCGCGACGCGGTGATGCCGGACTCCTTGTTGCTGTCGGAATAACCGATCATCACGACCTGCCGGTTGCCGCGTGCAGCGAGGTGCGCGCGATAGATCGGGTCGGCCAGCAGGCGGGCGAGCGTCGGCCCGGCCGCATCGAGCGCCGCGACCGATTCGAACAACGGCGCCACGTCGAGCGTGACCTGCCCGGACTCGTTGTCGAGCAGGCCCGCCCAGCGGGCGAGCAGCAGCACCGACAGCACGTCGTCGATGTCGCGCGCCATGCTGACGACGTACGAGCCGACGGCGGCCTGGCCGTACCGGTGCCGGCAATAGTCCATCGCCTCGAACACCCACAGCGCCCGCTTGCCGGCGGCCTCGAGCACTTCCGGGGGCGATTCGTCGCGGGCCAGCGCGTCCCGCAGGCGCTCGATGCGCTCCGCGGCCGGCCGGGTGTCCCACCCATCCTCGTCCAGCGCGCGACCCACGATCTGCCGGTGCACCTCGGCGTTCTGGCGCACGTCGAGTGTCGCCAGGTGCAGCCCGAAGGTTCGCACCCGGCGCAGGAAGCGGCGGATGAGGAACAGCCCGGCATAGCGCCCGCGGTTCGCCTCGAGGCTGTGGACGATGATCTGCAGGTCGTCGGTCAGTTGCTCGACGCGCTCGTACTGGCCCGAGCGGTGGTCGTACGTGGCGCGCAGTCGTTCAGCGATCTGGCCGAGCAGGACGCGGTACGGCATCTCGTCGTGGCCCGAGGGAGCACTGGCACGCGCCGCCGGCACCACCGACTTGTAGTGCTCGATGCGATCGCGCAGCGGCTGCGGGATGTTGGGCGTGCGCCGCTCGCTCTGGCTCAGCTTTTCGGCGAGGCGCACGGCCTCGAGGTAATAGCGATTGACGATCAGGGCATGGTGCCGGGCACAGCTCTCGCGGATGGTCTTGGCATGCACGTCCGGCAGGCCGTCCATGTCGCCGCCGACCCACGACCCGAAATGCAGCAGTTCCGGCACCTTCGCGGTGCGGGCTTCAGCGCCGAAGATCAGCACCAGCGCTTCCTCGATCTCCTCGTAGAAGACCGGGATGACGTCGTAGACGATCTCGACCAGGAAGAACAGCACGTGCTCGCGTTCGTCCGCGATGGAGAGCTTCTCGCGGGAATTGTCGGCCGTCTGCCAGCCGGTCGTGAGTTCGCTGCGCACCCGTTCCAGCGTCATGCGCCGCTCGACCGGTGTCAGCGACGGGTCGAGCCGCGTCATCAGCAGGCTCGCGATGCGCTGCTGCTGGCGCAGCAGGGTGCGGCGGGTGGATTCGGTCGGGTGGGCCGTAAACACCGGCTCGATGCTCAGGTGGCCGAGCAGTTCGATCACCTGCGGCAGGCTGTAACCGATCGAGCGCAGCTTCTGGAAGCATTCGGCGAGCCCGCCGGGCTGGTGCGTGCTGCTGTCGTTGAGGTACTGCCGGCGGCGGCGCACGCGGTGCACCTTCTCGGCCATGTTGACCATCTGGAACCAGGTACCGAATGCCCGGATCAGTTCCGCGGCCTGGTCCGGCGAGCGGCTGTCCGCGCGCACGACCAGTTGCACGGCCGCCTCGGGGTCGCCGTCCCGGCGGCGAATCGCCACCTGGCGATCGCCCTCCACTTCCTCGAAAAAGGCATCGCCGCCCTGGTCCCGCAGCACCTCGCCGACGAGGGCGCCGAGCGTGTGGACGTCCTCGCGGAGCGCCGCATCCTTTGCCGTGAACGAAATGTCTTTGCGTGCCATGGCCGCGAGGGGCGAAAAACGTGGGTGGGGTCCGGGGCGCGGCGGCGTGGTGATGAATCGGTGTAGACCGGCAGTCCGAATGCTAGCAGAGCCCGCGCCCGGCGCACTGTTGCTACGGGACAACACGGACGAGCGCTGCTGGCACCGTCCTCCGCTGATTGTCCTATTGTCTTACTTATATTGTAACTTTGCCGGAGCCGATGGTATGTTCGCCGGGAGCATGGGGAGCCGGCCCGTTGGGGCACATCCGACCTTCCGCTACGGGGACTACACATGAAACATGGCAAGACTCGATTGTTCGCCCTCGCCGCCGCGCACGGCGCGTCGCTGCTCGCGGTGCCGCCGGTGCTGCAGGCGGCAGAAACCGGTCAGCTCGAAGAAATCGTGGTGACCGCGCGACAGCGCGAAGAGCGCATCGAGGACGTGCCGGTCTCGATCACGGCCTTTACCGCCTCCGAGATCCGCAGCGCGGGCATCCAGCGTCCCGTGGATTTCATCGCGCTGACGACGGGTGTGTCGCAAGTGCAGACGGCAGAAGCCGGCGACCTGCAGGTCAACATCCGCGGCATCAACACCGGCCGCGACTCCGAGACCAACTTCGCGCTCGTCATCGACGGCGTGCTGCAGACCAATCCCCAGGCGCTGAACCAGGAGCTCTCTGGCATCACCCAGATCGAAGTCCTGAAGGGCCCGCAAGGCGCGCTCTACGGCCGCAACGCGCTGGCCGGTGCGCTGATCCTGACGACGCGCAAGCCCGGCGACGAATGGGACACGGAGCTGACCGCCGGCTACGGCAGCGAAAACAGCTACAAGGGCAGCTTCTACATGGGCGGCCCCCTCGCTGACGGCGTGCGGGGCTCGATCTCGGCCTACACGCGCAAGACCGATGGCCAGTGGCGCAACCTCAAGAACGATTGCGACGACTGCGTCGACCGCTTCGAGGAGACCGGCATGTCCGGCCGCCTGCTGTTCGAGGCGCTCGGTGGCACCTTCGACCTGAAGGCGAAGTACTCGGAGCTCGACTCGGGCGCGATCAACTTCAATGCGTCGATCGCGCTTGCCGACGTGGCGCCGTTCGTTGGCCCGGCGTTCTACGAGGACGCGAACAAGCACAACTTCCGCTACATCAACAACGTCGACCCGCAGAACGAGCAGGAGAACATCAACCTCTCGATCAAGGGCGACTGGGACGTCGGCATCGGCACGCTGACCAGCTACCTCGCCTACAACGACCAGACCAACTACTTCCTGACCGACGGCACCAGCGACGCGTTCCTGCTGTACGCGCTCGACGCCACCTGCCAGGCCTCGAACGACGCGAACCTCACCGATCCAGGCTATGAACCGCCGTTCTTCGGCATTCCGTCGAACATCTGGTTCACGCCTGCGGGCGGCGGCGCCGCTGGTTTCCTGCCACCGTACGGCCCGTCCACCTGCGGCGGCTACCAGTACCAGCAGCGCGACCAGGAAGACCTGAGCCTCGAAGTCCGCCTCACCTCACCGGGCGACCAGCCGCTGCGGTGGGTGGCGGGCGCGTATTTCGCCGACATCGACCGTCACGTGGTGGTGTCGCAGGGTTCGGACCTCGCCCAGGGTTTCCAGGCGCGCCCGTTCGTGTCGAGCGCGGGCCCCAACCCGACCGACCTGCTGTATGACGACGACTACAGCAGCAAGGTCTACGCCGTGTTCGGCCAGATCGCCTACGACGTGATGGACAACCTCGAGCTGGCCCTGGCGCTGCGCTACGACAGCGAAGACCGCGAAGTCAGCAACAACGTGCCGGTGTGCACCGGCACGGACCTCACGTCCTGCCGCGCGCAGACACCTGGCTTCAGCTTCTTCAGCAACCCGTACATCAACCCTGCCTATACGGTAAACCCGGCGTACGCGACGTCCGGCATCCCGAACCGCAGCGAGACGTTCGACCAGCTGCAGCCGAAGATCTCGGCCAACTGGAAGCTCACCGACGACTTCGCCCTGTTCGCGTCCTACGGTTACGGTTTCCGCAGTGGCGGCTTCAACTCGTCGGGCAGCGCAGCCACCGTCGACACGTTCTACGGGCTGGCCGGCACCACGCCACTCTGCCTCGGTGACAACACCGTGGGTCCGAACGGTCCCGTCTATGCGCCGGCCTGCGATGCGTCGTCCCAGCTCAACCTCACGGACGTCAACGACACCTTCAAGCAGGAAGTGTCGAAGGCCGCCGAGCTCGGCCTCAAGTCCTACTTCATGGACCGAACGGTCAGCGTGAATGCGGCGTTGTTCTACACCACCGTCGAAGACATGCAGTTCTTCAACTTCTTCGCCGGACCGTTCGGCCTGCTGCGTGCGGTGACCAACATCGACGAGGTCACGATCATGGGCGCCGAGATCGACGCCCGCTGGCAGATCAACGAGATGTTCACGGTGTTCGCCGGTTACGGCATCACGGACGGCGAGATCGACAAGTACAGCGGGCGCCCGTACACCGAGGGCAACGAAGTGCCGTACGCGCCGGAATACACGGGCAACATCGGCGCCGAAGCCACCTTCCCGCTCAACGATTCGCTGGCGCTGGTCTTCCGCGTCGACGGCTCCTTCGTCGGCGAGACCTGGTTCCACCCGGTGCAGGAAGAACGCCTGCCGAACCTGTTCGGTTACTTCGGTTTCGGCCAGGGCGAGTTCTCGAAGCAGGTGCGCGACCCGTACGCGGTCTACAACGCCCGCCTCACGCTGCAGGCCGAGCAGTGGGGCGTGACCGCATGGGGCCGCAACGTTGGCGACGAGGACTACCTCGCCGAGATCATCCCGGCGCCGGAGTTCGGCGGCTCGTTCGTCCACGACGCTCCGGGCAGTTCGTACGGCCTCGAGGTCAACTATCGCTTCTGACCTCTTGCTGACCTCTTGCTCCCCTCTCCCACAGCCGTGGGAGAGGGGCTGGGGGTGAGGGGCTGGGGGTGAGGGTGGGGTTGGGTGTGAGGGTTGGGCGTGCGAGTCGCGGTGCTAAACTCAGCACCGCTTGAACACTCCAGCCGACTACGTGCTTCGACCGATCACTGCCGCAGACGATGCGGCGATGGCGCAAGTCATTCGCACCGTGATGCCGGAATTTGGTGCGTGTGGGCCCGGATTCGCCCTCAGTGATCCAGAAGTGGACCACCTCAGCGTTGCGTACGCCGTGCCGCGTGCCGCGTATTTCGTCCTCTTGCGCGCAGGCAGCGTCGTCGGTGGCGGCGGTATCGCGCCGCTCACGGGCGGCGACCCCGAGGTCTGTGAACTGCGCAAGATGTACTTCCTGGGCGAGGTCCGTGGGCGCGGCCAGGGCTGGCGCATGCTGCAGCACTGCCTCGAAGCCGCACGCCGGCTCGGCTATCGTCGTTGTTACCTCGAGACGCTCACGGGCATGGATGCCGCGCAGCACCTCTACGCGGCGGCCGGATTCAAGGCGCTGTGCGGTCCGCTCGGTGCCACGGGCCACTTCGGCTGCGACCGTTATTTCGCGCTCGATCTCTGACCCACGCCCGATGCCGCCCTCACTGCCCCTCACCGGACTTCGCGTCCTGACGTTCGAGAACTTCGGTGCAGGCCCGTTCGGCTCAATGTATCTCGCCGACCTCGGTGCCGAGGTCGTCAAGATCGAGAACCGCGACCAGGGCGGCGACGCGACGCGCTCGATGGGCCCGTACTTTCTCGGCGAGCACGACAGCCAGTTCTTCCAGGCATTCAACCTGAACAAGAAGAGCGTGACGCTGAACCTGAAGCATGCCGGCGGACGCGAGGCGTTCCACCGGCTGGTGGCAACGGCAGACGTCGTGCTGAACAACCTGCGCGGCGACCAGCCGGAAAAACTCGGCCTCGATTACGCGACTCTCGGCGCGATCAACCCACGGGTGCTGTGTGCGCACCTCTCGGCCTACGGGCGGGACAACGAACGCAAGGGCTGGCCCGGTTACGACTACCTGATGCAGGCCGAGGCAGGCTACCTGCACCTGAGCGGCGAGCCGGGTTCACCGCCTGCACGCATGGGACTCTCGATCGTCGACTACATGACCGGCATCACGACGGCAGTCGCGATCCTGTCGTCGGTGGTCGGCGTGCTGAAGGGCGGCCGCGGCCACGACATCGACGTCTCGCTGTTCGACGTCGCGCTGCACCAGCTCACCTACCCCGGCGCCTGGTACCTGAACTCGGGCTACCGCACCGAACGCCTGCCACGCAGCGCGCACCCCTCGACCGTGCCGGTGCAGCTGCAACGCACCAGCGATGGCTGGATCTTCATCATGTGCATGACGCAGAAGTTCTGGAGCGAACTGGTCCGGGTCCTGGAGCGGCCGGACCTCGCCGTGCACACCGATTACGCAACCGTCGAGGCCCGGCGCGCGCACCGCGACACCTTGACGGCCGTGCTCGACGAAGTGTTCTCGACCGCGACGACGCTGGAGTGGCTCGGGAGGCTGCAGGGCGTGCTGCCTGCCGCGCCGGTCTACGACCTGCCACAGGCGCTCGATAATCCTTACCTTGGGGCCATCGGTATGGTCAGGAACCTGCCGCACCCGGCGCAACAGGGCTACCGCGTGCTGGCCAACCCGATCAAGCTCGACGGCGAGCGACTGCCGAGCCAGCGTGCGCCCCAACTTGGTGAACACACCGAAGCCATGCTGCGCGAACTTGGTTACGACCCGGCAGCGATCGCGGAACTGCGTGCCAATGGCGCTGCGTAATGACCACCGGTTTGCAGTGAATGCCATCGAGCAATGCACGATTGCCTGCCCGGGTCAGTGATCCGTCGCCCTGCGACCATGCAGCCGACGACGGTCGCCCCCGTCGGCCAGACGCGAGTTCGTATCCCACACGTCGCGCAGGCGGCGGTCGGATTCGGCGCGACGGTCGTCGTGATGGGCGTACTGGCATTTGCACGCGGTGAAGTCACACGTCGGCAGCGGCAGCTGCGGGGCTTCCGCGGACAAGAATCGCCGGTCCCCGTACTCCAGCTTGGTCCGGTGACAACTCGGGCCGGCCTTGATGCTCACGGCATGGTAGGGATTCGTGACGCGATAGGCCTGCACCGAGCGGCCGGATATCGTCACCTCGGCCAGCACGCGCTTGCGGTGCCACCAGGACATGAGGTTGAACGCCATGGTCGAGTCCCTTCGCGCAGCACTTGACCGATCTTAGATTGGGCCATCGAGGACCTCCCATAAGCGCAACTGAGAGGTTGCGTGAGCAATCGCCTACACTCGCTTGTCACGGTCAGCTCCTGCCGATTTCGCCCACGCATGACCGGCTGATATACGTCGGCCCGTTGCGCTTTCGCCGCTGCCTGTCGATTTCGCAGTCCGCCAATCGACCAACAGGCAGGGCACGATCAGTTCCGCCGGGAGGTCCGGGCGGGTCGCCCGGTAAGGAGAATCGCTTGCAGCAGAAGTTCCTGGTGGCTGGTGCCCTGGCGCTCGCCCTGGTGGCGTGGTCTGGGCACGAGGTCACGGCGGCGGACCCTCGCCACGACGACGCCGAACCCGTCCCGCCCGCGGTCACCGCCAGAGTTCCCGCGGGCGCCTATACGCTCGACCAGTCGCACGCGAGCCTGGTCTTTCGCGTGAGCCACCTGGGCTTTTCGAACTACACGGCGCGCTTCAAGCGCTTCGACGCGAACCTGCAGTTCGATCCGCGGAACCTGGCTGCATCCAAGGTGGCCGCAACCGTGGACGTGGATTCACTGGAGACGGACTATCCGGAGCCCGCCAAACTGGACTTCAATGCCGTATTGAAAAGCACGGACTGGCTGGACGTCGCCACGTACCCCCGCATGGAGTTTGCATCCCGGCAGATCGACGTGACGGGCGTGAACACGGTGCGCATCCATGGCGACCTCACGTTGCATGGCGTCACCCGGCCGATCGTGCTCGCGGCCACGTTCAACGGCGGCTACGCGGGCCATCCCATGGACCCCAATGCGCGCATCGGATTCTCGGCGCAGGGCACGCTGCGACGATCGGAGTTCGGAATCGCGTTTGGAATTCCGGCGCCGGGAACGACCATGGGTGTCAGTGACGAAGTGGCTATCGTCATCGAAGCGGAGTTCACGGGCCCGCCCCTGGCTGGGCCGTGACCTGCCGGGCGTAGCTCAGCGTCAGCGCTTCCCAGACGTGCCCATCCGGCACGCTCCAATAGACGATGCGCCCACCGTGCTGCGTGTTGACCTGCATGTCGACGGGGCCGTGCGGCAGGCTGCGATAGCCGATGCCAAGGTCCCGCAGGCGCGCGACCAGCGCGTCGAATTCGGTGTCGCACATGCGAAAGCAATAGTGCAGGACTGGCAACTCGCCGTCGGACTGGTCGACGTCGAGCGTCAGCCCCTCGTTGACGTAGACCGGGCAGAACGGGCCCACGCCGTTCCTCGACCACGGCACGGCCAGGATCCGGGCGAGCAGTTCGGCCGCGGCCTGCTGGTCTCGCGACGGCACGATCAGGTGGTCAAGCTGAATCCTCATTGCAGCCTCGTGCGTGATCAACACGTGGGACGTCGGAATATTTTCCACGACTCCGCCACCGACTTTCCCTACTAAATTACTGCTTTTGGGCGTGGCTTACTGCCGGACAGGGCTGGCCGGCCCGGACCACGAACAAGAATTTGAGTCGAACCGTGCAGAGACGAAATCCAGACGACGTGGAAACCAGTGGTCGTGCCACCTCCCAGTGGCCGCTGCCGGAGCGACGACGACAGGAACGCCGGCTGCCGGGGCACAGTTCGGTCTGGAACGTGCTCGTCGACATGGACGATCGACGCCTGGGGCTGGGGCGGCGCTGGGACGACTGGTGCAAACGGCGGGACGCAGCCTAGCCCCGCCTTGCGGTTCGCGATGCCTGGCCGCCTGGAACGCACCCCCGCACTCAGCAAGACGACGGATTGGCAGTAGATTCGATTTCTGCCAACTTGCCGGCATGGAACTGCGCGAACTCGGCCTGGATTCCTGGTTTGCCGGCCTGGCCGCGGATCGGTGCGACGCAACCCTTGCACTGGCCCGCGTCATCGCCGTCGACAGGAACCGGTACGTCATCCGTAACGAGCACGGCGAGGTGCCCGCCGAGCTGACCGGAAGGCTCCTCCATGCCTCCGTGACGGCAGTCGATCTGCCGTGTGTCGGTGACTGGGTCTGCGCGCGCTACCGCAATGCGGCCACTGGCGCGAGCATTCACGACGTGCTGCCTCGCCGGTCGTACATCAGGCGGAAAGCTCCGGGCCAGAACGTGGACTTCCAGATGCTCGCCGCCAACGTCGACGCTGCGTTCGTGGTCCAGGCGTGCCACTTCGATTTCAATGTCCGTCGACTGGAGCGCTACCTGGTGATGGTCAGGGACGGCCACGTCGAGCCCATCGTGTTGCTGACGAAGACGGACCTGGTGGACGCCGATGTGCTCGAGCAGATGATCGACCGCATCCGGCTCACGGGCCTCGACGCGACGATTCTCTGCGTCAGCAACGTGACCGGCGCGGGCATCGCCCAGGTTCGTGAACTCATGGTCCCCGGCAAGACCTACTGCCTGCTGGGTTCGTCGGGCGTGGGCAAGACGACGATCACCAATCGACTGGTCGGGGACGCTCGACTGGAGACGCAGGACGTGAGCCACACCGGGGAAGGGCGTCACACGACCACGCGTCGCCAGCTCATCGTGCTGGAAAACGGCAGCCTGCTGATCGACATGCCGGGTATGCGCGAACTGGGAATGCTCGGGGTCGACTCAGGCCTCGACGAGACCTTCGCCGACATCGCCGAACTTGCGCAGGCCTGCCGGTTCGCCGATTGCAGTCACGCCAGGGAGCCGGGTTGCGCAGTGCGCGACGCGATCGAACGGCGTGAGTTGAGTGAAGAACACCTGCGGAACTTCCTGAAGCTCCGCAAGGAGTCGGAGTTCCACGACTTGTCCTACGTCGAGCGGCGCAAGAAGGACAGGTCGTTCGGCCGGATGGTGAAGTCGGTCTTGAAGCAGAAAGGCCGCTCCAAAGGGACTTAGACCAGTCTCGATCATGCGGCATCCCCCCTCCAGTCAAGGACCCACCTGCGGTTGGCGCGCGGTCCGTCGACTCCATGGCACCCCCGGTCGCAGAACTGCCGGTCTCCGACGGCCACCGTGCTAGCGTCGCCGCATGTGGACACGTCGACTTTTCATTGGTGCCCTGACGTCGGGCGCGCTGGCTCCGGTCGCGTCGGGCAACGCGGCCCCTGCTGCAACGCAGCCGGCGAAGACAGGCAGTCGTCGCGACGAAGTCGCAGCGTTCAAGACTTTCGCGGAAGCAACCCACCCGCGCGGTCTCGCGGCAGCAGCGGATCCTGACTGGCGCGCACGTTGGGGAAAGCTCGCGGCAGAGGCGGATCAGTTGAGCGATGGCGCCTACTTTCATCGCATGCGTCGCGCGTTGGGCTGGTTCCGCGATGGTCACACGACGGTCCTGCCGTTCGAGTTCGTCGGCGGCGTCCCGCCGCAACTCGCGGGCGGGCCGTTCCGACTCACCCTGCCACTGCGACTGCGCGTCTTCCACGATGGCGCCTGGGTCGTCGCCGCCGGCGCCGATGCATTGACCTTGCTGGGTCGCAGGGTGACGCAATCGGTCGCCTGTCCGTTGCCGAACTGGTCCGCGCCCTCACCATTGAATGGCCTGGCAACGAGGCATGGGCTCATCGCTGGTCGGCAGGAGCGCTCGTGTCGCCCGCCTTTCTGCAGGCGTTAGGTGCGATCGATGATCCCGGGCAGCCGACCCATTTCGAGACCGTCGCGACTGACCGGATGGAGCAGTCGACAGCGGTGCGGCCAGGCGACGACGACAGCCTGCCGCTGTCGACGCTCGAGCGCCACCGGACGCCGCGTGAAGACTGGGCCGCCGCTGCGGGCGGTGGCAACTACGTGCGCGTGCTCGACGATGGCGTCTGTTACGTCAGTCTCGACGACATGGACGACATCGAAGGCAAGACTTTCGAGGCGCTGACACGCGAGGTGTTCGCGCAGCTCGAGCGCACTGACACGCGCCGTCTGATCGTCGACCTGCGTCGCAACGGTGGCGGGAACAATTACTTTGGCGAAGCGCTGCGCAAGGGCATCGGTCGTTCGCAAATCAATCGCCCGGGCGGCCTGTACGTGCTCATCGGCCCGCAGACGTTTTCGGCGGCGCAGAACCTGGCCAACCGGCTGGAGCGCGAGACGTTTGCGCTGTTCATCGGCGAACCCACCGGTGGGTCGCCGAATCACTACGGTGATGCCAAGGTCACGACGGGTGCAGTGTCAGGTCTTACAGCCATTGTCTCGACGCTGCCCTGGTTCGATTCGTATCCCCAGGACCAGCGGCCGTGGATCTTTCCTGACCTGCTCGTCCCCGACACGTTTGCCGATTGGCAGGCGGGACGCGACCCGGCGCTCGCGGCCGCCGATCGAACATCGGGACCAGACGCGCGCAACCGACGAACTCTCGCGCGATCGCATCTTCTACTTCCGTCGCGCCAGCCAGCAGCAGGCCTGGAAGCCGTTCTGGCGTACTTGATCAGCGCGACCCGCACCACGCGCATCACGCGACCTGCGACCTGCAGCAGGATCTGCTCGGTGCGATTTCAGGGCGTCACTGGCGTAAGAAAATCGTGCAGCACACGCCACGAGCGGCCATCGCGCTGCCACACGCGCACGTAGACCGCGCGCACCTGTGGCTCGCTCCCGCGCGTCGCGCGCTTGTCGACCAGTTCGCCGTGGGTCACCGCGAGGTCGGCATGCGCGGAGCCCGCAATCGAACCGACCGTGAGTGCCTTGATTTCGACGTTCGACGTCTCAGTGACACGCAGGTTGCGCAGCCCGGAATTCAGCTTGCGCTCGGTCGCGAGCAGTTTCTCGATCGTCGGCGACCTCTCGTCACAGGCCCCGGGTGCGGGTGCCGTCGCGGCAGGCATCGACGGCAGGCTGATGCGACTGGTCCAGCACGATCCGCCACGCGCCGGCCTCGTTCAGGCGCCAGACGGTGAGATACTGGCCCGTGTCCGCGACCTTGCTGTCCTTCGCGATGTAACTCCACGTGCCCAGCGTCACGGCCAGGCTCGAATCGCAGGCTGCCTCGGCCAGCACCGGTGCCCAGTCGAGTCGGCCGGTCGCCGGTTCGTGCGAGTCGAGCCACTCCCTGGCACGCACGGGCAACGGGCGGAACACCACGGCATCGTCGGCCAGGAAGCGGTCGTACGCCGCCCGAATACCGGATTCGAGCGCCATCTGCGCAAACTCGCGATCTGCCGCGATGACGTCCGGTGCGACGTCGGCGGGAACTTCCAGCGGCGCAGCGCGACAAACGTCGTAGCCCGCGAGTACGGCGCAGGTCAGGAATGTCGCGTGCAGGAAGGCCCGGCGGTTGCCGGGCAGCGAGCGAAGCATGTTCATTCCTGTCCGGCGCTGGTCGTCCCCGGCACGAGCTTATCCTTTCACATGCGGCCTCGCCCACCGGCGCAGTCGTTCCACCGGTCCATTCTGTTAAAGTCACGGGAATCACCACCTTGCACGTTACCCGGATCACCATGAAGAGAATCGTCGCCACGTGCCTGTCGCTGCTGCTGGCAGTCACCCTCGTCCTGCCCATGCAGGCGCAGGCGGACTCCCGGACCGACCAGCGGTTGCAGCAATCGCAACGCGTCTTCGAGGCCTTCTCCGACCTCACCGAGCAAAGCATTCCGAGCTGGTTGCTCGAACGCGCCTACGGCATCGTCGTCGTGCCGAGCGTGGTCAAGGTGGCCCTGACCATCGGCGGACGCGGCGGCAAGGGCGTGATGGCCGTGCGCAACCCCGATGGCACCTGGAGCGCCCCGACGTTCGTGACGCTCGGCGGCGTCAATTTCGGCTTCCAGGTCGGCGTGCAGTCGACCGACGTCATCCTGGTGTTGATGTCGCGCGAGAGCGTCGAAGGCATCGCCGGGGGCAAGGTAACGCTCGGTGCCGATGCCAGCGTCGCCGCCGGCCCGCTCGGCCGCTCCTCGGCAGCGGCCACGGACGCCACGCTCAGTGCACAGGTGCTGTCGTACTCGCGCAGCTCGGGCCTGTTTGCGGGCGTTGCACTCGACGGCACCGTCATCGCCATCGATCGGGCCGCCAATGAAACGGCTTACGGCATTTCGGGCGTGCTCGCATCGCAGATCCTCGAAGGCAAGATTGCCAGCGTGCCGCTGGCAGCGCAGGAATTCACCGACGCGCTGACGCGCGCGACGAAGGCTCCGGCCGCGAAAGCCGCACCGGCGGCACCCGCCGTGCAACCTGCACCGGCCGTGACACCGGTGCCGGCACCGGCCGATGAACCGGCCAAGACCTATCCGCTGGAAGATCCGAATCCGGGTGCGCCACCGCCCGCGGACTGACGACGAAGCAGGCAGCTGCGCGGTCCGGCGGCGGACCGCGCTTCGATTGGGGGAAAACGCAATGAAGATCCTGAAAGGACTGTTCGTCGTCCTGGCCGGACTGGTGCTGCTGTTCGTCGTCATCGGGCTGTTCCTGCCGAAGTCAGCGCATGTCGAACGCTCGATCACGACCACGGCCAGCCCCGAGACTGTCTTTGGCCTGGTCGACGGCTTCAGGCGCTTCAACGAGTGGTCGCCATGGGCCCGGCTCGATCCCGCCACCCAGTACACATTCAGCGGCCCGGACACCGGCGTCGGCGCCCGCATGGAATGGAGCAGCGCCAACCCGGACGTCGGCAGCGGCAGCCAGGAAGTCATCGCCGTCGAGCCGGGTCACCGGGTCACGAGCAGGCTCGACTTCGGCATGGACAACCCGACCACGTCGACGATCATCCTCGAGCCGCAAGGCACGGGCACGCGCGTGACCTGGTCGCTCGACACCGATTTCTCGGGCAGCCTGCTCGGCCGCTACTTCGGCCTGGCACTCGACCGCATGGTTGGGACCCGCCTACGAGAAGGGACTGGCGCAGTTGCAGGCCGTGGCCGAATCGACGACGCCCGCGAACGCGCCCCCGATCTCCGCGCCCGCCACGGCGGCGGACGACAACGCTCAGCCGGCCGAGGTGGCCAGTCCCACTGGACAGGAAACCCCGGTCCCGCCGATCCCGCAATAGCCGTCCGGGTTCTTTGCCAGGTACTGCTGGTGGTAGTCCTCGGCGAAGTAAAACTCCGGCACGTCGAGGATCTCGGTCGTGATCGCCTTGAACCCCGCCGCCTGCAGACTTTCACCGTAGGCCTTCGCGCTGCTCTCGGCTGCGGCTCGCTGCGCAGCGTCGTACACGTAGATGCCCGAGCGGTACTGCGTCCCGATGTCGTTGCCCTGGCGCATGCCTTGCGTCGGGTCGTGCGATTCCCAGAACACCTGCAGCAGTTCTGCATACGTAACCTGCTGCGGATCGAACACGACGCGCACCACTTCGTTGTGCCCCGTGTACCCGGTGCAGACTTCCTCGTACGTGGGATTCGGCGTGATGCCGCCGAGATAACCGACCTGCGTGCTGTAGACGCCGGGCGTCGTCCAGAACTTGCGTTCGGCGCCCCAGAAGCACCCGAGACCGAACATCGCGAGCTGCATGCCGGCCGGGAACGGCGCTTCGAGGCGGTTGCCATTCACGAAATGGCGCGCGGGCACCGGCAGCTTCTGCGCACGCCCGGGCAGCGCCTCGGCGGCCGTCGGCAGGTCGAGCTTCTTCTTGCGCAGTGAAAACATCGTCGGTCCTCCTAGTTGGCGCGCATTGCTGTCGGCCAGACCCGACCAGAACGCGGGGTCTTGCACGATCATGGTCGTGCCGTTGATCAGGAACTGCACGCCGATCGAAATCATCAGGAAGCCGGTCAGCCGTGTCAGCGCGACCATGCCCGTGGCGCCGAGCAGCCGGTTGACGCGTTCGGCGCCGCTCAAGACGAACCAGCTGAGCAGCGCCGTCAGGAAGATGGCCGTGAGCACGCCCATGAAATCGACGATGCTCAGGTAGCCTTTCCTGGCCGCGGCCTGCGACGAAAGACTCATCACCACGGCGAAAGTTCCGGGGCCGCTCAGGCCCGGCATGGCGAGCGGCGTGAAGGCGATGTCGTACTTCGAGCCCGCCGCCTTGGTCATCGCTTCCTTGTCCGAGATCGGGTTCGGAAACAGCATCTGGAACCCGAGGAACGCGACGATCAGGCCGCCGGCGATGCGCATGCCCGGCAGCGAGATGCCGAAGAAATTCATGATCAGGCCGCCCGCGACCAGGAAGCCCGACATCAGGAAGAACGTGTAGACGCAGGCGCGGCGAATCTGCCGCAGGCGCTCCTGCTCGGGCAGGTGACCCGAGGCCGACATCACCAGGGGCACCGCGCCGAACGGGTTCACGATCGGCAGGATCGCGAGCAACGCCGCCAGCAGCGAGCTGAAATAGAGTCCGAGCCAGTTCATCCGCGCACTTTAACCGGCGGCTAGAATGCCTGCATGGCCACGTGCAACCCGACCCCGTGACGAAATCCCGCAGCACCCCGCGCGTGCGCCTGATGGCGCTCGCCGTCGTCGCCTGCATCCTGCTGGTGGCGCTCACCGAACGACCCACGTTCTGCCGGACTCGCGAGCGGCCTGGTGGGGTTCTGCGGGTTCGTGCTGGTCGTCATCGCGGCACTGGGCCGCTTCTGGACCTCGCTGTTCATCGCCGGCCGCAAGGACGAGGCGCTGGTGCAGGACGGGCCTTATGCCGCGTGCCGGCACCCGCTGTACCTGTTGACGCTGCTCGGCATGCTCGGCCTCGGCCTCGCCACGCGCAGTGTCGTGCTGCTGCTGGTCCTGGTCGGCATCGCCACGAGTCCTGCACCTGGGCGCAGCGCGGGCCGAGGACGCGCTGCTCGAGCGCGCCCATGGCGACGCCGCTCGACGTTACCGCGAACAGGTCCCTGCCCTGCTGCCGGACTGGTCGCGCTATTCGGTGCCGGAAGTGCTGGAAATACAGCCTCGCGTCGTCTGGAAGGCCGTGATCGATGCCGGCAGCCTGCTGCTGGCACTGGCGCTGATCCAGGCGGCGCACATGCTGCAGCACGCCGGCACCATCGCACCCTGGTGGCGCCTGCCATGAACGAACCCGCGTCGCGCACCGTGCTCAAGCGCGACCTGCTGGGCTCCGTCTGTCGCATCGACCATGCGGCGCTGCAACGGACGCGCGGGATTCGCCTGCATCGAGCGCGACACCGGCGACGCGCGCTGGTGGCTGCGACTCTGCTGCGCGTCGGCTCGCCGCCCGCGAAGCACTCGCACTGGTCGCGCTGCGCAACGTGCCGGGCATTCCGCGGCTGCTGCAATGGGACGGTCGCCGCCTGCAGCGCTCGTGGCTCGACGGCCAGCCGATGCAACGCAGCCAGCCGCGCGATCCAGCGTATTACCGCGAAGCCCTGCGACTGATCCGGCGCCTGCACGCGGCGGGCGTCGTGCACAACGACCTCGCCAAGGAGCCGAACTGGCTCGTCGCGCCCGACGGTTCGCCGGCCGTCGTGGACTTTCAGCTCGCGATGCGTCCGCGTCATCGCGGCTGGCGCTTTCGCGCGCTCGCCTACGACGACCTGCGGCACCTGTTGAAGCACAAGCGCACGTATTGCCCGGAGCGGCTCACTGTGCGGCAACGCACGATCCTCGCGCAGCGCTCGTGGCCGGCCGCGATCTGGATGCGCACCGGAAAACCGGCCTACCGGTGGGTGACGCGAGGACTGCTGGGCTGGTCCGACCGCGAAGGGGCCGGCGACCGCGGACACTCAGGGCCGCGACGGCCCAGGCTGAAGCTCAGGGATCGACCTTCTCGAAGTCGAGCGTGGGTGCGTCACCCGGACGGAAATACACGTAGCGGCCGCTCATCTGCGCCAGCGCCGCGTCGCGCTCGGTGCGGGTCGCAAACCAGTGCTCCTTCTGCCAGTCATCGCCCACGAGGTGACGGAACGGGTCGTTGCGGCGTGCACGGATGCGCAGGCCGTAGGGTCGGGACTGGGGCAGCGACTGCCGCAGGTTCTGTTCGTTGGCGATGGCCATGGGCGACTCTCCGGGAAGGCCGCCATTTTAGCCTGTCCGCGCGCTCCCTGCCGGACGCCTCAGAACGTCTTGCCGAGGTAGAGGTAGAAGGCCCGTTCGCCGCCACCGGCGAGACCCGCGGCGAGGTAGACCGGGCCGAATGGACTCTCCGCTCCCAGGAACAGGCTGCCGCCCGTCTCGAGGTCGCCGAAGTCCACGTCGTCACGGGTCGCCCACACGTTGCCGGCTTCCACCGAGAAGCCGATGTATGCCGGAAACTCGAAGAAGCCCGTGCCGCCCCGGCTGATGCGCCGGTACACGATGGCGCGCGCGATGCCGTACTGGGTGCCGACTCTTGCGTCGGGCGGCAGTCCCGAGAGATCGAACAGTCCGCCGAGCGTGAAGAGTTCCTGCGGCGACACGACCTGGTCATCCAGGGCCGAGCCGCCGTCCATCGACCAGACCAGGCTGTAACGACCGCGACTGCGCGCCAGTTGCCACGAGGCGCGCACGATGTCCGCATCACGCGTGGCGCCGAGCGATTCGCGATCGGCGAGCCAGCTCGCGCGGAATGCCTGGCCTTGCTTCGGGAAGTAGCCACTGTCGAGCCGGTCGTAGCCGAAATTCACGAACGCGCCGCCGAGGTCGAACTCGGTGTTGGGCAGGCCCGGATCACCGATGAGCACGCGACTGCTGCCGTCGCCGCGCCGCACGCCTACGCGCACTTCGCCCCAGTTCGACAACTCCGCGCCGACTGCCAGCGACACTTCGGTGTCGCGCGTGCGGTAACGCCCGAGCCGCTGCCCTTCGTCGCTGACGATCTGCAGCGTGGTTTCCTCGTAACGGAACCCCGGCGCAATGAAGTACGGCAAGCGCAGGGACAGCGGCTGGTAGAACTCGGTCTGCAGCTTCGGCTCCTCGCCGATCTGGCCGTCGATGATCCATTCGGCATCGAGGGCGTTGACTTGCGTCAGGCGCAACTGGGCCGCTGCGTTCGCCGTCGCGCCGCCTTCGTAATCCATCTCCACGCCCACGCCGAGCCGCAGGAACGCCGGGCCCCAGGACTTGCGTCGCAGGTCGATCTCCAGTCCACGCTCGCCACGGCCGCTGCCGACGATGCGGTAATCGACGGATTCGAAATCGTCGAGGCGGTACTGCGAGGCCAGGCGCTGCTGCAATTCCGGTCGGTCGAGGGGCTTGCCGGCCAGGTCGCCGAAGACGGCTTCGACCCGCTTCGCCTCGTCCTGCGACTGCTCACCCGGACGGACGAACGCCACCTGCACGACGGGCTCCGCCGTGCGTGCCCGCTGCGCGACATAGCGCTCGTAGTCGGCAGCGGGCACTGACAGCGCGGCGAGTGCAGTAGCCTGCGCACGGGCCGCGATCCTGCCCTGCTCCATCACCTGCGGCATGCGCCCGAACTCGATCGCGGTCATCGCGCCGAGATCGGGCTCGATCAGCACGTCGCCCGGCTGCAGGTGCTTCTTCGATTCGAGCGTGCCGCGCCGGACCATGATGCCGACCATCTGGTTCGTGATGTCGAAGGCCGAACCGAGCCCGTCCCGCTTGGCCAGCGGAAAGCTCACGTCGACCACGATCAGCCGGTCCACGCCCATGCTCTGCGCCAGCTCGACGGGCAGGTTGTCGACGAGGCCGCCATCGACCAGCAAGCGGCCATTCCTTTCGACCGGCGTGAGCACGCCCGGCGCCGACATGCTCGCGCGCAGGACGGTCACCAGGTCGCCTTGTCCCATGACCACGGCCTCGCCCGTCTCGAGGTCGGTCGCGAGCGCGCGGAACGGCGTCGGCAGCCGGTCGAAGTCGTGCACGTCGGCGACGCGGACCGTGGCATCGCGCAGCACCTGCGTGATCTTGTGACCCTGCACCAGGCCGAGCGGCAGCACGACGCCTGCGCTCGTGTTCACGCCGAGCGCGCCCTTCGCGAGGATGTTGCGGTCGTCCTGCTTGCGGCGATAAGCGCGCTCGCGGCGCGGCGCGCGGTCACGGATCACTTCCTGCCAGTCGAGTTCGCGGAACACGCGCTCGATTTCGTCGCCACTCAGCCCCGCGGCATACAACCCGCCCACGACGGCGCCCATGCTCGTGCCGGCGATCGCATCGATCGGGATCTGCATCTCCTCGAGCTTGCGGATCACGCCGACGTGCGCGGCTCCGCGCGCACCGCCACCGCTCAACACCAGGCCGATCCGGGGCCGCGCAGGCTCGGGTGCGGCTTGCACCGGCGCCGTCTGGACCGCGTCCTCCAGCGCTGCCGCCGTGACTGGCAGCCCGTGGGACAAGTCCGACGACACCGATGCAGGTCAGCAGCGCTCGAGGCCGCCAGGCCCGAGCCGGTCGCACATGAGCAGTCGCGATGCGCGCAAGCGGCGGGTGACGAATGGGATTCGCATTGCCAGCTCCAGGAGATGCGGCGATGGTAGCAAACGGCGACACCGCTCCCGCGCTTCGTCGGTGATAATGACCGGCAAAACAGCATCCCGCGCCGCTGCCGAGTTCCCATGCCAATGACGTTGCTGAGCTTCCGGTCATCGCACACCCTGGCCCGCGTCGTCGCCGGCGCTGGGCCGAGCATCGTCGCAGTCGTTTCCGTGCACGCAGCGTCACCGGTGCTCGAGGAAATCGTCGTGACTGCGCGCAGGCAACCGGTGGCCGCATTGGCGACGCCGCTCAGCATCGGTCGCGTCGACCGCGACAGCATCGAACTGCTCGGCGCCACCCACAGTTCGGAAGCGCTCAACCGCGTACCCGGCGTGATGGTGCAGCGTGGCAGCGGCCAGGAGAGTCTCACCGCGATCCGCTCACCCGTGCTGACCGGCGCGGGTTCGTGCGGTGCGTTCCTGTTCCTCGAGAACGGCGTGCCGATCCGACCCGTCGGTTTCTGCAACGTCAACGAGATGCTCGAGATCAACACCGAGCAGGCGGACGCGATCGAGATCGTGCGCGGCACCGGTATCGGCGCTGTACGGTTCGAATGCCGTGCACGGCACGATCAACGTGCTGCAGGATGCGCCGTCGTCACTGCCGCCCTGGCAGCTGGGGCTCGGCCTGGGCCCGGATCAATACACGCGCGGCAGCCTCGTCGCGGCGCACACGGCCGAGACCGTCGGCTTGGGCATCAAGGCGCTGTACACGCACGACGGCGGCTGGCGTGACGACTCGGGCTTCGACGAGGGCAAGCTCAACGCCACGCTCACGACCGGCGCAGGCGGCAGCATTCCCTCGCGGTTCGATCTCGCGGCGACGAAGCTCGAACAGGAGACGGCCGGGTTCATCCTCGGCAAGAACGCCTACCGCGACCCCGACCTCAGCGAGCAGAACCTGAACCCGGAGGCCTATCGCAACGCCAACGCCGTGCGGGTCACGGGGCTGGTGCAACCGCAGACGTCCCTGCCCGGGCAACTCGAACTGCGACCCTACCTCCGCACGTCGCGCATGGACTTCCTGCAGCACTTCCTGCTCGGCCAACCGGTCGAACGCAACGGCCAGGAAAGCGCGGGGGTGATGACGAGCTTCGACTGGGACCTCGGCGACCGCGTCTGGACTGATCACCGGTCTCGACCTCGAGTGGGCCGATTCGTTCCTGGTCGAAGACCAGGAGAACCCCACGACGGGCGGCAGTCCCGCGGCGAACGCGATCCGTCCTGCCGGCCTGCACTACGACTACACCGTGACGTCGAACGTGGCCGGCGCCTATGCCCAGCTCGACTACGCACTGACGACCTCGCTGCACGCCGGCGCGGGTGTGCGCGTCGAATACGTCGGCTACCGGTACGACAACCGCATGCTGGCCGGCAACACGGACGAGAACGGCGTGCCGTGCCTGCCGGCAGGGCTGCCTGTACAGCCGCCCGGCCGATCGCAACGATTCGTTCACCAACGCGGCGCCCAAGCTCAGCCTGCGCTGGGACGCGGCCGCAGGCCTGATGCTGTACGCGAATGCGTCGCGCGGCTTTCGCCCGCCCGAGATGACGGAACTCTACCGGCTGCAGCGCAACCAGGTCGGTGGCCGACCTCGATTCCGAGCAGGTGGACGCGTACGAAATCGGCGTGAAATTCGCACGTGGGCGACTGGCGCGGCGAACTCGCCGGCTTCGACATGCGCAAGGACAACGTGATCCTGCGCGATTCCAACGGCTTCAACGTGAGCAACGGCCGCACGTCGCACGAAGGCGTCGAGTACTCGCTGACGTGGCAGGCACTCGATTCGCTCGCGGCCACGGTCGCAGGCACCCACGCACGGCATCGCTACGAATTTTCGCGCGCCATCGAGGGCGGCGAAACGATCACGGCCGGCAACGACATCGACACGGCTCCGCGCGACCTGCTGCGCGCCGCGCTCAACTACGCGCCGCTGCCGGGCGTGGCGGCCGAAGCCGAGTGGCTGGTGGTGGGCGACTACTACCTCGACGCCGCCAATGCCCACCGCTACACCGGCCACGAACTGCTGAACCTGCGGGCCCGCTGGGAGTTCCTGCCGCGGTGGTCGCTGGCCGTGCGCGTCAACAATGCGCTCGATCGCGCGTACGCCGACCGTGCCGACTTTGCGTTCGGCAACTATCGCTATTTTCCGGGACGCCCGCGCTCGGTATTCGCGGAGCTGAGCTGGCAGGCGCGAGTGACCGCCGGCGCGGGTCGTCGTCAGGCCACTGCCCGCAGCGCGTGCCACGAGATGGGCGCCGATCCGAACCAGTGCAGCTTCTCGGCCAGGGCCGCCACTTCGCCGACGATGACGAGCGCCGGCGACTTCACGGCAGCGGCGCGTCCGGCATCTTCGAGTTCCGCCAGCGTCGCGAGCACCACGCGCTGATTCGAGCGCGAGCCGTTTTCGACGATGGCGACCGGCGTCGACGGCGGCGCGCCCGTGCCGCACCAGCTCGTCGCGAATCGTGCCGAGCCCCGCCACACCCATGTAGAGCGCCAGCGTCTGCCGTTCGCGCGCGAGCGTCGCCCAGTCGAGGCCGTGCCATCGCATCGCCGCTGTGCGCCGTCACGAACCGGACGGACTGCGCGTGTTCACGATGCGTGAGCGGGATTCCCGGCGTAGGCGCCGCAGGCAATGGCCGCCGTGATGCCCGGCACGACCTCGAACGGAATGCCGTGCTGCGCGAGGAACTCCAGTTCTTCGCCGCCGCGGCCGAAGATGAACGGATCGCCGCCTTTCAAGCGCACGACCCGTCGGCCGAGCCGCGCCTGCTCGAGCAGCAGCTCGTTGATGCGGCCCTGCGCCACCGAGTGCCCGCCGGCCATCTTGCCGACGCAGATCCGGTCCGCATCGCGACGCGCCAGGTTCATGACTTCGTCGGCGACCAGCCGGTCGTGCAGGATCACGTCCGCTTCCTGCAGGGCTCGCAGCGCGTTCAGCGTGAGCAGGCCGGCATCGCCCGGACCCGCGCCGACCAGCACGACGCTGCCGCGCCGCGGCGCATCGGCATGCTGCAGCGTGCGTTCGAGTTCGCGCTCCGCG
Source organism: uncultured Gammaproteobacteria bacterium (assembly GCA_963743995.1). Classification (GTDB taxonomy): domain Bacteria; phylum Pseudomonadota; class Gammaproteobacteria; order Steroidobacterales; family Steroidobacteraceae; genus RPQJ01. The sequence goes on along the minus strand of CAVUSC010000020.1, from coordinate 124,535 downwards.
CCCGGCAGGTCGTTGTTGCGCACCAGCGCCGAGACCGGTCCACGCACGACGGTCTCGTAGAAGCGGCGCCGTGCATTGACGTCGGGCAACCCGCCCTTGATGCGACCGCGCCAGCGCTGCAGCAGGCCTGCCAGCTGGCCCCAGCGACCCGTCGAGCAAGGACTCGAGCCGCTCACGCACCAGCCGCGCCAGCACGGGCGCGACGCCGCCGGTCGAGATGGCAATGACCAGCGGCGAGCGGTCGACGATCGCCGGCACGATGAAGCTGGAGAGCTCCGCCACGTCGACGACGTTGACGAGCACGTTGCGCTCGCGTCCGGCAGCCGCCACCGCTGCGTTCACTGCACGGTCGTCCGTCGCGGCGATGGCGAGCACTGCGCCGTCGAAATGCTGCGCGGTCGAAAGTCTCACGGTGGACCTCGATGGCCGGGTGTTCACCGAGCCACGCCGTCACCTCCGGGCGCGACCAGTCGCACCCGTGCACCCGCCTCGAGCAGCAGCCGCACTTTGCGCTCGGCCACGGCGCCGCCACCGACGACCAGGACGCGTCGGTCGTGCAGGTCGGCGAACAGCGGGAAATACTGCACGTCAGCCTTCGAGACCGTGGATGCCGCACTCGCGCTTCAGGCCGAAGAAGCGCGTCGCCTCGGCGTCGCCGGCCTCGGCCAGCGTGCGCGTCGTGTGCCAGTCGCCGATCGAGACGTACCCTTCGTCCCACAGCGGGTGGTACGGCAGGTCGAACTGGCGCAGGTAGTCGAAGATCTGGCGGTCGGTCCAGTCGAAGATCGGGTGCACCTTCCAGCGGCCATCGCGCCATTCGAGCGGACGGATGTTGCGCCGTGTCGACGCCTGGTCGCGGCGGATGCCGGCGAACCACGTGTACACACCCAGGTCGCCCAGGGCGCGCTGCATCGGCTCGGTCTTGCGCAGCTCGTTGTAGCGGTCGATGCCCTCGATGCCGTTTTCCCAGAGCCGACCGTGGCGGGCCTCGAACCAGGCCTGCGACACGCGGGGCTGGTAGACCTTGAGGTTCAGGTCCAGCTTTTCGACCAGGTCGTCGATGAAGCGGTAAGTCTCGGGAAACAGGTAGCCCGTATCGACCAGGACGACCGGGAGCGACGGGACCGCACGCGTCACCATGTGCAACGACACCGCTGCCTGCGCGCCGAAGCTCGACGACAGCGCGTGCTCACCGGGCAGGTGCTTCACGGCCCAGTGCACGCGTTCCTCCGCGCTCATGCGTTCGAGGTCGCTGTTCACCTCGTCCAGCACGGCTGGTTGGTGCATTGCGAGACTCGGGTCCCATGCCAGTGCTCTCATTCGTGCCAATCCTCCGCGGCTCATGCCGCCTGCGCCCCGACCAGGCCCGCACGCCAGGCGAAATCGCCGAAGCACTCGCCCTCCGTGCGTTCCTTGGCGTAGCGACTGAACGCAGCGTCGAGCGCCGCGACGATCGTGGGCTCGTCGACGTTCTCGAGGTGCAGCGCGTTCAGGCGCTGCCCCTTGCCGTCGCCACCGTAAAACAGGTTGTAGCGTCCCGGGGCCTTGCCCACGAGCGCGACTTCCGCGAGGTAAGGCCGCGCGCAGCCGTTCGGGCAGCCCGTGATGCGCAGCACCAGCGGCGCGCCAGCGAGCCCGTTTGCGGCGAGGCGCTCATCGACCAGCTGCGAGAGCCGCGGCAGGTAGCGCTCCGCCTCCGCCATCGCCAGTGCGCAGGTCGGCAACGCGACGCAGGCGAGCGCGTTGAGCGCCACGGGCGTAGCCCGCGCATGGCGGTCGAGCCCGTAGCGCACGACGAGACCGTCGATGAAGGTCCGTGCGTTCGCGTCCACGTTGGCGATCGTCAGGTTCTGGTTCGGCGTCAGGCGAAAATCGCCGCGGTGGACCTTGGCGATCTCGCGCAAGCCCGTCAGCCAGGGCCCCTTGGCCGTGTCGGCGACGCGACCGGCTTCGATGCGCAGCGTCAGGTGCCAGCGGCCGTCGAACCCTTCGGTCCAGCCGAAGCGATCGCCGGTCGTCTCGAACTTGAACGGGCGGGCCGGCTCGAGCGCGAAACCCTGCCGGCGCGTGATCTCGGCGACGAACCAGTCGAGGCCGCGGTCCTCGATCGTGTACTTGAGGCGGGCGCGCTTGCGCACGACACGGTTGCCGAAGTCGCGCTGGGTGGTGAGGACGGCCTCGGCCACGGCCAGCAACTGCTCGGGCTTGAGGAAACCGGCAACGTCGGCAACGCGCGGGTGCGTCTCGGCATCATTGTGCGTGGCGCCCATGCCGCCACCGACGGTGAGGTTGAAGCCCTGCAGCTCGCCGTTCTCGACGATGGCGATGAAACCGAGGTCGTGCGCGAAGACGTCCACGTCGTTGACGGGCGGCACGACGATCGCCGCCTTGAACTTGCGCGGCAGGTAGGTCGGACCGTAGAGCGGCTCCACTTCGTCTTCGGTGCTCGACACCTTCTCGCCGTCGAGCCAGATCTCGTGGTAGGCGCGCGTCTGTGGCAGCAGGTGCTCCGACAGCTTTTTCGCCCATTCGTGCACGACCGGATGCGCACGCGTTTCGACCGGATTCGCGCTCGCCATCACGTTGCGATTGACGTCGCCGCAGGCCGCCAGCGTGTCCATCAGCGAGGCGTTGATCGCCTGCATCGTCGTCTTCAGCTCGGTCTTGATCACGCCGTGGAACTGGAACGCCTGGCGCGTCGTGATGCGCAGCGTGCCATTCGCGTAGCGGCGTGCAATTTCGTCGAGCTGCAGCCACTGCGCGGGCGTGCAGACGCCGCCCGGCAGCCGGGTGCGGATCATGAAGCTGTACGCGGGCTCGAGCTTCTGGCGCCGCCGCTCGTCGCGGATGTCGCGGTCGTCCTGCTGGTAGCTGCCGTGGAACTTGATCAGGACGGTGTCGTCCTCGCGGATCGCGCCCGTCAGCGGATCCTGCAGGCTCTCCACCAGCGTGCCGCGCAGGTTGCGGCTGTCACGCTTGATGCGTTCGACGGGTGATTGCTCGGTCATGCTCGTTACTGCTCAGTACACGTCGCGCAGGTAACGGCGGTCGTCCGCCAGCCGGCGCACGTAGGCATCAGCGTCGTCACGGCTCTTGCCGCCATGCTCCGCGACGATGTCGACCAGGGCCGCATTCACGTCGGGCGCCATCTGCTCGGCGTCGCCGCAGACGTAGAGGTACGCACCGTTCTCGAGCCACGCATACAGGTCCTTGCCCACGCGGCGCAGGCGGTCCTGGACGTACTCGCGGGGGATGCTGCGGTCGCGCGAGAACGCGAGGTCGCAGCGGCTCAGCACGCCCCGCTTCACCGCGTCCTGCCATTCGGCCTGGTACAGGAACTCGCTCTGGAAGTGACGCGCGCCGAAGAACAGCCAGTTGCGGCCCGTGGCGCCCTGCGCCTCGCGGTGCTGCACGAAGCCACGGAACGGGGCCACGCCGGTGCCGGGGCCGATCATGATCACGTCGCGCGACGTGTCGGCCGGCAGTCGGAACCGCTCGTTCTCTTCGACGAAGACCCGCGCCCTGGCCTGCTCGCCCTGCAGGCTGGCGAGAAATCCCGAGGCCGCGCCCGTGCGGCGCTTGCGGTCGAGTTCGTAGTCGACCAGCGCGACGGTGAGGTGTGCTTCCTCGCCGACCGCTTCCTGGCTGGAAGCGATCGAATACAGCCGCGGCGCCAGCGGGCGCAGTGCCTGCACGAATGCCTTGGCATCCCATTCGCCCGGGTGACGCTGCAGCACGTCGACGACCTGCAGGTCTTTCAACGTGCGACGCAGGTCGACCTCGTGGCCGGGCAGCAGCACGTCGGCAAGCCGCGCGTCCTTCGACCGCTCGGCCTGCTGCGTCAGGAACGGACGCGTCAGGCGCGTGAGTTCGCGCCCGGTCGTCAGCCATTCGCGCAGCGGCTTCGCGGCGCCGTCGAGTTCGACGGCCTGTTCGCCGTCGAGGCGCAGCGCCTGCAGCACTTCACTGACGACGGCCGGCGGGTTCTCGTGCCACACGCCGAGCGCGTCGCCCGGTGCATACGTGAGGCCGGAATCGGCGAGGCTGATCTCGAGGTGACGGACCTCCTTGGTGGCACCCCGCCCGGTGAGCGCCTGGTTCGCGATGATTTCGGCCGCGAACGGCTGCTCGCGCGAGAACCGCGGTTCGACGGGTGCCGCTCGCAGGCGCGTCACGGTCGCGGACTGCGCACTGCCGCCCAGCGCGTCACGTGCACCGGTGACGACGCGCTCGAGCCACGAGTTGGCGAGCGTGTCGTAATCAACGTCGCAGTCGACGCGGTCGAGGAGTCGCCGGGCGCCGAGCGCCAGGAGCCGCTCGTCCACCTGCTTGCCGGTCTCGCAGAACTTCGGGTAGCTCGAATCGCCGAGCGCGAGCACCGAGAACGACAGTTGCTCGAGTTTCGGCGCACGACGCGACTGCAGGAACTCGATCAGGCCACGCGCGTCGTCCGGCGGGTCGCCATCGCCCTGCGTGCTGACGACCAGCACCAGCATGCGTTCCTTCGCCAGGTCCTTCACCGGGTAGTTGCCGGCGGCATAGACGCGCGCGGCGAGTCCCGCGGCTTCGGCGGCGCGACCGAGCCGCTCGGCGATGCGCTTGCTGTTGCCCGTCTGGGAACCGTACACGATGGTCAGCCGCGCCGTGGGTTCGGCTCGGGCCGCGGGCGCCACGACCGGCCCGGCCGGCAGCGACACGCCTGCGCGACCGGTCGCGCGCTCATGGGCAACGCCGGCGGCGAAACCCGAAAGCCACTGCAGCGTGGACGGCTCCAGCCCTTCGACGACACGCAGCAGCAGCTCGGTCCGCTCGGGGTCGAGCGGGCCGAGGGGCAGCGTGGTCACGATGTTGGCGCTCATGGCATTCCTCGCCCGCGAACCTGTTGCGGGGAAGTGAATGCTAGGGAGCTACCCCCGGCGAGCGGAAAGGCCGGGTGGTTATGGACTCAGAACGGGTCTCAGGCGGGGAAGAACTCGATCGGCTTGGTCGTCGTCATGGTGGCCACGTCCCGATCGTCGAAACGGAACATCTTCACCCGGGCAACCAGCTTGCGCTCGAGCTCAGGGTCGCCCAATTCGCTGGAAATCACGCGACATTCGGTCACTTCGCCCGTCGGCGCGATGGTGACTTCGAGCACCACCTTGCCCTGCAGGGCCGGATTTTCACGGAGCGCCCGGCTGTAAAGCGAGTAGATGGCCGATTTGTTCTTGTCAAAGACCAATTCGATCTCTTCACGCGTACGGGCTGCCTTGGCGCTCTTGCCGGAGCGCTGGGCTTCGGCCGCCGCGCCCGATTCGGTCGTCGCGCTCGACACCCTGGCCGTGGCATGGCCCTTCAGTCCCGTCGATCCACCGCCGAACCCCTTGCTGACCTCGCCCACCGCGATGCCGCCGCTGCCCGCCCCGACCTTGGCCGTGAGAATCGAGCGATCGACGCGGGTGCGTTCTCCGGCGCCGGCGTTCAGGGACTTGGCGTCGACGTTCGACTTGACGTCCAGATCGCGCAACTCGGCGAGCTGATCGGACATGGCAAGCAGGCCCGAGGCCGCCGCCTTCTTGCGCGGGTCGGGCTTCGGTTCGGCTTGCACGACGGGCACGGGGACCGGCCGCTCGACTCGCGCCTCGACCTTGGGGACCTCGACCGGCTTGGGCTGCACCACCTCGACCGGCTTCGGCTTCGGTTTGGGCTGCTCGAGGATGAACTCGACGATGCGCTCCGGCACGGCCGGCGCCATCGCGGGCGTGCGCGGCCTGTCCGGCAGCAGTGGGATGACGATGCCGAACCCGATGAACAGGCCGAGCGCCGCGCCAAGCACGCGACGGAACCGGCGTTCCTCCTCGGGCGACGGCGTCCACGGCAGGTCATAGACACGGAAATTGTTGAAGACGGCGGTGCTGCTCATGAGCGTGGGATCCTCAGGCGCCTGCGAGGCCGGCGTAGGCCTGCTCACGCTCGACGACCGCCAGCGACACCTTCGTGTACTCGGCGGCCGAACTGCTGGCGACGATCTTGCGCAGCACGGCGTACGGCAGCGACTTCTCGGCCATCACCGTGACTTCACGGTTCGCCTCCGATCCCGGCAACAGGCCCTGCGCCTGCGCATCGAGCGCGGCGCGCAGCGGCTCACTCACCTGGCCATTGGTCGCACCCAGGTCGACAACAGTGACGACCGGCTTCGCCGTTCACGTACAGCATGTCGCGCGTGACCATCACGACGGTCGCCTCCCGCGGCTTCTGTTCGGAGTTCGACTGCGGGATCGTGATGTTCTTCGAATTCGGCAGGATCTCCATGTCCGCGGCGTGCACCAGCAGGTACACGACCAGGATCGTGAGCATGTCGATCATCGGGATCAGCGCCAGCGGCCCATGGCCGCCACCGCCGCCCTTGCCGTGGCGCGAATGGCGCCGCATTCCGGTACGGATCATGTCGGAGCATCTCCCAGTGCGATCTGCGGAAACAGCGTCTCGCGCGACACCTTGCCGCCCGCGATCGTCTGTCGAACGCGCGCAGCGTCCATCACCTGCACGATGGTGTCGTAGTCCACGTCCTCCGCGACGAGCAGCGTCGCATGGTTCACGTCGGGCACCTTCACCTTGAGCGCGGCGAGGTACTCGGTGAGCCTGGCGACGTCCTGCCCGCTGGCGACGGCCGGAATCGTTTCGAGCACGCCCTGGTGGCGGTCCGCAACCTCGATTCCCGACTGTGCGCAGGATCAGTTCGAGCTCGAAGCGCGGCGTGTCCGTGGCGGCCTGCGTCCCCGGTCCGGGCAGGTTCACCTCGAGCACGCTCGTCTTCGAGAACACGGCCGTGAAGATCAGGAAGAACGTGAGGATCACCATCACGTCCAGCATCGGCACGATCGTCAGGTCGTTGCGGCCGCGGTAACGCGCGTGGTTGCGCTGTTGCCGCCGCGCCAGGGCGGAACTCTTCCTCATGCGCGTGCGGCCCCGCGGGCAGGCGCCTCCGGCGCGCGCGGCGCGACGCCCGCACGTGCAGCAGCGGCAGGAGCGGCGGCAGCAACCGGGCGAGGCGCCTGGGCGCGGCGTTCGACGACCGTATTCAGGAACTTGATCGATGCCACCTCGAGGCTGTCGACGAGTTCGGTCGTCTTGGTCTCGAGGTACATGTGGCAGAGCAACAGCGTGATCGCGAGGCCAAGACCGAGCGCTGTGTTGTTCATGGCCACCGAGATGCTGGCGGAAAGCATGCTCGCCTTCTCCGCCGGATTCACGGCAGCGACCGCGGCAAACGCCTGGATGAGGCCGATGACGGTGCCGAGCAGGCCCATCAGCATGCCGATGTTGGCGAGCGTGGCGAGATAGTGCGTGCGCTTCTCGAGGCGCGGGATCACCTCGATCAGGCTTTCTTCCATCGCCTTCTCGATGTCCTCGCGACGGCGGGCCGTGGCGACGCGCGACATGCCATAGCGCATGATGGTCGAGAGAGCGGAGTCGGTCTTCTCGGCGACTTCCATCGCCTTGCGGAAGTTGCCCGCCTGGACCAGGGGCGACAGTTCTGCCCACAGGCGCCGATTGCCGGCCGAGACGCGCGTCAGGTAGATGAAGCGCTCCACGGCGACGACGAGGCCGATCACGAAGACGGCGGCGATCGGGTAGAGGAACGCCCCACCCTGCTTGAAGAAATTGACGATCAGGTCGATGGTGCTCATTGCGGGCTTGCTCCGGGGACAGGTACGGGGACGGTTGAAACGGTGGTTGTCGGCGACGCAAGGTCGCGGTAGTAGTTGATTTCGCGGCGGAACTCGTCGCGGTCGAGCGGCGCGAGCAGCTCGTCGATGAGGCTGCCCATCGGGCGATCCGGGCCACCCGGCGGTTCGGCGGCTTTCCACGGCACGATGCTCATGACTTTGGGCAACTCCCGGTTGCCGGTGATCGCCGTGGCGTCGAGCTGCAGTCGATCGATGGCTTTCGCGGATGTGTCCACCTTCGGGGCAGGATCTGCAGCCTGCACGGGCACGAGCGGCAGGCTGGCGAGCAGCAGCGTCACATGAATTGCGCGAATGATCTTCACGGGGTGGCCTCTGCGGTGCGCGTGACCGCGGCGATTCGTGCCTTCAGTTCGGCAATCCACGCGGTGACCTGGGTGTCGGCACCCTGCGTCAGCAGTTGATAGCGCTCGAAGTGCGGCAGCGCGGCCGACGGGTTGTCGAGATAGAGATCGTGCAGGATCGCGAGGTTTCGCTCGGCGTCGGCGAAGTTCGGGTCGAGCACCAGCGCGCGCTCGTACGCGGCCTTCGCGTCCGCAAACAGCCCTGCCTGGCGCTTCTGCACACCGAGCTGGTTCTGCATGGCCGGGTCGGCCTCGGGCGGTAGCACCACCCCTGCCGTGGGCACGACCGGCGCATCGGCAACTTCCATCCGTGCATACCGGCCCGGCTTCAGCTGCGCGAGTTCGGCGTAGCTCTTCTGCACCCACTCGTCGTACACGCCCTGCGCCGCGAGCCGGGCGTTGCGTTCGTGGATGCCGATCGCTTTTTCCTCGAACGGGAACGCCTGCTCCTCGAGCAGCACGTCGTACTGCTCGAGTTCCTCGGCGTCGAGATTCTTCGGCCGGTCCGACTCCAGCAGCGACTTGCCGAGGTCGCGGTAGAGGTCAGCCATTGCGAATGCCGAGGCCGTCGTGACCTGCGCCACGCCGTACTCCTCGGCCCGCCCATAGGCACCGAGCGCCGCTTCGAGGGCCTTGCGCTTTGCAGGCAGTGACTTTTCGAGCGGCAGCCCCAAGCGGATTGCGCGCGCCGATGCGTCGAGCGGTCGGGCGAGCTCGAGGGACGCGGTTGCCGCGAGGAACTTCGTTCGGTCTGTCCGCTCGGCACCGGCCGCTCGATCCGCGACGATGACGTCTTCGAGCCAGCGCTTGCGGCCCTCGGCGTCGTTGGCATCGCGCGCCAGGTCGGCGAGCGTCTGTCGTGCATCCACCGCGGGGCCAGCAGGCACCGGATAGCGCTTGACGTACTCCGCGTAAACGCGGCTCGCCGAGGCACGGTCACCCGCTGCGACCTGGAGTTCTGCCGCCTGCCACAGGGCGCTGCGGCGCACTTCCGGGTCTTCCGTCGTGCGGGCCGCGACGCGCTCGAACTCGGTGGCAGCCTTGGCCTGCTGTCCCGACTCGACGTACGCGACGGCCAGCTTGCGATCGACGTCGGCTGCCAACTCGTGTTGGGGATACGTGGCGCGGAACCCTTCGAGCACCGTTGCCGCCGCGACCCACTGTTGGTCTTGCAGCAACAGGGTCGCGGCGTCGAACTCGGCCTTGGCACGGATCGGCGAAGATGGCGCGACGACGGCAACCCGGAGGAAGTCCTGCACGGCACCGGCGTGGTCACCCGCGGCCTGGCGGGTCTCGGCTTGTCGATACACGGCAGCCGCCTGGCGCTCGATGGCCTCCGCATGCTGCTTGTCGCTGGCAGGCGTGCGCGCGGCGATCTCACCGTAGGCGCGTTCAGCCTCGGAGTAGCGCGAGGAGTCGAAGTACGTGTGTGCCAGCACCGTCCAGGCGACGAGTTGCTGGCCAGCGTCGGCGCGCGGCCCAAGCGCGAGCACGCTTTGCGCGACCGACTCGGCACGCTGCCGGTCGCCCAGATCGAACAGCTGCTTGGTCGTGCGCGTCAGGACGCCGGGCGTTTCGACGTGCTCGGGGAACGTGGCAGCGAACTTCAGCGAGGACTCGATCGCACGCTGTTCCAACGCCGGCCGTTGCGACTCCGGCAGCGTCGCCGCGGCCTTGTCGAGTGCAACCAGCGCGGCGTAGCCGGCACGGCCCGCCTCGGGCGCGTTTGCATAGTTGTACGCCGCCTTTTCGTACTCGTCGGCCGCCTCGCTGTAGCGCGAGCCTTCGAGCAACAGGTCGGCCAGCAGCAGTCGCGTCGCCGGCGCTTCCACCGTAGCGTCGAAGCCGTCGAGGTATTCGCGGTACCAGCGCACGGCGGCGTCGCGATCGGCCTCCCCGCCCTTCTTCTGCGCCAGCGCATGGTGATGTCGCGCCAGGTCGAGCAGGTTCGCCTGCACGGCCGCGCTCACGCGCGGATCGATGCTCGCGCCACGCTGCGCCCAGTACGCACTGCGCGGCCCGTAGAGTTCAACCAGTTCCTGCTTCGATTCGAGCACGAGCGCGTTGAAGCCCGCCTTGCCGTAGGCTTCGGTCGCCTTGCCGAGCAGGAAGGGCGCGGCTGGGTCGAGCGGCTGGCGGCGCGCGAATGAGCGGTAGACTTCGGCACCGTCCTGGAAGCGTTCCTTCTCGACGTACAGGTCGCCGAGCGCGCTGTACAACCGCGACTCGTAAGGCGCCGGGCCCCGTTGCGAGAGGGCAGCCTGCAGCGAGGCCGCCCCTTCGTCTGCAGCAAACATCAGGCTCAAGGCGCGCAGCGCGTCGTCCGACAACTCCTGTTGTGGCCGCGTCAGTAGCGAAACGTCGCGCAGTTCGCCCTCGTGCACCAGCACCGTGTCGAGCAGGGCGAGAAAATCACGGCTGCTCGCCGCGTTGTCGCCGAGCTTGAACTGCGCCCAGCCACGCTTGTAGAGCGCCTGCTCATGGAACGCGCTGGCAGGGCCCATCGCGAGCACCGCCGCATAAGCCTGTCCGGCGTCGGCGTAGCGCTTGGCACTGAAGAACACTTCGCCACGACGGAACTGCGCCTCATCGGCATGGGCACCTTGCGGATGCCGCAGCACCAGTTCGTCGAGCGCCGCCATCGCGGCATCGGCGTCACCCGCAACCTCGGAGGCGCGAGCGAGCTGGTACAGCGTCGCATCGCGCGCTGCATAGTCCGGATAGTCGCGCAGCAGTTCCTGGTACGCGGCGACCGCTTCGCGGGCCTTTGCCTGCGACGCGGCGTCTGGCACGTCGCCAACGGCACTGAGCATGGCGGCCTGCTCGAGCCTCAGGTCCCCCAGCCGGCGCAACGCCTGCGCTTTCAGGGCCGGGTCCGCACCGTCGATCCGCAGGAACGCTTCGTAGCTGTTGGCGGCGTCCTCGGGCGCCGCCTGCACGGGCAGCGAGCGATCCACCGGCGCAGCGCGGCCGGCAAGCGACCCGAGCGTCGGCTCAGCCTTCTTGCGGGCACTTTCTGCGGTGCCCGACCAGCCGCCTGCAAGCATGAATGCCACCGCGAGCGACAGGCAGCGTGATGCGCTCATTGGCCACCTCCGCTGGTTGCGCCGTCATACAGTGAGGCCAGGGCAAACTGCGCCTGCGTCGAATAACTGCCGAGGCGCTTCTGTTGCGCCTGCAGTTCCGCGACGGCGATGTCGGCCAACGCGCGTTCCTGCGCGAGGGCCGTGGCATCGATCAGGGGAGCGATGCGCGCAACCCTTTCCGAAAGTTCGTCGACACGGCCCGCAAAACCCTGGGTGTTCTGCGGCACCAGGTCGCCTGCCTCGCCGATCGAGGCAAGCCGCGTGCCGGCCTCGGCGAGAGCCGCCTGAGCTTGCTTCAGGTCGCGACGAGTCTGCGCCGCCCGCACCTTGTAGGCACGATCCAGCTCCCACGATAGCGCGCCACGGAGCAGCCGTGCGCGTTCGGCAAACTCGTCACGCTGCGGTCCGGCGGGCATCGCGGCCAGCGTCGCGTCGATGCGAGCCAACGCGTCCCACTGCAATAGCTCCTGCGGCGATGCGAGCGCCGCAACGTCACGGTTCGCCTCGACCTGCGCGAACCGATCCGCGAGCGCCTGCTGCCGCTGCGCCAGCGCCTCGAGGTCGGTGCCGGCCAGCATCTCCTGCCGGCGCGGCTCGCGCTGCGTCGCTGCCAGCTCACGCGCCTCGATCATCGCGCCGAACGCTTCGAGCGAGTCCGTCCAGCGCGCGAGGTTGGCCTGCATCAGTCGCAGGTCACGGTAGTTCTTGAGGCCTTCCTGGAACTCGTGCGAGGCCATCAGGTGATACAGGTAGCGCGTGTGCGGCGCATCGGGCAGCGTCTCGAGCTGCCAGAACCAGCCCGGGCGATCACTTTTCGACGTCGCCGCGAGGATCGAATCGAGGAAGCCGCCCTGGCGAATTGCCACGATCGACTCGTCGATGCGCCGTGATTCGCGTGTATAGGCGTCGACGGCCGAGCGGTACTGTTGCGACGCCTGCCCGTTGGATGCCAGCTTGACGTAGGCATACGGCACGGCAATCAGCGACTCCTGGACGGAAGCATCGAGGATCTTTCGCTGCTGCAACTCGAGCCAGGGCACCAGCGCGCGCTCGGGGTGGTTGGCATTGGCCTCGGCCCAGCCGAGCGCCAGCAGCGCCTTGTTCGTGAACGGCCCGTCCAGGCGCACGCGACTGAGGACGGCCGCCGGCTCGGCGCCGCCCTGCTGCTGCAGCAACGCGAACCCAAGCGCGAGGTTGGCACGATCCCGCAGCGACGCCTGCTCCTCATTCGAGGCCGGCATCGTCCCGACCTGTTCGAGGAACTGACGCCCACGCGCGGTGTCACCGGCACGCACCAGCGCCACACCCAGGTTGAAGCGCGCGTAGTTCGACCAGCCGCTGGTGTCGCTCCAGGTTGCGAGACTCTGTGCCGCCTCGGCGTAGCGCCCCAGGCTCATCAGCACGTTCGCTTCGAGCAGACGGCGTTCAGGTTCGAGCTTGCCGGCCAGCGGTTGCTCGATGTACCCGAGGTTGCGCAGTGCGGCCTCGTTGTAGCCGCGCTGGTAGCCGATGCGAGCGAGATAGAAGCGGGCACGGTCGCGCACCGACGGCGCCACCGGGCCGGCCAGCAGTCGATCGAAGATGCGCTCCGCTTCGGAGTGCAGGCCCAGCGACAGGTAGAGGCCGCCCGAGAGCAGTTCCGCCTCGGCGGCGTGATGAGTAAGCCGATTGAAGTCGCGGTTCGCCTCCAGCCGGACGACTGCCTCGAAATAGTCGTCCTGGAAAAAGTGAAACAACACGTCGCCGTAGTCGAGGTCGCGGACCTTGGTCGGCGGCGGTGCGTCCCGAGCCGGCTCGTCTGCGCGTGCCGTCCACGCTGCGGCCGCACCCAGCACCAGGACGATGCAGAGTGCGTAAATCAGTGCGGTGGAGGATCGGTGACGCATGGTGTCGATGCCGCGGAGCCCGGGCCCGCCCTACTCCCACTGCCGCACGACGAACTCCGGCTGCAGCGAAGCGGCACGGTCGCTGATGCGGAGCTCGACGTACTTGGCGCCCACGGTCTTGTCGACCTTGAGGGTCGTGCCACGGCGATAGTCACGATCGTGAGGGCCCTTGCCAGTGAAGAACGCCACGATCTCGTGGTTGCCGGCTTTCAGGTTGCCCAGGTAGAGCTTCTGCACGCCGCCGCGATGCAAGGCTGCCACCTCACGCTCGGTGTAGAGGTAGTTCGCAACTTCCTTGTCGTCGACCTTGAGCGTCACCGAGTCGAGGGCAAAGAACGTCCCCACGTCGACGGACAGGAACACGGCCACTTGCGTGCTCGCCGGATACAGCAGCTCTTCCTCGAGCTTGAACAGGTCGCGGTTGAGGTCGATGAGCTGCTTTTTCAGCGCCTGCACGTCCTGGTCGACGGACTTCAGGCTCGTGGTATCGCCGTCGGAGGGCATCGCCAACAACGGCGCCCCCAGCAGCGCGAGCACCGTGAACAGGCGCGCGACACGCAGTAACGGGTGGGATTTCGGTTTCATGCAGGCGGAACTCCGTCAGTCCTGGCTCAGGCGTTCGAGTTGCGGGGCGAGTTCAGAGAGGTTGACCGGGACGCCGGACCAGGACGCGCGGACCTTTCCCTCGGCATCGAGCAGCAGCGTCAATGGCAGCTTGGCAACGTCGTATGTCCGCGCCACCGACTGCTGTGCGTCGACGAGCGTCGGCGACGTGAGGTGCAAGGACTCGGCCACCGCGGCCGCGCGGTCGGCACCATCGAGATTGACGCCCAGCACGTGGATACTGGAGCTGCGCCCAAGCGCGTCGAGCGCAGCGACGGACTCGCGGCAGGGTCCGCACCAGCTGGCCCAGAAATGCAGGACCACCGGTTCGCCACGGTACTCCGACAGGCGCAGGTTGTGCCCGTCGATGCCCCTCAATGCAAAATCAGGCGCGACGGAATCGAGCGCTGGGGGCGCGGCGAATGCGGGCACGCCGACCGTCGCGGCGATTGCCGCGGCCATCCACGCGCGTAGCATCCCCGCGGGGATGCTTGAATCCAATGTCCTGCGTTGCACTTGGCAACCCCGCTGTCATGGGAACGTCCCGAAGACCGGTGGCTTTGCGTCCCCGCCTTTCGGCGGGTTTGCCTTTTTCAGTCGAGTGCATCGTTGTCTGGGGCTCGCCACGCTGTCAAATCAGCAGGCTTCCAGTTATCAGACACTTGCGGTGCGTCACATTTCGCGCCGCCGGCCGCAGCCATTGCTTATTGCGGAGGCTCGAGACCTGCCGAATAGAAGACCTGGCCGTCCCGGTCGACGATGACCGCCTCGACGTCGCCGAGCTTGCGCACGAACTCCATGCCGCGCTCCACGCCGAGGATGAATACGGTCTTGGTCAGGCCGTCGGTGCGCGTCGCATTGGCACCGATCACCGTGACGCTGCGGACGGCATCGGGCGACTTGCCAGTGCCCGGCACGAGGATGTGGTGATAGCGTTTGCCGTCTGCCTCGAAGTAGCGCTCGTAGTCACCGGAGGTCGAAATCGCCTCGTCCTGCAATGGAATGCGCGCGACGACCACGCCCGGCTTGCGCGGATCGCGCACACCGACCACCCAGGGTTTGCCGAGCCGGTCGCCGAGCAGTGCGGTGTCGCCACCGGCGTTGACCATCGCGTGCTCGATGCCCATGCGCCGCAGGATCTCGACCCCGCGGTCGACCGACCAGCCCTTGGCGATACCGCCGAGGTCGATGCGCATGCCCGGCTGCAGGAACCGGATCGTATTCGCTTTCGGGTCGACTTTGAGTTGGCGATAGTCGACTCCCGGCAATGCAGCCTCGATCTGCGCGTCGGTCGGATGCTGATGCGCGCGATAGTCATAGAGGTAGCCGACGCTCGCGTAGGTGATGTCGAACGCGCCGTTGCTGAGTCGCGAATACTCGAGCGACTTGGTCACGACGTCGATGATGTCGGCATCCACCGTCACCGGACGTTCGAAGGCGTGGGCATTGACCTGCGAGAGCTGGCTCTCCGGCTTGTACGTGCTCATGAGGTTGTCGGTGCGGTGCATGTCGGCCATGACCGCGTCGATGGCGTTCACGGCGAGCACGGCATCGTCGCTCCAGAGCTGCACCGCGACGCGTGTACCCATGATCGCTTCTTCGCGCTCGTACCAGGCGGCGCGCGCGGCCGGCGCGGCAGCCAGCAGGTTCAAGGCCAGCAGCAGTACGAAGCGTCGCATCGTCTAACCTCAGATTCCGGGTCGCAGCTGGGCCTCGTCGTGCAGGCGCAGCAGGTAGTCGCGCACGATGCCAGTCGCTTCCCCGGGGGGCAACAGCCGTTCCTCGACGAGTTTCGCGGCGATGTCCGCCTGGGATCGCCGGCCGTCCACCAGCGAAGCCACGTAGCCACGTACCCTGAGGGCCAATGCGTGGTCGGCCACCTCCGGCAACAGGGGCACCGGATGCCGCGGATCCGCGAGCCAGGACGGCAACGGTCGCAGCGGCAGATCCGCCTCGCGCTGCTTGTGAACGGCGAAGGTCACGACCTCTTCAACGCGCGCGTGCCGGCTCGCGGGTGATGCCAGGTACGGTTGGCGCGATGACTTCAACTCGGGCGACTCGAAGCCCGCGCCGGCCACGATCTCCTGCACCTCCTCGCTCGAATAGGCCTGCGCAGGGTCGGCCTGCTGAAAGAACAACGTGCCGCTGCAGATCCAGCGTCCGCCCGGTGCGAGCAGGGAATTTACGGTCGCTGCGACGCTCTCGAGATCGGTGTCGACCACGTCGACCAGCCAGGGAGTGACGACTGCGTCGAAGCTGCCGGGCGCGAACGGCGGTTGCTTCGCGTCACCGAACACCAGGTGCAGCCCGGGTTCGGCGCGCCCGGGCGAGGTCAGTGTGCGCAACAGCGCATGGCTGGCCAGGTCGCGGGGCGCCACTGGAAATTCGTACAGGTCGACGCGCTCCGCGGCGTACATTCGGCGCGCGACGGCCATCAGCAGTGGGTTGATATCGACTGCGAAGGTCAGCGTGGGACGCAGGCTCGCGTGCAGGTCGTACGAGAGCCGCCCCGCTCCGCTGCCGAGCACCAGCAACCGCTCTACTCGCGCGCCGCCCAGCGCGTCGCGCACGGCCGCACACGACGCAGTGTTTTCATTGCCGCCCCAGTGCCAGTCGCGGTGGACGTTGGCGTAATAGCTTGCGAGTCCCTGGGCCGACGCCACGACCGGAGCCAGCGCCGAATACGTCGCGGCAGCCGCGGGCTCGGCTTCCGTCTCGAGCGGTGCCAGCAGCGCCTGCAGGCGCCGTGCGTGATCGGAGCACGCCATCGCCAGCAGCTTGAGCCGGTTGCGCGTCGCCGAGCGCGTGACGTCTGGACGCAATGCGGCACGGTACTGTACGGCTTGCCGCTTGAGGTGGGTGGTCAGCGCGTGCAGGCGCGCGCGCCATTCGGCCAGCGCGAGCGCGGGCTCGGGTAGCAGCCAGGGCATGCCGTCGACCAGCGGATAGCTTGCGCCGCACCCGGCACAACTCAGTGTGGCGTCGCCGTCGAGCACACCCGAGCAGCGTGGACAGCGCAGGAATGACTGCAAGCCACTCGGAGTCGATGCGTTCAAGAGTCCCCTAGCCGATGCGACCGCTCACGATCGGATCGAATGCGATCAGGCTGTCCTGCAGCGTCGAATTGCCGAGCCCGTTGCGCGGGAAGCGCGCCGCGAACTGGGCCTGTTCACCGTGCAGGGCCATGTAGTTCAGCACGACCGTCTCGACCAGCAGGTTGACGTTGCCCGCTGCAGGGCTCGAGGCGGTCTCCACCGACGCGTCCGAGCGAAAATACCCGATCTGCTGATGCCGTGCCGCACCTCCTGCTCCCGTACTGAGCAGGCTCGGGCGACCCCGCGGATTGTAGACCAGGAAGAAAGACGCGGCGGTGGACTGGTTGTCGCTGGTCCACATGAACTTGCCGCGGCCGTCGGTCGTGTTGTCGACCTGGCCGCTCGCGGAAATCGAGCCGTCCGAGAACACGTACAGCATCAGCGGCAGGCCACGGCGCGCGGCGTACTCGAGGCACGCACCCATGCAGCGGCCCGCCCGCAGGTCGCGCAGCTCGCCGGTCGAGCGGCCCTGCCCGTGGTAATCGTAGCCGCCGAGCGCGATCGTGCCGGCGCCAGCGTAGCCCGACAGCACCATCTTCATGACCGCCGCCGTCTTGCGGAACTCCGCGTCGTTGTCGTACTCGGCGCGACTGAAGATGCCGCCCGCACCCACGATGTCCGGATCGAGGTCGGGATTGAGGCTGGTCGGGTCACCGTAGCGATCGACCACGTCGGCGGCCTTCACGTAGCCGCAGCTGACGAGTTCGCGCACCACCTCGTTGCGCGTCACCGTCGTCTGCTTCGGATCGGCCCAGGGTTGCTTCGGATCGATGACCGTGAGCTTGCGGTCGCTGATGCGCTGGATCGCCTCCATCACCGCCACGGTGTCGTCGAGGCTCAGCAGGCTCGCGAGCTGGCCGGTGTCGACCAGCCCCGTGACGTCGCTCGAGCGGTCCACCTTGGTGGGCCGTACCGAGAGATCGATCATGCCCGCCGGCGCCATCGAGTTGCCGCCCGAATCCGATGCGCGCGAGCCGACCAGCGTGGCAAGCGAGCCGTCCGCACCGGCGGAATGGATGCCGTACATCGGGTTGTGCGGGTTGTTGCCGGTGTCGTTCTCCGAGCGGGCGGCGATCACCGCACCGTTGATCGACGCCGCGGTCGCCGGCGCGACGCGATCGAGGATGCCGCGCAGGAACGCGCTGTCGCTGTGAAATGCCAGGCCGAGCCGGCTGTCCGTGAAACTGGTGCCGGTGGTCGCGTTGGTCATGCTCGGCAGCATGTCGCCGGGCAGGCCCAGCTTGCCGTAGCCCGCGGTGCTCAGGAAATCGAGCTGCCCGCCGGGCCCGCCGATCAGCACGTTCGAGCCGACCATGTTCGCGCCACCCGCGAGGTCGATGCAGATGAACGGAATCTTGCCCGCGCCCTGCACGTCGATACCGCAGGTGGTCTTGAGCGCCTCGATATCGGGCGACAGCGCAGCCATTGCCGAACGCGGGTTGGCGAACAGGCTGAAGATCCCGGGTGCCGCGATCGTCGCGAGTCCGGTGCCGAAGCCCTGCGACAGGAAGTCGCGTCGCGTCACGGGACGCTTGTGGGCCTCCTGGTGACGGATGGGTTCGTCGAGGGCCAGCGCACGCGGCGGTGTTTTGCGAATGAGCATGGTTCGTCCTTAGGCTGCGGCTGGCGGTCAGTGCAACAGCGTCGCGGCGCTGCCGAGCAGCGCGGCGCAACTGGCCTTGACGACGGTTTCGGTTCGATCCGCGGCGCAGGAGCCACCGCATCCCGCGAGCCGGGTGATCAGCGCGTCGAGGTCGCTGCGCACGCCCGCGGCATCGGGCTCGGTCGTCACGTTGGTCCGCAACATGCGACCCACCAGCGCGTCGAGCACGATCGTTCGCCCGGCCGGCGCGAACGCCGTCGCGGGCGCCGCCGTGAAATCAAAGCCGGGGAAGTACTGCGCACGCGCCGTCGGACTCTCGACCAGCGCATTGCAGTACTGGATCGAGAGTTGCGCCACGGCGACCGGGTGCGCAGACACGAACGTGTCGACCGTCTCCACCGTGGGCAGGGACTGCTTGATCGTCGTGTACGTGGCAGCCACCGCCGGATCCTGGGGACTGATGCCGGTGAGCTCTGCCATCGTTGCATTCAGCTCATCGAACACGCGCAACCCGACATCCGAGGGCCGCTGCACGTCTGCCGGCGGTGCAGGTGCCAGCGGCACCGGATCGAGCCGCACGTTCTGGTGCGAGCCGAGCACGTCGAAGGTGAGGAAGAACTCGTCCGTGTCGGGCCCTTTCTCCAGCGCGATGACGGTGCCGACGTTGGCGAGCGGTTGCCCCAGCGGCCCGAACTGCGAGTCGGTGATCGTCGTGTCCAGAGTGCGGTAAGCCTGGCCCACCGGCGCCTCCGAGCCATTGACGCCGATCCGCAGGCCGGCGATCGGGATCGAGCCCGGCCTGGCCGTCGGATCGAGACTGATGAACGTCGGCTTGTCGAACAGGTAGCTGTACGAGTCGAACTGGCTGACCTCGAACAGGATGTACGCCTGCGGCACGTCGACCAGGTGACTGATCGAGAACAGCAGGTAGAACTTCTCGCCCACGCCGGCGGTGAAGTTGGTCTGGATCTGCGAGTCGGTCAGCACGCGGTTGTAAACGGCCACGAGCCGGAACACACCCTGGAACTGGCGATCGCCCGAGACCTCGTTGCCGAGTACGAACGCGAACGTGTCGTCCCAGTCGGAGAGCGTGCCACCAGAAACCGGGTCCGCATCGCCCGTGAACTCGCCGTTGACGTAGAGGCGACGTCCCTGGACCGGGTCGAAGGTCGCGACGACGTGCTGCAGCGTCGCCTGCAGGTCCTCGTCGGCGGCCGCCGTCGTGAGCTTCGGATCGCCAGCGGTATTGGTGCCGGTCGCACGGTTGTAGAAATCGTAGCTGTAGAGTGTCTGGCCGAGCATGAAGTTGCGGGTCGTCGTGCCGCCCGAGTACGACACGATCCGCGAGTCCTCCTGTGCCACGTTGCCAGGAGCCACCCACGCTTCGATCGTGTACTCGCCGGTCGCCTTGATCAGGTCGTGCAGCTTGCGACTGGCGGTGGTCGAACCCTGGGCCTTGCCGCTGCGCACGTTGAGGCCCCAGCCACCCACCCACGACACGTCACCCGAGAGGTTCAGGTTGAGCGCGGGCTCGACACCGCTGGTGTCGTAGGCGATCGATCCGCGACCGGTCTTGAACTCCCAGAGTCCGATCATGTTGCCGCTGTAACGGTTGCCGCCGCTCGCGACGAGGCCGTCAGGGATGCGCAGCGCCTTCGAGAACACGAGCGAGGCGTCCACCTGCGTCGCCGGCACCTGGTTCGCGAATGCCTGGATCGCAGCCTCCATCGTATTCGCGTTCGCTGCGCAGTCGCTCCAGCAGTTGTGGAATTCCGTGCGCAGGCGCACGACCAGCCGTGAAAGCGCGGGCTGGTCGAGGTTGATCTTGGTCTTCACCGCCGCGTACGCCTCGTCGACGTCACTAGACGCGAAGTACGGCGATTGTGCGGCCGCCGCGGTCGACGTGTGGCAGCGCGCGCAATACTGCTCGACGAGCGGATGCACGGTCGTGGCGAACAGTGCCGGCGACGCGGGGAAGCTCTTGCTGGCGCCCGGATCGTTGATCGGCGGCGCCTTGAGCACGACTCCGGTGGTGCCGCCGCCCGCGGTCGCGCCGGCCCAGGCCGTGATCCACGTCGTCAGGATGTCGGCACACGCATCGTTGCTCGCCAGCCAGCAGTTATGGCCACCTGCCACCTTCTGGACCATGCGTGAATCGCGCGGCGATGCGAGCGTCACGATGCCGTTGGCCGCCGCGTAGGCCAGGTTCACGTCGTCCTGGCGCACGAACGAGGGTGCCTGGCCGCCCGCAACGTGGCATTGGCCGCACCGGTTGCCCGCCTTCAGGTTGTCCCAGACGTTGATCTTGAATGACTGCACGTCGGCCGTGGCCGGCGCGGGGCCACTGTAGGTAGGCGCCGATCCGCCCGACGTCACCGGATTCTCTACGGTATCGGCGCCGCCTCCGCACGCCACCAGTGCGAGTGCGCAGGCGACGACGGCCAGGCCACGGAGCTTCGAGGCAAGACGCAGGTTGGTAGGTTCCATGTGTCTTTCCTCAGTCGCCCATGCAGTAAGTGGCGGCTTCGGCGAATACCCGCTTCAGCTGGTAGCCGTTCGCCTTGAAGCTGGCGGTCATTGCCTGCACTCGCGCGCGGTCCTGCGAGTCGCTTGGGCTGCGGAAACAGACGTTCTTGAACACCTTCTGGACCTGGCACGAGGCGAACGCGTCGCTGTGCGCGAGCTCGCGCCCGAGCGACTTCGCTCCCGTGCCCTTTCCTGGCAGTGATCCGTCCCAGCCCAGCAGCGAGTTGCGGCCCTTGCGCCAGTAGTTGTCCCAGGCATCGTCCGGCGTGGAGTAACCCGCGGGGAACGTGTCCTTGTTGTTGAAGTACTTCGGCCGCACGACGCCCTGCGTGTAGAGCATGCGTCCCGCCGTTTCGTCGTAGTCGTAGTAGGCGAACGCCTGCGTCATCGGATCCATGCCGGAGTGACAGGCGATGCAGTTGTTCAGGAAAATGCGGCTGTCGCCGCCAGGGCTGCGGCTCACGTCCTGCCGGATCCGGTCAGGCGGGCGCGTGGTGTCCTGCACTTGCTCGAGGTCGGTGCAGAGGTGGTTCATCAGCGTGTAGCGGAACATCGCGCGGTTGGTGCCGGCGACGAAGAATGCCTGCGCGGCTGCACGCGTGGTCATCACTCCCGCCGTTGCCTCCGTCGGAATACCGCTGGCCGACGACTGCATGGTCCGCACCAGGTCGTCCTTGAGGTTGACGCCCTGGGACTCGAGCGCGGCGTAATGGTCGTTGTTCGATGCCGAATAGCCAGGCACGCCCGGGCCGCTGCGCCCCACGTACAGGATGTCGTCGTACAGCACCCGGTCGAAAGCGACGTCGTCGCGCACCATGCCGATCACGGTCGCGACATAGTCGTTGAGCGGTGCGAAGACGGTCTGGTCGCGGTTGGTCCACGGCATCGCGAAGTTCTTCAGCGTCACGTCGTAGAACGCACGGTGCTGCATGGCCGTGTTGGCGGCGTCGGTCGCGCGACCGGCCGCGATGTCGCTCGCCATCGAAGTCAGTACGGCCTCGGTGGGCGGCACGCCCGCGAGCCGGTCGTGCAGCCGCTTTGCCTGCGAACGCGAGTCCGCCTGCACAGCCGCTGGCAGCAGCATGACCGCTACCAGGCATAGGCTGACGAACGCACTGCGCAAGTTGCGCGCGCTGCGAGTGCTCGGCGTCCTGGTCTGTGACATCCACCCTCCCGTCGGCAACCGAAGGCCGCCGTGGCGACGGAATCTGTGGCCTGAGGGTGGCTGGCGCAAAGCCACGTTCTCGTTTGTGAGAGGACGCTCACAGAACGGGCGCCCAAACGTCACGCGCGCCGGTCACTTATGCGAGAAGACGCCTGCGCGGCGGCACGATGCACGGGATCGCTGCGAGGAAAAAAGATGGCAGCACACCTGGCGGCGACTGCACTCGGTCGCTTGCAACATTGGAAGTCGTTCGGCCTGCTGCTCGTCGTGGCAGCGCTGGCCGCTTGCACGAGCAGCGACGGCGGCAGCGGCGCCAACCCCGGCGGCGACCAGTCGCCCGATCCGGTCGTCCTCGACTTCCCGATTGCCTACGTCAAGCGCCCGGTACCAACCGGGGATGCGCTGACGCCTGACGTGCGCGAACTGCTGCCGTTCCAGCCGGGCGCCGACCTATACCTGCGGGATCGCGCGTCACCCTCTGCAGCCGAACGCAATCTCACCGCGGCGATCACCATGGGACTCGGTGACGTTCGCGACGTAGAGCCCTCGTATGACGGCCGCAAGCTGGTGTTCGCGCTGCGTGAGCCGAACATCGTCGGCGCCTCGCCCGACGAGCAACCGACCTGGGACATCTGGGAATACGATCTCGACGCGCAGCTGCTGCGGCGCGTATTTACGTCCGACACGGCCGCCCGCGAGGGCGACGACGTGGCTCCGCATTACCTGCCGGACGGCCGCATCGTGTTCTCGTCGACCCGGCAGCGGCAGTCGAAGGCGATCCTGCTCGACGAAGGCAAACCACAGTTTGCCGCGCAGGACGAGAACGACGACGAGCACGCCTTCGTGCTGCACGTGATGAATGCTGACGGCTCGGGCATCCGGCAGGTCTCGTTCAACCAGAGCCACGACCTCGATCCGGCCGTGCTGCCGGATGGCCGCGTCGTGTTCAGTCGCTGGGACAACGCTCCCAATCACGACGAGATCAGCCTGTACACGATGCGCCCCGATGGCAGCGAGCTGCAGATGCTGTACGGTGCGCGCAGCCACGCCACCGGCACCGATGGCGAGGACGTGCACTTCCTCGACCCGCGCCCGATGGCGAACGGCAAGCTGCTCGTCCGTGTACAGCCGTTCGAGGCGCCCGACCTCGGCAGCCAGCTGCTGGAAGTGGACACCGCGAACTTCGTCGAGATCACGCAGCCGACACTTCCGAACCGTGGCGTGCTGACGGGTCCGGCGCAGGTGGCGGCCACCACGAACGACGTGCGCACGGTCGAGGGTCCTTCCCCCGGCGGCCGCTACAACGCGGCGTTCCCGCTGCAGGACGGCACGGGCCGCATCCTGCTCACCTGGACCCAGTGCCGGTTGCTGGAGACCGCGACGGGATCCACCACACCACAGATCGTCCCTTGCACGACGGATCGCCTGGCGGCCGGCGCAACTGCCACGGCCGCGCCGCTGTATGGCGTGTGGATCTACGACCCGTCGCAACAGACCCAGCTCCCCGTCTCGAGCCCCGTGGAAGGCACGATGTTCACCGATGTCGTCGCCTTGCAACCGCGTGCCTTGCCGGCTGTCCTGCTCGACCCGGTGGCCGGCGTCGACTTCGATGCCGATCTGGAAGCCGAGGGCGTCGGCCTGCTCGACGTGCGCAGCGTCTACGACATCGCCGGCATCGACACGGCTCCAGGCGGCATTGCGGTACTGCGCGATCCGGCGCTCACGCCAGCGGCAGGACGACCCGCGCGTTTCGTGCGCATCGAAAAGGCTGTCAGCATTCCGGATGACGACGTGCGTGATTTCGACGGCAGTGCCTTCGGGGTCACGAGTGCGTTCGGCATGCGCGAGATTCTCGGCTACGCGCCGGTGGAACCGGACGGCTCGGTCCGTATCAAGGTTCCCGCGGACGTCGCGTTTGCGATCTCGGTTCTCGATGGGAATGGACGCCGCATCGGCGGCCGGCACGACAACTGGCTGCAAATGCGCGCAGGCCAGGAACTCAAGTGCAACGGTTGCCACGAGGCGACGCGCGAGGATTCACACGGCCGCGACAACCTGTTTGCCGCAGCCAACGCCGGTGCGCCGGGCACGGGTGTGCCGTTCCCGAACACGAACCCGGCGTTCTTCGCCGACTTCGGCGAAACGATGGCCCAGGTCCGCGCACGCATCAGCTGCCAGACCGATTGCGCGGACCTGCAGCCGAGCACGTCCCTCCGCTACACCGACGTCTGGACCGACCCGGTCGCTGCAGGTCGCGCTCCTGATCCTGCGTTCGCCTATGACTACGCAGACCTGACGACCCCCGCGCCGACCACGCCTGATTGCGTGACGAACTGGCGCGCGGGCTGCCGCATCACGATCCACTACGAGCGTCACCTCCATCCGCTGTGGAGCGAGCCGCGAGTCACGCTCGCCGCCGACGGAACCGTGCTGCGTGACGACACTTGTGTGGCGTGCCATTCGCCACGCGCTGCCGACGGCGCGGCGAGGGTCCCGGCTGCCCAACTCGACCTGACGGATGGTCCGTCCGCCGACGTGCCCACGCAGTTCCAGGCTTACCGTGAATTGCTGGCGACCGACGCAGAACAGGAAGTGGTCAACGGCACGCTGCAGGACCGGCTGGTGCAGACAGGCATCGACCCGGTGACCGGCCTGCCGCAGTTCTCGACCGTGCCGGTCGCACCCGCCCTGGGTGCAGGCAACGCGAACGGCTCTGTGACGTTCTTCTCATTGTTTGCACCTGGCGGGACGCACGCAGGCCGCTTGAGTCCCGTGGAGTTGAAGCTCGTCTCGGAATGGACCGACATCGGTGCCCAATACTTCAACGACCCATTTGCGGCACCGCTGAATTGATCCCACTCGTTGTCCGACCCCTGCTCGCCTGCTGCCTTGCGATGCTCGTCGCGAGTCCGTCTGTGCACGCTCGCGGCGACAAGTCGCCGGCGACGGTCGTCGTGCAGGACGCGTTCGTCGACCTGCGCAGTGGCCCGGGACGCGGCTTTCCCGCCACGTACTCCGTCGAGCGCGAGGCGACGATCGAACTGCTGCGCCAGCGCACCGACTGGATCAAGGTGCGCACCGACAACGGCCGCGAAGGCTGGGCGCATCGCTCCCAACTCGAACGCACGCTGACGCCGGGTGGCGCACCCGTCGAGCTTGCTGGACCCCGGCCCGAAGCCCGCACCGAACACCACTGGGAAATCGGCCTCGGCAGCGGCGACTTCGGCGGCGCCAACGTGGTCAGCGTCGCCGGCGCATATGCGCTGACGTCAAACCTGCTGGTCCGGGCTGACGCCAATCACTTGCTGGGCAACTTCTCGAACGGCTGGCTCGGCACCGCCGGCATCGCCCATGTGTTCATGCCGGAATGGCGCGTGACCCCGTTCGTGGGCATCGGCGGCGGCGTGGTGACGATTTCGCCCAAGGCCACCCTGGTGCAGGCCGACGACCGCACTGACACCACTGCCTACGCCGGCCTCGGCGTGCGCGGGTTCCTGACCAACCGCTTTTTGCTGCAGGCGGAATACCGCAGCTACGTCGTGTTCACGAGTCGCGACGAGAACGAGGAGATCGACGCATGGACCGTGGCCTTCACGTATTTCTTCTGACGGCGCTGGCTGCCGTTGCGGCGCTGCCGGGCAATGCGGCCGCACAATCGGCCACCCCGGCGGCTGGTCAGCCGGCAGCTGATTCGTCAGCGCTGCCGGCGCAGCAGCCGCAGGTCGTCGAGCCCGCCGTCAAGCGGCGTGACGTCGATCCACCGGGCATCGATACCGAGAACTTCGAAGGCGGCCTGTTCGTCGGCACGATCAGCATCGAGGATTTCGGCTCGAGCCTGTTGTATGGGGGCCGCCTCGCCTATCACTTCTCCGAGGACCTCTTCGCCGAGGCCACCGTCGGGTCCTCGAAAGCCGGCAGGACCAGCTACGAGGACCTGAGCGGTGCCGCCGAACTGTTGACCGACAGCGAACGCCAGTTCACGTACTACGACCTCTCGCTCGGCTGGAATGCGCTGCCCGGCGAGGTGTTCTTTGGCGGCAAACGTGCCATGCCGAGCGCCGTCTACTTCACGCTCGGCGCGGGCAGCACTAACTTCGCCGGCGACGACCACTTCACGGTGGCGCTCGGCGCGGGCCTGCGCGTACTCGCCAACGACTGGATCGCCCTGCACCTCGACGTGCGCGACCACATGTTCGAAAGCGACCTGCTCGGCGAGAGCAAGGTCACGCAGAACCTGCAGGTCGCCTTCAGCGTCACCGCCTTCTTTTGAGGAACAGCCATGAATATCGCACGTCAATTGCTCCTCGCCTGCACCCTGGCGCTGTCGCTGCCGGCGCTGGCCGCAGCCGCCGCGGCTCCGGGTTCGGCGGCGCCTGACTTCGCGCTGGCTGCCCGCGACGGCGGCAAGGTGCGGCTTGCCGACCTCAAGGGCCAGGTCGTGATGATCAATTTCTGGGCGACGTGGTGCGGCCCCTGCCGGCAGGAAATGCCGTTGCTGGCGCAATTGAATACGAAGTACGAACCGCTCGGCTTCACGCTGCTGGGCGTGAACGTGGAGCCTGACAGTGCCGCCGCGGTGACCTGGCTCAAGGGCATGCCCGTCTCCTTCCCCATCCTCTTCGATACCGACAGCGCGGTAGCCGGGAGCTTCGGCGTGGAAGGCATGCCGAGCACGGTCTTCGTCGATCGCAAGGGCCAGGTGCGTTACATCCACCGCGGCTACAAGCCGGGCGACGAAGCGAAGTACGCCGACATGATCCGCAGCCTGGTGAAGGAATGAGCATGCGCCAGACGACACGCCAGTCGATTCGCCTGGTCCTGTGGCTGAGCCTGGCAGCCGGCGCCACCGGCTGCGCGGGCGTGGAACCCTGGGTCAAGCCCTACGAGCGCCAGTACTTTGCCGACATCGTGATGTCGGCCGAGCGAGATCCGATCTCCGGGGCCTATCTCAACCACGTGTTCGAGGCGCGCGAAGGTGCGCGCGGCGCCACGGGCAGCCACGGCGGCGGCTGCGGCTGCAACTGAGGCGTCACGGATGATCTCCCGCCCGCCCCGAATCGTCGCGCTGACCTGCCTCGCCCTGGTGACGAGCAGCGTGGCGCGTGCCGCCGTGCTGCCGGACGACCGCGCCGACGCGCTCTACCATCGATACGACGGCGGCGGCGTCACGATCGACGGTCCGTCGCTGCTGCTGCGCAAGAAGTTCGCCGAGAAGTACTCGGTTTCGGCCAACTACTACATGGACATGGTGTCGAGTGCGTCGATCGATGTGATGACGACGGCGAGCCCGTACACGGAAGAGCGCACGCAGGGCAGCCTCGGGTTCGATTTCCTGCAGGGCAAGACCCAGTACAGCGTGAGTTACACGCTGAGCGACGAGAGCGACTACACCGCGAACACGGCGTCCTTCGACCTGAGCCAGGACATGTTTGGCGACCTGACGACCGTGTCGTTCGGCTTCAGCCAGGGTTGGGACGAAGTGCGCAAGAACGGCGACAACGCGTTCGAGGAGACCGTCGATCGACGCAACTACCGCTTCGGCCTGCAACAGATCGTGACGCCGCGGCTGATGACCGGGCTCAACTACGAGGCGATCACCGACGAGGGGTTCCTCAACAATCCGTATCGCTCCGTGCGCTACCTTGACGACACCAGCGCACGCGGCTTTTCGTTCCAGCCCGAGTTGTACCCGCACACCCGCACCAGCAACGCCATCGCAATCAACGCACGGTACTTCCTGCCGTATCGCGCGGCAATCCATGGCGAATACCGCTTCTACACCGACACCTGGGGCATCGACGCCAACACGGTGTCGCTCGGCTATACGCATCCCTGGGGCAAGCGCTGGATCTTCGAAGCGGGTTACCGCTGGTACGACCAGTCCGCGGCGGACTTCTATTCCGACCTCTTCCCTCGCGCCGATGCGCAGAACTTCCTGGCGCGCGACAAGGAGCTCAGCACGTTCACCAGCCACATGTTCAGCCTCGGCGCGACCTACGAGCTGCCCTCGATCGGCTGGGAGCGCATTCAGCGGTCGACCGTGAACCTGTTCTACGATCGCATCAACTTCCAGTACGACGACTTCCGTGACATCCGGACCGGTGGTGCGCCGGGTACCGAGGAGCTGTACAGCTTCGACGCAGACGTGTTCCGCCTGTTCATCTCGGGCTGGTTCTAGGCGCCGCAGCGCGCGACCAGCAACCGAGCCAGTCGATCGGCGCTGCCCGGGGCGTGGGCGAAGAACACCGACGGCTCCGTCAGCTCCAGCTCGAGGATCACGGGCGCCCCCCTGTCATCGCGGATCATGTCGATGCGCGCATATAGCGGCGCGTCGAAGGGAATTGCTGCGTAAGCCGCCGCAGCCAGCGCCTGTTCGTCGGCACCCGGCTGTCGCGCGGTAACTTCTTCGGGGGCAAACAGCCCTGCAACCAGGGCGGAGTCCAGCTGCAGCAAAGGACCTTTGCGGATCGCATGACTGGCCTCGCCCCCGAAATAGAGCAGCGCGGTCTCCCCGACCGCATCGACGCTCGCGAGGTAAGGCTGCAGCAGCGCGCTGCGCCGCTCTTCGATGACGAGCCGCGCGAGGTGCGCCAGCGCGCGATCTGCATCGGCGCATCGGTAACGGGCCGTATCACGCGACCCCGCGCCGATCGACGGCTTGATCACGAACTGGTCGAACGGCACGACGCGGCCTGCGGAAAGCGAATCGGCAGCGCCGGCCAGGAAGTGCTGCAGCGCAGCCTGCGGATTCTCGTCCGGTTCGACGAACCTTGACGGCACGACCGGCACGCCCGCGCGATGCAGGTGCGCAAGGTAGTGCTTGTCGGTGTTCCAGTCCACGACCTCCGGCGGATTGAGCAACCGGGTCTGCTGGGCACACCGGCGCGTCCACGCGCGGAACTGGTCGATGCGCTCGACGTAGTTCCACGTCGAACGCAGCACGGCGAGGTCGAACGATGACCAGTCCACGTCTGCATCGTCCCAGCAGGGCGTCGACACGGTTGCGCCCAGACGCGCGAGCGCAGCCTCGAGCGGCGGCAAGTCTTCATCGAGCGCGAGCGCGTCGAACGTGCTCACCAGGGCAATGTGCGGCAAGGCGGTCTCCAGCAGGACTACTTTCGCTCAGCCGAGCGCGGCTTCGATGCGATCGCCGAGCGCACGCAGCACGGCGAGGCGCGCGTGGCGCTTGTCGTCGGCGGGCACCAGCGTCCAGGGTGCATGTCGCGTGTCGGTGCGCGCCAGCATCTCCTGCGCGGCGCGCTGGTACGAGGTCCAGTGCTTGCGGTTGGCCCAGTCGGCGGGATCGACCTTGAAGCGCTTGAGCGGATCCCGATCTCGCTCCGCAAAACGCTCGAGCTGCTCCTCGCGGCTCACTGCCAGCCAGAACTTGGCGACGATCACGCGGTGCTCGACGAGCTGGCGTTCGAATTCGTTGATCTCGTCATAGGCGCGCTGCCAGTCGGGTACCGCGGCGAAGCCCCGCACCCGCTCGACCAGGACTCGTCCATACCAGCTGCGATCGAAAATTGCGTAGTTGCCGCGCGCCGGCAAGTGCAGCCAGAAGCGCCAAAGGTAGGGCCGCGCGAGCTCCTCGGGGGTCGGCGCGGAAATGGGGATCACGCAGAACTGGCGCGCGTCGAGTGCGGCCGTGACGCGTCGGATTGCCCCGCCCTTGCCAGCCGCATCCATGCCCTCGAAGGCAGCGACGACCGCGTGTCGCTCGAAACGCTTGCGCCGTGACAGCAATGCAAGCCTGCCCTGCAGCCGCTCGAGTTCCGCGTCGTACTCGTCGTCGCTGGGTGCGTCACCCGGCGGCTTCGTCGCAATCCGGGTTCGAGTGGTACTGACCGCCGCCGCACCCCTGGGTGCGTTATTCCGGTCCGGCGCCGGCATGCCCGGGCATTCGAGTGCGGCCAGCAACTGGCGACCGACTTCGAGCGCGCGATGCTGGCGATCCGTGCCGTCCACGACGTGCCACGGCGCGAGGGGTTGCTCGGTCGCGGCCAGAGTTCTTTCGAACGCACGCTCGACGGGTCGGTAGTTCCGTGCCAGCCAGCGATCCTCCCGCGTTACCCGCCAACGGGTGAGCTTGCTCGCCTGCAACTTGGCGACGCGTTTCTGCTGCGTCTCCGGCGCGACGTGCAGGTGAACCTTGCACAACACGACGCCGTCTCGCACCAGCATGCGTTCCAGCTGCCGCACGCGCTCGACGCCACGGCGCAGTTGCCCCGGGCCCGAAGCGCTCCTGGCACCGAGACCCGCGGCGCCGAGCAGCAGGTCCTGGTACCAGCCACCGTGCAGGATGGCGATCCGGCCGCGCGGCGGGATGAGCTGCCAGTAGCGCCAGAGCGTCGGCCGTTCGCGCTCGACGTCGTTGGGTGCATGGAAGCCGTAGACCGTGGCCAGCTTGGGGTCGAGCCAGCCGAGCAGTTCGTTGACGACTTCGCTGCGGCCGGCCGCCGGGATGCCGGTTACGACCAGCACCACTGCATGCTTGCCCGACTGCCGCAACGAGAATTGCGCATCGAGCAGTGCGTCCTGCAGCTTGGGCAGGGCATGCTCGTACTCGAGCCGCGTCAGGCGGCGTCCGCTCAGGGCCTGGTGCAGCCGGCGAGTCGTTGCCATGGCACGCCTCAGCGGCGACGGTCGCGCGCCAGCGGCACTTGCTGCGTGACGCAGTGGACGTTGCCGCCACCAAGCAGGATCTCGCGGCCCGGGACTGCAACGACTTCATGCCGCGGAAACAGGTCCTTGAGCTTGCGCAGGGCGTCCCGGTCGCGGCGCCGGTCGAGCTGTGGCACGACGACGCGCCGGTTGCCGATGTAGAAATTGACGTACGACGCGGCCAGCCGGCTGCCCGCTGCACGCGGTTGCGAACCTTCCGCGACGTCGATGCCCGCAGCCTCTTCGGCCGTCATCTGCAGCGGGCCGGGCTGCTGCAGCTTGTGCACCTTGAAGCGACGGCCGCGCGCATCCCGCGCTTCCCGCAGCCGTTCGTACGCATCGCGCGAGATTTCGTACTGTGGATCGCTGCGGTCGCTGGTCCAGCTCAGGACGACCTCGGCGGGCCGCACATAGGCACAGAGGTTGTCGACGTGGCCGTCGGTCTCGTCGAGGTGCACGCCCTTGCCGAGCCAGACGATCACTTCGACGTTCAGGTAGCGCTTGAGCTGGGTCTCGATCTCCGCGCGCGACAGGTGCGGGTTGCGGTTGGGATTGAGCAGGCATTCTTCGGTCGTGATCAGCGTGCCCTGGCCGTCGACGTGGATCGCGCCGCCTTCGAGGATGAACGGCGCACGGTAGCGGTCGCAGCCTTCGACCTCGATGACTTTCTGCGCGATCGCGTCGTCGCGGTCCCACGGAAAGTAGAGCCCGCCCCGCAGGCCGCCCCACGCATTGAACTGCCAGTCGATGCCGCGCAGGCCGCCCCGGTCGTTGACGACGAATGTCGGGCCCACGTCGCGTGCCCAGGCGTCGTTGCTCGACAGCTCGAGCACGCGGACCGCTGCCGGCAACTGACGGCGTGCATTGGCGTACTGTGCGGCGGACACGCCGACGGTGACAGGTTCACTGCCTGCAATTGCCGTCGCGAGCGCCACGAATGCCTGCTGTGCCGGCTTCGCGCCCAGCCGCCAGTTGTCCGGACGCTCGGGCCACAGTAGCCAGCAGCCCGAGTGCGGCTCGAACTCGCCGGGCATGCGGTAGCCGTCGCGGCGCGGGTTTGAATCCAGGGTCTTGCTCATGCGTCGATGGTAGCAAACGACCGTCAGTCGAGCTTGGCCCGGCGCAACCGCAGCGAGTTCGAGATGACGCTGACCGAGCTCAACGACATCGCGGCCGCGGCGATCCACGGCGACAGCAGCCAGCCGAAAACCGGGTACAGCACGCCAGCGGCAAGCGGTACGCCGAGTGCGTTGTAACCGAAAGCGAACCAGAGGTTCTGGCGCACGTTCCGCATCGTCTTCTCACTGAGCCGGAAGGCGCGGACGATTCCCTGCAGGTCGTTGCTCACCAGCACGACACCCGCCGTCTGCTTCGCCACGTCCGTGCCAGCGCCCATCGCGATCCCGGCATCGGCGACGGCGAGCGCCGGCGCATCGTTGATACCGTCGCCCGCCATGGCTACCACGCGGCCTTCGGCGCGCAACTGCTGCAGCATCTCCGCCTTCCCGGCCGGCTCGACGCCGCCGTGGAACTCCCTGATGCCAGCCTGCTCCGCGATCGCCCTTGCCGTGGTCACATGGTCGCCGGAGACGAGCACGACGCGGACGCCGAGATCGTGCATTGACTTGACCACGTCCCACGCTTCCTGCTTGAGCGGGTCCGCCAGCGAGATCAGCCCGATCGGGTGGCCGTCGACGGCAACGAACACCGCGGTCTGGCCATGTTCGCGCAAGTGACCCGCCTCGGTGACCAGCGAACCCGGGTCGATGCGCTCGGACTGCAGCAGGGCTTCGTTGCCGACCAGCACCTTGCGCAACTGCACCACGCCGGCAGCGCCGGCACCGGGAACCGCCTCGAAACCGTAGCTGCGCCCCAGGCGCAACCCACGCGCAAGCGCATGGCGAACGATCGCCTGCCCCAGCGGGTGCTCGCTCGCCTGCTCGAGACTCGCGGCGAATCGGATCAGCTCATTCTCGGGTACGCCGTCGACGGGCAGCACCGTCACGACTTCGGGTCGGCCGTGCGTCAGGGTGCCGGTCTTGTCGAACACCAGCGTGTCGACCTGCTCGAGCCGCTCGAGGGCGTCCGCGTTGCGGAACAGCACGCCGGCCTGGGCGCCGCGACCCATGGCGACCGTCATGGACATGGGAGTCGCGAGGCCCAACGCGCACGGGCACGCAATGATCAGGGTGCTGACTGCCACGATGAGCGCGAACGCGAGCCGCGGCTGTGGCCCGACACTCATCCAGACGATCGCGGCGATGACGGCGACTGCGATGACAGCCGGCACGAACCACGAAGACACACGGTCGGCCAATGCCTGCACCGGGGCCCGGCTGCGCTGCGCATCAGCGACGGTCTGCACGATCTGCGCGAGCAGCGTAGCGCCACCGACGCGATCGGCACGCATGACGAAGGCGCTCCCGCCGCTGACAGTGCCGCCGATCAAGGCAGCGCCGGGTGCCTTGTCGACGGGCATCGACTCGCCGGTGAGCATCGACTCGTCGACGGTGCCCGTGCCTTCGAGCACCGTGCCATCGACAGGAACTCGTTCGCCCGGCCGCACGCGCAATGTATCGCCAACATGAACGTGGGAGAGCTCGACTTCCGCCTCGGTGCCGTCCGGGTCGATCCGGTGCGCCTTGCGCGGCACCAGATCGAGCAGCGCCCGCAGGGCGGACCCGGTCTTCTGCCGCGCGCGCAGTTCGAGCACCTGTCCCAGCAGCACCAGCGTGACGATCATCGCGGCGGACTCGAAGTACAGGCCAGTCGTTGCGCCATGGCGAAACGCATGCGGCACGACCTGCGGGAACAGCGCGGCCAGGGCGCTGAACCCGTACGCCACGGCAACACCGAGTCCGATCAGCGTGAACATGTTGAAGCTGCGCGAGCGTAGCGACGCCCAGCCGCGCTGCAGCAACGGCGCGCCACACCAGAGGACGACGGGCGTAGCCAGCGCCAGCTGCAGCCAGCCGCTGACCGGACCTGTCAGCGCACGCGGCAATCCGCCGAGCATGCCTCCCATCGCCAGTCCGACGAGCGGCACGGTGAATGCGGCCGCCCACCGGAACCGCCGTTGCATGTCGAGCAATTCCGGCTCGTCACCGGCCATTGCCACCGGCACGGCGCGCTCGAGCGCCATGCCACACCTGGGGCAGGCGCCCGAGACGGGACTCTCCACGCCCGGGCACATCGGGCAGACGTAGAGCACTTCACCTGGAGCCAGCGCGCGTGCAGCTGCCGGCATGTCGGCTGCGACTCCGCCCGCGGCGTCGCAACAGGAAGCTGGCGCAGCGGGTACTCCAGCGACCGCAACGGGAGCGGCGCCGGACGGTTGACCCGGTTTGCCGCAACAGTCGTGACCGGCGGAATGGGTGGATGGGAAATCCATCCGCCCATTTTAGTCCCACAAGGATGCTAGCGGCTCCGAATCCGTCGACGACGCAGCTCGCCGCCCAACCCGAACAGCATCGCGCCCAGCCAGCCGAAGCCGCCACCGCCGCTTCTGCCGTTGCCGCCGCTGAGGTTGCTGCGGGACGGAGGCAGATCGATGACCGTCACGCTCGACTGCGATACGTCGCCGAGCGATGCTCCCCCAGTTGGTGACGCCAGTTCCAGCGTGAACATTTCGCTGGGTTCGCTGCTGTCGTCCCGCCTGATAGTCACCGGGATGGCTTTCGACCCCATGTCGCCGTCGCTCCAGGTCAGCACCACGTCCTGCCAGTCACCGCTGCCGGATCCATGGAAGTCCTGCCCCGGCGTCGCGCTGCCGCCTGCGACGACTCTCACCGTGACTGAAGCAGTGCCCTGGCTGTAGTAGTCGCGGCTAATGTAGAACGACGTCGCAGCGCCTTCCGACACGGTGGGCGCGGCCGCGTAGATCGAGAATTCGCCCACGGGATAGCTTGCGCCGGCAATTTCGACGTCCGCACCAGATGCGCCGAACCCCGTGCCGCCTTCGGGCGACTCGAGCACGACTTCAAAGAACTCGGGCTTCTCCGCAGTTGTGTCCGCAGCGATCGGCACCACGATCTCGCGCTCGCTCACATCGCCGTCGGCCCAGGTCAATCGCCCGGTCGTGGCCGTGTAGTCGGCGCCGGCCGCCGCGCGCGCGCCTGGTGCGTAGCCCGACCCAGTCGCGGGAGGTTCTGGAAAGTCGCGAGTGGAGTAAGACACCGCGATTGTGCCTGTACTGCCGCCCATGCGACGCACAGTCAGCACGGCTCGCCCGTCCTGTTCCGTTCCGAGCAACCGTTGCTGCCGCATGCTTAGGACGCCGGGGCTGCCGCCCGCGGCATTGCCGAGCAACCGGGCCACGAATGCGTTACCAGCGTAGAAAGACGCACCCGCAACGACGAGGGCGTCGCCAGCCACGATTTTCATGTCGCTGATGGACGGATAGCTGACACGCCTGGCGTTCACCTCGACTTCGGCAACGCCCGCACGCCCGAACAGGGCATCGAGTGTACCGTCGGCGACCAGCCGGACGACCAGCGCGCCGGACAAGCCGGTCCGGTCATGTCCCGCAACAAAGATGGATCCGCCCGAGCCGACGCCCAGTGCGGTTACCGCGGACATCTGCGCGGCGACCTGATCTGGATGAAAACCGGAGTCCAGCGTGCCATCTGGCAGCAACCGGCTGAGATAGCCATCTCCGGCGTCGGGGTCGTGACCTCCGAGCAGGATCCGGCCATCGCCTTGCATGACCAGGGACGTGCAGTTGCGGGGCTTGTCGTCAGGCGAGGGGGCCGCTGCGACTCCGGCGGTGCCGAAACCGGCATCGAGGGCGCCGGTCGCCGTCAATCCAAAGACCTTGCAGCTCGAGGGCGAACCGTCGGTGGTCGGCGTCGTTGGACCATGGGCCGTGACACGGTAGCCGCCGCCCGCGACGCGCGCGATACGGGCAAAATTGTTGCCGGCATCGACGGGCTCGGACGCGACGAAAATACCTCCGGTGCCGAACGTCAGGTCCAGCGCGCCGTTCGCCTCCAGCCTGGCGACGAGCAATGACCTGTAGTTGCGCGACCCCGCGACGACGATGCGGCCGTCCGGGTCCACGATCACCGAATGCCCGTCATAGCTGACGCCGCTTTCATCGCTAATGGTGACCAGTCCACCCAGCCCGAAATCGGGATCGAGCGACCCATCCGGCCGCAATCGGAACACCTGCAGCTTGTGGTTCGAATTGCCGACGGCGACGAGTCTTCCGTCGACCTGCAGTGCCGTGTCGTAGACCGTGGCGTTGTCCAGCATCGCGGCGGAGAAGCTGGCATCCGGCGTCCCGTTTGGCAGCAATCGGCCGACGAAGTAGTCCTCGTAGCAGCCCCAATAGCAGTACTCGCCGCCCCCGCCGAACAGCACGGAATCGTCGTCCTGCACCTCGGCTGACCATTGCTGGAACCGGGAGTTGGAATGGAGATTCGACTGTCGCCCGACTTCACCGAACGAAGGATCGAGGTCGCCGGGCGCCGCCAAGGCAGGTGGGCCGGTCATGCCGGCTGCGGCCGCGACCGCAGCCGCCTCGAGGCCAACGAGCCGAATGAGGGGTGACTTTGTGCCCTTCGTCTTCTTTCTGCGTGTCATGGTGATACTCCCTTGTGAATGTCGACGGCAAACAGCCGCTTGTGCGAATCGCCCAGGGTTTCGCGAAGCCGCGATAGGCAGACTGTGTTCGCTGCGGACCGGTCAGGTGAATGATGGAGAACCGATCTTTCGCCGATGCTTAGCCGAACAACGGTGAATCCGGTGCCAACAGGCGCATGGACCGGGGGGGGCCGGCGCATTGCGCGCACGACCGGCGCCGCTTCCGGAATCGAATCCATGCGTCGCTGTGCGATGCCGCCGGTCCAACCGATGATCGGTAGGGCTCAGGGACCTGGTGAAGCCCCCCCCGTCAGGCCGGCTCCTCCTGCAGCTTCCAGCCGTTCACCAGCAGGTACAGCGATGGAATGATCACCAGGGTCAGCACCGTGGCCGACACCATGCCGCCGACCATCGGTGCCGCGATGCGCCGCATGACAGCCGCGCCCGTGCCCGATCCCCACATGATCGGCAGCAGGCCGACGATGATCGTGATCACCGTCATCAGCTTCGGTCGCAGGCGCAGCAGGGCGCCGTCGACGATCGCCTCGCGCAACTCGCGCCGTGTCGGTTGACGGTTCCCGGCGGCGGCGCGCGCGCGGCGTTCGGCCCAGGAGTGCTCCAGGTACATGACCATCACCACGCCGGTTTCCGCAGCGACACCTGCCAGCGCGATGAAACCGACGACTGCGGCAATAGAGAGGTCGTAGCCGAGGAAATACAGCAGCCAGATGCCGCCGACGAGCGCGAATGGCAATGTAAACAGGATCAAACCGACGTCGCGCGCATTGCGGAAGTTCAGGTAGAGCAGCAGCACGATGATGCCGAGCGTGAGCGGCACGACGAGCTTCAGGCGCTCGACCGCCCGCTGCAGGTATTCGTACTGCCCGGACCAGCTGAGGCTGTAGCCCGCGGGAAGCGTCAGTTCGTCCGCGATACGCGCCTTGGCCTCGTTGACGTAGCCGCCAAGGTCGCGCCCCTGGATGTCGACGAAAACCCAGCCCGACGGGCGCGCGTTCTCGCTGCGAATCATGCCGGGGCCGTCGGCGATCTCGACCCGGGCGACGTCCTGCAGCGTCACGTTCGCGCCGGTGGGCGCGACGATGGGCAGCTGCCGCAGCTTCTCCAGCGAATCGCGGAAGTCCTGCGGATAGCGCAGGTTGATCGGGTACCGCTCGAGGCCTTCCACGGTGTAGCTGACCGTCATGCCGCCGACGGCGCTGCCGACGATGTCCTGCACGTCCTTGATGTTCAGCCCGTAGCGCCCGGCCGCCACGCGATCGATGTCGATGTCGACGTACCGCCCCGTAGCCGTCCGCTCGGCGTAGACCGAGGTCGTCCCGGGCACGGCCTTCACGATCGTCTCGATCTGCTGGCCGAGTTGCTGGATCGTCGCCAGGTCCGGACCCATGATCTTGATGCCCACGGGCGTGCGGATGCCTGTCGCCAGCATGTCGATGCGGGTCTTGATCGGGTAACCCCACGCGTTCGAAACTCCGGGGAACTTGACCAGCGCGTCGAGTTCGGCTTTGAGCTTCTCGGGCGTCATGCCTGCGCGCCACTCCTCGCGCGGCTTGAGCATGATCGTGGTCTCGAACATCTCGATCGGCGCAGGGTCGGTGGCGCTTTCCGCGCGACCGGCCTTGCCGAACACGCGTTCGACCTCGGGCACGGTCTTGATCAGCCGGTCGGTCTGTTGCAACAGCGCGCGGGCGGCGTCCGTCGACAGGCCGGGCAGCGTCGTCGGCATGTAGAGCAGGTCGCCTTCGTCGAGCTCGGGCATGAACTCCGTGCCGAGGCGCGAGGCGGGCCAAAGCGTTGCGAGGATCAGCACCGTTGCGGCCACCGTCACGGCCCACGGGTGTCGCAACGCGATTTCGAGGAATGGCTTGTAAGCAGCAGCCGCAGCGCGGTTCACCGGATTGGCATTCTCCGGCCGGATGCGACCTCGCACCAGGTACCAGATCAGCACGGGCACCAGGGTGATCGAGAGCAGCGACGCCGCGACCATCGCGTAGGTCTTGGTGTAAGCGAGCGGCGCGAACATGCGTCCTTCCTGCGCCTCGAGCGTGAACACCGGCAGGAACGACAGCGCCACGATCATCAGCGAGAAGAACAAAGATGGCCCAACCTCGCGGCACCCGGCGTAGATCGCCTCCATGCGCAGGGAATCGTCCGGCTCGTGCTCGAGCTTCTTGTGCACGTTCTCGATCATCACGATGGCGGCATCCACCAGCGTGCCGACTGCGATCGCGATGCCGCCGAGCGACATGATGTTGGCGTTGATGCCCTGCGCATTCATCACGATGAACGCCGACGCCACGGCGATCGGAGTGACGATCACGACGATCAGCCCGGAACGCACGTGGAACAGGAAGACGAAGCAGACCAGCGCCACGACCAGGAATTCGATCAGCAGCTTGCCCTTGAGATGGTCGACGGCGCGCTTGATCAGCGAGGAACGGTCGTACGTGGTGACGATCTCGACGCCATCCGGCAGGCCCGCGCGCAATTCATCCAGCTTCGCCTTCACGCGCACGATCGTGTCCCGCGCGTTGTCGCCGTTGCGCATCACGACCACGCCGCCGACGGCCTCGCCTTCGCCGTCGAGTTCACCGATGCCCCGGCGCATCTCCGGTCCGAGCCGCACCTCCGCCACGTCGCGCAACAGCACGGACGTGCCGTCCTTCGTCGCCATCACCGGGATGCGTTCGAGATCACCGATGCTCTTGACGTAACCCGTGGCCCGCACCATGTACTCGGCCTCGGCCATTTCGACCACCGAGCCGCCCACTTCCTGGTTGCCCTCGCGGATCGCCTTCTCGACCATCATCAGCGGGATGCCGTAGCCACGCAGGCGCAGCGGATCGACCACCACCTGGTACTGCTTGACCATGCCGCCGATCGTCGCGACCTCGGCCACGCCGTCGAGCGCCTGCAGTTCGAACTTGAGGAACCAGTCCTGCAGGCTGCGCAGTTGCGCGAGATCGTGAGCACCGGTGCGGTCGATGAGAGCGTACTGGTAGATCCAGCCCACGCCCGTGGCATCGGGTCCCAACGCCGGCCGCACGCCTTCAGGCAAGCGGGCAGCCGCCTGGCTCAGGTACTCGAGCACGCGCGAACGCGCCCAGTACGGATCGGTGCCGTCGGCGAACAGCACGTTGACGAACGAATCGCCGTAGAACGAGTAGCCACGCACCGTGGTTGCGCCCGGCACGGAGAGCAGAGCCGTCGTGAGGGGATATGTGATCTGGTCCTCGACCACGCGGGGCGCCTGGCCCGGATAGGGCGTGCGCACGATGACCTGGACGTCCGAGAGGTCGGGCAACGCGTCGACCGGCGTGCGCAACACGGAATGCACGCCGACGGCCGCGAGCATGGCTGTGAGCAGCAGCACCAGCGCCCGGTTCTCGAGCGACGCGCGAATGATCCTGTTGATCATGGGTGTGACTCAGTGCGCGGCGTGCGGGTCAGGCTGCGCGGCAGCAGCAGGCGCGGTCGAGCCGCCGTCAAGCCGGTCGAGTCCCGCGCCGAGGTTCGCTTCCGAGTCGAGCAGAAACTGTGCCGCCACGACGACGCGGTCGCCTTCCTGCAGGCCCTCGCGGATCGTGATGCGGTCGCCGCTCTCGGCACCCGCGACGACGTTGCGTGAAGCGAAGCGTCCTTCTCCGAGCGCGACGACCACCCGGTCGAGCGTGCCATTACGGATCACGGCGCTGCGCGGAATGTGCAGCAAGGTTGCACCGTCTTCCGCTACCAGGCTCACGGTGGCCAGCATGTTCGGCCGCACGTCCTGCGGCGGTGCATCGAGCACGATACGGGCCCGCACGGTTCGCGTCTCCATGTTGAGTTCCGGATAGACGTATTCGACGCGACCGCGGATCGGCTCCCCGGGTTGCGACGGGAAGCGCACCTCGGCGTGCGTGCCTTGCCGGAGCCAGGCCGACTGCGACTCGGGTACCTCGGCCACGACCCAGAGACTGCCGAGCTCGGTGATCGTCATCGCCGACATCGCGGGAGTCAGCATTGCGCCCTCGCGCGCCTCGAGTTCGGTGACGACACCCGAGATCGGCGCATGGAACGGGATCCTGCCGGCGGCACGACCGGACTGCGCCAGCCGCGCAGCGGTGCCTGCATCGAGGCCCACCGCGCGCAGCCGGTCGCGCGAGGCATCGATCAGGTCGCGGTTGCCGATCTTGAGGGCATCGAGGTATTCCTGCTGCACGCTCTCGAGCATGGGCGAGTACAACGTGAACAGCAGTTGACCCGCCTGTACCGTCTCGCCCATCGCGCGCACGGACAGTCCTTCGACCCAACCTTCGGCGCGCGGACGCACCTGCTGTATCGTGCGCTCGTCAAACTGCACGTAGCCGACGACCTCGCTCCGCCGCGGCAGGCTGCCACGGACCACTGGTTCCGTGCGCACGCCCAGGTTGTTCATCACCGCCGGCGAAATCCGCACTTCGGCGTTGGCCGGCGCGTTGACCGTGCCCACTTCGCCTGCTGGCGGCTCGACCTTGACCAGCGTCATGCCGCAGATCGGGCACTCGCCCGGCTCGTCGCGGACGATATCCGGATGCATCGGGCAGCGGTACCTTGGATTCGCGTGCTTGAGCGCGTGCTCCGGCAGCGCGTCGTCGGCAGCATTGCGCAGGGGCTCGCTCGGCTGCTGCTTGCGAGCAACCGGCGAGGACGAGTGCGAGCAGCAGTATGCCGGCCAGGCGGCCGAGGAATACGTTCATCGTGCGTCACCTGCAAAATAGTCGATGTCGTGCTGCGCCCGCGCGCGGTCGGCGGCGAGTCGCAGGTGTTTCATTTTCGTCTCGAGCGCCAGCCGGCGCGCCATGACGACTTCGTCGAACATGGTGCGGTTCGAGCGCCAACCGAGCAGCGCCGCGGTGACCGATTGCTCGGCCAGCGGCAGCAGGTCCGTCTCGTAGAAGCGCTCGAGTTCGGCAGTGCGGTCGGCCGTGTTCCACGCTTCGACCAGCATCGCCTGCATTTCCCGCTCGTGGTCGTCGTGCCTTGCGTCGAGTCCCTGGGCCTCGAGCCGGGCCGCGCTGACCGCGCGATCCTGGCGGTTGCCGCGGAAGAGCGGCAGGCCGACGGTGACCATCGCACTCAGCATGTCGGGGCGAGACATGCCGTCGGGCATGTCCTGGCGGAAGCCGTAGCTGACGTCGAGCATCCAGGCAGGCTTGCGCAGTTCACGCGCCACGTCCGCCGCCGTGCGCGCGGCATCGATGCGTCGCATGTAGTCGAGCTTGCGCCGGGTGTTCGCCCAGCCGGGCCTCGAGGGTCGCCAGCGGTTCGAGCTCGGCGCGCGGCGACAGCCCCGTGGGTTGCGCCCGGGCGGCTTCTTCGGCCCCGAGCCAGAACGACAACTGCGAGCGGTACATGGCGTCGTCGCGGTCGAGATCGAGCTGCTGCTCGCGCAGCATCGCCGCATCCAGTCCCGCCTGCAGCACGTCGAGTTGCCTGCCCTCGCCCGAGGCATAGCGTGCCCGCGCGGACTGGCGCATCTGTTCGACCCAGCTCGCCTGCTCGGCGAGCAGCGCCTTGGCGGCGCCCACGTAGGCGAGTTGCGTCCAGAGCTTGCGCACCTCGCGCCGCACGATCCGTTCGCGGTCCAGGGCGGTCGCGTCCATCGCTGCCGCCAGCTGCTGCATCTGCTTGCGCGACAACTGCCGCGACTGGCCGGGCTTGAACTCCTGCACGACACCCACCTCGAGCATCGTCATGTCCTCGGCGTCGAGGCTGAAGGAATCCACCGGCACGTTGACCGCGCCGACCCGCAATTGCGGATCCATCAGTTCACCGTCCATGACGGCGCGCTCGCGCATCGCGGCGCCTCGCGCGCGCATCTCGCGCAGCATCGCGTCACGATCGATCGCGATGCGCTCGGATTCGGCCAGGGTCAGCCCCTCGGCCACGGCCCGTGACGGCAGTGAGCCGCCGCCGAGCAGGACAGCGAGCGTGAATACGCCCGCAAGACGATTGAGAGACAGGAACATGTACGCGCTCCGCAAAGTCACAGCGCGCCGGCGGACGGGCCGCCGGCGGTCAGACGACGACGGGGAGCGGGGGCTACTTCAGGAACCGGCAGAGACTGACGGCGAGCGAGGTGCTCGCTTGCGGCGCGGGAGCCAGTGTCGTGACGAAATCCGCGGTGCGGCGCGAAGCATCGGCCAGGACGAAAAGCACGAGGGTCGGTGGCGGCGCCAGCAGGGCCGCCGCAAATCCCGCACGCGAGTCGACCTGCGGATCGTGCGGGAACGAGCAAACGGCAGGGTCGCCTTCCTGCAGCGTTGGCGGCGGGCAGTACGCGCAATGCTCGCCCTCCGCCATCACCATGCCATCGGGCATCGATGCCATGGCCATCGGCGCGGCCGCACTCGACCCTGTCCGGCAGGCCCGCTGCGGAATCGAGTGCCATGACGCACGGCATCGCCGCGACCTGCAGCCACGTCAGGCAGAACGCCGCCAGCACGACCCGCGACAGGGTGCGCTGTTGGCGACGGAACCAGTGGAGGCCTGCGGGTTGCATTCCAGACTCGGTCAAAACGAGCCTGAAACGTACCCCGCACAGGTCTCCGAGGCAAGCCAGGCGGCGCCTGGAATGGGGGAAACCTGCGGCAAGTCCTTAATCGCATGCCAGAATCCTGTGATGACTCGCACTCCAGCGACAGCGGCCCGCGCCTCTTGGTCTTACCAGTCCTTCCTGTCCTTCCTGTCCTTCCTGTCCTTCCTGCCTTCCTGACCGGCTGCAGTCGCGAGCCCGCAGCCCCCCGAACCTGGCTCGGACCAGTGACGCTCGTTGCGACGCCGGCAGCGGCAGGTTCGCGCTTCCCGCACCTGGCGTCGGCCGGCGACGGCCAGACCGTCGTGATGAGCTGGCTCGAGCCCGGCACCGGCGACGAGTTCCGACTGCGATTACGCCGAGTGGCAGCGCACGCGCAGCTGGGGCACACCGATCGAGGTGGCGTCCGGCACGCACTGGTTCGTCAACTGGGCCGACTTTCCGTCGGTCGTCCCGGCCAACGGCGGCCATTGGGCCGCGCACTGGCTGCAGCAGCGACCGGGCGGCGTTTATGCCTACGACGTGATGACGCGACTCAGCGCCGACGGCGGCCGCACGTGGAGTGAGCCGCGCTCACCGCACGACGATGGCACGGCCACGGAACACGGCTTCGTCTCGCTCGCGAACCTCGACGGCCGCCCGTACGGTGTCTGGCTCGATGGGCGCAAGACAGCAGGCGAAGGCCACGCGCACGGTGCCGACGATCACGCTGCACCGGCCGGCGCGATGACGCTGCGCGGCGCGGTATTGACGCCGCAAGGCGCGGTCGACGGCAGCGAAATCGACGCGCGCGTCTGCGACTGCTGCCAGACCGATGTCGCGGTGAGCGCAGGTGCGCTGCTGGTCGTGTACCGCGATCGCAGCGAGGACGAGACGCGCGACATCCAGGCTGCTCGCCTCGAGGACGGCACATGGACGACTCCGGTCACCGTCCATGCAGATGGCTGGCGCATCGACGCGTGTCCCGTGAATGGCCCGGCGGTGGCAGCGCGTGGCAACGAAGTGGCCGTCGCATGGTTCACCGCTCCGGACCAACCCCGGGTGCGCCTGGCGTTCTCGTCGGATGGCGGTCGCTCCTTCGAACCGCCAATCGAAGTGGCGAGCGGCAAGGTGGTCGGGCGCGTGGACGTCGTCCTGCTGCAGGACGGGCGTGCCGTGGTCAGCTGGATTGACGCAAAGGCCGACGGTGCCGTGATTCGCGCCCAGCCGTTCAACCGAGCCGGACCGGCGGCCGCGGCGATGGACATTGCAACGTCCAACGTCACCCGGTCGTCGGGGTTTCCGCAGATGGTCGAGGCTACGGACGGCTTGCTGTTCGCATGGACTGAAAACGGGTCCAGCCCCGCCGTCCGCACGGCGTTTGCACCCCTCGACTGACCGGCACACGCGGACCCGGCGAGGGGGCTGCTGTGCTAGCATTTCAGCCCCGTTTTTCCACAAAACACAGATCCACCGGAGCCAGGTGATGTCCACCGCGGTCAAGCTCGTCGTGCCCCCGCAGGGCCAGAAGATTACGATCTCCAATGGGAAGCTCACGGTTCCCGACCAGCCGATCATCCCGTTCATCGAAGGCGACGGCACCGGCCCGGACATCTGGCGAGCGTCCGTGCGTGTGCTCGACGCCGCGGTCGCCAAGGCCTACGGCGGCAAGCGCAAGATCCACTGGATGGAGGTCTATGCCGGCCAGAAAGCCAACGACCTTTTCAACACCTGGCTGCCGGACGAGACCGTCGAGGCCTGCCGCGAATACCTGGTCTCGATCAAGGGCCCGCTCACGACACCGATCGGTGGCGGCATCCGCT
The DNA here is from genome assembly GCA_963743995.1 of uncultured Gammaproteobacteria bacterium. Lineage (GTDB taxonomy): Bacteria > Pseudomonadota > Gammaproteobacteria > Steroidobacterales > Steroidobacteraceae > RPQJ01. The sequence goes on along the minus strand of CAVUSC010000020.1, from coordinate 79,874 downwards.
CGCTGAATGTCGCGCTGCGCCAGATGCTCGACCTCTACGTCTGCCTGCGTCCGGTGCGCTGGTTCAAGGGCGTCCCCTCCCCGGTCAAGGCCCCGGAAAAGGTGGACATGGTGATCTTCCGTGAAAACACCGAGGACATCTACGCCGGCATCGAATTCGAGCAGGGCAGCCCCGAAAACGAGAAGTTCAAGAAGCTGTTCAAGGAAGCCTTCCCGAAGCTCTACGGCAAGATCCGGTTCCCGGACACGTCGGGCATCGGTATCAAGGCCGTCTCGCAGGAAGGCACCGAGCGGCTCTTCCGCGCCGCGATCGAATACGCCATCGTCAACAAGCGTCCGAGTGTCACGATCGTGCACAAGGGCAACATCATGAAGTTCACGGAAGGCGCGTTCCGTAACTGGTGCTATGCGCTCGCCGAGCGCGAGTTCGCCACCCAGACGTACACCTGGGACCAGTGGGAGCGCACCAAGGCCGCCAAGGGCGAGAAGGTCGCAAATGCCGAGCAGGATGCAGCCAAGGCCGCCGGCAAGATCATCATCAAGGACGCCATCGCCGACATCACGCTGCAGCAGGTGCTGACGCGCCCCGAGGAGTTCGACGTCATCGCGACGATGAACCTGAACGGCGACTACCTCTCCGACGCGCTCGCCGCGCAGGTCGGCGGCATCGGCATCGCGCCGGGCGGCAACGTCAATTACATGACGGGTCACGCGGTGTTCGAAGCCACGCACGGCACGGCGCCGAAGTACGCCAATCTCGACAAGGTGAACCCGGGCTCGGTGATCCTGTCGGGCGAGATGATGCTGCGCTACATGGGATGGTTCGAGGCGGCCGACGCCATCATCGCCGCGATGGACAAGAGCATCGGCCAGAAGACGGTCACTTACGACTTCGCGCGCCTGATGCCGGGCGCCACCGAGGTCAAGTGCAGCGAATTCGGCGACGTGCTGATCCGCAACCTCTGAGCCGATCCGGGCCGGGCTGGGCGACGCAAGGAACGTTTCGACGATGAACCTGACCGTCGCACAGCCCTCCTCCCGCGACACGCTGGTCGCCGACTGCGCCCAGTTGCTGGTCGATGCCTTCGCGGACTACAACACGGAATTCCGTGTCGTCACGCGCCGTGCGCCACAGCGCTTCGAGGAGCGCGACTGGCGTGGCAGCCAGAAGGATGCCGTGGAGCGCATCGAGCTCTACGACAAGTACGTCTCGGGCAGCGTCGAGCTGATGCGCAATCGCCTCGGCGAGGACGTGCACGAGCGCGCGATCTGGTCGAGCATCAAGCGCCGGTTCGACGAGATCATCGATCCGCTGCCCGACAGGGAATTCATCAAGACGTTCTTCAGCTCGGTCACGCGCAAGACCTTCGGCACCGTGGGTGTCGACCCGGCCGTGGAGTTCATCGCGCTCGACCTCGACCCGCTCGGCAACGTGCGCACGCACGTCGAGACCAAGGTCTACGCCAATCGCGGCGACCTCGAGCTGCTGGCCGAGGAACTGCTGGCGGACTTCAGTTTCCGCACGCCGTACCGCGATTTCGAGCGCAGCGTGAAGATGATCGGCGACGAGGTGAAGGCGCTGGCCAACTCCGGCAAGGAGCGGCGCGCGGTCGAATCGATCGAGGTCATCAAGGGCGTCTTCTACCAGATGACCCGCGCCTACCTCGTGGGGCGCATCAATGGCCGCGGCTGGACGATGCCGTTCGTCGTCTCGCTGCGCAACGGCGACAGCGGCGTCGTGGTCGACGCGATCATGCTCGAGGAAAGCACGGTCAGCGTGCTCTTCAGCTTCACGCGCTCGTACTTCCACGTCGACCTTGCCCACGTCGGCGAAGTCGTCAAGTTCCTGACGACGATCCTGCCGCGCAAGCGCGTCAGCGAACTGTTCACCGTGCTCGGCCGCGCCAAGCAGGGCAAGACCGAGCGCTACCGCGAGCTGTTCGGCCACCTGCAGCAGTCGGACGACGACTTCATCCTCGCGCCGGGCGAGCGCGGCCTGGTCATGATCTGCTTCACGCTGCCGTCGTTCGACGTCGTGTTCAAGCTGATCCGCGACAAGTTCCCGTACCAGAAGAACATCCTGCGCGAGGACGTGCTGACCAAGTACGAACTCGTCTTCAAGCACGACCGTGCCGGTCGCCTGGTCGACGCGCAGGAATTCAAGCGCATCAAGTTCCCGCGCGCGCGCTTCTCGGCGGACCTGCTCGAGGAACTGCAGAAGGAAGCCGCGCGCACGGTGCACTTCGAAGGTGACGACGTCATCATCGACCACGTGTACATCGAGCGGCGCATGACGCCCCTCAATCTCTACCTGCGCTCGGCCAGCCGCGACGACGCCGAGAAGGCCGTGATCGAATACGGCCAGGCCATCCGCGACCTCGCGGTCACCAACATCTTCCCGGGCGACCTGCTGCTGAAGAACTTCGGCGTGACGCGCCATGGCCGCGTGATCTTCTACGACTACGACGAGCTGTGCCTGGTCACGGATTGCCGGTTCCGCGAGATCCCGCAGTCGCAGCACGACGAGGACGACATGCGCGAGGACGCCTGGTTCTACGTCGGCGAAAGCGACGTGTTCCCGGAGACGTTCATCAACTTCCTCGGCTTCGACCCGCACCTGAAGCAGGTCTTCCTCGACGCGCACGCCGAGGTGCTCACGGCCGAATGGTGGCGCGGCATCCAGGAGCGCCTGCGCGAAGGCGAACTGCTCGAGGTCCTGCCCTACCACCGGCACCGTGTCCGGGTCTTCAGCAGCCTGTAGCGACCCGATGCCCCTCGCCCACCGCATCGATCGATGCGGCCTCCCGCTCTGGCTGGTCGCCTTGCTGTGCCTGATGGCGTTTGCTTTCCAGGGCACGCGCGGCCTGTGGGACCCGGACGAAGGCCGGTACAGCTCCGGCGGCCTCCACATGGAGCAGAGCGGCAACTGGCTGATCCCGACGGTGGACGGCGAGACGCCGCACCTCACCAAGCCGCCGCTGACGTACTGGGCGCTCGCCGCCAGCTTTGCCGTACTCGGGCACAACGAGTGGGCCGCGCGGCTGCCGGGTGCGCTCGCGTACATCGGCACGGGCCTGTTCGTGTTCGGACTGGGCCGACGGCTGTGCCCGCACCGTCCCTGGTTGCCGGCGGTTGCCTGGGGCTTGTCGTTCGCGCCCGTGATTGCAGCCAACATCGTCTCGACCGACCCGCTGCTCGTCCTGTTCGAGACGGCGGCGATGTATGCATTCGTCGAGGCCTGGTCGCGTGACCCGGCGGCGGCCCGGCAGTGGTACGTGTGGATGTGGTTCGCGTGGGGCCTGGCCTTCATGACCAAGGGCCCGCCGGGACTGCTGCCGCTGTTTGCCATGACCCTGATGCTCGCCGTGCACGACCGTCCGCGTCTGCGCGCGATGTACCGTCCCGCCGGGCTCGCGCTGTTCCTGGTCGTCGGGTTCGCCTGGTTCGGCGTCGTGGTGGCGCAGCAACCCGACCGGCTCGGCTATTTCCTCGGGTACGAGGTCTACGACCGCGTCTTCACCTCCGCCCACGACCGCAATGCGCAGTGGTACGGCGCCTTCAAGGTCTACCTGCCGGTGCTGCTGGCCGGCGCGCTGCCGTGGTCGTGCTCGCGACGATCGCCGCCGGCGGCCCGCTCGCGGGCTGGCGCACATTGCGTGACCGCCTGCGCGACGCGCGACCGCGACTGGCTGCTGCTCTGCTACTGGCTGCTGCTGCCGCTCGCCGTGTTCTTCCTCGCCCGATCGCGCTGCAGCTGTACGTGCTGCCGCTGTTCGTGCCGCTCGCGCTGATCATGGCGCGCGCCGCTCGCGCGACTGGCGCGGGCTCGACGGCCGTCGCGCGTTCGTGATCATCGGGCTCACCGCCGCCGTCCTGCTCGGGCTCAAGGGCGTCCTGGCGTACTGGCCCTCGAACCGCGACTCGCGCCACCTCGGGCCGCAGCTGCGCCGCTGCTGGCAGCGCACCGGCGGACGGGATCATCTTCGTCGGCATGCGTCCGTTCTACGGCCTGAATGTCTACCTGCCGCAGCGCGTCGACGGCCTCGAGATCGACGATCACCGGTTCGACTATTCGACGCACCTGTCACGGCAGCAACTCTGCGCGCGAGATCGCACGACGCCCGCGGACCGTGTACCTGCTGAAGGAAAAGCATGCGCCGGGCTTCGAGCAGTCGCTTGCCGCCTGCGGCCTCCAGCCGACCCGCCTCGGGTCGGTGCACGCCGACGACAACGACCTGGTCCTGCTGGCGACCGGCACCGGCGCGGACTGAACCGATTCGGGCTAGGATTGCCTTCGTCTCCGGCCCGCGGCCGCCAGCCCGACCGGAGGAGCCCTGGTTGCCGAGGGAGGAACGTGGATGAGCACAAGAAACGGTGTCGCCCGCCTGCTCGCACTGTCCTGCTGCTGGCGCTGGGGGCCACGGCCGCGGCGCAGGACGCCAACATCACGCAGCCGATCGCCGACCTCGAGCGCCTGCTCGCGGCCGAACCGCTCGTCATCACCCAGGCCGAAATCAGCCGCCCCAAGGCGAAAGGCGACATCACGCTGAAGGCGGACGTTTCCTTCGGCGGCGCGCCGCCCTTGCGCGTCAAGCTGCGCAAGGCCGAACCCGGCGCCGACACGTTCAACAACGTGCCGCGTTACGACCTCGCGGCCTACGAACTGCAGAAGCTCTTCATCGATCCCGCCGAGTACGTCGTGCCGCCGACGGCGCTGCGCATGATCCCGCGCCCGGATTTCGTCGAAGTACCAGGCCGACGTCGCGCGGACGTTCTCATCCGCCGACCAGGTGCTGGCCGTGCTGCAGTACTGGCTGAGCGACATCGCCGTCGTCGCCGACGTCTACGATCCAGCCCGGTTCGACGCCGACGCGCTGTACGCGCGTCACATCGGTCAGCTGAACGTTCTGACCTACCTGATCGAGCATCGCGATTCGAACGTCGGCAATTTCCTCATCGGCAAGTCGCCGACCGGCGCCCGCGTGTTCTCCATCGATCACGGCGTCGCCTTCGCGTCCATGGACAGCGATCGGGGCGAGGCGTGGAAGCATATCCGCGTGAACCGCTTGCCGGCCGATACGGTCGCGCGGCTGCGCACCATCACCGTGCCGGTGCTCGAGCAGCGACTCGGCGTGCTGGCGCAATGGCGCCTCGAAGGTGATCGGTACGTCCCCGTCGCGCTCGGGCCCAACCTGTCGCCGTGTCGCGGCGTGCGGCGCGAAGGCAACGACCTGCAGATGGGCCTGACGAAAAGCGAGATCTCCGCCGTGAATCGCCTGCTCGTCCGCCTGCTCCAACGCATCGATGCCGGTGAGATCGCCGTCGTGGCGACTCCAAACTGAGGACGCAAGGATGCTGAATCTCCGTCTGCCGAAGTTCGTCCTCGCATGCCTGATCAGCATGACTGCCATGCAACCGCGCTGGCGGGCGCCGCGAGCCCATCGGTGCCACCGGTGCCATCCGCCCAGGTGCAGTTCAAGGGCGTCGACCGCGTCGTGGCCTTCGCCGACGTGCACGGCGCGTACACGGAACTGGTCACGCTGCTGCGCGAGACGGGCATCGTCGACGCGCAGGACCACTGGGCTGCCGGACGCACGCACGTCGTGAGCCTCGGCGACCTGCTCGACCGCGGCGCCGATTCGCGCAAGGTCATGGACCTGCTGATGCGACTGCAGGGCGAGGCGGCGACCGCCGGTGGCCAGTTGCACGTCGTCCTCGGCAACCACGAGGCGATGAACGTGCTCGGCGACCTGCGCTACGTCGACCCGGGCGAGTACGCCAGTTACGTGGACGTCGAATCCGCCACCGAACGCGCGGACCGGCGCAAGGCCTGGGAAGCGGCGCAAGGCCCCGGCTCCGGTGCTGCGTTCGACCAGAAATTTCCGCCGGGCTACTTCGGCCACCGCGCGGCGCTCGGCCCCGGGGCAAGTACGGACAATGGCTGCTCTCGCTGCCGGTGGCGATCGCAGTCAACGACACCCTGTTCATGCACGCGGGCCCGTCGAACGTGCTGCGCGGCATGAGCCTGCCGGAAGTGAACCTGCGCTATCGCACGGCGCTGACCGATTACCTCGGCCTCGAGGATCGGCTCGAGCAGGCCGGGTTGCTGCAGCCCGGCGACGAATACCGCGCCCGCTCGAAGCTGGCCCGCGAACGACTCGCGGTGCATGACGGCAGCCGCGGCGACGGGCGGCGGCGCCGACGGACGGCGCGCTCACCGACGCCGTGCAGCGGTTCGAAACCGCAGCCAACAACGACCTGCTGTCCGTGGACGGGCCCAACTGGTATCGCGGCGCTGCGTTGTGCAACGAAGTGGCCGAGGCCGACGTGATGCTGCCGCTGCTGCAACAGTTCGGCGTCGCACGGCTCGTGGTCGGCCACACCCCCACCCGCGACCTGCGCGCAGCGTCGCGCTTCGACGGCCGCGTGGTGAAACTGGATGCGGGCATGAACCGTGCGGCCTACAAGGGACGGGCGGCGGCGCTGTTCATCGAGCCATCCGGTCTCAGCGTCCGCTATGCCGGCGAACCGGCGGCGGTGCCGCTCAGCCCGAGGGCCTGTTCGTCGCACCGAACGAACTCGACGATGCGAGCGTGCTCGCCGCATTGCGCGACGGCGACGGTGACCGTGGACAGCCCGCGCGGCCCCAACGAGATGAACGTCTCCGTGAACCATGGCGGCAAGCGGATTCCCGCCGATCTTCCAGGTGCGCAACCAGGGTGCCGCCCGCAAGGAAGTCGCGGCGTACCGGCTCGACCGCCAGCTCGGGCTCGGCATCGTGCCCGTCACGGTCGAACGCGAAGTCCAGGGCCAGCGGGGCGTGCTGCAGGGCCGTCCGCTCAAGTGGGTGACGCAGGTCGACGTGCAGCAGCAGCAGTTGCGTGGCGGCGGCTGGTGCGGCGCCGAGCCGCAGTTCCAGCTCGTCTACGCGTTCGACACGCTGATCGGCAACGAAGGCCGCACGCCGGAATCGCTGCTGTTCGACTCCGACGACTGGTTCGTCTACGCGACGGCGCACGAGCGCGCGTTCGGCTCGTCGAAATCCCTCCCCGGCTACCTGAAGGCGCGACCGCCTGCGCCGGGCGCAGAGCTTCGACGCCGGGTCGCGGCGCTGAACGAGTGCCAACCTCGAGACTTCGCTGGGTGACCTGCTCGACGCGAAGTGGCGCAAGGCGATCCTGGCTCGCCGCGATGCACTGCTGGCGCTGCCTGCTGCGGCTGGCGCGGCAACGAAGTCTCCCTGACGCGTGGCGGGCACGGCGAGCCCCCATACACGACGCACGGGTCGAGCTGACCGCTGCGTCAGGTGGTGACGAACCGCCTGACGATGAACGTGGCGCGCGCCTCGAGACCGTCGACGTCACTCGCGATCACTGCGATGCGCAACTGGTCGATCTTCACGTCGACCGGCGCCGTGCCGACGAACGCGCGCTGACGCGGGTCGAACCGCACCCAGCGCGGCAACGGACTGCCGTCGTCGCAACAGGCGCGAAGATTCAGCACGTCGCCCGGATCCGCGTCCCGGAATGCGGTCGGCGAAACGGGGTGCAGGAACGGTTGGCCCGGCGCAAACACGAGGTCGGGAATTTCCTCGACCGCCTCGGGCGCCACGTTCATGACGTTTTCGAGCGCCTTGCGGCTGAAGCCGCGGCCGATGGCCACGGCGAGCGCGATCCACGCGAACGCCAGCACCAGGTTCAGCAGCGCGAACTTAGGCGCATCCCAGTGCAGGTGGTTGAGGCCGATGTAGACGGCCAGCGCCTGGATGAGGTCGCCGAAACGCACGAAACGTGTCGATGGCGGTCTTGCCGTCGTACTTGGAGTCGCGGTCCACGGGCAGGAACAACGCCTGGCGCGTGGTGTTCATCAACGAATAGTCGATGCCGTTCTCCGCGATCTTGATCAGGCGGACAAGCGTGAAGATCGGCACGAAGCCGCCGAGCATGGGCGACAGCGCCAGAAGGCCTAACCAGCCGCCACGATCAGCGGGTGAACAAGCAATGCCCGCGCACGCCGACCGCCTGGAAGATGCGCGACACCAGGAACAACTGGATGCCGAAGCTGACCAGCGTCACCCAGAACTGGAAGTCGCCGTAGAACGCCGTGATCAGCGTGCCGAGGTCGAGCGCGCCCCCGCTCGCGGCGACGCGTGCCACGGCGTCGGCCTTCACGAAATCGGCAAGGATGAATTCACCTGTCGTGTTGATCCAGTTGAGCAGCACGACGAGCAGCGCGATCAGCAACAGGTAGCGGTCGCGCAGCACGAGACCGATGCCGCCGAGCAGGCGCGGCACGGGCCGGCCGTGCTCCGCCGAAATCGCGCGCGAGCCTTCCGGTACGGCAGCGCGCTCGGGTCCCGCGAGCAGCAGCGTGGCGCCGAGGATGCCCGCTGCCAGCATCATCAGGCCGATCGGTGACAGCGAGCCAGCCAGGAGCTGGGTGAGTTTCGCGCCGGTCAGCGCCCCGAGGTTCGCGCCCAGCATGATCACCACGAACAGACGCTGGCCGCTCTTGACGTTGAACGAGTCGGCGGCGAATGCCCACATCTGCGAGACGACCATCACGCCGTAGATGCTGACCCAGACGAAGAATGCGAACGCGATCGACACGCCGGTACTGGCGAGGAACGCGAAGAGCGGCATCGTGACCACGAAGAAGATCGTGACGGCGCGCAGCAGGCGCGCGCCGTCGAGGCGGCGGCGTACCCAGCCGTAGAGCGGCACAACGATCATCAGCACCAGTGCGATCATCGCGACGGCGTACGAGCGCGTCTCGGCCGAGAACTTCGTCAACATGAAGGCTTCGCGCAGCGCCTTCACCACCTGGTACGACGACAGCAGCAGGAACCCGTGCAGGAAGAACAGGAACGCAGTGCGGCGCTCCCCGGGCCGCACTGGATGAACAACGAAAGCAGTCCTCGAAGGGGCTGAGGCCCGGGTGGTCGGTGATCAAGCGCTCAGTGCCTCGGCGGCCGACGATGATCGGGGGTCCACGACTATTCGGACTTTCGTCGTCGTCATGATGCCCTGCTAACCGGATTTACCATAGCAATGCCTATCGTCACACGCGCCCAACGATGATCACGGGATCTTCGCGAGCGATCGTACCCTCGTGCCCTTGACGCGCACCAGGACATCGAATTTGCATACCGCGGCTTGCCCGGATCGCCCTTGAAGTCAGTCACCCAACCCGTCGAGTTGCCATCGACCGCCGCTGGAGAGTCGAACGGCCAGACGGTCGAACCACCGAGGCCCGCGCACGGCAGCAGGTTGAAATCGAGCTTGAACTCGTAATCGCGGGTGATGGTCCACCTTATCTTCTTGTCGCCGCGTTTCGAGTAGCCGTTGCCTTTCGCAATGTCGAACTCGACTTTGCCGTGCAGCACGCTGATTCCGATTTTCAAGTCGGTGGGGGTTGGCAGTGGATCTTCTCTTGCTTGTCCCGGCTGTCGAGCTGCCTTTCTTCTTGGCCATGATGATGCATCCCTCAATCTGTCGTGGTATGAATGAGTTTCGCTCAGCCAGGCTCGATGATCTTCTTGTACTCCGGATCCTGCAGCAGACTGCGGAACTCGGGTGCCGAACGCAACAGTACCGGTGAATACCCGAGTTTCACGAGCGCGGCCACGCCCCGGAGCGCCGATTCACGGTCACCCCGGTCGGCGGCGGTCACCGCGACGAAATACTGCACGTAAACCATTTCCGGGGCGGCGGCCAACGCGGTATCGAGGTATCGACGTGACTTTTCACCGTCGCCCACCCGGCCGTAAAAATAGCCCAGTTGCGCCCTCAGCGATGGGTTTCCGGGGGTAGCTTCGAGTTCGCGCTCCGCGAGTCCAATCGCGTCCCGGTACACCTTAACCGCCTCGCTGCGTCGCCCCGGCGTCAGCCATAAGGCATCGGCGAGATTGCCCTGGATGACATAGTCGTGCTCACCGAGGGCGGCCGCACGCTCATTGTTGACAACAGCTTCCGGGAAGCGTCCCAGGTAGAAATAAGCCGTGGCGATGTTCGAGTACGCCGACTTCGACGGTTCGAGCTGCAATGACTTGCTCGAGGCATCGAGGGCATTGCTGAAGTCCCCCTTCATCAGTAGCGCCCCGCCGAGGCTATTCCACGCAATGGCACTCGACGGCACCAGTTCCGTCACCTTGCGCAGGGCCTGGTCGGCCTCGTCAAGCTTGCCGCGCTCGAACAGGTAGGACGCCAGCGACGAATAGGCCTTCGAATACGACGGATCGACGGCGACGGCACGGCGAAAGCTGGCCTCGGCCTCGGCACCCCGTCCCATGCCTGCCTGTGACGCGCCGATTCCGATATAGAAGTCGGCATCCAGTGAGTTGACCTGCAGCAGCTTGCGATAGGCCGCCTCGGCCGCGACGAAATCGCCATCTGACAATGACAACCCCGCCAGTGCTTTCGCGGTATCGATCAGCGACGAATCGAGTGCCAGTGATTTGTGGCACGCCTCTTTGGCGCGCGCGAGGTTCGTACGATCCCGGGTCTGGTTGAACACGCGCGCGTATACGCGGCAGAGGACCTGCGTAGGCGCCCGCAAACTCTGGATCGATTGCAACCGTTTCCTCGAAGGCCCGCTGCGCCTCCACCATCTTGCTCTGGTCGTCGGGTTGCCGCAGCGCCGCCAGTCCCTTGAGGTAGGGCTCGATCGCGTGAGCTTCAAGCTTGTGTTGCTGCGTCGCGCCGCGCCGCGCATCGTCGTCCCGGAGCACGACCTGCAATGCATCCGTCACGGATTTTGCTATGTCGTCCTGCAGTGCGAGCACGTCGCTCCAGGCCCGGTCGAAATTGCCCGCCCAGACGTGATAGCCCGACTTCGTGTCTATCAGCTGCACCGTCACTCGCACGCCATCGCCTGCGCGACGCACGCTGCCTTCCAGCACGTGGCGCACACCGAGCAACTGGCCCACCTTGCGCACGTCGAGGTTCTTGCCCTTGAACTCGAACGCCGAGGTGCGGGCGGCAACTCGCATACCCGGAATCTGCGCGAGTCGCGTGGCAAGTTCTTCGCTGAGCCCGTCGCCCAGGTAGGCATTTCCGCCACCCGCACTCATATCCACGAGCGGCAGAACGGCGATCGATCGAGGCCCGGCTCCAGGGGTGGGCCCGGCCCTGCAGCGGCATTCTCTGCCACGTCCAGCGAACACCACCAGGCGAAACCGGTCACCAGCGCCATCAGTGCGACGCCGGTGACGATGACTGGCGCTATGGACTGGCGCGGTCGTGCCAGCCTGCGCATGACACCCGTGCTGTCGGCACCGATGTCAACCATGACCCCGTTCGGCGTGATCTCGTAGGTCCACGCCAGTGCGGTGACGATCGGCAGGCCAATGACTGCCAGGATCGTCAGGGCTGTCATCCACCACGCTGGGAACCGCAACGGTTCGAACGTGACCTGGGCCACCTGCAGCATGACCCACATCCCGACCATGTACGACGCCATGACCTTGAAGACGTGCCGGCGCTGCAGTTCCGCCAGCAGTTGCTGCCAGCGGCCGACTGGCGGTGGCGTGCGATCGACTGGTGGCGGCGCCGGCGCCGCAGCAACGCGCGCCACGCGTTCAAAATGAGCGACGAGCGCGTACGCGTCGTTGCCGACGCTGGCGATGTAACGGCGATGGCGGGGCTTGTCGCCGAACAGTTCGCGCAGCGCGCCCACGGCCTGGCGCAGCTTTTCCTCCGAACCCACGCCACCCGCCCAGATCTCGTTGCGCAGTGCGCGGTGGTGCACGGCCTCGCCGTGCCGGATCGCCAGGGCGACGAGTACTGCGAGCTCATCGTTGCTGAGGTCGACCATCCGGCCATCCGTGGACGCGCGGGACTCCCTGGGCTGGATCAGCCAGTTCCCCACCCGAAACCCATCATTGAGGCTGTCGGCATCCATTGCCCGGCGCCACCTTCGCCGCCCTTCGCAGCCGCGCGACACGGCCGGCGACTCGCTCAGCCATGGTTGGCCGCATCCAATGCCTTGTCAAGATCGTCGATGAGGTCGTCGATGTCTTCCAGACCGATCGACAGGCGCACCGTGCCGGGCCCGATGTCCGCCCAGCGCTGCTGCTCGGCGGTGAATCCTTTCGACTTCAGCAAGTCCGGCGGCACAACCAGTGACTCCGTCGAGCCGAGGCTGGCCGTGATCGAAAACAACTGCAGCTGCTCGGCAAAGCGAGCACCCGCCGTTTCGTCACCGACGACATCGATCGTGACGATCGTCCCGAAATCGTGCATTTGCTGCCGTGCCCGCTCGTGCCCGGGGTCGCCTGGCAGGCCGGGAAACCGCACGCGTTCGATCCGTGGGTGGCGCGACAGGTGCTCGGCAATGCGCTGGGCATTCCGGCATTGAGCATCCCAGCGGACGAAATACGTCTTCATGCCCCGCTGCAACAGAAACGCCGCGTGCGGATCCAGCGTGGGCCCGAGAATGCCGATATCGTCACGCATCGAATCGATCAGTTCGGCACGGCCGATGATCGCGCCCCCCATACGTCACCGTGACCCGACGCGTGCTTGGTCAAGCTGTGCGCAAACAGGTCAACGTCGTACTGGCCGTGGTTGTGAAATCCCGCGAGTGTGTTGTCGAGCAGCGTCAGTGCCCCGTGGCGTCGTGCACTCGCCGTCAGCCGTTCGAGACCGGCGACTTTGAGCGCGGGATTGGTCGGCGACTCGAACACCACGAGTCGAGTCGGCGTCGCGCCGAGCACGCGCTCCAAGCCGTCCAGATCGTCAACTGACAGCATCGTGCTGGCGACCCCGAACCGACGCAGCACGCGTCCGATCAGCGCCCGTGTAGGCTGGTACTGCTCGGCAAAATGGACGACGTGATCGCCCGACTTGAGCAGCGCGATGAGCGGCATCGAGATCGCGGCGATGCCGGAGCCGGTCAGCAGGCATCCGTCGCGGCCCTGCAGTTCCGCGAGCAGCAACTCGAGCTGTCGCAGCGTCGGGTTGGAGGTGCGTGATACGTAGAAACCTGCACGCTTGCCCTTGAACAGGTCGAGCGTTTCGCCGACGTCGTCGAACGTGAACTTCACCGACTGGTAGATCGGCGCGACCAGCGGGCGGTTGTCCGCCGGAACGACAACCTCCGGTGGATGCGTGACTCGCGTGCGTCCTTTCATGTCGCCTTGACCCTCAACTCGAACTCGTCGGCATCGAGTTGCACCGGGAAATCGCGCCGGAACGTCGCGAGCGACTCACGGTCGAGCACCACGGTCTCGACGAAATCGCCGCCACGCTCGCCACCGAGCACCTGGCCGAGGAAATCGAGCGCAACGCTGTCGCCGCTGTAACCCACGCCGTTGCCGTCCTTGCCCACGCGGTTGACGCCGACGACATAACTGACGTTCTCGATGGCTCGCGCGCGCAACAGTGCGCTCCACGCCGTGCGCCGGCGTGACGGCCAGTTGGCGACATACAGCAACACGTCGTAGTCACCGCGATTGCGGCTCCACACCGGAAATCGCAGGTCGTAACAGACGAGCGGACACACGCGCCAACCCTTGAGTTCGACCACCAGGCGACCGTTGCCCGCAGCAAAGTGCTCGTCCTCACGGGCCATGCGGAACAGGTGCCGCTTGTCGTAGTGCACGAAGCTGCCGTCGGGCGCAGCCCAGACCAGCCGGTTATAGTGCCGTCCGTCCTCTTCGACGATCAGGCTGCCGGTGATGGCGCAGCCGACCGCGGCCGACTCCTCACGCAGCCAACCGACCGTGACGCCTGCCATCGTCTCGGCTAGCGAACCGGCCTCCATCGTGAACCCGGTCGTGAACATCTCCGGGAGCACGATCAGGTCCGTGTGCCCGGCGAGTCCGCGGAAATGTGCCGCGAAGTTGCGTCGATTCGTGGCGGGATCCTGCCAGGCAAGATCGGCCTGGATCATCGTGACGCGCAAGTTTGCAGTCATGGCAACCTCAGTTCGGCGGCCGCCGCATCGAGCGTGGCCTCGTGCTTGGCGAAGCAGAACCGGACAATGCGTTCGTCATTCGGGGCGCCGTCGGCGGAAAATACCGAAATCGGGATGGCTGCGACACCGTGCTGCGTCGTGAGCAGGCGCGCGAACTCGGTATCGGGCAGGTCGCTGACGGCCGAATAATCGACGAGCTGGAAATAAGTGCTGTGCGCCGGCTCGAACCGGAACCGGGTCCGTGAGAGCAGTCGGGCGAAATAGTCGCGCTTGCCCTGGTAGAAGGCCGGCAACTCCCGCGTGTGTTGCGGGCAATCGCACATGAAGTCCGCGATCGCCGCCTGCAGTGGCGTGGCGACGACGAACTGCACGAACTGGTGCACCTTCCGGAACTCCTGCATCAACTGCGGTGGCGCGATGCAGTAGCCGACCTTCCAGCCCGTCGCGTGGTACGTCTTGCCGAACGACGACACGACGAAGCTGCGGGCGGCGAGTTCGGGCAACGTCAGCAGGCTGTGGTGCCGGCGGCCGTCGAACGAGCATGTGCTCGTAGACTTCGTCGGACAAAACCCAGACGCCCGTGTCGCGCAGGAGCGCCGCGAGTTGCCCGAGGTCGGCGGCGTCGAGCGTCGCGCCACTCGGATTGTGCGGGAAATTGATGATCAGCAGGCGCGTGCGCGGTGTGATCGTATCGCGCAAGCGCTGCCAGTCGATGCCGAACCCCGGGCGTCGCAACGGGACGTGCACCGGTCGTCCACCGGCGAGGCCGACGGCCGGTTCGTATGAGTCATAGGCGGGGTCGAGCAGGATGACTTCATCGCCGGCCTGTACGATGGCCTGGATCGCACAGAAAATCGCCTCGGTACCGCCGGAGGTCACCGTGATCTCGCGCTCGACGTCGACGGTGCGAGCGTAATACTCGGTGACTTTTGCAGCGATGGCCTGGCGCAGGCCAGGCAGACCGGCCATTGGGGCGTACTGGTTGCCGGCGCCGCCTTGGTCACGCATATGGTGGCTGGCTAGATCGAGCAGTCGCGCTGGCGGGGCGAAGTCCGGGAAGCCCTGCGAGAGGTTGATTGCACCGTGTTCCGCGGCAAGGCGGGACATGACCGTGAAGATCGTGGTGCCGACACGCGGCAGCTTGCTGTCGATCGGCGGGTGCATGGGTCGCATTCTAGCAGCGGCTCGGCGCCGCTTTATCGGGTCGAGTCAGCCCGCGGGCAAGAACAAACCAGGGCGGACAGTTGGTGAGGGCGTTCGTTCCGGGTCTTCTCCGGGCGAGCGGGAAGGCAGACACGCTCTCCCGGAGAAGACCCGGAACGAACGCCTGATCGACCGCGCCTGAGCGACTTCCCGTCAAAGCCCGGGAACTCGCACGACGCATGCAACGTCGGCGCGATTACATCGCCTGAAGGCCTACCGATGATTCACAGCCGACAATTTTCGTGGCTGAGTCACCGAATCGTGTTGCTAGCGCTCGACCTGATGCGTCCTGTACGCCGGATACAGTCGCTCTAACGTAAAAAGCAACCCGAAGCGACCCATCAACTTCCCAGAGAGCTTGTCGCCGACGCCCCAAACGGCAGCCAATGCCGGTCAGCTCGGTTTGAAAGACAGCCCGACCAGGCGGGCGATGATTATGGCCGGAAACAGCATGCCTACAGTGGACAAAAAGGTCGAGAGCATCTTGGCTGGAGCGCTCACGGCATAAATGTCGCCGAAGCCAACTGTCGTCAGTGAAGTCAGGCTGAAATAAATGAAGTGGACATAATCCTCGTCCGTCCCTGTCAGCACGACATTCCCGCCTATTGAAACGCCAGTTGCGGCTTGAATGACTTCCAGAGTCAGCGCCCCCATAAGCGCAAACAAGAGGTAAACATTGATCGCCCCGATGATCCGGTAAGCGTTCACACTCTGGTCGCGAAACAGCAGCTGGAGGTTGATAAAAATAAACACAAGCGCATTGGCGATCCCTATGACATTTTCCAATACAAAAAATGAATACGGGTTTTCTCCGAAACGAATGAGGCGCAGCACTAGGTGAATGCTAAATAGAATTGCGGAGATGGCTATCAGCCCCACACTACGTGTCGAGAATATCCCCGAAAAAAACACGCCCAACAAAAGTATGTTGAACAACAGTACGCCGCGTCCACTGAGTTCCATGATAATCGGAAGTACGAATACTGCGGTGACAAGCATGATCAGCAAGGTGACGAAACTGGCGTCGGCCAACCAGTAAGACTGCAATTTTCCGATTAGATTGCGCATGGCGTATTGCCGTTCAGAACGATAGCGGATTCATCGCGCAGATTGGAGCTGGCCCGATACACCCGGCACGATCCGGAGGTCGGACTCACGTTCCGCCTTGTGCTTGCAAATCCCGCGCCCGATGTCGGTGGTCCTGCTTTCTGGCAATGCTCACGCAATCTGCGCTGCTGGACAAGCGGCCGAGCCGGCTTCGAAGTCGAAGCCGCAGACTTGTCGACCGCCTGGTCAAAACAGCGTGTTTTCGTTCGCAGACTTGTCCGGCACTATTTGCTGCACATCCCAATGCTCGACGATCTTGCCCTGCTCGTCCAACCGAAGGATGTCGATGCCGGCCCAGTCTGGATTCTTGTCGCCGGGCCAATGCTGCCGGCAATGGAGAACGACGTAATTGCCCGCGGCAATGATCCGCTTGAAGTCAACGCGTTTACCCGGGAATTCCGCGACCATCTTCTCGAAGTTGGCAATGAAGGACGCCGTGACGTTCGCCTTGTTGCGCTCAAGCCGTTCGTTCATCCCAGCCTCCGCGGTGCGGGCCTGGCAGCCGTTTCGCTCGCCGCCCGCATTGTGGTGCTTGAGTCCGCCTGAACTTGGCCGCGCGTGTTGCCGCCACGCCAGCGGCGGCACAGCTGGCGCGTCGATGAAAGCGAGTGTGCGAGCTCGTAGTGCAGCGCCAAAGCGCTAGCGGAAGAAATCGAAAGCGAGGGGCGCCTGCCCTTCGGGGCGGTCGCCCCGAAGCAACGAATCAAAAACCAAAAGCACAATGCAACTTCGACCAGCAAACCCGCACCGAATCACCGCTCCAGCTGCGTCGCCGCCATCGCCGCGCCGACGATGCCAGCATCATTCCCGAAACGCGGCCGGCAAGATCTCCGCCCGGCTGTTCAGGAGCGAGCCCGAAGTGCTGCCAGTTCTCCGTCACGCCACCCCCGATCACGAACACGTCGGGCCACAGCAGCGAGTGGTACGCCTCGAGGACCTCGTTCACCTCGGCCGCCCACTCCACCCAGCCGAGATCGAGGTCGGTGCGGCACCTTTGCCGGACGCGCGATGCTCTGCCTCCTTGCCCCGCACTTCGAGGTGGCCCGAGTTCGGTATTCGGCAGCAGGCGCCCGTCCACGAACATGCGCCGTGCCGATGCCGGTGCCGAGCGTGATCACCATGACGGTGCCATCGCAATGACGACCCGCGCACCGAGCGTCATTTCCGCGATCGCCGGCGGCGTCCGCATCGTTCAGGAACGCGACCGGCCGTTGCAGATCCGCGCCTCGCAGCATGGGCCTGCACGTTCAAGCCAATCCAGCGTTTATCGATGTTCGCCGCGGTCCACGCGACGCCTTGCTTTGCCACCGCAGGGAACGCGAGACCCACCGGGCCGGAGGACGGCAGCTCGCGCGCCATCCCAACGAGCAACTCGAGCACGGCCTCCGGTGCCGCGCCCGCAGGCGTCGCGCGTCGCAGGGCCTCGCCCATGACGAGACCCGATTCGATGTGCACCAGCCCGGCCTTGACGAACGAGCCGCCGACGTCGAATGCGAGCCGCAGCGAAAGCTCGTCCCCCGTCACTTCGATCATCTCATGCAGCCTCAACCCTTCTTCACGCTCTCGATCATCTGCTGGTTCGCTGCGAGCGCCATCTGCGCATCGCGCTCCTTCTGCTTCTGCTGCCGCGTCATCATGTAACCCGCGGCGACCACGCCGACGGCGACGACAGCCACCAGGATCGTCGCGAGCGCGTTGATGTCGGGACTCACGCCGAGGCGCACTTTCGAGAAGATGACGATCGGCAACGTGCTCGAGCCGGGGCCGGCCACGAACTCGTGATCACCAGGTCATCGAGGGAGAGCGTGAAGGCGAGCAACCAGCCCGACATCAGCGCCGGCGCGATGATAGGCAGCGTGATCAGGAAGAACACCTTGAATGGGCGCGCGCCGAGGTCCATCGCGGCCTCCTCGAGCGAGTCATCCATCTGCGCCAGCCGCGACTGCACGATCACCGTGACGTAAGCCATCGTCAGCGTGATGTGCGAAATGACGATCGTGGTCATGCCGCGGCCTGCTGGCCAGCCGATCAGCTGTTCCATGGTGACGAACAGCAGCAGCAGCGAGAGACCCGTGATGACTTCAGGCATGACCAGCGGCGCCGTGGTGAGCCCCGACAGCAGCGTGCGTCCCTTGAAGGGGCCAAACCGCGCGAGCACGAGTCCCGCCAGCGTACCGAGCGCGACGGCAAGCGTCGCCGAGATCGCCGCCACCTCGAGGCTGAGCTTGGCTGCGTTCAGGATCTGCTCGTTGCGCAGCAACTCGCCGTACCAGCGGGTCGAGAAACCGCCCCACACCGTCACCAGGCGCGAGGCGTTGAACGAGTAGAAGATCAGCAGGCCAACCGGGACGTACAGGAACGCGAACCCGAGGGCCAGCGATGTCCAACGGAACCATGGACGATCCTGATTCATTTCCTGTCCCCGTCGCCGTGCTCCGCGTTCTGGGCGCGGTCGAGGAACATGATCGGGATGACGAGGAACAACAGCAGCGCGATGGCCACGGCACTGGCCACGGGCCAGTCACGGTTGTTGAAGAACTCCGTCCACAGGACCTTGCCGATCATCAGCATGCCCGGGTCGCCGAGCAACGACGGGATCACGAACTCGCCGACCGCCGGGATGAACACGAGCAGGCATCCCGCAATGATGCCGGGCATCGAAAGCGGCACGGTGATCTTGAGGAACCCCTGCCACGGCTTGCAGCCGAGGTCGGACGCGGCCTCGAGCAGCGTGACGTCCATCTTCTCGAGGTTGGCGTACAACGGCATGATCATGAACGGCAGGTACGAATAGACGATGCCGATGTAGACCGCGAAATCGGTCTGCAGCATCTGGATCGGCTGGTCGATCACGCCGAGCCACATTAGCGCCTGGTTCAGGAAGCCGTTGTTCTTGAGGATGCCGATCCACGCGTAAACGCGCAGCAGGAACGACGTGAAGAACGGCAGCGCGACCAGCAGCAGCAGGATGTTGCGGGTCGACGGATTGCTGCGCGCCATCGCGTACGCCATCGGATAGCCGATCAGCAGGCAGAGAATGGTGGAGATCCCGGCGACCTTGATCGAGTTGAGGTACGCCCTCCAGTACAGGTCATCCTCGACGAGGAACGCAAAGTTCCCCAGGTTGAGCTTGATCTGCATGACCTTATCGCCGGTCCAGTGCAGCAACGGCTCGTACGGCGGCATTGCGATCTGGCCGGTCGAGAAACTGATCTTCAGCACGATCACGAACGGGATCAGGAAGAACAGCAGCAGCCACAGGTAGGGGATGGCAGTGACGACCGTGCGCCCCTGCAGTCCCAGTCGCTTGAACAGCGATTTCACTTCGTCACCACCACCGGGCTCTCCGGGTACCACTGCAGGTACACGCGCTCGTCCCAGGTGATGCGGTCATCGGCGTGGCGGTAGATGTTGGGCTGCGTGACGCGCACGACCTTGCCGGAGTCGAGTCGCAGCCGGTAGATGGACATGTCGCCCATGTACGCGATGTCCTGCACGACTGCCGAGGCCCAGTTGTCGGTGACATCCGGCTTCTCGCGGCTGATAGTGATTTTCTCGGGCCGGATCGCCGCCCAGACCGTCGCACCCGGCGCCGAACTCACGCCGTGGTCCACGTAGATCGGGGCTTCGAGGTCGTCGCAGCCTATGCGCACGTAGGACGGCTCGTCTTCGACCAGCCGGCCCTCGAACATGTTGACCGAACCGATGAACTCAGACACGAAACGCGAGCTGGGATACTCGTAGATTTCGCTCGGTGTGCCAACCTGCACGATCTCGCCGTGGTTCATCAGGCCGATGCGCGTCGACAGGGTCATCGCCTCTTCCTGGTCGTGCGTGACGACCACGAAGGTGACGCCGAGTGTCTCCTGGATGTTGATCAGCTCGAACTGGGTGTGTTCGCGCAGCTTCTTGTCCAGCGCGGCGAGCGGCTCGTCGAGCAGCAGCAGCTTGGGTTTCTTGACCAGTGCGCGGGCGAGCGCGACGCGCTGGCGCTGACCGCCCGACAACTGGTGCGGCTTGCGCTTGCCGAACTGGCCAAGCTTCACGAGATTCAGCATGTCGTTGACGCGGGCCTCGATCTCGTCCTTCTGCAGCCGTTCCTGCTTCAGGCCGAACGCGACGTTCTGCTCGACCGTCATGTGCGGAAAGATCGCGTACGACTGGAACATCATGTTCACGGGCCGCTCGTAGGGCGGAATCGACGTCATGTCCACGCCGTCGATGAAGATCCTGCCGGACGTGGGTCGCTCGAAGCCCGCAAGCATGCGCAGCAGGGTCGTCTTGCCGCAGCCCGAGGCCCCCAGCAGGCAGAAGATTTCCTTCTTGTAGATGCTCAGCGACACGTCGTCGACGGCGATGAAGTCGCCGAACTTCTTGGTGACCTTGTCGATCCGCACGTACGGCTTCGCGTCCGGGTCCGTCCAGGGCTCGAATTTCAACGGGGTTGCGCGCGGTGAAGTGGCCATGGTGTCCCTTTGTGTAAGTCAGCGTCCCGTCACGAAGCGCGTCCAGGTGCGATTCAGCGCACGTGTGTACTCGGCGGACTTCGCCAGGCTCGGCTGCAGCCGCCCTGCGACCTCAGGCGTCGGGTAGATATTCGTATCGTTGCGCAGGTCTGCATTGACGAGCCCCGTCGCGGCCTTGTTGGCGTTGGCGAAGTTGACGAAGTCGGAGTTCTTCGCGGCGACTTCGGGCTGCAACAGGTACTCGATGAACTGGTGCGCCGCATCCTTGTGCGCCGCATCGGCGGGAATAGCGAGCGTGTCGAACCACATCAGCGCGCCTTGCTGCGGAATCGAGTAGCCGATGTCGAGCGGCTTGCCGGCTTCCTCGGCGCGGTCCCTGGCCTGCAGCACGTCGCCGCTGTATCCCACGACGATGCAGAGCTCGCCATTGGCAAGCTGCTCGATGTACTGCGAGCTGTGGATGGTGCGAAGGTAGGGGCGGATCTTCATCAGCGCCTCTTCCGCCGCCTTGAGGTCGGCTTCGGCTTCGCTGTTGGGGTCCTTGCCGAGGTACAGCAGGGCCGTGCCGACCATGTCGGTTGGGTCGTCGAGCATCGAGACGCCGCAGTCCTTGAATTTCGCCAGCACCGCCGGATCGAAAATCAGCTTCCAGCTGTCGACCGGCGCGTCCGGCATGATTGCCTTGACCATGTCGCGGTTATAGCCAATGCCAGTGGTGCCCCACATGTAGACGACGGAATGTTCGTTGCCTGGATCATGGCGCGCGGCGCGTGCGACCAGGTCGGGGTCGAGGTTGACGAGTCCTGGCAACTTCGACTTCTCGAGCGGCGCGAAAACGCCTGCTGCCACCTGGCGCTGCAGGAAATACGCGCTCGGCACGACAACGTCGTACCCGGAGTTGCCGGTCAGGAGCTTGGTCTCGAGGACCTCGTTCGAGTCGAAGACGTCGTAACGGACCTTGATGCCGGTGGCCTGCTCGAAGCCCTTGATGACTTCGGGGTCGATGTAGTCCGACCAGTTATAGACATTGACCACCTGCCCGGCGCCACCTGTCGCAGCGGCGGGTGCCGCCGACTCATCGGAGCCGGCCTGCTTGGACTTGCCGCAGGCGGCAAGGAGGACGGACAGTGCGGCAATGGCGGCCGCGCGCTTCAGCAGGCTCTTCATGGTTTTCCCTCTGTCGTCGCCCACCGCCTCCCTCCCTGCTCGGTTGGCTTGTTCCCGGTTATAGCTCAGGCACCGGGCAAAGTCAGCTTCACCCGCAAACCAAACGGGGCAGCCGGACTGGTATCCGACCGCCCCGCGGGTGACGTGTGTCGAGCGCTGCTACTTGCCCGTGGTAAACCGCGTCCAGGAGCGGTTCAGCAGGCGCGTGTATTCCGGCGTCTCGGCCAGGTCCGGGAACAGCTTGGCCTTCACTTCGGCCGACGGGTACACACCCGGGTCCAGCCGGACTTTTTCGTCGATCATCGAGAACGACGCGGAGTTGCCGTTGGCGTAGTTGACGAAACTCGAGTTCTTGGCGGCGACGTCGGGGCGCATCATGAAGTTGATGAACGCGTGGGCGTTGTCCGGGTGCTTGGAGTCGGCCGGAATCGCGTACATGTCGAACCAGATGATCGTGCCTTCCTTCGGCACGCTGTACTTGATCACGTTGCCCTGGCCGGCCTCGGCCGCACGGTCGCGCGCCTGCAGCACGTCGCCGCTCCAGCCGACCGCGACGCAGATCTCGCCGTTGGCGAGCGCGTCGATGTAGTTGGAGCTGTGGATCATGCGGATGTACGGCCGCACCTTCAGCAGCACGTCCTCAACGGCCTTGAGGTCGGCCTCGTTCTGGCTGTTCGGGTCCTTCCCCAGGTAGGCGAGGACCACGGCGGAGATCTCGCTCGGCGCGTCGAGCACGGAGATGCCGCAATCCTTGAACTTGGCCGCCCATTTCGGATCGAACACCAGCTTCCAGCTGTCCACCGGCGCGTTCGGGTCGATCTTCTTGATCATGCCCTCGTTGTAACCGATGCCGTCGGTGCCCCACAAGTGGTTCACCGCATGTTCATTGCCCGGATCGTGCAGGGCGACGCGCTGCAGCACTTCCGGGTCGAGGTTGCCCCAGTTGGTGAGCTTGCTGCGGTCGAGCTTGACGAACACGCCTGCCTTGATCTGGCGTTCCATGAAGGACGCCGACGGGACCACGACGTCATAGCCGGTGTTGCCGGCGAGCAGCTTGGTTTCCAGCACTTCGTTGCTGTCGAAGACGTCGTAGTTGACCTTGATGCCGGTCTCGGCGGTGAAGGCTTCGAGTGTCGTCGGTCGATGTAGTCGGACCAGTTGTAAACGTTGACGACCTTTTCCTCGGTCGACGCCGGAGCAGCCGGTGCGGCAGCCGTCGGGCCAGCAGCGGACCGGCGGCCGGAGGCGCTTCTTCCTTCTTGCCGCAACCCACGAGGACCGTGGCGACGACCAGGCTCAATAACCCGGCTCGGATGCTGATGCTCATCTTGTACGTACCCCTGTGCTTGCGGCGAAGCGCACCGAATGGCGCACGGGAGTGTTGCTGTATAGCGAAGAATTTTTTCCGTGGCTAGGGCAGCTCGCCCCGCCGCACTTCGGTGCATCACGGGAACCCGTCCGCCCCAGATCCGGGCGCGGCACCCGACACCTACAACCGACCTTCGTCACGGCAGCGGGCATAGGTCAGGTCGAGGCAGCGCCAGGCCTTCTCGGCCAGCTCGTCGATCTGCTCGCGGCTGATCACGAGCGGCGGCGAAATGATCATCGTGTCGCGGACGGCGCGCATGACCAGGTCGTTGGCGACGCACAAGTCGCGACACATGTGCCGACCTCGCCGCGGTTGGCGAAGAACGTGCGTGAGCCTTGTCGCGGACCAGTTCCAGTGCGCCGATCAGGCCGACCGACCGTGCCTCGCCGACGAGGGGTGATCAGCAATTCGCCCCACTTCCGGGCCAGGTACGGGCCGATCCGTCGTGCGCGCGCGAAACGAGGTGTTCCTGCCGGATCGGATGCGATCGGCGCTCGCGACGGCACACGGCGCCGGGATGGCCCGATACGCCAACCCGTGAGGGAACTCGCCGCCGGGACCGAGGAGCACGTCGGCAACCCGGTCACCGACCATGACGCCACCGATCGGCAGGTAACCCGAAGAGAGGCCCTTCGCTATCGTCATCAGGTCGGGCCTGATCCCGAAATAATCCGAACCGAACCACTGGCCCGTGCGCCCGAAGCCACAGATGACCTCATCCGCAACCAGCAGGATGCCGTAGCGATCGACGATCTCCTGGATCGCCGGCCAATAGGTGGCCGGCGGAATGACCACCCCGCCGGCGCCCTGAATCGGCTCGCCGATGAAGGCCGCGACCCGCCCCGGCCCCATCTCGAGCAGCTTCCCCTCAGCGTGTGCGCGAGCTCACGCCGAACTCAGCCGAACTCAGTCACCACCCTCGCCGAACCAGTACGGCTGCGGAATGCGGCGATACCGGGATCGGCAAGCCGCCCTGCGCGTGCATGGACTCCATACCGCCGAGGCTGGCCCCGGCCACGGTGCTGCCGTGATACCCGTTGTGCCGGCTGATGATGACCGAGCGCTCGGGAAGCCCCAGCGAACCCAGTAGTGCCGCACGAGACGCACGACCGTGTCGTTGCCCTCGGAGCCGGAGCCGGTGAAGAACACACGATTGAACTGCGGTGGCGTCACGTCGACCAATGGCTGCGCGAGTTCGATGGCGGGCGGGTGGGCCGTCTGGAAGAAGCTGTTGTAGTACGGCAGCGTGAGCATCTGCCGATACGCGGCATCGGCGAGCTCGACGCGACCGTAGCCGAGATTGACGCACCACAGGCCAGCCATACCGTCGAGCAGCGGTGGCCTTCCGAATCGTAGAGATAGACGCCATCGGCCCGGACGATGACCCGCGTGCCCTTCGTGTGGAGGTGCCGTGATCCGTGAACGGATGCAGGAGTGCGCGATCCAGCTCCTGCCACTGGGCGGTGGTGCGGTCGGCGACGTAGCGCGCAGCCATGACGGTGTCCGGCGGGGATGAACCGCGGCGGTCGTCAAGACAGGCGCTAGCGTCGGGAGACGGACACTCTCCGGGCCCCGCCCCCTTCCCACCACCCCGCTGCCCCCACTCCTCTCCCCTTCGTAACCGTCGTCAGACGTTGAGCAGCAGGTACTCGCGTTCCCACGAGCTGATGACCCGCAGGAACGTATCGTGCTGCTTTCCTTCACCGCGGTATAGGCAAGCACGAAGCGGTCGCCGAGCATATCGATCAGCGTGCGGCAATCACGCAGCAGCCGCAGCGACTCCTCTAGGCTGCGCGGCAGCGAGAACGGCAGGTCGTAGGTGCTGCCGGAGACGGGTTCCGAGGCGTCAGGCCCTCGAGCATGCCGAGGTAACCGCAGGCCAGCGAGGCGGCGAGGGCGAGATAAGAATTGGCGTCCGCACCACCGAGGCGGTTTTCGACGCGCCGATTGTCCGGACTCGAAACCGGCACGCGCAGCCCGGCGGTGCGGTTGTCATACCCCCACTGCGTATTGATCGGCGCCGAGGTGGCGCGGATGATGCGCCGATACGAATTCACATTCGGCGCGAACAGCGCCATGGCACCCGGCAGGTACTTCTGCAGGCCGGCCACATGCGAGAAGAACAGCGCGGACGGCTTGCCGTCCGGATCGCTGAACACGTTCTTGCGCGTGTGCGCGTCGACGATGCTCTGGTGGATATGCATCGCGCTGCCCGGTCGCGCGCCATCGGCTTCGCCATGAACGTGGCGTACATCTTGTGCCGCATCGCGGCTTCCGCGCCGTGCGCTTGAACAGGAACACCTGGTCTGCCAGCGACAGCGCGTTGCCGTGCAGCAGGTTGATCTCCATCTGCGCCGCGCCGTCTTCGTGGATCAGCGTGTCGATCTCGATGTCCTGCGCTTCGCAGAACGCATACACGTCGTCGAACAGCGGATCGAACTCGTTGACCGCGGCGATGCTGTACGACTGGCGGCCGATTTCCGGCCGGCCCGAGCGACCCACCGGCGGCTTGAGCGGATAGTCGGCGTCGATGTTCGGCTCGACCAGGTAGAACTCGAGTTCCGGCGCGACGATCGGCTTCCAGCCCTTCTGCGCGTACAGGTCGAGGATGTGGCGCAGCACGTAGCGCGGCGCCATCGTCACCGGACGGCCGTCCGAGTAATAGCTGTCGTGGATGACCTGCGCGGTCGGCTCGGCGGCCCAGGGCACGACGCGCGTCGTGTTCGGATCGGCCTTCAGCACGATGTCGATTTCCGACGGGCTGATGGCGCGGTCGTCGTCCGGGTAATCGCCGGTGACCGTCTGCAGGAAGATGCTCTCGGGCATGCGCATGCCCTCGTCTTCCGCGAACTTCATCGCGGGCATCACCTTGCCGCGCGCGATGCCGGCCATGTCGGGGACCACGGCCTCGACTTCCGAGATGCCGTGTTCCTTGAAAAACTGCTGGATCGGGGTGCTCATGAAAACTACTTCCGTGCGTTGATGCGTGCGCGCGCCGCGTCGCCGAAGGCGGCGAACAAGGCGTGCGAAAAGGGATTCTTCAGGACCTGCCATTCCGGGTGCCACTGCACTGCGAGCGCAAAGCCCGGTGCATTGCGGACGCGGAACGCTTCGATCAGCCCGTCGGCGGCGCGCGCTTCGACTTCGAGTTCGCGGCCGAGGGTCTGCACGCCCTGCGAGTGCAGCGAGTTCACCCGGACTCGCTCGGTGCCCGCGAGTCCGTGCAGGTAGCCGCCCCGCACGAGTTCCACCTCGTGGGCCGGCGCGTACTGGACCTCGAGCGGTTGCTCCTTGTCTTCCCGGTGGTCCTGCATGCCCGGGACGTCCTGCACTTTCTGCCAGAGCGTGCCGCCGAACGCGACGTTCATTTCCTGGAACCCGCGACACACGGCGAACAGGGGGAGCCCCGTCGCGATGGCCTGCGGAATCAGCGGCAACGTCGTTTCGTCGCGGTGTGGATCGTGCAGCGTGTCGGGATCGCTGGCGGGGCCGTGGTAGCGATGCGGCTCGACGTTGGACGGACTGCCGGTCAGCAGGATGCCGTCGAGCTGCGACAACACCGCGTCGAGGTCGCGCTCACCCAGCGAGGGGAGCAGGACCGGAATGGCGTCGGCCGCCTCGGCCACGGCAGCGATGTACTTCTCGCCGACGCAGTGGAAGGGGTGCGGACCCAGGATCCGGCGATCCGCGGGAATGCCGATCAATGGTTTGTGGCGAGCCACGTTTAAAATCCTAGACGGCTCTTGGGGGGCCATCATTCGGGGACGGTCAGGATTAAACCACAGCCACCCCCCCGCGTCGCCGCGCAACGCAAAAAAATGGCCAAAAATCAGGCCAAACATGGACTTGGATCGATTCTCGACGACACCTGCACGGCTTGCCGCCCAGCGCGGCGAACGGCTATTCTCCTCGCTCCCGGACGGCCCAGCCGTCGCTAAATCCTAAACAACGGGTGTGTCATGCCGCAGTTTGCGGAATTCGGGCCGGCCGCCGCCTGGCTCAAGCGTCATCCGCAAGTGCGCTTCGTCGATCTGCTGCTCGCCGACCTCATGGGCATCCCGCGCGGCAAGCGAGTCACGGCTGCGGAACTCGAAGGCGTGCACGACCTGGGTCTGCTGCTGCCCGGCTCGATGTTTGCGCTCGACGTGCTCGGCGGCACGGTGCAGTCCACCGGCCTGGGTTTCGACGAAGGCGACGCGGATCGCGTGTGCCTGCCGCTCGCGGGCAGCCTCGTCCCGGTGCCGTGGCTCGGGGACCAGGTCGCGCAGATGCAGGTCAGCATGTACGAGCACGACCGGACGCCGTTCCATGGCGACCCGCGTCACGTGCTCGAGCAGGTCGTCGCACGCTTCACCGCGCTCGGGCTGCAGCCGGTGATGGCGGTCGAACTCGAGTTCTACCTCGTCGATCGCGAGCGCACGCCGGAGGGCCACGCGCAGCCGCCGCGCCAGCCGCTGACCGGCCGCCGCGAAGTGAAGACCCAGATCAACTCGATGCAGGAACTGAACGAGTACTCGACCGTGCTCAGTGCGATCGACGCAGCCGCACGCGAGCAGGAACTGCCGGTCGGCACCGTGCTCGCCGAATACGGCCCCGGCCAGTTCGAGGTGAACCTGCACCACGTCGACGACCCCCTGCTCGCCTGCGACCACGCGATCCGCCTGAAGCGCCTGGTGAAAGGGGTGGCCCTGCAGCACGGCATGGAAGCGACGTTCATGCCGAAGCCCTACCGCGACCACGCCGGCAGCGGCGCGCACCTGCACATCAGCGTGCTCGATGCGGCTGGTCGCAACATATTCGAGGCCGATGACGCCGCAGGCAGTGAACGATTGCGGCACGCGATCGGTGGCCTGGCTGCGACGATGAACGACGCGATCGCGATCTGCGCACCCACGGCCAATTCGTACCGCCGCTTCCAGCCCGAGGCCTACGTGCCGCTCAACCCAAGCTGGTCCGTGAACAACCGCGGCGTCGCGTTCCGCGTCCCGCACGGCCCGCCTGCAAGCCGGCGCGTCGAGCACCGCATCGCCGGCGCCGATGCCAACCCGTACCTGCTCTCCGCCATCGTGCTTGCCGGCATGCACCTCGGGCTCACGCGCAAGCTCGATCCGGGTCCCGTGCTGGCTGGCAACGCGTACCGCGACACGACACCGACGATTCCACAGTCGTGGCCCGAAGCGCTCGGCGTGTTCGAGCGCAGCGAATTCGCGCGCGAATACCTCGGTGAGCGCTTTGCGAACCTCTACGCGCAGACCCGCCGCGGCGAGATGCAGGATTTCAACTCCTACGTGCCGGCCATCGATTACGACTGGTACCTGACCACGAGCTGAAGCCATGCCGGTCGCGCACATCGATTCGTACTACGCCGCCTCGGCGAATCCCGCGCCCGATCACCCGGCCCTGACGGGTGACGTCGAAGCAGACGTCTGCGTCGTGGGTGGCGGCATCGCAGGCTGCGCGACGGCGCTGTTCCTCGCCGAACGCGGCTACCAGGTCGTGCTGCTCGAGGGCCACCGCATCGGGTTCGGCGCGTCGGGGCGCAGCGGCGGCCAGGCGATCGTCGGTTACGCCTGCAGCCAGGACAAGCTGGTCGCACAGGTGGGCAAGGCCGACGCGAAGAAGATGTTCGACATCTCGGTCGACGCGCTCGACCTGATGAAGGACCTGGTCGGGAAGCACCGCATCGACTGCGACCTGCACTGGGGCCACCTGCACACCGCGCTCAAGCCGCGGCAGGTGGCCGACCTGCGGGCGCACCAGGACGAACTGAACGGCTACGGCTACACCGGCACGCGCTGGCTCGACCGTGCGGAACTCGGCCAGGTGCTCGACACCGATCGCTACATCGGCGGCCTGCGCGACGACCGCAGCGGGCACCTGCATCCGCTCAATTACACACTGGGGCTCGCGGCCGCCGCCGCGGCGGCGGGGTTGCGATTTACGAGCAGGCGATGGTCGTCGGCATCGAGCACGGCGCGACCGTGAAGCTGCGCACCGCCAGCGGCCCGACCGTGCGCGCGGCACGTCGCGCTGTGCTGCAACGCCTTCATCGACGAGAAGATCTCGAAGAAGCTGCGCGACCGCATCATGCCGGTCGGCACGTACATCATCGCCACCGAACGGCTGGGGCAGGCGCGCATCGAGTCGCTGATGCGCGAGAACGTCGCCGTGTCGGACGTGAACTTCGTGCTCGATTATTTCCGCCGGTCGGACGACCACCGCCTGCTGTTCGGCGGAAGGGTGAGTTACTCCGGACGTGACGCGCTGAACACGGCGAAGGCCACGCGCGTGCGGATGCTCAAGGTTTTTCCGTCGCTCGCCGACGCGAAAATCGATTTCGCCTGGGGCGGGCACGTCGACATCACGATGAGCCGTGCCCCGGACTTCGGGCGCATCGCACCGAACGTGTATTACCTGCAGGGATTCTCCGGCCACGGCATCGCGCTCACCGGCATCGCCGGGCAGATGGTGGCCGAGACGATCGCGGGACAGGCCGAGCGCTTCGACCTGTTCACCAAGCTCAGGCACCACGATTTCCCGGGCGGCCCCGCCCTGCGCATGCCGGGGCTCGTGCTGGCGATGCTCTGGTTCCGGCTCAAGGACCTGCTCTCCGGCCCGGCAAAGCTCAGCGGCCGCACGTCGGAACGCGCGACACGCACGGGTATCTCGACCAACACCGGTTGTGGATCGTCACGGTCGAGACCGGACAGGTCGAAAGCCATCGCACCCGCGTAGCGGCCGACACCCTCGATGTCTGGGTCAGCCGTTGCATTGGCGCCCGGCGGCACACGAGGACCGCGCCAGTCTGCCGGCTGACCTGGACACTGTTGCGGCACCACGATCTCGTCGGCTGCAATGTTCAGCTGGCTTGCCAGGCGATGGCGGTCACCAATGCTGATGCGGCGGACGACCCTGGATGCGTCGTAGGTGACGGAGCCTTTGACTTCCAGGCGCTCTGCCTCGCGCTTCGTCGCCAGGCCCATCCGATCGACAGGCGCGCGCTGCGCCCGACACGACACAGCTTCGCCGTATGAACTCGTACCCGCCTGCATGTGCCCGCGCTGCTTTCGAGCGCGCTGAGGAAGTCGAGGCCGGCCCGCTCACAAGCCTGCGCGCTGGATTCGGTGCTGCGCGAGGTCAGGACGATATCGCGATCGTATTTCTCTTCGCGCACCCTGACTTCCATGCGCTGCCCACCGAAGTCGATGGCATCCGCGGCGACAATGCCGAAAGGCGGCCCTGTGCAGACCTGGACCGGGAAGTCGGTTGCCAGCTCGCGTCGGGCACGGCCGCCCCCCGCTTGCTCCAGGGCCTCGTTCGGCAGCCTGCGGAATGGCATCGACAGCGGCCGCCCGGCCGGCCAAAGCAGGAGATTCGTCGCCAGCGTGGCCGCAAGCAAGATCACCATGGAGGCCTGCGTCATCCGAGACGTGCCGGCCAACTGGCAGCACTGCATGCTGAGATCTCCCTGGCGCGCCGAAGCGCGCGCAGTCTAGATTCAGTTTCGCACGGCTTCACTCGACCCTGTCATCGGGTGAGCCCTGCTCACCTGCGGCGGCAGAAAAACTTCATGCAGACCTTGCTGCAACGCAGCACATTTCAGGTACTCTGGCACTCGCAGGGGGATCGCAACTTTTTGGCCATGCCACACGGCCAAGGCGGCACCCCGATGAAGCACTCACCCTCACACCTGAACTCGGCCTACCGGCTTGCCATTGCCGCGAGCCTGCTGGCAGGCACGCTGCTGATGTTCGGGTCGCTGAAGTTCGCAGCGACTCACATGCAGGTGACGATGTAGCGACCGTGCCCGGGACCGCAGGACGCAGCGCAGTCAGCGCCTTTCGGCTGCAATGGCCTGCAGGCCTTTCATAATCTCCCGGTTGTTTCCGGTCAGGTCGACCAACCGCGTCTCGATGTCGGCAATGCGCAGGCGCAGCAATGGAACCAGGGCCACGTTCGCCCGCAGCACCGTCACAGCTGCGTCGATCGCAGCTCGCCGGCAGCCCGGTGCGGCACGGATAATCGATCAGGTCGTCGAGACCCTTGTAGTCGCCGGTACTGACGTAGCGGTCGCCGCAATTCCTGGCGAGCGCACGCTGGATTTCGTTGGGCAGGTTCATCCGGAACGCTTCCCGGTAACGCGATTGCGCGCCTTCCCTGGCGATGTTGTCCAGTGTAGGGAAGTTGTAGACCTGCAAGGCCGTGTCGCGCAGCGTCGCGCTCTTGATCAGGCCGATCGTGCCAGTCGAAACGAGTTCGTCGTAGGTCGATCGTCGCCGCGCTTTCTGCTTGTACTGGGTCGCGCGGTACGCATTGACCAGGAGCGCTTCGTTTGAATCGGTCGACTTGCCGCCAAGCCCGGCAACGGCTCTTTCCGCGTTGGCCAGGACATCGCGGCTGTATTCGATCTGCAGCTGGTAATACCAGGCCTCTTCCCGGAGGTCCGCCTTGAGACGTTCGGCAAAGACCGCGCCGCGCGCGTTCGTCTCCCGCTCGACGTTCCAGTTCGAAACCTGGATGCCGATGAAGACGCCGAGGACGACGATGACCAGGTCGATGCCGACCGCCGTCCATTCCTGCTTCCTGGCATGCGCGATGACGCGGCGCAGAATCAAGCGCAACCCCCGGCTCGGCAGTGATGCCGGTCGTCACCCGATCGGTGCGGTGACGCCGTGCAGGAAAAGTCAGCCTCAGGGCCTGACCTCGAACGACGACTGCGTCGCCACCGTGACGACCTGCCCCCCGCCAGCGTCACTTCGCCACCGGTGTTCTTGGCAGCTGCCGTGCCCGCCGCAGCGCCGAGGAGGCCGCCGACGACGGAGCCATTCTTGCTCGAGACCTGGTGACCGATGATCGCGCCGGCCGCAGTGCCGCCCACGATCTTGGCGGTGTCCTTGCCCGTTTCACTCTTGCCGAGCTGCGTGAACGGCGCGTTGATCGACACGCTGGCGCCGTTGGCGACGAGCGAATCGAACGTTATGCCGAGCGTGGGAGTGCCGCCGACTTTATTGCTGCCCGAGATGACCTGCGTGATCGATCCGTGCACGGAAGCGCCGGCCTTCGCTGCGCGGCGATCGCCAACCACGAGGTCGGATGCGAGGCGCGCATCAACACTGTCGCCCACTTTGTTCGTCTTCGTGCTCACCGGAGTGGTCACTTCAGATCGCGAGCTGCGTGCCTGCAGGCACGAGAATCGGCATCGCAGGCGCCGCCGCCTTCGGTGCCGCTGCTGAGGTGGCCTTGGCCGCACTCGCCTTCTTTGCCGCGGCCTGCTTCGCAGCTGCATCCTTCGGCCGCGGCCGCCGCAGCGGCCGCGGTCTCCGCATCACGCTTCGCGAGTTCGGCTTCGAGTTCCTTCTGCTTCAGCGCGGTCTCGCGCTCAGCGAGTTCCTTTTCCTTCGCTGCGAGTTCCGCAGCCTTCGCCTCCTCGGCGGCCTGCGCTGCCGCCGCTTGCGCCGCTGCATCGTCCTGCGCAGTCGTCTGCACCACGGGGGCAGGCGCTTCGGGCGCAGGGCCTTTCGACTGCCCGCAGCCGGTCAATGCCAGCGCGAGCGTGGGTGCGGTGAAAAGAAGCGTGCGAAGGGAGGCGTGGCGCATAGGTGTGTCCGTAGGCAGGGGGTTCTGCCTACAGTACCCGAACGGAGCCTGGCGTGCAGGCGCGCGCGCAGCCGGCGCCTGCCCAGGACTTCAGCCCGGCTCGCCCGTACAGCTGGCTCCGCTGGTGCACGTCTCGTGCACGACGACACGGGACAGCAGCGGCAGGCCCGGCTTGAGTTCCCGCCAGATGTAGCGCGCCAGGTTTTCGCTGGTGGGATTGTCGAGCCCGGGCACGTCGTTGAGGTACCGATGGTCGAGCCGCTGGAACAGCGGCTCGAACGCCTGCTTGATCTCGGCGAAGTCCATCACCCAGCCGAGGTGCGGGTCCACCGGCCCACTGACGTGCAGCTCGACGCGAAACGAATGCCCGTGGACACGCGCGCACTTGTGCCCTGCCGGCACGTTCGGCAGGCGATGCGCGCTCTCGAGCGTGAATGTCTTGAAGATCTCCACGGACCGTCCGGACCTCAGTACCTGTTGGGCTTGTCGAGGCAATCGTTGATGAACTTGCGACGCTTGTCGCCGCTCAGCCCCTTGTTGTCGGCCTTCTGGTAGCAGTTGCGGTCCGAGCTGTACCGCTGGTAGTCGTAGTTGTACCTGCCGGCAAGCACCGCCGGTGACAAGGCCAGCGTAAAGCGATGGCCGCGCAGGCGGGCGTGATCCTGTTCATCCTGAATCTCCTGTGACTGCGTGCAAATACGCGCCGGGCCGCCTTCATTATCGCACCGCACCTGCCCGCCAGACACCGCACCTTCGGCCGCAAGACGTAACACGCATGGATCTTCGGGTTGCGGGAGAAATCCTCCGGAATCGTCGAGCGTGTGATGTCATCGACCTCGAAGTGCTCCAGCGTCCGCCATCGAGCTTGAACTTCTGGAAATTGTTCGAAAACACGATCGTGCCGCCCGGCGCCAGCAGTTTCGCTGCCGTCGGCAGCAACCAGCCGTGATCCATCTGCACGTCGAACTCACGCTGCATGCGCTTGGAGCGTGAGTGCGTCGGCGGATCGATGAAGATGAGGTCATAGGCCGGCGGCCGGATCTGCTGCGATTGAGCTTCGAGCCATGGCAGGCAATCCGCCTGGATGAACTCGTGCGCCGGGCCACGCAAGTCGTTGAGATCCAGGTTGCGCCATGCCCAGTCGAGGTAGGTCCTCGACATGTCGACGGTGGTCGACGCGATCGCACCACCGCCCACCGCGTGGACGGTCGCCGCACCCGTGTACGCGAAGAGGTTCAGGAAGCGCTTGCCGTGTGCCCACTCGCCGAGTCGCATGCGCGTGACGCGGTGGTCCAGGAACAGCCCGGTGTCGAGGTAGTCGGTGAAATCGACGTAGGAAGCGGTAACGGCCTCTCGCGGGACGACGTGGTAGCTGCCGCCTCCTCGTCGAGCTTTTCATACTGCTCGCCGGCCTTCTGCCGCTTGCGGACACGCAGGAACATGCGTTCCGGCGCAATCTCCAGCACCGACGGAATGGCAGCGAGCGCTTCGTCACGACGGGCACGCACGGACTCCTGAGCGATGCTCGACGGCGCCGCGTACTCCTGCACGCAGGCCCAGCGCTCGTCGTTGCCCAGACGTTGATGGCGAACGCGTATTCAGGCATGTCGGCGTCGTAGACGCGGAAGCAGGCGACGTTGCTGCGACGCGCCCAGTCGGCGAGCTTCGAGTAATTCTTGCGCAGCCGGTTCGCGAACATCGACGAACCCGGGCGTTCGCGGGCGGCCTCGAGCCGCGCAGCACGCACCTGCACCGGATCGGGCTCTTTCGCCGACTCGTCGAGGTGGAAGCGCAGCAGCCGGCATTCGATCGCGCCGTTGTAGAACGTGTGGGTGCGATACGCGCGCAGGCCGAGCGCGCGTCCGAGCGGTGGATCGCCAGTGAAGACACCGGCCTCCCAACCCGGGAAGCAGCGCAGCAGCTTGTCGCCGAGGCTGGCGTAGAGCGCCTCGATCTTTTCCGGATCACCGATGCGCACGCCGTACGGCGGATTCACCACGACGAGACCGGTGGGGTGAGTCGTCGCCGGCAGGTTCGATAGATCGCGGCGATCGAACAGCAGGTGATTGCCGAGCCCGGCTCGATTCGCGTTGGCAATCGCGGCGCGGATCGCGGTCTGGTCGCGATCGCTGCCCGCACAGCGCCCTCCCTCGAGTACCTCGAGCTTGCGTGCGTTCTCGGCGGCGGTTCGCAGCGCGTGCCACAGTTCCTCATCGTGCTGCAGCCAGCGCTCGAAGCCGAACCGGCGCCGGAGCAATCCAGCGCAATGCCCGCGGCGATCATCGCCGCTTCGATCACGAGCGTGCCCGAGCCGCACATTGGATCGTAGAAAGCCGCGCCTTCTGCCGCCATCGTGGCCCAGCCTGAGCGCAGCAGCAACGCGGCAGCGAGGTTCTCCTTGAGCGGCGCTTCGACGCCCGTCTGCCGGTAACCGCGCCGATGCAGCGGTTCGCCACTGAGGTCGATGCCGACGGTGACGCGTTCCCTGGCGAAACGCAGGCTGACGCGCAGGTCGGGCGAGGCCAGGCTGACGTTGGGCCGCTCGCCCGTGTGCACGCGCATCCGGTCCACGATCGCGTCCTTGGCGCGCAGCGCCGCGAACTGCGTGTGGCGCAGCCACCTGGGCGATTCGCCCACGACATCGACGGCGAACGTGCCGTCCGAACCCACGTGGCTTTCCCACGGCAGTTCGAGCAGGCCGCGGTACATCACGTCGGGATCGCTCGCGTTGAGATTGGCGAAGCGCTCGCAGCACGCGACTCGCGGTACGTGCCTGCAGGCA
Source organism: uncultured Gammaproteobacteria bacterium (assembly GCA_963743995.1). GTDB lineage: Bacteria > Pseudomonadota > Gammaproteobacteria > Steroidobacterales > Steroidobacteraceae > RPQJ01. The sequence goes on along the minus strand of CAVUSC010000020.1, from coordinate 44,267 downwards.
AGCTGTGTACGCGCGCTCGCCAGCGGTCCTTCGAAGCTCACGCCCGCCGGGTGTTCACGCACGACGTCCACGCCAAACTGGCGCAGCTCGGCCGACAGCATGTCCGCGACGTTGAGTGGGCAAGCCGCAAAGAAGCGGTGGCGTGGTTCTGGCGTGGTCGTGTCGGTCAAACGGGTTCCCGCCGCGCAGGAAACTGCATCAGGTCGCGGGGCCGCACGTCCTGCAACGCGCGCCCGATGATGCGATAGCTATCCGCGTCGAACGCAGCGTCGCCGGCGGAGCGCAACACGGCCTGCACTTCTTCTTCGTCGCGCGCCGTGCCGAGGTGGCGCCAGCGGTCGATCACGTGAATCTGCACGCCGGTCGCCGCGGGCGCGGGCTCGCGGATGCCGATGGCGCCGGCAAATGGCCACGGCTTGAACTTCCAGCGGCACGAGCGTCATCTGCAGCCTCGCATCGTGCAGTGCGCGTGGTTCCTTGCCGATGCAGGCACCGCGGCACTTCCTGACCTGATAGGCGAAGCAACTACCCTCGCCCGCTTCCAGGCCGAGCGTCTTCAGGCACAACCCGGCTTCCCCGTGCCTTGCCTTCGATGGCACGCCACGCGTCTTTCTCGGCGCGAAACGGCCCGAAGACGGGGTCGGCATCGAGGCCGAGATCCGCGTCCTCGACCGGCACGACCTCCGGCCGCAGACCCTGCCCGTCACGTCGCAGGCGCAGGCGCACGACGTAGTCGCCCGCATTACGGCGCAGGCGGCGATTCCCCGTCGGTGAGAGTTCCTTCACCAGTCGCGACTCGAGCAGCAGCGCCCCGAGTTCGCCTCCCGTCTCGATCCACTCCACCTGGCGGACCTGCTGCGTGAGTTTCGATTCCTTGCCGGAGCGGTGCTCGGCGGCGAAGTGATCGAACACGCGACTGCGGATGTTGCGGCTCTTGCCGACGTACAGCAGCGTCCCGCCTTCGCCACGGAACAGGTACACGCCCGGACCTTCCGGCAGGTCGTCGGCGAGTTCCGGCGGCAGGTGCGGCGGCAATCGCGGCTCGCGCAGCGCATGAGTCACCGCAGCGTGCATCAAGTCGACTCCGCGCTGGTTCTCCATCGCCGCAATCAACGCGGGCAAGCACCTGCGCATCGCCGAGTGCGCGATGCCGGGCCATGCACGAGAGACCGAAGCGGTCCATCAGGGTGTCGAGGTTGTGGCGCGCATGCTCCGCATAGAGCGCACGCGACAGCTTCACGGTGCACAGCACCGGCGCGGCGAACCGCACGCCCAGCCGGCGGAATTCTGCGCGCAGGAAGCCGTAATCGAAGCGCGCGTTGTGAGCGACGAACAGCCTGCCCTCGAGCCGGCGCCGCACTTCCTGCGCCACGTCGGCAAAAGGCGGCGCGTCTGCCACCATCGAGTCGTCGATGCCGGTGAACGACGCGATCAACGACGGAATCCGGATGCCGGGATGCACCAGCGTGCTCCATTCCTCGACGACCTCGCCGTGCTCGAGCAGGACGATGCCGACTTCGATGACGCGGTGCTGTGCCGCCATCCCGCCCGTCGTCTCGAGATCGACGCAGGCGACGGGACCGCGCAACGATTGCGACTGCAGCGCGATGGCCGCTGCGGTGTCCGGCATGCGTTCAGCCCGGGGCACGGCCGTCCAGCGACAGGATCGGGTAGTAGAGTTCGGGACGCCGGTCGCGGAAGACGCCCCACGCGTGACGTTGCACGCGCAGCTGGTCGAGGTCGAACGTGGCGGTGAGCACGGCCTCCGACTGCGGTCGGCCTCCGCGACCTTGCCACCCGTGCTGTCGGCGATGAACGACGAGCCGTAGAACGTCATCTCGTACTTCTGGCCCTGCTCCAGGCCGATGCGGTTGGACGCGACGAGCGGCATCACGTTGGCCGCCGCGTGGCCCTGCATGCAGCGCTGCCAGTGGTCGCGCGAATCGAGGGCCGGGTCCTGCGGTTCGGAGCCGATCGCCGTCGGATACATGAGGATGTCCGCCCCCATCAGCGCCATGCAGCGCGCGGCTTCCGGGAACCACTGGTCCCAGCAGATGCCGACGCCAATCGTGCCGAAGCGCGTCTTCCAGACCTTGAATCCCGTGTCGCCCGGCGAGAAATAGAACTTCTCGTGGTAGCCGGGACCTTCCGGAATGTGCGACTTGCGGTAGATGCCGAGCACCTCGCCGTCGGCGTCGATCATCGCCAGCGAGTTGTAGTACGCGTTGTTGGCGCGCTCGAACACGCTGATCGGCAGCACGACCCCGAGTTCCCTCGCGAGGCCCTGGAAGCGGCGCACGACCGGGTTGTCCGGCAGCGGGTGGGCCAGCGCGAAATGCGCTGCAAGGTGGTCCTTGCAGAAGTACGGGGTCTCGAAAAGTTCTTGCAGAAGAATGACTTGCGCACCCCTGGCGGCCGCCTGCCGCACCATCGACTCGGCCCTGGCGATGTTCTCGGCGGCATTCGGCGTGCAGGCGAACTGGGTCGCGGCAACGGTGACTTTCATCGCGGGCTCCGGGGCGTGAAGACCGGTCAGTCTAGCGAAGCCGATCCCTGCGGACCAATCGGCGCCTGGCGGCAACGCTCCAGCGCAGGGCACAGCGGACCGCGCGGGAGCGCCACGGGCGTGCGAGGCTTTCGCCGCGTCAGGCGTGCAGCACGCGCATGACGTGCCGCGCGATCATGCTTTCTTCGTCGGTCGGGATCACGTACGCAGCCGAGGCGCTGCCCGTCGTCGAGATGCGCGGTCCATGACGATCGTTGGCGGCTGCATCCATCTGCACGCCCAGCCACGCCGCCTGCCGGCAGATGCGCGCCCGGATCTCGGCCTGGTTTTCGCCGATGCCTGCCGTGAAGACGATTGCGTCGAGTCCGCCCAGCGCCGCGGCGAGCGAGCCAAGTTCGCGGCCCGCGCGATACACGAACACATCGAGTGCGAGCGCTGCGTCCGGCTCGCTGCTGGCCAGCAGGTCGCGCACGTCGCTCGACACGCCGGACATGCCGAGCAGGCCCGACTCGTTGTAGATCAACCGCTCGATGTCACGTGGCCCGAGTTTCATCTCGTCCATCAGGAACAGCACGACACCCGGATCCATTGCGCCGCAGCGCGTGCCCATCGGCAGGCCGTCGACCGCGGTGAAACCCATCGTCGTCGCGATGCTCTTGCACGCGTGCAAGGCGCACATGCTGGAACCGTTGCCGAGGTGGAACACCACGGTGCGGCCCGCCGCCGCGCGGGCGTCGACCGCAGGCAATTGCGAAGCGATGTACTCGTACGACAGCCCGTGAAAACCGTACCGCCGCACGCCTGCCTCGGCGAAACGCGGCGGCAGGGCGAAACGCTGCGCGACGTCCGGCACGGTGCGGTGGAACGCCGTATCGAAACACGCGATCTCGGGCACGCCGGGCAACCGCGCCAGCATCGCGCGGATCGCCGCGAGGTTGTGCGGCTGGTGCAACGGCGCGAGCGGCACGTACTGGTCGAGCCGCTGCAGCACGGCCGCGTCGACCGACGTCGGCGCCATGAATTCGAGGCCACCGTGCACGACGCGATGACCGACGCCCACGATGCGTGCATCGCCGAGTTCCGCGTGAACCGCCTCGAGCAGGCGATCGAGCGCGTCGGCGTGGGTCATCGGACCCGTCCCGAGCGGCGCATCGACGGGCGGTCCGCCGTCTCGCCGCGACGTGAATCGGGGCACGGTGCCTAGTCCCGACACCTGTCCGCGCAGGTCGCGCACGGCCTGGCCGTCGACGAGCCGGAAGATGCAGAACTTGATGCTCGACGATCCCGCGTTCAGCACCAGGATCGCGCGTTCGTCGCGAGCCGCCATGACCATCACTTGAGCGGCGGTGTCGCCGCGCGTCGCGCATGAACGACCAGCTTGGCAACGGCCGCCGAGCCGATGCGCATGCGCACGTTGTCGGCGCGACTCGGTCAGGATCACCGGCACGCGCGCGCCGAGCACGATGCCGGCGCTGTCGGCGCCCGCGAAGTACTGCAACTGCTTGGCCAGCATGTTGCCCGCCTCGATGTTGGGCACGAGCAGGATGTCAGCGCGGCCGGCGACGGGCGAGTGGATGCTCTTGGTGCGGGCCGCCAGTTCGCTGATCGCATTGTCGAACGCCAGTGGCCCGTCGAGGACGGCACCGCGAATCTGGCCACGATCCGCCATCTTGCACAGCGCCGCGGCGTCGATGGTCGAATTGATGTCCGGGTTGACCATTTCCACGGCCGACAGGATGGCAACCTTGGGCGTCTCGATGCCGAGGCTGCGAGCGAGGTCGATCGCGTTCTGCGCGATGTCGGCCTTTTCCTTGAGCGAGGGCTCGATGTTGATCGCAGCATCCGTGACGAACAGGATGCGGTCATAGGCCGGCACGTCCATGACGAACACGTGGCTGACGCGGCGCTCGGTGCGCAGCCCACCCTGCGCCGACACCACGGCCGCCATGATCTCGTCGGTGTGCAGGCTGCCTTTCATCAACGTTTCGACCTCGCCGTTGCGGGCGAGCGTCACCGCAGCTTCGGCCGACGCATGGCTGTGCTCGGTGTTGACCAGCCGGAAGTTGGAGATGTCCTGGCCCAGACCGTTCGCCAACGCGCGAATGCGGGCCGCGGGGCCCACGAGGATCGGCACGATCAGGTTCAGGCGTGCCGCTTCGAGCGCACCCATCAGCGAATCCGGGTCGCACGGATGGGCGACGGCGCAAGACACTGGCGCCAGCGGTTCACAGCGCCTGAGCAGCCGCGCAAACACGTCGTTGCGCCGGATCATGAACTCGGGACGCGACAATTCGGGGAAGGTCGCCTTGCGGTGGGGCGCCTCGACGATGACCGTCCCGTGAAGAACGGTCGCGCCCGCCGCATCGACCTCGCAGTCGAACAGCACGCGACGATTCTCGGTAGCCTTCTCCCGCACTGTCACGGTCGCGCGGACCAGGTCGCCCACCCGGATGACGCCATTGAACTCCAGTTGCTGCGAGACGATGCGCGTGCCCGGTCCGGGCAGCCTGCGTTCGAGCATGCCCGAGATGATGGCCTCCGCCGCCACCGCCTCGACACACAGGTCACTGGGCTCGACGGAAACGCCTTCCACGACGTGGAACGGCACGACGTCGCCCGACACCAGCAGCAGCGCCTCGATCTCGGTCTGACCAACCACGCGTTCGGCGCTCGCGGTCGCGCCGATCTCGATCTCGTCGAAGGTAACGTTGCTGTAGCCGCTCATTGTGACAGGTCGATCCACGTGGTCTTGAGTTCGGTGTACTTGTCGAAGGCGTGCAGCGACTTGTCGCGGCCGATGCCCGATTGCTTGAAACCACCGAACGGCACGGTGATGTCGTCAGCGTCGTAGCAGTTGACGTAGACCATGCCGGCGCGCAGCGCCTTCGCGATGCGATGCGCCTTGCCGATGTCGCGGGTCCACACCGCCGCGGCCAGGCCGTACTCGACGCCATTGCCGACGCGCACGGCTTCTTCGGCATCCTTGACGGTGATGGCGGCCAGCACCGGCCCGAAGATTTCTTCGCGTGCGATGCGCATGTCGGGCTTGACGTTGGCGAACACGGTCGGCTCGATGTAGCAGCCGCCCGTCCGCTCGAGCACGCGCTGGCCGCCTGCCAGCACCGCGGCGCCCTCGGACTTGCCCGAGTCGATGTAGCCGAGCACGGTCCTGGTCTGGATCTCGTCGACGATCGCACCCATGCGGGTCGCGGGATCGAGCGGATCGCCCGGCTGCATAGCGCGACTCGCCTCGACCACTTTCTCGAGCACGCGGTCCCGCACGCTTGCTTCGATGATCAGGCGCGAGGCCGCCGTGCACATCTCGCCCTGGTTGAAGAAGATCGCGCCGGCCGCGGTCGCCGCTGCACGATCGAGGTCGGGGCAGTCGGCCAGGATGATGTTCGGCGACTTGCCGCCGCATTCCAGCCACACGCGCTTCATGTTCGACTGCCCCGAGTACTGCAGCATGAGCTTGCCGGTGCGCGTCGAGCCGGTGAACCCCAGGCAGTCCACGTCCATGTGCAGCGCCAACGCCTGCCCAGCCGTGTGACCGTAGCCCGGCAGCACGTTGAACACGCCATCGGGAATGCCAGCCTCGGTGGCGAGCGCTGCGAGACGAATCGCCGAAAGCGGCGACTTCTCGGACGGCTTGAGGATGAACGAGTTACCGGCCGCGAGCGCCGGGCCGATCTTCCACGCGGCCATGATCAGCGGAAAATTCCACGGCACGATCGCGGCGACGACGCCGATCGGCTCGCGCGTGATCAGGGCGAGCTGGTCGTGCGCTGTCGGCGCGACCTCGTCGTACACCTTGTCGACCGCCTCCGCGTACCAGGCGATGCAGCGCGCCGTGGCGGGAATGTCCACGGCGATGCTGTCGGAAATGGGTTTACCCATGTCCAGCGTCTCGAGCAGCGCCAGCTCGTCCCGGTGCGCGAGGATCAGTTCGGCAAACCGCTGCAGCACGCGTTTGCGTTCGCGCGGCGATTGCCGTGACCAGGCGCCGCTGTCGAACGCCCGGCGTGCCGCGGCGACGGCGCGATCGACGTCCGCCTTGTCGGTCGACGCGACGCGCGCAATCACCCGACCATCGATCGGCGTGATGTCGTCGAACGTTTCGCCGCTGGCCGCCGCGGCATAGCGACCATCGATGAAGGCCTGGCCGTTGATGGCGAGTGCGGCGGCGCGGGCACGCCAGTCCTGCACGGTGGGGGTGGCTGTCTGGTTCATGGGACTTCGCTGTTCTCGGCTGCCGGGGGCAACGTCACGCAAGCGCGCATTGTCGCCGTTTCAGAAGGTCGGTGGCGTGTTGGCGGAGATGATCTCGCACGGTTCGCTGCCGGAATTGCGGAAGCGGTGCGGGATCGCGCTGGTGAAGTAATACGCATCGCCGGGACCGAGCTGGCGGGTCTCGGCACCGACGGTGAGCTCGATGCGGCCACGGACGACGACCCCACCCTCCTCGCCTTCATGACGCAGCATGTCGGCGCCGGTGTCGGCACCTGGCTCGTAGTGCTCGTGCAGCACGGCCATGGCCCGGTTCGGCCGGCGGGCCGCCACCAGCTTGTAGATCACCGAGCGGTCGCCGATGACCGGCAGTTCGTCACTGCGAAAGAACACCTGTGGGCTTGCGGAGAAATCGAGTGTGAAAAACTCGGCGAGCGACATCGGAATGCCGTCGAGCACCTTCTTCAGCGAGCTGACGGAGGGGCTGACGCGGTTCTGCTCGATCAACGAAATCAAGCCGTTGGTGACGCCCGCGCGCTTTGCCAACTCACGCTGCGACAGGCCATACATGGTGCGTACGGCCCGCAGGTGGGCGCCGACGTCGATGCTCAGCTCGCTCACAGGGTGTTCAATATCCTGCACACGTAGGTTCAAAACAGGCCGGATTTCACGTCCATTTGAGCCAAGTGTCAATTTTTCTTATCATCGCCCGGTCAAACCACTCATCGGGTACCCCGCCATGACCGCCCCCGCAGCGCTGCCCCGCGACCAGATGGAAGCCTTCTGGATGCCGTTCACGGCCAATCGCCAGTTCAAGGCCAATCCCCGGATGCTGGCGAAGGCCGAGGGCATGCACTACTGGACGCCCGACGGCCGGCAGATCCTCGATGCCGTGGCGGGTTTGTGGTGCGTGAACGCGGGTCACGGTCGCAAGGAAATCAGCGAGGCGGTGGCGAGGCAGATCGCGACGATGGAATACGCCCCGCCTTTCCAGATGGGGCACCCGACGGCGTTCCAGCTGGCCAACGACGTGGCGGGTTGGCTGCCGCGGGACATGGGGCACGTGTTCTTCACCAATTCCGGTTCCGAGTCGGTCGACACCGCGCTCAAGATCGCGCTCGCCTATCACCGTGCCCGCGGTGAGGCGTCACGCACCCGTTTCATCGGCCGCGAGCGCGGTTACCACGGCGTCGGCTTCGGCGGCATTTCCGTCGGCGGCATGGTCAACAACCGCAAGTGGTACGGGTCGATGCTGCCGGGCGTCGATCACCTGCCGCACACGCACGATCTCGCGAAGAACGCGTACACGCGCGGCATTCCCGAGCACGGCGCGAACCTGGCCGATGAACTCGAGCGCATCGTCGCGCTGCACGACGCGAGCAACATCGCAGCCGTGATCGTCGAACCGGTCGCAGGTTCGACCGGCGTGCTGATCCCGCCCAAGGGCTACCTCGAACGCCTGCGCAGCATCTGCACGAAGCACGGCATCCTGTTGATCTTCGACGAAGTCATCACGGGCTTCGGCCGCCTCGGCGCACCGTTCGGGACCGCGTTCTTCGGCGTGCAGCCCGACATGATCACGATGGCCAAGGGGCTCACGAATGGCGCGGTGCCGATGGGCGCGGTCGCCGCGAGCGACCAGATTTACGGCACTTTCATGCAGGGCCCGGAAGGCGCCATCGAGCTCTTCCACGGCTACACGTATTCGGCGCACCCGGTGGCTTGCGCGGCGGGCATCGCGACACAGGAGATCTACCGCAAGGAAGGCCTGCTGACACGCGCCAACGAAATGGCGCCGTACTGGGCCGATGGCGTGCATTCACTGCGAGGCAGGCCGCACGTGATCGACCTGCGCAACCTCGGGCTGATCGGCGCCGTGGAGCTCGACCCCATCCCCGGCAAGCCCGGCCTGCGCGGCTACAACACCTTCGTGCGGGCGTTCGAGAAAGGACTGCTGTTGCGTGTGACCGGCGACATCATCGCGATGTCGCCGCCGTTGATCATCGAGAAGCAGCACATCGACCAGGTGTTCGGCATCCTCGGCGACGTGCTGCAGGAGCCTGGCTGACGCGCTAGCGCGCGCCCTGCAGCCGCGCGCGCACCGCCGCCACGAATGCCGGTGTGCCCGCTTCGCGTTTGGCAGCGATGGCCTGGACGTGCGGGTTGTCGTTGAGTCGCTGCAGCAGCGCCTGTGCCGCCGGCATATCGCCGAGCAGATCCAGGTCCCACAGCCGCTTGCCGACCACTGTCGCAAGGTCGACGCTGTAGAGGAAAACGATGTCGGCCAGCGTGAAGCTGTCGCCCGCGACGAACGGTGCAAACCGGGCGTGGCGCTTGAGCGTGGCAAAACCCGCCAGCAGCTCGTCGCGCGCCTTGCCCTTGATCGCGTCGGCCACCGTGCCGCCGAAGAACACTTCCGCAAAGCAGCTGCGCGCCGGCAACTCGATGTAGAGTTCGATCTCCTTCATCAGTGCGCGAACGGTGGCTCGCGCCTGCGGGTTCTCTGGCAACAGCCGCCGGGTTGGATCGACGTCCTCGAGGTAGTCGAGGATCACGCTGGCCTCGTTGATGAAGCCCTGCGGCGTGCTGAGAAATGGAACTTTGCCGCGCGGACTGCGGGCGAGGAAGGCCGGCGTCGGTTCCGGGAACGTCAGCACGTATTCGAACGGCAGCCCTTTTTCGAGCAGGGCGAGTTCGACCATGTTGGTGTAGTTGCTGACCGGAAATCCGTGAAGCTTGAGCATCGGTGCACCCTCGAGTCGTGACTGCAGTTCCGTTCCGCTGCGTGAGCGGCGCACGGTACTCCCGGCACACCGGTTCTGGCGAGCGTCAGGCCAACATCTGGCGAGCCCCACCAGATGAAAACGCCCGGCCTCCTGGCGGAGACCGGGCGTTCAGAGCGACGGACGCGTCAGGCGTCGCGCGAGTCTCTTATTCCTTCGTCCACGGGAACGTGGTCGAGATCGAGAAGATCGCCACGCCTTCGCTGCTGTTGATGTCGTCAACAGTGCCGTCCAGGGCGCTCAGGTCGCTGCCGTCCGCGTACTTCAGGCCGAACGTGAAGTGGCTGTAGGCGTAGGTCACACCGACCGACCAGTCCATGTAGCTGTCGTCATAGAACAGGTCGATGGCGTCGCCGTCGCTGTAGCCGAGGTGCCCGGTCAGGCCGAAGTTGGCCGGCAGCTCATACGCCGCGTTGGCTTCGTAGTAGAACGCCGACTCGCCCGAGTTGCCGAAGTCGTTCGAGTAGGAGACCTTGCCGCTCAGCCACTCGTAGCCGAGGCCGGCATAGATTTCGGCGAAGTCGATGTCATCTGCGCCCGGGTAGGCGTAGTAGATCAGGCCGACGTCCCAGGTCACGGTCTCGCCACCGCGGAAACCCGTGTAGAGGTCGATCTCGACGTTCTCGTCGCAGCAGTCGCCGAAATCGACGTTGCTGCCCCAGGCGCCCAGGTAGAAGCCGCTTGCATGCGCGTAGTCGATGCCGCCCTGCAGCGCAGGGTCCTGCGAAGTCTGGGTGATGCCGCGCCAGTTGTAGTCGCTGACCACCGCTGCATTGCCGGTAATTTCAGCTTGCGCAGCCACCGCGGTCAGCGAGAGCGCCAACGCTGCCAGGCCATGGGTCAATTTCATCTCGGGTACCTCACTTGTTGCTTAACAACAACACGAATTTAACGACTTTCGCCACTAGTGTAGCAGGAGCGAGACGCTTTCAAAACGAACGCCCACTGCGCCGCGGCTCGGCATCCTGCAGTGCAGGAAGCGTGCCATGCGAAAAGCCTGCAATGGCGCGGGGCCGGGTCGGACGGATGCACCGGCGAGGCGCACCGGGTCCGCCCGACGCACCTGGATGGGTCAGGTCGAGGCGGGCTCGTAGATGGCGTAGAACTTCTGGGCTGGCTCCAGGACCTCCCACAGGCCCGAGAATCCTGCCGGCATCACGAAGCTGTCGCCCGGCCCGAAAGTTACCTGGCGGCCCTGGTCATCCGTGATGCGGATACGGCCGGCCGTCAGGACGCACATCTCGTTTTCGGTATAGGTAACCCGCCACGCCCCGACGCTGCTGCGCCAGGTGCCGGCAAAGAACCTTCCACTGGCGTCCGTGTACGCATTGCGCACGAACTGCTCCGGCAGTGGACTGCCAGCCGCGAGGCGTGCCGGATCGAGTTCGAGCCTTTCCTCGGTGCCGGACGCGGCGTCGATCTTCACGACGGCGGGACTGGGAACTGCTTTCATGCGGGGTGCGCTCCGTTGCTTGCGACCATGCGCTGAAGATTGGCAAACGCCTGCGGGAAGCCGCTCAAGGCCGCGGCGGTTTGCGCTCCATCTCGCGCAACGCAACGACAGACTCACCCGCACCGATGCGTCGCAGGGCTTCTGCAAACAATGCCGACGCAGGCAGGACGACCAGCTTATCGTCGGCCCCAGGGGGAGGCGTGAGCCGCGTGGGCAGCAGCGTATCCGTGACGTACAGGCGATCGGGTCCGTCGGGACCGAGCAGACGCTCGGCGCCCGGCGCGAACACTCCGTGCGTCGCAAACGCCGTCACCGACAGCGCCCCCTCCGCGCGACAGGCCTGCACTGCACGCTGGATCGTCGTGCCGGCACTGATCAGGTCGTCGACCACGATCGCATGCCGGCCTGTGACCGGGCCGATGATGAGGTCACCGCTGACCTCGCCTTCGTCACGGCGCTTTTCAAAGACGGCGAACTCGACGGGCATGCCAGCACGCACCGCGATGAGCGCCTGCACCCGTTGCGCACGCTTGGCGCCGCCGAAATCCGGCGACACGATGGTCACTTTGCTGCCGCCCGACTGCTTGACGACCTGGTCTGCGAGCAGCGGCGCAGCCTCGAGCAAGTCGACATTGCAGCGAAACGCGTTCTCGAACGCGGCGACGTTGTGCACGTCCATCACCAGCACGTGATCGACACCCACCGCTTCGAGCAACTGCGCGATGTAGCGCGAATTGACCGGATCGCGCTCCTTGGTGCGCCGGTCCTTGCGCGAATAGGCGATGTACGGCAGGCAGGCCGTCACGCGCGCTGCGCCCGCATCCTTGAGGGCCGCGATCAGGAACAGCACGCGACACAGCCGGTCGTTGGCGCTGCCCGCCGCGTCGCCACTCAACGACTGGATGACGTAGGCGACTCGCCCGCGGACACTGACCAGCGGCCTGGACTTGTGTTCGCCGCCCTCGTAGTCACGCTCTTCGAGCGGCGCAAGCGGCGTGCCAAGGCACGCTGCAACGCGCTCGCCGAAGGCGCGCGACGCAAGCGGCGCGAACAGCAGCGGCGCAGAGTCCATCACGATAGCAAGTGCACTGCGACGCCTGGACCGGGCCGGTCAGGCGACCGGCTTTTCACGCAGCGACGGTTCGCCGCGCAGCGCTGACATCCGCTGCTGCAGCTGACGGCGCGCGGCATCGAATGCATCGCGCAGGACGACGTAGACGTCCTCGTGTCCGTCGCGGTCCGGACGCTCCATGTCGACGACGACGTCGTCGCCCGGGAGCGTGAGCTGGACCTTCACGTTGAAGACCTTGCCCTGGTGGTGGTGCCGATGCGGCGAATCCACGACGACGCGGCAGGATTGGATGCGGTCGCTGAAAGTGCCCAGGTGATCCGTCAGCTCGCGCACGCGAGTCTCGACGGCCGGGGAGCTTTCCATGTGCCTGAAGGTGATCTGGACAGGGATTGTCACGATGCTGAGTCCCTCTGTTGGACTGTCCTGGTTGACGGTTTCATTGTCGAGCCACGGGGCCTGCCAACCATCAGTATTGATCGCAGGCACCCGGCGGATAGATGGCAAGAGTACACTGCCCGAAGCGCCCGTCGAGAGCCGAATCTCGCGTGAACGCCAGTCAATCCCAATGCTCGCTCGATGACCCGGCCGCCCAGGCTGCCTTCGCCATTGCGATGCAGGACCCGGCTGCCTTTGCGGCACTGCATCCGGTAACGGGTCCCGTGACCTGCATCGAGACACACGTCTCCTGGGTGTTCCTGACCGGTTCCTTCGCCTACAAGGTGAAGAAGCCGGTGCGGCTCAGTTTCATCGACTACTCGACAGCCGAGCGCCGCGCGGCGATGTGCCACGAGGAACTGCGGCTGAACCGTCGCCATGCACCAGGCTTGTACGTCGACGTGGTGCCGATCGCGGGAACGCCTGCCGCACCGCGAGTGGGCGCCACCGACAGCCCTCCCTTCGAGCACGTGCTGCGGATGGTGCAGTTCGATCCGCAACTCGAACTTTCCCGGCTGCTGCAGTCAGGATCGATCGCAGCAGGCGAGTTGCGGGCTTTCGGCGAGCGCATCGCACGGATGCATGCGTCGGCAGCGATTGCAGCGGACGCGGATACCTTTGGCACCCCGAGTGAGGCCCACCGCATCACGCTCGACAACTTCGACGAGATCGCGCGGGTCTTGCCCGGCCGCGACGAAGCGCGTCAGTTGGCGCGGTTGCACGGTCGTGCGCAGCACCTGTTCGAGACCTGCCGGACGCTGCTCGAGCAACGCCGGCGACAAGGGCGCGTACGCGAAGGCCACGGCGACCTCCACTGCGGCAACGTGGTGCGCTGGCAAGGGGCGCTCGCGGCATTCGACGGCCTCGAATTCGATCCCGGATTGCGCTTCGTCGACGTCGCCGACGATCTCGCCTTCCTGACGATGGATCTCGCGGTCCATGGCCGCTCCGACCTGCGGGGCGAGGCGTTGCAGGCGTGGCTCGAAACGTCCGGCGATTTCGCGGCTGTTGCGCTGCTGCCCTACTTCGAACTCTATCGCGCGCTGGTGCGGGCCAAGGTTGCGGCGCTGCGTGGCCAGCAGGCGCGCAGCGGAACGGCAGGAGCGACGACGCTGGCCCACCAGTACCTCGATTGGGCCGTGGCGCAGATCGAACGACCGCATCCCCGGTTGTTCGTGATGGCGGGCTTATCCGGTTCTGGCAAGACCTGGTTCGCGCGACGCATTGCCGAGCGCTGCGGGGCGTTGATCGTGCGCTCGGACGTCGAGCGCAAGCGCCTGGCCGGCCTGCGGTCGCTGGACACGTCAGCCTCGGCACCCGACGCCGGCATCTATTCGCGCGAATTCAATGTGCGCACGTATGACCGGCTGCGCGATTGCGTTGCGGACTGCCTGCGAGGCGACGAGAGCATCATCGTGGACGCCGCCAGCTTGCGGCGTGGCGAACGCGAACTCTTCCTGGCGCTAGGGAGTGAGCACGCAGCCGAAGTCGTGATCGTTCATTGCGTTGCGCCGCTCGACATACTCCAGCGACGAATCGCCGACCGCACGGCCGCAGGCGCCGACGCCTCGGAAGCCACGGTCTCGTTGCTCGACCGGCAGACTGGGTACTGGGAACCGTTCAGCGACGACGAACGCAGCCACGTGATCGACGTCGACACGACGTCGGCCGCATCGATCGAGCTCGCACTTCGCGGTCTGGCCGCATCGGCGGGCGCAGGAAGCAGCGCCGGCTAGACGTGCCCCGCGTGCCCGCTGGCACGTTGCCCGCGGTCCACCACCGCGGTCGTCACCAGGTCGGAACCGACGTTGGTCATCGTGCGCGTCATGTCGAGCAGGCGATCGACGCCGAGAATGATGCCGATGCCTTCGGGCGGCACGCCGAAGGCCACCAGCAGGCCCGCGATCAGCGGCAGCGAGCCACCTGGAATGGCGGCGACGGCCACAGCACTCAGGACCGAGAGGAACACCAGCGTCACCTGCTCGGCAAAGCCCAGGTGAACGCCGAACACCTGCGCGACGAACAGCACGACGCAGCCTTCGTAGAGCGCCGTGCCGCTCATGTTCATCGTCGTGCCGAGCGGCATGACGAAGCCGGCCGTGGACGGCGCGATGCCGAGTCGTTCGCGGCAGGCGGCGAGCGCGGCCGGCAGCGTGGCGCTGCTCGAACTGGTCGAGAATGCCGTGACCAGCACGTCCTTGATCTGGACGAAGAACTCCCGTGGATTGCGCTTCGCGAGGAACTTGAGCCAGATCGACATCGTGCCGAACAGGTGCAGCAGCAGCATCGCGCCGCAACCGAGCACGAACAGGCCGAGCGCGATCAGGATGTCGAAGCCGACCTTCACCACCACGCTGAAGATCATCGCCGGCACGGCGTACGGTGCCAGCCGCAAGGCGAAGTGCACGATGCCGGTCATCAGGTCGCTGACGGTCTCGAGTCCGTCGAGCAGTTTTCGACGGCGCGCGTCTGGCAAGCCGAGACCGGCGGCACCGACCAGGATGGCGAAGACGATGAGGGGCAGCACCTCGCCGAGCATGTTGCGCTGGTTGCCGACGAACGAGCCGAACAGGTTCTTCGGCATGAACATGTCGACGACGGCGGCCGGCGTGATCGGCGGCCGCGCCTCGCTCGACTGGACGTGCGCGCCCGCCTGCGAACTGTATTCCTGCACCAGCCGCTGCGACGTCTCCGGGTCCATGCGGCCGCCCGGATTGAGGATGTTCATCATCAGCAGGCCGAGCGTTGCCGCGATGGCCATGTTGGCGAAGAACAGCGCAAAGGTGCGGCCGGCGAGCGGCCCCAGGTCGGACAGCTTGCCGAGTTGCACCACGCCACCCGCCAGCGAGGCGAAGACCAGCGGGATCACGACGAAGAAGAGCATCCGCAGGAAGACCTGGCCGAGCGGATCGAAGAGGTTGGTCGCCACCCACCTGGCGCCGTCATGCAGGCCGGGGACGTGCGGCGCGAGCAACAGCACGAGCACACCGGCGACGGCGCCGTACACCAGCCCCCTGAGGATACGGTTGGCGAGCTTGGCGTCGGTGGCTGCAGACATCGAATCCCTTCCTGTGGCGCGAAACGATGGCGCACTTTGTCCGACGCGCCCGGCACTGGCAAGCGCGGTACGCACCACGATCGCGCAGTGACTGGCGCTCCGGTCGCCGGGTTTGGTGCAGGCAAGTGTCGCGGCCTCGAGCGCGAGCCGTGGTCTTGATCGCGCGAAACGCGGCCTTTGCGCCGGATGCGGCCGGATGGCACGACGATTGCTTTAAGTCCGACGATGCCTTCGTGCGCCCACTCGAACACGACGCCGCTGCGATGAAGCCCCTGAGCCCGGAATACCTCGGCTGGCGCACGCTGCCCGGCCTGCTCGGCCGCCATGCGTCGAGCCCGCAGTCGGTGCACGCCCTGCTCGGCTACTTCCTCAAGGACCGCAAGTCACCGACGCCGTTTCCCGGTCGCGACATGCTGGCCAACGAAGGCGTCTTCGACTGGGGCCTGGCGCGGCCGCTCGAGAAGGTGATCGAGAGCGAAGAGCACCTGCGCGTGCTGCTCGACATGCCGGAGATCTATCGGCAAAGCGTCGCGGTCGTCGAGCCCTGGGCCAGCGTCGGCACCAACCCGCGCGGCGAACCGGTTCGCGCCTCGAAGAACCTTGCCTACATTTTCCAGCAGGTCGCGGATGCCGACACGGTACTGTTCCCGGTCTGGCAAAGCGGCATCCGCAACCCGGAACGCCTGGCCAACATCCTGAGCGCGGGCATCGCCACGATCGTCCAGGGCGGCTGTCCTTCCGTGCATGACGCGAGCAGCTTCGACGGCGCCCGTGCGGGCCTCGACGACATGCTCGCGCTCGTCGACCAGTTGCTGTTGCGTCGCTCGACCGCGAGCGGCCCGAGCATCTTCATCTGCCTCGGCCACCAGCTGGCCGCCGCATCGCACGTGCGCCTGCTGCATCGCGCAGTGAACGAGATCGGCAAGCTGACGCGGCTGCCGCTCGATCCCTCCGGTCGCGTGCTCAACTCGATGCAGCGTGCAGCCGAACGGATCACGCGCATGGGCGAGCAGTTGCAGGTCGTGAAGCAGGGCCAGCCGCGCGCCATCGGCTGGAACGACCCGGACTTTGCCGTTGCCAGCAACGAGAATGTCGAGGTCGGCACGCGCGCACTGCTGCCCTACTCGCGCCGTGACGACGACGCCCACATTCCGCGCGAGCTGCACGAGACGCATGCGCTGGTCGCCGACGAACTCGAAGGCGTCATCGACCAGGTGCTCTCGTTCGAGCGCGAGATCACCGTCGAGATGTTCCACGCCGACGAGGTCAACGAGGAAGCGACGCTCTTCGCCAACTGGGCCTACAAGACGCTGCACGACACCATCGTGCCCCTGCGTCACGTGCTGGCCGTGAGCCCCGTCGCCTGGCTGCTGAGCCTGCCGTATGCCGTGGAGATCCTCGGCCAGACGCGCGTGGATGCCCACAGCTGGACCGAAGTGGGCACGACGGCGATCTACTACAAGGACTGGGAAACGCATCGCGTGCGCCGCTCGTTCACCTGCCAGTTCCACCCCGAACTGATGGACGACATCCGCGACATCGGCGGCCGCGCCGGGCCGCGCTATCACGAACTGAAGGATCACGACGGCGTGCGGCTGCTGGTGCGACTGCTCTATCACGGCATGCAGGAGTGAGCCGCCCGGCGTGCCGGCTAGACGTACCGGACGGCGGTGGAGGCGGGTATTCTCGCCCGCACCATGGCGCGCCCGACCACGCTCGACCGAACCTCATTGCTCGCTGGCGTCCACGAACTGGCTGCGCGCGACCGGCACCTTGCACGCATCGTCGACGAGTTCGGTCCGCCGCCGCTCTGGGCCCGGCCACGCGGGTTTCCCGACGCTCGTGCGGATCATCCTCGAGCAGCAGGTTTCACTCGCTTCCGCTGCGGCGCTTTTCGCGCAGGCTCGAGCGGCATTTCGAAGGTGCCGTTACGCCTGCACGCGTCGTTGCGCTCGGCGAGCCCGCGCTGCTCACGCTCGGCTTCACCCGCCAGAAGGCCCGTTACGTCGCTGGGCTTGCCTGCCAGTTGCACGAGGGCGCCGTGTCGCTCGAGCGAATTGCACGCCTGCCGGACGCGGACGCAGGCCAGGTCGCTGGTGCAGATTCCCGGCATCGGCCCGTGGACGGCCGGTGTCTACCTGTTGATGGCGTTGCGGCGACCCGACGTCTGGCCACCCGGCGACCTCGGCCTGCATAAGTCGATGGCCGAGGTGCGCGGGATGAGTGCGGTGCCGACGAGCGACGAGGCCGCAGCAATCGCCGCGCGCTGGAGTCCGTGGCGCGCCGTCGCGGCACGGCTGCTGTGGCACTCCTACCTGTCCCGTCGCGCGAAGGCCTGGGACCGACAGCCCCGCACCCGACGATCGTCGCCGAGCCTTACTTGATGCCGTCGAACAGGAACGCCGTGCGGCCGTGCGGCAGGTGGATCGGCTCGACCCGCAGTTCCCGCAGCACCGGCGAGTAATGATCCAGCACCTGGTTGGCCGACGTGAACTGCCGCACCCGGCCGGATTCGTCACCCGCCGTGACCGTGCCAAGCACCCGTCGATGCGGACGCACCAGTTCGAGCGCGACGAGATCCCAGCGCACGAACTCGAGAAAGCCGGTCATGACCGCCACGTCGTAGTCTTCGCTGCGCAGGTGATTGGTCAGGAAAACGTCGGCGACTTCGAACCGGTATTCCGGACACGCAATGCGGGCCTGTGCCAGTCGCGAGGCATTGGTGTCGAGTCCGAGGTAATTCACGCTGCCGAGGTCGCGCAGCAAGCGCGCGAACTCGCCGGCCCCGCAGCCAATCTCGATGACCGATCGCGCGCCTGAGCGACGCACGTGCTCTGCCAAGCACGGCCCACACCGGGCGAAAACCGCGGGTGCTCGCGCGCTTGCGCGCGTTCGCTTCCCTGGCGAACAGTCCGACCCGGAACGGGGCCAGTCGCCGCAGTTGCTCGTACGTATCCATTTGATTTCCCGCTCCCTGGGACAAACGTGACTGGGACAGACTTAACTCCCTGTGCGCAGGCCTTGCATCCGTGCAAATGACTGAGCGCAATGGGCAGATGCTGCACAAAAACCGGCCACAACGCCACCGCGCAACTTGCAGGCAACGCAAACTTGACGAAATGCAATTGCAGGATTTTCATCGCCGGCGAAGCCATTGACCCGGATCGTCCTGGTTCGCCGGGCGGCTCGTCGCGAAACGAGGGCAAAAGCGGCATCGAGAAGGATGGTGGTGAGGGGGAGAATCGAACTCCCGACCTAGGGGTTATGAATCCCTCGCTCTAACCGTCTGAGCTACCTCACCACGAGGTTCGGGTTGCAGCCGGACTGGGTGCGGGCCGCTGGGGACCGCGAATTGTCCGGAGGGGCGGCCCCGGCGTCAAGGCGGGGATGACTTTCGGCGCCTGCCGGCGGTGTAATGTCATGCCACACTGGACCTTCGAAACTGCGGGTTACCACAGGGGGTATCGCCATGAGCCAGACTTTCGATAACGCGCAGCGCCTGTTGATCGTCAGCGCCTGCCTCACTGCAGTGGCGTCACCGGCCGTCTGGGCGCAACAAGCCACCCCGACGCGCCCCGCCGACAAGCCGCCGGTCGCGCAGGGCTGGATCGACATTGCCACTTTCGCTTCGCCAGGCATGCCGGGCGGCATGGCGGGAATGATGATGGGCGGCATGGGCGGCGCCGGCGGCGACACGCCGATGTCGGCCATGTTCGGCGGCAAGAAGCAGGGAAACCAGTTCGGCCTGACGCGCGCGGGCGGCAGCGGCAGCTACGTCGACGTCACGCTGCGAACCAGCCGCAACCCGAGCCTGGCCGAGGCGCTGCAGAGCGTGCCGCCGGGTAGCAAGCTCGAACCGACACTGCAACTGAAGGTGCTGCCGCAGGCCAAGCCGGTGCCCACCGACCGTGGCGACGATTCGATCGAGGAGCCACCCGAGCAACCCAAGGGCAAGATCAAGTTGTACTGGGGTTGCGGCGCGGCCATTCGGCCGGGGCAGCCCAAGGTCGTTGACTTCCAGACGAGCACGATCAAGGAATTCGGCGATATCTTCAAAGGTCGGCGCGCCACGCAGCGCGGTACCCACTCCGCGCCGGGCCGACCCGTGTGGCCGAATCCCACCGACAACCGACTCGTGCCGGCGGGCGCATCGCTCACGGGTGACCACGTCTTCACCGGCCAGGGCGTGCCTGAGAACTTCAAGTTCACCCTGCCGCCCGCGCAGGACATCATGCCGGCGATCGCCCTGCAGCAAGCGCAGGTCGAGGGCGTGACGCAACTCAGCTGGCAGGTCCTGCCCACGGCACGCGGGTATTTCATCGCCGCAATGGGTGGCAAGGGCGGCAGCGACAGCGCCGAGATGACGTTGTGGACGTCGAGTGAACTGCCCGACTCTGGCTTCGGGCTGATCGACTACCAGACCAACAAGTCGGTCGACCAGTGGCTCAAGGAAAAGGTGCTGCTCGCGCCGACGACCACCCGCTGCGACGTGCCGAAAGGCATCTTCGGCGAAGGCGAGGAAGCGTCCGGCGCGATGCTGCGCATGATTGCGTACGGCACGGAATTGAACCTTGCACACCCGCCGCGCCCGACCGACCCGAAGCTCGCCTGGGAACCCGACTGGGCGCTCAAGGTGCGCGTGAAGTCCGTGGCTTCGACGATGCTGGGAATGCCGGCCATGGACAGCGGCGGCGGCATGGAAGATGGTTCCGCCGAGGGCGGTGAAGGCTCGTCGAGCGACGGCGCACCGGCCGAGGAGCCGAAGAAGAAAAAGAAGTTCGGGCTGAAGGACGCGCTGGACGCCGTGAAGGACAGCGTGCCGCACTGACGCCGTTTGCTCTCCCTCCGGCGGCCATTGGGAGAGTGCAGATGCAAGGGCCGGTCCTCCGGCCCGAGCGATCATTCGGAGCGACGGGAGGCGAGGACCTCCGGTGCGCGCCGTGTCGGACGCCGCGGCTCGAGCGCAGGTGCGAGGCGGCACAACCGGCTCTGCTGCTTCGCTGACACCATCGCCTCGCGCCCGCTCGAGCAAGGCTCGCCGTGAATCGCGCGGTTCCTCCGTGCGATTCACGATGCGCGGAAGACCTCGGCGCGCACCGGAGGTCCTCGCCTCCCGTCACGCCGAATGACCGCCGTCGCCAGGCCTCGCCCCCTGGTCGGGCGAACTCGCGCAGCGCTCGCGAGGCAGGCGTCAGACGTTGAAGCGGAAGTGCATGACGTCGCCTTCCCGCACGACGTATTCCTTGCCCTCGAGCCGCATCTTGCCGGCCTCCTTCGCCCCCTGCTCGCCCTTGCAGGCGATGAAATCGGCATAGGCGATCACTTCGGCGCGGATGAAGCCCTTCTCGAAATCCGTGTGGATCTCGCCGGCTGCCTGCGGTGCCAGCGCGCCGACGTGCGTGGTCCAGGCACGGACTTCCTTGACGCCCGCGGTGAAGAACGTGAGCAACCCGAGCAGGTGGTAGGCCGCGCGAATCACGCGATCGAGACCGGGCTCGTGCAGGCCCAGCTCCTCTAGAAAGGCAAGGCGATCGCCTTCGTCGAGCTGGGCGATTTCGGCTTCGATCGCCGCACACACGGGAACCACGTCCGCGGCTTCGGTCGCCGCGCGCGCGCGCACAGTCTCCAGGTACGGATTGTTCTCGAAGCCGCCTTCCGCCACGTTCGCCACATACATCAGCGGCTTGATCGTGATCAGGTGGTACTCGCGCAGCAGCGGTCGCTCCGAGAGCGGGTCCATCGGCAGCGTGCGCGCTGGCTTGCCCGCGTCCAGGTGATCCTGCATGCGCTTAAGCAAATCGCGCAGGCGCACCGCATCCTTGTCGCCCGTCTTGGCATCCTTCTCGGCGCGGCGGTGCGCACGCTCGACGGTGTCGAGGTCGGCGAGCGCAAGTTCGGTGTTGATGACGTCGATGTCGCTGAGCGGGTCGATCTTGCCAGCGACGTGCACGATGTCGTCGTTGACGAAGCAGCGCACCACGTGCGCGATGGCATCGGTCTCGCGGATGTGCGCGAGGAACTTGTTGCCGAGTCCTTCACCTTTCGACGCGCCGGCCACGAGGCCAGCAATGTCCACGAATTCGACGGTGGTAGGCAGGATTCTTTCCGGCTTGACGATCTCGGCCAACGCCTGCAGGCGCAGGTCCGGCACTGGCACGACACCCACGTTCGGATCGATCGTGCAGAACGGATAGTTCGCAGCCGCGGCGTTCTGCGCCTGCGTCACCGCGTTGAAGAGCGTCGACTTGCCCACGTTGGGAAGACCGACGATGCCGCACTTGATGCCCATGGTTGTATTGCTACTCGCTGATCGCTTTCGTATGGAGGCGGTTCATCGCCTTGTCGGCGCCTTCGCGCAGCAGCACGCCGAGCGAGTCGAGGCTGGCATCGATGGCGTCGACGATGGCGTTCTCCTCGGCCGGCCGCGCTCGCTGCAGCACGTAATCGATGACCTCGGACTTGTCGCCCGGATGGCCGACGCCGAGCCGCAACCGCCAGAAATCGGCACCGCAGTGGGTGATGGTGTCGCGCAGGCCGTTGTGGCCGCCGTGACCGCCGCCGAGCTTGAGCCGTGCGACGCCGCACGGCAGGTCGAGTTCGTCATGCACGACGAGCACTTCCGCGACCGGCGCCTTGATGTAGTCCATCAGCGCGCGGATCGAAAGGCCGCTGCGGTTCATGTAGGTCTGCGGCTTCAGCAGCACCAGTTCGATGCCTTCGACGACGACCTTGGCGATCTCGCCCTGGTAGCGCGCATGCGCACGGAACTGCACGCCGTGCCGGTAGGCAAGCGCGTCGACGAACCAGAATCCCGCGTTGTGGCGCGTGAGCCGGTGTTCGGGCCCCGGATTGCCGAGCCCGACCACGATCTGCAACGGTGTGCCGGCCATGTTGATCGTTCTGCCTGGATAAAACGAAAATCGGGCCGCCCCATGCAGGGCGGCCCGCTCTCTCCGGCCGCAGCGCTGCGGCCGGAGCGTTCGCGTTACTTCTTGGCGTCCTTCTTGGCTTCAGCCGGCTTGGCTGCCGCTGGCTTCGCCGCTGCTGCGCCCGCCGCCGGTGCCGCGGCGGCTGCCGCTGCGCCTGCCGCCGGTTCTGCACCTGCCACCGCTTCCGGTTCCTCGGCCGCGCGCGCATGGTGGATCGAGACGATCGGCGAATTGCGGCCGTGCGTCAGCTCGGGGATCTCGACGCCTTCCGGCACCTTGAGATCGGCGAGGTAGAGCATCTGGTTCAGGTCGACGGCCGACAGGTCGACCTCGACGAACTCCGGCAGGTCCTTCGGCAGGCAGGTGATCTCGACCTCGTTGCGCAGGTGCGAAACGATGCCGCCCTTCTTGACGCCCGGCGAACCGGCCTCGCCCTTGAAGTGCAGCGGGATCGTGATGCGGATCTTCTCGTCGTCGAGGACGCGCTGCAGGTCGATGTGAACGATGGCGTTCTTCGCCGGGTGGCGCTGCACGTCCTTGAGGATCGCCGCCTGGTTCAATTCGCCGACCTTCAGGTTGATGATCGTCGAGTAGAAGCGCTCGTTGTCGAGCAGCAGCAGCAGCTTGGTGTGGTCGAGCGACAGTGCGCGCGGATCACGGTGGCCACCGTAGAGGATGGCCGGGACCTTGTTCGCGTGACGCAGGCGGCGGCTCGCACCTTTGCCTTGCGCGTCACGGAACTCGGCGACGAGTTCGAATGCGGTTTTCATTTGTAAACTCCAGTTGCACAGAAAATGCCGCTGCATCCGCGACCAGAATGCGGCAGCTCCAAAAATCAGTCCAGGTAGAGCGAACTCACCGACTCCTCGTCACGGATACGGCGCATCGTCTCTGCCAGCAGGCCAGCGACCGACAGCTGGCGGATCTTGCGGCACGCCTGCGCGTTTTCACGCAGCGGGATCGTGTCCGTGACCACCAACTCGTCGAGCGCCGAAGCCTCGATGCGGTCCACCGCCGGGCCCGACAGCACCGGATGGGTAATGTAGGCCGCGACGCGCTTCGCGCCCTGGTCCTTCAAAGCCTTCGCCGCGTGGCACAGCGTGCCCGCGGTATCGACCATGTCGTCGACGAGGACGCAGGTCTTGCCCTCGACCTCGCCGATGATGTTCATCACTTCCGACACGTTCGCCCGCGCGCGGCGCTTGTCGATGATCGCAAGGTCCGCGTCGTCGAGGCGCTTCGCGATCGCGCGTGCGCGCACCACGCCACCGACGTCCGGCGACACCACCACGAGGTCGTCGTATTTCTGCCGCCACACCTCGCCGAGCAGCACCGGCGATGAATACACGTTGTCCACGGGGATGTCGAAGAACCCCTGGATCTGGTCCGCGTGCAGGTCAACCGTCAACACCCGGTGCACCCCCACGCCGGCGACCATGTTGGCCACCACCTTCGCCGTGATCGCGACGCGCGTGGCACGCGGGCGGCGATCCTGGCGGGCGTAACCGAAATACGGCACCACCGCGGTGATACGGGCGGCCGAAGCGCGTCGGCACGCATCCACCATCACCAGCAACTCCATCAGGTGGTCGTTCGCCGGCGGGCACGTCGACTGCACGATGAAGACGTCGCGACCGCGCACGTTCTCCATCAGCTCGACCGTGACTTCGCCGTCACTGAAGCGACCAACGTGCGCACGACCAAGCGGCACCTGCAGGTAGCGCGCAATGTCCTGCGCGAGCTGCGCGTTCGCGTTGCCCGTGAACACCGCCATCATCGGGCCGTCCATCTACCTGCCTCTCTCGTTGTCTCGGTTGGCTGGGGTGGAAGGATTCGAACCTCCGAATGGCGGGATCAAAACCCGCTGCCTTACCACTTGGCGACACCCCAACGCGTTCGTTGCCCTAGCCCGTCGTCGTACCGCCCCCAGCACGCTCAAAAAATTCAGCGCCGGCCAACCTGCTGCTCGAACTGCAGGCGCGCAGTGAGCGGCGACCGGTTGAGGCCGCGCGTAATCCATCCCTGCCACTCGCGTGGCTTGCCGGCGAGCACGACCGCCGCATGCGCCGCATCGACCATCGGTGCGAAAACACAGGAGCCCGTGCCCGTGAGTCGCGCGGGCCCGTGGCGACCGAGCCAGTCGAGCGCGTCCGCGACGACCGGGTAGCGACGCCGGACCACGGGTTCGCAGTCGTTCCGGCCGCCGGTCTGCAGGAAGCCGGCAATTGTGATCACCGGAGAATCCCTTGTCAATTCAGGGGCTTTGAACACTTCGGCCGTGCTGACGGCGACGTCGGGCTGCAGCAGCAGGTAGACGGGCTCCGGGAAGTCGGCGGACACCAGTCGCTCACCCACCCCTTCGGCCCACGCGGCATGGCCGTGAACGAACACGGGCACGTCGGCGCCGAGACCCAGTCCAAGTGTGGCCAATCGCTCGGTCTCGAAGCGAGTTCCCCACAACTGATTGAGGCCAACCAGTACAGTGGCTGCATCCGAACTGCCGCCGCCCACCCCACCACCCATTGGCAGTCGTTTTTCGACTTCGATCGCCACCCCCTGCATCAGGGATACGCCCGCCTCAGCGGCTGCGGCAGCCAACCGTCGGGCGGCACGCACGACCAGGTCGTCCTCGGCCGCAACCCCCGGGATTGTTCCAAGCCTTTCAATCACTCCCGGCGGACGCTGGTAAAAGCGAATCGAGTCCCACAGGTCGATGAACTGGAAGGCCGTCTGCAGCTCGTGATAACCGTCGTGGCGACGCCCGACGACGTGCAGGAACAGGTTCAGCTTGCCGGGCGCTGGCCAGGGCGCTGGGTAACCGAGGGCGCGGTTCATGGCGCGGGCAGGATCCAGTCGTCGACGACGATTCTCACCCGCGCGCCACTGGTCGTGGCCGTCACGCGTCCGGGCAGGCTCCAACCCGCCTGCGGCTTCAACTCTTCGATGCTGACGACCCAGCCGCCCTGGATGAACCCAGGCACCGGGCCCGTGCTGAACTGAACCGGGCCGTTGCCCGACGGAGCGGGCGCCGGCAAGCCCAGCATCCAGTAGCGCAGTTCGGCCAGCGGCAACTTCACCCCGAGACGGCGCTCGAGTTCAGCCCGCGCAGCCTCGCCATCGAGGGGCTGGCCAGCGCCATCGGCCAGCTCTATCGATTCGCCGTCCGTGACCAGCGCCAGTCCGCCTGCACCCAACGGACCGCGCACGGTCAGCTCCGTCCGCTCGGAACGCTGTTGCCAGACGAAGCTGCCACTGCCGCCCTCGCCTTGAGCGGCCAGGGCGATGCGGCCTTTGGCCATCCATTGCGTCAACTGCGCGGGATCGGCGGGCCTCGCCGTGGATGGCCCGCCAGCAGGAGTCGTCGCGCAGCCCGCAGCGAGTACTGCGCAGGCCAGGACAGCGGACAACGGACGCATGCAGGACATGGTCCGCCCGCGGCTCAGGGACCGCCGCGCTCGAGGCGCTGGCGCAGCTTCTCGTTCTCGGGCGCCTTTTCCAGCGCCTTCGTCCACGTTTCGCGGGCCGCCTGCTGGTCACCCATCGCCCACTGCACCTCGCCGATGTGCAGGTCGATCTCGGGATCCGCGCCCGACTCGTTCGCGCGCTGCAGGTCGCGCAGCGCTTCGGGATACCTGCCTTCCTTGTACAACAGCCAACCCATGCTATCGAGCGTGGCTGCGTTGTCGGGCGACTGCGCCAGGGCCGCGGTGATCAGTCCGCGTGCCTCAGCCAGGTTCTTGCCGTGGTCGACGAGCGTGTACCCGAGTGCGTTCTGGACGTGTGCGTCGCCTGGCCGCTCCGCCAGCAGTGCGCGCAGGTCACGGATCGCCGCGTCTTCCTTGCCCGTTCGCTCGAGGAAGAACGCACGGTTAAGGCGCAGCTCGAGCGCGTCCGGGTACCGCACCAGGCCTTCGTCGTATACCTGCGCGGCACGGCGAGCATCGCCACGGGATTCGAGCAGGCCGGCCTTCGCCGAGTAGACGTCCGCCGCCAGCTGCGGCTGCGTGCGGGCGAGTTCGTCGAGGTGCGTCACGCCCGCTTCGGTGCCGGACTGTTCCGACTTGATGCGCGCCACGCGCTGTTGGGCCGCGAGGTTGTAGTCGCCGCCCGCGACGCGCGAGTAATAGCGCAGTGCGCGTTCGGTGTCCTTGCGCCGCTCCGCGATCACGCCCAGGAAATACAGGGCTTCGTACGATTGCGTTCCCGTGGCGAGCAGGTTTTCGAACTGGGCTGTCGCCGCGTCGAGGTTGTCGGCATCGAGTTCCATCGCCCCCAGGGTGCGGATCGCGCCCGGCACCACGGTCTTGCCCGTGGTGTAGGGAATGAGCATGGCTCGCGCCTCCTGGTCGCGGCCCGTCGCCGACAGCAGCAGCGCGTACTCGAGGTGGGTGCCGATGTCGGAATCGGTTTCGGTGACCAGCTCGCGCGCGAGCGCGAGGCCCTCCTCGTCCTTGCCAGTTGCGATGCGCGTGCGCGCGAGCAGCATCTTCGCGGGCTTCCAGTACGGCGCCTTGGCCACTGCCATCTGCGCCGCCTTGTCGGCCGCGGCGAAATTGTCGGCCCTCAGGGCCGCACTGCCAAAGGCGTAGTGGCCTTCCGCGACGTCGGGGTGCCGCGCCGACAACCGCCGAAAGAGTTCCATGACGTCCGTTGCGACACCCTCACCACTGACCACCGGCAGCAGCGCGAGAAAACCCGCCGCCGGGCTCAGGTACACGGTGTCGAGCAGGAACCCGAACTGGGCTTCGGCGTCGTCGAGGCGGTGCAGTTTCAGCGCCGTGATGCCCGCGTAGCGATGGGCGTTCTCGCTGGTCGGATTGATCTCCAGCCAGCGGCCAGCGGCCAGCGCGGCCTCCTTCAGCTGGGTATGATCGAACGCCGCGCGCGTGGCCTGCTCGGCAATGGTTTCGTCGTCGGATTGCTGCGCGGCCTCGCGATACAACCTGGCACCGGCCGGATAATCGCCCCGGCCAAACGCGGCCTCGGCGGCTGTCAGGCGGGCTTCCGGCTGCATCGCGGCTTCCGTGGCGCCGGAGCCTGCAGGGGTCGTCGCGACGCAAGCCCCCAGTAAACCGAGGAAGAACGCGCCGAGGGCGCTACGTGTGGCACGGATAATGCGGATTGGCATGGCCTCTCCACTATAGCCGAAGCTCACCGCAGCTTGTGTTGCGGGGTCCGTTCACCCAGAATTTCGCGTCTTTCAAGACCAGGTCCCGGATGTCTCTCGTCGTCGTCGGCATCAACCACCGCACCGCTCCCGTCGAAGTGCGCGAGCGCGTGGTCTTCGAGCCGGCTCGTATCCCGGAAGCGTTGCAACAACTGCGCAACCTGCCGGACGTCCACGAGACCGTCATCGTCTCGACGTGCAACCGGACCGAACTCTATTGCGTGACCGACAACCTCGGCCAGGCCGAACTCGGCGACTGGCTGCAGCGTTACCACGGCATCGGCGTCCCGCTGCATCACAGCCTCTACCACCATGACGAAGACAAGGCCGTCACGCACGCGTTCTCGGTCGCGTCGGGCCTCGACTCGATGGTGCTCGGCGAGCCACAGATCCTCGGCCAGCTCAAGGATGCCTACCGGGTCGCGCAGGAGGCTGGTACCACTGGACCGGTGCTCAACCGCCTGTTCCAGTCCGCCTTCTCGGTCGCGAAGCGCGTGCGCACCGAAACCAAGATCGGCGCGAATGCCGTTTCCGTCGCCTCTGCCGCGGTGGCAATGGCACGCACCGTGTTCGCGAGTTTCGACAACCGCACCGCGCTGCTGGTCGGCGCCGGCGAGACCGTTGCGCTCGCGGCCCGGCACCTGTATGCCGACGGCCTGCGCCGGATGATCATCGCAAACCGCAGCGTCGACCGGGCGCGCGAGCTGGCGGCCGAGTTCCACGGCTTCGCGATCGGCCTCGACGAGATTCCCAATCACCTGAAGGAAGCCGACATCGTCGTTGCTTCCACCGCCGCCCCGCACTCGATCATCACGCGACACATGACTGAGCAGGCGCTGCGCGCCCGCAAGCGCCGCCCGATGTTCATGGTGGACATCGCCGTGCCGCGCGACATCGACGCCGACGTGGCCGAACTGGAGGACGTCTACCTTTTCACGGTCGACGACCTGCAATCGGTCGTGAACGAAAATCTCGAAGGCCGCCGCCAGGCGGCGCGCGAAGCCGGCGAACTGATCCACGCCGAGGTCGAACGATTCGCGCATTCGCTGCGCACGCGCGACGCCGCCCCCCTGATCCGCCGCCTGCGCGAGGAAGCGGATCGCACGCGCCAGCGCACGCTGGAACAGGCCCGGGTCATGCTGGCCCACGGCAAGAGCCAGGACGAGGTGCTGAGCTTTCTCGCCAGCACCCTGACGAACCGGCTCATCCATGCACCCAGCCAGCGGCTGCGCGACGCGGCGGAGACCGGCGACGGCGAGATCATAGAGACGATCGCCGACATCTACCGGCTCGACCAGCCGCACGATTGATGAAAGAGTCGATCCGACGCCGTCTCGAACGCACGGTCGAGCGCTTCGAGGAAGTGGGCGCGCTGCTTGCCGATCCCGACGTCATCGCGAAGCAGGGCCAGTTCCGCGACCTCTCGATGGAGTACTCGCGGCTCGAGTCCGTGGCGCAGCGATACCGCGAGTTTTCCCGCCTCGAAGGCGAATTGCGCGCCGCCGAAGAAATGGCTGGCGGCACCGACGCGGAGATGCGGGAACTCGCCGACGACGAGGCGCGTGCGCTGCGCGAGCGCATCGATGCGGAGGGCCTCGAGCTCACGCGCCTGCTGGTTCCGAAGGATCCGCGCGACGATGCCAACATCTTCCTCGAGATCCGCGCGGGCACCGGCGGCGACGAGGCCGCGATCTTCGCGGGCGACCTGTTCCGCATGTACTCACGCTACGCCGAGCGGCAGGGCTGGAAGGTCGAAGTGCTGAGCGAGAGCACCGGCGAGCATGGCGGCTACAAGGAGATCATCAGCCGCGTCGTGGGCCGCGGCGCGTACTCGAAACTCAAGTTCGAGTCGGGTGCGCACCGCGTGCAACGCGTTCCAGCGACCGAGGCACAGGGACGCATTCACACCTCCGCCTGCACGGTCGCGATCCTGCCGGAGCTCGACGAGATCGAGGACCTGCCGATCAATCCGGCCGAACTGCGCGTCGATACGTTCCGCGCGTCGGGTGCCGGCGGCCAGCACGTCAACAAGACCGATTCGGCCATCCGCATCACGCACATCCCGACGGGCGTCGTGGTGGAGTGCCAGGACGAGCGCTCGCAGCACAAGAACCGCTCGCGCGCGATGTCGCTGCTGCGGGCGCGCCTGCTCGAAGCGCAACGGCAGAAGCAGACGGCGCAGCAGGCGCAGGAGCGCAAGCTCCAGGTCGGCACGGGCGACCGCTCCGAGCGGATCCGCACCTACAACTATCCGCAGGGCCGGGTGACGGACCACCGCATCAACCTGACGCTGTACCAGCTGCCCTCGATCATGGAGGGCACGCTCGCCGACGTGATCGGACCGCTGCAACAGGAATGGCAGGCGGAGCAACTCGCCAGCCTCGAGTGACCCGGGCGTGGCTACCGAAGTCTCCCAACTGATCGCGGAGGGCAGCGCGCGCCTGCAGCGCGTCGCCGACGATCCGCGGCACGACGCGGAAATCCTGCTCGGCGCGGCACTGGGCAAGTCGCGGGGATGGATTCTCGCGCATCCCGAGGAGCGCATCCTCGACTGTGACGCCACCGACCGATACGAGGCCTACGTCACGCGCCGCTCGCACGGCGAGCCGGTCGCCTACGTCCTCGGCGAGAAGGAATTCTGGTCGCTGCTACTCGCTGTCACGCCGGACGTGCTGATTCCCCGACCCGAAACTGAACTGGTCGTCGAGCTCGCACTGGCTCATCTGCCACTTGCCGCGGAGTCACGAGTGCTGGATATCGCCACCGGCAGCGGCGCGATCGCACTCGCCATCGCGCATGAGCGGCCCCACGCCGCCGTCATCGGCACCGACGTGTCTGCGCCGGCCATTCAAGTTGCCCGTCGCAATGCCCTGCAACTGCGGCTCGGCAACGTCGAGTTCGTCGTGGGCAACTGGTTCGAACCCGTGGCCGGGCAGCGGTTCGAGCTGATCGTCGGCAACCCCCCTTACATTGCAGAAGGCGACGCGCGCGTCGAACCGGGCGTGCGCCGCTTCGAACCCCATGGCGCGCTGTACTCGGGGCCGGATGGCCTGGACGCGTTCCGTGCGATCACCGCCGCGGCTGGCAGCCATCTTGCGACCGGGGGCTGGCTGATCGTGGAGCACGGGGATCGGCAGGGTCCCGCAGTGCGCGCCTTGCTCGCTGCCGCCGCCTTCAGTGACGGGACAACGCACCGGGACCTGGCCGGACTCGATCGCTGCACCACGGGTCGCTGGCCGGGACGTCCCGGGGGGTGACATCGAGCCGCCGCCCGTTCACTATGCGCACCCTCCCCCGTTCCAACTTCTGCAGGCAGGTCACGCAGCCATGATCCGATTCGATACTTCGCTCGGCGCGTTCACGATCGAACTCTTCGAGAAGGATGCACCCGTCACGGTGCAGAACTTCCTCGACTACGTCGACGCCGGCCATTTCGACGGCACCGTTTTCCATCGCGTGATCCCGGGCTTCGTCGTGCAGGGCGGCGGCATGACCGAGGACATGAGGCAGAAGACGACCCGCGCCCCGATCAAGAACGAAGCCGACAATGGCGTCAAGAATCGGCGCGGCACGCTGTCGATGGCGCGCACCAATGACCCGCATAGCGCCACGTCGCAGTTCTTCATCAACCTCGTCGACAATTCAAACCTCGACCCAGGTCGCGGTAGCGCCGGCTATGCGGTGTTCGGCTGCGTCTCCGACGGGATGCCGGTGATCGACGCGATGGCCAAGGTCAAGACGGGTAATCGCGGCGGCCACGGTGACGTGCCGGTCGAGCCGATCAAGGTCATCAGCGCGAAGCGCGTGGAAGCCGCGAAGTAGTCCGTACCCTTTCCCCGGGGCAACACCGCATGGCGAAACGTCGGCGCGGGCTGGCGGGCCGGATCCTGCGCGGCCTGCTGCTCGCAGGGCTCGCCTGGGCGGCACTGACCATCGGCGCGGTCGTCGCCCTGCGCTGGATCGATCCGCCCTTCACCACGTTCATGCTCACGGATCGCGTGGGAGCGCTGTTCTCGAGCGAGAAGGGCTACGAGTTCAGCAAAGTCTGGGTCGACTGGGACGGCATTTCGAAGCACGCGGCCCTCGCCGTGATCGCGTCCGAGGACCAGCAGTTCCTGCGCCACCGCGGGTTCGACTTCAAGCAGATCGACAAGGCGCTCGCGGACCGCGAACGCGGCCGCCGCGTGCGTGGTGCCAGCACGATCTCGCAGCAGGTCGCGAAGAACATCTTCCTGTGGCGCGGGCAAAGCTGGTTCCGCAAGGGCCTCGAGGCCGGCATCACGGTGCTGATCGAAGCCTGCTGGAGCAAGCAACGCATCCTCGAGGTCTACCTGAACATCGCCGAGTTCGGGCGCGGCACGTACGGCGTGCAGGCGGCGAGCCACCGTTTCTTCGCAAGGACGCGGCGCGACTCGACCCAGGCTCAGGCCGCGCTGCTCGCCGCCGTGTTGCCGGCGCCGACGCGATTCAAGGTCGATGCGCCGTCGCGCTACGTCCTGAAGCGCCAGGCCTGGATCAAGCGGCAGATGAACGCGCTCGGCGGAACCTCCTATCTGGCGGAGTTGCGTTGACCGCGGCAAGCTTGGGCTGCCAACACCAGTACACGCCAGCCGGGGGCGCCGCATGAGCGAAGACCAGCAACCACGTCGGACCCGGATCGCGATCATCGGCGCGGGTCATTCCGGACTGTGCATGGGCATGCGCCTGAAGCAGGCAAACCAGAACGATTTCGTGATCCTCGAGAAAGCCGCCACGTTCGGCGGCACGTGGCGCGACAACACCTACCCCGGCGCGTCGTGCGATGCGCCTTCCTTCCTGTACAGCTTCTCATTCGCACAGAAGACCGACTGGAGCCGGCGCTTCGCCTGGCAGTCCGAGTTGCTCGGATACTCGACCGAGCTCGCGATCAAGCACGGCCTGCTGTCGCACTGTCGCTTCAACGCCGAAGTCTCGCGGATCGCCTACGACGACGAAGCCAACACCTGGACGCTGGACTGCACGGACGGCACCACGCTCGTCGCCGATTTCGTGATCGCGGGCGTCGGACAGCTCAATCGGCCATCCACGCCAGCGATCCCCGGCCTGGAGTCTTTTGCAGGCACGCAATTCCATTCCGCACAGTGGAATCACAGCGTGGAACTTGCCGGCAAGCGTATCGCCGTGATCGGCAATGCCGCCAGCGCAGTCCAGTTCGTGCCGCAGATCGCACCGCTTGCGACGAAGCTCACCATCTTCCAGCGCTCGGCCAACTGGCTCATGCCGCGCAAGGACCGCCTCTACGCGCCGCGTACGCAACGATTGCTGACTCGTTTTCCTGGACTCGCCCGGCTGTACCACGACGCGCAGTGGTTCTTTTTCGGTGAGATGCAACTCACGCCACTGATGAAGCAGGTGAAGCCGGTGCAGGTGCTGGCGCGGTTGAAATCACTCGCGCACCTGCGAAGACAGGTGAAAGATCCCGCACTGCGCGCGAAACTCGTGCCCACCTACCCGATCGGCGCCAAGCGCGTGCTGTTCAACGATGACTACTACCCGGCATTGTCGCGACCCAATGTCGAACTGGTGACGGATGCCATCGAGCGCATCGAACCCGCAGGCGTGCGGATGCGATCCGGCGGACTGCACCCAGCCGACGTCGTCATCTTCGCGACGGGATTCAAGAGCACCGATTTCCTCGCGCCGATGCAGATCACCGGTCGAAACGGAGTCGACCTGAAGCGGGAATGGGCCATGGGCGCGCGTGCCTACCTTGGCGTGACGGTCACCGGCTTCCCCAATTTCTTCATGCTGTACGGCCCCAACACCAACCTGGGTCACAACAGCATCCTGGTGATGATCGAGGCGCAGGTGGGATATATCCTCGACATGCTCGGCAAGATGCAGGCGCGGGGACTGCGGCGAATCGACGTCAGGCGCGACGTGCTCGAAGCCTACAATCGCAGCCTGCAGCTGGACCTGGCGAAGTCCGTGTGGGCCGCGACTGGCGCCAGCTGGTACAAGCTCGCCGACGGCACCATCACCAACAACTGGCCGCACAGCACCATCCGCTACCAGCGTCTGCTGCGTGAAGCGAAGCTCGAGGATTACGACACATGACGACGACTGGACTGCGCTTGACCGTGGCATTGCTGACACTGCCGCTGCTGGCACCTGGGGTGGCGCAGGCTGCGATGGCGGCCAAGGGCGCCATCGACCCGCAACGCTTGTCCGAAATCACTCGCACGCTGTCGTCCGACGAGTTCGAAGGACGGGCCCCCGGCACGCCGGGCGAGGCGAAGGCAGTCGCGTATCTCGTCGAGCAGTTCAAGGATGTGGGACTCGAGCCGGCCGGGATGGAAGGCAGTTACGTGCAAGTGGTGCCGTTGATCCGGACGCAGGTGCCGACGGATGCGTCGATGAGTTTCACGGTGAACGGCAAACGCCGGCCGCTCGTGCAGCAGGTGGACATGGCCGCCCTCGCCTTGCGACCCGTCGACCGCGTGCAGATCGAGAACGCGCCGCTGGTGTTCGTCGGTTACGGCGTCAGTGCGCGGGAACGCGGCTGGGACGACTACAAGGACGTCGACCTGCGCGGCAAGGTCGCCGTGTACCTGGTCAACGATCCGGATTTCGAAGCAGCGCCGGGCGACGACGCCTACGGCAAGTTCGGCGGCAAGGCGGCCACCTACTACGCACGCTGGACCTACAAATACGAGGAAGCCGCACGCCGCGGCGCGATCGCTGCCTTGATCGTGCACGAGACGGAACCGGCGGCATACGGCTGGAACACTGCCATCGCACCGAACGGCGAGGGCTACGACATCGTGCGCGCCGACCCCGCGAAGGAGAAGCTGCTGCTGCAGTCGTGGTTGCATCGCGACGCGGCCATCGAGCTGTTTCGTGGCGCGGGCCTCGACTTCGACGCACTGAAGAAGAGCGCGCGCAGCAGGGCGTTCCGTCCCGTCGTACTGCAGGGCGCGACGTTCGCCGCAGATTTCCCGCTCGCACACGCGCGTATCGACAGCCACAACGTGCTCGGCAAGATCACGGGTCGCGGCCACCCGCAGGAAAGCATCATGGTCGGCGGCCACTGGGATGCCTACGGCAGCGGCGAACCGGACATACAGGGACTGCGCTTTCGCGCGGGCGCGCTGGACGACGCGATCGGACTCGCCGGCGTCATCGAGATTGCCCGTGTCTTCAAGCACGGTCCGCGTCCCGACCGCACCCTCGTGTTCTCGGCGTGGACCGCCGAGGAACGCGGGTTGCTGGGATCGGAGTATTACGCCGACCACCCCCTGCTGCCGCTCGCAACCACCGTCGCGAATTTCACGATGGACGTGCTGCAGCCGAACGGACTGGCGCATGACATCGTGCTCGTCGGTGCCGGGCAGAATGAGCTCGAGTCCATGCTGGTGAAGGAAGCGGCCGGCCAGGGCCGCGTAGTCACGCCGGACGCAAAGCCCGAACGCGGCCTCGCTTTCCGCGCCGATCACTTCCCGTTCGCGAAGCGCGGCGTGCCCACGTTGCTGCTGATGGGCATGGGCGGCGGACACGACCTGGTCAGTGGCGGGCGCGAGGCCGGCGACCGCTGGGTCGCCGAATTCACCGGCAAGTGCTACCACCAGGCCTGCGACCGCTGGAGCGCGTCCTGGGACCTGAGCGGTGCGGCCCAGGACGTCACGCTGATCTACCAGATGGCCAGCCAGCTCGCGAATTCTCGCGCATGGCCGCAGTGGAACCCGGGCACCGAGTTCAAGGCCGTGCGTGATTCGACCGCTGCGCAACGCAAGTAGAGAGGATTGCAATGACCCAACTTGCTACGTTCGACTCCGCGCTGTCCATCAATCCATCCAGCACGCAGGTCGATCAATTTCTTGCGCTCGATCCGCGGTTGCCGGTTGTGTTCGTCAATCTGCACGAATATCACGACACCGCGCGTTACCCTGCGACGTACTCCGGTGCCGAACCAACGGCGGTGTCCGGCCATGAGGCGTATCACCGCTACCTCCGGCGGGTCGAGCAGGAGTATCTGCCACAGGTGGGCGCCAGGTTCCTGATCGTCGCGCCTTGCGCACTCGTGATGATCGGCGAGGGAAGCTGGACCGAGGCGGTGATCGGTTGCTACCCCAGCCGCGCCGCAGCGATGCACATGCCCACTTTGCCCGGTTATGCAGACCTCCAGGTCCATCGAATCGCTGGCCTGAAGAAGGCACTGACGATTGCGCTGACCGAAGCGGCTTTCGCGCGGCTGCCGGAGTTGCTGCTGCCCGGGCGCTGAGTGCGTGCAGCTGCAGGATACGGGCTGCCCACTATTCTCCAGATGCGTATTTCCGGCGTTGCGCGCACTATCTGCAGGTCACTACGAAGGGAGAATGAAACATGGACCTGATCATCACCTTGATCATCGGCGGCGTGGTCGGCTGGCTGGCCAGCATCGTCATGAAGACCAATGCGCAGATGGGCTGGATCGCCAACGTGCTGGTTGGAATCGTTGGCTCGTTCGTTGGCTTCTGGGCCGCCGGCGCCCTGGGCATCGCCGCGACCGGGGGTATCGTGCGGTTCGTCGTCGCTGTGGTCGGCGCGGTCGTGCTGATCTTCATCCTGCGCGCGCTCGGTATTTTCAAGAAGGGCTGATGTCGCACGCGGCCACGCTCCT
Source organism: uncultured Gammaproteobacteria bacterium (assembly GCA_963743995.1). Classification (GTDB taxonomy): domain Bacteria; phylum Pseudomonadota; class Gammaproteobacteria; order Steroidobacterales; family Steroidobacteraceae; genus RPQJ01. The sequence goes on along the minus strand of CAVUSC010000020.1, from coordinate 7,999 downwards.
GCTGGCCGCCTGTCCCCTGCTGGCAGCGCTGGCTGGCTGTGGCGCAGGACCGGCTCGCGAGACAACAATTGCGAGTCGTGCGCCGACTGCCGAGTCGCTGTCAGTCAGGGGATTTCTCGACTACGACGACAAGATCGCGTTGCCGCAGGATGGGTTCGCGATCGTCGAATTGCGCGACACCAGCCCGCCTCGCGCGGTCATCGCGGAACAGCGCGTCGAACTGCTGGGTCAGTCCCTGCCCTTGAAGTTTGAATTGCTCGTCGATCGCGCATTGCTTGCCAGCGACAGATCCTACGCGGTGCGTGGCGCAATCAAACAGGGCGCCAAGGCGCTGTGGGCCACCGATCCGGTGGTCATCGACATGACGTCAGCCCCGGGTATCGACATTGGAACGCAGGAGATGAAGCCAGTCGTCGTCGTGGCGTTTGGTTCGGATTTTGATTGCGGCGACCAGCGCATCACCATCGGCATGGCCGGCGACCTGCTCCGCATCATCATCGGCGACAGCCATATCGACATGCAGCCAGTCGTTGCTGCGTCCGGGATGAAATACGAGGCCGTCGGTGATCCGACTACCGTCCTCTGGAGCCAGGAACGCCGTGCCTCCCTCACCCTCCGTGGCAACGCGTTACACGAATGCGTGTGGGTGTCGAGCCCGGAATGAGCCATCGGCGCGAGCGTCACTGAACCAGCCAGGGCATGTCATCCCGTACTCCCGTCATGAAATCCATCATTTAGGCCAGCACGATGGACCCTACTGCTGCTCTCAGCGTGTCCGCCCAGATCGCGGTTGCCATAGCGGGCTTCGCGGGGGTCGTGGCCGCGTTCCGCAATGATTCGGTTCATGACTGGGGTCGGGTCGAGAAGTTCTGGCTCTGGCTCCTATTGATCAACTCAATACTGCCGCTCGCGCTCAGCATGGTCGGGTTGTTTCTGCTGTCATTTGGTGAAGTCATGCCATCGATATGGCGATGGTGCAGCGGAATCTCGACTCTGTTCCTGATCCCCTTCGCAGTGAAGATCGTGAGAACTCTCGCTGGATTCGCGCCCGGGCAATTGGAGGCCGCGGGCGGCACCAGGCTCACGAGCTATGTCCTCGTCATCCTCCTGGCGACCGTGTGCCTGCTTCAACTTTGGAATCTTGCGAGGCTCGCAGCGTTCTGGCCGTTCTTCGGAGCGATCGTTGCGCAGCTGCTTGGAGCCATGTACCAGTTTGTCCGCCTGGTCCTTTCACCGCGACAGTCGGCGACGTGACCTGACGAGTACTTTACGGGTTAGTCGTCGAGGCTGGGCTTCGGTTGAGCCTCTGGCGCGACTAACCGACGGCCCATTGGGCGGCGATCCTTCCCACTTCAGCGAGGACGTCCTCGTGCCGACGTTCGGTCTGCGCGGTGTACTCGCCGCTGTCGAAGTACGCAGCGATGATGATTGGTGGCCTGCCGGGCGGGAAAGTGATTGCGACATCGTTGCACTTGTTGGTAGTTCCTTCCGTTCGTCCGGTTCCGGTCTTGTTCCCGGTACGCCACTCAGACGGGAGGCCGGCGCGCAGCCGATTGGGACCGGTGCCCGTGTTTTGCATCCACAGGAGCAGGTGCTCCCGCGAGCCACTTTTCAATAGATCACCGGTTGTGATCCGCCGCACGAGCTGCGCCATCGCAAAGGGCGAGGTGGTATCGCGAAGGTCGGCGGAAAGTACCAGGCCCAGGTCCGGTTCATAGCGGTCGAGGCGGGTCACAGTGTCGCCCATTTCGCGGAGCTTCGCCGTGACAGCGGCCGGCCCGCCAAGGCGCTTGACCAGAAGGTTTGCGGCAACTCCGTCGCTCAGTTCCTGGGCCGCCTGCGCCAGTTCGGCAATGCTCATGCCTCCGCTGGCGAGATTCCTGCCCGTCACCGGCGCCCAAGGAAGGAGGTCCGCTTTTGAATAGGTCAAGATCTCTGCAAGATCCAAGCGGCCCTGGTCTGATTCGCGCAGGCATGCTGCGACCAACGCCAGCTTGAACGTCGAGCACATCGCAAAGCGCTCCTCCATGCGGTTGCCGCTGACTTCGCCGGTCACGGTGTCGAGGAAACACACGCCAAGGCGCGCCCGGCCCGCGTCGAGCGACTGAATTCGCGACGCGGCGTCGAAGCGGCGCGCGGGAGGCGCTGCGCCGGTCGCGCTGGCCAGCAGAGCCGTGGCCGCCACGGGCGCCATCAAGAAGTCGCGTCTTCTAAGCATCCAAGTGATCCTCCGGCCTATCATCGCTTGACTCTTGGACTGAGCTACATGGGTCCTGCAATCGGAACACGCCCTGAAGGACCGCTCCTGGCCGACTACCGCCGGATCGCCGCAAAAAAAAATATAGCCCGTGGTTAGAATACCTTCGACCGGCGATAGTCGGCCAGGAGCAGTCGTAGGCGGCAGCGTCCGAAAGCAGCCTTCGCGACCTGCAGGCAGGAATCAGCTTACGGCCGGCAAGCTCCGCTGACGGGCACGGTAGTCCGCGGGAGAAACCGACTCCCAGCGCTTGAATGCGCGCCGGAAATTTGCCGTGTCGGAGTAGCCGAGGGTGTAGGCAATCTCGTCGATGGTGAAGCGGCCGGCTCTCAAGTGTTCGACTGCGAGGGTCTGTCGCACTTCCTCGAGCAGGTCGCGGAAGGACGTCCCCTCCTCCAGCAACCGCCGATGCAGCGTGCGTGGCGTGACGTGGAAGTGCCGCGCGGTGACCTGAAGCGACGGAAATCCAGTCTGCTTCTCGAGCAGCAATCGACGCACCCGGGCAGCGGTCGTATCGTTGGCAGTCAGCTTGTCCAGTTCCTGCTGGCAGATCCGTGCCGCCTCCTGAAATGCTGCGGGGTCCGCCAAACGCAGCGGAATATCCATCACCCTCGCGGGCAGAACGAATCCGGCCCACGAATCCCGGTAGCGGACGTCGCAGTTGAAGATCTGTCGCGCGATGTTCGCGTATTTCGGTGGCGCGAACGGAAACGTCACGCGCTGAACCCGGCAAACACCCATCGAACTCGAGTCCAGCAGGTTCCTGATGGAGAGAACTGCCGTCTCGAGCAGCATCCGCTGGAGTTCCCCCAACGGGTAGACCTCGGCGACGCGGACGCGCACTTCGCGGCGACGAACTTGGTGCGAAACGGCAAGCAGCGGCATACGCAGTGGCATGTATCGCTCGAGGAGCTCAACGGCCTCGCGGAGGGTGCCGCTGTTCAGCGTGGCGTAACCGACGATGCCATGCGTGCTGCCGGCAAGGCGTTCGCCGACGAAAAGCCCCAGCGCCGGCTCGCGAGCCATTGCCGCCGCGTCCAGGAACAGCTTGTGGAACGTGGCATGTGGAATGGCAAGGGCCGGGTCGGAAAGTTGCTTCTCGGTAAGTCGGCTCAGCTCCAGCCATCGCGCGACGTCGACGCCCATGCCGCGAATCTCGTCCGCGAGGTGCCGGAGGTAATAGGCCGGCATCGTACGTTCGCGGCTGGTTCTGCTGGGCTCTGCCATCACGCATTGTCCATAAATGACCTATCGATGTCTATAAATGACCCCTCATGTCGCTGGCGGTGAGAATACAGTTGCGCCGTCCTCAGAGCCTGAAACACGGAGCGCCCATGGCCATGCTTTCGTCCCGCAAGCAGCAGTCCACCGCTTTCATAAACGGCCAGTCCATCGCCGTCGATCCGCGCGAAACACTGCTACAGGCTGCGTTGCGCCAAGGCATCGACTTTCCGAACAGCTGTCGCGTGGGCGGCTGCGGCACGTGCAAGTGCCAGTTGCAGGACGGCAAGGTCAAGGAACTCACGGAATCCGGATATCTGCTTTCGCGCGAGGAAATCGATGCGGGCTATATCCTGGCGTGCCAAAGCGTTCCGCAGACGGACGTGCATATCGCTGTCGAACTCGCCGAGCGACCGTCAACGCTCCGCGTGGCCGGCAGGGTTGTCGGACGGGAACAGATCACACGCGACATCACTCGCCTGGACGTGCAGCTGGACGAGCCACTGCCGTACAGGGCGGGCCAATTCGCCAACATCAGTACTCGAGGGTGTCGACGGGGCTGCACGCAGCTACTCTTTCGCGACCCCGGCGGCGGCAGACGGGGAAGTCGCGTTCTTCGTACGCAAGGTTCCGGGTGGCAAGTTCTCGTCGTTGGTCAACGACGAGGACGTGACGGGCCGGACCGTGACGATTGAAGGTCCACAGGGCAATTTCTGGCTGAGGCCGGGAACCGCGCCGCTGCTGTTCGTGGCCGGCGGCAGCGGCCTCGCGCCGATCTTGGCCATGCTGCGCGAAGCCGCGAACGCCGGTGAGTCGCGACCGACGACGCTGCTGTTCGGCGCGCGCACCCAGCGTGACCTCTACGCGATGGACGAAATCGCCGCCATAGCGCGCGCAGTGGCGCGGCACATTCCAGTTCGTTCCCGTGCTGTCCGAGGCGGCGGACGATTCGACCTGGGCCGGCGCCCGGGGCTTGGTCATCGACATGATCTCCAGAACTGCTGTCGCCGGGCTCACACGCCTATCTCTGCGGCCCCCCCGCGATGATCGATGCCGCAGAGGGCCTGCTGCAGACGCGCGGCGTGCCGCGCGAGAGCATCCATTGCGACCGATTCACGACGCAGCACGAGGCGCCAGCCGCGAGTGCCATCTCCGTGCAGCCGAACGTCTCGCAAAGGCACGATCAGTGAGGCCACCACCGGCGTGTTCCATTACTTGAAGTACTTCGGCTTTCACGCGGTGGGCCTCGCGACGGTGGCTGCGTACGTAGCCGGCGGCCACTTCATCAGCGCCGGACTGCTCGCGGTGATCGCCTTCTACTTCATCGGCGACGCGGTCAGCGGGGACGACACGTCGACTCCGATCTTCCACCACCCGAAACTTCTGACGGCGCAGCTATGGCTGGCCCTGCCACTGCTGGCATTGGTGGCCTTCGCAGCGGTGTGGAGCGTCTCGACGGGAGACCCGCTCGGATTCGGCGCGTGGATCACCCATTGGAGTGGCTACGACGTACTTGCCGCGCGCGAAGCGACGACTCTTGTCGACCGCGTGTCGCAGGTGCTGCTGACCGGCCTGATGATCGGCATCATCGGCACCATCACTGCGCACGAGCTGACGCACCGCACATGGGACCCCGTCTCGATGATGATTGGGCGCTGGCTGCTCGCGTTCAGCTTCGACACCAGTTTCGCCATCGAGCACGTCTACGGCCATCATCGCTACGTCTCCACGACGCTCGATCCGGCGACCGCTCCACGCGGTCGAAACGTGTATTTCCACATCGTGGCCTCGACGATCAAGGGCAACATCAGCGCCTGGAGGATCGAGCGCGAGCGCCTCGCGAAGAAGCGACTTGGCCTCTGCTGTCCTGGCACAACGCCGTGCTCCGCGGCCAGTTGATGAGTCTGCTGTTGGTCACGGCGGCGTGGGCGATGGGCGGTTGGCAGGCGGCGCTGTTCTTCTGCGATGTGCGCCTTGGCGGGCAAGGCGACCCTCGAGATCGTGAACTACATGGAACACTACGGAATCGTGCGCAATCCTGAGACGCCCGTGCAGCCGCGGCACTCGTGGAACACCAACCGGCGCATCAGCTCGTGGACGATGTTCAACCTGACCCGCCATTCGCATCACCACGCGCAGGGCGAGGTTCCGTATCAGGACCTCCAGCCTATGCCAGAGGCGCCGATGATGATCAATGGCTACCTGACGACGATGGTCGTTGCGCTGATCCCGCCGCTCTGGCACGCGCTGATGACACCCAAGGTCATCGCGTGGGACCGTGACTTCGCCACCGCCGAGGAACGCGAACTCGCCCAGCGGGCTTCGAGTGGAATCGCACGGTTTGAACTATCCAGTGCGGAAGCTCGCTGACTCTCACATGAGGCAAGCCATGAACTCGACTGCACCTCTCTTGCTCGAGCGCGCCGGCGGCGTACTGACGCTTTCGATCAACGCACCGCCGACGAACCGGATGACGATTGAGTTTATGGACGAATTCGAGCGCGCGATCGACGCGGCCGCCCGCGACGATTCGGTTCGTGCGCTGGTCATTACCGCGACCGGCGACGAGAACTTCTCCGTCGGCATGGACCTGAAGCAATTCATGGCCCTGGCCGGGGACCGTGCGCGCACAGAAGCGCTCCTTGATCAACGGCTGCGAGTGCTCGCTGCAATCGAGAACATGACCAAGCCTTCGGTTGTCACGCTGTTCGGCTACTGCCTCGGTGGCGGTCTGGAGTTGCCGTTGTCTTGCCACTTCCGGCTGGTAGCGACCGAGAACGCCAAGATCGGCCTGCCGGAAATGGACCTCGGCTCGGTGCCGGCGTGGGGCGGCACGGCACGGCTCACTCGATGCGTCGGGCGTGCGCACGCGCTCGACATGATCCTGCGTGCGAAGAAGATCGGCGGGCCACACGCGCTTCGAATCGGTTTGGCGCACGAGGTGCACCCGATGTCAGAACTCAAGTCCGCGGCTCAGGATCTGGCCCAAACGCTCGCGGCGATGCCGCCCATCGCCATAGCGGGCGTGCTGAGGTGCGTGATCGGCGCGGGCGATTCACCGCTCGAATCAGCGCTGGCCGAGGAGCGTGCGGCCTTCCTCCGTTGCGCGGCGAGCGCCGACCAGGCGGAGGGCCTGCGCGCGTTCATCGAGAAGCGTCGCCCGGTATTCACGGGTCGGTAGCTCCCGTTGCAAAAGCATTTCTAATGTAAGAGCGTGGATCACCGTCGCACGGAGGCACTGCCGCGTGACTCGACAGGAGACCGTTCGTGGAGAAGACCCGGCCCCGAGGCAACACGTACACGCTATGGGGGGGCGCGCTGTCGCTCTACACGGGTAAGGTTCGTTCCTACCTCATCAAGGCGGGCATTCCGTACCGCGAGTACTACACGGTGCACCCAGAGTACCGCGAGCGCGTGCTGCCGATTGTGCGGCTTGGCGTCGCACCGATCCTCGAGACGCCGGACGGCCAGACAGTCCAGGACACGACCGACATCATTGAGTGCCTCGAGGCGAGGCATCCCGCGACCTCGATGATCCCGGCGGCACCCATCCAGCGCGCGGTGGCGTGGTTGATCAACGCCTTCGGTTCCGACGGCATGCTGCAGGCGTCGATGCACTACCGGTGGTCCTATAAGGCGGTGCAGAAGCCCTGGCTGCTCGATGAGTTCGGCCGTTTCCGCAGCATGGGGGGCCGAGAACAGCGCCACGCGGCGGCCAGCAAGTTCATGAGCCAGATGGATGCGATGCTGCCACCCCTCGGCGTTACTCCGGAAACCGGCCCGGCCATCGAGGCTTCGCACCGTGCACTTCTAGCAATTCTCGACAATCACTTTCTCGCTCATCCGTACCTGCTCGGGGGTCGACCCAGCATCGCCGACTTCGGCCTGATGGCAGCGATGTTCGGCCACCTCGGCCGCGACCCGGTGCCCGCCCACCTGATGAAGCTCGCGGCGGCGAACGTCTATCGCTGGACCGAACGCATGAACCTCGTCGGGAGCTTCGATCCGGAGTTCCCCGATACCCCGGACGAATACGCTCAAGACGATGAGATTCCCGCGACGCTTGAGCCGATGCTGAGGCATATCTTCCAGGACTGGGGACCAGAACTGCTGGCCTCCGCCGCGCACTACAACGAGTGGGTTCGAGCCAACCCGGACCTGCCCGCCGGCTCGCCGCCTTCCCTGACCCCGGCCCGTCGGTTGGTCCACCCGATGCTCGGTCCGGTGAGCTATCCGTACCGTGGCGTCGCGATGACGCGTCACTGCGCGCCGCAGGCGCTGTGGCACTTCGACAAGTCTGCTCAATTGGCCCGCTGCTTTGAGGGCGCTGCGCTAACTCGATGGCGGGAGGTGCTCGAACGGACCGGCGGCACCGAGGTCATGGCGATTCAGCTCGCGCGGCCGATGAAGCGACACGACTACCTTCTCGTGCTCGCGTGACATGCCGCTCACGGTTGAATTTGCCTGAACAAGGGGACCGTTGGGCGTCTGCTATGAAGCGCGCCGAACTTCTGCTGTAGG
>CAVUSC010000019.1:0-88303 GCA_963743995.1 uncultured Gammaproteobacteria bacterium | reverse complement strand
CTCGACTTCGAGCAGAACTACCGCGCCTACGGCCGGGACGACCTGAACCGCGACCTGCTCGAAGGCATCCTCGACGAAGGCGCGCGCTTTGCAGAGGACGTGCTGGCCCCGACCAATCGCGTCGGTGACGTCCACGGACTGGTGTTCGAAAATGGCGAGGTCAAGACCCCGCCCGGCTTCAAGGAAGCCTACGACCGCTACTGCCAGGACGGCTGGATCACGATGACGGCGGATCCCGAGTGGGGCGGACAGGGCCTGCCGAGCGGCTTTTCGCTCGCCTTCGGCGAGATGCTCGTCTCGGGCAACATGGCCTGGCGCATGTACTCGGGACTCACCGAGAGCGCGGCGCTGACGATCGCGGCCCATGGCAGCGAGGCGCTGAAGCAGGCCTACCTGCCCCGGATGATCAAGGGCGACTGGTCCGGCACGATGTGCCTGACGGAGGCGCACAGCGGCACCGACCTCGGCATCCTCAAGACCAGGGCCGAGCCGCAGGCGGACGGCTCCTACGCGATCACCGGCACCAAGATTTTCATCAGTGCCGGCGAACACGACCTGACGCAGAACATCGTGCACCTGGTGCTGGCGCGCTTGCCGGATGCGCCCGCGGGCACCCGTGGCATCAGCCTGTTCGTCGTGCCCAAATTCAAGCCCGATGCGAACGGCGATGCGGGTGAACGCAATGGTGTGGTGTGCGGTTCGATCGAGCACAAGATGGGCATCCACGCGTCGCCGACGTGCGTGATGCACTTCAACGGCTCGATCGGCTGGTTGCTCGGCAAGCCGAACGAAGGCCTGGCGTGCATGTTCACGATGATGAACCATGCGCGGCTCGGGGTCGGCCTGCAGGGCCATGGCCTGTCGGAACTCGCGTGGCAGGCTTCGATCTCCTATGCCAACGACAGACTGCAGGGTCGTGCGATGACCGGCGTCAAGGAGCCTGGCAAGGCGGCGGACCCGATCATCGTCCACCCCGACGTGCGGCGCATGCTGCTCACGCAGAAAGCTTTCGTCGAAGGTGGCCGCGTGCTGTGCTTCCTGACCGGTCGCGAGATCGACAGCGCGCACCTGAACCCCGACCTGGAAGCCCGCCGGGCGTCGAGCGACCTGATCGCCTTCCTGACGCCGATCGTGAAAGGCTTCCTGACCGAGGCCGCGATGGAAGTGACGAGCCTCGCCGTGCAGATCCACGGCGGCCACGGCTTCATCCGCGCGACGGGCGTCGAGCAACTGATGCGTGACGCGCGCATCACGCCGATCTACGAGGGCACCAACGGCGTGCAGGCACTCGACCTGCTCGGCCGCAAGGTCTTCGGCACGGGCGGCAAGAGCCAGCAGATGATCTCGGCGCGCATCGTCGAGTCGATCAAGAAGTTCGGCGGGCTCCCGGAAATTGCGCCGCTCGCCGCCGACCTGGGCCGCCGCCTCGAACAGTGGGGTAGACTCACTGCCGAACTGGGCCTGGCCGCGAAGAACAATCCGGACGAAGTCGGCGCTGCGGCGACGGACTACCTGCACGTCTCGGGTTACATCTGCCTCGCCTGGTGCTGGCTCGTGGCAGCGGGCGTTGCCGCGAAGAAACACGCCGAAGACCCGGACGACGACTTCTACATGGCGAAACTGGTGACTGCACGGCACTACTTCTCGCGCGTCCTGCCGCGCGTCGATGCGCATGCGGCTGCCGCACGGGCCGGCTCCACCGGGCTGATGGCGCTCACGGCCGATCAGTTCGCGATCGCATGAGCGCACCCGCAGCTGCACGCGGCGGGGCACGCCTCGCCCGTGCCAAGCGGGTCGTAGTGAAGATCGGGTCGGCGCTGCTCGTCGAGAAATCGTCGGGCCGCGTCAATCGCGCGTGGCTGGAGACCCTCGCCGCGGACCTCGCGGCGATGCGTGCCCGCGGTCAGGAAGTCGTGATCGTCTCCTCCGGCGCCATCGCACTGGGCCGGCGCCAGCTCGGGCTCGCGCCCGGCAAGCTCAAACTCGAGGAAAGCCAGGCCGCAGCGGCCGTCGGGCAGATTCGTCTTGCGCACGCGTGGAAGGAAGTGCTCGAGCAGCACGAATGCGCGGTCGCGCAGATGTTGCTCACCTTCGGCGACACCGAAGTGCGGCGTCGCTACCTGAATGCGCGCAGCACGCTCAATACGCTGCTGCGGCTCGGCGCGATCCCGGTCATCAACGAGAACGACACCGTGGCCACAGCCGAGATCCGCTATGGTGACAACGACCGGCTCGCGGCGCGCGTCGCCCAGATGGCGAGCGCCGACTGCCTCGTGCTGCTCTCCGACGTGGATGGTCTGTACACGGCCGATCCATCGCGCGACGCCGACGGCGAAGTTCATCCCCGAAGTGACCGGCATCACCCCCGAGATCGAAGCGATGGCGGGTGGTTCGGCGTCCGACGTGGGTTCCGGCGGCATGGCGACGAAAGTGCTCGCTGGCAAGATAGCGGTCGCCGCGGGCTGCAACATGTGCATTGCCGTGGGTCGCGAGCTGCATCCGCTGCAGCGCATCGAAGCCGGCGGCCGCTGCACCTGGTTCGTGGCGAAGACCTCGCCGCAAGACCGTGCGCAAGCAATGGATTGCAGGCCTGCTGCAACCTGCGGGCGTGTTGCACGTCGATGCCGGCGCTGCGAAAGCCCTGCGCAGCGGCAAGAGCCTGTTGCCGGCCGGGGTCACGCAAGTCGAAGGCCGCTTCGACCGGGGCGACGCCGTCATCGTGCGAGATGCGGACGGCGCCGAGATCGCACGTGGCCTGAGCGCGTACTCCAGCGAGGACGCCCGTCGCGCGAGCGGTCGCCGCAGCCAGGAGCTCGAGGCGATTCTCGGGTATCGTGGTCGTGACGAACTGATTCACCGTGACGACCTCGTGCTGACGTGACCACCGACGGCGCCCTGGCCCAGACGATGCAGCAGCTCGGCCGCAACGCGGTCGCGGCGCAGCGCGTACTTGCGGTTGCGAGCGGCGAACAGCGCAACCGGGCCCTGCATGCGATGGCGGCATCGCTGCGGTTGCAGCAATCCGCGATTCTCGCGGCCAACCAACGCGACATGAGTGCCGCAACCGCCGCCGGACTCGGCCGCGCATCCCTGGACCGCCTGCAACTCGATGCCGCACGCGTCGAAGCCATGGCTCGCGGCGTCGAGGACATCGCTGCGCTGCCGGATCCGATCGGGACGGTGCTGGCTGAATGGTCACGCCCGAACGGCCTGCATTTCCAGCGCGTGCGTGTGCCGCTTGGTGTCATCGGCATCATCTACGAGAGCCGTCCGAACGTGACCTGCGATGCCGGCGCCCTGTGCCTCAAGTCGGCAAATGCGGCGATCCTGCGCGGCGGCAGCGAGAGCCACCAATCCAGTGTCGCGATCCATGCGTGCCTCGTGGCAGGGCTGCGTGCGGCGGGGTTGCCGGACGGCTGCATCCAGCTCGTGCCAACGATCGATCGAGCGGCCGTCGGCCAGATGCTCGCGGAAATGAACGATTACATCGACGTGATCGTGCCGCGTGGCGGCAAGAGCCTGATCGCGCGCGTGCAGCAGGAGGCGCGGGTGCCAGTCATCGGCCATCTCGAAGGACTCTGTCACGTCTATGTCGATCGTGCGGCCAACCTCGAGATGGCCCGCTCGATCGTGCTCAACGCCAAGCTGCGGCGCACCGGAGTCTGCGGTGCCGCGGAGACTTTGCTGGTCGACGCCGCGGCCGTGCGCACGCACCTGCCGACACTGGTGCGCGAACTGCTCGATGCCGGCTGCGAGGTGCGCGGCGACGTCGCGACCTGCGCCGCCGATTCGCGCGTCGTGCCGGCGACTGAAGCCGACTGGCACACCGAGTACCTCGACGCGATCATCGCCGTGAAGCTCGTGGACGGCGTGCAGGGTGCGATCGATCACATCGCGCGTTACGGTTCGGACCACACTGAATCGATCGTGACCGACGACACGGCGACGGCCGAGACGTTCCTCGCGCGGGTCGACAGCGCGATCGTGCTGCACAACGCTTCCACGCAGTTTGCCGACGGCGGCGAGTTCGGGATGGGCGCGGAGATCGGGATCTCAACCGATCGGTTCCATGCGCGCGGACCGGTCGGCGTCGAACAGCTGACGAGCTACAAGTACGTCGTGCGGGGCAGCGGCCAGGTCCGGCCCTGAGCCCCGGCCAGGTCTGGAGCCTCAGCCGGCCACGGCCGCGAGTCCGCCCACCAGCGAATAGACCGCCGAGTAACCCAGCGAACGCAGGTGCTCCGCCAGCGCGAGGCTGCGCACGCCATGCGCGCACACGATCAGGTAACGGCCCTCGGGCGGCAGCGCGGCCGATCCCTGCAGGATCGCGCTGAGCGGCACGTGCCATTCGATCTGGCCAGACGGGTCGTCCATGGCGCGTTCCCATGGCTCGCGGATGTCGACCAGCGTCAGGCCCGATGCGTGCGCGGCCGCCAGGTCTGGCGTACTCGAGTTCGAGCACGGCCGGGTCGATCGCGTCCGCCTGCAGGTCGCGTGGCGAGTGGTCGCAGGCCGGATTGCGCGCCGCCTTGAGCGTGCGCCAGTGCATGCCGAGCAGGTCGAACACGTGCAGGGCCGGCGCGCTCTCCACCGGCAATCCCAGCAGGATCTTCAGTGCCTGCATCGCCTGCATCGCACCGAGCGCTGCAGGGACGGGTCCCAGCACGCCGGCCTGCGCGCAGTTGCCGACCAGTCCGTCGCGCGGCGCCTCGGGCCAGAGGCAGCGCAGGCAGGGCCAGTCCTCGCGCGGCAGGTAGACCTGCAACTGGCCTTCGTACTGGTACACGCTTGCGAACACGGCTGGCTTGCCGAGAACCACCGCGGCATCGTTCACGGCGAACTTGGTCGCGAAGTTGTCGCTGCAGTCGACGACCAGGTCGTACCGCGCAAGCCAGTCGACGAGATTGCCTGCCTGCGCTCGCTCCGCGTGCACTGCAACCGTCACTGCGGGGTTCAGTGTCCGCAGCCGTGCCGCGGCCACGGGCGCCTTCGCCTTGCCGATGTCCTCGACACCGTAGAGCGGCTGCCGCTGCAGGTTGCTCGCTTCGACGACGTCGCCGTCGACGATGCCGATGCGCCCCACGCCGGCGGCGGCGAGGTACTGCAGCACCGGCACGCCGAGGCCGCCAGCGCCGATGACGAGCACCGAGCCTTCGCGCAGGCGCTGCTGACCGGCGACGCCGACTTCCGGCAGCGCGATCTGCCGGGAGAAATCGGGTGCCGTGTGCGCATGAACCTCCGCGGCGTGTGCGTCCGCATGAGCGTGCTCGCCCGGTTGCGCGCAGCGCTCGCAGTTCACCCAGCCCGAATCGCCTTCGACGTAATGCTCCTTCTTCCAGATCGGAACACGATGCTTCACTTCGTCGATGATGTAGCGACACGCCGCGAACGCTTCCGCGCGATGGCGCGAACTCACGCCCACCCACACGGCCATTTCGCCGAGTTCGAGGTCACCGATCCGGTGGACGCAAGCGGCATGCTGCACGCCGAACTTCGCGATCGCTTCGCTAACGATGCGTTCGCCCTCGCGTTCGGCCAGCGCCGCATAGGCTTCGTACTCGAGCCGTCGCACCGCGCGGCCCTCGTTGTGGTCACGCACCCAGCCTTCGAACGTCGCGTAGCCGCCGCACGCCGGATCGGCGAGGGCCGCGCGCCCCTGGGCCGTGTCGATTGGCGCCGAGCTGAAAGAGAACGACTGCATCAGCCGCCCGCGACGGGAGGAATGAAGACGACGCGGTCGTTGGATTCGAGCGGCGACGACCAGTCACGGAACTCTTCGTTCACCGCGACGCGCAGCATCGCGAGCGGCAGGGTAAAGCCGTGCCTCACCCGCACTTCTTCGTACAGTTCGGCCGGCGTCGTGGCCGCCGTTTCGAGGCGTTCCTCGCTGCAGCCGGCCTGCTCGCGCAGCACGGCAAAATACTGGAGCGTGATCTTTTTCATGCGTTCGCCGGCCCGCCCAGGTGACCCCGGGCGCGTTGCAGTTCCTCGGGAGTATTCACGTTGTCGAGCGCAGCAGGGCAGGGCGGCGCAAGCAGGGCAACGCCGGTGCCGAGGATGAACTTGCGCGGGCAGTTGCGGCCCGAAGCGATGGCCGACAGTACGCCTTCGCGCGATGCAGGTTCGTAGATCGCGCAGAGGGGCTCGGGCAGTCCGTCATGGCTGCTCGCGAAGGCGACGACGGGCCGCCCATCGCGACGACTGGCCAGGTGGCCGATGACGGTATCGTCGACAAAGGGCAGGTCGCAAGCCAGCACGAGCCACGCGTGCTCCGGGTGCGCTGCCTGCGCTGCCGCGATGCCCGCGATCGGCCCGGCGCCGTCGTGCACGTCGACGATCACGGGCTGCCCTCGGCGCACGGGGTCGTCCTGCTGGCCGGCGCGGATCGAGACGAACACGCGCTCGCAGTGCCGGGCGAGTGTCTCGCGCGCCCAGTCAAGCTGCGGGCGGCCATGGAAGGCGAGGGCTGCCTTGTCCTGCCCCATGCGCCGGCTGGCGCCGCCTGCCAGCACCAGGCCGTACAGTGGTGCGAGCGCCGGCGTCATCGAGGGATGCCCTCGCTCACGTCGCGCTTGCCGCCCTGTTTTTCGATCAGCCGCGTTTCGGCGATGACGATTTCGTGCGAGAGCGCCTTGCACATGTCGTAGATCGTCAGCGCCGCGATCGAGGCGCCGGTCAGCGCCTCCATCTCGACACCGGTCTTGTGGTGCAGCGAAACCGAGCAGCGCACGACGGCTTCGTCGTCGTGCATGTCGACGACGACGTCGCAGCGCTCGAGGCCGAGCGGGTGGCAGAAGGGGATCAGCTCGTGCGTGCGCTTGGCCGCCATCACGCCGGCCACGATCGCGGTGTGGAACACCGGTCCCTTTTTGGTCGCGAAGCCCGCGTCACGCAGTGCGCGTGCGACCGGGGCGGGGAAGCGGACGCGTGATTCGGCGACCGCGGTGCGCAACGTCACTGCCTTGGCGCTCACGTCCACCATGGTGGGACGGCCTTGCGCATCGACGTGGGTGAGCTCGGTCATCGTGTCATCCGCCGATATAGTGCATTTCGACCTTGCGCAGCGGCGCCTCGCGGCCCCGCAGTTCGCTGCGCAATTCGCTGTAGCGGTCTGCCCGCTGCGTCCACGCGCCACGCATCAGCTCGAGCAGTTCCGGATCCGACGCCCCGGCGCGCAATGGCGCGCGCAGGTCGAGCCCGCGGGTGGCGAAGAGGCACGTGTACAGCACGCCTTCCGATGACAGGCGTGCGCGATTGCAGTCGCCGCAGAACGGTTCGCTGACCGACGACACGAAGCCGACTTCACCGGCGCCATCGTCGTACGTGTAACGCGATGCGACCTCGCCGCGGTAGCGGCCGGCTGCCGCTGTCACCGGCCAGCGTGCCTTGATCTGCCCCAGGATGTCAGCCGACGGCACGACCTGCGCGGGCTCCCAGTGGTTGCGGTTGCCGACGTCCATGTATTCGATCAGCCGCACGGTGACGCCCGTGCCGCGGAAATGGTCGAGCAGGTCGAGCAAGGTGTGATCGTTGAGCCCGCGCTGCACCACGGTGTTGACCTTTACGGGCCGTAACCCCGCAGCGAGCGCAGCCTCGATGCCGTCCAGCACCTGCGGCAATCCGCCGAACCCGCCGCTCATCTTCGTGAACACGGCTTCGTCCAGCGAGTCGAGGCTCACCGTCACGCGATGCAGGCCGTTGCCCTTGAGTTCGGCGGCGTGCTGCGCAAGCAGGACGCCGTTGGTCGTGAGCGCAAGGTCGTCGATGCCTTCAATGCCCGACAACTCGGCCACCAGGTCCGGGAGGCCGCTGCGCAGCAAAGGTTCACCACCCGTAAGTCGCACCTTGCGCACGCCGAGGCGCGCCGCGACCCGTGCCAGTCGCACGATCTCCTCGAATGACAGTCGTTCCTGCGCGCGCAGGAAACGATACCTGTCGTCGAAGGTCGATTGCGGCATGCAGTACGGGCACCGGAAGTTGCACCGGTCCATGACGGAAATGCGCAGGTCGTGCACCGGGCGGCCGAGCCGGTCGACCACCGGGTTCAGCGGACCCAGGGCAACGACACCGGCGGCACTGCGTGGATCAGCCATGCGGGTCACCAACGGTACAGCGGCGCGAGGTAGCCCGCGGGGAATTCGCGCGGGCCCGGCGGCAGTTCCACGAAGCCGTCGGTGCCAAGCAATGAGATGAAATCGCCCGAACCCCGCGTGGGTCGCGGCATGGCGACCCGGCCCATCGTCGGGCTGTGTTCCAGCCCGACCGGCAGGAAATAGGCGAGTGGCGCCTTGACCTTGAAAGCCGAGCCAAGCGCGATGTGTTCTGCGGTGCGTGCCGGTGCCCCAGCCATCGTGGCAAGCGCAGGAACGACGTAGCGCAACAGGCAGACCAGCGCCGACACCGGGTTGCCGGGCAACCCGAACACTGTCTGGCCAGCCGGGCCGATGCCGAACCAGATCGGCTTGCCCGGACGCTGCGCAACCTTGTGAAACACTTCCTGCACGCCGAGTTGTCGCAGCACGCTCGGCACGTGGTCGTAGCGACCCATCGAGACTCCTCCCGTCAGCACGATCACGTCGTGCGTGGCGAGATGCGCGGCCAGTTGCTCGGCAAGCACGGCATGGTCGTCGGGCAAATGGTCCTCGGCGACTCGCTGGTGTCCGCGCAGGTTCAGTGCACCGCGCAAGGCATAGCTGTTCGACCGGCGGACCTGCCAGGCCGCGATCGGCTGGTCAGGATCGACGAGTTCGTCGCCTGTGGAGGCGATGAGGATTCGGGGTTCGATGCGAACATCGGCCCGGGGCAGTCCGGCTGAGGCGAGGACCGCCAGTTCGGGCGCACCGAGACCGGTGCCGGGCGCGAGCAGCAGGTCGCCTTCGCGCGCATCCAGCCCGCGAGTGTGAACGTTGAGAAAGGGCTCGACGGAAAGGTCTTCGTCGACCGCGGCAAAGCCATCGTCGACGGCCAGCCGCTCCACCGGCACGACGCAGTCGCAACCTTGCGGCAGCACGGCGCCAGTCATGACCTCGAAGCATTCCGCGGGGTCGGCCAGGGCGAGGGGTGGTTGGCCGGCGGCCTGGGTGCCGGCGATTCGAAACCGGCGCTGACCCTCGCGCCACGCCCGTGAAGCAAAAGCGATGCCGTCCATCGTGACCCGGTCGAACGGCGGCTGGTCACGTTCCGACCGCACGGACTGTGCCAGGACCGCGCCCGCAAGGGACACCAGCGGACGCGATTCGATGGGCAGCGGGCGTACGCGTTCGCGCACGAGCGCCTCCGCTGCCGCCGGGGTCGGCAATGCCGACGCCACCACGGTCATGCGGACAGGGCGCTCAGGCGAACGCGGGCATTCACTTGGCGGCCTTCTCCGAGAACGCCTTCTTCTCGACGTTCCAGCGGTCCACCAACGCCTGCAGTTCGTCCAGCGCCGAATTGTGTTTCTTGGCATGGATCGACTCGACTGCCGCCTTTTTCTCGGCCAGCTTCGGGTCCGCCGGATCCAGGGCAGCCAGTTGCTCGGTCTGGTCCTGAACCAGGCACGGCAGGTACGTGTCCTGTACGTTCTTCGCGTAATCCTTCACCAGCGTCTGCGCGGCCAGCATTTCCTCCTTGGTCGCGGAGGCGCCGTTCGGCAACGACTGCGGGGCCTGGGGATACACGCAAGTGGCGGCTTCGGCAGTGGCGCTTAACGCCAGCAGGACCGGAGCGAGAGCAAGGGCGGTCAGCATCTTCATGTCGTTGGAACCTCGAAAGTGCCAGTGGGCGCGCAGCCTGCCACCGTGGCCGGCAAATCGCGGACGGGCACTATACCGCAGCCTTCAGCCCGTCCGGACCGGAGCGGACCGTGCAGGGGCCCTGGCCGAGGGGTTGGCAGCGCGTGCCGGGTTCGTGTCCAATGCGGCTCCGTCCGCCCCGACCCTCGATTGGAACACCACCGATGCCGCCTCCGAATTCGACTGCCGCCGCCGTAACCAGCGCCACCGAGGGCTTCGAACTCGGCCATTTCATCGGTGGGCGCGAGGTGGCTGGCGTCTCCGGGCGCAAGGGACTCGTGCATGACCCGGCCAGCGGCCAGGTACGGGGCGAAGTGGCCTACGCCAGCGCTGACGAAACCCGCGCGGCCATTGCCGCTGCCGAGGCCGCGCTACCCGCCTGGTCAGCCACCCCGCCGCTGCAGCGCGCGCGAATCCTGTTCAAGTTCAAGGCGTTGCTCGAAGAACACCGGGACGAACTGGCTCGGCTGATCACGGTCGAGCATGGCAAGGTGCTCTCGGACGCCACTGGCGAAGTCATCCGCGGCACCGAGGTCGTCGAATTCGCCTGCGGCATCCCGCAGATGCTGAAGGGCGAGTTCAGCGAAAACGTGGGGACGAATGTCGACAGCTGGTCGCAGCGGCAGCCGGTCGGCATCTGCGCCGGCATCACGCCGTTCAACTTTCCGGCCATGGTGCCGATGTGGATGTTCCCGGTCGCGATTGCCTGCGGCAACACGTTCGTGCTGAAGCCGTCGGAAAAGGATCCGAGCTGTCCCATGCGGGTTGCGCAGCTGCTCAAGCAGGCCGGCCTGCCGGACGGCGTGTTCAACGTCGTCAACGGCGACCGCGAAGCCGTGGATACGCTGCTCACGGACCCGCGCGTTGGTGCAATCAGCTTCGTTGGTTCGACACCGGTCGCCGAGTACATCTATCGCACGGCATCGACGCACGGCAAGCGAGTGCAGGCGCTCGGCGGCGCGAAGAACCACATGGTCGTGATGCCCGATGCCGACACCGAGAATGCGGCCAGCGCGCTGCTCGGCGCCGCCTATGGCTCAGCCGGCGAGCGTTGCATGGCAATCTCGGTGGCCGTTGCGGTGGGCGACTCGGCCGATCCGCTGATCGATGCGCTGCAGCGACAACTGCAGCAACTCAAGGTCGGGTCGGGGCTCGACGACGGCGTCGAGATGGGTCCGCTCGTCACCCGTGAGCACCGGGATCGCGTCAGCGGTTACGTCGACCTTGGCGTGCAGGAAGGCGCAAAGCTCGTGGTCGATGGACGCGGCCTGCGCCTGCGCGGACTCGAGGACGGCTACTTTATCGGGCCGTGCCTGTTCGACGGCGTCGAACCGCAGATGCGGATCTACCGCGAAGAGATCTTCGGGCCGGTGCTATGCGTAGTGCGCGTGCCGGACCTCGCCACGGCCACCCGTCTCGTCAACGAACACGAGTTCGGCAACGGCACGGCCATCTTCACCGCGAGCGGCGAATCTGCCCGCACGTTCACGCAGGGCGTGCAGGCGGGCATGGTTGGCATCAACGTACCGATTCCGGTGCCGATGGCTTTTCATTCGTTCGGCGGCTGGAAGCGATCGTTGTTCGGGGCCCTGCACGTGCACGGCCCGGACGGCGTGCGCTTCTACACGCGGCTCAAGACCGTGACCTCGCGCTGGCCTACAGCGCACCGGGAAAGTGCGCAATTCGTCATGCCAACGATGAAGTAACGGTAAACTTCGCCTACCTTACGCGCGGCCGTAGCTCAGCTGGATAGAGCATCAGGCTTCGAACCTGAGGGTCGGGGGTTCGAATCCCTCCGGCCGCGCCAGTCAATCCACCCGGGAACCAACCTTCAGGCCGGCGGGGCTCAGGCCCGCGTCGTGCCGTCGAGACTGACGATGCAACAGCCTTATTCGCGATCCTTGCTCCTGCGGGCAGCCATCGCCCTGCAAGTCATCCCCGCGCTCGCCGTCGCTGACGACGCCGGCGCTGGGCTCGAAGTCATCACGGTCACCGCACAGAAGGTCAACGAAGACCTGCAGAAGACCAGCGCCGCCATCACGGCCATTGCGGGCGACGTCCTGGTCAGCGCCGGCGTTTACGACATCCGTGGCGTGCAGAACCTGATGCCGCTGGTCCGGTTCCAGGCGGAAAACGCCTCGACCGAGCTCTATATCCGTGGCGTCGGCTCGACACTCGACCTGCCCAATATCGAGCCACCGAACGCGTTCAATTTCAACGGGGTCTACATCCCGCGTGAAGGCACCAGCGTCGGACTGTTCGATATCGCGTCGATCGAGCTGCTGCCGGGGCCCCAGGGGACGCTGTACGGACGCGCGGCGCTCGGTGGCGCCGTCAACGTCGAGTTCAATCGACCCACGCAGGAACTCGAGACGAGCGGCGTGCTCGAGGTGGGCGACTATTCGCTCCTCCACGGCACGATCGTGCAGAACCTGCCGGTGTCGGAACAACTCGCGCTGCGCGGCGCATTCGACTACATCGAACGCGACGGCTACCTGGCGACAGGCGCGGATTCCCAGCAGGACTATGGGGCCCGGCTCTCGGCACTCTACGCGCCGACTGACGACCTCGACGTCCACGTCTGGCTGCACGGTGCGAAGAAGGACGGCAAGTCGCCCAACCTCGTACGCCGCGGCTTCAACGGCGGCACGTTCGACGGCAACCCGAATGCGTTCAACACCAGCGACCCCTGGGACGACCGCATCGATCCGGGTGCACCGACGGCGTCGCCGCAGGATTTCGAGAACATGGTGCTCGGCGCGCAGGTCGACTGGGACCTGGGCGATGCCAGGCTCACGTACATCCCCGGCTACTTTTACCTCGACTGGACTGCGGACTACTGGCTCGAGAACATCCCGGCGCTGCTCACCGCGCACTACAACCAGGTCACCAACGAGTTGCGCCTTGCGAGCGACACGGACTCGAGGCTGCAATGGCTGGGCGGCCTGTATGCCTACCAGGTGACGAACTCCGGCGATTTCATCGTCGGCGGCTTTCCACTCTCGCAGATTTCGCGCAACCGGCTCGAAGGCTATGCGGCCTTTGGCGAGGCGACGTATTCGCTGACCGACACCGTGCGCGTCACGGCGGGTGGCCGCTTCAGCTGGGACCAGCGTGAAGGTGAAGGCCAGACGGCGTTCGGCGAACCGTTCTCGGCCGACGAGGATTACGACAACGTCGACTGGAAGCTGGGCGTGGAAGTGGACATTGGCGTGGACGCGATGGCGTACGCGACGATCCAGACGGGTTACCAGCCGGGCACGTACAACGCGTTTCCGGCCACGGACGAGCTGTCGAACCTGGTGCAGTCGGCAACGATGACGGCGTACACGACCGGCATCAAGAGCCGGTTCCTCGACGATCGCCTGCAGATCAACGACGAGATTTTTTACTACGACTACGAAGACCTGCTGGTGCAGTCGTTCAACCTGAACACCGCGCTGCTGACGACCTTCAACGCCGCCCAGACGACGATCTGGGGCAACCAGCTCGACGTGCTGTTCGCGCCGACCGGGCGCGACCGGCTGAACCTGTCGGTGGGTTACCTCAATGCCGAGTACGACGACTTCATCGTCCCGGACGAGGTGAACATTGGCATCCCGAACCGCGATTTTGGCGGCTACCCGCTGCAGAACGCGCCGGAGTGGACGGTGTCCGCCGGGTATCAGCACGAATTCCCGCTCGGCCCGGGCCGGCTGCTCGCGCGCCTCGAGACGCGCTACGAGGATTCGTTCTGGGGCACGTTCGCGCAGTTCCGCGGCACCGAACAGCAGGACTACTTCAAGACCGATGCATCCGTCACGTACTACGCGCCGGACGATCGCTGGAGCCTCGGGCTCTGGGTCAAGAACATCGAGAACGAAGCGGTACTCGCGGCGGCGACGACCGGCCAGTTCGGGCCGTACGCCGACGTCTTCATCGAGCCGCCGCGGACTTTCGGCGCGCGGTTCACGTTCAAGCTCTGATCGCTTGCCCCCTTTCCCCCCGCAGCTTCGCGCCGGCGAGGGTCAGCAACACGAGCGACGCCAGGAACACCAGGTGATACCAGGCGGGAAACTTCGTCCAGAGCGCGACGTGCAACGGCACGAAGAGCACCACCAGCCCGCCTGCCAGGGCCTTGGCGCCGACGTTGCCCGGCCCTGACACCCAGGCTGCAACGTATCCCGCGAGCAGGGACGACACCGCGCCCAGCGCCAGACGAGCCAGCAGCATCGGCTGCGTGAACGCCATCGTCGCCTCGACGTCCGTGTACCCCGCGATGCCGGCGCGCAGCAACCGGTTACCGATCGAGGCGACGACGATCCACGTGACGAGACCGGCCACCAGGCTCAAGACGATCTTCTTCATGCGTCCCTCGATCGTTGACTGCAGGGTGAGCAGCCGTGAGCCGGCTAGCGATGCTGATCGATCAGGACGGGCTTGCCGTCCGGGTCGATGACGTGGTCACCGTTGCGCAGGATCAGCCAGTTCTGCTCGGTGTTGCCGCCGGCCACTTCGAATCCCAGCCTGGTGTAGAAGTCCCTGGAAGCCGGCAGGTCCTTGCCGGCCAGGCTGATGGAAAATGCACCTGAATTCATGGCCGGGTGTCCTCCACTTGTGGCGCATAACCTAGCACGGTTTGCGGAAGTGCCCCGCAGCATGGCGAGGCTCCAAAAGAAAGGGCGAATCGTTGCCGACCCGCCCTTGCTCAGCGCCGTCCTGCCGCGGTATGCGCTAGAACTCCTGCGAGAACTTCAGGCCGATCGTGCGCGGACGCTGGGGCACGACATAGACCTCCTCGCCGCAGACCGTCTCCGTGCACTGCGCGAAACGCGATACCTGCGCGAGTTCGTCGAACACGTTCGCTACGAACAGCTCGAGTCTCCAGCCGTCCTTGCCGAAGCCCGCCGAAATATCGGCGACCGTGTAGCTGGGCATGTCGCCGATGATGGAGTTCTCGAGGTCGCGGAGGTCGGTTCGCCGCTCGTCGGAGTAGACCACCGAGCCCTGCACGTAGCTGTCGAACGTCGCCACCGGGAACTCGTAGCGCACGGTCGCGTTCGCCTTCAGCTCCGGCGTGACCGGCAGCGGCGTGCCCTTGCGGGCCTCCGGATCGGCGGTCGTGGGATTGCCGTCTTCATCGACGCTCGGGCAATCGGAACGCGTTTCGGGATTGCCGTTGGCGTTGACGAAGCCGCAGTAGTTTTCAGTGAGCTCCGAATCGAGGTAGGCGAACCCGGCCGAGATACCGAGCTGATCGGTGACTGCCCAGCTCACGTCCATTTCGATGCCGTCGATCTGCGCCGCGCCAGCATTGTTGATCTCCGTCAGGCCGTTGGCGCCGAGCAGCGAAAACTGGAAGTCATCCCACTCCTGGCTGAAGACCGCGCCGTTGAAGCGCAAGCGGTTGTCGAACCAGGTGGTCTTCCACCCGAGTTCGTAGTTCGTCAACCAGTCTGCTTCGTACGGTGGCAACGTGCCGCGGCGGTTGATGCCGCCCGGGCGGAAGCCTTCCGAGTAAGTCGCGTACACCATCGCATCTGCAGTGACCTTGTAGGTCAGGTTCACGCGCGGCGTGACGCCGTCCTCCTTCGTGGTCTTGTCGAAAACCTTGCAGGGCGCGCCCTTGAACTCGGGCGGCGTAGACGGCAGCGAGTTGCAGTAGCCCTCGCCGGAAGACGTACTGCTGAAAGCGTAGCCGGCGCCGTAGCCAAAGAAGCCCTTCAGCGAGTTGTCGGACTCGAAGTAGCGGGCGCCGATCGTGCCGGACAGCTGGTCGGTGAAGTCGAAGGTGAACTCGCCGAACACAGCGAGGTCCTTGTCCACGCGCAACTGCTTGGTGAGCCAGATCGTGTCCTCCCAACCCGTCACGCTGATCTGCGACCCGAGGTTGTCGATCTTGTAGCGCTGCTGGATGTCGTGCTCCTGCCGCTGGTAGAAAAGGCCGCCGACGAAGCGGTAGCGCTTGCCTGTGTCGGACGAAACGCGCAGTTCGTGCGTGTAGCGGTTGTAGCGATCCTTGCCCTGGATGTACTGCGACGGGTCGATCAGGTCGCCGTTGTCGTCATACCAGTACGCGCCGTAGCCCGCGAGGGTGTCGTACCAGTACGAGTAATCGGAGTAGTCCGACTCGGTGTCGACGTCGCGCTTGAGGTACGAACCAGCGTACACCAGGTCGAGGTTCGCGACCTTGCCTTCGACAGTGAGGGCGGCCTGCACCCAGCGATCGTCAGACAGTTCGGGACGATTGTGCCCCAGCTTGAAATCGCCAACGGTGGTGTCGTACGCCCAACTGCCTTCGGTCTCCTGCTTCTGGGTCATCAGCTGCGGGGTGATGGTCCAGTTGTCGTTGAGGTCGAGCTGCAGAGCCGCGCGGGCGCCGGTGGTAAAGGCTTCGTTGTAGTTGGTTTCGACGAAATCGGCATTGTTTACCGTGATGCCCGACGTCGGGAAGGTGCGCTCGCGGAAGACGTTGTCGATGTAACCGGCGTCGTGACGATGCCAGCCGACGAGGCGGACCGCCGAGCGGTCGTTGATCGGCAGGTTCACCATGCCTTCGGCGAGGTAGCCGAAGTCGCCGCCGTCCACCGAATTCACTTCCAGTCCGTAGCTGGCGTCGAATGCGGACGCATCCGGCCGGTTGGTGATGATGCGGAGCGTGCCGGCCTGCGAACTGGCGCCGTACAGGGTGCCCTGCGGGCCTGCCAGCGCTTCGACACGCTGGATGTCGTACAGGTGCACGTCGAGCGCGCCCTGGATCGTCGTGATCGGCTGTTCATCGAGATAGATGCCGACGCTCGGCAGCGACCCCGAATGGTTGCCGTCGCCGCCGCTCGCGACACCGCGCATGTAGACAGCCGCGAAGCCAGGGCCCAGCGTCTGGTAGGAGACGCTCGGCATGAACCGCACGTAGTCGTCGAACCGCTGGATGTTCAACTCCTGCAGCCGCTGCGTGCTGAAGGCCTGGATGCTGAGCGGCACCGATTGCAGGTCTTCCGTGCGCTTCTGCGCAGTGACGACGATCTCCTCCAGGCCACCGGAAGTGGTCTGCGCGTAGGCGGACATGCCGGCGAGCAGCGTCGGCACGCTGGCCGCCAGCACACGAATGGCAGACGGCCGGCCATGCAGGCGTTGCAGTTTGCGTTTACGGCTACGGGTCATTTTGGGTCGGACTCCCTGAGTGATGCGCCCATTGGCGGGTGCGTGAATGCGTTCATGATCAGTGCAGCGGCGGCGCTGCGGGATAAGCATCGAGCGTCGGGCCAAGCGCGGCCTTGAGCGGGTCGAGCCAGGGTTCGTAGTTGCGCCAGTGGTCCACGGCGTCGCGGAAGATCGGCTGGCGCACCTGTTCGGAGCTGGCCGTGCGCACGGCGCGGTCGTTCTCGTAGAACCGCAGGCAGGCGTCCTCGAACGGCAGGCCGCAGTAATCGAGCAGCCGGCGCACCTCGCTCTCGGTGTCGTCGACCATGCGCTCGTAGACCACGCGGTGGACGCGGCCGGGCAGCACGGCGTCGTAGTGCGCCATCAGCGTGACGTAATCGGCGTAGTAGCGGCCGATGTCAGCCAGCGAATAACTGAAGTTCTGGCCACGCGCGAAGTGCTGCTTGAAGCCGGAGAAGCAGCAGCTCAGCGGATGGCGCCGAGTGTCGATGATCCTGGCGTTGGGCAGCATCAACTGGATGAGCCCGACGTGCGCCCAGTTGTTCGGCAGCTTGTCGATGAAGTAGGGCGCGTCGGTCTTGCGCTGCACGCGTGTCTGCTGCAGGTAGCGCTCGCCGAGTTCGCGCAACGCGTCGGGCGCGAGGGACTCCAGCACCTCGGGGTACTTCGAGACTTCGGAGCGCCGGTGGCGGCCGCTCAGTTCCTTGACGATGCCGACCACGTCCGGCAGTTCCATCGTGCCCTCGATGGCGGAATGGCTCGACAGGATCTGCTCGACCAGCGTCGATCCCGAACGCGGCAACCCCACGATGAAGATCGGGTCGGAGGCAGGGCTTCCCGCGCCGCGGCGAGCAGCGAAGAAATCGGCGGTGAACAATGCACGTGAACGACGGACATTTTCCGTGACGGTGTCGCTGTCGTATGGCACCACTTCCTTGCGCAGGCGATTGCCTGCAGCGTAGTGGTCAAACGAGTCCGCAAAGTCCTTTGCGTCTTCAGCCGCCTTGCCAAGCGAGAAATGGAAGTGGAAGCGATCTTCCTGCGTCAGGTCGCTGCGCTCGAGTTGTGCACGCATCGCCGCGACGTCGGCCGCCAAGAAGCGGAAGGTCTTCAGGTTCGCGAGGCTCCAGTAAGCCTCGCCGAGGCGCGGCTCCAGTTCGATGGACTTGCGGTACGCGGCAATCGAATCGTCCTGTCGTCCAGCTGTCTTCAGGGCATGCCCGTGGCTGAGCCAGACCCTGGCCTGCCGCGGGTATTCATGCAGCAGTTGCTCGTACAGGCGAATGGCCTCGTCGTACTCGCCGACACGCGCGAGCACCGCGGCCTGCAGGTTGCGGAAGCTCGGGCTGCGCGGTTCAGCCGCGAGCAGTTCGCGGATCTGTGCCAGCGCTTCGACCGGCTTGTTGTTCCGGTGCAGCACGATGGCGTAATTGTGCCGGGCGGCGCTGAAACCGGGAGCCAGTTCGAGGCAGCGCGTGAGCAGGTTTTCGGCGTCCGCGTAGCGCCCGATGCGCGAGGCAATTTCTGCCAGCATGCGGATTGCGGCGACGTCGGTCGGGAACTGCTGCAGGTGCTTGCGCAACAGCGGCTCGGCGACAGCGATGCGGCCTTCCGCCAGGGCCAGTGCCGGTTCGAGCAGGCGTGGATCGCGCGTCGAGTTGCGGATGTGGTTGGCGTAGGCCTGATCGGCGGCCTCGGTGTCGCCCATGGCGAACAAGTGGTCGCCAAGCGCACGCCAGGCGTCGGCCATGCCCGGCTGCAAGTGAACCGCCTTGCGCAGGGCCGCGACGGCTTCGTCGCCGCGTCGGGCATCGCCCAGGGCCAGCCCCAGTTCCCGCTGGGCTGCGGCCCAACGGGGCTGCGACGCGGCCAGCGGTTCGAGGATCTGTACCGCGCCGGCGGCATCGCCGGTACGGCGGCAAGCCATGCCCAGCAACAGGGTGGCGGCCGGGTGGTTCGGGACCACTCCCAGGATCTCGCGCGCCTGTTCCGCGGCCAGTCGCGGCTCGGACGCGAGCAGCTTTTCGGCGTGGGCAAGTGCCACGTCCAGGGTCCCCACGGGTTCCGGCCCGCTCGTCATCCAAACTCCCCGTGTTTTGACACCACAGCGAGCGAATGAAAGACTGCCGCGCCCGCAAAGTCAAACGCCGTGTGGCGTTTCTAGGCCACCTGTTGTTTGGAGACGACGAACCGATGGCTCACGGTAATTTCGCTGCACCGCGATGTCGCGAAAACGCGGCGCATGCACCCTCGGGGCGCACGACCGGCAGCGCTCGCTGGGTCGCGACGGTTGCGCTCGTGGCGGCAATGCCGACCGTCGCGGCGGCGCCACCTGCGGTCGTGTCAGATGTTCCTTATAAGGTCGATTCCGGGTCCGTTGCCGTCCAGTGCGGCACGTTGATCGACGGTGTGGCTGCGCGGGCGCAAGGCGCCGCGACGGTCGTCATGCGCAACGGCCGCGTCGAATCGGTGCAACCGGGCGCCTTGTCACCGCCGGACCTGCCCGTCGTCGACCTCAGGCACTACACGTGCCTGCCCGGGTTGATCGACATGCACACGCACCTGACGGACAGCGGCCACGAGACGTCCGACCTCAGCGTCTACTACAAGCGCACGACGGCGGAGCAGGGCGCCATCGCGCGGGAAAGCGCGCGCACCACCTTGCTGGCCGGGTTTACCGGCGCACGGGACGTCGGCACGTACATCGCCTGGGTCGACCGCGACCTGCGCGATGCGATCAACCAGGGCAACGCCGTTGGACCGCGGATGCAGGTGGCGGGCTATTACCTGACGATCCCCGCGGGCGGTGGCGACCTCGTCATCCCGGGTCATGCCGAGTCCGAGATTCCGCCGCAGTTGCGCATGGGCGTGGCGCGTGGACCCGACCAGTTCCGGCAGAAAGCCGAGCAAGCCGTGACCGGCGGGGCCGACGTGCTCAAGATCATTGCGTCCGGTGCCGTGCTCGCATTCGGCGGTGTGCCCGGCGAGCGCGAGATGGCGCCCGAGGAGATCAAGGCGGTCGTCGACGTGGCGCATGCCCACGGCATCAAGGTCGCGGCGCACGCCCACGGCGCGCAATCGATCAAGGATGCGATCCTGGCCGGTGCCGACACGATCGAACACGCGTCGCTGATCGACGACGAAGCGATGCGGCTGGCGAAGCAGCACGGCACGGCGTTGTCGATGGACGTCTACAACGGCGATTGGATCGACACTGTCGGCCGCCAGGAAAAATGGCCCGACGAGTTCCTGCGCAAGAACGTGGAGACGACCGAGGCACAGCGCCAGGGATTCACCAGGGCCCACTCTGCTGGGGTAGACATCGTGTTCGGCACCGATGCGGCCGTGTACCCGCATGGGCTCAACGCGCGCCAGTTCCCGATCATGGTCCAGCGTGGCATGACGCCGATGGAGGCCATCCAGTCAGCCACGTCCCTGGCCGCAAAGCACATGGGCTGGGCCGATCGCGTCGGCAGCCTGCAGCAGGGACGTTTCGGCGACCTCATCGCGGTCAAGGGCGACCCGCTCGCGGACATCACGCGACTGCAGGACGTCGCGGTCGTGATCAAGGGTGGGCTGGTGTTCAAGTTCCCTGCGGAGTGAGCATTGGCCGCGGATGCCGACGCTGAGGACCTGTTCGCGCCCGCGTTGACGGGCGCCGTGCGGCGTCTTGCGCCGAACCTGCAACGGATCGTCGCCCCCAATCCGAGCCCGCTGACCGGGCCCGGCACCAACACGTACATCGCCGGCAGCGGTCCGCGTTTCGTCGTGATCGATCCGGGCCCCGACGACACGACGCACGTCGACCGCATCCTGGCGACGACGAACTCCCGCATCAGCCACGTGCTCTGCACGCACTCTCATCCCGATCATTCGCCCGGGGCGGCCGCGCTCAAGGCGCTGACGCAGGCGATCGTGCTCGGACGACCCGCGCCGGCCGATGGTCACCAGGATGAATCGTACCGGCCGGATGGCCCGCTCGAAGACGGCCACGTGATCGAGGCCAGCGGCGCACGGCTGCGCGCGTATCACACCCCAGGCCATGCCTCGAACCATGTCTGCCTGCTGCTCGAGCCCGCAGGCTGGTTGCTGACCGGCGATCACCTGATGAGCGGCTCCACCGTGGTCATCCTGCCGCCCGACGGTTCGATGCGCCTGTACCTCGAGTCGCTGCGCCGCCTGCGCACGCTGCCCCTGCGTGCATTGTTACCGGGGCACGGCGCGGTGATGCCGGATCCGATCGGCGAGATCGATCGCGTGATAGCGCATCGCCTGAAGCGCGAAGGCAAGGTGCTGGAAGGCCTGCTGCAACTGGGTGGCGCCGCGACACTGGACGAACTGGTGCCCGTGGTCTACGCCGACACGCCGGTCGCGCTGCATCCGTTGGCGCGGTATTCATTGCTCGCTCACCTGCAGAAGCTGCTCGAGGAACGGCGTATCGCACAGGACGGCGAAAGCTGGACGTGGCTCGCGGCGTGAGTCGGGCCATACCGGTCGCCCGACGGCTCGAACGCATCGAAATCGGGACCGCAAGCGTTCGCCTCGGCCGGCACTGGGTCTTGCGCGATGTCTCACTCGACATCCGCGCTGGCGAGCGCTGGTTGCTGCTTGGCCCGAACGGCGCCGGCAAGACGGTCCTGCTCAAGTTGCTGCGCGGCGACATCTGGCCCACGCCCACGGGCCGCGCAACGCGACGCTATCACCTGTGCGATGGCGAAGTGCTGGAGCAACCCCTGTTTGCGGCCGACCGCATCGCTTACCTCGGACCCGAGCGGCAGGACCGGTACGTGCGCTACGAGTCGACGCTCGATGTGGCGCAGGTCGTGCTCACTGGCTTCGACGATGCGGATTTTCCGCTGCATGCCGCGACGCCTGCGCAGCGACGACGCATCGAGATCGTGCTGCGGCAGGTGGGACTCGCGGGGTATGCGTCGCGAAAATTCCTCACGTTGTCATACGGCCAGCGCCGCCGCGTGCTGCTGGCGCGGGCGTTCGTCCGTGAACCGGACGTGCTGCTGCTGGACGAGGCGTTGAACGGTCTCGATGCGCAGGCGCGCGGGGCCTTCCTGCGCGCACTGTGGCTGGTATCGTCTCCGCGAACGGCGTGGGTCCTGACGAGTCATAGGCGCAGCGATGCCCCGGCGGGACTCACGCACCTCGCGCGCATGGCGCATGGCGTCATCGACAGCGTGTCGAACCTGCACGCCGGGGCCGTCGATGCAGCCGCCACGTTAGCCGCGGCGCGGACTCTATCGCGACCCGAGCCGCGACCCGAGGAACGTGCGGGAGTCGTGCAGGCATCGAAGCACCGAACTCACGCCGCGGACGCTGACGGCCGGATTCGCGCGACCAGGCCGCTGCTCCGATTGCAACGGGCCGCGGTGTACCGCGACGAGCGAGTCGTCGTCGGCAGGTGCGACTGGACGCTCGAACGCGGCCAGCACTGGGTCCTGCGGGGCGCGAACGGGTCGGGCAAGTCCACGTTCGTCGCCATGCTCTACGGTGACCTTTGGCCGGCACACGACGGCACCCGCGTGCGTGAATGGCCCGCAGCGGACGACTGGAAGGCACGGGTGGGACTGGTGTCACCGGAGTTGCAGGCGCGGTATGCAGCGACGGGATGCACCGTCGAGCAGATCGTCGCGTCGGGATTCCATGCCAGCATCGGCCTGAACGACCGGCCGACGGTCGCCGAGCTGCGTCGCGTGCGACGTGAGTTGCGCGCATGGGGACTGGCGGACTTCGCGACGCGGCAGGCACGCGAGTTGTCGTACGGCCAGCTGCGACTGGCGCTGGTCGCTCGCGCGTTTGTACGTGCGCGCCGCCTGTGGCTGCTCGATGAACCGTTCGACGGTCTCGATGCCTTGGCGCGGCAGCGGTTGCGTGCCAGGCTCGACGAGGCGGTGGCCAAGGGCGCGACCGTGGTGCTGGCCACCCATCACGAGGAGGACGTGCCGGACTACGTGAAACGCGTTCTGACCCTGCGGCGTGGCCGCGCTCCGGTCATCTCGGAGCGATGATCCTGGATCGTTGCGAGCACGGGCACGCGGTGATGCGGCGGCACCGGATTCAGAGCGGCAGCACTGCCTCGAACACGATCACTGCGTCACCTGTCACACGGACGCCAGACGCGCGCTTGCCGCTGCAGGCCACGGACACTTCGACGCGACCCGGCCGATCGACGAAGCGACCCTGCAGCCCGACGAACGACGCATCGCCACCTGACGGAACCAGCAACCCATAGTGCAGCAGGTACACGCCGAGCATGCCGTGCGCATTGCCGCTGACCGGGTCTTCAGGCACGCCGATCACGGGGCAGAACATGCGCGACTCAGTGGTAGTGGGTTCCGAGCCGGGCTTGACCGCGAAGACGAAGAAGCCGTCCGCACCCACGTGCGAGGTGAGGTGAATCAGCTGGTCCATTTTCGGCTGCAACGAATCGAGCGTGTCGGGCGACTGCACTCCGATCAGCAGGCGTGAATTTGCCGTGCTCATGACCTGCACGGGACAGGCCGGATGCAGGCTCGAAGAACTGATTCCCAGCGCATCGAGCACCGGACCGAGGCGCTCTTCCGGCACGATGGGGCCGAAGGTCGCGGGCGTCTGATCGATCGTGACGCGGAGGCTTGGCGCCTTGCCGCTCACCTCTACGCCGACGATGCCGGCCGCCGATTTCTGCCGGACTTTGCCGTGGGGAACGCCGTCGGCCATCGCCCGCACGTAGTGCGCCGCCACGGTCGCGTGACCGACGAAGCCGACCTCACGGCGTGGCGAGAAGAATCGCAGCTCGACGTCGTAGTCCGGGGATTCCGAACTGAGCACAAACGCCACCTCGAACCCGGCCAGCTCGCGTGCGATGCGGCGCATCTCCTGTTCCTCGAGCACGTCCGCATCGAGCACGACCGCGGCAGGGTTGCCGCAGAAACGCTCTCGCGTGAACGCATCGACGAGGAACAGACGGCATTTGCGCTGAGACATGGTGACAGCAGGTTTCCTGGACTGGGAGGAAGGGCATTAGTGCCCAGCCGCCGCTCTCCGTCAACATATTCAGGCCAGGGTGTCGCCGCTTGGCCCTATAATTTGCGTCACCTAGGGGTGGCCTGCAGGGCCTGAGATGTCGACCGCGGGCGCGCAAGACGGCGCCGCACATCGACGAACCCGTTGAACCTGATCCGGTTAGTACCGGCGGAGGGAGCGGGTATGCGCCTCGGACTGGCTCCAATTTATTCGTATTCATTGTGCGCCGCGGGTCGCCAGCGCAGTCGTGCGTCAGCGTGGTTTGCGTTGCTATCCACCACGCTGCTGGTGACGCAGCCGGCCTCTGCCGCAGGTCCAGTGGTCGCAGCACCCTCGCCGCCACTCGAAGAAATCATCGTCACCGCTTCGCTGCGGCAGCAGCCTGCCGGCGACACACCTGCGAGCGTAACGGTGCTCGGTCACGACACGCTGCAGTCCGCGGGGCTGCAGCACTTTGCCGACGTGCTGGGCCTGGTGCCGAACCTCAACTGGTCCGGAGGCACGTCGCGGCCCCGTTTTTTTCAGCTGCGCGGTGTCGGCGAGCTCGAGCAATACCAGGGCGCGCCGAACCCTTCCGTCGGGTTTCTCATCGACGACATCGACCTGAGCGGCGTCGGCATGCCGGCCACGCTGTTCGACACGCAGCAGGTCGAAGTGCTGCGCGGTCCGCAGGGCACGCGCTATGGCGCGAACGCGCTCGCGGGCCTGATCAAGATCAAGACGCGCGACCCCTCGACGACTCCGGATCTGCACGCGGAAGTCATGGGTGCCGAACACGGCACCTGGTCGGCGGGAATGGCCGGTGGCGGGCCCATCGGCGCCTCAGGTTCGGCCTGGCGCCTTGCCGGCCAGGCGTTCTCGAGTGACGGGTTCCTGCACAACGCCTACCTGGATCGTGACGACACGAACGGTCGCGACGAGTCGACGCTGCGCGCCAAGCTGCGGTGGGAACTCGCACCGGGCTGGCGGGCGGATCTCGCCGCCCTGTACGTGGATGTTGACAACGGCTTCGATGCCTTCACCCCGGACAACTCGCGCACGATGCTCGCGGACAAACCGGGTCGCGATGCGCAGCGGACTCGCGGCATGTCCGCAGACGTGGCGGGCAAGCTGGGGGACTACACGGTGCGCAGCGTCAGCGCCCATGCCTGGTCCGACAGCGTGTACAGCTTCGATGGCGATTGGGGCAACGATGCGTACTGGGGTGAGTTCGCACCCTACGATTACTTTTCGCGCTACGCGCGCGAGCGCTCGACCTTGAGCCAGGACCTCCGCATCGAGAGCGCCGCGGGCGGCGCCGTCGAATGGGTGGCCGGTGTCTATGCGCTGCGGCTCGACGAAGATTCGCTGCAACGCGATGAATTCGCCGGCGAACTCCTGCGTCCGCTGCTCGCTACGAGCTACTCGGCGACGAGCCTGGCGGCCTACGGTGAAGCGCAGTGGCAACTGCCGCGCGAGTTGTCGTTGACTGCTGGCATGCGCGTCGAAACACGGTCTGCCGACTACAACGATTCCGACGGAGCACGCTTCGATCCGCGTGACACGATGGTCGGCGGCCAGGTCTCGTTGCAGGGACCGCTCGGTGAGTCGAGCCAGTGGTACGCCACGGTCGCGCGCGGCTACAAGGCGGGTGGATTCAACATCGGGCAGTTCGTGCCGGGCGATCGCCGGCAGTTCACGCCCGAGTTCCTGTGGAACGCGGAGTCGGGCCTGCGCTTCACCAACGTCGACGCCAACGTGCAGGGCGACGTCGCGCTGTTCTACATGTGGCGCCAGGACCAGCAGGTGGCGACCTCGTTCCAGCTCGATCCGGGCGATCCATTGTCGTATGTGTTTTACACCGACAACGCCGCCAAGGGCCGCAACTACGGTCTTGAAGCTACGCTTGCCTGGCAGCCCATCGAACGGCTGAACCTCGGGGCAACGCTCGGTCTGCTGCATTCCGAGTACGTCGGCTATCGCTTCGGCGAGCGCGATCTCGACGGGCGAGAGCAGGCGCATTCACCTGGCTACCAATATTCGCTGTCCGCGCAATGGGGCGGCGGGGAAGGGTGGATGGCGCGCGCAGATCTCAACGGCGTCGACGCGTTCTACTTCGACACCAGCCACGACCAGCGTTCGCAGCCCTACACGCTGCTCAATCTCAAGGCCGGCTACGCGCACGGCCCCTGGTCAGTCGAAGCCTGGGTGCGTAACGTCACGAACGAGAATTACGCGGTCCGCGGGTTCTATTTTGGACTCGAGCCGCCGGACTACGCCAACAAGCTGTACGTCCAGCGCGGTGACGGGCGGCTCGCGGGAATCACTTTGCAGTGGCGCTGGTAGCGCCATCGACAGCCACGAGGACACACAGATGCGCACGGCAGTTGAAATCAGCCTTTATCCCCTCGACGCGGACTACGTGCCGCCGATCAAGGACTTCATCGAACGACTCAACGCGTACCCGGACCTCGACGTAGTGACCAATGCGATGAGCACGCAGGTGGCGGGCGAGCATGGGCTGGTATTTGCGGCACTCGAGAAAGAAACGCGCCGCACGTTCGATGCCGGGCGCCGGGCCATCTTTGTCATGAAGGTACTCGGCGGCACGCCGACGTCGGACGAAGTTTGACGCTGCTCGCCTCGGTGTTGGCGGCCTTTGCCGACGTGCCCGTCATCGAGTGGGTGGCGGCGGGTCTCGCGCTTGGCTACCTCGGGCTCGCGATCCGGCAAAGCACGTGGTGCTGGGCGTTCGCTGTTGCAAGCGCACTGCTCTACCTGGTCGTGTTTGCGCGAGCGGGCCTGGTGATGCAGGCCGCACTGCAGGGCTTCTACGTCGCCATGTCGGTTTATGGCTGGCGTTCGTGGCATGGCTCCGCGTCCAAGGCACCGCTTGCCGTCAGCCGCTGGCCGGCACGGCACCATGCGTTGGCCTGGATCGCCATCGCCGTCTTTGCCCTGGTGAATGGCTGGGTGATCACGAGGGGAGGGGAGACGTCCTGGGTGCCCTATCTCGACGCGGCGATCGCATGGGGCAGTGTGCTGACCACCTGGATGGTTGCGCGCAAGGTGCTCGAAAACTGGCTGTACTGGGTCGTGCTGGATTTCGCCATGGCCTTGCTCGCCGCCTGGCAGGGGCTCGCAGCCACTGCATTGCTGTTCCTGCTGTACACGGTGCTGGCGTTGCGCGGCTACTGGCAATGGCGTCGTGACGAACGACTTGCCGTCGCGCACGGCCAATGACTGCCATGCAGGCCGATTGGGACGAGGCTGAGCGCGCGGCGCGAGCCGCCCTCGCTGCCGCGGACGACACGGCAGCGCTTGCCGTGGCGCCGTTCGAGCGCATCGCGGGCAGCCTCAGCAATTTCGCCTGGCACGTGTCGGTGCCCGGCCAGGACTGTTTCGTCAGGTACGCGCGCGCAGGGAACGAACTGCTCGGCGCCGATTTGCGCGCGGAAAGTGAAATTCTCCGCCTCGTTGCCGATGCGGGCATCGCGCCACGTGTGGTGCGTTGCGATCCGCCGGCGCGGCTGCTGGTGACGCAGTGGATACCCAGCGCAGATACCGATCGCACGCCCATGGCACGCGATCGCATGATCGGGCGAGTGGCTGCGACTTTGCGTGAGCTGCACCAGCTGAAGCCACCACCGGGTGTGCGTGCAGTCGACTTTGCGGTGCAGGCACGCCAGCTCGAGGCAGCCCTGCCTGCGACAGCGGCACGACCGGCCCTCGCTGCGCGCGCCGCGGATGTCCTGTCGCTACTCGGACCGGGGCGGATGCAGACGCTCTGCCATCACGACGTCCACGGCCGGAACATGGTGCTCGATCCCGCGGGGCGACTGTGGCTGGTCGACTGGGAGTACGCCGGGCTAAGCGATCCGATGTTCGACCTCGCGTCCTGCGCGAGCCAGCTGGAGTTGACTGCGGCAGACACGCGACTGCTGTGCGATGAGTACATCCGCTCGGGCGGTACCGTCGAATGGGACAGACTGGTCCTGGCTTGCTGGGCCTTCGACTACGTGCAGTGGCTGTGGTATCGCGGCCTGCTGGCGTCGGCGGCGCCCGGTCCCGATGCGATCGAGGCGGCTCAGCGGGCAGAACGGATCGAACGCGACCTGCAGGCGCGTGCATCCGGGGTCTTGCGCTGCAATAATCACTGATTCGATCACAACGACTGACGGGTGCGAGCATGGCGAAGATGGTGGTGACCGACCGCGACGGCATCGTCCACGAGGTCGAGGGACGCGTCGGCGTCAAGCTGATGGAGACGCTGCGGGAGTTCGATTACGGCGTCACGGCCATCTGCGGCGGGCTTTGCTCGTGCGCCACGTGCCACATCTTCATCAAGCCCGAATGGATGCCGAAGCTGCCGGCGCCGCAGGGCGACGAGAAAGAGCTGCTGGTCGAACTGCAGCATTACGACGCGTCGACGTCGCGGCTCAGCTGCCAGGTGGACTTCTCGGAGGCGCTGGACGGCCTCGAACTCAAGATCGCGCAGGACGAGTAACCAAGCCAGTGAACCGGCCAAGCATCAGGCGAGAGATCAGGCGGCCGCCCTGCGCGGCCCGGTCTCGACGAGGTTGATGCTGCGGCAGGTCCAGGCGGTCTCGTTGCGCTGGTTCAGCAGCGTGTAGCGGAACTCGACCACGCCGCGCGTGGCGTCCGACGAGGACGGGCGCTTCGCCAGGCATTCAAACTGCGCGCGCAACCGGTCGCCCGCGCGCACGGCCACCGGCCACTTCACGTCTTCCCAGGCGATGCCGCAGATCCAGGCGATATCGCCACTGATCTCGTGATCCAGCTTGCGCCACAGCGCCATCGTGTAAATGCCCGAGGCGATGACTTCGCCGAACACGGAGTTGCGCGCCGCCTCCGGGTCCGCGTGGAAATACTGCGGGTCGTAAGCGCGCGAAAAGGCGAGGAGCGCGTCGAGTTCGACGGTCCCTTCTTGCGATTCGCGCGTCTCGCCGACGACGAGGTCGTCGTAGTAGCGGCGCGCGCTCACTTCTCGCCGTTGATGTAGCGGTCGATCTCGCGCTGATAGTGGCGCAGGCGTGATTCCTGCTGGCTCCAGAGCGGCCCGCGGAAACCACGCGACTTCTGCCCACGCTGCACGGCCTCGACCAGGTCCACGTCCTGGTTCAGCACGTCGCCGAGGTCCGCGCGCTCGCCGCCGATGAAGTGATGCTCGATGTTCGGGCGCGTGGCGCCGGTGACGTCGGTCCCTTTCGGCAGCCCCATCCAGCCCGGCACGGAATACTTCGGATCCTCGACGTACCGGACCATGGTCATGTTGTCGTAGAAGAAACGCTCCGGATCGGTCGGGTGCGGCTGGAAGCGCATGATGAACACGCCTTCCGGGTGCATGCCGATCTGCACGTTCGGGAAATAGCCGGTGGCCCAGCTGTCGGTCAGCTGGCCGTCGGTGAACTTGTCGTAGTGGTCGAGGCCGAGGCGTCTGGCGCGCTCGCGCTTTGCCTTCTGCACTGCAGCGCGCACTTCCATGCCGGTGCCCTTGAATTCGGCTGGGTCCATGCCGGCCTCGATCATCATGTATTGCAGGCCTTCATTGACGTTCGCGCGATCGTGCATGCGGTGACTGGGCGTGCAGATCGGCACGATCATGCGCTGGAAGCCGTTGGGGTAGGCGTCGTACTGCGAGAAGTCCTCCATCACGCCCTGCGTCTGCGGATGGATGTGCGGCAGGTGGTATGTCTCGTAGAACGCGTCGACGCCCGTCTTCCAGTTCGCCTGCCACTCGGTGCGCACGTGGCGCACGACGTGCATCTTGTCGATCTGGTAGTTCTCGATGTATCCCTCCGGCAGGCCGATCCACTCACGCAGCGGCGGCGCCTTGCCGTCCATGTTGATGAAGATCAGGCCGCCGACCTGGTCGCACCGTGCTTCGGTGAGGCCGGGACGATGCTCGACGAGCTTCGGCTCGAAGCTGTGCTCGTCGGTGATGCAGTCGAGCTTGCCGTCGATGCAGAAGCGCCAGGCATGGAACGCGCACGTGAACTTGGCGACGCTGCCGCGCTCGTTGAGTGCGATCGGATTCGCGCGGTGCGGGCACGCGTTGAAGAAGGCGCGGATCCCGCCGTCCTCCTGGCGCACGATCACGAAGCTCTCGTGGCCGTGATTGAAGACCGTGTAGTCACCTTCCTCGGGAATATCCGACGTTACGCCGGCCAGCAGCCAGACGCGCGGCCACAGCAACTTCCATTCCTTCTCCATGAACTCGCGCGAGTAGTACCGCGACGGATCCGGCACGTCGTGGCCGTCGTCGGCCTCCGGTTGCTTGGCTTCGAGCGACCCGGCCGGGGCACTAAGACTCATGGGCCAGACGGCCTTCAGGTTCGCAGCCATTGTGACGTTCCTTGAATCGGCGGAGGCGGGAGCAATCGAATATAACAGAGGGCTTCATAAAAGAAACAGACTTGACTGTTTTCTATTTGCGCCGGGTCACTGAAGGCTGTTGTAAAAATGCCTCATTTCCCTCCGGACACTGCCTCAGACCCATTTTTCGCTGCATTACGGCGTGTGGGTAATTTCCTGCTGCGTTGCAAAAATTAAAAACAGTCATGTTTGCTTTTTTTTCAGGAGTGCATTAAAAAGCCAACCAAGCAAGGGATCTGGACTCAGTTCGATCGCCTGCACTTAACTGAGCTGCACATGTAGCTTCACTGACGGGGGAGAGATTCATGACCGTGTTCCGTTCACGTTCCACGCCGATTGCCCGCATTGTTTCGGCAGTGCTGGCCGCCGCCGCCGTTGCTCCCGCCGCGATGGCACAGGATGCGGTGGGCCTCGAAGAAGTGCTCGTCACCGCGACTCGCGCCGGTATCACCAACCTGCAGCAGACACCGGTCTCCGTTTCGGCCGTCACCTCGCAAGACATCGACCGCATGGTGGCGCGCGACATATCAGGCATCGCGACGTCGGTGCCTGGTTTCTCTGCGTCGCGCATCACCGCCTTCAACGCCGCGTCGTTCGCCATGCGCGGCGTCGGTCTCACCGACATCATCGTCTACCAGGATTCACCGGTCGGCGTGACGATGGACGACTTCGTGCTGCCGAGCGTGCAGACGCAGTTGCTCGATACGTTCGATATCGACAGCGTCGAAGTCCTGCGCGGCCCGCAGGGCACGCTGTTCGGCAAGAACACGACCGGCGGCGCGGTCAACATCCGCAGCAAGCGTCCGGACATGGACGAGCTGGGCGCTGATTTCCGCCTCGCCTACGGCAGCTTCAACGCGGTGCGCGCGCAGGGCTCCGTCGACGTGCCGGTCATCGACGACGTCCTTGCACTGCGTTTCGTCGGTGCGTACTCGAAGTCGGACGGCTACTACAAGCTCGGCGCCGACTACGGTCCCATCAACACGCTTAACATCTTCGGCGGCACCTTTGCGCCGTTCAACATCCCGGGCGTCACGGGCACGACAGGCACCGGCAGCCCGAACAAGAGCTCGGGCGGAGACGACAACCTCAACGGGCGCGTCAAGGCGCAGTGGAAGCCGACGGACAGCCTGACGTTCCTCGCGCAGTACGAAATCATGCGTGACCGCTCGGATGCCGTGCCGGCCTACAACGATACCCCGCCGGACGGTCCGTACCTCTGGAATACGCTCGGATTCACCCGTCCGAGAGGCGATCCTCTCGACAACGTGGGTTCCACCCAGCGCCAGGATTCGCTGCTGAAAATGGGCGATGGCCAGGTCATCGACGTCGACGGCATCTACCTGAACATGGAGTGGGACGTCGGCTACGGCACCGTCTACGCCAATGCCGGCAAGCGCAGCCAGGACGAGCACCTGCCGAACACGTACACGGGTGCCGCACCGATCAACCAGGCGACCGGCGAGGTGATATCGCTGTTCGACGCAACGCGCGATACGACCCGCGACACGACGCAGTTCGAAGCACGCTTCGCATCGGACTTCGACGGCTCGGTCAATTTCGTCGCGGGTGTGTTCCAGCAGACCAACGACGCCGCCTTCTGCGTCGTGCAGGTGCTCGGCTTCATCGACCTCGCGTTCGACCTCGGTTCGATCGGTGCCCCGCAACAGCTCAACAACAGCACGCCGCAGGTGCTGTGCAACAAGCAGGACTCGGACTCGCTCGCCGGTTATGTCGACGGGACCTGGGAAATTACCGACCAGTTCTCCCTGGCGGGCGGTTATCGCATTACGCGCGACGAGCGTTCCTGGGCGGGTCGCACGCAGGTCGGCTTCGATATCCTCGACGACAACCTGAACAACGGCAGCCTGTCGTGGCAGGACTTCAACGATCCGCTGCAGGCGGGCAACTTCAACAGGTACCCGGGCGGCATCATCGTCAACGAGAACACGCCGGGATTCGGCAACTTGTCCGAGACCTGGACGGAGCCGAGCTGGCGCATCGTCGGTTCGTACAAGTTCACTGACAAGCTCTTCGGGTATGCAACGATTTCCGAGGGCTACAAGGCCGGCGGCTACAACGACCAGACGGGCACCAGCGGCCTGATGGTCTCGGAGCTGACGCGCCCGGTCGATCCCGAGTTCGCCACGAACTACGAGATCGGCATGAAGTGGGAGAGCGAGGACAGCCGTTTCCGCTTCAATCCCACCGTGTTCTACACCACGTACAAGGACGCACAGCGTGCAGTGAACATCCTCACCGCGAAGGACGGCGCCCAGTTCCAGGAAACGGTGTTCTACAACGCGGCCGAGGTGGAAGCGAAGGGCATCGAGCTTGAGTTCCAGGCGGCGCTGACGGACAACTTCCGCTTGCGCGCGCAGGCTTCGTACCTCGACGCGTCCTACAACGAGTTCATCATCGACCAGCCAGGTCTCTCCGACCCGGCGTCGGGCGGCGAGATCCTGCCGTTCTTCGGGGACTTCTCGGGCCTGCCCGTGCCGCGTTCGCCGGAACTCATGGGATCGATCCAGGGTATCTACACCTGGGAGCTCTCGAGCGGCGGCCGGGTGGACCTGGCCGGTGAGTATTACCACGAGGATGAGAACCTCTTCTACATCTCGGCCGCTGGTCGAGAGTACGACGCGTACCTCGATGCGAAGGATCTGCTTAGTGCTTCGGTGACGTTTACCGCGCCGGACGCCAAGTGGTTCGTTCGCGGCTACGGCAGGAACCTGACGGACGAGCGTTACCGGATTGCCTCGCAGTCGGTCGCGACGCTGTGGACCCACTCGCAGTTCGGCGCTCCGATCAACTTCGGCGTCGAGTTCGGCATGGGTTTCGGCAGCCGGCAGTGATCGCCTGAAGAGCCCCGGGCTCCAGGCAAGAAGGCCGGCGCAAGCCGGCCTTCTATTTTTTTACCCCAGGACCGTCAGTTCCTGCGGCAGCGTGTGCAGGCAGTCGACGCCACCGGCCTTGATCAGGTAGCTGCTCTCGAGGATGTCCATCGCATAGGCGCTCCGGGAGGCGACGTCCCACGCCCCGTTGGTCAAAGCGCCGTCGCGGTCTCGACAAGTTCGCGCAACGTGGCCAGGAACTTCGCGCCCGCGGCGCCGTCGACGACCCGGTGATCGCACGAGAGCGTCAGCGTGGCAACGCGAGCCACGGCCGGTTGACCATCGCGGGCGACGACGCGGTCGGTCGCGGCGCCCACGGCGAGGATCGCAACCTGCGGCGGGTTGATGATCGCATCGAAGCGTTCGACGCCGAACATGCCAAGGTTCGAAATCGTGAACGTGCCGCCCGTGATCTCTTCACGAGTCAGGCGCCCACTGCGCGCCCGTTCCGCCAGGTTGGCAACTTCGGTACCGATCTGTGCTGCGCCCTTGGTCTCCACGGCGTGAACGACAGGCGTCACCAGTCCGTTGTCCGAGGCCACGGCGACACAGATATCCGCTTGGGCGAACTTCGAGACCTCGTCGCCCTGTAGCTGAGCATTGACCGTCGGATGCTGCACGAGAGCCAGCGCGCATGCCCGGAGCAGCAGGTCGTTGACCGAGACCTTGCCGCCGCCCGCCGCATTCATGGTGGCGCGACGTGCCAGCAATGCCGTGAGGTCGACGTCGATGGCCAGCCGGTAATGCGGGATGGTCTGCTTCGACTCCAGCAGGCGGCGCGCGATCGTTGCGCGCATCGAGGTCATGCGTTCACGCACCGGAGCGGAACGCACAGCCGCAGCGACAGGAGTTGCGGCAGCACCAGCCGCCGCTGGGGCGCCACCGCCAAGTGCCGCGGCATAGGCTTCGACGTCTTCCTTCGACACGCGACCATGGCTGCCAGTGCCCTTGATTTTCGTGACGTCGATGCCGAGCTTGTCGGCCAGCCGCCGGGCGATCGGACTGACCTTGCCTGCGCCGTCGGTGGACTCCGTCGTGGCAGGTGCCGGAGCGGGCGTGGCGGTTGATTCACCGCCGTCCGGTTCAAAGCTCGTATCCGCGGGCTTGAAGCTGGCGATGAACTCATCGACCTCGGCATCGGGAACATCCGCTGCGGCAAAGACAGCAATCAGCGCGCCGACGGACTCGGTGGCGTCGACATCCGCCAGGACTCGCCGCAGCGTGCCGGCAATCGGCGCCTCGACCGAGTTGACGATCTTCTCGGTCTCGACATCGAGCAGCGTGTCGCCCTTGGCCAGCGACTGGCCTGGCTCGGCGTGCCACTGCGTGATCGTGCCCTGCTGCATCTCGATGCCCCACTTGGGCATCGTGATCGGAAAAATACGCTGGCTCATGGGTGTATCCGTTTACCTTTGAGTGAACGACATGCCGTTCAGGCCGCAGCGTCGCTGGCGAACGGACAGTAGGTCTCTTTCTCCACGAGATCGAGGACGAAGGACAGTTTCGCCATGCCGGAGATCACGGCCATGGCCACGCCGAGCTCGAGGATGTCAGCCTGCGAAAAAGTCTGCTCGCAGGCGTTCGAACAGTTGCGGCGTCATGCGGCCCTGTGCATTCGTCAGCGCGACTTCCCGCGCGTATGCGAGCACGGCCTTTTCGGCGTCCGTGAACGGCCCGGTTTCGAAATCGAGCATCGCGTCCACCTGCGCCTGCGTGATGCCGGCGTCGAGTGCACCCGGCACGTTCTGCTTGTTGCAGGTGCGGCAGCCGTGGAGCAACGAGAGTTCGAGCCGTGCGAGTTGCTTGTAGCGCTGCGGCACGTTGCCGCCGAAGAACACGCGGCTGTAGAAATCGTTCATCACGAAGTCGAGCATTGCCGGATTCGCGGCAAAAGCCTCGACGAATGCGGGTTCACCCGTGAGCCGGTTCATCGTGTCCCACGCGAGGTGGAACCTGGGGTCGAGTTGCGCGCGTGGCGTGCGGGTCAGCGGCGTGTCCGTCATGGGAGGGCTCCTGGCAGGGAAGGGTACGAGGCCGCGCTGGGCGCGGCGTGCTCGGGCAGCGGTCCGGTCAGCGACCGTCGCGGAAATACGCGGGCTTGCCGCCCGGCCACTCGCTGTCGCCCCAGCACGTATGGCCGCCATCGACGACGAGGGTCTCGCCGGTGACGAATTTGCCGGATGCGGCCGACAGGTAGACCACGGCTTCAGCCACGTCCTGCACGTCGCCGAGGCGCTTCATCGGATTGGTGTGGGCGAAATGATCGACGGCGCCGTCAGGGTAGACGTTCAGGCCGCTGGTGGCGATCGCACCCGGAGCGACGCAGTTGACGCGGACGTTGAGCGGAGCCCATTCGGTCGCCAGCGTCTTGCTGAGGTAAATCACGCCGGCGCGGGCGGCGGTCGTGTGTGCGACCTGCGGCATGCCGCGCCAGATGGTCGCCACGATGTTGACGATGCTGCCGGCCTCATTGCGGTCGCGCCACGCGCACGCCGCAGCCTGCATCATGTACCACGCGCCGTTGAGGTTCGTGTCGATGACCGCATTCCACCCCTTCACCGAAAAATCGATGGCGTTCTGGGGGAACTGGCCGCCGCCATTGTTGACGACGGAGTCGAGGCGGCCGAAACGCTCGATCGTGGCCGTGATCAGCTGCTGCACTTGCTCCGGATCGCGAATCGTCATCGCGTGGGTGCCGATCTCGCGGCCGACGTGGGTGCGGACGCCGTCGGCGGTAGCGTCCAGCATTTCCTGCCGGCGCCCGCAGATCATCACGTCCGCGCCGAGGCGCGACAGCAGGTAGACGATGCCACGGCCGATGCCGGACCCGCCGCCCGAGACGATGAAGACCTTCCCCTCCAGCAAGCCCGGACGGTACACCGTCTCGAGCGTGGCGAGCTCCTCGTCGCTGTAACCCCAGTCCCGAGGCTGCGTCGTCGGTGCGAGACGCTCGACCTTTGCTGTCATGTTCGACCTCTGTGGAGACCCAGGATGGCGACGCTCGCGACGTTGCGGTTCGGAATTCCGCCCAGGTTGTGGGTCAACCCGAGCGATGGTTCGTGCAGTTGTCGCGCGCCGGCACGGCCGAGCAGCTGCAGGTATATTTCGTAGGCCATGCGCAGGCCGGATGCGCCGACCGGGTGCCCGAAGCACTTGAGGCCGCCGTCGGTCTGGCAAGGCACGGCACCGTTGCGGTCGTAGCGGCCGTCCAGGATGTCGTGCACTGCGCGACCCGGGTCCGAAAACCCGAGGTCTTCCATCAGCACGAGCTCGGTGATCGAGAAGCAGTCGTGAACCTCCATCAGGTTCACCTGCCGGCGCGGGTCGGTGATGCCCGCCTCACGGTACGCTCGCTCGGCAGCAAGACGCGTG
This sequence comes from uncultured Gammaproteobacteria bacterium, assembly GCA_963743995.1. Classification (GTDB taxonomy): domain Bacteria; phylum Pseudomonadota; class Gammaproteobacteria; order Steroidobacterales; family Steroidobacteraceae; genus RPQJ01. The sequence goes on along the minus strand of CAVUSC010000019.1, from coordinate 51,732 downwards.
GTGAGTGTGTAGCTGCCGTCCCAGCTTGCGTGTCCCATTTCCACGCCATTCGAGGGCGCGAGCTGCAGTGCCTTGATCGTCACCATGTCGCGCTTGCCCATCGCTGCGGCAATCTCGGGTGTGGTGACGATGGCGCAAGCCGCGCCGTCGCTTACGCCGCAGCAGTCGAACGTGCCGAGCGGATACGCAATCATAGGCGCGGCGAGTGCCTGCTCGATCGTGATCCGATTGCGCATGTGCGCCTTCGGATTGAGTGCGGCATTCTCGTGGCTCTTCCACGAAACGTGGGCCATCGCACGCTTCACCTCGTCGACGGTGAATCCATGGCGCGCCGCGTAAGCCGCTCCGAGCTGTGCGAAAGCACCCGGCGGCGTTAAGCCCGGTTGCCACAGATCCTCGAACGTGCCCTTGGTGCGCTCGGGCAGTCCGCCAAAGCCGGTGTCCTTGAGCTTCTCCACGCCCATCGCGAGCGCGATGTCGACGGCGCCCGACGCCACCGCATACACCGCACCACGCAGTGCTTCCGTCCCCGTGGCGCAGAGATTCTCGACGCGGGTGACGGGTACATTCGGCAGGCGCAGGGCGAACGAGAGCGGCAGCCCGGACTTGCCGGTGCTCTGCTCCTGGTAGAACACGCCGAGCCACGCGGCTTCGATGCGGTCGCGCTCGATGCCCGCATCGGCAGAGGCTTCGATGAACGCCTCGACCATCAGGTCTTCAGGGCCGCTGTCCCAGCGTTCGCCGAACTTCGAACAACCCATGCCGACGATGGCGACCTTGTCCCGGATGCCGCTGGCCATCGGTCAGTTCCTCACCGGCGTGGCTTTCCAGAAGTAACGGCGGAAGCCGCGCACGGCATCGGCATCCTTGACGCGGAATACGAACCGCACGCGAGCCCCGACTGCAAGGGTGCCGGCGGGCGTGTCGGCGAACTCGATGAACACGTTGCCGCCGCCATCGAGTGCGACATTGCCGTAGACGTGCGGGGGGCTGCGCGTCACGGCGAGCCAGTCCTCGGTGTAGGTCTTGACCGTGCCCATGAGCCCGGCGAGAGGTTGCGGCTGCTGGGTGTCCAGCGCCCGGCAGTCAGGATTCACGCAGGCGCGCGAACGGGGGAACTGCACCGTGCCGCATTTCGTGCAACGGCCGCCGACGAACCCGGTCACGTCGCTGTGCTTGCGCCAGGCCGTCGACTGCGCCGTGCGATTGTCACGCTCGGCACGCATGCCCCAGTCGATGTCGACCAGGCCACTGTTAGCGAGGAACCGGACGTAGTCGCCGTCGGACACACCTTCGGCCAACGCACCCGACGCGCCACGTCCCAGGCTGGGCGAGCGACCCGCGGCACGCAGCACCAATGCGTCGCTGCCCTGGCCGAAGCTCGCCACCAGGATGACTTCGCCGTCGCGAGCCGTTTCGAGCGCGGCACCCAGCTGCAGCAGTGGATGGGCGACGCCCGTGTTGCCGCATTGCGCATGCAGGTCGCCCTGGATCGCCTCGGGCTTGATGCCGGCCGCCTTCGCCACGACGGTGGCGAATCGCGCGGGCCCTTGCAGGATGAACTTGTCGATGGCGGCCGCCGCGATCCCGGCTTGTGCGAGTGCGTCCGCGATGGCACGAGGGACGATCTTTACGTAACCCTCGTCGCGCACCCAGCGTTCTTCGAGCGCGTAATCGAAGCGCGCATCGCTGCTGCGGTAGTGATCGACGAAATCGTCCTGCAGGGAGGCGCTGGCCAGAAGCTCGGCCGCCACGTCCGCGCCGGTGCCCACGAGCAGTGCGGCGGCACCATGACCGAACGAAGATTCCTGTTCGCTGGCCGGCTTGGCCAGCCGGCGATCGGCTGCCACGACCAAAGTCGTGCTCGTGGCCGCATGTGTCAAGGCGGCGATCAATGCGCCGACGCCCGAGCGCTGGTGCCCACCTGCGTCTGCAACGTGGAGGGACTCGTCGAGGTTGAGCGCGGTGGCGACCACGCCGGCGTTCGAGCGGTCGGCGAACGCATGCGACGTGGACGCGAACGTCAGCGAGTCGATGGCCGGCGCTTCGATCCCAGCCAGGCAATCACGCGCCGCCTCGACGGCCATGGTCAGGCTGTCCTCGTCCCAGTTGCAGCAACTGCGCGTGCCCTTCGCCGCGCCGGCGCGCGATCCCGCGGCGAAGGCCGTCGCTGCGGCGATCGCCTTGCGTTCCAGGCGCAGGCGAGGCAGGTACGCGCCGAAGCGCCGGATTCCGGGCCGACCCGCGGTCATGTCGGTTCAGTCCTCCAGGTATGGCTCGAGCAGCGGCTTGACGCGCAGCGAGGCAGGAATCTCGATGCCCGCGCGGTCGATGCGACGGTCGAGCTCTTCGTGCCAGTTGTAGATCCGGCGCTCCTGGTAATTCAGGGTCATGCCCTTGAAGCCCGGCGACTCGACCGAACGCTGGATCTGCTCCGCAAATTGCAGGTCTTCGTCGAGGATGCGGTCGAAATTTTCGATGCGGGTCGGCCACAGTTCGTGCTTCGGTTCGTCGCCGGTGTCCGGCGCGAACCAGTGGCATTCAATGCGCATCGAATCGTCGCCCGTCGGCCAGAACAACAGGAACGGGCAACCGGTCGGGTCGAACGGTGCGACCAGGTTCGGGAAGAAATTCCAGGAGGGATTGTTCTTCGACGAGATGACCGTCGCGGTCTCGATGCGCTTCATGCCTTTCGTGCCCGGGTCGACCCAGTCGGGGCGGCGGTTCGGCGTGACCATCAGCGAATGACCGTTGCGATAGAGCGCAATCGACGTGCCGCGATGATCGAGGAACCGGTCCACGGTGCTCGTGTGTATCGACTTCAGGTGGTAGGTCTCGAGGAACGCATCGAGCAGCACCTTGACGTTGCAGCGGAGGTCGTAGCCGTGCTTCTCGATGAAGCGCAGCGACTCGGGCTGGAACTGGGCGAGCTGCGCCGGAAAGGGGCCGAGGTCCTCGAGCAGCGGCTTCGCGTCCGGGTCTTCATTGACGAAGACCCAGTTCGCCAGCAGCTCACAGCGGACTTCGACCAGCGAATGCGCCCCCGTGTCGAGGTCGACGAAATCGCGCTTGTCGCGAAGGTTCAGCAGGCGGCCATCGAGGGCGTACGTCCAGCCGTGGTACGAACAGACGAGGCCTTCGCACTTGCCGGAATCCGTCTTGACGAGCGGTGCGCCCCGGTGACGGCAGGTGTTGTAGAAGGCGCGGATGACGTTGTCCTTGCCACGAATGATCAGGATCGGGGAGCCGGTCTTCTTCCACAGCAGGAAGTCGCCGGGTTCACGGATCTCGTCGGTGTGACAGGCGTACAGCCACGTGCGCTTCCACAGCGCCGCCCGTTCGGCCTCCAGGAAGTCGGGATCGCGATAGCGTCCGCCAGGAATGGGCGGAAAACGCGGGAACCCCTCGGGAGGAGCGGTGCGCGCGGCTTCGTATTCCATGGCATCCAGGAAACGACGGACGAATCGCTCGGAATTGGCGGCATCCATGGGTGGGCAAACCTCTCTGCGGTCCGGAGGAGTATAAGAGCGTGTCCTCCAGAAATAAACAAGCCTGACTGTTTTTTTCTTCGATTTGTGCCTATAGTCACCACATTCTCGGGGGAACGTCGATGGCGGAACTCGTCCTGCACCATTTCGACTGGTCGCCGTACGCCGAAAAGGTGCGCGTGCTGCTTGGTATCAAGGGCCTGGCCTGGCGCAGCGTCCAGATCCCGATGGTGATGCCCAAGCCCGACCTGACTGCGTTGACCGGAGGGTATCGCAAGACACCCGTGCTGCAGGTCGGCGCCGACATCTATTGCGACAGCAGCCTGATTGCGCTCGAACTCGAGCGACGGCAACCCGAGCCTACTTTGTTCCCCGACGGTGGAGCGGGGCTGCCATTGGCTTTGTCCGCATGGGCCGGCCGGTTTTTCGACGCGGGCGCCGGGCTGGCCATGGGTCTGAACGACGAACTGCCCGCCGACCTGATGCAGGACCGGCGTGAATTCTTCTCACACCTGGACTTCGCAAGCTTTCGTGCACGTGCGCCGCACCTGTTCGGCCAGGTGAAGGCGCACGCGAACTTCGTCGAGCTGCAACTGGCCGACGGTCGCGACTTCCTGCTCGGATCGAGCCCCGGCCTTGCCGACGCCACCGCGTACTACGTGTTGTGGATGGCGCGCGGTTTCGTCGCTGCGATGGGCGAGGTCCTGAGGTCTTACGCGCGTGTCGCACGCTGGGAGCAACGGGTGCGCGAGATCGGGCACGGTTCACGAACGGAGCTTGACGCTGCCGACGCGCTGTCGCTGGCACGCCAATCGCAGCCCCTCCCGCCCCGCGGTGTCGACAGCGCCGATCCCCTCGGGCTCGCGGCTGGCACGATCGTGCAGGTCACGCCGGACGATTACGGCAGGGTGCCGGTCACGGGCGAACTGGTGACCTTGCTGCATGATGAGATCGCCGTGCGACGCACGGACTCGCGGGCCGGGGAGGTCGTCGTGCATTTCCCGCGCGCCGGTTATTGCGTCGAGCGCAGCCCATGATCGAGTTGCATTTCTATCCATCGCCGAACGGACTCAAGATCGCGATGATGCTCGAGGAGTGCGGGCTGCCGTACCGCATCGTCGAGGTCGACATCCTGCGGGGTGCGCAATTTGCGCCGGAGTTCCTGCGTATCAGTCCCAATAACCGTATCCCTGCGATCGTCGATACTGCGGCGGAGGGCGGCCCGCTGTCGGTGTTCGAGTCGGGCGCGATCCTGCAATACCTTGCTGAAAAATCCGGACAGTTGCTGCCAGCCGATCCCCGCGGCCGGTACGAGGTGCTGCAATGGCTGTACTGGCAGGTGGGAGGTCTCGGCCCCATGGCGGGCCAGGCCCATCACTTTCGCGCGTTCGCGTCCGAGGTGGTGCCGTACGGCATCAAGCGCTACACGGACGAGGTCAATCGCCTGTACGGCGTGATGGACCGCAGGCTCGCCGACCGGCCGTACCTGGGAGGCGAGTATTCGATCGCCGACATCGCCTGCTGGCCATGGATCGTATCGTATGAAAGGCAGGGGCAGTCGCTCGCCGACGTGCCGCACGTCCAGCGCTGGTTCGAAGTGATCCGCGAACGGCCAGCAGTGCGGCGCGCGTACGAGAAGGGCCACGAACGCATGGCCGATGCCGAGGCATACAAATTCCTCTACGGCCAGACGGCGCAGAGTGTCGAAAACCGCAGCCGGGAACGATGACCATGACCGACCTGATCCTGCATTCCTACGATGCCTCGCCGTTTACCCAGCGCGCGCTCAAGCTGCTCGCGATCAAGGGGCTCGAGTGGCGCAGCGTGACGACACCGATGATGCCGCCCAAGGACGACCTGCTGGCGCTCACCGGTGGCTATCGCGGTACGCCCGTGCTGCAGATCGGCGCGGACGTCTACATCGACTCGCAACGCATCGCGGCCGAACTCGAGGCGCGCTTCCCGCAACCGAGCTATTTTCCAGGTGGCGATGCGGGCCTCGCGCTCGCCGGGGTGAAATGGGCCGACGCGTTCTTTCGCGCAGGACTGCATTGCGCGATCGCCGTAACCAGCAGCGCCTGGCCACCCGAGTTCTTGCGCGATCGCCAGGCCTTGTTTCCCGACATCGATTTTTCCGGTTGTGACGCCGGTCATGCTCGCGCGCAGTTGCGTGCCAATGCGGCGTTCGTCGAGGAGCAGCTGGCGGACGGGCGTCACTTCCTTGGTGGCGACGCCGCGGGTCTTTGGGACGTCCATGCCTGGACGGTGCCATGGTTCACGCGCGGCATTCCCGGCAACGAGTCGGTCTATGCCGGGTTGGAGCGCATGCAGGCGTGGGAGCATCGTGTCACGGCGCTCGGTGAAGGGCGTCGCCTCGATTTCACCGCCGAGGAAGCAATCGCGGTGGCTCGAGCGGCGTCGCCCACGAAGCACGGTGCCTGTGATATCGACGATGCCCAGGGCCTGCGTGCCGGCATGGAGGTCGACGTGATGCCGGACGACACCCGGCGCGGCGCAGTTCGTGGCACGGTGGTGTCCGTATCGCGCAATACCGTCGCGGTACTGCGTTCGGATGCGCGCTGCGGCGACGTCGTCGTGCACTTCCCGCGATTGGGGTATCGCGTCACACGGCTCTAGCGGACACGGCGAGCCGCCAGGTCAGACGACTTTCGTACTGCGCAGTTCGGCAATCTCGGCCGGCGAATACCCGATTCGAGCGAGGATGGCGTCCGTGTGTTCGCCGAGCAGCGGCGGGCGCTGTGCTATGCCACCCGGTGTCGCGGTCAGCTCGACGGGCAGGTCGGGTATGCGAACGGGTCGCGTGAGGCCCGGGTAGTCGGCGACTTCGCTGAAGAACTTCATCGCAGCCACCTGCGGTTCGTCGAGCGCCTGCTGCAACGTGTAGACCGGCCCAGCCGGCAGGCCGGCCGCGTCGAGCGCCGCCAGCGCCTCGGCCGTCGTGCGTTCAGCACACCACTCGCGCATGCGCGCGAGGATCTCCGTCGAATGGTCACCGCGCGACTGATCGCCCTGCAAGCGCGGATCCGCGAGCCAGCGATCCGCATCACCCATCAGCCGCGCCCAACGTCGAAACAATCCGTCGCCGACACAGTGCGTCAGCACGTGCCCGTCGCGCGTCGCAAAGACATCCGACGGCGCCGAGGTCTGCACACGGTTGCCGCTGGGGGTGCGGTTCTTCGTGAGCGCGCCCTGTTCGACGAGGTGCGAGCCGAACACCGCCAGCGCAGTGCCGAGCAGGCTCGTCTTCACTTCCTGGCCTTCGCCGGTCTTTGCCCGATGCATCAAGGCCGCCATGGCGCCGAATGCGGACAGCGCCGCCGTCGAGAAGTCGACGTAGGGCGCGGCCGCTTTCGCCGGGGCGCCGGGCTGTCCTGACATGTACATCGCGCCGGACATCGCCTGGCCGACGCCATCGAAGCCGCCGCGATCGGCCAGTGGGCCGCGATCGCCGAATGATGTCTGCGTAACCAGGATCACGTCAGCACGCACCGCCTTGAGGCTCGCGTAATCGAGGCCCAGTGCATGTAGCGAGGCCGGCGGCAGGTTGGCCACGACGACGTCCGCTTCGCGAACGAGCCGACGCACGATTTCCCTGCCGGCCGGTGTCGATGGATCGAGGGTGAGCGACTGCTTGTTGCAACCGGTCTGGAAGAACACGCCGCCTTCGCCGCCGTCGGCGATCGGGGCAATGTAACGGTCTTCGCCACCCTCTCGCTTTTCGACACGGATCACTTCGGCGCCGAGGTAACCCAGCAGCGTGGCGCAGTACGGGCCGGCCACGTAACGGCCGAAATCGAGCACGCGCACGCCAGTGAGCACACCCGGCTGCATCAGCGTCTCTGGTCGAAGCGCCGGCCGACGAGCGCACCCGCGATATTGACCTTCTGGATGTCGATCGCGCCGCCCGCGATGCCCCAGCCCCAGGCGTCACGGAGGCGCCGTTCCATCGGGTACTCGCGCGAGTAGCCGTAGCCGCCCATGAGTTGCACGGCGTGCCCGCACACCTCGCGCGCGATCTCGTTGGCGAAGCACTTGGCCAGCGAAGAATCGAGGATGCTCGGCAGGCCATTCTGCGCGTTCGATGCCGCGCGGTGGATCAGCAGGCGCGCCGCCTCGACGCGCATCTTCATCTCAGCCAGCTTGATCTGCACGCCCTGGAACTCGATCAAATGCTTGCCGAACTGCTCGCGCTCCTGCACGTATTCGATCACGTCCTCGAGCGCGCCCGAGGCCTGCGCCAGGCCCATGGTGGCATTGCCACAGCGCTCGAGGTCAAACGCTTCCATCAGCTTCTTGAAGCCGCCCGCGGGCACGACGATGTTGTCGGCCGGCACGGTGGCGTTGTCGAAGAAGATGTCGGAGGAGGGCACGCCGCGAAAACCCATCAGGCTCTCGGGCTTGCCGAACGTGACGCCCTTGGTGTCTTTCTCGACGTAGACCGCACCAATTCCTTTCGCGCCCTCGTCTTCGGACATGCGGCAGTACACGACATAGCCATCGGCGTGGCCGCCGCCCGAGCACCAGCGCTTGGTGCCGTTCAGGACGACCTTGTCGCCGCGAGTCTCGGCCCGTGTCGTCAGGTCAGTGAGCGCCGAGCCGGCCTGCGGTTCCGACATCGACACGGCAACCTGGATTTCACCGCGGCAAACTGCAGGCACCACGCGCTGCTTCAAGGATTCAGAGGCGAAGCGTTCAATGGCGCGCACGGGTCCAACGCAGGACTCGAACACGGGGAAGCCGACTGCGGACGAGATCTTGCCGAACTCTTCCAGCACCAGCAGGGCCTCGACGTTGCCCAGGCCGAGCCCGCCGTAGCGTTCAGGCACGTTGATGCCGAGAAATCCCATCTCGGCGAATTCCTTCACGATCGCCTTGTCGGGCGCGTGGTTGGTCTCCTCGCATTCCTGCGCGATGCCCGGCAACTTCGCACGGGCGAATTGTCGCGCGGCTTCCTGCAGCGAGCGCTGCTCGTCGGTGAGCTGGAAGTTCATGGGCTGACCTGGACCTCGATGTGGTCGTCCGCGATGCGAACGAGGTAACTGGCTAGGGGTGCAGTGGCGGGCGCGCCGAGCACAGCACCCGTGCGAACGTCGAAGCTGGCGCCGTGCAGCGGACAGATCAGGCGGTGCCCGCGCAGTCGCCCTTCGTCCATGCGAGCATAGGCGTGCGTGCAGATGTTATGCACTGCATGAATCGCGCCGTCCTTGCCGTGCACGACCAGTACCGGCACGCCGGCGGCCTCGACGCACCGCATCGCGCCGGGCGGGAGTTCGGAAACGGGCAGGACGCGGACGAAAGGCTGCTGCGACATCGATACTCCGGCCGGGCCGCACCTGCCGCTGGCCGGTGGGGCAGAGCGCGGGACACAGGGGAGGTCAATTTACCGTAATCGCAAAAAAAAGAAACAGGCCTGACTGTTTTCTTTCGACGCGACCCGCTTTACCATCGGCGGACGATATTTTTGTCACCACGCAGGGGGCTGCAAGCATGGCTCGACTCACGTTCATTTCGCGCATGACCGTCAAGGCGGGGCGCGAGGAAGAATTCGTCCGCGTCTGCAAGGCACTGACGGCCAAGGTACTGGCCCACGAGTCGCCGATCTTCTACGAATTCTTCAAGCTGCGCGAGCCGCGCCGCTATGCAGTGCTCGAGTCGTTCAGGAGCGAGGAGGACGAGCATGCGCACATGGCGACGCCGTGGCTCGCCGAGCACGCGCCGGCCATCATCGACTGTGTCGACGGGACCTGGGAACGCGAATACCTCGATCCGTTCGAGGTCTGAGTTTCATTTCACTGCACGAAGAGATAATCAAATGACGTGTTTCATCGCCACACTCAAGATCAAGCCAGGCCACGAAGCCGAGTTCGAGCGCCTGCAGGCGGAGCTATCGCAGCTTACGCACGCAAGCGAGCCCGGCACCAAGGTCTACGACATCATCCGCTCGCGCGACAACCCGCAGACCTACGTGGTCTACGGCCGATTCACGGACGATGCGGCCTTCCAGCTGCACCAGACCACGGCGTTCCACGATCGACTGGTGCCGCCAATCCTCGCCACCGTCTCGGGCGACATGGACCTCAAGTTCTTCGATTACGTCGCCTGAGCGCGTCGCCCGCGCCCCCAGTTCACGGGGCGCGGGGTGCGAAGACCAGCAGCACGTTGCCGGGCATGTGGAAGTACAGCCCGTAACCCGACGCTGCGAACACCTTGCCGTGCACGACCATCGGGCCCGCACCGCCGCCAAACGAGCCGCCGCGCGCCACTTCGCCCGAGACGGTCTTCCAGTCCTGCGTCGTGTCAACCTCCCACACCACCTTGCCAGTGGTCGAGTCGTACGCGCGCAAGCGGCCGTCCATGTGGCCTGCGAACACCGCACCGGGAATCGATGTGATCGCCGCGGAAATACCGGAGTCGCAGAAGGGGCGGCCGCGGCAGACGTCATCGGCGGGAGTGCCCCAGAGTTCCTTGCCGGTGCGCGGGTCGAGCGCGTACAGGCCGGCCCGCGACGGCGTCTCGTGCTTGCGTCCGTCGTGCTCGTCCTCCATGTCGGAGATCGGCACGTAGAGCCGCTCGCCATCGGTGGCCATGCCGAAATGGACGCCGCCCTGGATGCCACCGCGTCCGACCTTGCTGCTCCAGACGATCTTGCCTTTCGCGGCGGGGTCGACGCCGTAGACAAAACCCGACTTCTGGCCGGCGAGCAGCAAGTCGCCTCTACGGGCATCACGCAACACCATTGTGCTCGCGCCGAAGTCGACGTCCGGACCGTTCTCCGGCGGGCAGTTCGGATTGTCCGGAAACATGCAGGCCACGTTCCAGGCGTCGTTCGCGGTCTTTTGCGCATGCCAGACCATCGCGCCGTCCTGCAGCCGGAACGCGATCAATGCGTCGCTCGTGTCGTTCGCGGGCGACGAGTAGTTCTCGCCGGTGCCCACGTAGAGCACGCCGCGCGGGGCGTCGATCGCCGGTGAGTTCCACACGGGTGCGCCCGACGGTGCGAGCACGCGAGTGCCTAACCGCGTACGTCCCACCTCTCGCGGCGCAGTCGGAATCGTGTAAGCCTTCCAGCGGCTCGTCCCGGTCAGGGCGTCGAGCGCGACCACCGCACCGCGGAACGAGCAGCACTCGTAGGCCGGATCGGCAGCCGACGTGACTTCGAGCGACGACACCGGCACGTACAGCGTGCCCTCATGCAATGCCGGCGCGCCAGTGATCGTTGCGTTGGGGTGATCGTCGGCCTTGTATGACCAACGCGGCGCACCGGTGAACGCGTCGACGGCGTAGACGCGTGCCAGCAGGTCGCCGAAATACACGAGGGGCGAACCCGTGTGCTTGCCAGCGGCAGAGGGCGATTCGACGATGACGGCCGTGCGAACCTCCGCCGAGGCGCGGAAAGTCCAGCGGATGCAGCCGGTTTCCTCATCGAGCGCAAACACCGTGCCGTCCTGGCTGCCCACGTACACGGCGCCGTACGCAACTGCGGGTTGCGAACGCGCTCGCTGCGCGTTCGGGAACGCGAAAGCCCACTTCAATTCGAGTCGTGGCAGGTCCGTGACCGCCAACTTGGCGTCGGCTGCCGCGATGTGGCGGGTATTCTCGGGCGTGATGCCCCAGCCGGATGCTGCGAGCTGCCGAGTCCCGTCGAACGTCGCTGCCGGGCCCGTGCACTGCGGTGCCCGCGCCGTCGAAACCGGGTGGTCGCCACCGAGGTACGTCGCGACCTGCTGCTTCTGGGCTGGAGAGAGTTTCTCGGCGTGGCTGCGCATGATGCCGGTGTCGAGCGCCGCGTAGATGGCGTCCGGCGCCATCATCTGCAGGAACATCTTGTGCGGCGCCTTCGCGACCTGCCCGAGGTGGCAGGTCGAGCAGTACTCGGTGAATAGTGGCTCGCCAGGGTGCTTCTCATCCGTCGTCCTCTGGTCGAAGCGCGGAGCCGCGTCGCCCGCTCCCTTCTTGCCGGGTTCGACCGGAGTGACCGTCGTCGCGGCGAAGGCAGCGCCGGTGCTGAGAATGATTGACGACAGCAGGGCGAGCAGGGCCAGCGTGCGCTCGAGTCTCACGCGGTATCCGGCGCTCATTCCTTCATCAACTCGCGGATCGCGGCCTCGATCTTCGTCGGACTCGGCACGTACGCGCGCTCGAGTTCGCGCGCGAACGGCACGGGGGTGTGTGGCGCCGTGACCATGCGCGGCGCCGCTTTCAATGAGCGGAAGCCCTTTTGCACGACGATGCCGCAGATGTCGGACGCGACGCTGCAGCGCGGGTTCGACTCGTCCACGACCACGAGGCGGCCGGTGTTTGCGATACTCTCGAGGATCGTTTCCTCGTCGAGCGGCGAGGTCGTGCGCGGGTCGATCAGGTCGCAGGTGATGCCGTCCTTCGCCAGCACGTCGATCGCCTTCTCGGCGAACACGACCATGCGGCCAATCGCGACGACCGTGACGTGTTCACCTTCTCGCAGCAGGTTCGCCTCACCGAAGGGAATCGTGTACGCGCCGTCAGGCACTTCGCCTTTGCGGGGGTAGAGCGCCTTGTGCTCGAAGAACATCACCGGGTCGTCGTCGCGGATCGCCTGGATCAACAGGCCCTTGGCGTCGTAGGCGTTCGAAGGCACGACCACCTTGAGCCCGGGCACCGCCGTGAGCAGGGAGTAGATCGATTGCGAATGTTGCGCGCCCATGTTCATTCCGGCCCCCATCGCGAGACGCACGACGGCGGGGCAGCGCGTCTTGCCGCCGAACATGTACCGGAACTTGGCCATCTGGTTGAAGATCTGGTCCATGCTGACGCCGACGAAATCGGCGAACATGAGTTCGGCCACCGGCCGCAGCCCGGCAAGCGCCGCGCCGCCGGCTGCGCCGATGATGGCCGACTCGGAAATCGGTGTATCGATCACGCGCTCGGCGCCGAACTTCGGCAGCAGGCCCTTGGTCACGCCGAAGATGCCGCCGGACGCTTCGCGCTGGCCGGACGTGCCCCCGGCCCCTCCTGAAACGTCCTCGCCCAGGACGATGATCGAGCCGTCGCGTTCCATCTCGAGGTGCAGCGCTTCGTTGAGCGCGTCGCGGAAGGATTTCTGTGGCATGCGCGCTGGCTCAGTAGGAGATGTAGACGTCGGTGGCGAGTTCTGATTCGGCGGGCGGAGGCGACGACTTCGCTGCCGCCACGGCGGCCTCGATGACCGTCAGCACCTGCTCGTCGATGGCGTCGAGCGTGGCGGCCGACAACCAGCCTGCGGTCGTGACTCGCTCCCGGAAATTCTTCAGGCAATCCATCGTCTCGCGTTGCCGCTTCACTTCGTCCTTCGCGCGGTACAGTTGCGGATCGCCCTCGAAGTGCCCGTAGAAACGCGTGATCGTCGCTTCGAGCGTCGAGGGACCCTCACCGCGGCGCGCGTTCTCGATCAGGCGCCCCGCGGCTTCGTAGACGGCGAAGAAATCGGCGCCGTCGCAGCGCTCGGCGGGCATGCCGAAGCCGCGTGCGCGACCGGCAATGTCCTTCGAGCCGACGGCGTAGTCCTTGCCGGTGTGCTCGCTGTAGCCGTTGTCCTCGATCACGAAGATCGCCGGCACCTGCAGCACGACGGCCATGTTCATGGCTTCGAACACGGTGCCCTGGTTGCAGCTGCCGTCGCCGCCGAAAGCAATGCTGACATTACCCTGGCCGCGATTGCGACAAGCAATTGCCGCGCCCACGGCGAGCGGCGGGCCGCCGCCGACGATCGCGTTCGCGCCGAGCATGCCCTTGGTGACGTCTGCGATGTGCATCGAGCCGCCCTTGCCCTTGCAGAGGCCATCGGCACGGCCGTAGATCTCGAGCATCATGCCCTGCACGTCACAGCCCTTGGCGATGCAGTGACCGTGGCCGCGGTGCGTGCTGACGATGTAGTCGGCGTCGTCGAGGTGCTCGCACACGCCGACAGCGACTGCCTCCTGGCCCGCGTAGAGGTGCGTGAAGCCGGGAATCTCGCCCGTGGCGATTTCCACGTGCAGGCGCTCCTCGAATTCGCGGATGGTCTTCATCTGGCGGTAGGCGCGCTGCAGGCGCTCCGCCGAAAGTGGTGCTGTCATGTCGCCTCGCTCGGCGTGGTAGTTCAGACTGCGCCGGGGGGCTTGCCGCCCGGCCCATAGACGTAATCGTCGATGACCTTGTGGAAATGCCGGATGCGCAGTTCCTGCGCGCCGATCCACAGTCCTTCAAAGGCCGCCGAATGCATTCCCGCCTGCACGCCGGGCAGGTTGGCCGCGTCCTGGTCGAGCACGAGCCCGATCGACTTCTCGCCGTGCCGGAAATGCTGGTGCTGCGGCCGCGCCGGCCACTCGTGACCCTCCGGCACGAGTTCGAACGTCCAGATGTCGTAGAACATGCGGTCCGGATCGGTCGGATGCGGCCGCTGTCGGAACAGCATCAGGTCGTCAGCGTGCACGTTGAGCGTGACGTTCGGGAAGATCAGGTAGTGGTAGTCGTCGGTGAGCTGGTCGTCGTTGAGCCGGGAGTAATCCTTGCCCTGCGCCGGCCCGTGCTTGCGCTTCCACTGCTGCACGTCCCGACGGATGTTCTCGTACGGTTCGTCGTAGTCGGCCGGGTCCATGCCCGCCGTCTTCATGATCACCTTGATCGGGTCCGGGATCGCCGGCGGGCGACGCACGCGCGGGCTCCACGTGGCGAACGGGATCAGGTAACGGTTGTGCCGCTCGAAGCAGTCGATCTGGATGTCGAGGTCGTGCAGGTACCACATGAGCTGTGGGTGAATTCCCTGCACGTGGTAGCTCTCGTTGAACGCGTCGACCGACGCCTTCCAGTTGCAGTTCCACTCGACCGTGATGTCGCGCGTCAGCGCCATCTTCGGGAAGTTGTAGGGATCGAGGTGCCGGTGCACCGGATCGAGAAACTCCTCGAGCGGCGCCACGTTCGGGTCGAGGCTGAACCAGACGAAGCCTCCCCAGGCTGCGCAAGGCAGTTCCTTGAGGCCGCGGCAGGGCGGAGCGCCCTGCGGGAACGTGTCGAGATCGGGTATGCGCTTGAATGAGCCGTCGAGCGCATATTCCCAGTGGTGGTACTGGCACTTGAACGAGTCGGCGCTGCCTGCTCCCGGCGGACGGAGGCGGTTGCCGCGATGCATGCACACGTTGTAGAAGGCGCGCACGCCGCCATCTGCTTGCCGCACGATCAACACCGACTCGCGCCCGATCTCGGTCGCGATAAAATCGCCAGGCTCGCGCAGGTCGGATTCCATGGCGCCGAGCAGCCAGACCTTCTTCCAGATGCGCTCCCACTCGAGCTGCATGAACTCGGTCGACGTGTAGCGTTCCTTGCGGATCAGCTCATGGCCCAGGTCCGGGTCCGGCTCCTTGCCACAGGGCGTGACCGGGCTCTGCTCGGGTGCGACACGCTTCACCTTGCGATAGTCCGGCGTGCGCGAGGCTGCGCGCAGTTCGTCGTCCTTGGGGTTGGAACTCATGGCGAGCCTCCGCTCAGTCCAGGCCCGCGGCCCAGCGCAGGCTGCGCCGGAGCAGTTCGGTGAAGGCCGGTACGGGCCAGCTGCCGCGTTCGACTGCCGGGTACTCGTCCATCATCGGACGCATGTCGTAATGGCCGCGTGCATGGCCAAGGGTGAAATACAGCACTTCGCCCGCGCCGACCTGTTTCAGGTACATGACCGGGCGCGGCTCGTCCTTGCTCCAGTCGCGTTCGGCAAAGCCCTTGGCCTCGCCGTGCCAACGCGTGTGCAGCAGCGTCTCGAACGGCGGGTGCAGCTCCATCAGGTACAGTTCGTCACTGGCATCGAAGGGTTCGATGCCAGCCACCAGCGGATGCCACGGCTGCGTGACTTCGACGCGGTAGGGCTCGATCGGCGGGTGCGCGACGAACTGGCTGCCGAGCGTTGTCATGAAGGTGCGCGCAGCGCGTGGCGCTTCCCAGCCCCGGCCCTTCACGTAGCGCAGGATCGAGTTCGTGCCATGCAGCGCCAGCCAGCGCTTGCCACCCGTGACGTAGTCCCGGAGGCGCTGCGCCGTTTCCTCGCTGGGAACGATGTCGACCGTGTAGGTGACCAGGAAGTCGCTCGCCTCGATCGCGTCGATATCCGCAAAGTCCTCGGCCATGCGGGTACGGACCCGCTCGTGCTCGCCAAGGAGACCCAGCAGCTGCAGGCGCGCGTAGTCGATGTCGTGGTACTTGCCGCCACAGACGAAATACGCGTCGATTGCTGCCTTGGCCATGGCGGTTGCGTCAGTACCGCACGCCCTTCGTGAAGCCGTTGTCGGCCACGACGTTGGCGCCGGTCATGAGGCTCGAAGCCGGACTCGCGAGGAACGTGACGACGCGCGCGACTTCGTCGGGCGTGCCCATGCGGCCGCACGGGATCTGCCGCACGGTCGAGTCGTAGAACTTCTGGTTGGTGCCCTTGATCATTTCCCAGGCGCCGCCTTCGAAGTAGATCGGGCCGGGGCAGAGCGAGTTCACGCGCACGTTGTCCTTGCCGACGAACTGCGAGAGCTGCTTCGAATAGGTGATCAGCGCGGCTTTCATGGCGTTGTAGGCCATGGGCGCGGCGAAGGTCTCGATCGCGTTGGTCGAACTGATGATCACGACCGAGCCCTGGCCCGACTTCTTCAGGTGGGGCATCAGGGTTTCGCAGCCGCGCACGGTATGCAGGACGTCGATCTCGAAGTTCTTCCACCAGTTCTTTTCGCTGTCCATGCCGCCGCCGGCACTGACATTGGCGACGAACACGTCGCAGCCGCCGAGGTCGGTCGCCGTCTTGTCGAGCCAGGCCTTGTAGGCGTCGCCGTCGCGCACGTTCACGGACGAGCCGATGACGTTGATGCCCCGGGCCTTCAGGGCTGCGGTGGTCTCGGTGATCTCGTCCTCGTTGCGCGCGCAGAACCCGATGTCGGCTCCTTCGGACGCCAGCATTTCCACGATTGCGCGACCGATGCCGCGGGTGGCACCAGTGACGATTGCCTTTTTGCCTCTCAGACCCAGGTCCATGCGCTGTCTCCAGTTTGCTCGCTGCCAGGACCCCGAACCGAGCCCCGCCCGATTATAGGCAGCCCGACGTATAAATTAAACAGTCCTGACTGTTTTTTATTGCCTGCCCGGTGGGGGTGCCGGCCACTGCGCGCTGCGCCTCACTGCACGGTGAGGGCGTTGTCGATCAGGATTTCAGTGCCATTGACGAAACGCGACTCGTCGGAGGCCAGGAAGACCACGAGGTTCGCCACGTCCTCGGGCTTGCCGAGGCCCGTCGGCGAACTCTCCCAGAACGACATGTCCATGCCGAGCAGCCGGGTCGACTCACGCACCATCTGCGTGTCGATCGCGCCGGCGTGGATCGAGTTGCAACGAATGTTGTACTTGTTCATCTGGCAATGCACGGCGACGGACTTGGTCATCGAGCGCACCGCGCCCTTGGCGGCGCTGTAGGCGAAATAGATCGGGTAGCCGAGGTGCGACGCGACCGACGACATGTTTACGATCGAGCCGCCGCCGCTGGCCTTGATCGCGGGAATCGCATGCTTGCAGCCGAGGAACACGCCTTCGGACATCACGGCGTTCTGGAAGCGGAAGTCGTCGAGCGTGCAGTCCTCCGGCGAGGCGATCTTGACGATACCGGCATTGTTCACCAGCACGTGCAGGCCGCCGAACGCTTTCACGGTGGCGGCAATCACTTCCTGCCAGCGCTTTTCGTCGCGGACGTCCTGCACCAGGAAGAGGGCGGTCCCAGCCTGCTGCGCATTGATTTCATCGGCAACTTTGCGGCCGTCCGCTTCGTTCACGTCCGTGACGACGACTTTGGCCCCCTCGCGCGCCAGCGCGATCGCATCCGCCCTGCCGAGTCCCGCCGAGCCGCCCGTCACGATGGCCACTTTTCCGTTCAGTCGTCCCATTAGCTTGCTCCCCGCCGCCATGATAAATGCCTTGCCGACGCGGCAGGCGCGGCCGAACTTAGCAGTCAGACCTGTCTGTTTCAATCACCTTTGACTTTTCCCGACAGGAACCACATTCTTTGCGTTGTTTTTCAGCAACCTGAGGTCCCCTCATGAAGCCCCGCTCGCGCCTCGCCGCGGCAACCGCTCCAACCGAGCCGGCCGGGTGGCAGGCGCAGAAAAGCGCCTCGACGCGGCTGCAGATCGTCGAATCGGCGCTGTCCTGCGTGGTGGACCTCGGCTATTCCTGCACCACGACGACCGTCATCGCCGAGAAGGCGGGGTTGTCGCGCGGCGCGATGCTGCATCACTTCCCGTCGAAGATCGACATCGTGCGTGCCGCGGTCGAGCACCTGCACTCGAAGCGCCTGAAGGCGTTTCGCAAGTCGATCGACCGGCTTCCGCGCGACGAGACACGCGTGCGCCGCGCGCTCGAGGCGTACTTCGAGCACGTCAAGCACCCGATGTACGTCGCCTTCCTCGAACTCTGGATTGCCTCGCGCACCGACCCGGAACTGCAGTCGATCCTGAAGCCGGCGCAGGATGCATTCGAACGCGAGTGGTACAAGACGGCCGTCGACCTGTTCCCGGAGTGGGAAGGGTCCGGCGCCAACTTCGACATTGCGCTCGATCTCGTCCATTACGTCATGGACGGTCTGGCAGTCAGCCTGCTCACGCATGAAATCGGCGAGCACGAGCGGCGCATGGTGAGGTACCTCGAAGACCGGCTGCGCGAGCTGGCATCCAAGCCCGCGCTTGTCCAGGCTTGATCTAGCGGGCGAGGTCGTCAGCCCGCCGGTTTCGGGACGGCGTGGGCCTTCAGGCTGGCGCTGATATCACGCTGGCTCGGGTTGCGGCGCAGGGTCAGTCCGCCGTTTACCTGTAATACCTGGCCCGTCATGAAGCACTCGTCGCCCGCGAGCCACAGCGCCGCATCTGCGACGTCCTGCGTGGTGCCGATCCGGCCGAGGGGGTATTCCTTGACGAATGCTTCCTCGAGACCCGGCATCCTGACCTCGCGCTCGGTCATCGGTGTGGACGTCAGGCCCGGCGCGATCGAATTCACACGCACACCGCCCGCCCCGAACTCGTTCGCGAAGCAGCGCACCAGTGCTTCACCGGCTGCTTTAGTGCCGATGTAGGCCGCGTGATTGTTCAGCACTGCATGCACCGAGGCCGACGAGATGTTGATTACCGAGCCGCCGCCGGACTTCGCCATGCGTCCGACGAACGACTGCAGGAAGAAATACGGGCCCTTGAATTGCAGCGCAGCGAGCTGGTCGAGTTGCTCTTCGGTCGTGTCGAGCAGTTTGGCCATCAGGCCCCAGCCCGTGCAGTTCACGGCCACGTCGATCTTGCCGAACGCTTCGACGGCCGCATTCGCGAGCGCTTCGACGTCGGACTTCCTGGTGATGTCGCAGGTGAGGTAGCGACCGCCGATCTCGGTGGCGATCTCACGCAACGGGCCTTCGTGCCGGCCGGCGACCAGCACGCGCGCGCCTTCCCGCGCAAAGGTGCGGGCCATGACCTGACCCATGTTGTCGCGCCCCGCGGCACCGACAATGACGGCGCTCTTGCCTTCGAGTCTTCCCATGGTCTGCGTCTCCGTTGGCTAACTGCGCAGCCGGCGCACGGGACGATCGCCGTCCCAGCCATCCGCGCACTTGCGGACGTGCGCATAGAAGCGGCGCAAGTCCTCGTTGGGTTCGTACAGTTCGAGCATGTGGCCGAGCGTTGCGCTCAGGTCGACCATCGCAAAATCCACGCCCGTGCCGGTGCGGGCCTCGAGCGCGATCGCGACGTCCTGCTCGCGATACCGCTGCAGTTCGGCCGGCAGGTCCGCGACGAAGCAGGCCACGTGATGCACGCCGGTATCGCCCGCGGCGAAGAGGTCGCGCAGCGCCGAAGGCCCGTCGTTGTGCTGCGTGATCAGCTCGACCATCAACTCGCCAGCCTGGCCGTAGGCGGAGCTGTGGTCGAATACCGCGGGTGCGCCGCGGTACAGGCTGCGCTCGAGTGGAATGTGTTCCATCAGGAAGAACGGGCCCCAGCCGAAATCTCGCGCGCAACGCACCGCAGCGGCTTCCGGGTCGGACACGTGATAGGCGACCTGCACCGGCCGCAGCGCCGGCTTCACAACCGGCGCACCGGATTGCTGCCGTCCCAGCCCTGCGCGGCTTCGCGCACCATCGCGAAGAAGCCATCGATGGCCGGGCCGTGCTCGATCAGTTCGATCATGCCCCCCGGGTGCTGGTCGGTATTGAGGTAGGCAAAGCGAATGCCGTTCGCCGTCGATCCCCGTTGCACCGGTTCGATGCCGAGCGGGCGCAGCTTGTCGAGGTCGTCCTGGACGGAGCGGGTCATCACTCCCACGTGCTGCAGGCCGCCCTGCGCGCGATACGGAAAGTGCGAGTAGATCGAAGGCGACTCGTTGAACTGCTGGATCAGTTCGACCTGCACCTCGCCCCACTGCGCTACGGCGACCGAGATGTCGGCATCGGTCGGCTGGCCGCGGTAAAGCGCCTCCGCAAACTTGATGTGCTGTAAGACGTAAAACGGGCCGACGCCGACGTTGCCCGTCCAGTGCTCCATCGCACGGTCGAGGTCGGGCACGACAAAGCCCAGTTGCATCACGGGACCGAAGCGCGGTGTCATTGCTGCATTCTCCGGGTATCAGCCGAGCCCGAGTTCCTTGACCAGTGCATCGCGCAGCCGGAACTTCTGGATCTTGCTGCTCGACATGGGCCACTCAGTCACGAAACGCACCTGGCGCGGCACCTTGAAGCTCGAAATCTCCTTGCGGCAGAAATCGATCAGTTCCTTGTCGCTGGCCTTGCTGCCGGGCTTCAGTTCGACGAACGCGGCGGGCACCTCGACGTACTTGGCGTCGGGAATGCCGACAACCTGCGCGAGCTTGACGGCAGGATGCCGGCCGAGCAGGCCTTCGATTTCGGCCGCCGCGACGTTCTCGCCACCGACCTTGAGCATGTCCTTGATGCGACCGTGGAACATGATCGTGCCATCGTCGTCGAGCGAGCCGATGTCGCCGGTGTGGAACCAGCCGTCGGCATCGAGCGCTTGCGCCGACTTCTCGGCGTCCTTGTAATAGCCCTCGAACAGCGAGTAGCCGCGCACGAAAACTTCGCCGCGCATGCCGTTCTTCAGGTCATGACCTGTCTCCGGGTTCACGATGCGGACCTCGAGGCCGGGCAGGGGCCTGCCCAGGCGCGTGATGCGGCGCGCTTCCGTCTCGTCCCAACCACCCGTGCAGACCGTGCCCGCGGCCTCGGTCATGCCGAAGCTGCCGACCTGCAGGGCTTGCGGCATCGCCGCCATGATCGGCTCGGCGACGCCCGGCGGCTGCACCGCAAAGTTGCTGTTCATCAGCCGGACTCGCGAGAGGTCGGTCTCGTGGAACGTCGGGTGGTACACCAGCCCCTGCATGATCGTGACGAAGCTCGGATAGAGTGCCGTGACCTGGTATTTCTCGAGCATGTTCAGCGCGACGCCCGCGTCGAAATAGCCCATCGTCAGGTAGGTGCCGCCGACATCGAAGATCGCCAGCATCGGCAGCACGGCGGCGATGTGGAACATCGGCAGGGGCGACCACATGCGGTCGTCGTGCGTGAGCCGATAGCGGTGGCGCCCGAGCGCGATGCTGTTGCGTACCATTGCTTCGTGCGTGATCAGGCAGCCCTTGGGGTTGGCCGTGGTCCCCGAGGTATAGAGCATCAGCGCCACGTCGCGCACCCGGACGCACAAGCGTGCGCGGTGGACGTCCAGTTCACTGCCCGACTTGGCGGCAGCGTCGAAGTCGGCTTCGGTGAGATAGCCTTTCGCCCTGGTCTTGCCGAGCAGCACGACATTGCGCAGCTTCGGCGCACCCGCCACCTTGAGTTCGTGCGCGTCGCGGCTGCGCGTGAGGTCCTTGAACGCACCGTTCAGTCGTTCGACGAAATCGACGGAATCGGCGACGGCGTCCGTCGTGACGACGGTGACGATGTCCCCGTTTTCGATGACATACGCCAGTTCATTCGACTTGTAGCGAGCATTGATCGGCACGATGACGCCGCCACAGAATGCGATCGCGAAGAAAGTCTCGACGAATTCCGCACAGGTGTGCATCAGCAAGCCGACGTGGTCGCGCGGCCGCACCCCGAGCGCCTGCAACGCGCGCGCGCGACGCAACGCCCCGTCGACCAGTTGCCGGTAGGTCAGGGCGCGATCGGGGAACACGAGCGCGAGTGAATCGGGATGACGATCCGCCGCGGTGAGCAACAAGTCGCCCAGCGTCGTGACGTTGATGCGTGCCCGCGCCAGGTCCTCGGGCGGCAGCAGGGCGATCGCCTGCAGCTTGGCGCGACTCTTCCTGACGACAGTGCTGGACTTGTTGCGGGGCGCCGCGGGACGCCGGGACGAGGTTTTGCGCAATCGCACGGGTGCTTTCGCCATGAAGGTGCCTCCTGGAAGCTGGGAGGTTAGCACGGTAGCCAGTCTGAAAAAAACAAGCAGTACTGTTTCTTTTTAACGAGTGTGTCCCTAGAGTTGATGAACACACAGGCACTACGGGGGAGACAGCCATGAAGCTCGGCCCAACGCTCGAGGAACGTATCCGTCACCTGGAGGACCGGGTAGCCATCGGCGAGTTGATCGCCCGCTACTGCCTGGTCATGGACAACCGTGAGGTCGACGCGATCGAGTCGCTGTTCACGCCGGACGTGCGGATCTGGTCCGCGGACGGGGTCATGGACGCGCGCGGCCGGCAGGCGGCCGTCGACATGTTCAAGGGCCGCTTCACGGTGCTCGGCCCCAGTAACCACTTCACCCACGACCGTATCGTGGAGTTCGACCCGATGGTCCCCGATCGCGCGACCGGTCTCGTGCTTTCGCACGCAGAGATGCAGCGCAAGGGCCAGCCGATGCTTGCGGCCATTCGCTACCAGGATGTGTACCAGCGCTGCGAAGGCTGCTGGCGTTTCCGTGAGCGTGGTCTGTCGTTCATGTACTACGTGCCCACTGCCGAATACCTCGACGCGCTGGGCCCCGGAATCGCAACCCGCATGCGGGCGTATGATCATGCGGTGCCGGCCGACTGGCCGGAGAAACTGCCTGCGTGGCAGCGTTACTACGGCAAATAGAGGAGTCCTGGATGTCGCTTCCGGCTGTGTTTCGCGCTCGTCTCCGCCTGCCCGTAATCGGCTCGCCGATGTTCATCGCCTCGACGCCGGAACTGGTCATCGAGCAATGCAAGGCCGGCATCGTCGGCTCGTTTCCCGCGTTGAACGCGCGCCCGGCAGCGGCGCTCGACGATTGGCTGACGCGCATCCGCAGCGAACTCGATGAGTACGCGGCAGCGAATCCCGGCGCGCAGGTGGCGCCGTACGCCGTCAACCAGATCGCACACGTGAGCAACGACCGGCTGCAGCACGACATGGACGCGTGCGTGCGGCACCAGGTGCCGCTGATCATCACCAGCCTGCGTCCGCCGCGTGAAATCGTCGAGGCTGCCCACAGCTACGGCGGCCTGGTGTTTCACGACGTGATCAGCGTTCGACATGCGCGCAAGGCCGTGGAGCAGGGCGTCGATGGCATCATCGTGGTGTGCGCGGGTGCGGGCGGCCACGCGGGCATGGGCAGTCCCTTCGCGCTCGTGCGCGAAATCCGGCAGTTCTTCGACGGCACGCTGGTGCTCGCCGGCGCCATGTCGAGCGGCGCCGACGTGCTCGCGGCGCAGGCACTCGGCGCCGACATGGCCTACATCGGCACGCGCTTCCTGGCGACAACCGAGGCCCACGTCCTGCCCGAATACAAGCAGATGCTCGTCGAGTCGAGCTCGGACGACATCGTGTACACCTCGCTCTTCACCGGAGTGAAGGGCAACTACCTGCGGCGCAGCGTGGCAGCGGCCGGACTCGATCCGGACGACCTGCCCGAGGCGGACAAGTCGAAAATGAACTTCGGCTCCGGCGGCAACATGGAGAAGAAAGCCTGGCGCGACATCTGGAGCGGCGGGCAAGGCGTCGGTAACATTCACGACGTGCTTCCTGCGCGCGAAGTCATTGCACGCATGGTCAGGGAATACGACGAGGCCCGTCGACGCCTCGCCTTCGACTAACTCCGGGGTCAGCAACATGTCCGTTTCTTTCGATCTGTCGGGCCGCGTCGCGCTCGTCACCGGCGGCAGCCGTGGCATCGGCGAAGCCATGGCCAGGGGTTTCGCGCAGTACGGCGCGCACGTGGTCGTCTCCAGCCGCAAGCAGGAAGCCTGCGACGAAGTGGCGGCGGAAATCAACGCGGCCGGTGGCAAGGCCACGGCGATCGCCTGCCACATCGGCGACATGGACGCGCTGCACGCGCTGTTTGCGCGCGTCCAGTCGGAGTTCGGCCGGCTCGACGTGCTGGTCAACAACGCGGCCGCGAATCCGTATTACGGGCACGTGCTCGACACCGACCTTGGTGCGTTCCAGAAAACGGTCGACGTCAACATCCGTGGCTATTTCTTCGCGTCCGTGCTCGGGGGCCGCATGATGCGCGAGCAGGGCAAGGGCTCGATCATCAATGTCGCGTCGGTGAATGCGGTGCGACCGGGCCCGAAGCAGGGGATCTATTCGATCACCAAGGGCGCCGTGCTCAACATGACGAAGACGTTCGCGAAGGAGTGCGGGCCGCACGGCATCCGCTGCAACGCGATCCTGCCGGGGCTGATCCGCACTAAGTTTGCGGGGGCGCTGCTGGCGGACAAGGACCAGACCGAGCATTACCTCGCGACGAATCCGCTGGCCCGCGTGGGCGAACCGCAGGATCTCGCGGGTGCCGCATTATTCCTGGCGTCGGACGCGTCGTCGTACGTGACGGGCGAGTATCTAGTGGTGGATGGCGGCTTTCTGACCTGAGGAAGGGCAGGAAGGACAGGAAGGACACATGGAGCGGCCGCAGCGCGCCGGCGTTACGAATGCCGACACGTTGCGGTCGCACTTGTGCCCAGACGTTACAGATGCTCGACCGAGACGATCTTCATCGCCTGGCCGTCGGGGTTGGAGAAGAGGCCCCACTTGTTCTGCGCAATCCAGAAGTCGAGTTTTTGACCCTTGTCGAGCGTCATGTACTTCACGGGCTTCTTGTTGATCATGACGGTCTGGTCCGCGGTCGGTTCGAAGGTGATCCGGTTCACCGGCTTGTCGTCGTTGTCGAGGAACTTCACAGTGACGCTGCTGGCCGACCTCGATTCGACTTCAGCGATGTAGTGGACATACACGGTGCCGTTCTTTTCGGCGATGCCGCGGCACAACTTCTTTGCATTGGGCATCTTCTCGATGACCTCCGCGCCGAAATTGATGCTGTCGCATCCGTAATTCTTCGAATCGGCGTTGGCCATAGCCGGTACGGTCAACGCCAGCGCGCACCCGATGGTCGCAATGATCTTCATGAAGTTCCCCTTTTATATTGAATCGAGCCGAGCACAAAAAAGTGCGAAATCGAGCGGGCACGACGGCACCGCGCTGATAACGCGGAACTGTAGTCGCCCTGCCGAATTGATGATCTTACCTGGCAACGAACCGGTCTGTAGGACTAGTCCTACACCGAAGTCGTTCGTGTTGGGCAATACCGCAGGCAGCGGTGGGATTACTTCCGTTCAGCCTGCTGCGCAACCGCCTCGGCCCGCGCCTTGACCGCCTCGGCGTCCCCGAGGTAGCGGCTGGATAACGGCTTCAGGTGGGCATCGAGCGTGTACAGCAGCGGCACGCCTGTCGGAATGTTGAGTTCCACGATCTCGGTATCGGACATCCCGTCCAGCATCTTCACGATTGCGCGCAGGCTGTTGCCGTGCGCGACGACCAGCACGTTGCGGCCGGCCAGCAATTCGGGCGCGATGCGCGAGTTCCAGAACGGCAGTACGCGGGCGAGCGTGTCCTTCAGCGATTCGGTGGATGGCAGTTCACCTGCGGGCACGCCCGCGTAACGACGATCGAAGCGCGGATGACCCGGATCGGTCGCCGGCAGTGGCGGAGGGGGGATGTCGTAGCTGCGGCGCCAGACCTTCACCTGGTCTGCGCCGTGTTTCTCCACGGTCTGGGTCTTGTTCAGGCCCTGCAGCGAACCGTAATGACGCTCGTTGAGACGCCACGTGCGCTCGACCGGCAACCACATGGTGTCCATCTCGTCGAGCGCCATCCACAGCGTACGGATCGCACGCTTCAGCACCGACGTGAATGCAATGTCGAATGGAATGCCTTCGGCCTTGAGCAGGCGGCCCGCTTCGTGTGCTTCGTGCCGGCCCTGCTCGGAAAGGTCGACGTCGACCCAGCCCGTGAACAGGTTCTCGAGGTTCCAGGTGCTCTGGCCGTGGCGCAGGAGCAGGAGTTTGCCGGTGCTCATTTCAGGTCAGCCTTGCGAGTTGTGATGTGTGAGGTGCTGGTCGATGCCGCGGGCGCAGCGGGTGCGGCCGCTGCGGACGGTTTCCTGCCAGCGTTCCTGGTTGGCGCGAACCGCGGCGCGCGACGCTGGCCGGTGTGCGAGGTGCCAGGCAATCGCGGCGAAGACCAGCGTCTGGCGGCGAATGCCGGCATTGGTGAGGCGGGCGCAGAGTTCCTTGTCCTCCGAACCCCAACCGGCAAAGTCTTCGTCGAAGCCGTTCGCGTGCAGCAGGTCGTCGCGCCAGAACGCCTGGTTGCATGACTTGACGGCGACGAACGAGTTCGCGGCCCGGCCAAGGGTCCCGGTGAGCCGGGGCGCGCGCAATGCATACGCTCGACGCCTGAGGTCCACACCTGCCGTCCATGGCGACGGCAGGCGGCCACTGCGCAGGAGTCGTTGTGTCGCAGACTCGTCGAGTGGTATGCGCACCCCCTGTGTCCAGTAGCCTGGTCGCGCTGCCCGCACGTGGTCCGCCACGAACTGGGGATGCAGCACCATGTCGCCGTCGAGCAGCAGCACGTAGCGGCCGGTGCAGCGTGCGATCGCGACGTTGCGCATCCGTCCAGCGCGAAAACCGGAGTGATCCTGGCGCACGTAACCCACGCTGCATTGCAAGCGCTGCTTGAACGCATCCACGACGGCGGCCACCGCCGGGCCCGAGCCATCGTCCGCAACGATGACTTCGTCCGGTGCTCGTGTCTGCGCCGCGACGCTCGCCAGCACTCGCTCGAGCGCCGCGGGCCGATCGTAGGTCACGATGACCAGGCTCGTGCGCATCAGGCCTCGACCGCAGCGACACGACGGACCGCCTGCAGCGCAACCGACAGCGAGGCAAAATCGACCTCGGTGGTTTGCGCACGGATGTCGTTGATCACGGCGCGAGCATGCTCAGCGGCGGCCTGGTTCCGGGCAAGCCACTTGTGCAGCGACTTGACCGGATCGGTCTCGCGTGAGGATTCGAGCATGCCCTGCGCCAGGCTGCGGTGCACTTCGAACAGCGCCTCGCGCAGGCTGCCACGCGCGACGGCGTGCCAGTGACCCTCGATGTCGAGGTTCTCGATGTGCGTGCGCAGCCAGTCGAGCCCGAAGTGGCCGCCGACCGTGAAGTAGCCTCTCGCCGCCGCCTCTACCGTGAGTCGGCGCGACTCGGCGAGCTCGACGATGTCGGGGCCGCTGTGCAACGCGCTGCAGGCCGCGATCCGGCGCGACAGGTCGGCCGGTACGCCGGCTTTGGACAGTTCGGTGCTGCGAGCTTCGAACGCCGCGCGTGCCGATCCATCGAGCCATTGCAGCGGTGCGTGCGTGAGTTCCTGGATGCCGGGCCGCAGGCGTGCCACCTGCTGCTCGATGCCGAGCGTAGACCGGTGACGCTGGATCAGCCAATAGGTTGCCTGGCGGATGAGGCCGATTGTGTCGTGCACCATGCCGTACTGCAGAATCGCGGCCACCTTGTTGTCCAGTCGCTCGATCGCGGTCCAGAGTTCGCGCACCTCGAACACCTCACGCGCGATGGAGTAAGCGCGCGCCACCGTGGCCGCGTCGGCGCCGGTGTCCTGCTGCGTGCGCGCGACGAACGTGGGCCCCATGCGATTGACGATGCTGTTCGTCGTCGCGGTGACGATGATCTCGCGCTTCAGGCGGTGCTCACCGAGCAGCTTGCCGTAGCGCCCGGCCAGACGCGGTGGGAAATAGCGGTCGAGTTCCTGGCTGAGGTACGGATCCTCCGGCACGTCCGACTGGATCAGCTGCGCGCTCAGCGCAATCTTCGCGTAGCTCAGCAGCATCGCGATTTCCGGGCGCACCAGGCCCGAGCCTGCGCGGCGCCGGTCCTCGATTTCTTCCGAGCTCGGCAGGTACTCGAGCGCACGGTCCAGCACGCCGTCGAGTTCGAGCGAGCGGATGAAGTGCGCGTGCTCGCCGAGCTGCCCGGCCGCTCCAGCCTGCAGCAGGCTGATGGCCTGGCTTTGCAGGTAGTTGTCGCGCAGCACGAGCTGGCCGACGTCTGCCGTCATCGACTCGAGCAGACGGTTGCGATCGGCCGTCGACATGCGCGAGCTCTCCTGCGCCGCCTTCAGCAGGATCTTGATGTTGACCTCGTGGTCCGAGCAATCGACGCCGCCCGAATTGTCGACGAAGTCGGTGTTCATGCGGCCGCCGCGCAATGAGTACTCGATGCGTCCGAGTTGCGAGCAGCCGAGATTGCCGCCTTCCCCCACGACCCTGCAGCGCAGGTCGCGGCCATCGACACGAACCGCATCGTTGGTGCGGTCGCCCACGGCCGAGTTCGCTTCCCAGGAAGCCTTCACGTACGTGCCGATGCCGCCGTTCCAGAGCAGGTCGACCGGCAGCTTCAGGATGGCGCGGATGATCTCGGTGGGAGTTGCCTTGGGCGCGTCCATCCCGAGCAGCTGTCGTGCCTGTGGCGACAGCACGATTTCCTTGGCATTGCGCGGGAACACGCCGCCGCCCTTCGAGATCAGCTTCGCGTCGTAGTCCGTCCACGACGAGCGCGGCAGGTTGAAGAGCCGCTCGCGTTCCTTGAACGAGCGTGCCGCGTCTGGTTCGGGGTCGAGGAAGATGTGCTGGTGGTTGAACGCCGCCACCAGCCGGATGTGCGGCGACAGCAGCATGCCATTGCCGAACACGTCGCCCGCCATATCGCCGATGCCGGCGACGGTGAAGTCGTGCGACTGCGTGTCGAGGCCGAGTTCGCGGAAGTGCCGCTTGACGCATTCCCAGGCGCCCTTGGCGGTGATCCCCATCTTCTTGTGGTCATAGCCGGCAGACCCGCCCGAGGCGAAGGCGTCGCCGAGCCAGAAGCCGTACTCGGCCGCCAGCGCGTTTGCCGTATCGGAGAACGTCGCCGTGCCCTTGTCCGCCGCCACGACGAGGTACGGATCGTCCGGGTCGTAGCGCACGGTGCGCTCCGGCGGGATGAGCTTGTCGCCGCTCACGTTGTCCGTGATGTCGAGCAGGCCGCGGATGAAGACGCGGTAGCACTCCGTGCCTTCGCGCTGTACGTCCTCGCGGGAGGCGCCGACCGGTATCTGCTTCGGCACGAAGCCGCCCTTCGCGCCGACTGGAACGATCAACGTGTTCTTGACGTTCTGGGCCTTCATGAGTCCCAGTACTTCAGTGCGGAAATCCTCGCGCCGGTCGGACCAGCGCAGTCCGCCGCGCGCGACCTTGCCCATGCGCAAGTGCACGCCTTCGACGCGCGGCGAGTAGACCCAGATCTCGAACATGGGCCGTGGCTTCGGCAATTCCGGCAGCAGCTTCGGGTCGAGCTTGAACGACAGGTAGGGCTTGGGTTGGACATCCACGCCGTGCTGGTAATGGTTGGTGCGCAGGGTGGCCATGATCACCGCGCGAAACGAGCGCAGGATGCGGTCGTCGTCGGGACTCGTCACCTTCTCGAGTGCGTCATCGATGTCATCGGCGAACGCTCGCACCTGAGATGCGCGCGTGGCTGCTTTCAGCTGGGGATCGAAGCGTGATTCGAAGGTCCAGGCGAGGCGGGCCGCGATGGCGGGATTGCGGGCCAGCACCGCTTCCATGTAGCGCTGGCTGAAGGGAATGCCGGTCTGCAGCAGGTAGCGGCAGACGGCACGCAGGATCAGCGCCTGGCGCCAGCCAAGACCCGCGGCCAGCACCAGTCGATTGAAGCCGTCGCTCTCGGCGTGGCCGTGATGGACGGCGAAGAACGCCTCCTCGAAGCGTCGGCCCTCGAGTTCCGGATCGAGCGTGCGGCCGCCAGCGTGCTTGACTTCGATGTTCTGGATCCAGAGCGTGGAGCCGTCAGTTGGCGCGACGCGGTACGGGCGCTCGTTCAGGATGCGCAAGTCGAAATTCTCGAGCAGCGGCAGGATGTCGGACATGGCGACGGGGTCACCGCGCCGGTAGAGGCGCAATTGGAGCGCCCCGCTTGCGGCGTCACCCGGACGCAGCTCCATGCCCAGTGCCGCCGCGCTGGTGTCCAGGGCAGCGAGTTCCTGCAGGTCGCGGAGGGCCTCGGCGGGCGGAACGTCTTCCTCGTAGGCTACGGGGAACGCGTCGTCGAAGCGGGCGGCCAACTGGTCGGCAATCTCGGGCGTGAGCTTGGCCCGCAATTCGTCGCGCAGGTGGTCGGTCCAGGTCCGCATCGCCTCGGTGATGCGCTGCTCGATGCGCTCGACTTCGGCGACGACGCTGCGGGCCGGGTCCGTTCGCACCAGAATGTGCAGCCGGGCCAGTGCCGATTCGGAAATCTGCACTTGCGACTCGAGGTCCACGCCGGCCAGTTCCTCGAGCAGGATGCGCTCGATGCGCTCGCGGACCTGGGTGTTGTAGCGATCGCGCGGCACGTACAGCAGGCACGAGAAAAAGCGCTGGTACGGGTCGCGACGCGCGAACAGCCGCACGCGCTGGCGTTCGTACAGGTTGACGATGCCGCGCGTCGTCCGGACCAGTTCCGCCACCGAAGACTGGAACAATTCGTCGCGCGGGAAAGTCTGCAGCACGTGCATCAGCGCCTTGCCGTCGTGGCTCGTCGGCGACACGCCGATGTGATCCACCACGCGTTGCACCTTGTGACGCAGCAGGGGAATCTCCCGCGGACTGGTGCTGTAGGTGCTCGACGTGAACAGGCCGATGAAGCGCCGCTCGCCGGTGACCCGGCCGCGCTTGTCGAAAGTCTTGATGCCGACGTAATCGAGGTACGTCGCGCGGTGCACGGTGGAGACCGAGTTGGCCTTGGTCACGATCAACAGGTCGACTTCGCGAGCCTTGCGCTGCAGCTCTCCCGTCAACACCGTCGGCTGCGGCTTCGGGCGGCCCTCGCCCGTGCGCAACAGGCCGAGTCCGGAACGCGGCACCGGCACCAGTCGATCCATCGAGCGGGTGCGCTCGAGCCGGTATTCGCGATAACCGAGGAAGGTGAAGTGATTGTCGGCCAGCCAGTCGAGGAACTCGACCGCTTCCTTTTCTTCGCGGCGCGGAATCGCCGGGACGCCTGCGTCCACTTCCCGCGCGATGTCGAGTGCGCGCTGCCGAATGGCCGGCCAGTCCGCAACGGCCAGTCGCACGTCCTCCAGCATGCGCAGGATGTTCAGTCGCAATGCTTCGTGCCGCGCCGGATCGCCGATGCGCGGCACCGCCACGTGCTGCCAGGATTCCATGGTGCCGAGGGCGATTTCGCGCTCCTCCATGCTCAACAGCTTGCCGCGGCGGTCGCGCACCATCCGGAGCACTGGGTGAATCATCAGCTGGATGGCCAGGCGGGAGTCGCCGAGCACCACGGCGAGCGAATCCACGAGGAACGGCATGTCCTCGGTCACGACCTCGACGATCGTATACGGCGATTCCCAACCGTCGCGCTTCAGCTCCGGGTTGAACACGCGAACCTTGGGTTCGCCGGCACGGCGGACCGTGCCGAACTCGAGGTGTCCGGCGGCCGCTGTCGCGAAAGCGGCCGAATCACGCAAACGCAGGTCTTCCTCACCGACGCCGCGGTAGTAGGCCTGCACGAAAGCAGGCAACGGCAGCGCGGTCCCGCGGTTCTTGCGCGCGAGCTTCGCTATGTCGTCGATCAGGTGCTGTCGAGCAGCGGGGATCGTTCCTGGCATGGCGTGGCGTCCTTGGTATGTCGTATTTTTGTAGTCATCGGGCCGGTTCACGGCGAAGCGCGCGGCGGTGTGTCTGTGGGGGCCGCGTCCTGGAACCGCGCGCGGCAGCTTTCGGCTCACGCAATTCCACGGAGAGGGTTTCTGCACGCTGCGTGAGCACGCCGAGCAGGCGGTCGAGAGTCGCCCGGTCGTCGTTCGTCAGCGTGTCGAGCAGTGAACGTTCGAACTCGAGGGCCAGTGGGGCGACGCCGCGATACACGGCCGCTCCGGCCGCTGACACCTGCAGGATCGAGCGACGCCGGTCAGCGGCGGCGACTTCCCGGCGCAGGCGACCGGCGCGGAGCAGGCGATTGACGGCGCGGCTCACGGCGACGGCATCCATGCGGCTCTTCGCGGCGACCTCGCGGGCCGACAGGCCCGGGTGTCGCATGAGCACCGCGATGACCCGCCATTCGGGGATCGTCAGTCCGAAGCGTTCTTCGTAGGCCGCGGCAATCGCGCTGCTCGTCACGTTGGCGAGCACCGACAGCCGGTACGGCAGGAACGATTCGAGCTTGATCAACGGCGAGGTCAAGGCGGGTGGGCCGTCCGCAGCAGAAGTTTTCGATTGTAACGATTCGGGCACCGGCAACGCCAGTTCATGCGCGGCTTGACCGCGCCAGTTCAGGGACGGTGCGGTCGAGCCAGGTACTCGTGGGTCTGCATTTCGGCAAGACGGCTGCGCGTCCGGTCGAACTCGAAACGCAGGCGTTCGCCGACGTACAGTTCGTCGACAGGAGCATGCGCGGCCAGGACCAGCTTTACGCCGCGGTCGTAGAACTCGTCGACCAGCGCGATGAACCGGCGCGCCGGGTTGTCCTGGGCCGCGTCCAGCTGTGGTATGCCGCTGACCAGCACGGTGTGGAAGTCGCGTGCGATCTCGACGTAATCGGCCTGCGAGCGCGGGCCGTCGCAGATCGCATCGAACTCGAACCATACCACCTCGTCTGCCTGCGCGATGACGGGGATGTCGCGTCCCTCGACGACCAGCTTCCCTGGCTTGCCGCTGTCACCGCCGCAAAGGTCGGCAAAGCGGTTTTCGAACTGCTGCCGGGTATCCGGCAGCCGCGCATCGAGGTACAGCGGTGCTTTCTCCAGCATGCGCAGGCGGTAGTCCTCGCCGGCGTCGACCTGGACGACTTCGCAATGCCGTTCGATGGCGGTGATCGCCGGCAGGAACCGTTGCCGCTGCAGTCCGTCGCGGTAAAGCCCGGCTGGCGGCAGGTTCGAGGTAAAGACCAGCGTGACGCCGCGATCGAACAGGCCGGCAAACAGCCCGCCGAGCAGCATGGCGTCGGCGATGTCGCTGACGAACAGTTCATCCAGGCACAGGACTCGGGTGTCACGCGCAATGTCCGCCGCGACGCGCTCAAGCGGATCCGGAACGTCGCGCAGTTCACCGAGACGCGCGTGCACCTCTTTCATCAGGCGGTGAAAGTGCTCGCGCCGGGCAGGCACACCGACCTCGGCATGGAAGAGGTCCATCAGGAAGGTCTTGCCGCGTCCGACGCCGCCCCAGAGATACACGCCTCGCTCGCCCGCTTCGCCGCTGCCCACCGGGCGCAGCCGGTTGCGCCAACGGCTGAGAAAGCCAGCCCGGGAGCGTGCATGGGCATGACGCAGACGCACGGCGAGGTCCGCAAGGCGCTCGACCGCGTGCAACTGTGACGCATCCGCGCGATAACCGTGATGAACGAGGGCGGCTGCGTATGCCTTGCGCAGATCGGTGTGACGCGTCATGCGCGCCGCTTCAACTGCGCAACTCCGGACGGTCACGGAACCCGTCGAGAGCCGCTGGATTCGCCAGGGCATCCGTGTTCTTCACCGGCCGGCCATGCACCACCTCACGCACCGCCAGCTCCACGATCTTGCCGCTGATGGTGCGCGGGATGTCGCTGACCGCGACGATCCTGGCCGGCACGTGCCGCGGCGTGGTGTTGGTCCGAATCACGTCGCGGATGCGCTTTTCGAGCGTCTCGTCGAGGGTGACGCCTGCGCGCAGACGCACGAACAGCACGACCCGGACGTCATTGTCCCAGTCCTGGCCGATGGCGATGCTCTCGAGGATTTCGTCCAGCTTCTCGACCTGCCGGTAGATTTCCGCGGTTCCGATGCGCACGCCGCCGGGATTCAGGACCGCGTCGGAGCGTCCGAGGATCACGAGCCCGCCACGCGCGGTCAGCACCGCGAAATCACCGTGACACCAGGCATTCGGGAAGCGCTCGAAATACGCCGCGCGGTACCGGCTGCCGTCGGGATCGTTCCAGAAACCGACTGGCATGGACGGAAAGGGCGCCGTGCAGACGAGTTCGCCTTGCCGGCCTCGCAGCGGCCGCCCGTCGTCGTCGAAAACCTCGACGCGCATGCCCAACCCGCGGCATTGCAGTTCGCCGCGGTAGACCGGCAGCGTGGGATTGCCGAGCGCAAAACAGGACACGATGTCGGTGCCCCCCGAGATGGACGCGAGCTGGATGCCGGCGCCAATGGCGTCCCGCACGAAGTCGAACTGCTCGTGCGCGAGCGGCGAACCGGTCGAAAGGACGGTGCGCAGGTTCGCGAGGCCGACCTTGTCGACGGGTCGATAGCCGCTTTTCTCCAGCGCCGCGAGATACTTCGGACTGGTGCCGAAGAGGGCGACACGCTCCTCGCTCGCGAGTCGCCACAGCACGCCCTCATCCGGGTGGAACGGCGAACCGTCGAACAGCACGACCGTGGCCCGCGATGCCAGCGCGCTCGCCAGCCAGTTCCACATCATCCAGCCGCAGGTCGTGAAGAAGAACAGCCGGTCGCCGGGGTGCAGGTCGGAGTGCAGCTGGTGCTCTTTCAGGTGCTGCAGCAGGGTGCCGCCCGCGCCATGCACGATGCACTTCGGTACGCCGGTGGTGCCCGACGAATACAGGATGTAGAGCGGGTGATCGAACGGCTGCCGTTCGAAGCACAGCGCCGCGCCCGCACGGCCGAACTCTGCGTAATGTCGAGCATTGGCCACAGATGCGAGATCCGGCCGCGGACTCAAGTTCGCGACGATCACCACGCACGCGACCGACGGCAGGCTCTGGAGGATGTCGGCGATGCGCTCGATCGAATCGAGGGTCTTGCCGCTGTAGTGATAACCGTCGGCCGTGAACAGCACCTTCGGTGCGATCTGGCCGAAGCGGTCGAGCACCCCCCGAATGCCGAAGTCCGGGGAGCACGACGACCAGGTGGCGCCGAGGCTGGCGGTGGCCAGCATCGCGACGATGGCTTCCGGCATGTTCGGCATGAAACCCGCGACCCGGTCGCCGGCGACGACGCCGGCCGCGCGCAGGCCATCGGCCACTCTTGCGACTTCGGCGCGTAACTGGTCCCAGGAAATTTCCCGGCGTCGTCCGCGTTCGTCGCGCGCGATGATTGCCGGACCATCTCCGGTACCGCGCAGCAGGTTCTCGGCATAGTTCAGCCGGGTGCCTGCGAACCAGGTGGCGCCGGGCATGCGGTTGCCATCGCGCAGCACCGGTCCAGGCCCGCGATCGGCGATCACGCCCGTAAAGTCGAACACGGCATTCCAGAAGGCGGCTGGCTCGTCGACCGACCATTGCCAAAGCGACGAGTAGTCGCCGCTCGGCGCACCGCGGTCGCGCGCAAACGCATGAAACCTGGTCAGTTGCGCCGAGGCGATGCGTTCGGCAGGCGGAATCCAGTGGGGGGTGTCGTCGGTCACACCCCGGATGCTAGCCGCTCGCGCGATTGCGCACCATGGCGGAAGCGACGAGCTCCGCGACATCGCGCGTCTGGATCGTCTCGTTCAGGTTCTTCGTCTTCAAGCCGTCACCGAGCATGACGGAGCAGTAAGGGCAGGCAGTCGCAATCACGCTGGGACGCTGCGGCAGTCCCTGCTCGACGCGCGTGACGTTGATGCGTGTGCCGATGTGCTCTTCCATCCACATGCGCGCGCCGCCGGCGCCGCAGCACATCGATTTCTCGCGATGCAGCGGGAACTCGAGCAGCGCGTCCTTCGCAACGCGTCCGAGCACCGCACGCGGCGCCTCGAATTCGCCGTTGTGGCGACCGAGGTAGCAGGGGTCGTGCAGCAGCACGCGTTCGTGTGTCGGTCGCACTTCGACGCGCTTCTCGACCAGCAGCCGGTCGATCAGTTGCGTGTGGTGCGCGACGTCCCAGTGGCCGCCGAACGCGGGGTACTCGTTGCGCAGCGAATTGAACGCGTGCGGGTCACAGGTCACGATCCGTTTCACGCCCAGTCCATTGAAGGACTCGACCAGCGTCGCGGCGAGTTGCTGGAACAGCATCTCGTTGCCTGCGCGACGCACGCACTCGCCCGTGGTGGGTTCGAGCGCGCCGAGGATGCCGAAGCTCACTCCCGCCTCACGCAGGATCTCGACGAAGGCGCGCGCGATCTTCTGGCCATTCAGGTCGAAGGATTCCGCGGAGCCCACGTAGAACAACCACTCCACCTTCGCCATGTCTTCAGCGCTGCGGATCAGCGGCACGTCGAGGCCCTTGGCCCAGTCGCCGCGGGTGTCCGCCGGCAGTCCCCACGGGTTCGACTGCACTTCGTAGGCGTCAAACACGTTCTTGAGTTCGGCGGGGAACTCGCCTTCCATCATCACGCGGTGCTGGCGCAGCTTGTAGAACTTTGGCAACAGCTCGAGTTCGATGGGGCACGCGGCTTCGCAGTAACCGCAGGTAGTGCAGGACCACAGCGTGTCCTCGCTGATGACGTCGCCCACCAGGGCGGGCAGGTTCGCCTTCGCCTCACCGCACGCTAGGATAGCCTCGCGCTGCTCGAGCAGGTGGTGCTTCAGGCTGTCGTTGACGCCTTTCATCGACAGCGGCTTGCCCGTCTGGAACGCCGGGCAGGCATCCTTGCAGCGGCCGCACTCCGTGCAGGTGAAGGCATCGAGCGCGTCTTTCCAGCTGAGGTCGGCCACGCTGCGCGCGCCGACTTTCAATGCGCTGGCATCCGCAGAATCGTCCAGCAGCGGGCTCAGGTCGACCGTGGGCACCGCATTGGCCGGCGTGCCGCGGCGGAAGTAGAGTGCAGGCAGCGCCGTGACGATGTGGAAGTGCTCGCCGAGCGGCAGCAGCACCAGGAACGCGCAAACCGTGATCATCTGCGTCCAGTACGCGATCGCGGCGGCTGTCGCGAGTGCGGTTGGCGACCAGCCCGCGACCAGCGACGCGAGCCATCCTCCAATGGGGGCATGGGCGCGCTCGTGTGCTATCGCCGCGACCGACCCGGAGAGTTGCGCGAAGCGGAACGCGTCGAATGCAAAGTCCGTGAGCATGATGATCGTGATCAGGCCGAGGACCAGCAGGCCCTCGCGGTTGGGCTCCAGCCGGGCTGGCTTGAGCACAAGTCGTCGATAGAATGCGTAACCGACGGCAAGCAGCACGCCGACTTCGACCAGGTCCTTCCAGACGGTGAACGCGTCGCCCAGCGGTCCGGTCAGCGCGAACTCCTCGTTGAAGCCGATCACGATGAGCTGCAGCTTGCGCACCAGCAGCGAGACGAACCCGAGGAAGATGACCGTGTGCATCACGCCGGGCTGCCATTCGCGACGGATCATCCGTTGCTGGAGCAGGCCGTTCGACAGGACCGTCCGCGCTCGATCCCAGGGGTTGTCCCAGCGCGCCTCGGGCTGCAGGGCGGCGACGATGGTGAGCTTGCGTGCGCTGAACCAGAGGAAGGCCGCGAACGCGACGAGCAGCAGGGCAGTGATTCCAAACGGGCTCAAGACGACCTCCTGCGGCGCCAGCCGGTGCGACGCGCGAATATTGCGCCGCACTATCACGAGGGGAGTCACGATGTACAATTCGGGTTTCCACCACAGTCCGCCGCAGGCGGCACGAGGGAACGGTTCATGCAGCGCGAAGCGATGGAGTTCGACGTCGTCGTCGTCGGGGCCGGGCCTGCAGGCCTCGCGGCTGCGATCCGACTGAAACAGCAGGCCGCCGCGGCCGGCAGCGAACTCAGTGTCTGCGTGCTCGAGAAGGGCTCCGAAGTCGGTGCACACATCCTGTCGGGCGCGGTCATCGATCCGGTCGCGCTCGCGGAATTGTTTCCAGACTGGAAAGAGCGCGGTGCGCCGCTCGAGACACCCGTGCAGGAAGACCGGTTCCTGGTGTTGACGAAGGACACGGCGCGGCGCATTCCGAGCTGGCTGCTGCCCCCGCTGATGGACAACCACGGCATGTACATTGCGAGCCTCGGCAGCGTCTGCCGCTGGCTGGGCCAGCGCGCCGAAGAACTTGGCGTCGAAGTGTTTCCGGGCTTCGCGGCCACCGAGGTATTGTTCAACGACGACGGCTCGGTCAAAGGCGTGGCGACCGGCGACATGGGTATCGGCAAGGACGGCAAGCACAAGGATTCGTACGCGCAGGGCATGGAACTGCACGCGAAATACACCCTGTTCGCGGAAGGTTGCCGCGGCTCGCTGTCGCAGCAACTGATGTCGAAGTTCAACCTGCGTGACGGCGTCGATCCGCAGGTCTACGGCCTGGGCGTCAAGGAACTCTGGCAGGTGCCGAAGGAGCAACACCGGCCGGGGCTCGTCGTGCACAGCCAGGGCTGGCCGCTGCCGAACGACGTCGGCGGCGGCTCGTTTCTCTATCACTTCGGCGACGGGCTGATTTCGGTCGGTTTCGTGACCCACCTCAGTTACGCGAACCCGCACCTGTCGCCGTTCGAGGAAATGCAGCGGTTCAAGACGCACCCGGCGATCCGCGGTTTTTTCGAGGGCGGCAAGCGCCTGGCGTACGGCGCGCGCGCCATCAACGAGGGCGGCCTGCAATCGATCCCGAAGCTGACGTTCCCGGGCGGCGCGCTGATCGGTTGCACTGCGGGTTTCGTGAACCTGCCGCGCATCAAGGGCTCGCACAACGCGATGAAGACTGGAATGCTCGCGGCGGAAGCGGCGTTCGCTGCAGTCGCAGCGGGACGCGCCAACGACGATCTCACGGCGTATCCGGAAGCGTTCCGCAATTCCTGGGCGTATCGCGACCTGCACAAAGTGCGCAACGTGAAGCCGGGGCTGAAGTGGGGCTTATGGGCGGGCACCGCGCACGGCGGCTTCCACATGTGGCTCAACGACCTCGGCCTCGGCGCGCTCGTTGGCTGGACGCTGCGTCACGGCAAGGCCGATCACGAATGCCTGCGGCCCGCGGCGGAAATGCCGCGCATCGACTACCCGAAACCCGACGGCAAGTTGACGTTCGACCGTCTGTCGTCGGTGTTCCTGTCGGGAACCGCGCACGAAGAGGATCAGCCGGTGCATCTGCAGCTGCGCGATCCGTCGATCCCCGTCGCGGTGAACCTCGCTCGCTACGACGGACCCGAAAGCCGCTACTGTCCGGCGGGTGTGTACGAGTTCGTGCCGGCGGAGGGCGGTGGTGAACGGCTGCAGATCAACGCGCAGAACTGCGTGCACTGCAAGACGTGCGACATCAAGGACCCGAAGCAGAACATCCACTGGGTGACGCCGGAGGGCGGTGGCGGTCCGAACTACGCGTCGATGTAGGCGCGCAGCGACAATGCGGTTGCGTCGCGGCGACAGACAGCGGGCGGCGCGCGAAAGCGCAATCGCGCCGGCACGGCGGATTTCCGACTCGTTCGGAAGGCCGTGCGAGGCATGGACGCCGAGCCCGGAGCCCCCATGGATGGGTTTACGGCGTCCTTCCGAACGAGTCGGAAGTCTGTCGTGACGGCGTGGAATTCAGGCAATCACGGCCCCGTCGAGTACCGCCGCAATGCGACCGCATGTGCGTTGGCTCGCTACATCCTCAGCGCGGCGCCATTCGGATCGCGCCATCGAGACGGATCGTCTCGCCATTCAGCATCGGGTTCTCGACGATCTGGCCCACGAGCTGCGCGTACTCGGACGGCCGGCCGAGCCGCGGCGGGAACGGCACCTGCTGGCCGAGCGAGTCACGCGCCTCCTGCGGCAGGGCCGCCAGCATCGGCGTCATGAAGAGCCCCGGTGCGATCGTTACGACGCGTATGCCAGACGATGCCAGTTCGCGTGCCATCGGCAGCGTCATGCCGACCACGCCGCTCTTGGAAGCGGCGTAAGCCACCTGGCCGATCTGGCCCTCGAATGCGGCGACCGACGCCGTCATCACCAGCGCACCGCGTTCGCCCGCGGCATTCGGCGTGTTCTTCTGCATCACGGCCGCCGCTTCCTTGCACAGCAGCAGCGTGCCGACCAGGTTGATCTCGATGACCTTGCGAAAGAACTCGCCGGGCATCGTGCCTTCCTTGCCGATCATCCGCTTCGGCCAGCCGACGCCGGCGCAGCAGACGGCTAGGTTGAGTCCGCCCATGGCGGCGCTCGCTGCGGCAACGGCCGCCGCGACTTCGCTCTCCGACGTCACGTCGACCTTGAAAAAGCTCGCGGCGGGACCGAGCTTACGCACGGCATCGACGCCGGCCTGGTCGTTGACGTCGAGCAGGGCGACCTTGCCGCCCGCTGCAACGACGAATTCAGCCACGGCCAGGCCGAGGCCGGAGGCGCCGCCACTGACGATGGCACGAATGTCCTGGATCAGCATCGGTTCGCCCTCTCGAAAGAAGATGTCTACAGCCGCAGGCCGCCGTCCACGTCGATGCAGCGGCCGGTGAAGAAGTCGTTCTCGACGATGAAGACCGCCGTGTGCGCGATCTCTTCAGCGAGTCCCAGGCGCTTCAAGGGCACGGGCGCGGTCATCTTTTCCAGCATCTCGGG
This sequence comes from uncultured Gammaproteobacteria bacterium, assembly GCA_963743995.1. Classification (GTDB taxonomy): domain Bacteria; phylum Pseudomonadota; class Gammaproteobacteria; order Steroidobacterales; family Steroidobacteraceae; genus RPQJ01. The sequence continues at coordinate 11,515 of CAVUSC010000019.1, read as the reverse complement.
CGGCATGCCGGACAGGATGTCGGTCTTGATGAACCCCGGCGCGATCGCGCCTGCGCGGATGCCGAAGCGCGCGAGTTCCTTGGCCCACGTGGTCGCCATGGCGGCGACGCCCGCCTTCGCGGCGGAGTAGTTGCTCTGGCCGGCATTGCCGGCGCGCGAGATGCTCGAGATGTTGATGATCACGCCGCCCTGGCCGAGCTTGATCATGCGTTCGGCGGCTTCGCGGCCGCAGAGGAACACGCCGGTCAGGTTGACGTCGATGACGGCCTGCCACTGCGCCAGCGACATCTTGCTGACGACGGCGCCGTCCTTGACCTTCACCAGCACGGCATCCTTGATGATGCCCGCGTTGTTCACCAGCACGTCGAGCCGGCCGTGCGTCGCGACGACGTCATCGAGCGCACGGATCACGTCGTCTTCCTTCGCGACGTTGAGCGCGTGACCACTCACCTTGACGCCACGCGCTGCGAACTCGGCGCGAGTCGCGTCGAGGTCGGCCTGGTTGAGGTCGAGCAGCGCAAGCGTCGCGCCGCGCTCGGCGAATGCACTGGCGATGGCCTTGCCGATACCGCGCGCGCCGCCCGTGACGACCGCGACCTTGCCGTTCAACTGCATGGATGCCCCAGGAAGAAGTGTTGGATCAGAGAAGTTCGATGGTGACGGCGCAGGCTTCACCACCGCCGATGCACTGCGAGGCGACGCCGCGGCGCAGGCCGCGCTTGCGCAGCGCATGGAGCAGCGTGGTGATGAGGCGGGCGCCCGTGGCGCCGACGGGGTGACCCAGCGCGCACGCGCCGCCATTCACGTTGACCTGGTCGTGCCGCAGGCCGAGGTCATGCATCGCAGCCATCGCCACGCAGGCGAACGCTTCGTTGATCTCGAACAGGTCGACGTCTGCAACTTTCCAGCCGGCGCGGTCGATCGCTTTCTGCATCGCAGGGGCGGGGGCCGTCGTGAACCATTCGGGAGCCTGTGCGTGGCTGGCGTAGGAGACGAGTCGTGCCAGCGGCCTGAGGCCGGCCGCATTGGCCGCGGATTCACTCGCGATCACGATCGCGGCAGCGCCGTCCGAGATCGAAGACGAGGAGGCCGCCGTGACCGTGCCGTCCTTACCGAACGCGGGCTTCAACGTCGGAATCTTGTCGATGTCGAGCTGGAACGGCGTTTCGTCGGTCGCGACGACCTGTTCGCCCTTGCGCGTCTTGATCGTCACCGGCGCGATTTCGGCGACGAAGTCCCCTTCCTTCGAGGCACGCTGCGCGCGACGCACGGACTCGGCGGCGAACGCATCCTGGTCGGCACGCGAGAAACCGTACTTGGCGGCGGTGACATCGGCGAAGCAGCCCATGGCCTTGCCGTCCCAGGGACTCTGCAGGCCGTCGTAGAACATGTGGTCGAAGATCTCGGCGTGCCCCATGCGATAACCGGCACGCGCCTTCAGCAGCAGGTACGGCGCATTGGTCATCGACTCGAGGCCGCCCGCCAGGATCACGCGTGCGGAGCCGGCGCGGATCTGGTCCGCAGCCAGCATCACGGCCTTCATGCCGGAGCCGCACATCTTGTTGACCGTCGTGGCGGGCACGCTCATCGCGATGCCTGCGCCCACGGCTGCCTGGCGCGCAGGTGCCTGGCCAAGGCCGGCCGGCAGCACGCAGCCGAAGATCACCTCGTCGAAGGCATCGGGTGACAGGCCCGAGTCTGCCAGGGCGGCCGCAGCGGCAACGGACCCCAGTTGCGTGGCCGAAACGGACGAGAAGATGCCCTGGAAGCCACCGATCGGGGTGCGTCGGGCGGCGGCAATGACGATGGATTCAGGCATGGGGACATCCTCGAGCAACCGGTGTCAGTCAGCCAAAGCCGCCGGAGTGTACGCCGCAGTCATTTTGCAGCGCAAGATAAGGAGTCCAGCCGGGCGCGTCACGCCTTGGGATGAGATCGAGTGCGCCGCACATGGCTCGGCGCCGACCTGACAGCGCCGGCAGCGGGCGGGCGCGGTGCCAGGCCCTGCTCCAGGAACTGAACGAAGGCATCGGCGACCTGGTCCGACGTGAGCGTGCGGCCGGCGCGGTACCAGTGAGCGATCCAGTTCAGTGCACCGGCGATCGCAAACGCAGCGAGTTTCGTGTCGGCCACCGCGATGGAGCCGTCGTTGACGCCGGCCTGCAGCAAGTGCCGGATACCGCGGTCGATCTCGGACTTGAGTGCGCGCACCTGCGCGCTGAGTTCCGGGCCCAGGTCCTGATGTTCCGCGCGCACCATGCACCAGCCGTACTCGGACGCGATCGCGACGGCGTAATCGCGGATGACCTCGCGCAGGCGATCTCGCCCGCTGCCCTGCGTCTGCTCTGCGCGACGCAGTGCTGCGCGGATCGGCTCGAGGCCGGCGAGGAAACACTCGAACAGCAACTGTTCCTTGTTCGCAACGTAGTAGTAGACCGTCGGCTTGGTGACGCCGAGTGCGGCGGCGATGTCGTCCAGCGACGTGTTGTGATAGCCGCGCTCGTCGAACGCCCGCGCCGCAGTGCGAATCACCGCCTCACGCTTGGTGCCGTGATCCTGCCGCCGCCGCCGGCCACGCCATGCGGCAGCCGGGTCCACGGTGGTGGGGTTTGCTGGAGTACTGTCGGCCATGGCAACCGGTTGACGGCGGGTGGAGCCCTAATCATACTGCTCGGTAGTATTCTACTCAATAGTAATATTTAACCGGGTGCCGCCCGGCCGCTGGAGGAATGCAGATGTCCGGATCCTCGTCCGTGCGCAGTGAAGGCGACTCGAAGCAGGCTGCCGGCGCCGCGGCTGAGTCCGCGCCGCTGCGTTTCGTCAGCGCGGCATCGCTTTTCGACGGCCACGACGCCGCGATCAACATCATCCGCCGGTTGTTGCAGTCGCATGGCGCCGAGGTCGTGCACCTCGGCCACAATCGCAGCGTCGCCGACATCGTGCGGGCCGCGTTGCAGGAAGATGCCGACGGGATCGCCTGCAGTTCGTACCAGGGCGGGCACGTCGAGTACTTCAAGTACATGGTCGACATGCTGAAAGACCTCGGTGCGCCGCACATCCGCATCATCGTGGGCGGTGGCGGCACGATCGCACCGCACGAAATCGAGGAGCTCGAGGCCTATTGAGTTTCGGCCGTCACAATGTTCCATAATGGAGCATTTTTGGACGTCAGAGTTGGCGCTCTAGGCGGACTTAAGCCGGCGGTTAAGCAGACTTTCTCTCCCTGGGCCACACCCTTTCCGGCCTTTATGGTGGAAGTACGGGGTTGCAACCTGGCACAGCGGTTGCGCAGCGTCTCCTCATGGACCTCGCGCACTCGACCCTTTCTTCGAGCTGGCCCGCCGTGCACAAGACATCAGTGGGTGCAGGACTTAGAGGTCTTCCCGTCCCCGCCGACCGCCCTGGACACGGGCCCCGTATCGTCGCCATCGGAGGCGGCACCGGCCTGCCGGCAGTGCTCGAGGGCCTCTGCGGCCACGCCGACGAATCCGGAGAATGCAGTGCCGATCGCATCACCGCGGTTGTGACCGTGACCGATGACGGAGGCAGTTCGGGACGACTCCGACGTGAATTCGGGGTGCTACCTCCAGGCGACGTGCGGAATTGTCTCGCGGCGGTATCGCGCACGGATTCGCCATTTCGGCAGCTTCTTCAGCATCGGTTCGACGACGGAACCGGGCTCGAAGGGCATCCGGTCGGGAACCTGCTCTTGACGGCGATGGTTCAAATTACCGGAGACTTCGCCGAAGCGGTCGAACGCCTGGGAAGCGTCATGTCGTTGCGCGGTCGTGTCTTGCCGACCACCCGGGAGAACGTACGGCTCCGCGCGGAAATGGAGGGCGGTCAGGTCCTCGAAGGCGAAACCACGATCGTCGCTGACGGGAGAGGGATCAAGAAACTGTCACTTCAACCAAGCCCTCGTCCTCTACCGGACGTCCTGCGGGCGCTGGTGAACGCGGACGGCATTGTGGTCGGCCCGGGGAGCCTATACACGAGCATCCTCCCCAACCTGCTCGTTGAAGGGGTCGCGTCGACCATTTCAGGCGTCAACGCGGTTCGGATCTACGTCGCGAATCTCATGACCGAGCCAGGCGAAACCGATGGCTACACGCTCGACGACCACCTGCGCGCCATCCATCGACACACCGGGTTTCATCTGTTCGACTATATCCTGGTTAACCGTGCGCCGATTGATCCGGCGGCGGCCGACCGGTACGCCGCCGGCAGGTCCCACGTCGTGCGAAGTGACTCCCAGCTGAAGTGGGCTGGTCACGCGCAAGTCGTAGAGTGCGACTTGGCTCCTGAGTGTGGCGAGCAGAAGATTCGGCATCGACCGGGATCGCTGGCGCGGGCGATCCGGGCCCTTGTTCTCGCGGGGCGCGCCTAGCGCCTCGCCCTCTCACGTCGGCCGGCGCGGACCTGCGAAGAGTCGGCCGGGCGTCCGGCGGCCCTAGCGACCCATCTGAACCCGATTCTTTCCGGCCTTCTTCGCCGCAATCAGTGCTCGGTCGGCGGCATCGATGAGATCCTCGGACGTCTCGCCGTCACCATCACCAAACATCGCCACTCCCACGCTCACGGTGATGGGGACATCGTCGCGCCCCGAGCGTTCTTCGATCCGCCGGTGTACGCGCTCTGCTGCCTGCACTGCCATGTCGGCCGTGGCACCCGGCATGAGAATGGTGAACTCCTCGCCGCCGAAGCGGGCACAATCGTCGAATATGCGCACTCCGCCGCGCAGGAGTTCAGCGACGTCGCGGAGAGCTCGGTCCCCGGCGAGATGTCCGAAGGTATCGTTGATCCGCTTGAAGTCGTCAATGTCAACCATCATCAGCGCCAGGTTCTGCTGCTGACGTCTCGCGCGTTGGATCTCGGCCTGCAGACGGTCTTCGAAGTACCGGCGGTTGAACAGTCCGGTGACCGAATCGACCGTCGCCGCGGTGGTGAGTTCGTGAATGCTGTGGTGCATGCGCTCACGACTGAGCGCAAGCGCCGCCGGCGCTGCCAGCGCTCGCGTGACTGCCAGGTCCTCGTGGTCAAACGGACGCCCATCGGCGTGGTCGGTCAGCGCGACCAGCGCCAAAGCCCGGTTGCCGTGCACCAGCGGCTGAAGGAGGTAGGAGTCGCCTCGATAGCGGAGCCGCCGATGGGGCTCCTCGACGATCCCGAGCACGGCCTTACGTGACACGGCGGCACGGCCGAGAATACCGAAACCTGGTGTCACGAGCACATGCTCGACGATCGCCGACGGATACCCCACGGTGGACGCAATGGTGTAAGCGTCCAGATGCTGGTCGTAGACGGCGATGGAGGCGGTGCGTGCCCGCACGGCCGCGGCTAACGTTCGCAGGATGAACGGGTGAATGTCGGCAGCCGCCAGCGGGCGCGCCAGGCGTCGCGAAAAGGCGTAGACCTGTCGCCCGAGACGTCGTTGGCGCCGCTCTTCGTCTTCGGCTGTCACCCGTTCGAGACTCCACCGGACTTGGTTGACGAAGGTCTCGAGCCAGCGGACGTCCCGCCACCCCTGAGCGGCGCCGGGAACCATCAAGACCCAGTCGCGGCCGCCGACCCCGCCGATGACGATTCCTGTCCACGGCTGATCGCCCGAAGCGTGCGCATTCGCACGCCGGCTCCAGGAGGATGCTCCCCCGCCTTGATCGCTCGACGGAATCTCCTCGCCTTCGAACCGCCACGCGTCCCCAGTGCGAGACAGCAGGGCGACCGGCACTTGGAGAACCTGGCCACACCGGTCAATCAACGACTGGAGGGCCCCGGTAGCGCCCGACAGTCCAGCGCTCGTCAGACCAGTGGTCGGCAGGGCGCGTAGGTCCTGTGCGGGGAGAATCGACAAATATTTACCGTTCGGTTTACGAGGTCGTCCGACGCCCTCAAAGAGCCACTTTACGAAGCACGGCATGTGCCACGCTTGAGGTTGAACCTGGCGCCTGGCTCAACCATTGTGAACGCCGACAGATAGCCCCTAAGGCAGGCACGAGCCCTTTGCCGCCGGGCGGACGTCACCGTCCAGAAGTCGTCTCGCAGGGAGAGTTTTAGTGCCCGAACGTCGTCGTTCTTGGGCCAGCGGCGCGTTGTCGGGTGCTATTTCCAAGCAAGAGTGCGCAACTCGACCGGGAACACGTATTGCAATTTCGTCGGCACTCGTTCGTTCCCAACTTTCTAAGGATTCGCATGGACATCCGCTTCGTTTCCTCGCTGACACCCGAAGATGAGAACCTCTTCGCGCCCGCTCTACTCAAGGCGGTCGGAGCGCTTCTCGATCAGTTGCCAATCGCCTACACGATGCGCATCGAAACCACGGGCGCGGAGGTCTTTCAACACACGCACGCGCTTCACAACGACAAGACTGCTTTCGGTGACGCGGCTGCCCACGTGGGCAGCGCGGTCAGGGCGTTGCACTTGACGGCGCGATCGACCGGAGTGGTCGGCACCTAAGGAACTGCGGATACTGCCTCGCGGGATGCGACGTCTGAACGTCGCATCCCGACTCTGAACGTCGTCCCATCTCGACTTCGACTCCCTCCCCAACGAAGCGCCGGCGATTGATCCCGGTTTCGAATAACTACCGTGTTCGGTTCGCGATAGGTCTTCGCCGGACCTTGCCGCGCGAGCGCGCGGCCCGGCCAAGAAGGCCAGACGCGGCAGCAGAGCCGACATAAGTCACCTATCGAGGGGACTTATGGGCCAGTCCAACCGGATCAACATTCTCACATATTTCCAATAAGTCACATTATTTAAACATGTTACGGGAACATGTCGGGGCCTGACGAGAGGCGGAAGGATCTTTGCTCAAAGGTCCGCATCGCCAACCCCATCGGGGGATAAAAAGCTAACGGAACCCATGTCTAAGGCCCTGACAGAATTGCCCACGATCGATTTCACCGAATCTGTTCGAGCGGAGCACGGTTCGTCGCCGACGCCGGAACTCTCTTCGCCCGCGGCCATCGTCCTCGCCGGCAGCTACGCCTGGACCAACTCCTCGTTTGAGCAACTGCGCGCTCGCCCGCTGCTGCCGATCGCGCAGAGTCCGATGATCGTTCATGTCCTTCGTTCGCTGAGCAAGAATGGGATTTCCGACGTCACCATCTGTGCGAACGGATCGACGGGCGCGATGAAGTCCTACTTCGCAGCGGCGCCTCCCACATCGATTGCCGTCGATTACTACGAGGACAAGAGTCCGCGGGGCGCCGCCGGTTGCCTTCGCGACGCAGCGCAACGGACCGACGCCGACACGTTGATCGTCACGGAATGCTCGATGCAGCTGGACGTCTCGCTTGATGCCCTGCTTGCCAAGCACCGTCAGAGCGGCGCCGCGCTGACCATCGCGGTCAGTCGAGAGGAACGCATGGACTCGGCAGAGTTCCTCAATCCCATCGGACTGTATGTCATCGAGCGCAGGGTCCTTCGATATATCGGCGAGCAGGGCTACCAGGACATCAAAGAGAACTTCATCCCGCAGCTTCACGACGCGGGCGAACGGATCGAGATCTTTGAAACGCCGCGTGGCTGCCCCAATGTTCTCAACGCCCGGTCCTATCTGACGGCGAACCACTGGATGATCCAGCGGATCGTCGGCCAGACGGGCTTACTCAGCGACGAGGCTGACTACCGCCGAACCGGCGAGCGCGTCGTGCACAACAGCGCCCGGATCGACCCAACCGCCTCGTTGGTGGGGCCCGTCATCGTAGGACCAGGCGTGCAGATTGAGGCCGGGGCCGTCGTCGTCGGTCCGACCGCGCTCGGCGAAGGCACGACTCTCGGCCGCAACGTCGCGGTTTCGCGGTCGGTTCTCTGGAAGAACACGACCGTGGGCGACAACGCCGTGGTAGATGGCTCGATCCTGTCTGACAACGCGAAAGTGGCGGCCGGCGCTCGCCTGAAGGGTGCGGTCCACATGGCAGAGCGCGCGCCCCAAGGAGCAATGGCATCCTTGCGGCGTCGAGCGCAGCAGGCCACGCGCCCCCGCGAGCGGGCGGTCGCCGGTCTGGCGATGTCCTCCGTCCGTTAGCCCCCGTTTTCGAATCCGGTGTCATCCCACGGTGATCGCTCGGCGAGCGGTCACCGTTTTTTTGTCTCACCTCCTCAACCGTCGGCCTCCGATTCCTCGGCCGTCGCCTTCGATTCGATTCCGTGCGACAGGTGCTCGCCGGGGCGACCAATCGACCCCAATCAACAGACAAAAGTCAGCCATTCTCAAGACATCCTCGAGCTTCCAGGGAAGCACAACGACGGTCACATCTTATAAACCACTGTATTAGAATGGTTTACCTCAATTGTCGACCTTCTCGCACAGACGGAAGACTCTTTGCGAATACGAGAGTCGATGTCGGTGTTTCCGATCCTCGTCGATTCGAGACCGTCCTATCTCGGGGACTCAACCACAGCCCTCTCGCTGGGGCTAATGCCGATTGGGGCATCCACCCTCGTCGAATACGTCGGTTCCAAGGTCTCTGCGATAACACATCGCAACATCCGCGTAGTCACCGACTTCCAGCCCTGTGAGCGCTACTCGGCGGCTCTCCGCCTGGCGTGCCCGGCCTCGGAGCGGGCTATGCGCCTCTCGGAGTTTGGCGCGAGCCTGTGTGACTACGAGCCATCGGACTGGCTGCTCATCGTTGACGCCCGATACCTGCCGTCACGAGGATTCGACCCCACTGCCATCCTCCGCGATATGTTCGATGGACCGCCTTGCGCGACTCATCTCATCGCGCTCGAAGAGAATGCCTCAGGTACCCGGGACCGGGTCGAGTTCGACGGACGCGGACTTGTCCGGCGGATTCAGCGCTACTACGACGAAGTCACGTGGTCGGTCACATCCGGTGTCATCTGCTCGCTCGTGCCGGTCTCGAGTGCGCTCAAAGCTATCTCGGTACCCCTCACCTCGCTGGTCGGGCTTCGGACGGCGCTGGCGGCTCAAGGAGTGCCCAGCCGCGACGTTCCGATTCGGGGCGGAGTCTACGACCTCAGCCGACCGGGCGGGATGCTCGGACTGTCCGAGCAGATGCTGAGCGCCGGAACGGACGAGACGCGGGCCATGAAGCGTGGACGGGACTGCGTGGTCGATCCGACCGCACGCCTCCTCGGGGCTGTCGCGCTCCACAACGGGGTGGTTATCGAACCTGGCGTCACAATTCTCGGACCTACAGTGATCGGCGCGGGTGCGCGCATCGGCGAGGGCGCCATCGTGGCGCAATGCGTCGTAGCCCCGCAGGCGGTCGTGCCCGCAGGCAGCCGAGAGCGCTCGCGCGTGTTGACCGGAGCGTCCACGGGAGGAGCGCCCGCCTGCGAGCCGATTCACCCCGCGCAGACAGAAGATATCGGTGGACCGAGCGCACTTCCCCGGTTGTATCCAAGGATCAAGGCAATTGTCGAGGGATTGATTGCCCTTATCGGCCTGCTGCTGCTGTCTCCACTGCTGGCGCTGATCGCCGTGCTCATCAAGCTGGACTCGCGGGGCGGCATTTTCTACGGCGACCTGCGAGAGGCCAGCCATGGCCGCGTGTTCAAGTGCTACAAGTTTCGAACGATGGCTGTTGGCGCTGACGCCAGGCAGCGTGAGCTCATGGCGGCGAACCAGGTCGATGGTCCGCAGTTCAAGCTGAATCACGACCCGCGCGTGACCCGAGTCGGACACTGGCTGCGGGCGACCAGCCTGGACGAGCTGCCGCAACTGCTCAATGTGGTGCTTGGACAGATGAGCCTGGTCGGTCCGCGCCCCTCGCCGTTCCGGGAGAACCAGCTGTGCGTCCCGTGGCGGGAAGCCCGACTGTCGGTCCGGCCCGGCATCACCGGACTGTGGCAGGTTTGCCGGCATAGCCGCAGTGGCGGCGATTTCCACCAGTGGATTTCCTACGATCTTCAATACGTCCGGCATATGTCGTTCTGGGTGGATGTGAAGATCCTGGCGGCAACGTTCATCGCCATCACCAGTCGGAAGGGACATGTGCCGCTGTCCTGGATCATTCGTTCCAAAACAGCTGACCATTAAGTGACTATCAGGTTCAGGTAATTGACCATCGGGCCGCCGCATCGAGGCGGCCCACAGTCGGGGAGTCTCGCATCAGCTATGGCTTATCAGGCACGAACGGCGCTTGCAGTGGCGGATTCGTCTGGAGAATCGGTTCGCCCCCTTTCTTCCCTTCATCGATCACAGGTGGCAGACGCTCGCATGGGTCCCTCAGCTTTGCTCGCTCGGTTGAAGGCGCTTTCGGTGAGCGGCCTGCCGCTCATGTACTCGCAGGCCGAGGGGATGTACGTCTTTCGCGTCCGGCCAACGTCAACGGTCTCGTCCAGGAGGGTCTGAGCCGGCGCTACTCGGCTATCACTCTCCTCGGCCTGGCAAACCATCCCGACGCGACCCAAGCGATTGGCCAAACCGCCACCGACGAACTCTGCGCCCGTCTGCTGCGAGAAGTCGCGACCGTCGACAACCTGGGCGATGTGGCCCTGACACTCTGGGCCGGTCGGGCGCTGCACCACCCGAAGCTCGATGACGCGCTCGCGCGCCTCCGTGCGCTAGACCCGGTCAGAGGCACGCACCCGACCGTAGAAGTGGCGTGGGCGCTTGCCGCACTGTGTGCCGACGACGATCCCCTGGATGGCGAGCTTCGACACCAGCTGGCGGCGCGTCTTCGCAGCGCGTTCAACCCAAGCTCGTCGATCTTCCCTCATGTTCTCGGCGGCGCGCAGTCACGACGTGCGCACGTCGCCTGCTTTGCGGATCTCGTGTATCCCGTCCACGCCCTCGCCCGTTACGGTCGAATCACAGGCGATCGATCCTCACTGGACACGGCGCTCGCCGGGGCTCGTCGCTTTTGCGCCCTGCAGGGCGAGGACGGTCAATGGTGGTGGCACTATGACGTTCGGACCGGCCGGGTGATCGAGGGCTACCCCGTCTATGCGGTGCACCAGGACTCGATGGCGCCGATGGCCCTCCTCGAAGTTCAGGACGCAACCGGGCAGTCGTTCGCCCGCGAAATCGCGCTCGGACTCCAGTGGCTTGCATCGGCCCCCGAACTGCAGGGCGGGTCACTCATCGATGACCAGGCCGGGATCATCTGGCGCAAGGTCGCTCGACGGGAGCCGGCAAAGCTCTCTCGCTATCTGCAGGCAGCCGCGAGCAGCGTGCACCCCTCACTTCGCGTGCCCGCCATCGACTGGATTCTCCGGCCGACGACAATTGACTACGAAGATCGTCCCTACCATCTCGGATGGGTGTTATACGCCTGGTCGAACGCACGCGTCGACCGCTTTTCTCGCGAGGTCCCCAAGTGAGTGCAGGAGTTCTGTCGATGGCTACGCCAATCAAGTTGCTCTTTGGCATCCCGGTCGCCGCCGTGACCATGACCGAGGCGTCGTGACATTGTCGACGAAGCCATCGTCGCTCGACGGCCATTGCAAATCGGGGTCATCAACGCGGCGAAGGTCGTCAACATGCGTCGGGACGACGGCCTACGCAGCGCGGTAATGAACCGTCAGACATCATCTTCGCCGACGG
>CAVUSC010000018.1:0-91652 GCA_963743995.1 uncultured Gammaproteobacteria bacterium | reverse complement strand
CGGCCCAGGTCGTGAAGAACACCGACTCGGCACGGCTACCCGGCATGAAGCGCCAGATCTCCTCGGCGGTGAACGACATGATCGGCGCCAGCCAGCGCACCATCGCCTCGGCGATCCAGTACATCGCGGTCTGTGCCGAACGGCGAGGCAGGCCGCCGGCCGGCGTCGTGTACAGGCGATCCTTGAGCACGTCGAGGTAGAAGCCGCCGAGGTCCACGACGCAGAAATTGTGCAGCTTCTGGTAGATCACGTGGAAGTCGTAGCTGCGATACGCGGCCACGCACTTCCTGCTGCAGTTCGCGCGTCCGCTCCAGGGCCCAGCGATCGAGCGCGAGCATCTGGTCCACCGGCACTGTGTCGCGCGTGGGCTCGAAACCCGCGAGGTTGCCGAGCAGGAAGCGCACGGTGTTGCGGACGCGGCGGTACGAATCCGACGTGCGCTTCAGGATCTCGTCCGAGACGCTGATCTCGTTGGCGTAATCGGTCGCCGCAACCCACAGGCGCAGCACGTCGGCGCCGAGCGTGCTCATCACTTTCTGCGGCAGCACGGTGTTGCCGAGCGACTTCGACATCTTGCGGCCCTTCTCGTCCACGGTGAAACCGTGGGTGAGCACGCCCTTGTAGGGCGCGTGGCCTTTCTGCGCGACGGAAGTCAGCAGCGAGCTGTGGAACCAGCCGCGGTGCTGGTCCGAGCCTTCGAGGTACAGGTCGGCGGGCGACAGGATCTCCGGCCGGCTCTGCGACACGCAATGATGCGAGACGCCCGAGTCCACCCAGACATCCATGATGTCGGTGACCTTCTCGTAGCTCGATGCTTCGGCACCGAGCAGCGTGGCCGGATCGAGATCGAACCAGGCATCGATGCCGTCCTGCGCGACGAGAGCGGCCACCTGTTCGACGAGTTCCGGCGTGCGCGGATGCAGCTCGCCCGTCTCCTTGTGCGTGAACAGCGACAGCGGCACGCCCCACATGCGCTGGCGCGAGATGCACCAGTCGGGACGGCCCGCGATCATGCTGTAGATGCGCTGTTCGCCCCAGCCCGGCGTCCACTCGACCTTGCCGATCTCGGCGAGCGCCGCCGCGCGCAGCCCGGCCTGCTCCATGCTGATGAACCATTGCGGCGTCGCACGGAAGATCACCGGCGTCTTGTGGCGCCAGCAATGCGGGTAGCTGTGCTGGTACGCCTCGTGGTGCAGCAGCGCGCCGCTTTCGCGCAGCACCTCGACCACGTGCTTGTTGGCCTCGAACACTTTCTCGCCGGCAAAGATCAGCGTGGCGGGCAGGAAGCGCCCGTCGCTGCCGACGGGATTGTCGACCTCGAGGCCGTACTTCTTGCCGACGATGAAGTCTTCCTGGCCGTGGCCCGGCGCGGTGTGCACGGCGCCGGTGCCGCTTTCGAGGGTCACGTGCTCGCCGAGAATCACGGGCACGACGCGGTCATAGAAAGGATGCCGCACGCGCAGGTGCTCGAGCTCTGCGCCTTTCACGCGGCCGATTTCCTGCGAAGCGGCAAGGCCCGCGCGCTTCAGCACGGCCGGCGCGAGTTCGCTCGCAACCAGCAGTGTCTCGACACCGCTGTGGACGTCGTCGAACTGCGACGTGCGGCTGACGCGCAGCAGCGAGTAGTCGAACTCAGGGTGAACCGCGACAGCCTGGTTGGCCGGAAGCGTCCAGGGCGTCGTGGTCCAGATCACGATGCTGGCGCGGCCCGGCGGCAACGCTTGCAGGCCGAAGCGCCGCGCGAGGTCCGGACCATCGACCGTCGCAAACTTCACGTCGATCGACGGCGACGTGCGCTCTTCGTATTCGACCTCGGCCTCCGCCAGCGCCGAGCGGCAATCGATGCACCAGTGCACGGGCTTGTAGCCCTTGTACAGGTGACCGTTGCGGATGATCTGCGCGAACGCACGCAGCTGCTCGGCCTCGTAGCCTGGCGCCAGCGTCAGGTACGGGTTGAACCAGTCGCCGAGCACGCCCAGGCGGATGAAGTCCTTGCGCTGGACGTCGATCTGCTCCATCGCGAAATCGCGGCACGCCTGCCGGAACGCCTTGGCGTCGAGTTGCTTCATCTCGCGGCCGCGCACTTTCTCGACCGCGTGCTCGATCGGCAGGCCGTGGCAGTCCCAACCCGGCACGTAGGGCGCATCGAAGCCGTCGAGCGTGCGCGACTTGACGATGATGTCCTTCAGGATCTTGTTGACGGCGTGGCCGATGTGGATCGCGCCGTTCGCGTACGGCGGACCGTCATGCAGGATGAACTTCGGCCTGTCCTTCGCAATGGCGCGCAGCTTCTCGTACGTGCGGTGCTCGTCCCACCACGCCAGCATATCCGGCTCGCGGCGGGCGAGATCGGCCTTCATCGGGAATGCCGTCTCGGGCAGGTTTACGGTGTTCTTGTAGTCAGCCATGGGAAGGGACTTTGGAGCGGGTCGCGCACGCGGGCACGGAACCGGAAATATTGAGGCAATTCATGGATTTAATCCAGCCTTGGCGGCGCGCGGGGCGGCCGGCTCAGGCAGGGCGCGGAATTTCGGCCAGGACGGCGCGGGCGCGGGCGGAATCGACGTGCATCTGGACGACCAGCGCGTCCAGCGAGTCGAACTTCTGTTCGGCCCGCAGCCAGCGCAGGAAGTCGACGCTCAGGTACTCGCCGTAGAGGTCGCCGTCGAAGTCGAACAAGTGCACCTCGAGCAATGGATCGGTGCCGTTCACCGTCGGGCGCGTACCCAGGCTCACCACCGCCGGGTGGTCCTCGAGTCCGGCACCGCTGACCCGTACCGCGAGGATGCCCCACAACGGCACCACCTTCCGGTGCAGCGCGAGATTGGCGGTGGGATACCCCAGTGTGCGGCCGAGCTGCACGCCGCGTCGCACGCGCCCGGTCATGCGGTAGGGCCGGCCAAGCAGGTGCGCAGCGCGTTCCATGTCGTTGCGGCCGAGCGCTTCACGCACGAGTGAACTGCTCACACGCTCACCCGCAACTAGAAACTCGCCAACCTCTTCCACCGAGAATCCGTGCCGCTTACCGGCTGCGCGCAACGACTCGATGTTGCCTTCGCGCTTCCTCGCGTAGTGAAAGTCGTGGCCAACGACCATGTGCCTTGCGCCCAGGCCTTGCGCCAGCAGCTTTTGTTCGAACTCGCTTGCGCTGAAATTGCGCATGCAGTCGTCGAATCGCAGCACCACGACGCGATCGACCCCGTACAGCGCGAGTGCCTCGAGTTTCTCGCGCAACCGCATCAGGCGCGCGGGGGCCGTCGCCCCTTCGAAGAATTCGCGTGGCGTCGGCTCGAACGTGACCACGGTCGTCGGCAGGCCGAGTTCGTCTGCCTTGCGTCGCACGGCCGCGAGCATGTGCTGGTGACCTCGGTGCACGCCGTCGTAGTTGCCGATGGTCGCCACGCAGCCGCGGTGTTCTGGACGCAGGTTGTGCAATCCGCGCACCAGCTCGAGCGGACGACTCACGGTGACGTGCCCGCGGGCCGCGGGGGAATCGCGATCGCCTGGTGTCGCAGGTCGCGCAAACGCATGCCGAGCACGTACAGCGTGCCGAAATAGATGCCCGCTCCGCCGACGACCAGCACAGTCATCCAGCCGACGCGGTGCCAGGCGTTCATGTCGAGCCAGCGTTGCGTATCGCCTGCGACGTACCAGAGGAAACCGGCCATCAGCACATTGCCGGCCAGGACCTGCCACAGCGTGCGGCCCCAGCCGGACGAGTGATGCAGCACGTGCTGCTTGCGCAGCCCGCGGTAGAGCATCGTCGCGTTGAACCACGCGCCGATGCCGGTATTGAGGGCCAGCAGCGCGTGCAGCCCTGGCTTGTCCGGGTACAGGAACGCGAGCGGGAGCACTATGCCCAAGTTGAGGCTGATGCTGAGCACGAGCGACTGCACGCCGATCTTGACGGGTGTCTTCGTGTCCTGCCGCGCGAAAAAGCCGGGTGCCAGCACCTTCACCATGCTGAAGCCCATCAGGCCGCCCGAGTACGCCATCAGCGCGAGCGTCGACATGCGCACGTCCTGCTCGTCGAACTTGCCGTAATGGAAGATCACGACGGTGAGCGGTCCCGCCAGGAGCAGCAGCGCCACCGTCGCTGGCAGCACGACGATGGTCGTTAGCTTGACCGCCCAGTCGAGGGTCGACGCAAATCGCTCCGGGGACTGCGCGGCGTGGTGCGCAGCGAGGCCCGGCAGGATCACCGTGGCCAGCGCAATGCTGAACACGCCGAGCGGGAATTCGACCAGCCGGTCCGCGTAATAGAGCCACGCGATGCTGCCGGTCGCGAGGAACGAAGCGATCAGCGTGTCGAGCAGCAACGCCACCTGCGATACCGACGAGCCGAAGATCGCGGGCAGCATGAGCCGGCCGATCTTGCGCACGCCTTCGTGACCCCAGTTCCAGCGCGGACGCCGCAGCAAGCCGAGCTTGATCATGAAGGGCAACTGGAAGCCGAGCTGCACCAGGCCCGACACGAACACGCCGATGGCCAGCGCGATGCCAGGCTGGGCGAAATGTGGCGCAATGAAGGCGGCGAACACGATCATGACCACGTTCATCAAGGTGGACGTGGTCGCCGGCACGGCGAACTTGCCGTAGCTGTTGAGCACGCCGCCCGCGAGCGCGGCGAGCGAGACGAACAGGATGTAAGGGAAGGTCCAACGCAGCATGTCGACGGTGAGGTCGAAGCGATCGCCGTCGGCACGGAAACCCGGCGCGAACAGCATCACCAGCAACGGTGCCGCGACGACGCCGATGATCGTTACGACCGACAGGAACCACGCCAGGGTCCCCATGGTCCCTTCGATCAGGGCGCGGACCTCGTCGTGTTCGCGCTGGACTTTGTACTCCGACACGACCGGCACGAACGCCTGGGAGAACGCGCCTTCTGCGAACAGCCGGCGCATGAAATTGGGGATCTTGAACGCGACCAGGAACGCGTCCATCAGCAGCCCGGCCCCGAACATCCGGGAATAGACCATGTCGCGCAGCAGGCCGGACACGCGCGAAATGAGCGTGAAGGCGCCGACGATCGAGGTGCTGCGGAAGAAACCGCCGCCGCTCAAGGGAGGGTCACAGTCGGGGACATGGGCCGCGGATGATACTAGGAAGGCGAGGAAGGCGAGGAAGGCCCGGAAGTTAAGGAAGCGGAGGAAGTGAAGACACGGAACCGAGCTTCCCTAATCCTTCCTGGCCTTCCTGGCCTTCCTGGCCTTCCGGGCCGTCCCGGCCTTCCCCCTATTCTCTCCTTGACCTTCCTGCCGTCGATCGCCAAAATACGCGGCTCTTTTAACCCGATTACCCGATGGTTGGTCGTCCCCAGTGTGGGCACGCCGGCCGCAGGAGCTGAAGTCAGTGGCGAACATCAAGTCCGCAGAAAAGCGTGCCAAGCAGGATGTGAAGCGTCGTGCCCACAACATGGCCGCCCGCTCGCGCCTGCGCACGTCGATCAAGAAAGTCCTGGCCGCCATCGGCGCCGGCGACAAGACCGAAGCCACCGCCGCGTACAAGCAGGCGCAGCCGGTGATCGACACGATGGTGACCAAGGGCATCATCCACGCCAACAAGGCCGCCCGTCACAAGAGCGAACTCAACGCCAAGATCAAGGCCCTGGGCACCGCAGCCAAGTAAGGCAGCGCCCGTTGCGGCGGGTCGCCGCGGCCTGATCGATACGAAAAAGCCGGCTCCGAGCCGGCTTTTTCTTGCTCAGCGATCTCACGATCTCGAGCGATTTCATCACGACCGCGTGCGGCGTATCCCGTGCGCTTGGGGCACGACCCGAGGCCTAGTTGGCGTCCGGAAGTTCGACGCCAGAGAGCCGGATTTCCTCGAGCCGCCGCATGATGTCGAAGCACAACTGTTGCGTGCCCTGCTGCGTGACACCCGAGATACGGTAGACCGGGCCCTTCCAGCGCAGGCGACGGACGATCTCCTTGCAGCGCTTTTCGGCGTCGGCCGGCGGCAGCAGGTCGATCTTGTTCAGCACGAGCCACCGTTCGCGCGTGGCCAGTTCCGGGCTGAACTTCTTCAACTCGCCGGCGATCGCACGTGCATCGACGACGGGGTCCGCCGCCGGATCCGGCGGCGCAATGTCCACCAGGTGCAGCAGCACGCGCGTGCGCTGCAGGTGCTTCAGGAAGCGGATACCGAGGCCGGCGCCCTCCGCCGCACCTTCGATCACGCCCGGAATGTCAGCCATGACGAAGCTCTGGTGTTCACCGACATAGACGACACCCAGGTTCGGGTGCAGCGTGGTGAACGGGTAATCCGCAATCTTCGGTCGAGCCGACGACACCACGCTGATCAGGGTGGACTTGCCCGCATTGGGCAGGCCGAGCAGGCCGACGTCGGCCAGCAACTTGAGCTCGATCCGCAATTCGCGCTTCTCGCCAGGATTGCCCGGCGTCGCCTTGCGCGGCGTGCGGTTGGTGCTGCTCTTGAAGCGCTGGTTGCCCATGCCGCCCTCGCCGCCTTTCGCGACGAGGATCCGGTCGCCATCCGCAGCAAGGTCGCCGAGGGTCTCCTCGGTGTCTACGTCGTAGATCACCGTGCCAACGGGGACGAACACTTCCATGTCCGCGCCGCCGCGACCGCTGCAATCCGCGCTGCCGCCCGGCTCGCCGTTGACGGCCTTGAAGCTGCGCATGTGGCGGAAATCCGCGAGCGTGTTCAGCCCGGCTTTCGCGACGAGGTAAACGTGGCCGCCATCGCCGCCGTCACCGCCATCCGGTCCGCCGAACGGCATGAACTTCTCGCGGCGAAAGCTGACCATGCCACGGCCGCCGTTGCCGGCCTGGACCTTGATCGTTGCTTCGTCGACGAATTTCATTTGAGGAGTTCGGGAACAGGGGTTGGTCGGAAACAAGAAGGCCCCGGCATTTGCCGAGGCCTCTTGCGATCGGTCGAGCAGTGGCCCTGAGCCCTCGTCCGCGCGTTGCGCGCCTTCTCCCATGCGGCCATGGGAGGAGCGGGAGATCAGTCCTTGCTGGGCTCGACGAACACGTGCACGCGCTGGGCCACGCCCTTGCGCTTGAACTGCACGGTGCCGTCGGTGAGCGCGAACAGGGTGTGGTCCGTGCCTACGCCGACGTTGTCGCCGGCGCGATACAGCGTGCCACGCTGGCGCACGAGGATGTTGCCGGCGAGGACGGTCTCGCCACCGAACTTCTTGAGGCCGAGGCGCTTGCTCTCGGATTCGCGGCCGTTCTTGGTTGAACCGCCTGCCTTTTTATGTGCCATTGCTCGAGGACTCCGAAGGGTGTGTTCAGCGCCAGGCTCAGGCCTGGATGCCGGTGATCTTGACGTCGGTGTAGAACTGGCGGTGCGTGCCCTGGCGCAGGTAATGCTTGCGCCGGCGGAACTTCACGATCGCCTTCTTCTCACCCTTGCCTTGCTTGTGCACGACGCCCGAAACCTTGCTGCCCGCGACCAGCGGGGCGCCGACTTTGACGTCGCTGCCGCTGCCGACGAGCAGAACCTTGTCGAATTCGACGGCGGCACCGAGCTCGGCGACCAGTTTTTCGATGCGTACCACGTCGCCTTCGGCGACACGATACTGCTTGCCGCCCGTCGCAATGACTGCGTACATGAGCCTTACTCCAAACCTGTAACGATGGCTGCCGGGAACCCCGGCAGAAAGACGCGGAAGTTTAGGGGACCGACCCCCCTAAATCAAGCGCTTAGGGGCTTCCCTCCATTCCCTTGGCGCAGGGTGATGGGTACCATGCCGGGTTTCCATAAGAATACCTTCCGGACGGCGTGTCGCGAGAATGCAACTCGAAGAAATCCGGGCGCTGGTTACGGACGACCTGCAAAGCGTCGACCAGACCATCGTACAGCGGCTGGCCAGCGACATCGTCCTGGTCAACCAGGTCTCCCAGTACATCATCGGCGCAGGCGGCAAGAGGCTGCGCCCGCTGAGCGTGGTGCTGGCGGCCCGTGCCTGCGGCCACCGCGGACAGAATCATGTGCCGGCCGCCGCAATCATCGAGTTCATTCATACGGCTACCCTGCTGCACGACGATGTCGTGGACGGTTCCGACATGCGCCGCGGCCGCAATACGGCCAACCATGTCTTCGGCAACGAGGCCAGCGTGCTGGTAGGCGATTACCTGTATTCCCGTGCCTTCCAGATGATGGTCGAGCTGGGGGACCTGCGCATCCAGGAAGTCATGGCCAACGCGACCAACACCATCGCGGAAGGCGAGGTGCTGCAGCTCATGAACGCGCACGACCCGGAGACCACGGAAAAGCGGTACCTCGACGTCATCTACCGCAAGACGGCCAAGCTGTTCGAAGCCGGCGCCCAGATGGCCGCGATCCTGTCGGGCTCACCACGTGAGATCGAGCTGGCGATGGTCGAGTACGGCCGGCACCTCGGCACGGCGTTCCAGCTGGTCGACGACGTCCTCGACTACAAGTCGACCGCCGAAGAACTGGGCAAGAACCTGGGGGACGACCTGGCCGAGGGCAAACCGACGCTGCCCGTCATCTACGCGCTGGCCAACGCTCCGGCGGCCGAGGCGGCCCGATTGCGCGAGGCCATCGAAAACGGTGGGATCGCCGACCTGGACCAGATCACTCGTTTGATCGAGTCGTCCGGCGGACTCGAGTACACCGCCCGGACGGCCCGGCGCGAGAAGGAGTTGGCGGTCGAGGCACTCGGCAAACTGCCGGCCTCGAGTTACCGCGACGCGCTGGTGTCCCTGGCGGATTTCGCGGTCGCGAGAACGTACTGAGGCGATTGGAGCCGGTCCAGCCGGCCGTATTCATTGAATCAGGGGCGCGCCTTCAGTACACTGCGCGGCTCTCAGCGGGGCCTGCCCCGCCGCCCTCGCCTCCTGTCGGCTACCCGAGCCGGACTTCTTCTGCAGGCCCGCGGCGAACTGGATTCGGGATGTAGCTCAGCCTGGTAGAGCACTACGTTCGGGACGTAGGAGTCGAAGGTTCAAATCCTTTCATCCCGACCACTTCGTCATGGATATCGCAGCCGTGCGCCTGTGTCGCGTCACGATCAGCGCAGTTCCGCCCGTCCGTTGTTGAGCACCACGACGTTGCCCCGCTCAGGCACCAGGGTACGGAAAGACACGACGTTGCCGTCCCGCCAGACCTCCGTCTGCAACGTATCGCCGGGATAGACCGGCGCACTGATGCGTGCACCGATGCTCGCGAGACGACTCGAGTCGCAGTCGCAGGCAGCCGAGAGGACAGCGCGCGCGGCGAAGCCGTAGGTGCACATGCCATGCAGGATGGGGCGATCGAAACCCGCGGCGCGCGCTGTCGTTGGATCGGCGTGCAGCGGATTGCGGTCCCCCAGTTGCCGATATAGCAGGGCCTGCTCGGGTCGCGTCGTCCCGATCACCACCGAGTCCGCCACACGCTCGGGCAGTGGATGCGGCTTGGGTGCCGGTCCGCTCGAATAGCCAATGCCGCCGTCTGCCCGCGCGAAGTTGTAGATCACGTTGGTCGCGATCGGCTCGCCCGACGCAACGTCGTGGATGTCCTGCGTGCACTCGATGACCAGCCCTCGCCCGGGTCCCTTGTCGAACACCCCGGTAATGCGGGAGGTCACGCGCCCCTTTCCTGCAGCTGGCACCGGCCGGTGAAAGACGTTGCGCTGCTCACCGTGCAGCGACATTGCCAGGTTCACGCCACTCGCTTCCATCCACCGGTAGTCCCAGTACAAGGTGACTGCGACCGTGGGGCTGACGCGCTGGTTGGCACCTTCGATGACGTAGCGCAGCTCGCGCTCGTCCACCGGGTCCTGGCCGAATCCCGTCGCCAGCGCGTAGAGCTGGCAGAGCTGCTCGGTCCACGCGAACTCCAGTGGCGGGAACTCGAGCTCGAGCAGGCGTCGTGGATCGTCAATCATGGGGCCCTCCCGATGCGGCAACTGCGGCCTGTGTCGCTAGCATTATTAGACTAACACGCCACTCCGCACGGCGACGGCACCGGTGGCAAGATGCACTTTCCAGCCAGCACCACGGCCCCTCAGCCATGACGACGTTCGCCTGGGCACTGATCGGGCCCGGCAAAATCGCCCACCGCTTCGGCTCCGCCGTCACGGCAATGCCCGGCGCTCAACTGCGCACGGTCCTTGGCCGGGATCCGATCCGCACTGCCGGATTCGCCGCGAGCTATGTCAATGCCGATGGCTCGAATCCGCTGGTCGCCGAGAGCCTGCACCAGCTGCTGTCCGACCCGCTGATCGACGGCATCTATGTCGCGACGCCGCACGCGCAGCACGGCGAGTGGGCGCGTCCATGTCTCGAGGCTGGCAAACCGGTGCTCTGTGAAAAGCCGTTGGTGCCGAATCTTGCGCAGGGCCGAGCGCTGGTCGGCATTGCACGCGAGCGGCATGTCTTCCTGATGGAAGCAATGTGGACCCGCTTCCTGCCGAGCTATGGACTGGTCGCGCAATGGCTGCGAGACGAAGCCATCGGCGAGGTGCGCGGTATCCAGTCGAGTTTCTGCTTTCCGGCTGCGTTCGAACCCACTGGTCGGCTGTTCAACCCAGCCCTGGCCGGTGGTGCGTTGCTCGATGTCGGCATCTACAACCTGACCGTCACGCGCTGGATATTGCAGCAGGTGCGCATGCCCCGAGCCGCTCTCAATTCATGCCACCGGCGTGCTGGCGCCGACGGGTGTCGATCAACGCGTGACGGTGACGCTGCAGTTTCCCGGCGAGCTCGACTCCCAGTTCATCTGTGGCCTGGATGGCTGCGCCGAAAATGCACTGACGATCTTCGGCGAACGCGGCGTGATCAAGTTGCCGACCTTCTGGGAAGCACAGCCTGCTGCTCCCGGGCGAACCGGAACAGCGCGCGCTTGCGCCATTCCGGTGAACGGCTTCGAGTACGAGATCGAGGAAGCCCAGCGCTGCATTCGCGCAGGCCTGGTCGAAAGCCCTTCAATGCCGCACGCCGAGACGCTTGCGACTCTGGCATGGACGGACGAGATCCGGCGCCAGGTCGGGGTGCGCTACCCGTTCGAATGAACGCGGCGACGCACCCCGGTCCACGGATTACTTGGCCCGCTGCGCCTGTCCCAGGTCCACGGCGAGCCGATAGATGTGATCGAGTCCTTCGTAGAAGGACCGGACCGGCAGGCGCTCGTTGAGCCCGTGCGCGTACATTTCGGAGGGCTTCGAGAACAGGCCGGAGCTGGCGAACGTCGGGATGCCGACCGTGCGATAGACCTTGCCGTCGGTGCCGCCGGATTCGAGATACGGAACGATCGGCACACCCGGATACTGTTCGTGCACCGCCCGCGTGATGGCCTTCATGACGTCGGGTCGCATCTCGGACACCGGGCTCGCCTCCGGAGTGTCCATGGTGGTGACTGCTACGCCGCTATCGCCGATTGCCGCCACCAGCGAGTCGCGCACCGTCTCGACGGGAACGCCGGGGAAGATCCGGCAGTTGACGACGGCCTTCGCCTTTTGCGGCAAGGCATTTTCGGCATGTCCCCCATCCAGCATCGTTGCCACACAGGTCGTGCGCGTCGTGCCCACGAACTCCGGCGACCTGGACAGCGTATCCGCCGCGGCTGTGTCGGCGGGATCAGCAGCGAACCGCCGCAACGCCTCACCCACCTCGCCCGGCTGCGCCTGTCCCACGGCGCCGAGATACGCACGGGTCAGGTCGTTGGCCATCACCGGGAAGCGATATGCCTCGACCTTGAGCATCGCACGTGCCAGCTGGTAGATCGCATTGTCCGCGCGGGGACGCGAGCTGTGGCCGCCTTCATTGGTGACCAGCAGTTCGAAGGAGGCATAGGTCTTCTCGGCGCCCTGCACCAGGTAGATCAACGGCTTGCCGGTGGCATCGTCGAGGAGTCCGCCGCCGGCGTCCGTGTTGATGGCGAACTCGGCGTTGGCAACCCACGGATGGGCGGCGATCAGTTTCGTCGTCAGCATGCCCGGTCTCTTCGTCGCCGACGAAGCCGAAGACGAGGTCACGCGCCGGGCTGCAGGTTCTCGGCACGCAGGCGCAGGATCGTGGACATCAGTGCGGCGACGCCGGCCTTGTTGTCCGTGGTGCCGCGGCCGTAGAAAACGCCGTTCTCTTCGAGCAGCGTGAACGGGCTGCGCTCCCAGTCCTCCGGTCGGGCATCGACGACGTCCATGTGCGCCGAGAACAGGATCGGCCGGCCGCGCCCCTGGCCCGGTATGCGCACGAGCATCGCCCTCGCCTCGCCGGAATCAAGGGTCGTGATGTCCGCTGCGGGAACGCCTGCCTTGGTCAGCACGCCCATCAGGTAGTCGACCATGGCGGGTGTCTGCTTCTGACCCTCGGCGGTCCGGAACCCGACGATGCGCGCGTAGATCTCACGGGCCTGCGCCTCGTGCGCCGGGGAGTCTGCCGCGACGGGCACCGAGGTCAACCCCAGGGCCACTATTGCCAGGATCAGACGCGTCATCGTGCATTCCCCGATTCAAGAAGTCCGCGAGCATACCTGAGCAGGTGCGGCGCGCAACCGACCCGTTGTCCCTTGCCGATTGCGCCGGCGCATACTCGACCGCGCGATCGATGCCAGGGTCCCGCCTGTGCTTCGGTCGCGGATTGAAGATTTGCAACACATCGCTAGGGAAGGGGATTTCATGCGCACATTCTTCAGGACAATGCTGATTGGAACGGTGCTCGCCATCGGCGGCGCCGCAGTGGCTTCGGCTGCTGACGTATCGGACCCGGTGGTTGGCACCTGGAAGCTGAACCTGGCCAAGTCGAAGTTCAGCCCCGGACCGGCGCCCAAGTCCCAGACGCGGGCCTATGTGGCGACAGCCGACGTCATCGACATGATGTACACCGGAGTCGCTGCAGACGGTTCGGCCGTGAATGGAAAATCGACTTTCAAGTACGACGGCAAGGACTATCCGATCACGGGTTCGGCCGACTTCGACACGCTGACATTGAAGCGGATCGACGCCACGACGATTGAGAGCACGCAGAAGAAAGCGGGCAAGGCCACCGGCACGACGGTTCGCTCGGTCTCGGGCGACGGCAAGGTCTTGACGCTGAAAAGCAAGGGAACCGACGCCAAGGGCAAGGCGTACGACAACGTGATGGTGTTCGACAGGCAGTAGACCGACGCCAGGAGTGGACCGCCTCGAACCGGGACGAGGCGTGTTCCGCTCCCGTGCGTGGCTAGGTGTTCGCCAGGTCCTGGATGTCCGTGTTCTGCGACATCGCGATCTGCCACTTGCCGGCACCGTCGAGCTTCATGACGTGCACCAGGATTCCCCGACGCTGCTCACCGATCTTCCAGCCCGGCGCGCCCGGGTCACCCTGTCAGCACCCACGTGTCGTGCACGACAGCCACCGAAGGCGCCAGCACCCGCACGGTCATGCCTTCGCTGAGCAGAGTCGTCTGGCGCATCCGCGACGCGTGCAGCGCCACATGCATGTCCGCAATTCGGTCCGCACCTTTCAGGCGCATGCCGATGACATTTACGAAGTCCGCGTCATCGGCGTAGAGGTCCTGCAGGCGCGTCATGTCGTGATCGTTCCAGATCTCGGCAAACTGCTCGGCAAGGCGTGAGACCGACGATTCGACGCCTTCGTCGCGATTCATGGCGTGCTCCCGGTAGAGATAATGGCAACAGGCAGCGTCACCGGCGCTGTCACCGAATGAACCATCCGTCACTTCTTATACGCGCTTCGGCCGCTGGCGCGCAGCGGCAGGCGCCCTACCCAACCTCCCCGACCTCGACGGGGATCGACGGCTTGCCTTGCGGCGGCCGTAACAACCACACCAGCGGCAGCACGATGATTGTCGCGATGGCCAGCACGTGGAAGTCGTTCGAGTAGGCGATCGCGGCCGCCTGCCGCTCGATTTCGCCCATCAGTTGCGCCGTGCCGACGTTGGCGCCGGGAGTGACGCCCGTCGCTTGCCAGCGCTGCACGTCGTAGACCGTAAGGTGCTCGCCAAGGTAGCTGGTATTGACCTGCGTGGAGCGCGCGAGGATGGCCACCGCGGCAGAAATCCCTATGGTCGAGCCGATGTTACGCATCAGGGTGAGGATCGCGCCCGCCTCCGCTCGCTGGGCTCGACGGAGCGTGGAATAGGCAATCACCGACAATGGCACGAACACGAGTGGTGTGCCGAAACCCTGGACGATTCCCGCCAGGATCACCTGCGAGCGTGTCGTGTCGAGCGAGAAGCCGCCGAACAGCAGCAGTGACACGGCGGAGAACAGTACCCCCGTGCCGACGATGTAGCGGGGATCGATGCGTCCCACGAGTCGCCCCGCGATCATCACCGCCACGATCGCCGACGCGCCGCGCACGGCCTGCAGCGTGCCTGCCTGCGTCGCCGTGTAACCCTGCAGTGACTGCAGGAACGACGGCAGCAGCACGCTCGGCGCCAGGATCGACAAGCCGATGATGAACATCAGCACCACCGCGACGAGAAAGTTGCGGTCCTTGAACAGGCTGGGGTCGACAAAGGCGTGCCGGGTCGTCGCAGTGTGCACGAAGAACATGAAGCACAGCACCGCCGCGAAGAATCCTTCGGCCACGATCTCCGTCGACTCGAACCAGTCCAGCGTCTGGCCGCGATCCATCATCAACTGGAACAGCCCGAGCGACAGCGACAGCAGCAGGAAACCGGTCCAGTCGAACGGGCGACTCTGGTCGTCATGTTCGTCCGCCAACCCTTCGAGCAGGCCGAAATACGCGAGCACCCCGATTGGCACGTTGATGAAGAACGCCCAGCGCCAGCTGAGAGTGTCCGTGAGGTAACCGCCGAGCGTCGGCCCGATGATGGGTCCCACCAGCACGCCCATCGTCCACAACGCCATGACGCGCCCGTGTTGCTCGGGCGGGTACTCGTGCATCAGCGCGACCTGCGCCAGCGGCACGAGTGCGGCACCGAACAGGCCCTGCACGATGCGGAAGGCGACCATCTCGCCGAGGTCCGTCGCGAACCCGCAGGCCACCGAACCCACGGTGAAGCCGATGACACTGATCGTCAGCACGCGCCGCAAGCCGAAGCGCGATCCCAGCCAGCCCGCGAGCGGCGTCGCGATGGCGCTCACGACGATGTACGAAGTGATGACCCACGCGATCTGGTCCTGCGTGGCCTGCAGGCTGCCCTGCATGTGCGGCAGCGCGACGTTCACGATCGTGGAATCGATCGTGTACAGCAACGTGCACAGCACCGTCGCCAGCGAAAGCATCAAGCGGCGGTCGGCCTGCGAGCGGAATGTCACGGCGCGCGACGCTTGACGTCGTTGCTGCGGGTCAGTGCCGCGACCCGAACCAGCGATCGAAGCGTGTATGCGGCCCGGTGTCGATCGAGACGTTGGCGCTCGCGCCGCTGCGCAGCGGGGGGTCGTCGGTCCTGGCTTCGAGGCTGATGCGCACCGGCACGCGCTGCACCACCTTCACCCAGTTGCCCGATGCATTCTGCGGCGGCAGCACTGCGAACTCGGAGCCGGTCGCCTGCGCAATGCTCGTGACCCTGCCGGTCCATTCGCGCCCCGGATAGGTGTCGATCTCGACGATGGCGCTTTCGCCCGGGCGGACCCACTCGAGATCGGTCTCCTTGAAGTTCGCTTCCACGTAGACACCGGCGTCGGTGACGATTGCGTATGCCGGACGTCCAGCCTCCACGCGGTCACCCGTCTGCGGCAGGTGACTCACGATGCCTGCACGGGGTGCACGGACGATCGTGTGCTCGAGGTCGACGCGGGTCTTCTCGAGGGCGGCGGCGGCGCGGCGCACCGTCGGGTGCTGGTCGATCGGCAATTCGAGGCTGCCGCCCAGCTTCGCCTTCGTCTGTTCGAGCTGCAGTTCGAGAATGCCGATCGATCCCACCGCGATATCGCGCGACCGCGTCGCGTTCTCCAGCGTCGACACCGGCACGAGCTTGCGTGCGGCCAGCTCCTGCTGGCGCCCCAGCTCGCTCACCGCAAAGTGCGAAGCCTGGCGTGCGAGGGCAACCTCTCCCACCTTCTCGCGATACGTGGCGCGCAGCGACTCGACTTCGATGCGCGCGGCTGCCAACTCTGCCTCGGCGTGCTGCTTCGCCACCTGCAGCAGCGTGTCATCGAGCACGAGCACGACGTCGCCCGGCGTCACCGCTGCATTCTCCAGTACGCGCACGTCCCGAACGTCGCCCGAGATCTGCGGCGCGACGTCGACGCGGTCCTGCTTGAGGTAGGCGTTGTCCGTGCGGGCGTATCGGCCGCCACTGCCGTACCAGTAGGTGCCGATTGCGACGACCACCAGCGGCAGCACCCACAACAGCAGCGGCCGCGCCCAGCGCGAGCCGCCGTTGGCGCGGTCCTTTTCCGCAGCCTCGGATACCGTGTTCTCGTCAGCGGCCACGGGGTTTACGCCTCGTTGCGGTGGTGGCCGGCGCCGGCGCCGGTTGCAGGTTTTCACGCAGCTGCGCCAGCGCAGCGAGCAAGGCCGTGCGCTGCGCCGCGCTCATGCCATGGAACGCACGTTCACGGGTCTGTTCGGCTTTCGCGTTGATCTGCTCGAGCAAGGGCCCGGCCTTGGCTGCAATGAACACCCGGGACACACGCCGGTCGCCCGGCTCGTTTTCGCGGCGCACGAGTCCCTGCTGCTCGAGCCGGTCGATCATGCGACCAACGGTCACGGGGGTGATCTCGAGCCACTCGGCCAGTTCGACCTGACGGCAACCCGGGTGCCGATTCACGTTGAACAGCAACCGGTGCAGCGCCGGCGTCAGTGGCATGTCGCTCGCACGCGACGCGAAATCCGCCCGCAACAGGCGCAGCACGTCGGCCGTAAGGAAGCCGAGCTGTGACTGCGGCGGCGCATCCGCGGGCTTGCGCGCGGTCATATTGATGTGCCATGCATATAGTAAGCATAGCACATCATTAAGGCGCGCCAAGCCGCCCGGGGTCTACGATTCGAGGCCCTGGGCCTCGAGGTATTCGTCGTAGGTGCCGGTGAAGTCGGTGACGCTGCCGTCGGGCTTCAGCTCGATCATGCGATTGGCCAGCCCGCCCACGAATTCGCGGTCGTGGGACACGAAGACCAGCGTGCCCGGGTACTTCTCGAGCCCGATCTGCAGCGACTCGATCGTTTCCATGTCCATGTGGTTGGTCGGCTCGTCCATCAGCATCACGTTCGGCCGCGTCAGCATCAGCTTGCCGTACATCATGCGGCCCTTCTCGCCGCCCGAGAGCACCTTCACCTGCTTCTTGGTCTCGTCACCCGAGAACAGCAGGCGTCCGAGCGTGGCGCGCACGATCTGCTCGTCGTCGGCCTTGCCGGTCCAGGTGGACATCCACGTGAGCAGGTCCGTCTTCTGCTCGAACTCCGCGCTCGGGTCCTGCGGCATGTAGCCGACCTGCGCGTTCTCCACCCAGGTGATCGTGCCGGCAGTCGGCGTGAGATCGCCAGCGAGGCAACGCATCAACGTGGTCTTGCCGATGCCGTTCGGCCCGATGATCGCGACGCGCTGCTCGGCCTCGATCGTGAACTTGAGGTTGGTGAAGATGTCCCTGTCGGCGCCCGGATAGCGGAACGTCAGGCCTTCGACGGTCACCGCCGAACGATAGAGCTTCTTGGCCTGCTCGAAGCGGATGTACGGGTTCTGCCGCGACGAGGGCCGGATCTCCTCGATCTTGATCTTCTCCAGCTGGCGCTTGCGCGACGTGGCCTGCCGCGCCTTCGACGCATTGGCCGAGAAGCGGCGCACGAATTCCTGCAGGTCCGAGATCTGTGCCTTGGCCTTGGCGTTCGACGCCTCGACCCGCTGGCGCGCCTGCACCGACGCGAGCATGAAATCGTCGTAGTTGCCCGGGTAGATCTTGAGCTGCTGGTAGTCGAGGTCGGCGATGTGCGTGCAGACCTGGTTCAGGAAGTGCCGGTCGTGGCTGATGATGATCATGGTCGCGTCGTACGCGTTGATCGTGCGCTCGAGCCAGCCGATCGAATGGATGTCGAGGTTGTTGGTCGGCTCGTCGAGCAGCAGCACGTCCGGCCGTGAAAACAGCGCCTGCGCGAGCAGCACGCGCAGCTTCAGGCCCGGCGGAATCTCGCGCATCGGCAGGTTGTGCTTCGATTCGTCGATGCCCGCGTCGATCAGGATCGCGCCCGCCCGTGCTTCTGCCGTGTAGCCGTCGTATTCGGCGACCTTGCCCTCGAGTTCGGCCGCGCGCATGTAGTCTTCGTCGGTCGCTTCCGCGTTGGCGTAGATCAGGTCGCGCTCCCGCATGGCCGCCCACATCTCGGCGTGGCCCTGCATCACGACGTCGAGCACGCGCTCGTCCTCGTAGGCGAACTGGTTCTGGTTCAGCTTGCCCATGCGCATGCCGGTCTGCAGCACGACGTCGCCGGAGCTCTGCTCGAGTTCGCCGCCCAGGATCTTCATCAGCGTGGACTTGCCGCTGCCATTGGCGCCGATCAGCCCGTAGCGGTTGCCGTCGCTGAACTTGACGGAGACGTGCTCGAACAGCGGTTTCGCTTCGAACTGGATCGAGAGATTGGTCGTGGAAAGCATCAGGGTGCCATGGCAGGAAGTGGTAACGGGCGAAGCGACGCTGCCGGCGCGCTGGCGCTTGGCCTCGCGGACGGCAAGCTCGAGCGCCTCGAGAAAGCGGGAACGATCGCGCGGACCGAACGGCGGCGGGCCACCGCCCACGCCGTATGCACGCAGGTCGGACATCAGGTCCCGGGTCGCCAGCGCATTGCCGATGTTGTCGGCGGTGAACGGCTTGCCGGCGGGACCCAGCACCCACGCTCCTTTCTTGAGGCAGCGCGAGGCGAGCGGGATGTCGGCCGTCACGACGACGTCGGCAGCCATGACCTGCTCGACGATCCAGTCGTCCGCAGCGTCGAACGCGCCAGTGACCACCTGCATGCGTACCCGCGGCGCGCGGGGCAGCTGCAGCCAGGCATTGGCCACGAACGTGACGGGCAGCCCGTGCCGCTCGGCGACCTTCACGGCCTCCGGCTTGACGGGACAGGCGTCGGCATCGACGTAAAGATGGGGGTCGGTCAGCATGGGGTCGCGCAGTTTAGCCGCTCGCGACCCCGCTGGGGCGGCGATGCATCCGGTACCGATCGACCTGGCTATAATCGCTTAAAATCAACCGCTTACAGACGGCCGATCGTGTTGGTCAAACACCGTCCGGGCGACGCCGACGAGCGCCCGGCGTGCGGCGACCTAGACCGCGGCGATCACCTGGATCTCGACCTTGTACTGCGGGGCCGCAAGTGTTCGCCTCGACCGTGGCACGCGCGGGCGTGTCGCCGTTCGACACCCAGGCGTCCCACGCAAAATTCATCTGCGCGAACGTGCCGATGTCCGCGAGATAGATCGTCGCCGACAGGATGCGGGTCTTGTCGCTTCCCGCAGCGGCCAGTAGCCGGTCGATGTTCGCCAGGACCTGGCGTGTCTGATCCGTCACGTCCGCGGACGGATCGTCGGCAACCTGGCCGGCGAGATAGACGGTATTTCCGTGCACCACAGCCTGCGACATGCGCGGGCCGGTTTCGAGTCGCTTGATCACTGGTTCGTCACTCCGCCTGCGGCCAGGGTGCGCAGGGCGCAAGAATGCCACAGGCGCCGCCTGCGCGAATGGCGGGTGCAAGCAGTCCAGCCGGCCGGGAGACGGTATGCTTTGCCCGATGTACAGACGACTGCTCAAGGCGCTGCACATGCTCGGCGCCATCGGCTTCATGGGCGGACTGGCCACGTGTCTCGTGCTCGTGGCCAATACCGCTGCGGAGCCCTCGGTGACCTTTGCCTCGATTCGCCACGGCATCGCGCTGATCAACAAGTGGCTGCTCACTCCGTCGCTGCTGCTGGTGCTGGTGAGCGGCCTGCTGGCGATCGCCGCGTCCGAGAATTACAAGAATGCGGGCTGGGCCTGGATGAAGGCGCTGCTCGGACTCGTCGCCTTCGAGGGCACGCTGATGACGATCGTCGGCAACGGACGCAAGGCCGCCGAGCAGGCAGCGGCCGCAGTTGCCGGCCAGCCGGAAGCGATGACGCATGTCACGGCAGCCCTGCGCACCGAGTGGGGGGCGTTGTGGCTGCTGCTGGGGCTGGGACTCGCCAACATTGTGCTCGCGGTCTGGCGGCCGCGCTTCAGCCGGCGGCGCGCTACCAGCTGACCTCGAACACGCACGCGGACGCGCCGCTTGCCTGGCACTCCGTTTCAGCGACGCGCGCGCTGGTCGCGACGACGTGCCGAAAGATCCGTTCGAAAGTCGCTGCATAGTAAGCGCAGGCGGGCTCGCGCAAATGTTGCTCCGCGGCAGAGCGGGCAATTGGCGATCGAAAGGCGCCAGTACACCCTCGACCGGCCTCCGCCGCCCGCACGCTCGACGTGCTGCCGCTCGAACGTGCCGCTGCCGGCGAACGTCCAGGCATGCAGGTCGATCGCTGCAAGCAGCGTGCGAGCCGCCAGGGCCGCGGGCATCAGCTTCATCAGGCGTTGCGCCGCCGCTGGAATCCGGTGTGCAAGCAGGTACTCACCAGTAAGCAGTCCGGCATGCGCCGACGACTTCCGCCGCATCTGCAAAGCCGAGCTGCGTCGGCAACGACGTGTAGAGCGCCGTGATCGATCGCTCATCGACCATCGCATCGGGCAGCGTGGCGAGGTGCTCGTACTGACCGGCGGCCCGGAAGACAGCCTCGGTTCTCGTCCGACCGAATCGTTCGTCGAGCGCTTCGATCAGGCGCAGGATCGCGTTGGGCCCGATACGCGCCAGGTCGTCGGGAGCTGGAACCCCCTGGATGCCCGCCGGATTGGCCCCGACAGGCGAATCCGAACTCATGACCTAGCGTTCAACGAGAGCCGCCTCGCCTGCTGCTTCGGCAAACTGGTGGTCGCCACCGCCACAGGCCATCACCTTCACGGGCACCTTGACCGGCCTGCGACCCTTGTAGTCGACGTCGGCCTCGAGGTCCGGGTGCTCGATCTTCAACTGCGCGATCTGCTCGGCATTGAGCACCTTGCGTTTCGTCGAAACCCATGTCCCACTGCGCGTTCATGCCGTTGAACTTGAGCCGCTCGAGGTCGTAGAACTTCTTGGTCCACGTGGTCTTGGCAAACGCCTTGAGGCAACCCATCAGGTACTTGCGCTTGAAGCTGTCGCGCGTCCACGGGTACTCGAGGAAGCTCTTGCGCATGTAGAAGCGGGCATAGTTCTTCATCACGCCCTTCAGCACCTCGTCGCGGGTCATGCCCTCGGGCTGGATGATCGGCGTCACGAAGTTGTACTTGGCGTAGTCGCGCACCTCGACCTTGTCGCCGAGCTCCTCGAAAAGTTCGGCGAACGGCCACGGCGTGTACATGTTCCAGTTGGCCATGTCCGGCTTCCAGTCCTGCGCCAGCCGGTAGGTTTCCTCGATCGTTTCCTTCGTCTCGTTCTCGAGCCCCATGATGAACTGGGCCTCGGCCACCATGCCGGCGTCCTTGATCAGCTTGATCGCCAGCTTGTTCTGCTCGATCGTGGTTTCCTTGCGGAAGCGGTCGAGCTTCAGTTGCGCGGCCGCCTCGGTGCCGAGCGAGATGTGCACCAGCCCCGCCCTGCGGAACATCGGCAACAGGTCACGGTCGCGCAGGATGTCGGTGACGCGGGTATTGATGCCCCATTTCACGCCGAGGTCGCGCTTGATGAGCTCTTCGCAGAGCGCGACGAACTTGCGGCGATTGATGGTCGGCTCCTCGTCCGCCAGGATGAAGAAGCCGACGTTGAACTGCCTGACCAGCACTTCGATCTCGTCGACGAACTTGACCGGGTTGCGCGTGCGGTACTTGCGCCAGAACTTCCACTGCGAGCAGA
Organism: uncultured Gammaproteobacteria bacterium; assembly: GCA_963743995.1. GTDB lineage: Bacteria > Pseudomonadota > Gammaproteobacteria > Steroidobacterales > Steroidobacteraceae > RPQJ01. The sequence continues at coordinate 69,873 of CAVUSC010000018.1, read as the reverse complement.
AGCGGCACGTGAACGGGCAGCCGCGCGCGAAGTTCGGCACCGCGACACGGCACCCCAGCGGGATGTAGATGTACTTGTCCCACTCGAGCAGCGACCAGTCGGGCGTCAGCGCGTCGAGATCCTTGATCACCGGGCGCGCCGGCGTGGCGACGAGCTTGCCGTCCTCAAGGAATGCGATGCCGCGGATCTCGCGGCGCTGCGCCTTGTCCGTGCCGTCGCGGATTGCCTGCAGCAGCTCGACGGCGATTTCTTCGCCTTCGCCGCGCACGATGTAGTCGATCCAGGGCGCTTCGCCGAGCACCTGCGCGTACATGAACGTCGGATGGATGCCGCCGAGCACGGTGACGCAACCCGGCATTTCACGCCTGGCGATCTCCAGCGTCTTCTGTGCCTGGTAGATCATCGGCGTGATCGCCGTTGCGAGCACGACGTCTGGTGCGTTCGCGCGGATCAGTTCCGCGAGTTTCGCGTCGGAGATGTCGTTCGTCATCGCGTCGACGAAGCGCACGTTGGTGATGCCCACGTGTTTCAGTGCGCCGCCGATGTAGGCCACCCATCCCGGCGGCCAGTTGCCCGCGATCTCCGCTCCGCCGCAGTGATAGTTCGGTTGGATCATCAAGACGCGCATGCGTGACTCCCCTGCTTGGCTCGCGTGCGTCGAATTCGTTCGGTCGCGCGCACTGTGCGATAAAATAGACAAATCATGTGTCGTGTTGAGTTGACGTTAATGGCGCAAGCACTGCAGTACAAGACGCGAAACCCGCTTCTTCGGCATCTACTTAGCGCCTTGGTATTCGCGCTGATCGTTGCGCCTGCGGCACATGGGCGCACGTTGACCCTGGCGCTCGACGGGCAAGAGACGCTCGTCGACGTCACGGCACCCACGGCGAATCGAGCTTTGTTCTCATTCCATGGCACAGTGGTTCTCGCGCACGGATTCACGCGCACGCGCGGGACGATGGCAGGTCATGCGGCGACACTCGCGCAGGATGGCTACTGGGTCGTCGTGCCCGACCTGCCCTACGTCTTTGATTCACGCGACAACGCAGTTGCCTTGCGCGACCTCATCCTGCAGTTGCAGCGTGGCGTGGCGGGCGAAACGCTCGATCGCTTCGTGCTGGTGGGATTTTCGGCGGGCGGCCTGTCCGCCTTGCTGGCCGCGGACGCTCCGGGCGTCGTGGGTTACGTCGGCCTCGATCCGTTCGATCGGCCGGGCGGCGTGGGTCTCGAGGCTGCACGCAAACTCACGATCCCGTGCTTCCTGTTGCGTGGACCGTCGGCGGCATGCAACGCCTATTCGATTGCCGAGCCCTGGGTGAAGGCGTTGCCGAACCTCGTCGAGGATCGCCAGTTTGCCGCGGCCAGCCATTGCGACTTCGAAGCACCCACGGATCGCCTGTGTACGCTCGCGTGCGGCGGCACGAATCCGCAGAACCAGGCTGCGGTCCGTGAGTTTCTACGCAAGTCAGTGCGGCATGCGATGCCGCCCGCTTCAGACGCGGGCAGTGGCGTACGACCAGCGCAGGGCAAGGTCCACGAGGTGCCCAATGAGCCCCAGGAACAGCCATGAGCCGATGGCAGCGACGGCGGCCCCGGTCAGCGACGCCCTGAGCGCAAGCATCAGGCAGGCTCCGGCGAGCAGGTTGGGCCACAGGCGGGCAGGCGCAATGCCTCGGCCCGTCGCGCGATAGAGCATCGTCAACGCGACGGCTTCGACGACCATCAGCGCCAGGATCAGGTCGATGACACGGCCACTGTCGAACAGTGCTCGCACGTCAGTGCAGCGTCTGCCCAGGCCGGGCCGGGCCGACGCGCTCCGTCAAAGGTCGAAGCGGCCGAATGCGGCGTCCAGCGTCCGGTCGAAGAACGTCCTGAAGCGTTCCACCAGCGACGTCTTGCGTCGTGTCGTGGCCGCGCGCACTGGCGCCGCGTTTGCGGCCGGTGTGCGTGAGTAGACGGCCTGGCTGCTGGCTGGCGGAGATACGGCGGACCTGCGCATCGTTCCCATCATGTGTGCTCTCCCCTCTCTGCTCTGCGTTCGGTAAACGGTTTCGTTGTCGGATCGAATCGTCGTCAGGTGCGGGCCATGCCCACGAGGTGGGCCAGGTCCTTGAAGAAGACGCGCACGTGCGCCATGGGCCGGGAGCGCACGAGCTCCTTGTGCATGTACGACTGCCACGTGAGTTGCTGCACGTCCGGATCCTTGCATATCTTCACGAACTGCTCGCGCCGGCGGTCGCTCGTGTACCAGAAGCGCTGCAACAGTCCCAACACCCAGAACACGCGTCCGTGTGCCTGCATGAAGCGCTGCCGGGCCATCCGCAGTTGCCGCGCGTCGCCGGTGGCGAGGAAGGCCTCGACCGCATTCGCGGCGAGCCGGCCGCCCGTCATGGCGTAGAAGATTCCCTCGCCCGAAGCCGGCGCCACGACGCCCGCTGCATCGCCGGCCAGCACGATGTCACGGCCATTGTCCCAGCGCGGCAGTGGCTTGAGCGGAATCGGCGCACCCTCGCGCCGCACGGTTTCGACTGCGTCGAGACCCGTGGACGCGCGGAGCGCACCCACCGCCTTGCGCAGCGAGAAACCCTTGTTGGCACTGCCGACGCCAATGCTCACCGTGTCGCCGTGCGGAAAAATCCACGCGTAGAAGTCGGGCGACAGCTTGCCCTGGTAATAGACGTCGCAGCGCGTCGCGTCGTAGTCAGCGAGGCCAGCGGCAGGCGCGCGCACGATCTCGTGATAGGCGGCGACGTAACGGATCTGGTCGGCACCCGGGATGCACTGGTCGGCAACAGCCGAGTTCGCGCCGTCGGCGCCGATGACGGCGCGCGCTGTCACCTGCCGTTCACCGTCCGGTGTCCGGTAATGCACGACCGCAGTGCCTGCCGTATCGCGCGTGACACACAGGAAGGTTCCAGTGACCCGCACCGCGCCGCTCAGCACGGCGCGCTCACGCAACCACTCATCGAACGTCGCGCGATCGACCATGCCGACGTAGCCGCCGTCGATCGGCATGTCCACGCGCCGGTCGGCCGGCGAGATCATCCGCGCCGAGTTGATGCGGGCGACCAGCAGCGAATCCGGAATGTCGAAATCCTTCACCAGTCGCGGCGGAATGGCGCCGCCGCAAGGCTTGATGCGACCGGCGCGGTCGAGCAGCAGCACGCTGCGCCCCATTCGCGCCAGGTCGTTGGCCGCGGTTGCCCCGGACGGCCCGCCTCCCACGACGACTGCATCGAACGTTGGCTTGGTGTCGGTCATTCGGCCAGCTCACGTGCGTATGGAAGGTTGGCGGCCACGGGCGTTGCCTGGCCCGGCACCTGACGACCGCGCTTCGTGCGCGATTCTCGCGCGAGGTCGCCGGCGATCACTGCGGCCCACAGGAACACGATCGCTTCGGCTGCGAACACGATGCCGTAGGCGCTGGCCGCCGCAGGAAAGGCCTGGCGCGCAATGTCGACGGCAGCCGTGCCCAGCACGCCGCCCGCGGCGAATGCAATGGCCTGTGCCGCGCCCCACAGACCCATGCGGACACCTTCGCGCCCACCGCGACCGGCGCCTGCGAGCGCCATCATCGAGCCGATGGCGGCAACGGCGAATGCGCCATTGGCCAGCCCCAGCGCAAAGACATTGGCGCGCAGCGGCCAGCGGTCCGCCACCGATCCACCGTATGCGAGCGCAAACAGCGCGATCGCCGAGGCAATGCAGCCGCCGATGCACCAAGACCGCAGCGCAGCCGGCGTCGAACGTCCACGCCACGTGCCGAGGACACCGACGAGCACCATGCCGAGCAGCACGCCACCGTTCTGCAGGCCGGCGAGCCGGGTTGATGCGCCAGGGGACATGCCGAAGACGATGCCGGCGAACGGCTCCAGGATGAGATCCTGCGCGCTGTACGCCAGCATCGAGACGAACACGAAGATCGTGAACAGGCGCGCCTGCGGCTCGGCCCAGACTTCGCGCATCGCCGCGCGAAACGAACCGCGATCTCGCCAGCGGCTCGCTGTCGACCGCGGCGCTGCCGTGGCCCTCGATGCCGGCGACGGCAAGCAACGAAACGCAGAAGGCCACGACGGCAACGCAACCGGTGACGAGCACGAGCCGGTCGGTGGTGAACGGCTCGAGAAAGTGCCCGGCGATGCTTGCGGTGACGATGAACCCCGCAATCATCATGACCCAGGCGATGGTCGCGGCGGCTGCGCGCTTGGCCGGATCGACACGCTTCGCCATCAGCACCAGCAACGACGTGCCGGCTGCGCCCGCGCCGACACCGATCGCAACGAAGGCCGCAATGCCGAGCAGCGTGCCCGCATAACGGTCCGTCGCCATCCAGGCCGTTGCCACCGCTGCGGCTATGCCACCGACCGCGAGCGTTGCCATGCCGCCGATGATCCAGGGCGTGCGCCGGCCGCCGACGTCCGAGCCGTGCCCGAATCGTGGCCGGAGCAACTGCACCAGGTGATGCAGTGCGACCAGCACGCCGGGAAGCAGCGCGGGCAGCGCGAGTTCGACGACCATCACGCGATTCATCGTCGAGGTCGTGAGGACGATGATCGACCCGAGCGCGGTCTGCACCAGTGCGAGCCGGAAGATTCCTGACCAGCCCAGTGTTGCGCCCGGCTTGGCTCATGCGACGAGGCCCCGGATCGCGAACGCCGTGATCATCATGCCGAGCACGTAAAGCGGCACGCCGAAACCGCTGTACCAGAGCGCCTTGTCACGCGGCGCAGCGACGAAGCGCAGCATCATGCGCACCTGCATCACGACCAGCACGGCGACCGCAGCGGCATGCAGCGGCTGCGACCATGCGAGCAACAGCGCTATCACCAGCAATTGCGGCACCAGCATGAAGATGCAGGCCGTGCGTGCGGCGGCGTCCGTGCCGAGCTGCACCGGCAGCGAATCGATGCCGGTGAGTCGATCGCCTTCGATCGACTTGAAATCGTTCAGCGTCATGATGCCGTGGGCGCCGATGCTGTAGAGCACGGCCGCAGCGATCGTGCGCGCGTCTGGCAACGCGCCGACCATCAGCGCGGCGCCGGTGAACCAGGGCAGTCCTTCGTAGCACGCGGCGCACGCCGCGTTGCCATACCAGCCGTTGCGCTTCAGCCGCAGCGGTGGCGCGCTGTAGGCCCAGGCGAGCGCAAGACCGACGACGGCTGCGGCGAAGCCCCAGGTGCCGAGCACCGTGGCGACCGCCAGCGACAGCAGTGTCCAGGTGATTGCGACATACAGACCCATGCGACCCGGCAGGCGACCGGAGGGAATCGGTCGCTGCGGTTCATTGATGGCGTCGACGTGACGATCGAACCAGTCGTTCGCGGCCTGGCTGGTCGCGCAGACCAGCGGTCCGGCGAGCAGCACACCCGCGGTCAGTGTCTGCCATGAAGTAGAGAGAGGGATGCCGGTCGAGACCACGCCACACGCCATGGCCCACATCGGTGGAAACCAGGTGATCGGCTTGAGGAGTTCGACCACGGCCGGGAGCGCAGACTGCGGCTCGAGGACCCCGGACGTGGCATAACGGGACATGACTGAAACATATGCCTGACATCTATATGTGTCAAGCTAGATTTACAGTCGATTGACGGGCGCGGCCGGCCCAATGACGGCTAGAAGTCGCCCTCGGTGTCGACGAGGTCACCCAGGCCGTAGCGGCGCAGTTTCACGTAGAGGCTTTGCCGACTCAGGCCCAGCATCTCAGCGGCCGAGGCCCGATTGTCCTGGGTGAGCTCGAGGGCAGCCTCGATGCACAGGCGCTCGATGATGTCGCTGGTCTCGCGGACGATGCCCTTCAGGGGCACGCGGCCGACCAGTTCGGTGAGCTGCTCGACCGACCTGGACAACGGCGGCGCCGTCCGTTGCGCAGTTCCCAACCGCGAGCCGACGTCGCGCACCGTAAAACCAAAACAGGCGGGCTCGCTGTCGCGCAAAGCCGCGCCGGACAGCTCGACTTCCGTCATGGTGCCATTGGCACCACGCAGCGTCGTGGCGAACAATCGCACCGATCCGTGTTCGCGCAACTGTCCGAGCAGCACATTGAGATCGACACCCGGCCGACCCAGCCACGTCTCGAGCGTCTCGCCCCGCGCCTGCTCCTCGTCCGGCAATTGCGCGAGGTCGAGAAAGGCGGGATTGGCCGCGAGCACCTTGCCTTCGGCGTCGGTGACGACGAAACCGTCCGGCGCTGCCGCGACGAAATCGACGTAGCGTGCGGTGGCGCCCGGCGCGACTTCAGCGAGCCGGTCGGCATCCATCGGCGTGGCGCGCACGAGCAGCAGCGTCGAGCGCTCCTCGCGGAACACCGATGCCGAGACCAGCAAATCGCGGCTGCCGTCGGCAAGGCGTGCGCGCACTTCGCCGTTGCGTCCGGACGCGCGCACGTTGGCGAGCATCGTCGAGACGGTTTCCGTCGTTTCTGCGTCGAGGCCTTCGGGAAACTGGCGGCCCGCGAGCTTGCGGGCATTCAAGCCGAGCAGTTGCATCGCCGCCGGATTGGCTTCGACGACACGCAAGGTGGACGCGTCGAGGATCAGTACGGCTTCGGATGCAAGCTGGAAGAGCAGCCGATTGCGCGTCTCGGCGTTGCGCATGCGCGCGTATTCGCGGTCCACGGACTGCTGTGCATCGACCAGGCGCTGCTGCAGCACCGAGATGGCGCGCAAGTCGCGGCCGACTGCGATGATGCGGCCTTTCTTGCCGACCTTCACGGCCGAGTAAACGACGGGAATGTCGACGCTGCGATCGGTAACGTGATTGACCTGCCGCCAGCGCGTGGGATGTCCCTCGGCGGCGTCCTTGAGCAAGGATTCGATCTTGGGCCGGCTCTCGACGGTGACGGTCGACAGCCACGACTGGCCGACCCACTTGCTGTCGATTTCGGCGGCCAGGTCCGGCGAACCCGCTGCCACGTCGCGAATGATGCCTTCGTGATCCAGTACGAGCGTAATGTCGGCTGTTGCCGCCAGCAGCTCGGCAGCCGCATCCGTGTCGATTTCACCAAGTGACTTTTTCGGGGCGGTAAAGCGTTTCACGAGTCCTTCAATCCAGCCCGCGGCGGGCTGGGCCAACCTGACGTCAAACCCGAATCAGCATCTTCGCGCGAACATGCCTACCAGGTTCTCGGCCTGCATGACCGCCTGACGGGCATCCTTACCCGTCGCATCGGCGCCCACCTGGATCGCGAGTTCGGGATGCTTCGCGATCAACGAGCCGCCGATCATCACCCCGATCGACCGGTTGCGCGCAGCGCGGCGCAACGCGTGGATCGTCGAGGCGACGCCTTCGAGGTGCGATTCGCATCCCACCGAAAGCCCAATCATTGTAAACCATTCTTGACGCACAAGACTGACCAATTCGCTGGAAGTGGCGACTGCGTCATTCCAGACATCCCAGCCAGCGCGGCGGAAGAAGTCTCCCACCATCACCAGGCCAAAGGTGTGCTGCTCACCCGGCATTGCGACGAGCAGTGCCCGACGTCCCTGCGGCAGCGTGTCCGTCGCGGGCGGCTGGCTCGCACCGAGGTTGCGCATGACGTCGTGCAGCCGGCACAACGCGACGGTGACGTCCGCGAAGCTCACCCGGTCTTCTTCCCACATTTCGCCGAGCATGCGCGCCGCCGGGGCGAGCAGTTCGAGGTAGACGGCCGAAAGGGTCACGCCTCGCACGCGGACCGAATCGATGTATGCATAGGCGATTTCGAGATCGTCCTTCAGCAGCAAGCCCACGAACTCGTCGATGCAGTCCTCGCCCGCGTGCGAGAGCGGCGCGACGTCGGAATGGATCTCGTGGACGTGAGCGCGCTGGCTGAGCAGCAGGCGCGGGATCACCTCGTCCTCGATCGCGGCCGTCAGGTTGACGACGCGACGCGCGGCTACCCGCGGAACCTGAATGCTGCGGGCATCCGGCTGACCCGCCCAGCGCGACGACCACACGGTCGACGTGCCGCTGGACCGGGGTTTGTCGCCAGCTGCCTGCATACCCTTGCGCTTGAAATCGTCGGCCATTGCAGTGTTCTCCCCCACGTTCGGCACCGTCTTCCGGCTCGAGGCCGGCGGGTGGCGCTTGGGTCTATGACCGGACCAACCCGTTCTGGGTGAGGGCCGTTTCCGGGGAGAGTCCCTGGCGCTTGGCGACTGTGTAAATCTTCCGGCTTGCTGTCGTCAAGAAATATTTACGTCAATCTTAGTTGACACTCCGATGTGTGGGGCATAGGTTTACGCATCGGAGGATTCCACGCGATGCCCCATCGGTCGAACCGGCCCTTGCAGAACGCCCCCCGGGCCCGCGCTCCGCTGTACACCCCAGCTGAACGCGCCCGTCGCGACGCGTCGAAGTGGACGCTGGTGCAGGGCGTGCTCGCCCCGCTGCAGTTCCTGGTGTTCGCGGTCAGTGTCGCGCTCGTGCTGCGATTTCTCTCGACGGGAGAAGGCTTTTTCGCAGCGACGGTGTCGATCCTGGCCAAGACCGTGCTGCTGTACACGATCATGGTGACAGGGGCGCTGTGGGAACACGACGTGTTTGGTCGCTACCTCTTCGCCCCTGCGTTTTTCTGGGAGGACGTGGTCAGCTTCGTCGTCATCACGCTGCACACCGTCTACCTTTTCGGACTGCTGACCGGCGCGCTCGACGCGCGGCAGCAGATGTACGTCGCACTGGCCGCCTACGCCACCTACCTCGCCAACGCCACGCAATTCCTGCTGAAACTGCGAGCCGCCCGGCTCGATGCCCGTCCCGGCCCGGTCAATCGCACCTGCACCTCGCCGAGCTTCGCCGAGTGACCGACGTGAACGCAGAACTGGCGCCGAATGTGGACCCTTCCTGCACCGAGGCCCCGGTCCTGCGCCAGCGCGGTCAGCGTGAAGTCTTCTGCGGCTTGACCGGCATCATCTGGCTGCACCGCAAGATCCAGGACGCCTTTTTCCTGGTGGTCGGATCGCGTACCTGCGCGCACCTGATCCAATCGGCAGCCGGCGTGATGATCTTTGCCGAACCCCGTTTTGCGACGGCCATCATCGAGGATCGCGACCTCGCGGGGCTGGCCGACGCCAATGCCGAGCTCGACCGCGTGGTCAACCGACTGCTCGAGCGCCGGCCCGACATCAAGCTGTTGTTCCTGGTGGGCTCCTGCCCGTCCGAGGTCATCAAGCTGGACCTGTCGCGAGCCGCCCAGCGGCTTTCGCAGACGTTCTCGCCGCGGGTGCGGGTACTGAATTACTCCGGCAGCGGCATCGAGACGACTTTTACGCAGGGCGAGGATGCCTGCCTCGCGTCCCTCGTGCCGGAGATGGCGGCCCGTGAGCCGGCGGCACCGAGACAGCTGCTGGTCGTAGGCGCGCTGGCCGATGTCGTCGAGGACCAGTGGCGCCGCACGTTCGCCGCACTCGGCATCGGGCCGGTCGATTTCCTGCCACCGCGACTGGCGCGCGACCTGCCGTCGGTCGGGCCCGGCACTCGATTCCTGCTGGCGCAGCCTTTCCTGGCCGACACGGCTGCAGCCCTCGAACGACGCGGTGCGCAATGGCTGAGCGCGCCTTTTCCACTCGGCGTCGAAGGCACGACGCTGTGGTTGCAAGCGGCCGCTCGCGAATGGAACGTCCCTGATGAGCGCTTCCGCGCGGCCACCGCACCCGGCATCGAGCGTGCACGGCAAGCGGTGTCGCGCTATCGCTTCCAGCTGGCCGGCAAGCGCATCTTCCTGTTCCCGGATTCGCAGCTGGAAGTGCCGCTCGCGCGCTTCCTCGCGCGCGAACTCGACATGGTGCCGGTGGAAGTCGGCACGCCGTACCTGCACCGCAGGCACCTCGCGGCCGAACTCGCGCTGCTCCCGGCCGGTGCGCAACTGAGCGAAGGCCAGGACGTCGAGCGCCAGCTCGACCGGTGCCGCGCAGCGAAACCCGACCTCGTGGTGTGCGGCCTCGGCCTGGCCAATCCGCTCGAAGCCGAAGGCATGGCGACGAAGTGGTCGATCGAACTCGTCTTCACCCCCATCCAGGGCTACGAGCAGGCCGGCGATCTCGCCGAACTGTTCGCGCGCCCACTCGTGCGCCGCACGCGCCTGGCGGTCTGACCGATGCAGCTCACACTGTGGACGTACGAAGGACCGACACACGTGGGCGCAATGCGGATCGCCACGGCGATGCGCGGCCTGCATTACGTGCTGCACGCCCCGCAGGGTGATACGTACGCCGACCTGCTGTTCACGATGATCGAGCGACTCGATCGCCGCCCGCCCGTGACCTACACCACGTTCCAGGCCCGCGATCTGGGCAGCGACACGGCGGAACTGTTCCAGACTGCCGCCCGCGAGGCCTACGAGCGGTTCCAGCCCGAGGCGATGATCGTCGGCGCCTCGTGCACCGCCGAACTGATCCAGGACGATCCGGGTGGCCTTGCACGTGCACTGGCACTGCCGATACCCGTCATCCCGCTCGAACTGCCCTCGTACCAGCGCAAGGAAAACTGGGGCGCCGCCGAGACGTTCTACCAGCTGGTGCGCAACCTCGCCGGGCCGGACAAGAACGGCGCGACGTCACCACGCTCCGCCAGTATCCGTCCGCGCTGCAACGTCCTCGGCCCGACGGCGCTGGGCTTTCGCCATCGCGACGACTTGCGCGAGATCACGCAACTGATCACGTCGATGGGCATCGACATCAATGTCACGGCACCGCTCGATGCATCGCCCAGCGACCTGCGCCGGCTCGCGGACGCCGACTTCAACGTCGTGCTGTATCCGGAGATCGCTGCGACGGCGGCACGCTGGCTCGAACGCACCTTCGGCCAGCGCTCGACGACCGTGGTGCCGATCGGCATCAAGGGTACGCGCGCCTTCATCGACGAAGTCGCCGCGCTGGCCGGTATCAACGCGGCTGCACAGCAGGCGGCGCACGAAGCGCGCGCCGCCTGGTATTCACGCTCGGTCGACTCCACTTACCTGACCGGCAAGCGTGTCTTCATTTTCGGCGACGCAACCCACGCCGTCGCGGCGGCACGCGTCGCCCGCGATGAACTGGGTTTCGTCGTCGTGGGCCTGGGAACATACAGCCGCGAGTTCGCCCGTGAGATTCGTGCAGCCGCCGCGGACCACGGCATCGAACCGCTGATCACCGACGACTACCTGGAGGTCGAAGCCGCCGTCACCAGGCTGCAACCCGACCTGGTGCTCGGCACGCAGATGGAACGCCACACTGCCAAGCGCCTCGGCATTCCTTGCGCAGTGATCTCCGCTCCGGTGCACGTGCAGGATTTCCCGGCGCGCTATTCGCCGCAGATGGGATTCGAAGGCGCCAACGTGCTGTTCGACACGTGGGTGCACCCACTGATGATGGGGCTCGAGGAACACCTGATCGGCATGTTCCGCGAGGATTTCGAGTTCCACGCGGACGCAGCCCCCTCGCACCTCGGCGGTTCCCGGAGCCCGCCGGCGGCAGCTCCGATCCTGGCGGACGCCACGATGGATGCCGCCGCGCCGGCCGCGAACTCCGACGCCGCCGATCCCGTGTGGTCGGGCGATGCCGAGCGCGAACTCGGCAAGATCCCGTTCTTCGTGCGCGGCAAGGCACGCCGCAACACGGAAAAATTCGCCACCGAGCGCGGCGTGGCCACCATCACCATCGAGACGCTGTATGACGCGAAAGCGCACTTCGGCCGCTGACGTGACCCCCATCCGGGTGGTCATCGTCACGATGGACACCCATCTGGCGGCGGCGGTCGACCGCGCCCGTGCGGCGCTGGTCCGTGACCTGCCCGGACTCACGCTCAGCCTGCACGCCGCCTCGGAGTGGTCGTCCAACGCGAGTGCGCTCGAGCGCTGCCGGGCCGACATCGCTCGCGGCGACGTCGTGATCGCAACGATGCTGTTCATGGAAGAGCACTTCCTGCCGGTGCTCGATGCCCTGCAGGCGCGCCGCACCCAGTGCGATGCGATCGTCTGTGCCATGTCGGCCGCGGAAGTCGTGAAACTCACGCGCGTCGGCCGCTTCGACATGGACAAGCCGGCCAATGGGCCGATCGCGCTGCTGAAGCGCCTGCGCGGCGGCAAGGGCAACGCCTCGACCGGCGGCGCGCAGCAGATGAAGATGCTGCGACGGATCCCGCAACTGCTGCGCTTCATCCCGGGCACGGCGCAAGACGTGCGCGCGTACTTCATGACGCTGCAGTACTGGCTCGCCGGGTCCGACGAGAACATCCAGCACATGGTCCGCTTCCTCGTGGACCGTTATGCAGCCGGGCCGCGCGAGGTGCTGCGCGGCGCCGTGAAAGCGCAGGCGCCGGTGCACTATCCGGAGACCGGCGTCTATCACCCCCGGATGCCGGGTCGTGTTGCGGAATCCGTGGCAAAGCTGCCGCTGATCGTCGCCGATGCCGATGCCAGGGGCACGGTGGGCCTGCTGGTGCTGCGCTCGTACCTGCTGGCCGGCAATTCGAAGCACTACGACGGTGTGATTGCGGCCTTCGAGGCCAGGGGGTTGCGCGTCATCCCCGCCTTCGCGTCCGGCCTCGATTCGCGCCCTGCGATCGAACAGTTCTTCGTGCAGAACGGGCGGGCGGTCGTCGATGCGGTCGTGTCGCTGTCCGGCTTCTCGCTCGTCGGCGGTCCGGCCTACAACGACGCCCGCGCGGCCGAAGAAGTGCTGGCGAATCTCGACGTGCCCTACCTCGCGGCGCATCCAGTCGAGTTCCAGACCGTCAGCCAATGGGGCTCGTCGGAGCGGGGACTGCTGCCGGTCGAGAGCACCATCATGGTGGCGATCCCGGAACTCGACGGCGCAACCAGCCCCATCGTGTTCGGCGGCCGTGCGGGTGCCCACGGCACGACCTGCACCGGTTGTCACCGTGGCTGCACCTTCGGTGCGCAGGACGGTGCGCAGGACATGTTCGCCTGCCCCGACCGCGCCGAGGCGCTCGCGGCGCGTGTCGCGAAACTCGTCGCACTGCGTCGCAGCGAACGCGCTGAGCGCAAGGTGGCGCTGGTGCTGTTCAACTTCCCGCCCAACGCGGGCAACACCGGCACCGCGGCGTTCCTCGCCGTCTTCGAAAGCCTGTTCGCGACACTGCAGTCGCTGCAACGCGAAGGCTATGCGATCGACCTCCCGGCCAGCGTGGACGACCTGCGCAGCCGCATCCTGCAGGGCAACGCCGCGCAGTTCGGCGCCGACGCCAACGTGCACACTCGCATCGCCGTGGACGATCACGTGCGCCGCGAGCGCTGGCTCAAGGAAATTGAAGCGGCATGGGGCCCGGCGCCCGGACGCCAGCTCAGCGACGGCCGTTCGATCTTCGTGCTGGGCGCGCAGTTCGGCAACGCGCTGGTCGCCGTGCAACCCGGCATGGGGTACGAAGGCGACCCGATGAAGCTGCTGTTCGAACGTGGCCATGCGCCGACGCACGCGTTCTCCGCGTTCTACCGCTACCTGCGCGAGGACTTCCGCGCCCATGCGGTGCTGCATTTCGGCACGCACGGCTCGCTCGAGTTCATGCCGGGCAAGCAGACCGGCCTCTCGGGCGCTTGCTGGCCCGAGCGCCTGATTGGCGACCTGCCCAATCTGTACCTGTATGCATCGAACAATCCGTCGGAAGGCACGATTGCCAAGCGCCGCGCAGGCGCGACGCTGATCAGCTACCTGACGCCGCCCGTCGCGCGCGCCGGGCTGTATCGCGGCCTGATGGACCTCAAGTCGTCGCTCGACCGCTGGCGCGCGCTCGATCCGGCAGCGTCGTCGGAGAAGCTCGACCTCGGTGCCCTGATCCAGTTGCAGGCGACCGAGCTCGAGCTGGCGACCGCCGAGCCGCAGTGGTCCGCCGATCGCGACGAACAGGTGCAGCGAGTCGCGGCGGCAGTGCTGGAACTCGAGTACACGTTGATTCCGCATGGCATGCATGTCGTGGGTCGCGCGCCGACTGCCGCCGAGCGCACCGACCTGCTGCAGGCCATGGCCGAATCGACATCGGCAGCAGTGCAGGATCGTGCCGCAATCGAGGCGCTCGTCCAGGGCACGGCGCCCGAAGACGTGTTCGGTCGCCACGGCACCCAGGAGCAGGTTGCCGCATTGCGTGAACTCGCACGCACTGACCAGTTGCTGCTGCAGGACAGTGAGCTCGACGGCATCCTGCGTGCGCTCGACGGCCGCTACGTGCGTCCCGCCCCGGGGGGCGACCTGTTGCGCACCCCGCAAGTGCTGCCGACGGGTCGCAACGTGCACGGGTTCGATCCGTTCCGTATCCCGAGTGCGTACGCGGTGCGCGACGGCGCCCGCCTCGCCCAGTTGCTCCTCGACCGTCACCTCGACGACGGCCACCGGTTGCCCGAGTCGGTCGCGCTCGTGCTGTGGGGCACGGACAACCTGAAGACCGAGGGCAGCCCGATCGGCCAGGCCCTCGCCCTGCTCGGCGCCGTGCCGCGCTTCGACAGCTACGGCCGGCTCGCGGGCGCCACGCTGCTGTCGCTCGCAGAACTCGGCCGGCCGCGCATCGACGTGGTCGTCACGCTCTCGGGCATTTTCCGCGACCTGCTGCCGCTGCAGATCAAGCTGCTCGCGGAGGCCGCGTTCCTGGCCGCCGCGGCCGATGAGCCCGAAGAAATGAACTTCGTCCGCAAGCATGCCCTGCGCTACCAGGCGCAGCACGGCTGTGACCTCGAGTGCGCAGCGCTGCGGGTGTTCGGCAACGCCGAAGGCGCGTACGGCGCCAACGTGAATCACCTGGTGGATTGCGGGCGCTGGGACGACGAGGACGAGCTCGCCGAGACCTACACGAAACGCAAGGGCTTTGCCTACGGCCGTGGCGGGCGCGCCGTGCAGCACGGTGCGCTGCTGCAGAGCGTGCTGGCCGACGTGCAGCTCGCCTACCAGAACCTCGATTCAGTCGAACTCGGCGTCACCACCGTCGACACGTACTTCGACACGCTCGGCGGCATCACGCGCGCGGTGCGACGCGCCAAGGGCGGCGAATCGATGCCTGTCTACATCGGCGACCAGACGCGTGGCGACGGGACCGTGCGCACGCTCTCGGAGCAGGTCGCGCTCGAGACCCGCACCCGCATGCTCAACCCCAAGTGGTACGAGGGCATGCTCAAGCACGGCTACGAAGGCGTGCGCCAGATCGAAGTCCACGTGACCAACACGATGGGCTGGTCCGCGACCACCGGGCAGGTGCAGCCCTGGGTCTACCAGAAGCTCACCGAAACGTTCGTGCTCGACCCCGCGATGCGCGAGCGCCTCGCGAAGCTGAACCCGACGGCGTCCGCCAAGGTGGCGAGCAGGTTGCTCGAAGCCTGCGAGCGCCAGTACTGGAAACCGGACGCACAAGTGCTCGCAGACCTGCGGCGTGCCGGCGAAGAACTCGAAGACCGCCTCGAAGGCGTTTACGAAGGAGCTGCTGCCTGATGGAAACCACGACCGTTCCGTTGACGTCACTGCGCAGGGGCGCACTCCCCGTGCACCGCCCGGACGGTGAAGGCAGCGTGCAAGTCGAGCTCGATCCGAAGCTCAAGATCGGTTCGGCCAAGGTTTTTGCCGTGTACGGCAAGGGTGGCATCGGCAAGAGCACGACGTCCTCCAACCTCTCCGTGGCCTTCAGCAAGCTCGGCAAGCGCGTGCTGCAGATCGGTTGCGATCCGAAACACGATTCGACGTTCACTCTCACCAAGAAGCTGATGCCGACGGTGATCGACGTGCTGGAGTCGGTGGACTTCCATCCGGAGGAGCTGCGCCCCGAGGATTTCGTCTGGCAAGGCTACAACGGCGTGATGTGCGTCGAAGCCGGCGGCCCGCCCGCGGGCACGGGCTGCGGCGGTTACGTCGTGGGCCAGACGGTGAAGCTGCTCAAGGAGCATCACCTGCTCGAGGAAACCGACGTCGTGATCTTCGACGTCCTCGGCGACGTGGTCTGCGGTGGCTTCGCCGCGCCACTGCAGCACGCGGACCGCGCGCTGATCGTCACGGCCAACGACTTCGACTCCATATTCGCGATGAATCGAATCGTGCAGGCCATCGCTGCCAAGGCGAAGAACTACAACGTCCGGCTCGGCGGCGTCATCGCCAACCGCAGCGCGGGCACGGACCAGATCGACAAGTTCAACGCGCGCACCGGCCTCAAGACCATGGCTCGTTTTCCAGACCTCGACGCCATCCGTCTCAGCCGCCTGAAGAAGCAGACGCTGTTCGAAATGGAGGACACGCCCGACATCAGGGCCGTGCAGGACGAGTACCTGCGCCTGGCGGCATTGCTTTACGCCGGTTCCGAGCCCTTGAACGGCATCGCCCTCAAGGACCGTGAGATCTTCGACCTGCTGGGATTCGACTGATGCCTACCCACACCTACATCGAGCGCCGTGGCCAGCTCGAAGACTATTTCGACCGCACCGCCGTGGAAGCCTGGAAGCGGCTGACCTCCGACGCTCCGGTCGGCCGCATCCGCGCGACGGTGCGTGCCGGTCGTGACCAGATGCGCGCGACACTGCTCGAATACCTGCCGGCCGACCTGCGCGGGCGCCGCATCCTCGACGCGGGTTGCGGGACGGGTGCGTTGGCGATCGAGGCAGCGCGGCGCGGGGCGCACGTCGTTGCGATCGATCTTTCACCCACGCTGGTGAACCTGGCGCACGAGCGCAGTGCGCTGGACTTCGGCCACGGGCACGTCGAGTTTCGCGTCGGCGACATGCTTGATCCCGCCCTGGGCGACTTCGACCACGTCGTCGCCATGGACTCGCTGATCCATTACAAGGCGGCGGACGTCGTCCGCGTGCTGTCCGGCTTTTCCGCACGCACGCGTGAATCGGTCGTGTTCACCTTTGCGCCGCGCACCCGGCCGCTCGCAGTCATGCATGCCATCGGTCGCCTGCTGCCACAGGGCAATCGCGCGCCGGCGATCGAGCCGGTGGCGCCCGACACCCTGATCGACCTGATCGAGAACGAGACGACGCTGTCGGCCTGGTTGACGGGTCGCACGGGTCGCGTAGGCGTCGGCTTCTATACCTCGCAGGCCCTGGAGATGATTCGCCGATGAGCGCACTGGGCATCCGGACGGTGGCGGCCTGGCAGCGCGTGGGAACGCGCTTCCTGCCGTTCGCGGATGCCGCGAGCGCCACGTTGCCGCTCGGCCGGCTGCTGCGACTCTCGCTGTTCCAGGTCACCGTCGCCATGGCCGGCGTCCTGCTCACCGGAACGCTGAACCGCGTGATGATCCTGGAACTGCGCGTGCCGGCCTGGCTCGTCGCGGCGATGGTGGCGTTGCCGCTGCTCCTCGCCCCGTTTCGCGCCCTGATCGGCTTCAAATCCGACACGCACCGCTCGGTCCTGGGCTGGCGCCGGGTGCCGTACCTCTGGTTCGGCACGCTGCTGCAATTCGGCGGCCTCGCGATCATGCCGTTCGCGCTGCTGATCCTGTCGGGTGACACGCACGGGCCCGCCTGGATCGGCACGGCCGCCGCGGCGCTCGCCTTCGTCACCGTCGGCGCCGGCATGCACATCACGCAGACGGCAGGACTCGCGCTGGCGGCCGACCTCTCGCCCGTGGACGCGCGCCCTCGCGTCGTCTCCCTCCTGTACGTGATGCTGCTGGCCGGCACCGTGGTCTGTGCGCTCGTCTACGGCTTGCTGCTGGAAGATTTTTCTCCGATCCGCCTGATCCAGGTCGTGCAGGGCTCGGCCATGCTGACCCTGGGCCTCAACCTCGTGGCCCTCTGGAAGCAGGAAGCACGCGATCCTGGCCGGACGACTGGCGCCGGTCGCGAGATCACCTTCGGCGAGCGTTGGGCCGAATTCACCGGCAACGGTCGCCGGCAGCGCTTCCTGGTGGCGGTTGGTCTCGGCACGGTCGCGTTCGCGATGCAGGACGTGCTGCTCGAACCGTACGGTGGCGAAATCCTGGGCCTGCCTGTATCCGCAACCACCACGCTCACGGCATTCCAGGCGATCGGCGCCATCGCCGCGTTTGCGCTCGCCGCGCGCCGGCTTGGGCGTGGCTCGGATCCTCACCGCCTCGCCGCGTTCGGCCTGCTCAGTGGAATCGTGGCGTTTGCAGCGGTCATCTTCGCCGCCGCGCTGCTGTCACCGCTGTTGTTTCGCACCGGAACCCTGCTGATCGGCTTCGGCGCGGGCCTGTTCGCCGTCAGCACGCTCACGATCGCGATGGACGCCGAGCGCGGCGACAACAGCGGACTGGCGCTCGGTGCCTGGGGCGCCGTGCAGGCCACGGCGATGGGCATGGGCATCGCACTCGGCGGATTCATACGCGACATCGTCGGCGCGCTTGCTGCGCACGGTGCGCTCGGCCCGGCATTGACCGGCGCCGTCACGGGTTACTCGTTCGTGTACCACCTCGAGATCGCATTGCTGTTCTCGGCGCTGGTCGCGATTGGTCCGCTGGTGCGTTCGGCTGCCGTCGGCACCCGCGCGTCCCGGCCGTTCGGTCTGGCTGAATTACCAGGTTAATCGTTTCGTCAGCGGAGGTTCGTTGTCATGGGTACCGGCGCAATCACCAACCACATCGACGTGGCACAGCTCGTGCTCTACGCGTTCTGGATCTTTTTTGCAGGCCTGATCATCTACATCCGCAAGGAAGACAAGCGCGAGGGCTATCCGCTCGAGTCGGACCGCTCGGGCTCGATCAAGGTGCAGGGCTTCCCCGCGATGCCGGAACCGAAGAGCTACCGGCTTGCCCACGGCGGCTCCGTGCTCAAGCCCAGCCCGAATTCGCCGAAGGAGCGTGACGTCCTCGCGATCCCGACCGAGCTCTGGCCCGGTGCCCCCCTCACGCCAACCGGCAACCCGATGCGCGACGGCGTGGGTCCTGCGGCCTACGCGCAGCGCTCTGACTCGCCCGATCTCACGCTCGAAGGCGAACCGAAGATCCTGCCACTGCGTGTCGCCGCAGGTTTCGGCATTGCCAACGCGGGCCCGGATCCGCGCGGCATGGCGGTGGTCGGTGGCGACGGCAAGGTCGGAGGCATCGTCGTCGATGCATGGGTCGATCGCGCGGAGCCCCAGGTCCGTTACCTTGAGGTCGAGGTTTCAGGCAGCAAGCGCCACGTCCTGGTGCCAATGGGTTTCTCGAAGGTCGACGGCCTGCGGGCACGAGTCGTCGTGCGTTCGATCCTGGCCAGCCAGTTCGAAGACGTCCCCGCGCTGCGCAATCCAGACCTGGTCACGCTGCTCGAGGAAGACCGCATCAGTGCCTACTACGGTGGCGGCACCTTGTATGCCACACCGGATCGCATGGGACCCTGGCTATGAGCGAGCACGAACACGAGCCCGTTCCGGGCCTGCCTGAGGTCCTGCCTGCCGGAGAACGCATGCTCTGGCAGGGCGCGCCCTCGTGGCCAGCGCTCGCCCGGCGTTCCCTGCACGTCCGCAAAGTGGGCGCGTATTTCGCCCTGCTCGCCGTGTGGCACGTCGCCGACGTCATTCGTGCGGGCACGGGCGTGACCGAGGCCGTGCGCGGCGCGGCATGGCTGGTGGTGCTCGGTGCCGCCGCGGTCGGTGTCCTGGCACTGCTGGCGTGGGCGCTGGCGCGCAGCACGATGTACACGATCACCTCGGCCCGCGTGGTGATGCGGTTCGGTGTGGCACTGCCGATGTCGGTCAACCTGCCGTTGCGACTCGTGGAGTCCGCCGACATGCGGCGGCATGCGGACGGTACGACCGACGTGCCGCTGACGCTCGTTGCCGGTCAACGCATGGGTTACATGCTCACCTGGCCGCACGTGCAGCCGTGGCACTACTTCCGCGTCCGCCCGATGCTGCGTGGCTTGCCCGACGGCGATGTCGCGGCCCGGGCACTGATGACGGCCCTCGGCACGCCCGAATCCGTGCAGGTTCCAGCGGCTGCGCAGCGTCCGGTCCGCGAAGTCTCCGTCTCGCCGCGTCCCGCGACTGCAGCCACGGCCTGAGGGCCAACACATGAGCGACCCGTTCGAAGATCGGAGTCTCCCGCGCGGCGCGCTCCTCGGAGCCGCCGCCCTGGTGACGCTCTCGCTCGCCGGCGCCCTGTTCGGACGGCTGGCAGGACACTCTTCCGAGGCACCCGCCGCCGCCGTCGTCGAATCGCATCAACTGCGATTCGCGGACCGCAATGACGGCGCCGTCGTGGTCACCAGCGAGGATGGCCGCGTCGTGAGCGTGGTCGCGCCAGGCACCAATGGCTTCCTGCGCGGCGTCGTACGTGGGTTGGCGCAGGAACGCCTGCGCCGCGACACGGACGGCGAAACACCGTTCGAACTGACTCGCTGGAGCGATGGACGCCTCTCGCTCAGCGACCCGGTCACCGACCGGCATGTATACCTCGAAGCGTTCGGCCCGTCGAACGTTGCGCCGTTCGCGGCACTGCTCGACGCCGCTCACACCACATCCTGACCCCGGGGCATCCACTCCATGTCGCACGAATACGCCATCCGGACCACCGAAGACGCAACGCGGCGCGCCGAGGCCGACACGCTGTTGACGCCGCGCTTCTATCGCACGGACTACGGCGCGCTCGACCGGATCGACCTGGCCCCGGTGCGCCAGGACTGGGACCGGTTGATGGCCGAGTTCCGCCGCGACAACAACCGGCATCACTTCGAGCGCGACGACGAATTTGCGGGCGAGGTGCGCGAGCTGCCGCCAGGCCTGCGCGAGGAGTTCGTCGAGTTCCTGGTGAGCTCGTGCACCGCCGAGTTCTCTGGCTGCGTGCTGTACAGCGAAATCAAGAAGAACGTGCAGAACGAAGACATGCGCACGCTGATGGGCTACATGGCGCGCGACGAAAGCCGCCACGCCGGCTTCATCAACAAGTCGCTGAAGGACTTCGGCCTCGGTGTCGACCTCGGGCAACTGACGAAGTCGAAGAAGTACACGTTCTTCAAGCCCAAGTACATCTACTACGCAACCTACCTGTCGGAAAAGATCGGCTACGCCCGCTACATCACGATCTTCCGCCAGCTCGAGCGGCATCCGGAACGCCGCTTCCACCCGATCTTCCGGTGGTTCGAGGAGTGGTGCAACGACGAGTTCCGTCACGGCGAGGCATTCGCGCTGCTGCTGCGCGCCAACCCGCACCTGCTGCGCGGCCTGAACAAGTTCTGGATCCGCTTCTTCGTGCTGGCCGTGTTCGCGACGATGTACGTACGTGACCACCAGCGGCCCTACATGCACGAGGCGTTCGGCATCGACCCGACCGAGTACGACTACAAGGTGTTCGAGATCACCTCGGAGGTCTCGAAGCAGGTCTTCCCGCTGACGCTCGACATCGACAATCCGAAGTTCCGCGACGGGCTCGAGCGCCTGCGCCTGCAGATGGAGTCGATCGAAGCGGCGAAGAAGCGTGGCGGCATTGTCGGCGCATTGCAGCAGGTCGCCGGCGCAGCGGCGGCGGCAACGACCTTCGTCCGGCTCTATTGCCTGCCCGTCCGGCAGAACGAGCTGCCGGAGCAAGTGAGAATGGCTCCGGCCTGGTAGAGAACGCATGGCGGATTTCGCACTGCCGCTGCTGTTCGCGCTTGCCGTGTGGTGGTCGGCCACCGCCCTCGTGATGTTCCTCGACGGCCTGCCGCGCACGACATTCCGCTGGACGTTGCTCGGCACCACGGCGCTGCAGCTTGTCGCGCTGTATGGCTTGTGGGAAACCCGGGACGACACCAGCGTCGCCGGTGCCTATGTCGCATTCGCTTGCGCGGTTGCCACCTGGGGCTGGCAGGAAGTGTTCTTCCTGACCGGCGCGATCACCGGCCCGCGCCGTCATGCCTGCGCCGCGGACTGCTCCGGCTGGAGGCACTTCGGGCACGGCGTGCAGGCCATCCTGCACCACGAGTTCTCGCTGTTCGTCGCCGGTGCCGTACTGATCGCGATCGGCTGGAATGCGCCGAATTCCATCGGCATGTGGACGTACCTCGTGTTGTGGGGCATGCGGCAGAGCGCCAAGCTCAACCTGTTCCTCGGCGTCCGCAACCTCGGCGTCGAGTTCCTGCCGCAGCACCTGCGCTACCTGCAGAGCTTCTTCCGTCGCCGCGGCATGAACGCATTGTTTCCGTGGTCGATGCTCGGCTGCACGATCCTGGTCGTTGCGCTCGCGCGCTCGACGCTGCACCCCGCATCGGGTCCGTTTGAGGCAGCCGGCTTCGCGCTGCTCACGTCCATCGCGCTGCTGGGACTGCTCGAACACATGATGCTGATGTTGCCGGTGCCTGCCGACGCGCTGTGGCGTCTCGGCCTGAAATCCCACCGGCGTACGGCACGGGCCGCAGAGGGAGTGACGCCATGACTGCGCGAACCACTGGCCGGCTTGATTCCGTCGCGGTCCCAGCGGACCTGCGGCGACTGCCGGAAGAGGAGCTCGAGCCGTTGGCGGACGACCTCAGGAACTACCTCGTCGCGACTGTCGCCCGGGGCGGTGGTCACCTGGCGGCCGGTCTTGGTGCCCTCGAGCTCACGGTGGCCCTGCACTATGTCTTCGACACGCCACGCGACGCCCTGGTCTGGGATGTCGGTCACCAGGCCTACGCGCACAAGGCCCTCACGGGACGGCGCGATCGCATGCATACGCTGCGCCGACGCGACGGCCTCTCCGGCTTCCTGCGCCGCGACGAGAGCCCATACGACGCGTTTGGCGGGGGCCACTCGAGCACGTCGATCAGTGCGGCACTCGGGATCGCGGTGGCCGGCGCGCGGTCCGCTCGCCCGAGCAGGACCGTCGCGATCATCGGTGATGGCGCGCTGACGGCTGGCATGCCGTTCGAGGCCTTGCAGCAGGCGGGCGCACTGCCCGACCTCGACCTGCTGGTCATCGTCAACGACAACGGCATGTCGATTTCCGAGAACGTGGGTTCATTGTCACACGCATTGAACTCGGCCACCGCACAGGCGCGGGACGGTCAGCCAGTCAGCGTTCGTGGCTGGTTCGAGGCGCTGGGCTTCCAGTACACCGGACCGTGCGACGGACACGACCTCGCCACGCTCGTGCCGATTCTGCGCACCTTGAACGCAACCCGTGGCCCTCGCGTCCTGCACGTCCGCACGCAGAAAGGCCACGGCTACGCGCGCGCCGAGGCGGAGCCGATCAAGTACCACGGGGTGACGCCTTTCGACCCAGCGGCCGGCATCGTCCCGGCCGCAACGAAGTCGCTGCCGACCTACACCGACGTGTTCGGCGACTGGCTGTGCCACGCCGCCGCAGGCGACCCTCGCCTGCTCGCCGTCACTCCCGCGATGCGCGAAGGTTCGGGGCTGGTGCGGTTCGCCCGCGAGCATCCGGACCGGTATTTCGACGTTGGCATCGCCGAGCAGCACAGCGTGACTTTCGCGGCGGGCCTGGCCTGCCGCGGCTCGCGCCCGGTCGTCGCGATCTATTCGACGTTCCTGCAGCGTGCCTACGACCAGCTCGTGCACGACGTGGCCCTGCAGGACCTGCCGGTCATGTTCGCGATCGATCGCGCAGGACTGGTCGGTCCGGATGGCGCCACCCACAACGGCGCGATGGACCTGAGCTTCCTGCGGTGCGTGCCGGGCCTGGTCGTCATGGCGCCGAGCGACGGCAACGAACTGCGCGACATGCTGCAGACCGGGCTGCTGCACGCCGGACCTTCCGCCGTGCGCTATCCGCGTTGCCCGATTCCGGCCCCGCTTGCCGACCGCGCACCACAGGCCCTCCCGCTGGGGACGGCGGAACTGCGACGAATCGGCTCAGGCAAGGTCGCGATCCTGGCATTCGGCACCCTGCTCGGCAGCGCAATGGACGTCGCGGCCGACATCGACGCGACCGTCGTCAACATGCGGTTCGTGAAGCCGCTCGACGAAAGCATGCTGCTCGAGGTCGCGCGCAAGCACGAACTCGTGGTGACCCTCGAAGAGAATGCACTCGCCGGCGGCGCCGGCAGCGCGGTGCAGGAGTGCCTGGCACGACGTCACGTGCAGGTACCGCTGCTGCAGCTCGGATTGCCGGACCGGTTCATCGAACACGGGACGCGCGACGAGGCATTGCGCGACGCGGGACTGGATCGCGAGAGCATCCGCCATGCCATCGCTGCACGACAGCCGCAACTGGTGCGGGTCGCGGCACTGACAGGCGTTGCGCAGGCGGCGCCGCGCCGCGCCGGTGGCGCCACCCGCGCAGTCGTGGTGCAAAAGGCGCTGAGCGACTAGGGCCTGCTGGCGCCCGCTTCAAGGGCTATTGGAAGGCCCTAGAGCAGACCGGCAAACGCCGGTTGGCCGAGGGGTTCGGCGGGACGCGGCGGGTGCCGTCGCAGCACGGCTGCTGGCAGACGGAACGTGACGTTCTCGACCAGGGTACCCATCTCGATCTCGGACGACGCGCCCAGTTCGTGCAGGCGCCGGATCACGCCATCGACGAGGTAATCGGGGGCCGACGCGCCCGCGGTGACGCCGACTCGCTGCACGCCCGCGAGCCACTGCGGATCGATTGCACCTGCGTCATCGACCAGGTGCGCGGCGCAGCCGCAGTGCGCAGCCACTTCCTGCAGGCGGTGTGAATTCGAACTGTTCGAGGCACCGACGACCAGCATCACGTCGACCTCGCCGGCGATCTGCTTCACCGCCTGCTGCCGATTGTGGGTTGCATAGCAGATGTCCTCGAGTTCGGGTCCCTGCAGGTCAGGATAGCGGCTGGCCAGGGCGGCAATGAGTTCGCGAGTGTCGTCGACGCTGAGCGTCGTTTGCGTGACGTAGGCAACCGCAGCACTCCGTGGCAGCGGCAGTCGCTCGATGTCGGCGAGGCTCGCCACGACGTGGATCGGCTGCGGCACCTTGCCAAGCGTGCCTACGACCTCGTCGTGGCCGGCGTGACCGATGAGCACCACCGACCGGCCCTGGCGCACGAAGCGCTGCACCTGCAGGTGAACCTTCGCGACCAGCGGGCAGGTCGCGTCGATGATCTCTAGATTGCGGCCGCGGGCCTCGCGTTCGACCGAGGCCGCGACGCCGTGAGCGCTGAACACGGTCACCGCACCCCACGGGATCGCGGACACCTCGTCCACGAAGACCGCGCCCTGCCGTTCGAGGTCGCGCACGACGTAGCCGTTGTGCACGATCTCGTGGAAGACATACACGGGCGCGCCGTGGATCGCGAGCGCGCGTTCGACGATCTCGATCGCGCGCGTCACACCCGCACAGAACCCACGGGGCCGTGCGAGCACGATCTGCATCAGGCCCCCGTCTTCCCCATGGCTGCCGCGGCTGCCGCATCGCGGGCAGCACCCGCTGCAGCGATGTCGGACTCCGTCGGCCCCGTCACCGTGCCGGCCGGCGCAGCCGGATCGACCACGGGCGGTGCAGGCAACTGCCTGATACGCGCGAGCTCCGGACTGTCGGCGAGCATGCTCAGGCCGTTGAGCGGCTTCGACTGGCCCTGGTGGCATGTCATGCAGTTGATCTTCGCGACGTCGCCGGTCGGTCCAAGTCGCGCGGCCGGGAACACCTCCGTGAGCGGCACCATGTAGTCCTGGTTCAGGCTCAGCACCGTGCGGAAGGCATGCCAGGCGACGACACGCTGCGGACTGCTCTGCGGCCACTCCTTGAACGAGCGCGTGTTGTGGCAATACGTGCAGTTGACGCCCAGTGCCTGCGACGTGTGCATCATCAGGGCGTAGGTCCGCTCGGTCGTCATGATGTTCGCCGTGTTGCCCGTCGGCAGCGCCGTGCTGCCTATGACGCGGGCGATGCCGTCGTTCACCAGGTAGGGCGTGAACGGGTCGTACGGCAGCGACGTCAGGCCCACGACCTGCGCAGGCCTGTTCTGGCCGGCAGTGCCGGCCATCATGCCGCGCGGCGCAGGCCCGGAGTCGACGAACCACGTGTATTGCGGAATGGCATTGCCGCGGTGGCACGTGTAGCAGGTGACGCCCGTCTGCGCGACGTGCTTCTGCCAGTTGATGTTGATGTCCCGCGTCATCTGCAGCATGCGTCGTGCCACGACTTTCTGGTACTTCTCGTCGGACGCGAAGTTTTCGAGGTTGTGGCAGTACGCGCACTGCTCCTTCGGCGCAATCCAGTTGGCCTGCGCGGTCATCTGGTGGATGAACTCGTTGACCGTCAGGTCGGTGAGCACCTGCACGTTCTGGTAAACGTCCTTGGCCAGTGGCGCGTCACCCGGAATCGCCGGAATCGACGGCGGGAGCGCATTCCTCGCCGCGAGCTCCGCCTGGATGCGCGGGTTGCTGACCGCCACCATGCCCGTGCCGCGAAACCCGGTCTGTTTCGAGTCGACGGGTGGACGCTCGCAACCGGTCAGCAGCGCCCCGGCCAGTACCGTCAGTGCCGCAAGTGTCGGGATCCTCAGGTTGCTGCATTTCATTACTGCGCTCCCGGAAGCGTGGCGGGATCGACGATCGCTGGTGACGTCGGCGGGTAGGCCGGTGCGACGCCATGATCCACGGCCCACAGGTACCAGTTGTCGACGACGGTGCCGGTGAGCAGGATGCCGATGCCGCCGACCAGCGGGCACAGCACCGCGAACCACCAGGCCCAGCGATGGATCGATTCGATCGTCGCGTTGAAACCCATCGTCCAGCGCCAGAACAACGCCATGCGCTCCACGGCCGTGCCGCGGTCCATGTACTGCTCCACTTCGCGGTCGCCGCCGTAGCGCGCGGTCGCGAGCACCGTGCCCGCGTGCATCGCGAACAGCAGCACCGAGCCGTACAGGAACGCAATCGACAGCGCGTGGAACGGGTTGTAGAACAGGTTGCCGTAGCGGATCGAGAACGCGGCCGTCCAGTCGAGGTGCGGGAAGATGCCGAACGGCACCGCCTCGGACCAGCTGCCCATCAGCAACGGGCGGATGAAGCCGAGCACGAGATAGAGCCAGATTGCCGCGGCGAACGCCCAGGCCGTGTGCGTGCCGAGCCCGAGGGCCTTGGCCCGTCGGTACATGCGCACCCACCACAGCAGGATCGACGTCGTCAGGAAGAAGCCCGCCATCAGCCACCAGCCGCCTTCCTGCAGCGGCGGCAGGCGCAGTCCGTACTTGGCCGCCGGCGGTTCGAGCGCGAGCCAGGGCAACTGCCGCACGAACTGGACCGGGTCCCACCCGACCGAGGCCCACATGTTCAGGCCGATGATCTCGATCGCGATGAAGCCGCAGAGCAGCGACGCAAACCCGGTCAAGCCCAGGTAGAACGGTCCGATCTGGGTGTCGCCGACGATACCGAGCAGGTAGCTCAGGAACGGCTTGCCCTGTCGCTTGTAGATGCCGCCCGGCAGTGGCACGCCCGGATAGACCGGTGCGCTCACCTGCACGCGCGTGAAAAGATTCTGATATTCAGCCATGACGCTCCCCTTGTGTTCTTCAGCGCCAGATCGGCAGGTCGAGCCACCAGTTCCACCACTCGGGCCATCCGCGCGTCCAGAACGGACCGCTGATCACGATGCAGACTGCGCTCCAGAACGCGGCGCTGATCGCGAGGAACAAGCCCAGGCGGTGGATGCCGAGCGCGCCGATCGAGTAGCCGATGGCGTCGCGGAAGAAGGTGTTTTCGTGCTCCGCACCCTTCACCGATTCACCCTTGGCCGGGTTCATCACCGACAGGATCATCGCGCCGTGCAGCGACAGCGCGAGCGTGGTCGTGAAGAAGAACGTGACGCCCAGCATGTGCGCCGGGTTGTAGTGGAAATGCAGGTGCTGGTAGCCGACGTTCGACACCCAGTCGAGGTGACTGAAGATGCCGTACGGGAACCCGTGTCCCCAGGCGCCCAGCAACAATGGCCGGACCACCACCAGCACGAAGTAAGCGAGGATCGCGAAGCTGAAGGCGATCGGCACGTGCAGGCCCATGCCGAGCTTGCGGCAGATCTCCACCTCGCGCAGGGCCCAGGAGACGAACGCTCCCAGCGCGCAGACGGTGATGAGCTGCCACAACCCTCCCTCGCGCAGCGGCGCGAGCGTGAGGCCGTACTTGAGGTCCGGTGGCGCGATACTGATCTGCCACAGGTTCCACGTGGGGCCGAGTGCCGCGCCCCACACGATCAGCGCCGTTCCGAGCAGTGAGAAGAACAACGTGGTCACGCCAAAGAAGCCGACGTAGAACGGTCCGACCCAGAAGTCGAACAGGTCGCCGCCGATGAGCGTGCCCCCACGTACCCGGTATTTTCGTTCGAAGCTCAGCATCGCCATCGCCATCCCTCCGCTCGGAACGCGAGTGGCGGAAATTCGCCACTGCGCGTCGGTCGGTGGCGGGACGCATACGGGCTCCACAGCCCGGCTACGCCCGCCACCAGTCGCGTGCCGTCAGCCCTGCAGCGGTGCCTCGGGCAGCGACGTCACGACTTGCGACGTCGCGGCCGGAGCCGCATGGGGACCATCCAGCCAGTTGAACCTGTTGGTGCTCAGCAGCATGAAGTGAATCAGCAGTGCCAGCACAAACAAGAACGTTGCAAGGGCGACCAGTGATCGCCGCGGATCGAACAGTAGCCAGATTCGCCACATGTTCCTGCCTCCTATGTCAGTTGCGTCAAAATGCAGTTCATCGCGTGACCCTGGTCAGAGCCAGGGACGCCACTGCCACACGAGGAAATGCGCGATGATCGCGATCACCGTGAAGCCGATGAAGCCCGTCATGAACAAGCCGTGGAATTCCTTCGCTTCATTCGCGTTGAGTCCAGACAGCGAGCTCTTGTTGTCTTCAGCCATTCGAAATCACCTCCCAAATTGGCCTTCCAGGAATCGTCGCGCTCCCCGCGCGACCCGAGTGCCGTGCGGATGCACGGCGTCGTCGACCGCCCGCGGCTGCGGGTGGCAAACACGATCGGAGGACTCGCGCCGCATCACGCATGCGCAGCCTCCCTGGTTCCTCGCACGGCGCGGACTCGCGCTGCCGTGATTGTCGTTTCGCCGGCCTGGCGGGCCGTGCGTTCGGCCGCATCTCGCAGCTGCTTGGCTGCGCTGATGCGGACGAGCACGGGCTCCGCGTCGAGCAGCTCGTCGAGCACTGCGCGGGCATCTGCGGCCCAGGGCAATTCCTCGTGCAGGCGCGCCGGCGTCGGATCGACGCGATCGAGTTCGGTGCCGAGCGGCAGGATCTCGAACAGCGCGTCGAACAGCGCGTTGCAGATTTCCTGGACCAGGTAAGTAGCGCCGGAGTACCCCATGAACGGCGTGCCCGTGTGACGCCGGATCACGGCGCCCGGGAACGAGGCGGGAATGTAGATCGCGCGTCCCCCGGCCTCCGCCAGGTACATACGCTCGTTGTAGCTGCCGAACAGCACGAGCGGCGGCTTCTCGCGCACGTTGCGCCGGACTTCGTCGTTGTCCGTCTTCTCGCCGGGCTTGCGCGCGACCGCGAACGTGCACGGCAGCCCGAGTTCCACTTCAAGGAAGTGCCGCACGCCTCGCGCGTAGGTTTCGTTGGCGACGATTGCGAAACTCGCGGTGCCGAAGAAATCCTGGGTCACGGATCGCCACAGGTCCCACAGCGGCTTGATCGTCGTGTGCTTCTCGCGCTCGATGAATGGCTCGGGGTCGAGGCCCGTCAATTCGCCGAGCGAGCGCAGGAACCGGGTCGTGCTGTGCAGGCCGATCGGCGCCTGCAGGTACGGGCGCTCGAGCGCCTCGCACAGCATCCGGCCGAATTCGCGATAGAGGCACACGTTCACGTCGGCATCGGCGAGCTTCGCGATGTCCGCGAGGTGGCTGCCGAGCGGAAAGACCATGTTCACTTCCGCGCCGATGCCTTCGACCAGGCGCCGGACCTCGGCCAGGTCGGACGGCATGTTGAATGTGCCGTAGCTCGGTCCGATGATGTTCACGCGCGGCTTCTCGCCGGGCTTGCGCGGCTTCTGCGCCGGCACTTTCTTCGGACCGTGCTCGGTCCACAACCAATAGAGCGCACGGTTGGCGCATTGCCATTGGTCTTCATCGATCGTGCGCGGCAGGAAGCGCTGGATGTTGGTGCCTTCCGGCGTGACGCCGCCGCCGATCATCTCGGCGATGGAGCCGGTGACCACCACGGCGGGCAGGTGTGGATCGAGCACTCGGTGGGCGCGCCGCATCGCCCCTTCCGTGCCCTTCTGACCCAGTTCCTCTTCCGACAGGCCGGTGACGACGATCGGCAATTCATGCGGCGGCAACGCGTCCGTGTAGTGCAGCACGGAGGTGACTGGCAGGTTCTCGCACCCGACAGGACCGTCGATGACGACCTGCAGCCCCTTGATCGCCGTGAATACGTACACGGCACCCCAGTACCCGCCAGCCCGATCGTGATCGAGGACCAGCATCAGCCCATTTCCTCGGCCTTGCGGGCCTTCGCCTGGCGCGCGAGCTTGCGCTCGTACTGCTCCCGGAATTCCGGACGGTCGCGCGGCGTGTCTTCCCAGACGCCCGTGGCATGACCACTGCCGACGCCCTCGAAAAAGTCACGCATCTCGTCAAAGCGCGCCTTGCCCGCCATCGCGGTGTTGACAACCTGCGCGAGCGAGCCTGCGCCCGCAGGACCCATCAGCGGCCGCGCCGAGATCAGGTTGGTGAAGTACAACGCCGGAGTTCCGAGTTCCTTCGCCTTCTGCACGACCGGCGTCGTGCCGATCGCAAGGTCCGGCTCGAACTCGCGCATGGCCGCGAGGTCCTGTTCCAGCGACGCGCGGTACTGCACCCGCACGCCTTTCGCCTCGAGCCAGTCGCGGTCGGATTCAGACCAGCGCGTGCGCGGACAGGCGGTACCGACGTAGCGCAGGTCTGCACCGCTCTCGACCAGCAGCCGTCCGACCAGCAGTTCGGAGCCTTCGTAGCCCGAGAGCGTGATGCGGCCCTTGATCGGCGTGCGGTCGAGCGCTGCACGAATCGTCGGCAGGATGCGGTCCTGCGCGGCACCGACCCGAGCCGGATCGACCCCGACAGCCTCGCCGATGGCCTTGAGCCAGGCGGCCGTGCCTTCGTAACCGACGGGCGCCGAACCCACGATCGGACGACCCGCCGCTTCGAACTCGCGGAACGAGGCCGTGTAAAACGGATGGATTGCCGCGATCACGGCACCATCGAGCGCCGAATACAGTTCACGCCACTCGCGCGTCGGTACGACGGGGCCGGGAGCAAGGCCGAGCGGCTCGAGCAGCATGCCGATGCCCACCGGATCGGCCGGGAACATTTCGCCGACGAGCGTCACCGTGGGTTTGCCGCTGCGGCCGCCACGGGGCGCCTGCACGGGACCCGCTTCGGCCTCGGTGCGCGCGTAGCGCAGCATCGCGCCGGCCAGCACGTCCTTGGCTTCCGCATGTGTCGGCACGCCAAATCCCGGCACGTCGATGCCGACGATGCGCACGCCGTTGATCGATTTCGGCAGCAGCTGCAGCGGCACGCCCGAGGCGGTCGGCACGCACAGGTTCGTGATGATGACCGTGTCGTACAGTGCGGGATCGGCGAGCTTGAACACGGCCTCGCGGATGTCCTCGAACAGTTTGCCGGTCACGAGGGATTCGGAATTGAACGGCACGTAGCCGACCGTGCGGCGTGCGCCATAGAAGTGCGAAGTGAAGCTCAGGCCATACACGCAGCACGCGGAGCCGGAAAGAATTGTCGCAGTGCGACGCATGCGCAGGCCGACGCGCAACGAACCGAACGCTGGGCACATGCTCTGCGGCTGGTCGTGCGGCCCGACGGGGTAATCGCGCGCGTAACGGTCGAGCACCTCGCTCTTCCCCGCCGCCGCGGCAGCGCGCTTCATCTCGTCCTTGCCTGCATGGCAACCGTGCCCCGCGACGCCCGCCGCCTCGCCGGGTGCCAGGGCGGCAAGCTCGGTGTCGGCAATGATGGTGTCAGTGGGGACGACGCTCATGGCTGGGTGCTGCTTCAGACCACGTCGTAGATGACTTCGAGCGTCGGCTTGACGATCTCGTGCTTGCCGACCATGTCGAACACGGTGGCCGGCTCCATCTTGAAATCGCGCCCGGTGACTTCGGCCGAGAACAGGCCCAGCAACTGGTCCTGCGTCTGCGGCTTCGGCCGCACTGGCGGTGCTTCGGCCACGTTGGTGGCGAGTTCCTCGAACAGCGGTGCCCACTGCGTGCCCGGGCGGCCGATGATTTCGTAGCTGGCGCTCTTGCGACGGATGTCGTCATTCGAGGGGATCGTGGCGAGCACCGGGATGCCGGCATTGCCGGCGAAGACCTTCGCTTCGCCAGTACCGTCGTCACGGTTGATCACCATGCCTGCCACGCCGACGTTGCCACCGAGCTTGCGGAAGTATTCGACCGCGCTGCACACGTTGTTCGCGACGTACAGGCTCTGCAGGTCGTTGCTGGCGACGACGATGACCTTCTGGCACATGTCGCGGGCGATCGGCAGGCCGAAGCCGCCACACACCACGTCGCCAAGGAAGTCGAGCAGCACGAAGTCGAAGCCCCAGTCGTGGAACCCAAGCTTTTCCAGGGTCTCGAACCCATGGATGATGCCGCGCCCGCCGCAGCCGCGGCCAACCTCGGGTCCGCCGAGTTCCATCGCATAGACGCCGTCGCGCTTGAAGCACACGTCGCCGATCGCCACCGCCTCGCCGGCCAGCTTTTTCCTGCTGCTGGTCTCGATGATCGTGGGGCAAGCCTTGCCGCCGAACAGCAGGCTGGTGGTATCGCTCTTCGGGTCGCAGCCGATCAGCAGCACCTTCTTGCCCTGCTGCGCCATCATGTAGCTCAGGTTGGCGAGCGTGAAGCTCTTGCCGATGCCGCCCTTGCCGTAGATCGCGATGATCTGCGTCTCTTTGGTCGGCGCGGCGGTCGGCACCGGGTCGGGCTCGACGCTCGCCTCGGCGCGAAGTCGATCCTTCATGCTGAATTGCACGATCACGTTGCCTGGCACGTTGTCCGGCGGCGCGGCTGAACTCATGAGCAGGATCTCCAGTCGAGGACCATCTTCAGGCATTCGGGATCGCCAAAGGCGACGCGGTAGGCGTCCTGGGCATCGCTGCATTGACGGCGATGCGTGATCAGTCCGTCGAGCTGCAGGCGGCCACTGGCCGCGAGATCGCGCACGACGATCAGGTCTGCTTCCTGCCATTCCGCCGCGACGCGAATCCGCGCCTCACGCATGAACGCAGTTGGAAACGCGAAGGACAACGGCTCGCTGTAGAAGCCCGCGAGCACGACTTCGCCGCCGTGCACGAGTCGCGCAATCAGCCGGTCGAGCATGGTGGGGTCACCGCTCGCGTCGTAGATCGATTCGTAGTTGCGTCGCGCATCGCTAGCCGGATCGATGACGTCGTAGCCTTCCGCACCCGCTGCACGCTGGGGATTGCTCTCCCAGACGGTTGGTGGCGGCGCACCCGCCAGTAGCGCCAGTCGCGCGAGCAACCGCCCGAGCACGCCGTGCCCAACGATGAGGTCCGGCATGCGCCCGCCTGGAGCGGACAGCGCATGCTGGGCCGTCGCAGCCAGCGCCAGCAGCACCCCTTGCTCGCCGAGGTGCTCCGCGACCAGTTGTGCGCGACGACCCGGCACGATGAGCCGGCTCGCGGCGCCGCCGAAGAGGCCGCGAACCGCGCCGAAGCAGTTCGCGCCCGGCACGAACACGTTGTCACCGGCGCGGTGGCCAGAGGCCGGACCGGCCCACGCGACGCAGCCGACGGATTCGTAACCGGGCACGAGCGGATAGCCGAGACCGGGAAACGGCGGCATCCGGCCCGACCACAACAGGCGTTCGGTGCCGGTGCTCACGCCGGTCCAATGGATGTCGACGATAATGTCGGCATCACTCGGCGCAGTGAGGGGAATGCGGCTGAGGACGAGTCGACCCGGCTCCTCGAGGACCACCGCGAGCGCGTCTCCACCCGGGCTATCGAAAGCGCGCGGTTCGGACGGTTGGTCAGTCAAGGCGGATGCGTCCATTGAAGTGTCAGTTTAAGTGG
The DNA here is from genome assembly GCA_963743995.1 of uncultured Gammaproteobacteria bacterium. Lineage (GTDB taxonomy): Bacteria > Pseudomonadota > Gammaproteobacteria > Steroidobacterales > Steroidobacteraceae > RPQJ01. The sequence goes on along the minus strand of CAVUSC010000018.1, from coordinate 36,062 downwards.
ACAGTTTTCATTGTCAAGCGTTCTTCACAAGACTTGACCGACTTTCTTCCGTGCGGTCAGCAGGCCAGTGAGCAACGGGCGTGCCGTGGGCACCTCGCGCACGGCTTCGAACCCGCTGATCCGCAGCATTTCCGTCAGTTGGCGCGCGGTCCGGGGCCGACCAGAACCCATGGCCTGCAGGTAGAGCCCGAAGTAGGCGTCACCCATTGGGGTCGCCCCTGGCGCGCCGGCCAGTGGCTCGCCGATCACGACGGTCCCGCCTGCGGGCAAGGCCTGGCGCACGGTCGACAGCAATCGGTAAACGATGTCGTCGTCATGATCGTGCAGGATGCGGATCAGGCTGATCACGTCCGCGCCCTGTGGCAGCGGATCACTGGTGAAACTGCCGCCAAACCGCTCGATGCACGTCGACGATGCGCAGGTCGCGAGCTTCTCGTCGGCAATGGCCACGACACCGGGAAGGTCGAACAGCTGCAGGCGCAGCCGGGGACAACGTGCACCGACGGCAGCGAGAAACGTGCCATCGCCGCCACCCACGTCGAGCAGGCACTGGTGCCGCGCAAAGTCGTACGCGTCGAGCACGTCCTGCGACACGAGCGGCTGCGAGGCCGACATCAGCTGCGTGTACCTGCGGACGCGATCGGTCGACAGCGCCTTCGGCTCTGTCGCCGTCGAATACGGCCAGTGCTGCGCGAGCTGGGTGGCGCCCCGGCGTTGCCGCAGCAGCGCGACAGGATCGGCAAGATCGGCATACAGCAGTCCGTGGTGCTGGATCATTGCCGTGACGCCAGGATTGCCGCGCAATGCCGCGCCGAGTTCGCCAAGACCGTACCGCCCGGCACCGCGGCGCTCGAGCAAGTCGAGCGCAACGGCAGCATCGAGCAGGCGTGTCGCCGCGTCGACATCGAGGCCGCAGCCGCGCGCCAGCTGCGTCACGTCCTGCGGTCCGGCAGCCAATCGCTCGAACACGTCGAGCCGCACGCAGGCGAGCAGCACCTGCGAGTAGACGAACCCGGCGCAGAGATCGAAGAGCGCGTTGGCGCGCCGCGCCGCGACACGGCGCACCAGCGGCATGCGCGCGGCCCAGCGCTGGAAGCGCGGATCGGCGACCAGGTCATTGCGCCACGCCCGCCAGCGATCGGAGAAAGGCGGGCTCTGGCGCGAGGCCAACGGCAGGTTGCTCGTCACGCGGTCCATCGCCGCGCGGGCCGGTTCAGGCGACCCGGCGCGCGAGTTCGGCAGGAACCAGGCGTCGAGATTCGGCGTGGATCAACTGGCAGAGTTCGTCCGTGCCGGCGCAAGGCGGGATGGCATCGAGCGCGCTGCGGATCAGGTAGCGCAGCCGATGCAACGCGCCAGCGACGCCGAATTCGTGGACCGCGCTGGGACGGCCGAGCGCGGCATCGCGCCCGGTCGGCTTGCCGATTTCTTCAAATCGACCCGCGACGTCGCGAATGTCGTCTGCCACCTGGTAGGCCTCGCCCAGCCACTCGCCGAGCGCGCGCCACGCCTGGGGATCGTGACCCGCCGTGGCGGCACCGGCTGCCGTGGCAGCCGCGAACAACGCCCCCGTCTTGGCACGCTGGTAATCGGACAGCACGACGTTCTTTTCGCACTCCCAGGCCTGCCCCGCCACGATGCCGCCGGGCATGCCCACCGCACGACCCATGGCCGTGAGCAACGCTGGCAACCGCGCCGGATGCCGCGCACCCGCGGTCGCAAGCGACTGGAACGCGAGCACGATCAACGCATCGCCGGCGAGCACGGCCAGGCACTCACCGAATGCGGCGTGCACTGACGGCTGGCCGCGGCGAGTCGCCGCATCGTCGAAACACGGCAGGTCGTCGTGGACCAGCGATGCACAATGCAGCAGTTCCACCGCCGTGGCGGCCGCATCGGTGGCGGCGGGATCGTCTTCGCCGCAGGCCTTGGCGACTGCGAGGCACAGTCGCGGTCGCACCCGGGCACCGGCCGGGAAAACGGCGTGTCGCACCGCGGCGATCAACCCGGGCGGGCACTCCGGTGTTGCCTGTTGCGCGAGAATGGTGCCGAGACACTGCTCGATGCGTTTGCCGGCTTCCATCGGACCCCCGCTATATGTCAGCGTGTGTTGTCAGATAAACTGTAAACTAATATAGACACTTCTACCCCCCGCGGTCAATCAAGGAATGTTTCCCGCCGATGCGAGGTCCCCGCTTCGACCTGGCCGTGGCGCCCGGCGGCTACGCCTGGTGGTACCTGGACGCGTCGAGCGACGACGGCCGGCACGGCTTGACCGTGATCGCTTTCGTCGGCAGCGTGTTTTCGCCGTTCTATGCGCGTGCGCGCCGGCGCGGCCCGGCGGACTCCATTGATCACTGCGCCATCAACGTGGCGCTGTATGGCGACGTCGATCGCTGGGCGATGACGGAACGCGACCGGGGTGCCGTGCACCGGTCGGCCGGACATTTTGTTGTTGGCCCGAGCCAGCTGCAGTGGCAGGACGGCGTGCTGGTGTTCGACGTGAACGAAGTCACCGTGCCGTGGCCCACGCGTTTGCAGGGATCGATCCGCGTCTATCCACAGGTCGCGACCGATTACCGCGTCGCGCTGGATGCGCACGGCCGGCATCACTGGCAACCCATTGCCCCACGCGCCCGCGTCGAACTCGAATTTGCGGCGCCTTCGCTGCGCTGGTCGGGCGAAGGCTACCTCGACAGCAACACGGGCAGCGAGCCGCTGGAGTCCGCGTTCAGGTCATGGCACTGGTCACGTGCGCGCCAGCCGGACGAAACGACACAGGTCTTCTACGACGTAATGCGTCGGGACGGCACGTCGCTGGCACTCGGCCTGGCCTTCGACCGGCATGGCAGCGCCCGGCCCTGCCCCGCCCCGCCCCTCACCGATTTGCCGCCGACGCGCTGGCGCATTCGGCGACAAATGCGTGGTTCAGCCGACGTGCTCGCACGCCTCCGCACCGTGGAAGACACGCCGTTTTACGCGCGTTCGATGGTCATGCCGGACGGGCCGCACTCGGCGCAGGTCGTGCACGAGAGCTTGTCGCTCGACCGGTTCGATTCGCGCTGGGTGCAAATGCTGCTGCCGTTTCGGATGTGGCGACGCCGGACGCGCCGCAATGGCTGAAGGCCGCGGTGTATCAACCGGCCTGTGGCGCCGTGAGCAATGCACCGGTGTCACGACGAGAGTTGCGCCGGGCCGCTTCTCGTTCTTCCTGCTCGAGCCGTGTGAACAAATCGACCAGCCACGCGATGCGGCCTTCGGCGCCCACGAGGTCCTCCGCGGAAGGCGGTGCGGGCGGTGGGAACGCCCTGGCGGCGGCCGCAACGAGAAACCGTGTTTCCTCCAGCTCGTCCTGCGGCATGTCGCCGAAGCGGCGCGTGGCGGCGACGGACGCCGACGCCAGCAGCCGGGACTTGCGCGACCACGAGACGAACGCCCGGCCATTCACGGAGTCGAGCCCACGGCGACGAACCTCGTGGCCGATCTCCCGATACAGCAGGCGCGCCGCATGCATTGCGGGGCGACAGCCGATCGGCAGCGCAGTGATGCCGACTGCCGCACGGTCGTACAGCTCGTCCGCATGCACCAGCAAACGCTCGACCACGCGGCCGATAGCGTCCGAGAACGTTGGCTTCTGCAGCCAGGCATCGGCGTCGATGCCTTCGACCGCGAGCCACTCGCGCGGCAGGTACAGACGGCCGCGCCGTGCGTCCTCGCCTACGTCGCGGGCGATGTTCGTGATCTGCATCGCTACTCCGAGATCGCACGCGCGGGCGAGCACCGCCGTGTCCTGCGCTCCCATGATCACGGCCATCATGGCCCCGACCGTACCCGCCACTCGTGCTGCATACTCATTGAGATCGGCCAGCGTCTCGTAGCGTCGGCCTGCGAGGTCCCACGCAAAGCCTTCGAGCAATGCAGCGGGCAGTTCACGGGGAATCGAGCGGGTCGCCACCACTTCGGCAAATGCGCGGTCCGCCGCAATCGGCAGCGGCTTGCGCGCGTAGATCAGGTCGAGGCGAGCGTGCAACGCTGCCAGTTCGGTTGCTCCGTCTACGCCGAGATCGACGGCATCGTCGGCCTGGCGGCAGAATGCGTAGAGCGCCGTTGCGGCGCGACGCGCATCTGCCGGGAGCGCGAATGAAGCGACCTGGAATGTCTTTGATCCCCCGCGCAGCAGCATCGCACACGCCGCATGATCAGCGGGTGTTGCGAGTAGCGCGTCGTACGGTGACGTCTGCATCCAGAGGCCTGTCGCTCTTTGTGGGCGGCCAGACAATATCATGCGTCGGACGAAATTGTCCGAGCCCCACGGAGCAAGTGTGAACACGACAACCTCGCAGCGGCCGTTGCCGTCCGATCATCCGTTGCGGCTGGAACTGCACGAGGAAGTGCACGCGAGACCCTCGGAAGCACTGCAGGCGCCGCTGCGCCTGACGTTCCTTGCCCTGGCGTCCGACGCGTCGAGTCGCGAATGCGAATGGCAGCACGTGCGCGAGCTTGCCCAGCGGTTCGGTGTTGCCCTGCCGGCCCAGGCCGTCAGTCACCTGAGTACCGACCTCGGGCCGTTCCGCCTGAAGTTCGAACGGCACACCGAGTTCGCGCGCTACAAGTTCATGGTGCCTGGCGTCGGCGACGCGCCGTTCGCGCAGCCTGCGCTCGACGCCGTCCCCGCCGACTGGCTCGCCGCCCTTCCCGGCACCGTGATGGTGGCCGCGCATGCGGCAATCGTGACTGCGGCGGACGAAGTCACCTCCGGCGACGAGCTGGCGACGACCCTGTTCGACGGCAATATCGTGATCGGTTCACGCATCGCGGACGGCGCCGGCGATGCGTTCACGGATTTCCGCCTGCACGACGGCTGCAGCCGCTTCCTCGTGCGCAATCGCACGATGACGCCGCGCCAGGCCGGCCGCGTGGTCCAGCGCCTGCTCGAGATCGAGACCTACCGCATGATGGCGTTACTGGCTTTGCCGGTGGCGCAGAACCTCGCGCCTTACCTGTCTGCGTCCGAACGCGAACTCTCGCAGATCACGACGTTGCTGGCCGCATCGACGGAGACCGACGAGCCGCACCTGCTCGACCGGCTGACCCGGCTCGAGGCAGGGATCGAGAGCCGCGAGTCGGAGAACGCCTACCGGTTCGCCGCGGCGTCGGCTTATTACGAACTGGTGCAGCGCCGCATCGACGAGTTGCGTGAGTTGCGCATCCAGGGCCTGCAGACATTCCGCGAGTTCACGGAGCGCCGGCTCGCCCCCGCGATGAACACATGCCGGGCCGCGTCGGCGCGCCAGGAATCGCTGTCACAACGCGTGGCTCGTGCCACCCAACTGCTGTCGACACGCGTCGACGTGACGCGCGAGAAGCAGAACCAGGCCGTGCTCGCTTCCTTGAACCGGCGCGCGGCGGCGCAGCTGCGCTTGCAACAGACCGTGGAGGGGCTCTCGGTCGCAGCGATCACGTATTACATCGTCGGCCTGGTTGGCTACGCCGCGAAAGGCGCGAAGGCCGCGGGTCTCGCCGTGAATCCCGATCTCGCGATGGCGGCCAGCATTCCGCTGGTGGTGCTGCTCGGACTCTACGGCCTGCGCAAGGTGCGCAAGTCCATCGCGGGTCACTAGAGACCCGCGACGAGCTCGTCGATGGCTCGCGCGACGGTCGCAGGGCTTTCCTCGTGCGCGAGGTGACCGAGTCCACGCAGGCGGACGACGCTTGCCTGCGGCAAGATGCGCAGCATGCGCTCTGCCTCCGCAGGCGCGACGGTACCGTCCTGCAGTCCCACGATCATCTGCAACGGCACGGCCAGGCGCGGCAGGTCGCGCTGCAGCGACTCGAGGTCCCATCCGGCCATCATCTGCAGGGTGCCCGCCACGTGCGCGGGACTGCGAATCAGGCGCGCGTAAAACCCCAGTCCCTCATCGTCGAGCGTCGAACCCGTACTCGCGACCAGGCGTCGGACCGCCGCCGGATCCGCCGCGCGCCACGCAAAGAGTCTCGCCGCAAGCGAGTTGGCGGCCAGCAGCTTCGCGACGGGCGGAAAGATCGTGCCCGGGAGTCCCGGCAGCGGCAGCAGCGCACCGTTCAGGCTGACGATCGCCCGGGGCTCGATCGATCCATCGAGCACCATGCGCACCACGATCGCCGCACCCGCGGAATGACCGACCACCAGGCTCGGCTCGAGACCCAGGTGCTCGAGCAATGCCTGCAGTTCGCGCGCGATGGTCGGCAATGACGCCTGGCCAGCCGGCAGGCCCGCGGAGAAGCCGTGTCCGGGCAGGTCCATGGCGACGACTCGATAGTGCTGCGCGAGCATCCGCGCGAGACCACGCCAGGAATGCGTCGACGCACCCGTGCCGTGAACGAGCAGGACTGTGTCGCCGGTTTCCGGCGAGACCTGGACGTGCCACCGCAAACGACCCACCGTGACGAAGCGGCTCCACGCACGGTTCGGCCAGTCACGACCATCGACGTCCCACTGCAGCCGGTCACGCATAAAACACACCGGCCCCGCTCAGTCGCGGGTCGCGGCCCGAATGGCGTGGTCGAGTTCCTTCGAGCGCGCATGCGGCAACGGCAGGTACCGCGCACCCATCGCCCCCGCGATCTGCTCAGCCAATGGCTGTCCGCGGGGTGCGGTGTCGACGACGATCGCGCCGAGGCCCGCCGCGCGAATGCAACGGGCCGCCGCCAGCGACTGCGATTCCGCCACGGCACGATCGGGGCGTCCTTCGCGCGTCACGTTGGCGCGACCATCGGTGAGGAAGACCAGCACCGGCGTGTCGCCCTGGCGACGCGCGGCAGCCGCAAGCGCGAGCGCAGCTTCGATGCCGGACGCCAGCGGCGTGCCGCCACCGCCTGGCAGGCCCGCCAGGCAGCGCTTGGCCCGCACGAGCGACCGCGTGGGCGGCAGGATGAGTTCGGCGGCGCGTCCGCGGAACGCCAGCAGGGCGACGCGATCCCGGCGCACGTAGCACTCGGCCAGCAGCAGTTCCACCGCACCCTTCGCTTCACCCAAGCGGTGCAGCGCGGCGGAACCGGAGGCATCGACGACGAAGATCGTCGTCGTGCGCGCGTGCCGTCGATAGCGCTGCACCCGGAAGTCTTCCGGGCGAACTTCGACGCGTGGCGCCTTTGCAGCTCGCTGGCCAGCGGCCGCCGCGCGCAGCCGTCGACGCACGGGCTGCCACGGGGCGGCGGCTCGCAGGGTCTCGATGATGTTCAGCCTCGCGCCGCGCCGCGGCTCGCCGCGTACCACCCCGGCAGGACGGCCACGCGCGCCGCCTTTCTGCTCCTGGCCCGCGCGTCCCGCACTGGTGCCGCGGGACTGAATCGCTGCCGCGATCTGCAACTGCGCCAGCAACCCCGGTGGAATCGCTGCAGCGGCGGCTGCCAGCACGACATCCTCGAGCGGGCGATCCTCCGTGCTCGGTTGTTGCTCCTCGCCTTCGTTCGGCGGTTCCGGTGGTGCCTCGGATTCGGGCGGCTGCGTGTCTTCGGCTGGCGCGGGCGGCAACCGGGTGGCCCTCGGCGCGAGGACCAGCCGGGCAGCTGCGGCCGCATGCGCTGCCGTGACAGGTCCACGCCTGCAAGCGCCGCAATGCCGCGGGCGGCCTTCACGGCGAACAGCGAAGCCCGCATCGAGGTGACCCCCAATGCCAGTGCGGTCGCACACAACGCTTCGACGCAGGCATCGTCGATCGTGACATTCGACAGCGCGCGCGCGTGCAGCGGACACCGCTGCGGGGTCGGCCGTCGCCTCGAACGTTTCGCGCAGAGCGACGTGATCGAGTTCGAGCAGGTAGGCGAGCCGTTCGAGCAGCACGGTTGCAGGCCGCTCATCGTCGGCGGAGCCTTCGTCGAGGGCGGCAAGCAGGAAACGCGCAGGCGAACGCGTGGTAACGCCATCACGTTCGACCAGCACCTCGCCGGATTCACTCGCCGTGGCGAGTCGCGCCGCAACCAGCGACGTCACCCGCTCCGCGCCGGCGACGATGACCAGGCCACCGTCGGCCAGCGCCAGCAGTCCCTTTTCGGAGATCGGCCGTCCCGCCCGCAAGGTAGCCACGAGATCGAGGCCGCCGAGCAGCCGATCGTCGTGCACGTGCGTGGGCACTCGCCTGACCGGTGCACCGTCAGGCAGCAGTGATTTGAGCAGCGCGAACCACTCATCGCGCACGGGGCCGGCACCGGCACGGATCGACACGCCACCGCAGGATGGATCGACCGCGCACAGGGCCGCGACGAGCGTCGCGTCGGCCCAGGCAGACGTGGCCGGCGTCTCGTGGAGCGACTCGGGGGGCGACCCGGTTGCAGTCATGTCCCGAAGAGTTCGCCGATGGCGCGCTCGACACGCACGGTCGACCCGGCATCGTCGAGCGGGTCGCGACGCAATCGATGCCGCAGCGCCGACGGCGCGATGCGACGCAGGTACGTGTCGTCGACGACGTCGGCACCCTCCAGGCTCGCGAGCGCACGCGCCGCGCGCATCAGGGTGAGCTCGCCGCGAAGACCGGCGGTGCCGAGCGCCATGCAAAGCTGTGCCGCACGCTCGAGCGCGGCATCGGGCACGTCGACCGAATCGAGGGCTGCGCGTGCTTTCAGGATGCGCTTGCGGATCTTGTTGTCCTCGCGCTGCCACTTCTCGACGAAGGCCGCGGGATCGCGCTCGAATTCGTCACGCCGCCGCACGACCAGGACGCGCGTCGCCAGGTCCTCGGGTGTGCGTACCTCGACCGATAACCCGAAGCGATCGAGCAACTGCGGCCGCAGGTCGCCCTCTTCCGGGTTGCCGCTGCCCACGAGCACGAATCGCGCCGGATGACGGATGCTGAGTCCTTCGCGCTCGACCACGTTCTCTCCGGACGCGGCAACGTCGAGCAACAGGTCGACCAGGTGGTCCTCGAGCAGGTTCACTTCATCGATGTAGAGGAACCCGCGGTGTGCCCGCGCCAGCAAGCCCGGCTCGAACGACTTCTCGCCCTGCGTCAGTGCGCGTTCGAGGTCGAGCGCGCCGACGACACGGTCTTCCGTCGCGCCGAGCGGCATGTCCACCACGGGAACGGGTGCGAGGCGGGTCTTGGCCAGCGCCGCCGCGCCGCGCCCGCGGCATTCTTCGCAGAGTTCAGCCGCCTCGGGATCGCATCCGTACCGGCAGCCCGAGACGACACGCATCTTCGGCAGCAACGCGGCGAGCGCTCGTACCGCCGTGGACTTGCCGGTGCCGCGGTCGCCAAACACGAGCACCCCGCCGATTCCGGGATCCACCGCGGCGACGAGCAGCGCGAGCTTCATTTCGTCCTGGCCGACGATCGCACTAAACGGAAACGGAACCGGCATGCGGAGTCATTCCTCGATCTGGCGAAACGGGGGGGCAGTTTGCTTGAGCCCGCGAAATTTGCATAGGCGACGACTCCGCCCAACCGCTCCCCTCGAATGAGTCCACGCCAGCAAGCTCAACCGTGCTTAGGCGCTCGCGCCGCAACTGCCCTAAGATCGTCAGACCATGAATACCTCGACCCTGCAGCCGGCCGCTCTCCCTCACGCAACCACGACGGCCGACACTCGCCCGCACGTGGTCGTGATCGGGGCCGGCGTGGGCGGTCTGGCCGCCGCCATTCGCCTCGGCGCCAAGGGCTATCGCATCACCGTGGTCGATCGGCTCGATGCCCCCGGTGGCCGTGCCTACACCTACCATCAGGACGGCTTCACGTTCGACGCGGGTCCGACGATCATCACGGCGCCGTACATGTTCGAGGAGTTGTGGACGCTCTGTGGCCAGCGCATGGCGGACCACGTCGAGCTGCGGCCGTCCGACCCCTATTACCGCATCAATTTCGACGACGGCGAGCACTTCACGTACTCGGGCGATCAGGATGCAATGCGCAACGAGGTTGCGCGACTCTCGCCAGGCGACGTCGAAGGCTATGACTGCTACCTGCAAGTCAGCGCCGACATCTACAAGGTCGCCTTCGAGGAGCTGGCCGACAAGCCGTTTCACAGCATGGTATTCACGCTGCGCGAAGCGGCCGAGCTGGTCCGGCTGCAGGGGTTTCGCTCGGTTTACTCGAGAGTGAGCGAGTTCTTCCGCAACGAGCACTTGCGGACGGTATTCAGCTTCCACCCGCTGCTGATCGGCGGCAATCCATTCACGGCCACCTCGTATTACTGCTTGATCGCGCACCTCGAGAGCAAGTTCGGCGTGCACTACGCGGTCGGCGGCACTGGCGCGCTGGTCCGCGGCATGGTCGGACTGATCGAACACACGGGTGGCACGGTGCGCTGCAACGCTGACGTCGATCGCATCGTCGTCCACGACGGCCGCGCGGCGGGCGTCGTGCTGGCGAGTGGCGAAGAAATTGCGGCGGACCTCGTCGTCTCGAATGCCGAGCCGGCCTGGACGTACAGCAAGCTGCTGCGCGATCACCCGCGCCGGCGCTGGACCGATCGCAAGCTGGCGCGCGCGCGACATTCAATGGGACTCGTCGTCTGGTATTTCGGCACCAGCCGCCGGTTCGACGACGTACTGCACCACAACATGATCATGGGCCCACGCTACCAGGGCCTGCTCGACGACATCTTCCACAAGCACGTGCTGGCCGACGACTGCAGCCTGTACCTGCACCGCCCCACGGCGAGCGATCCGTCGCTGGCGCCCCCGGGCTGCGATGCGTTCTACGTGCTGGCGCCCGTGCCGAACCTCATCAGCGGGACGAATTGGACGGAGCAGGCCGAGCCCTATCGCGCCAAAATCCAGCGGCGGCTCGAACAAACCCTGCTGCCCGGCCTGGGTGAGTCCATCGTTACGTCGCATGTGCTCACGCCACAGGACTTTCGCGACCGTTACCTGTCGCTGTACGGCGCGGGATTCGCCATGGAGCCGCGACTGCTGCAGAGCGCGTGGTTCCGGCCGCACAACCGCAGCGAGGAAGTCGAGGGGTTGTACCTGGTCGGTGCAGGCACGCACCCTGGCGCAGGTCTGCCGGGCGTGGTGTCGTCGGCAGCGGTCGTCGATTCACTCGTGCCGCATGCCTCGGAGTTCGCACGTCGTTCGCGCACTGCTTGAGTCAGCTGCACACACGCGAGTTCAACGCGGCAGCTCGAGGTCCCTGGCGACGATTTCAGCGGCACGCCTGCCCGACAGCGTGGCCATCGGCACGCCCGGCCCCGGGTGCACCGAGCCTCCGGCGAGATACAGCCCGGGCACACGACTGCGGGCCCCTGGTCGCGCGAAGGTCGCGAACGGCCCGTGCGTGGCGCGACCGTACAGGGCCCCGCCAGTGCCGGGAAACAACTCGTCAAAGCCGGCCGGATCCGTCGCGACCTCGGCTGTTCCGCGGTCGATCTCCAGGCCGCACGTCGACAACAGGCCGAACGTGCGCCTGTCGATGTCGGCGAGCGACGATGCGGATATCGGCGCGACATCGCCGTCCGCGGGCGCGTTGACCAGGACTAGGAGTCGCTCGGGTTCATCGACGGCTTCGTCACCCGTGCGGTCCTGCGCGCAGACGTAGACCGTCGGTGCTTCGGTGACGCCGCGACGGTCGAAAATGGCTTTGAACTCGCGCGGGTAGTCCTCGGCGAAGAAGACGTTGTGATGCAGGAGCGGAAAGCCCTGGGCCTTCGCCTGCAGGCACCAAGTGATCGCCGACAACGAACGGGACCGGCGCTTCACGCTGGGCACGGCTCGCATGACGGCCGGCCCGAGCTTGCCGGCCGCCAGCGCCCCGCAGTCGCCGTTGAAGACGACGGCATCGGCCTCGATGCGCTCGCCGTTCTCGAGCACCACGCCGGCGGTGCGGCCGCTGGTCACGATGATTTCCTCGACGTGCGCGCCGTAGCGTAGTTCGGCTCCAAGTTGTGCGGCGACGCCCGCCAACGCGCGCGCGAGTTCGTGCATGCCGCCCTTGACGAGCCAGACGCCGTCCTGCTCGACGTGCGCGACGAGCATCAGCGTCGCGGGCGCGCTGAGCGGCGACGAACCGCAGTACGTCGCGTAGCGGCCGAACAACTGCTGCAGGCGGGGGTCAGCGAAGAAATCCCCGAGCGCCGGCCACATCCGCTGCCACGGCCGCATGGCCAGCAAGTCATTGATGCGCCCGAATCCGATGCGTCGCGTGAGTTCAAACGGTGACGGCCGCTGCCCGTCGATGAAGGGCCGCTCGAGCGTCTGGTAGACCTGCCGACTGCGTGCGCAGAAACGACGGTAACCTTCGGCCTCCGCGACGCCTGCGAACTCAGCGATGGCCGCGGCCGAGCGGTCGATGTCGGCATGCAGGTCGAGCCGGCTGCCGTCGCGCCAACCGTGTCGCGCGAGAATGTCGGCCGGGCGCAGCTCGAGCAGGTCTTCGAGCTTCACGCCCGCATCGCGCAACAAGCCGTCGAACACCCAGCGCATCGTGAACACCGTCGGCCCGCCGTCGATGCCAACTCCGCCGACGCTGACCCGGCGCATCTTGCCGCCGGGCGTCGGTGCGCGTTCGAGCAACGTGACCGCGGCACCGCGCCGGCATAAATCGATGGCCGCAGCCAGGCCGCCCATCCCGGCCCCGACGATGACGACACGACGACGCACGCGGTACGGTGTCAGGAGGCGAGTTGCGCCGCCATCAGCGGCATCAAGGTCTGCAGCGCCTTGATCGGCCGCACCATCACCTTGAAACGCGTGATCCGCCCGGCCGCGTTCCATTCGACCATGTCGATGCCATCGATCTCGATTTCGCCGAGCATCGCCTTGAACTCGAGCACGGCCGAGCGGTCACCGTGCCATTCACCCACGTAGTGGAAGCTGTCGTTCATCAGGACGACGCTCGCGGCGGCGAGATACTTGTGCGTGATCGCCTTGCCATGCTGTGGCGTGTGCACGGCCGGAGATTCGAAGACTGCATCGTCCGCGAGCAGGTCGTCGAGATCGGCGATGTCGCGCGTGGCGACGATGCGGTGCCAGCGTTCGAGCGCCGAAAACTGCGACTTGCTGCGCACCACGCAGAACCGCTGGCCCGTGGGGGCTTCCATGACCCACCAGGTGTGGATCTGCGCAACACGCTTGGCGCCGAGCCCCTCGAGGCGCACGACTTCCGCCTCGACGTTGGTCGATTCGATGTCGAGGTGCACGCGGCTCGGATGGGTGACGGTCTGCACCTCGATGTGCAATCGGCCGTCAGGGTCGACGAGCCGCCGGTACTTGCCGCCCTCCTCGGCCGGCAGTTCCTTGACGTCCATGCGCAAGGCCGCACCCCAGAACTCCGCGGCGGCCGCGAGGTCCGGCACGTTGCAATCGATGATGAATCCCGCGAGTCGACTCTGGTGCATCGTCATTCCTCCACTCGGCGTGCCTATTGCGCCGGCTTGTTCGCCTGCAGGGCCGCCGCTTCCGCCCGGCAATCACGACCAGCCGGCGGGCCGTGCCTGCGCGCCTTCTTCACTTCGAGTTTCGCCGCCGCCATGTCGGCGACGAACTCCGGCTCCTGGTGCAACCGCTCGAACACGGCCTGGCCGATCGTGCGCCCGGCATCGACGTCGCTCTGGCGGTGCACCCGGCAGATCACGCGACTCTGGCCGAACTCGTAGCCGCGGGCCCGGGCGGCGGCGGCACGCTCCGGCCGCAACTCGGCGAACACTTCGCCCCAGGCGTGCCCGAGTGACGCGTGCCCCGATGGGTACGACGCGTTGCCGCGCAGCAGCTTTTCGTCCTCCGGCACGCAGGTGGGATCGCCGGTGACCTCGAAGGGCCGGTTACTGTTGTATTTCTGCTTCGCCTTGGCCGTCGATTGCCCGGCATCGATGACCACTCGCTGCAACAGCGCATACAGGCGCGGCGTGGTCGTTGCCGTCACGTCGATGCCGACGGCGCACGAGAAGACGTTGGCGGCCTGCGGGAATTTCAGGTTGGCGTCCCTCGCCGCCAGTTGCCAACGCGGGGTGCCCTGCAGCGCACTCAACTTCTGGTAGATGGCCTCGTCCGCAATGAACTCGGGCGAGCCCGGCGCGGGCGGTGGCGGCAGCAAGGCGACGCTGTCGGGTCGTTCCTCGGGTGTCAGGTAACCCGGGCCCCGTGCCGCCGCGGATGCAGACGTGCCTTCCCGGTCACCGGCGGCCGACGTGGGCACGTCACGACAACCGCCGAACCCGGTCAGCAGTACCGCCAGTGCCAGCAGCGTCAGGCCGCGCACGAAATTGGATGGTGAGTTCATGGCGCCAGTGTAACGGGCGGCGCGGATATTCCAATGCGCGAGGCACGTATCTGGATTTCTTCGCCTGCAAATGCGCGTTTCCCGTGACGTTGCGTTGCGCGAACGTTGCGTGCCGTAACCCGATGAATCGTCCGAGCAGGGAGACGGCAATGTGGAATGACGCAGCGATGCGATGGCTCGGCTCGGCACGCACGCTCGATCGGCATCGCGCTGTTCGCAGCGTCGATCACCGGTATGTCCGGCGCAGGTGCCGCAGGAGAACCAGGTTCCCTGACAAGCGCTGGCACGAACTGGATCGTACAGTCCCGATGCGGCTGCAGGTGTTTCGCCATCGACTGCGGCGGGGCGGACGCCTACCGAGTTCGGCGTCTCGCACTCCGGTGCGGCCACCTATCGCATTCCGCTGTGGATGCCACCAGGCGTCGGTGAGGTCGGGCTCGACCTTGCGCTGGCCTATGCCAGTCGCAGCGGGAGCGGTTCGATCGGCACCGGTTGGTCCATCGCCGGCCTGTCGACGATAGCGCGCTGCAACCGTACCTGGGCCCAGGACGGCGCCGCAGCCGGCGTCACCAACACGCTTGCCGACCGCTATTGCCTCGATGGCCAGCAACTCAAGCTGGTGAGCGGCACGCACGGCGTGGCCGGCGCCGTCTATGCCACCGAGGTAGAAACATTTTCGCGGATCGTCGCGTATGGCGTCGCCGGCAACGGTCCTGCGTCGTTCACGGTAACCACCAAGAACGGGCTGATCTACGAATACGGCGGTACAGCCGATTCGCGCATTCACGCCGGCGCGTCAACCACGATCCGCGCGTGGGCCCTGTCGCGTGTCCGTGACCGTGCAGGCGTGGGTACGGGCAATGCCATCACGCTCACTTACGCGAACGACGCCCAGTACGGCGCGTACACCAACGGCAGCCATCGCATCGCATCGATCACCTACCCCACGACCGCCACCGGCGCCGGTCCTTTCTATCGCGTCGACTTCGCATACTCGGCGCGGCCGGCAAGTGACGTTCCCAGCGGATACCTCGCGGGCAATCGCGTCCGTGATCCTTTCCAGCTGGATCGGATCACTGTCTTGACCGTGGGCACGGCTACGCCGATCAAGTCGTACTCGCTGGGCTACGAGACTGCGCCGGTCTCGGGTCGGCTGCGTCTGGTCAGCGTGCAGGAGTGTGGCGCCACGACCTGCCTGCAGCCCACAACAATCGCCTACCAGAATGGCGCGAGCGGCTGGCTGCCGATGGTCCATACAGGAGTGGCCGTCTCGAACACGAAGGCACCGGTGCCTCTCGAACTGAATGGTGACGGCGTCAGCGACCTGCTGTACCCGGTCAATGCGGGCAACGGCAAGTCTGGCCTGGCGCGTCCTGCTGGGAACTCCAGCTGGCTTTGGCGCGCCGCTCGACACCGGCCTGGTCACGTCCGGCGTCGCACACGATCATTCCAGGCACTTTCGCCGGTAACGGTCGCACGCAATTCCTGGTCGTGCAGAACGGCTATTGGCACGTCGCTGGCTACACCAATGCCGGCTTCACCGTTGCCAATACCGGCTTGACCCCCGGGGGCGAGTACGGCGCCGCGGACTTCGATGGCGACGGCCTCGCCGACCTCGTGGCGCAAACGGGAGGCTTCACCCCGACCATCGCCGTGCGACGCAACGTCGGCGCTCCCGGCAGCACCTCGTTTGCCGTTCAGTTCGCCGCGACAGCGCAGCAGGTGTGGACGATACCGAGCCTGCGCAAGGCAACGCCTTGGGACAACCTGCGAGTTGCCGATCTCAACGGCGACGGCCGCGCGGACATCGTCGCACTGACTTTCAACAGTTCGGAGCGGAACCCTAAGTTCTTCGCCACGCCCATCCTGTCGAATGGCTTTGGCAACCCCGCCACTATCGGATCCGAAAAGCTGCTGGTCCAGGAATCGATGGTCACCATGGCGGACTGGAACGCCGATGGTTGCTCCGACGTTGTCCAGGTGCAGAAGGTCTTCGTCTCGAACTGCGCCGGCGCCTTCGTCGAAATAGCCACCGGCGCAACTCCTGCGACGGGCAACTCGTTGTACACGGCGCTGCCGGCCGACTGGAACGGCGACGGCCGCGCCGACCTGCTGTACATCGATGCCGCGACGAAGCAGTGGTTCGTCATACGCTCGACCGGCGAAGGAGTCGCACTGCCCGTCAATACCGGCATCGACGCGCCCGCCGCCACCGCCTGGTTCGACCTGGACGCCGATGGAGACGGCCTCACCGATCTCGCCTACCGCGACCGCAACAATCGACTGCGCTACTTGTTGCACGCCGGACCGGCCTCGCCAGCCGACCTGGCGACTGCGTTCATCGATGGCTTCGGCGTGCGCCAGAACCCGACCTACGTTTCCATAGCACGCAGCAACTACACGCGCCTGAGTGATGCGATCTTTCCGCAGGCGGACTTCCAGGGCCCGCTCTATGTGGTGGGTGAGTTCAGCGCAACCGACGGCAGCGAGCGGCATTTACCGTAACCGGTTTCAGTATTCGGGTGCGCAACTGCACCTGCAGGGCCGGGGCTTCATGGGATTCGCGACTCAACGCGTCGAGGACACACGCACCAACCTCATTACCATCGACACCGTAGCGCGCGCATTTCCCCATGCCGGAATGCACCAGCAGCGTGACGTGTTCCACGGCGTCGGCAACGTGCCCCTGCGGCAGTGGAAGGCGATTTTCGGAGCGCAGGCACTGGGAACAGCGGGCAGCGAGCAGCGCGTCTTCCCCTTTATCGCCTCCACCAGCGAAAAGCAGTTCGAGCACGGGGGCGCACTCAACGGCACGCTGGTGACGGAAGCAGCAACGACGTACAGCTATGGCGACGGCTTCGGCAATCCCACCCAGGTGCAGGTGACCACCTGGGACCGTGACCCGTATTCACCCTACCTGAACAGCGCCTGGTACTCGACCGTCAATCTTGCCTACGCGAACGACGTGTCTGGAAACTGGTGCCTGGGATTGCCGGTCAACCAGTCGACGACGAGCGCTGCACCGGAACAACTCGCAGTCACACAGACGAACTCCTACGCGACCGACCCAGTCGCATGCCGCATTACGCAACAGGTCGTCGAACCCGGCATTCCCGCATTGAGGGTCACTACGTCGTTCGGCTTTGACGGCTGCGGCAATCTCAGTTCCGTCCGCACTGTCGGCTCGCATCCGAAGGGCTCAGCGATGTCGGCCCGAACTGCGAGTTTCGATTATGGCAGTCGCTGCCAGTTGCTCGAGTCCGCCACCAATGCGGCCGCGGAAACGACAACCTACGCATGGGATTACGACTTCGGGGCGGCGACGCGAATCACGGACCCGAACGGCCTGTCCGCATCGTGGTCGCACGACGAATTCGGACGCCGGACCAGCGAGACGGCAAAGGATGGCACGCGCCAGTCCTGGACGTTTCAGTCGTGCGGCACGACCGGTTGCGGGCCTGGCGAGCTCCTCTTCGTCGTCTTCAACCGCAAATACGCGGCCGACGGCACACTGATCCGTGAAGACCATTCCTACTACGACAGCTATGAACGACTGCGACAGCACGATTACCACGGTGCACTGGGAGCCTGGCTGCACCGGGTTCGGAACTACGACGCCGCTGGACGAATTGTGCAGGAAACACGGCCGTACGCGAGCGTCCACAACGGTCAAACGATTCGAGGTTTCGATTCGCTGGGTCGCGTGGTCAGCGAGCGCGACTACGACGGCGGCGGCGCAATCGTTCGGACCTCGAACGTCGCATACGCCGGCCGCACCTCGACCATCACGGATGCGCTTGGCCGACCCAGGTCCAGTCTCATCGATGTCGCAGGGAACCTGCGCCGTGTGACGGACCCATCGCCGGGCGGAATCACGAGGTACGACTATGACTCCCTCGGCAACCTGAATCGGGTCCAGGATCCGATCGGTGCCGTATCGACCGGCACCTATGACGTGCGCGGGTCACGCAAGCAGTGGTCTGACGCAGACTCGGGCACGTGGAACTTTTCGCGCAATTCGCTTGGCGAGGTCCTTGGCTGGACCGACGGTAATGGCCGGTCGTTCACCGCCTCCTACGACGTCCTTGGCCGCAGGGTGGCCCGCACGGATACCGAGGGAACCAGCACCTGGACGTGGGGCTCGTCGGCGGCCGCCCGCAACGTTGGACGACTGCAGTCGAAGACCGGCCTCGGCTACATGGAGTCGCTCGCTTACGACGGCAGCGGTCGCCTCAGCACGCGCACGATCACGTCGGACCAGAGCTACAGGTACGACTACACGTACAACTCGGCAGGCGAAGTTGACACGCTGACCTATCCGACTTCTCCAGAGCCCGCGGGGCAGTCGGGCAGTCGGCTCAAACTCCGCTACTCGTACAGCTTCGGTGCGCC
Source organism: uncultured Gammaproteobacteria bacterium (assembly GCA_963743995.1). Classification (GTDB taxonomy): domain Bacteria; phylum Pseudomonadota; class Gammaproteobacteria; order Steroidobacterales; family Steroidobacteraceae; genus RPQJ01. The sequence goes on along the minus strand of CAVUSC010000018.1, from coordinate 17,481 downwards.
AACACAAATCGACGACATCACGTCGGCGACGCCACGCACGCTCTGGAAACTCAACGCGGTCAACGATTTCAATGCACCGATCCAGGAGTCGCTGTCCGGCGCCGCCATTGTGCGCTCGTCGGGATACGACGCGTCGACCCAGCGAGTAACTGCACAGCAGGCTGGCGTCGCGGGTGCCGGTAGCAGCCGCCAGAACCTCGCCTACCAGTGGGATGCCGCCGGCAACCTGCTGCAGCGTCGCGACCTCAATCAGAACCTGACCGAAGGCTTCGCCTACGACGGACTCGACCGAGTCACGAACTCGACGCTGAATGGCGCGGCGAACCTCGCCATTTCCTACGATGCCGCGGGCAACGTCCTGCAGAAATCTGACATCGGCCAGTACGTCTACGGAGACTCGACGCGGCCGCACGCCGTGACGACCGCCGGCAGCGAGACGTTCACGTATGACCGTAACGGCAATCTGACGGCGCGAAACGGCCTTTCCCAGGACTGGGCAACGTTCAATTTGCCCACCGCCTTGCGCAAGCCCGGTTACCAGGCGCAATTCGCGTACGGTCCCGACCGCGAGCGCTGGCGCCAGACCGCGACCTATCAGAACGGCACCGAGACGACGCACTACGTGGGTAGCCTGCTCGAGAAGGAATCCGCGACTTCGACCGGCCTGACGTACTGGCGTCACTACGTGCCAACCCCCGGTGGATCGACGGTCGTGATTTCGCGCAACTCCAACGGCACGAGTTCCACGACGTACGTCGTGCCGGATCACCTGGGCAGCAGCGATACCCTGTTGAGTGAGTCGGGTGCGACGATCGCGAAGGCAAGCTTCGGGTCATTCGGCACCCGCCGCGGCAGCAGTTGGAGCGCCACCACGGCGCCGGACTGGGCCGCCATCGCCAACACGACGCGCCAGGGTTTCACCGGACACGAGATGCTCGACAACGTCGGACTCGTGCACATGAACGGTCGCGTGTACGACCCTGCGCTGGGTCGCTTCCTGTCCGCCGATCCATTGCTTGGCGACCTGGGCGATTCACAGTCGATCAACCCGTACGCGTACGTGGGCAACCGACCACTGAACGCGACGGACCCCACGGGCTACCTCGTGGATGGCGGGCTTTCAGTCTACGTGGGCAAGTTCATCGTCGATTCGATCGTTTCCGCGATCATTTACGGGATCTTCAACCGCGGCGGGTTGCCTCCACCGCCGGCGACTGCATTGCCGGGCCAGTCGGCGCAGAGCGGCGTCGGCATGTGCAATCCGGGACTGTATGCACCCATGTGCAGTTCTGCAGTCCTTTACGCGGGCGCTCCCACTTTCGGGCACGCCGGGCTGGCGACGTCGTCATGGACCGAGACGGCGATCGACGACGAATACGCGCAGGAGAACCTTGACCGACTGCTGCTCGACCTGGGAATCAATGTGATCGACGTATTGATCCTGTCTGGTGTTCGCGACGCCCAGGATGCGTACGGCGCCGCTAAGCGTGGTGAGCCGGGAACCGCCATCCTCTATACGGTCTTTACAATTTGTGATGTCGTCAAGCCGTGCCAGTCGATCCTTGCGCCGACGAAGGGGTTGCGGCGAGCGGCTAGTCATCACTCGGACTGAGTCGGAGGCCTGAATATCCCGCGAGAGCGACGGAATGTCATCGCTGCCAGCTGGAGGTTCAAGCAGGTGACTGGATGCTTTCTTCCCGATCGCGGGTCGCGAAGGCAAACTCACTACGACTTCGGCAACTTCGGCTGAAATCGCAACGGCACGAGCCTTTGCATGACGGCTATCGGACACCGTCGACGATTGCAGATTCCAGCAGGAACGACTCCTGGCTCACCGGTCGCTTCCTCAATGCAGAACGAAACTGCTTGAGTCGCGGTCGGAGTACAACGCAGAGACGGACGCTATTACCCACCGAAACCATGAGTCAATTCACGATATCGTCGACGAGATTCTAGGTAGCGTGTTCCAGACTGCGGTTTCGATCGGGTGACCCAGCACGCGACTTGGTAAGCGAATCCTCGGCTTGCACCTCGGGGTTCGATAGGCAGCGGCAAGCGAAGTTTCCTTGCCGGCGAACATGCTGCGCGGACCGATTCGGTTCGCGAGGTCACCGACGGCCCGGTCCCCTCGGACGCAAGAATAGCAGTGATCGGGAAATGACTCAACTCACAACCCGAGGAAACTGTCTTGACGGGTCGATGGCTGTTTGATCGACGATGTTGTACGCTGGAGATTCTGTCTGCGCAACGAATCTGATGGCTCACACAATCGCGAACTGCAAAGATTAGCTAGTAGCCGCACAGTGGGGCTGACTCGGAAATTCGTACATTGATCCAACAGCGGTCGATATTGGGAGTTGACCTACCCGCAGGGTGACAATGCAGGCTCGGAGGACCGCCGCAGTTGCAAGTTGTTTCAGCGACGGACGTGCGACGTAAATACCAGCTTAACCTGTGATTATTAGCGTCCGCCGACACCTCCCCGCCCCCGTGCGAAGATGCCCCTTCGCACGAGGAGCACCAACCATGACCCAGACCTACCAGCGCATCGTCCTTGCCAGCCGCCCGCAGGGCGGTGCCGTCTCGCCGGATAACTTCCGTCTCGAGCGTGTTCCGGTTCCGGGCATCGGCCCCGGCCAGGTCCTGGTGCGCAATCACTTCCTTTCGCTGGACCCGTACATGCGGGGCCGCATGGACGACGCGAAATCGTACTCGGCACCGCAGGCCATCGGCGAGACGATGATCGGAGGCACGGCCGGCATCGTCGAAGCCTCCCAGAACCCGAAGTTCGCTGTGGGTGACGCGGTCGTCGGCTACCTCGGCTGGCAGGAGTACGGCGTCTCGGACGGCACCGGACTCAACAAGGTCGAGACCAAGCACGTTCCGCTCTCGGCCTATCTGGGTCCCGTCGGCATGCCCGGCGTCACGGCCTGGTACGGCCTGAACGAGATCTGCAAACCGAAGGCTGGCGAGACGGTGCTGGTGTCCGCCGCCAGCGGCGCCGTGGGGTCGGTCGTGGGTCAGCTCGCGAAAATGGCGGGTTGCCGCGCGGTCGGCATCGCCGGCGGACCGGAGAAATGCGCCTACGTGCGTGACGAACTCGGCTTCGATGCCTGCATCGATCACCGCGAGCACAAGGACGTCCGCTCCATGAGCGTCGCGCTGAAGGAAGCCGCGCCCAATGGCATCGACGGCCTGTTCGAGAACGTCGGCGGCATCGGCCTCGACGCTGCACTCACTCGCATGAACGCCTTCGGCCGCATCGCCGTGTGCGGGCTCATCGCCGGCTACGAAGGCGGCGACATCGCCATCCACAACACGCGCGCGCTGCTGGTCAACCGGCTCACGCTGCGTGGCTTCATCGTGTCCGAGCACCTCGAGTTCTGGCCGCAGGCGCTCGGCGAGCTCGCCAAGGGTGTCGCGACGGGCAAGCTCAAGTACCGCGAGTCGATCGCGGAAGGCCTGGCCGCAGCCCCAGAGGCGTTCATCGGCATGTTGCGTGGCAAGAATTTCGGCAAGCAGCTGGTCAAACTGACCTGAGCCAGCCGCGGTGACGACATCGATCCCGCACGCCGCAACCGTCCTGCTGCTGCGGGAAAGCGCCGACGGCCTGCAGGTGCTGCTGACCAAGCGTGCGGCCGCCCTGTCGTTCATGGGCGGGTTGTGGGTGTTCCCCGGCGGTCGCATGGAGACTTCGGACCTGTCGACGGAGTTGGCCGCCCGCTCGGACGCGGCGTCGATCGTCGATACGGCCTCGCGGATGCTGGACGCCGACGCCGGCTCGATCGACGTCGACACCGCGCGCGGCCTGTTGATGGCCGCCTGTCGCGAAACGTTCGAGGAATCCGGCGTGCTGCTCGCACGGCCGCGCGGTGGCGGTGACTGGGGCAGCGAACGGCTGGCTCGCGTCACTGCCCGGCGCGTGGCTGCATCCGCCGATGCCACCGAGTTCACGCGCCTGCTCATCGACGAAGACCTGGTGCTCGACGTCGAACGCCTCGTCTACTGGTCGCACTGGATTACGCCGTCGTTCGAAAAGCGGCGCTTCGACACGCGCTTCTTCGCGCTGACCGTGCCGCCCGACCAGGAAGCCAGCGTCGACCGCGGCGAACTGACGCACCACGCATGGCTCACCGAGGCCGCTGTCCGCACCCACCTGGCAAGCGGCGAAATGAAGATGGCGCCACCGACCCGTGCCACGCTGCAGGATCTCTGGACCAGCCACCGGCTCCACGGCGGGTTGGCCGCAATGCTGCAGGCCGAGCGAACCCGGACCGTGCCGCCGATCCTGCCGAAGATGGTCGAGTTCGGGGCCGAAGAACTGGAAATCGTGCTGCCATGGGACGAGCAGTACGAGCAGACACCCGGTGAAGGATGCCGGAGGCTCGGGTGTTACCCGGAGTACGTGACGGCGCTGCCGTCGCGAATGCGGTTTCCGCGCTCGCGCTGAACGCGCAATGACCGCGAGCCACTCCCTCCCGGGGTGCGGGAGGGAGCGCTGGGTTCAGCTGATCCGGATTACTTCTCGCCCGGCACCAGGTTGCCGACGGCGCTCTGCACCGTCTCGCTGACCTTGGCCGCCATTTCCTTGGCCGAATCCAGCATCGACGTCGCCTGCTTCTCGACCGATGCCTGGGCGGCATTGACCATCGAGCCGGCCTGCGCCGCGGTCTTCGAAGCTTTCTTCTTCGCCGACTTCACGGCCTTGACGATGCTCTTCTCGGCCGACTTCAGGTTGCGGTCGGCCTTGCGCAGCGCGCGCTTGGCCGACGGCGGCAACTTGTTGACGGCCTTCCTGACGGCCAAGCGGGTGCGCAGAGGAGCCTTGCGAGCGGCGGCCTTCACGGCGGCGACGCGGCGGCTGGTCGGCGTGCTGCGGGCCTTGGCGACCTTGCGCTTGACCTTGGCGACCTTCGCCTTCTTGACGACTTTGCGCTTGACCTTGGCGACCTTGGCCTTCGTTACGACTTTGCGCTTGACCTTGGCGGCCTTCGCCTTGCTGACCTTGCGCGGCGCCGCACGACGCGCTTTCTTCTTCGCTGCCATGTGAATCGATCTCCCTTTGCCTGTGGTGGGCGTGAGTTGCGTTGGTGGCGGACACCGTCGCGCCTTACGTGAGGACGCTATTCCTCACGCCTTGCACAGTCAACAAGGGAAAATTGCGCGTGGACTCAGCCCGTGCCCTGCAACCCGTGCGCGATGGCATTCACGGAGGCCACCAGCGCGGGGAACAGCCGCCGGTTCGGGTCGTCACGGTCGCGACCCTTGTCGCTGGGCGAGCCGACGTCGCGCCAGCGTCGCAGCAAGTGCACCTGCATCAGGTGGATCGGGTCGACGTATGGATTGCGCAGCCAGATCGAGCGCTGCAACGTCGGCTCGGCATCGAGCAGCCGCGCGCAGCCCTTCAGTTGCAGGACCAGGCGGCGGGTCAGGTCGTACTCCTGTCGGATGGTCGCGGAATAACGCTCGACGTCACCCTGGTAGAGGCGCTCGTAGTGCCAGGCGATGTCCATGTCGGCGCGGGCGAGCCGCATCTCCACGTCGTCCATCAGCCCCTCAAAAAACGGCCAGTCGCGGTACATCTCGCCGACCAGCGCGGCCCCGTGCCGTTCGATGACCGCGGCCAGGCCGGTGCCTGCGCCGAACCAGCCCGGCAGCATGTGCCGGCTCTGCGACCACGCGAACATCCACGGCACCGCGCGGATCGTGTCGACGCCGCTGCCGCCGCCCCGCGCCAGGGGCCTGGAGCCGATCTGCATGCGCTCGATCACGTCGACTGGCGTGACGGCCTGGAAGAACTCGAAAAAGCCCGGGTCGTCATGCACGAAGGCGCGATAACGAGCCCGGCTGGCGTCCGCCAGCAGTTGCATTGCATCTTCCCAACCCGGGCCAATCGTTTCATGTCGCTCGCCCGCGACTGCCAGCGCCAGGGTATTGAGGCCCTGTTCGAACGTGCGCAACGCGATCGGCTGCAGGCCGTAACGGTCATTGATCGTCTCGCCCTGTTCGGTGACCCGCATCTGGCCGCTGCGGACAGCCGTCGGCAGGCTGCTCACGACCGCCTCCGTCCGGCTGCCGCCGCGGCTGATCGAGCCGCCGCGGCCGTGGAACACCAGCAGTTGCACGCCGGCCTGCTCACACGCGACGAGCATGGCCTGCTGCGCCTTCCGCAGCACCCAGCGGGACGCGGTGATCCCCGACTCCTTGTTGCTGTCGGAATAGCCGATCATCACGACCTGCCGGTTGCCGCGCGCGGCGAGGTGCTCGCGATAGATCGGGTCCGCGAGCAGGCGGGCGAGCGTCGGGCCGGCCTCATCGAGCGCTGCCACCGATTCGAACAGCGGTGCGACGTCGAGGGTCACCTGTCCGGATGCGCTGTCGAGCAGGCCCGCCCAGCGGGCGAGCAGCAGCACCGACAGCACGTCGTCGATGTCGCGCGCCATGCTGACGACGTACGACCCGACGGCTGCCTGGCCGTAGCGGTGCCGGCAATAGTCCATCGCCTCGAACACCCACAGCGCCCGCTTACCGGCGGCTTCGAGCACTTCGGGGGGTGATTCGTCACGGGCCAGCGCGTCCCGCAAGCGCGCGATTCGCTCCGCGGCCGGCCGGGTTTGCCACCCCTCGTCCGCCAGGGCGCGGCCCACGATCTGCCGGTGTACCTCGGCGTTCTGGCGCACGTCGAGCGTCGCCAGGTGCAGCCCGAAAGTCCGCACCCGGCGCAGGAAGCGGCGGATCAGGAACAGCCCGGCGTAGCGACCGCGGTTCGCCTCGAGACTGTTGACGATGATCTGCAGGTCGTCGGTCAGTTGGTCGACGCGCTCGTACTGGCCGGAACGATGGTCATACGTGGCGCGCAATCGTTCGGCGATCTGGCCGAGCAAGACGCGGTACGGCATTTCGTCGTGGCCCGAGGGAGCACTGGCGCGCGCAGCCGGCACCACCGACTTGTAGTGCTCGATGCGATCGCGCAGCGGCTGCGGGATGTTGGGCGTGCGCCGTTCGCTCTGGCTCAGCTTCTCGGCCAGGCGCAAGGCCTCGAGGTAGTAGCGATTGACGATCAATGCGTGGTGCCGGGCACAACTCTCCCGGATGGTCTTGGCATGCACGTCCGGCAGCCCATCCATGTCGCCGCCCACCCACGACCCGAAATGCAGCAGCTCCGGCACCTTCGCGGCGCGCGCTTCATCGCCGAAGATCAGCACCAGCGATTCCTCGATCTCCTCGTAGAAGACCGGGATGACGTCGTAGACGATCTCGACGAGGAAAAACAGCACGTGTTCGCGTTCGTCCGCGATGGTGAGCTTCTCGCGGGAGTTGTCGGCCGTCTGCCAGCCGGTCGTGAGTTCGCTGCGCACCCGTTCCAGGGTCATGCGGCGCTCGACCGGCGTCAGCGAGGGATCCAGCCGTGTCATGAGCAGGCTGGCGATGCGCTGCTGCTGGCGCAGCAGCGTGCGGCGGGTCGATTCAGTCGGATGGGCCGTAAAGACGGGTTCGATGCTCAGGCGCCCGAGCAGTTCGACCACCTGCGTCAGGCTGTAGCCGATCGAGCGCAGCTTCTGGAAGCATTCGGCGAGACCGCCGGGCTGGTGGGTGCTGCTGTCGTTGAGGTACTGCCGGCGGCGGCGCACGCGGTGCACCTTCTCGGCCATGTTCACCATCTGGAACCAGGTGCCGAATGCCCGGATCAGTTCCGCGGCCTGGTCCGGGGCCCGGCTGTCCGCCCGCACGACCAACTGCACGGCCGCGTCAGGGTCGCCGTCGCGACGGCGGATCGCCACCTGGCGGTCGCCCTCCACCTCCTCGAAAAAAGCATCGCCGCCCTGGTCCCGCAACACTTCGCCCACGAGGCCGCCGAGCGTGTGGACGTCCTCGCGGAGCGCCGCATCCTTTGCCGTGAACGAAATGTCTTTGCGTGCCATGGCCGCGAGGGGCGGAAAACGTAGGTGAGGTCCGGGGCGCGGCGGGCGTGGTGATGAATCGGGGGACAGCGGCTGCACGAATGCTAGCAGAGCCCGCGCCCGACGCACTGTTGCTACGGGACAACATCGGCTCGAGGGCGTGGGAGTGCCCTCCCTGCTTGTCCTATTGTCTTACTAATATTGTAACTTCGCAGGACCGGATGGTATGTTCGGCACGAGCCTGGCGAGCCGGCCCAATAGCGCACATCCGACCTTCCAATTCGGGGACCACACATGAAACAAGGCAAGACTCGATTGTTCGCCCTCGCCGCCGCGCATGGGGCATCGCTGCTGGCGGTGCCGACGGTTTTGCAGGCGGCGGAAACCGGTCAGCTCGAAGAAATCGTGGTGACCGCGCGACAGCGCGAAGAGCGCATCGAGGACGTGCCGGTCTCGATCACTGCCTTTACGGCGGCCGAGATCAGGAGCGCCGGCATCGAGCGTCCGGTTGATTTCATCGCGCTGACGACCGGCGTGTCGCAAGTGCAGACGGCAGAAGCCGGTGACCTGCAGGTCAACATCCGCGGCATCAACACGGGCCGCGATTCCGAGACCAACTTCGCGCTCGTGATCGACGGCGTGCTGCAGACCAACCCCCAGGCACTGAACCAGGAGCTTTCGGGCATTACCCAGATCGAAGTCCTGAAGGGCCCGCAGGGCGCGCTCTACGGCCGCAACGCGCTGGCCGGTGCGCTGATCCTGACGACGCGCAAGCCAGGCGACGAATGGGACACGGAGCTCACGGCCGGTTACGGCAGCGACAACAGCTACAAGGGCAGCTTCTACATGGGCGGCCCCCTCGCTGGCGGCGTGAAGGGCTCGATCTCGGCCTACACGCGCAAGACCGACGGCCAGTGGCGCAACCTCAAGAACGATTGCGACGACTGCGTCGACCGGTTCGAGGAGACCGGCATGTCCGGCCGGCTGCTGTTCGAAGCGCTCGGCGGCACGTTCGACTTCAAGGCGAAGTACTCGGAGCTCGACTCGGGCGCGATCAATTTCAACGCGTCGATCGCGCTGGCCGACGTCGCGCCGTTCGTCGGCCCGGCGTTCTACGAGGACGCGAACAAGCACAACTTCCGCTACATCAACAACGTCGATCCGCAGAACGAGCAGGAGAACGTCAACCTCTCGATCAAGGGCGACTGGGACGTAGGCATCGGCACGCTGACGAGCTACCTCGCCTACAACGACCAGACCAATTACTTCCTGACGGACGGCACCAGCGACGCGTTCCTGCTGTACGCGCTCGACGCCACCTGCCAGGCCTCGAACGACGCGAATCTTTCCGACCCCGGCTACGAGGCCCCGTTCTTCGGCATCCCGTCCAACATCTGGTTCACGCCCGCGGGCGGCGGCGCCGCAGGCTTCCTGCCTCCGTACGGCCCTTCGACCTGCGGCGGCTACCAGTACCAGCAGCGCGACCAGGAAGACTTGAGCCTCGAAGTCCGCCTCACCTCGCCGGGCGACCAGCCGTTGCGGTGGGTCGCCGGCGCTTACTTCGCCGACATCGACCGTCACGTGGTCGTGTCGCAAGGTTCGGACCTCGCCCAGGGCTTCAGGGCGCGTCCGTTCGTGTCGAGCGCGGGGCCCAACCCGACCGACCTGCTGTATGACGACGACTACAGCAGCAAGGTCTACGCCGTGTTCGGCCAGCTTGCCTATGACGTCATGGACAACCTCGAACTGGCCCTCGCGTTGCGCTACGACAGCGAAGACCGCGAGGTCAGCAATAACGTGCCGGTGTGCACCGGCACGGACCTCACGTCATGCCGCGCGCAGACACCCGGATTCAGCTTCTTCAGCAACCCGTACATCAACCCGGCCTACACGGTGAACCCGGCCTACGCGACCTCCGGCATCCCGAATCGCAGCGAGACGTTCGACCAGTTGCAACCGAAGATCTCGGCCAACTGGAAGCTCACGGACGACTTCGCGTTGTTCGCGTCCTACGGCTACGGCTTCCGCAGCGGCGGCTTCAACTCGTCGGGCAGCGCGGCCACCGTCGACACGTTCTACGGGCTGGCCGGCACCACGCCGCTTTGCCTCGGCGACAACACCGTGGGTCCGAACGGCCCAGTCTATGCGCCGGCCTGCGACGCGTCGTCCCAGCTCAACCTGACGGACGTCAACGACACGTTCAAGCAGGAGGTCTCGAAAGCCGCCGAACTCGGCCTCAAGTCGTACTTCATGGACCGCTCGGTCAGCGTGAATGCCGCGTTGTTCTACACGACCGTCGAGGACATGCAGTTCTTCAACTTCTTCGCCGGCCCGTTCGGCCTGCTGCGCGCGGTAACCAACATCGACGAAGTCACGATCATGGGCGCCGAGATCGACGCTCGCTGGCAGATCAACGACATGTTCACGGTGTTCGCGGGTTACGGCATCACCGACGGCGAGATCGACAAGTACAGCGGCCGCCCGTACACCGAGGGCAACGAAGTGCCGTACGCGCCGGAATACACGGGCAACATCGGTGCGGAGGCCACCTTCCCGCTCAACGATTCGCTGGCACTGGTCGCCCGCATCGACGGTTCCTTCGTCGGCGAAACCTGGTTCCATCCGGTGCAGGAAGAACGCCTGCCGAACCTGTTCGGTTACTTCGGCTTCGGCCAGGGCGAGTTCTCGAAGCAGGTGCGCGACCCGTACGCGGTCTACAACGCCCGCCTCACCCTGCAGGCCGAGCAATGGGGTGTGACCGCCTGGGGTCGCAACGTTGGCGACGAGGACTACCTCGCCGAGATCATCCCGGCGCCGGAGTTCGGTGGCTCGTTCGTCCACGACGCCCCGGGCAGTTCGTACGGCGTCGAGTTGAACTACCGCTTCTGACCGACTGCCGCTCTCCCTCCCTCTCCCACGACCGTGGGAGAGGGTTGGGGGGAGGAATTGCGGTGCTAAACTCGGCGCCGCTTGAATACTTCAACCGACTACGTGCTCCGACCGATCACCGCTGCCGACGATGCGGCGATGGCGCAGGTCATTCGCACCGTGATGCCGGAGTTCGGTGCGAGTGGGCCCGGGTTCGCCATCAACGATCCGGAGGTAGACCACCTCAGCGTCGCGTACGCGGTGCCGCGTGCCGCGTATTTCGTTCTCGTGCGCGACCGCAGTGTCGTCGGTGGTGGCGGCATCGCACCGCTGGCGGGCGGCGATCCTGAGGTCTGCGAACTTCGCAAAATGTACTTCCTGGGCGAGGCCCGCGGCCACGGCCAGGGTCGGCGCATGCTGCAGCACTGCATCGAGGCCGCTCGCCGGCTCGGCTACCGCCGTTGTTACCTCGAGACGCTCACTGGCATGGATGCCGCGCAACACCTTTACGCAGCTGCCGGTTTCAAGGCGCTCTGCGGGCCGCTCGGTGCCACGGGCCATTTCGCCTGCGACCGTTACTTCGCACTCGATCTCTGATCCGCACCCGATGCCGCCCTCGCTGCCCCTCACCGGCCTTCGTGTCCTGACGTTCGAGAACTTCGGCGCGGGGCCGTTCGGCTCGATGTATCTCGCCGACCTTGGCGCCGAGGTCATCAAGATCGAGAACCGCGACCAGGGCGGCGATGCCACGCGCTCGATGGGTCCGTACTTTCTCGGCGAGCACGACAGCCAGTTCTTCCAGGCGTTCAACCTCAACAAGAAGAGCGTGACGCTGAACCTGAAGCACGCCGGCGGACGCGAGGCTTTCCACCGGCTCGTGCAGACGGCGGACGTCGTGCTGAACAACCTGCGCGGCGACCAGCCCGAAAAGCTCGGCCTCGACCATGCCTCACTCGGTCCGGTCAACCCGCGAGTGCTCTGCGCGCACCTTTCGGCGTATGGGCGGGACAACGAGCGCAAAGGCTGGCCCGGGTACGACTACCTGATGCAGGCCGAAGCGGGGTACCTGCACCTGAGCGGCGAGCCGGGTTCACCGCCCGCGCGCATGGGGCTCTCGATCGTCGACTACATGACCGGTATCACGACGGCGGTCGCGATCCTGTCGTCACTGGTCGGCGTGCTGAAGGGCGGCCGCGGCCACGATATCGACGTCTCGCTGTTCGACGTCGCGCTGCACCAGCTCACCTACCCCGGCGCGTGGTACCTCAACTCCGGCTACCGCACCGAACGGCTGCCGCGCAGCGCGCACCCCTCGACCGTGCCGGTGCAACTGCAGCGCACGCGCGATGGCTGGATCTTCATCATGTGCATGACGCAGAAGTTCTGGATCGAACTCGTCCGGGCGCTGGAGCGGCCGGATCTCGGCACCCACGCGGACTACGCCACGATTGAAGCGCGGCGCGAAAACCGCAGCGCGTTGACAGTCGTGCTCGATGAAGTGTTCGCGACTGCAACGACCGCCGACTGGCTCATGAAACTGCAAGGCGTGCTGCCGGCCGCTCCCGTGTACGACTTGCCGCAGGCACTCGACAATCCGTACCTTCGCACCATCGGGATGCTGAAGGACCTGCCGCACCCGGCGCAGGATGGCTACCGGGTGCTCGCCAACCCGATCAAGCTCGACGGCGTCCGGCTGCCGAGTCAGCGCGCGCCGCAGCTCGGCGAACACACCGAGGCCGTGTTGCGCGAACTCGGTTACGACGCGGGAGCGATCGCGAAGCTGCGCGCCAGTGGCGCCGCGTGATCGCGGCTTGGCGCATGTCGGCGCGCCGTCACTGCCTGCACGAACGCAAACCGTGGTCAGTGATCAGTCGCCCTGCGCCCGGGGTATCGACGACGATCGCTGCCCTCGGCCAGCTTCGCATTCGTGTTCCACACGTCGCGCAGGCGCCGGTCGGTTTCGGCGCGACGGTCGTCGTGATGGACGTACAGGCATTTGCACGCGGTGACGTCACACGTAGGCAGCGGCAGCGGCGGGGCTTCCGCGGACAGAAATCGTCGGTCCCCATGCTTCAGCTTGGTCTGGTAGCAGTTCGGGCCCGCCTTGATGCTCACCGCATGGTACGGGTTCGTGACGCGATGGGCCTGCACCGAACGGCCGGACATCGTCACCTCGGCGAGAACACGCTGCCGATGCCACCAGGACACGAAGTTGAACGCCATGGTCGAGGCCCTTGCCGGAAGACTGGACCGATTTTATGTGCGGCCCTAAGGCCATCCCGTAAGCGCAACTGACAGTTTGAGTGAGCGAATGCCTACGCCGCTCCCCTTCGCGGCTCGCCCGGAGGTCGATTTCACGATCCCCCGTTCGACTATCAGGCAGCGCACGATCAGTTCAGCCGGAAGTCCGGGCGGGTCGCCCGACAAGGAGAATCGCATGTCGAAGAAGTTCCTGGTGACCGGTGCCCTGTTGCTCGCCTTGGCGACGGGGGCTGGACAGCAGGCCACGGCGGACGACCCGCGCCGCGACCCCATGGAGCCCGTGCCGGCTGCAGCCACCGCGAAAGTTCCCGCAGGCGCCTATACGCTCGACCGATCGCATGCGAGCCTGATCTTTCGCGTGAATCACCTTGGCTTTTCGAATTACACGGCGCGCTTCAAGCGCTTCGACGCGAAACTGCAGTTCGATCCGGCGAACCTGGCCGCATCGAACGTGATCGCAAGCGTGGACGTGGATTCACTGGAAACGGACTTTCCGGATCCCGCCAGGCTGGACTTCAACGCCATGTTGAAAGGCGCGGGGTGGCTGGACGTCGCTACGTTTCCCCGGATGGAGTTTGAATCCCGGCGGATCGACGTGACGGGCGTGAACACGGTGCGCATCCATGGCGACCTCACGTTGCATGGCATCACGCGGCCGATCGTGCTCGCGGCCACGTTCAATGGCGGCTACGCGGGCCATCCCATGGACCCCAATGCGCGCGTCGGATTCTCGGCTCAGGCCAAGCTGAAGCGGTCGGATTTCGGAATCACGTATGGAATTCCGGCGCCGGGAACAACCATGGGTGTCAGCGACGAGGTGGATGTCGTCATCGAAGCCGAATTCTCGGGCCCACCCCTGGCTAAGACACTGACCTGTCGGGCGTAACTCAGCGTCAGCGCTTCGAACTCCGCGTCACTGCAGCCGCGTCAGTGATCGAAGCGGAACTGGCAAAGTTGCCTGAGCACCCACGCTCGACCGTCAGTCGACCGCCTCGGCAGTAAAGTCTGCGACCTCGCCCCGCGCGTTCAGGAAGAAGCGGTAGCGACTGTCGTGCTCACCCGGCATCAGGCAGAAGATGACAGTTTCGATCGCTTCGCCGCGACGCTCGATGCCTCGTTCCTTCACGTCATCGGCCGCGAGGAACACCAAGCCCTTTGACGCTGCCAGTTGGTGCTGCAGGTCGTCACGTTCCGCCTTGTCACGCGCGGACCCGGAAGCCATGCCCCGCAGCCCCTTTGCCATGCCGGGCGAAGGCTCGCCCTTCGCCCAGGACTGCAGCACTGCTCGCAACTGCGCAGTGCGCACCGGGCTGGGATCGATGTCGGCCGCATTCGCGTCCGGCCAGGCCAGCGCGGGTTCCACCAGGCCCGCCACGGTCGTCGCCAGGCTCATCGTGTCCAGCTCGGAGTCACCGAGGTTGGCCAGCAGAATCACGGTAAGTTTCGGCCCCGGGTAGCGGACGATCGCCGACTTGAATCCCTGCCAGGACCCACTGTGCCGAATGACCGGCTCGCGTCGCTGCACGTCGAACGCCCAGGCGAACCCGTACGGATAGGTCGTGCCGTCCTGCAGCTTGACCGGCGACCACATCACCTCGTAGCTCTCGGGCTTGATGAATCGATGCGCCCACAGGGCCGCATCCCACTTCACCAGGTCGAGCGCCGTCACGTAGAGCGAACCGTCGGCCGTTGTATTGAGCGATGGCGAAACCCACTCCTGGTTCTGCAGCTTGCCGTGGTCGAGCGTGTATCCGGCCGCCCGGTTCGGCACGATGTCCGACTCGCTCATGACACGTGTCGACGTCATGCCAAGCGGCGAGAACACTCGTTCCGCCAGGAAGTCCCCGTAGAACTTGCCGCTGACTTTGTGCACCAGGACTCCCAGCAGCACGTAACCCGTGTTGCTGTAGCTCCACTCGGTCCCGGGAGCAAAGTCCGGTGCCAGTGTCATCGCTACCTGGACGAGCTCGTCCTCGGTGTAGTCCTTGCGATAGTCGATGTCGGTCTTGCTCTCCCAGTCCTTGATCCCGGACGTATGGGTCAGCAGGTGCCGCACCGTGATGCCCTGCCAGGTCACTGGCGCGTTCGGGAAGTACTTGGCGATCGGGTCGTCGAGTCCGAGCTTGCCCTCCTCGACCAGCATCATCACTGCCATTGCAGTGAACTGCTTCCCGACCGACCCCGACTGGAAGACGGTCTCAGGTTTCACCGGCACGTCGAGCTCCACGTTGGCGAGGCCGTAGCCCTTGGCGCGAACGATTTGGCCATCCCGAACGATGGCGATGGAGACACCGGGAATCTGCAGGCGCTGCATCTGACCCTGCAGGAAGTCGTCGACCGCGTCGGCGCGAGCCATAGTGGGCAGCCCGAGCAGGACGATGGTTGCGGCCAAGGTCTTCTTCATGGATCGACTTCCCATTTCAATGCCAGGTTCACCACGAGGCGGATCGTCGGAATATTTTCCACGACGGACACACCTATTTTCCCCACTGAATCACCGCGCGCCGGCGTGGCCTACTGCCACGCAGCGTTGGTCGACCCGAACAACGAATCGCGCTTTGAGTCGACCGGTGCAAAGAGGAACTCTAAACGACGTGGCTGTTGGTGGACATGCCACATTGCAATGGCCGCTGGTGGAGCGACGGCAACGAGGCCGCCGGCTGCTGCAGCGGCAGCCGGTCTGGAACGTGTTCGTCGACCAGGAAGATCGTCGCCTGGGGCTGGGTCGCCGCTGGGACGACTGGCGCCGCCGAACTGAAGCAGCATAGCGCCGATCCTCCGATCGCCGCGCCACCGAACGGAAACCGACCGCGTACGGGCCGCTGGCAGACAGGCCGTCCGTCGACCCTGCGGCACCGCTGGCCGCAGAACTTTCGGTCTATGGCGACCCCTGTGCTAGCGTCTGCACATGTTGACACGCCGCCTTTTCATTGGTGTCCTGACGTCGGGCGCGCTGGCTCCGGTAGCGCCTGGCAACGCGGACCCTTCTGCAGCGACGCCGGCAAAGGCAGTCAGCCGTCGTGACGAAATCGCAGTGTTCAGAGCCTTCGCGGAAACCACCCATCCGCGCGGTCCTGCCGCTGCGACCGATCCCGACTGGCGCATGCGCTGGGAAAAGCTCGCGGCAGAGTCGGACCGGCTGAGTGATGGCGCCTACTTTCATCGCTTGCGTCGCGCGTTGGGCTGGTTCCGCGATGGTCATACGACGGTGCTACCGTTCGAGTTCGTCGGCGGCGTCCCGACTCAGCTTGCGGGCGGGCCCTTCCGACTCAGCCTGCCGCTGCGACTGCGCGTCTTCCACGATGGCGCGTGGGTCGTCGCTGCCGGCGCCGATGCATCAGGCTTGCTCGGTCAACGGGTGAGTAAGATCGGCAGCCTGTCCGTGATCGAACTGATCCGCGCTTTCACCGTTGAATGGCCAGGCAACGAGGCATGGGCCCATCGCTGGTCGGCGGGTGCGCTTGCGTCGCCCGCATTTCTGCAGGCGTTGGGCGCGATAGATGCTCCTGGGCAGCCAATTGCATTCGAGGCTGGCGCGAGTGACCGGATGGCGCAGGCGACAGCGGTGCGGCCACGCGACGACGACAGCCTGCCGTTGTCGACGCTCGAGCGCCACCGGACCCGCGTGAAGACTGGGCGGAAGCTGCGGGTGGTGGCAACTACGTCCGCGTGCTCGACGACGGCGTCTGTTACCTCAGTCTCGACGACATGGACGACGTGGCCGACCAGCTCTACACCGGCACCGTCTACGAGACCGAGCTGGTCGGCTTCGAGGGCTGGGGGTCGGTGTCGTCGGGCGGCCGCTACGACTCGCTGGCCAGCGACGGCAAGACCCACCTATCCCGGCGTCGGGCTCTCATGTCGGTCACCCGGCTGCTGGCCCCGCTGTTCTCCCGTGGCTTGCTGACCGCTTCCCGGCCGGTGCCCACGGTGGTACTGGTGGCCGTCGACGACGAGGAGACCCGGGACTCGGCCGTCGCGGTGGCCGAGCGGCTGCGCTCCCGCGGGATCGCCACCGAGGTCGCGCCCAAGGCCGACAAGTTCGGCAAGCAGATCCGCTACGCCGACCGCCGTCGGATCCCGTACGTGTGGTTCGGCGCACCGCCGCACAGTGAGATCAAGGACATCCGTACCGGCGAGCAGCTGCCGGCCGACCCGGACCGGTGGGAACCGGACACCGCCGACCTACGGCCGACCGTCAGTGGTCCCGCCTAGGTTCTCGCCATGACCCGCCGAGACCCTGCTCTCGACCGGGACACCGTGCTGGCGCGCAGGCTGGCCACCCAGCGCCTCGTCGGGCCACCCGCTGCCCACGGCGGCGGCCGTGGTCGACCTGCTGACCTGTGTCCAGGCCCAGGAATGGGCGTACGCGGTCTGGTCGCTCGGGATGCGCTCGGACGGCACGACGCACGACGGGATCGTCGCGGACTTCGACGCCGGCCACCTGCTG
>CAVUSC010000017.1:0-96209 GCA_963743995.1 uncultured Gammaproteobacteria bacterium | reverse complement strand
GTTGCCTGCGCTGGTGGGCGACGCGCCGCGCCTGACGCAGGTCTTCGTCAACCTGCTGGCCAACGCGAACAAGTTCGGGCCCGAGGGCAGCACGATCAGCATTGCCGCGCGACTCGTCGACGGCATGCTGGAAGCCGCCGTGGATGATGCCGGTCCCGGTGTCACGGAGAGCGAGCGTGGCTCGATCTTCGAGCGCTTCCATCGTGCGTCCGCGGAGGAGCCGGAGCCGCGCGGGCTTGGCCTGGGACTGTGGATCGTGAAGTCGATCGTGGAACGTCACGGTGGCACGGTGGCGGCCGTGCGCGGACAACAGGGACTCACACGCTTCGTGGTCCGGTTGCCTGCCGCAGCGCCGGGCGCGTCATGAAGATCCTGGTCGTCGACGACGATCCCGACCTGTTGTCGCTCGTCGGGTTCGCGCTGACCCAGTCGGGCTTCGTCGTCGTCAAGGCGGCTGACGTGCCGTCCGCACTGCAGGTGTTTGCCGCGGAGTCGCCTGACCTCGCGATCCTGGACATCAACCTGCCCGGCGGCAGCGGTTTCGACATCTGCTCGGCGATTCGCCGGCAGTCGCGTATCCCCGTGATGATGTTGACGGCGCGCGGCGAGGAGGAAGACCTGGTACGGGCCCTCGACCTCGGCGCGGATGACTACCTCACCAAGCCGTTCAGTCCTCGCACGCTGCTGGCGCGAGCGCGAGCGCTGCTGCGCCGCGCCGGACTCGAAGCGGGCGGTTCAATGACCGTCGGCTCGCTGCGACTCGATCTAGAAGCGCACGTGCTGCATGTCGGTGACGCGCCGCCTGTCAGGCTCACGAAGCTCGAGTCGCGCTTGCTGCAGATCCTGATAGCGAATGCCGGCCATGTCGTCGGTACCGAGCGGCTGCTCACGCACGTGTGGGGGCATCGCGGCAGCGGCGACCGCCAGTTGCTCAAGCAACTGGTGCACCGACTGCGGCAGAAGATCGAAGCGGATCCAGCGATGCCGCAGGTACTGCAGACAGCGGCGGGGGCTGGGTACAGGCTGGAGGACAAGGGGTAGGAAGGGCAGGAAGGGAAATTGGGGACGCTCACCTATTACTCAGTAATAGGTGAGCGTCCCCAATTTCCTGCGGCACTCCGCGGGAGAAGCAAAGAAGTGTCAGGGCGGGAAGAATTGGAAATGATGGCGGCGAAGCTCGCAGCCCATCCGGACTATCGGGTGCTGCGACGGCTGGACACGTCGCACCAGCGACCCGCCCTCGCCGGGACCGCCGTGCGGCACGCCGCGATCGTCGACACCGAAACCACCGGTACGGATCCGGCGGCCGACAAGGTCATCGAACTCGCGATCGTCGTGGTTGAGTACAGCCCCGTCACGGGAATGGTCGGGCGCGTGCTCCAAACCTACGATGCTCTCGAAGATCCGGGCATGCCGATCCCGCCCTCGTCGACCGCCATTCACGGCATCACCGATGAAATGGTCGTGGGCCAGCGCATCGACGACGCGCGCGTCGGTCAGCTACTCGAGTCCGTTGGCATCGTGATCGCCCACAACGCAGGTTTCGACCGCAAGTTCCTCGAGCCCCGCCTGCCCGTGTTCGCTGCGCTGCCGTGGGGCTGTTCGTGGCAGGAAGTGCCGTGGAGCGACGCGGGCATTGCGAGTTCCAAGCTCGAATACCTCGCGTACCGGCACGGCTTCTTCTACGACGGTCACCGCGCCGAAGCCGATTGCCACGCGCTGCTCGAAGTGCTGGCGCAACCTTTCGGTGATTCGGGCGGCACGGCACTGAAGGTGCTGCTCGACTCCGCGCGCAGCCCGTCGTTTCGATTGTGGGCGAACAATTCGCCGTTCGAGACCAAGGACGTGCTCAAGCGACGCGGGTACTGGTGGGATGCCGGCCGCCGCTGCTGGTCCGTCGAAGTGCGGTCGCAGGAGGCGGTGCAGGAAGAACTGGCGTGGCTGCGCGACGCCGTCTACGCCGGCAAGAACGTCGAGCTCGACCTCGACGAGTTCGACGCCCGGACGCGGTACGCCGCGCGCGAAGGACGACGCACGAAGTTGCGGACGAAGTGACCGGCGTTCATCCTTGCGGGCCAGTCGCGCAGGAATCTTCGACATGACGGTGAAAGACAGCAACGGCAACACGCTGGCCGAGGGCGATTCGGTGCAGGTCATCAAGGACCTGAAGGTGAAGGGATCGTCGGAAACGCTGAAGCGGGGCACGGTTTTCAAGAACATCCGGCTCACCGATGACGAGGAAGCGATCGAGTGCGGGCAGGGTCGCAACACCGTGGTTCTCAAGACCTGCTTCCTGAAGAAGGCGTAGCCTCTTCCTCAGCGGTAACCCCGCGCCTGCAGTGCAAAGAGTCCCGCGTAATGCCCGCCGAGCTGCATCAGCGACTCGTGGCTGCCGCGCTCAAGGATCTGGCCGCCCTCGATCACGAGGATCTGGTCGGCCATGCGCACCGTCGAGAATCGGTGCGAGATCAGGATCACCATGCGCGAGCGGGCCAGCGCCTGGAACTGCTCGAAAACCTGCGCCTCGGCACGGGCGTCCATCGCTGCCGTCGGCTCGTCGAGCACCAGGATGTCCGCGTCCTCGCGCATGAATGCGCGTGACAGCGCGACCTTCTGCCACTGGCCGCCGGACAGCTCGCGGCCATCCTTGAACCACTTGCCGAGTTGCGTTGCGTACCCGCCGGGCAGTTCCTCGATGAACGGCGCGGCCATGCCGAGTCCGGCCGCTTCGCGCCAGCGTGCTTCGTCTTCGAAGTGCGTGACGTCGCCCGCCCCGATGTTCTCGCCGACCTTGAGTTGGTAACGCGCAAAGTCCTGGAAGATCACGCCGACGCGCCGTCGCAGCTTGCCGGGCTCCCAGTCCTCGAGATTCGTGCCATCGAGCAGGATGCGCCCCGTGTCCGGTGTGTAGAGTCGGGTCAGCAGCTTGATCAGCGTGGTCTTGCCGGACCCGTTCTCACCGACCAGTGCGAGGCTTTCGCCTGGTCGCAGCGTGAAGCTCACGTCATGGACCGCAGGTTCGGTCGCGCCCGGATAGGTGAAGCTGACCTGCTCGAACTGCAGGCCGGTGCCGGGCGTGGCGCCCGTCGTCACCGTTCCCGTCGCAGCGGTCACCGGCGTGTCGAGGTAGTCGTAGAGCGTCGACAGGTACAGGTTGTCTTCGTACATGCCGCCGATCGCCGAGAGGATCGAGGACACGGCCGACTGGCCTTGCCGGAACAACAGCACGTACATCGTCATCTGGCCGAGCGTGATCTGGCCCCGCACCGCACTGACGGCAACCCAGGCGTACGCGGCATAGAACGCGCCGGTGCTGACGAGACCCAGGAAGAATCCCCACGTATCCCGGCGGATCGTGAGCGCGCGGTCCTCGCGAAAGACCTTCTGGAAGATCTGCCGGTAGCGGTCGAGCAGGCGCGGTCCCAGCTCGAACAGCTTCACTTCCTTGGCGTGGTCTTCACGCGCGATGACCGTCTCCAGGTACATCTGCATGCGTGTTTCGGGCGAGCGCCAACGGAAGAGGCGGAAAGCGTCGCCGGAGAACTTGGCTTCCGCGATGAACGCAGGCAGGCCCGCGAGCAGCAGCACCGCGACGGCCCACGGCGAGAACTGCGCCAGCAGCGTGCCGAAACTGAGCAGCGCGATCGCGTTCTGCACCAGGCCGAAGCTGCTCATGACCAGCGCCAACGGCCGCGTCGACGCCTCTCGTCGCGCTCGCGTCAGTTTGTCGTAGAACTCCGAGTCCTCGAAATGACGCAGGTCGAGCGTGAGCGCCTTCTCGAGGATCATCTCGTTCACCCGCTGGCCGAGCTGGGCGCGCAGCAGCGACTGGCAGGTCGAGAGTCCGCGTTGCACCGCCGCGAGTGATGCCACCAGCACGCCTTCGAGCACGACGTAACTGAGCACGGTGGAGAGATCGGTCCCGCCTGAGGCCTGATGGACGCCGACCGCCGTCACGACCGCATCGACGATCTTCGCGCCGACGAACGCAATGCCGGCGGGCAGCACGCCTGCCAGTAGCGTGAGCGCACCGAGCGCGACGGTTAGCCGCTTGCTCGTCGACCAGACGAGCTCGAGGGCGTGCCTCGTATAGCGGAAGACGTCGCCGAGTCCCTTGAGACTGGCGAACGCTCCTTCGGCGGGGGGCGGCCGTGCGCCCGGGCTCGATGACGTGTGCAGTTTACGGCCGGCGACCATGTGCCCGGCAGCTTGCCACAAGCGGCGCCCCGTTCATTTGCGCGCGTAGATCCGGTCGAACGTGGCACCTGCTGCGAAATGCGTTGCATTGGCTGCTTTCCAGCCGCCGAAGTCCGCGATGGTCAGCATGTGGACACTGGGAAACTCCGCCGCGTGCCGTGCCGCGACCTCTGGATCGCGGGGCCGGTAATGGTGTGCGGCGGCGATCTCCTGCGCTTCCTTTGAATACAGGTGCTCGACATAGGCACGCGCGACCTCGAGGGTCCCGCGACGGATCGCGACTTTGTCCACCACAGCGACGGGAGGCTCCGCGAGGATGCTGATCGACGGCACGACCGTCTCCAGTTCCTGCTTCGGCAGCCGCTTCGACGCCATGAACGCCTCGTTCTCCCAGGTGATGATGACGTCGCCGATGCCACGCTGGGCAAACGTCGTGAGCGAGGCGCGGGCGCCCGTATCGAGCACCGGCACGTTCTTGTACAGCTTGCCGATGAAGTCCGCGGCCGTGGCCTCGCTGCCACCCGGTTGGTGCAGCGCCCACGCCCATGCGGCCAGGTAGTTCCAGCGCGCGCCGCCCGACGTCTTGGGATTCGGCGTGATGACCGCAACGCCCGGCTTGATCAGGTCGCCCCAGTCACGGATGCCTTTCGGGTTGCCCTTGCGCACCAGGAAAACGATCGTCGAGGTGTAGGGCGAGCTGTTGTGGGGCAGCCGACCCTGCCAGTTGGCGGGCAGCAACTTGCCTTTGCTGGCCAGCGCGTCGATGTCATAGGCCAGCGCGAGCGTGACCACGTCGGCCGGCAGGCCATCAATGACCATGCGCGCCTGTTTCCCCGAACCGCCGTGCGACTGCCGGATTGCGACGTCCTCGCCAGTCTTTCTATTCCAGAACTGCGCGAACTCGTGGTTGTACGCATCGTAGAACTCACGCGTCGGGTCGTACGACACGTTGAGCAGTGTCACTTCGGCGCGGGCAGTGGTGCCGAGCAGGGAGCAAAGCAGGGCGGCGGCGAACGACAGCCGGGGCAGGGAACCGGGGAACTTCATGCGCGGGTCTCCAGCATGGAGACATGGTACCGCGCGCAGCCGTGAATCCGGCGGCAACTCTTCCGTGAGTCGCCGCCGACGATTCCTTGGGCAGCCCGTCAGCGGGCGTAGATCCTGTCGAACGTCCCGCCGTCGGCGAAGTGCGTGGCCTGGGCTTTCGCCCAACCGCCGAAATCCGCGATGGTCACCAGGTTGATCTGCGGGAACGTGCTCGCATACCTGGCAGCGACTTCAGGGTCACGCGGCCGGTAGTAGTGCCTGGCGACGATCTCCTGGCCTTCCTTCGAATACAGGTATTCCAGGTACGCGCGGGCCTCGGCGGTGGTGCCACGACGGATGGCGACCTTATCGACGACCGCGACCGGAGGTTCCGCCAGGATGCTGACCGACGGCACCACGATCTCGAGCTTGTCCTTGCCGAGCTGCCTGGTGGCGAGGAACGCCTCGTTCTCCCACGAAATCATCACGTCGCCGATACCGCGCTGCGCGAACGTAGTGAGCGAACCGCGTGCGCCAGTGTCGAGCACGGGCACATTCCTGTAGAGCTTGCCGAGGAACTGTTCCGCAGTCGCTGCACTGCCGCCCGGCTGCTTCAGGGCCCAGGCATAGGCCGCAAGGTGGTTCCAGCGCGCGCCACCCGACGTCTTCGGATTCGGCGTGATCACGGAGATGCCCGGCTTCGCGAGGTCGCCCCAGTCCTGGATCTTCTTCGGATTCCCCTTGCGCACCAGGAACACGATCGTCGAGGTGTACGGCGAGCTGTTGTTCGGCAGGCGCGTCTGCCAGTTGGCCGGCAGCAGCTTGCCCTGCGTTGCCAGTGCGTCGATGTCGTAAGCAAGAGCGAGCGTGACGACGTCGGCGGCAAGGCCGTCGATGACCGTACGCGCCTGCTTGCCCGAGCCACCGTGCGATTGCCGGATGCTGATGTCCTTGCCGGACTTCTTCTGCCAGTACTGCGCGAAGGCCTTGTTGTAGTCGTCGTACAACTCCCGGGTCGGATCGTACGACACGTTGAGCAGGGTCTTCGATTCCGCATGCACGGCGGGACCGGTCATCAGCATCGCCGTCACCATGACGGGGGCCGCAAGCATTTTCATGATTCGATGGGTCGACATGTGCCGTTCTCCGTTCAGAAGCCGAGCGCGAAGCGGGTCAGGAACACATCCTCGTCTTCGCGGTCCGCGCCACCCGCGGCGCCGCCATCGAAGCTCGTGTGGTCGTAGTTCAGGACCCACTTCAGGTTTTCGTTAAGGTACCAGTTGAGACCCAGGCCGTACGCCGTTGCCTTGCTGGCAGCGTTCGCTGGATCCGCGAAAGAGGCCGCGCCGCCCACGAAGGCATCGTCGTCGGGATCCAGTTCCTGGTAGCGCGCGACCAGTTCGAACGCACCCCAGGTATTGTTGGCCAGGGAGAAGACGGTGTTGGGCTTGAAGCCACGGAAGCTCGCCTCTTCACCGGTCAGGAACCAGGAGGCCTGGACCTGCCAGGCCGTCGTGTCCAGCGTGTCTTCGCGCCGTCCGGCCGCCGTCGTGCGCGAGACCTCCTGGGACACGGTGGTGTATTCGCTGAGCAACCCGAGGCGGCCGACGTAGTAGTACAGCTGCGGCGCAAGGCGCGTGCGTTCGCCGTCGGCGAGCGTCGGGGTCGTGCCGGTGCGGTAGCGGAAGAACGTCGACTGTGCCGGCGTGCGGAAGACGGGCAGCAGCGGCTGCGCGGTCGTGCCTGTCTGCGACGTGTAGGTGCCGGCGAGGCCGACGCCGAGTCCGCGCAGCGCGAAGCTCTCGCTTTCGCCGAACGGGTGCGCGAAGACGCGCGCCGCGTACTCCTTGTCGTCGTTCAGGTCCACGTCAGCGAATGTCTCGCTGCTGCCGCCGTCGTTCGAGCCGTTCAGGTAGGCGACCTGGTAATTCAGCCGGTCGCCGAGGAAGCCCCCCGCGACCTGCAAGCCGATATCGCGGTTCGGCGCGAGCTGGGTCGGGAAGCCGCGCGCGACCATGCGGATGTCACTGGCGGACTGCAGCCGTTCGAGGCCCACCGGCGACTTGAACTTGCCGACCGTAACCTGGAACGCAGGATCGAATCGACCGGTGACATAGGCGTCCTGGATCACGGTACGGCCCTGGCCGAAGTCCGGCGTGAAGCGGAAATCGTAGATGCCGCCGAGCGTGCCTTCGACGATCGGACGCACGCGCGTGGCCTGCCACGAGTCCTTCAAGCCCTCGGGGTCGTCGCCTTCGAAAAAGCGGCCGTCGACGTGCATGACGCCGCGCAGCTTGAGTTGGTTCTTGTTGTCGGCAGACGCGATACTGAAGCCGCGCGGACTCGCCTTCACGACCGGCGTCGCTGCGACCGCAGTTTTCGTGGCCTCGTCCTGCACTTCGAGCTTGCGCTCGAGCACGAGCACTTTCTGGCTCAGTTCCTCGATCTTCTGCAGCAGCTCGTCGTTGGTCGGATCGGCCTGGACGACCGCCGGCAGCAATGCCGCGGCAATTGCCGCCGCCAGGATCCGGCGGGTCGAACGTTCGGGTTGCATCACTCGCTCTCCATGAAAGGGTGGAGCGAGATACTAAGAATGCGCGGTTACAGGGTCAGTCGCCGGCCGGTTAGGAATCGGTGACAACGCATAAGCACTGGTGCTGACGCCATATCACGCAGGCGTTGTGTCCAGGCGACACGGCACCTGCGCCATGCGCCACCAGCAATTCACCGCAGCGGCAACTCGATCCCGGTCGTCAGCTCTGCCACGTCGGCCTGGGTCGATGCGCCCGCCGCGCGCTCGATCAGCCGGCGCGTGAGCTGCGGTGCGAACAGCTGGATGAAGTCGAGCTGGTACTTGCGCAGCAACCCACCGCGCCGGAACCCGATCCAGGTCGTGTGCGCCGGGAACAGGTCGGACGCGTCGATGTGCACGAGGTCCTCATCGTCCTTCTGCTCGACTGCCATGCTGGCGACGATGCCGACGCCGAGCCCCAGGCGCACATAGGTCTTGATCACGTCCGCATCGCGCGCGGTCAGAACGACGTTCGGCACCAGGCCTTCCTTCGCGAAGACGCCATGCAGCGAGGACGGACCCGTGAAGCTGAAGACGTAAGTCACGATCGGATAGGACGCCAGCTGCTTCAGCGTCAGGCCCTTCTTCAGGCGTGCGAGCGGATGATTGCGCGGCACGACGACGTGCCGGTGCCAGCGATAGCACGGCAGCAGCGTGTAGCCGTCGAAGAGCGATTCCGAGCCGGTGGCGATCGCGAAATCGATGCGGTCGAGCGCCGCCATCTCCGCGATCTGCTCCGAGGTGCCCTGGTGCAGGTGCAGGCGCACTTCCGGGTACTGTTCGCGAAACTGCTTGATCACCGCGGGCAGCACGTAGCGAGCCTGCGTGTGCGTGGTGGCGATGGAGAGGGAGCCGCGCTCCTCGTCCTTGAGATCGTCGGACAGGCGCTTGATGTTCTGCACTTCGCGCAGGATCTTCACGGCGCGGTCGATGACCTGCTGGCCGGCCGGGGTGACGCGCGTCAGGTTGCGGCCGTCGCGCACGAAGATCTGGAAGCCGAGTTCATCCTCGAGCAGCTTGATCTGCTTGCTGACGCCCGGTTGCGACGTGTGCAGTTTCTCGGCGGCAGCCGTGATGTTGAGCCCGGTCTGGGCCACGGCTGCCAGGTAACGCAACTGGTGCAATTTCATGCCGGCATTCTAAGCGAAAGCAATCGATTCGCCGCTTGCGCGTCCCATGCCGTCGCGGCATATCGACAGCACCATTGGTTGCCGCCGGATCCGTCATGACGCTCGCCACGCTCCTGAGTCGCACGCCACAGGGTCTCGAGGCGCCACTCGTGCGGGTCGAGGTCGACGTCGGGGTCGGCCTGCCGTCCTTTTCCGTGGTGGGGTTGCTCGAAACCGCGGTCAAGGAAAGCAAGGATCGCGTGCGCGCGGCACTTGCCAACTGTGGCCACGAGTTTCCCGCGGGCCGCGTCACGGTCAACCTCGCGCCTGCTGACCTGCCCAAGGAAGGCGGTCGGTTCGACCTGGCCATTGCGATCGGGATTCTCGTGGCATCGGAACGGCTGCCCCCGGGACCCTTTGCGGGCGTCGAGCTGTATGGCGAATTGTCGCTGGGTGGCGAGCTGCACGGCACACGCGGTTTGCTGCCCAGTGCATTGCAGGCCGCACGGGTCGGCCATGCGCTGATCGTACCAACCTCCAACGGACGCGAAGCAGCGCTGGCCAAAGGCACGCACGTGTTCGTCGCTGCGCACCTGCAGGAAGTCTGCCGGCATGCGGCCGGCCAGCAAGCGTTGGCGATCGAGGCAAAGGCCCTTGCTCCGGCGCCAGCCACAGGCGGTCACGGTCCCGACCTGGCCGACGTGCGCGGCCAGGCAGGAGGTCGCCGTGCCCTCGAAATTGCGGCCGCCGGCGAACACAGCCTGTTGTTGATTGGTCCTCCCGGGAGCGGCAAGAGCATGCTGGCGCAGAGGCTGCCGGGGCTGCTTCCCGAGCTCGACGAGGATGAAGCCATCGAGTCGGCGGCGATCCGCTCGCTATCGTTGCACGGCTTTCGGCTCGACGGCTGGCGACGGCGACCCTTTCGCGCGCCGCATCACACCGCCTCGGCCGTTGCCCTCGTTGGCGGCGGCGGGCGGCCACGTCCGGGCGAGATTTCGCTGGCCCACCACGGTGTGCTGTTCCTCGACGAGTTGCCGGAATTCGATCGCACCGTGCTCGAGGTGCTGCGTGAACCGCTGGAAAGCGGCCACATCGTACTGTCCCGCGCGGCGAGGCAGGCCGAGTATCCCGCGCGCTTCCAGCTGGTCGCTGCGATGAATCCCTGTCCGTGCGGGCATTTTGGCGACCCGCGTGGACGGTGTCGCTGTCCGCCCGAGCGAGTCGCCGCCTACCGCGGCCGCATCTCTGGACCGCTGCTCGACCGCATCGATTTGCACGTGGAAGTGGGGCGCGTTGCCCTGGATGAAATCGCCGCAACCGCGATGCCCGAGAACTCAGCGACCGTGGC
This sequence comes from uncultured Gammaproteobacteria bacterium, assembly GCA_963743995.1. Classification (GTDB taxonomy): domain Bacteria; phylum Pseudomonadota; class Gammaproteobacteria; order Steroidobacterales; family Steroidobacteraceae; genus RPQJ01. The sequence goes on along the minus strand of CAVUSC010000017.1, from coordinate 85,957 downwards.
AGGCAGGGTCGCCGAGGCGCGTGCATTGCAGCGACAGCGGCAGGCACGCACCAATGCCCGGCTCGAAGGCAATGACCTCGCCGCACGCTGCCTGGCGGAAACCGGCGCGCTCGAACTGTTGGCGCGCGCGATGCGGCAGCTCGGGCTGTCGGCCCGCGCGTACCACCGGGTGCTGCGTGTCTCCCGGACCATCGCCGATCTTGCCGGCAGTGCAAGCGTGCAGGCGGAACACGTGGCGGAGGCGATCACCCTGCGGCAACTCGACCGCCAGGCCATGCTCGCGGAGCAGGCTGGCGCCGTTTCCGGGTGATCCCGTCCCGCGCGCTACGGCAACTGGGATTCGTCGGGAGTGACCGCGGTGGCAGAAATCTCGGCCTCGCGCAGCTTGGACTGGATCACGCGCAGGTCTTCGACCGTGGCAATCGGGCCGATGCGAACGCGATACCACGTCTCGTCGTCGACGGAGGCACGCTGGATCTTCGCCGAGATCCCGACGAGCGCCAGCTGGGCCTGCATCTTCTCTGCTTCGGTCGACTGCTTGAACGAACCCGCCTGCAGGACGGCATCGCCTGTGGGCAATGGAGTCCTGGCGGCCGACGCAGATTTCTTTGCCGAACTGCCCGGCACCTCCACTTCCTGCTTTGGCAGCATGTCGTAGAAATCGAGTTCAGGATCGACCTGGGTGTCCGCCGTGGGGGTCACCGCGCCATCATCTGACGCCGACGCCGAAGCCGGTGACTGGGCTGGGGCAGGGATCGGTTCTGCTGGGACGGGCGCCTGGTTACGATCGTAAAGATGGACGCCGAGCGCGACCGCAAGACCCACACCGAGTCCCGCGCCGAATCCTGCCCAGCCGCCAAACGACGTTCCAGGTGCGTGGCGCCGGACATCCTTGAAGTCCCGATTCAGCGTGCGGCCACCGCTGCGGCTGTGCGCCATTACATCGCCTCCGGCGCCGTCACGCCAAGCAGGCAAAGGCCGTTGCAGATCACCTGCCGCACGCCACGGATCAGGGTGAGGCGAGCGTCGCGCACGGCTTCGTCGGCGACCAGGAACTGGTGTGCGTTGTAATACGCGTGGAAATCGGTCGCGAGCTCGCGCAGGTAATGCACGAGCGCGTGCGGCGCCCTTTGCAGTGCGGCCAACTCGATGACTTCGGGGTATCGGCTGAGCGTCGCGAGCAATGCCTGTTCGTGCGGCTCGACGAGGCGTTCCAGGCTGGCGCGACCGCGCGCCTCGTCGTGCACCAGTCCCTTTTCGCGCACCTGTCGCAGCACGCTGCACACGCGTGCGTGCGCGTACTGGATGTAGTACACCGGGTTCTCGTTCGACCTCGAAGTGGCGAGCTGCATGTCGAAATCGAGGTGCTGCTCGTTGCTGCGCAGCACGTAGAAGAAGCGCGCGGCGTCGTTGCCGACCTCGCGGCGCAACTCGCGCAGCGTGATGAACTCGCCCGAGCGCGTCGACATCTGCACCTTCTCGCCGCCGCGGTAGAGCGTGACGAACTGCATCAGGCGCACGTCGAGGCAATCCCCGGGCTGGCCCATGGCTTCGAGACCCGCACGCACGCGTGCAATGTAGCCGTGGTGATCCGAGCCGAGGATGTCGACCAGCTGATCGAATCCCCGCTCACGCTTGTTCAGGTGATAGGCGATGTCGGAGGCAAAATAGGTCTTGATGCCGTTCTCGCGCACGACGACGCGGTCCTTTTCGTCGCCGAAATCGGTCGCGCGAAACCACTGCGCACCGTCCTTCTCGTAGACGACGCCGTTCTTGCGCAGCAGGTCGAGCGCGTGATCGATCGCGCCCCCGTCCTCGAGGCTGCGCTCGCTGAACCAGCTGTCGTAGCGGACGCCGAATTCCTCGAGATCGTCGCGGATGTCCGCGAGGATGTCGGTGAGCGCGAGGTCGAACGCCTGGCGAAATCCGGTTGCGCCGAGCAATGAGCGGGCGCGCTCGATCACGGCGTCGATATACACGTCCTTGTCACCTTCGGGCGCGTCCGGCGGCAGGTTTGCGAATACCGCAGCTGCCGTCCGATGCAGCGCGCGTCCCGCACGCTCGACCAGCTGGTTGGCGATCGGACGGATGTAATCACCGCGATAGCCGTTCGACGGGAACGGAAACTGTTCGCCGAAGCTCTCGAGGTACCGCAGCCAGACACTCGCCGCGAGGATCTCCATCTGCCGGCCAGCGTCGTTGATGTAGTACTCGCGAAACACGTCGAAGCCGGCGGCATCGAGCAGGTTGGCGAGCGTCGCGCCGAATGCAGCGTGACGACCGTGGCCGACGTGCAGAGGCCCGGTGGGATTCGCCGAGACGAACTCCACCATGACCTTCTTGCCGGCGCCGATCGAGCTGCGGCCGTAGCCGCGGCCGCCGTCGATGGCTCGCGCGAGTTCGGCCTGGTACGCGGTCGGCGCGAGGAAGAAGTTGATGAAACCGGGGCCGGCGATTTCAACGCGCGCTACCAGCTCGCTGGCCGGCAGGGCCGCGACGATCGCCTGCGCCAGATCGCGCGGCTTGCGTCTCGCCGCCTTGGCGAGTTGCAATGCCACGTTCGTCGCGAAGTCGCCGTGGGTCGAGTCGCGCGTGCGCTCGACCGCGACGCCGGTGGCCGGCTCGGTCGGACGCAGTTCTTCCGGCAGGGCGCGCAGAGCGTCCCGCACGAGGCTTTCTATCAGGTATTTCAAGATGTTGCCGTCAGCGTAGCGAGGCTGCCGAGAGTCTAGGGAATTCCGGGAGCCGACGCGAGGTCAAAGTGTGAAGCGCGCAAGCCGGCATTTTGCCGTTTCGGCCAGCGATCTCCCACCAGCGTTGCACCCCACCTAGGCGCGTCACCCGCCACCTGATCCGGGCCCGGATTCCGGGCTGAGAAAAGCTCCAGCGGATCGACATCGAGCGTCCAACGCACCTTGCGTGCGTCGGGCGCTGCTTCGAGCAGTGGCACCCAGCGCGCCAGCAGGCGTTGCAGCGGGGAATGCGTCGCGGCATGCAGCAGCAACTGCGCGCGATAGTGACCGGCGCGGCGCTCCATTGGCGCAGCGGCCGGACCAAGCACCTCGACACCGGGCACGGCACAGGTCGCGACGAGTTCCCTGGCATGGTCGAGGAAGGCGAGGGGCGCCGCGCGCCCGGGTGCCTCGGCACGCAGCACCGCGACGCGTGCAAACGGCGGCCAATGCGCCTGTTCGCGCTCGATGAGCGCGGCCGCGGCAAATGCGTCGTAGCCGCCGTGCACCAGTTGCTGCAGTAACGGATGCGCCGGGTATTCCGTCTGGACCAGCACTTCGCCAGCCTTCCCGGCACGCCCCGCGCGCCCTGAGACCTGGACGATCGTCTGCGCCAGTCGTTCGGCTGCGCGGAAGTCCGTGCCGAACAATCCCTGGTCCGCATTGAGCACGACCACCAGCGTGACCAGCGGAAAATGGTGGCCCTTGGTCAGCATCTGCGTCCCGACCAGCAGGCGCACCTCGCCGCTGTGAATGCGCTCGATCGTTGCCTCGAGCGACCCGCGCTTGCGCACGGCATCGCGGTCGATCCGGGCCAATGGAATCTCGGGGAAGAAATCGGCGAGCGTTTCCTCGATGCGCTCGGTGCCTTGCCCCACCGGCTTGACCGCTTCGCCGCAATCCGGGCACACCTCGGGGATGGGCAGGTGCGTGCCACAGTGGTGGCAATCGAGCGCGCGCTCCCGCTGGTGCACCGTGAGCCGCGCGTCGCAGCGCGGGCAAGGCGCGACCCAGCCGCAGCCCGGGCAGAACAGCGTTGGCGCATAGCCTCGCCGATTCAGGTAGATCAGCACCTGACCGCCCGCGTCCAGGTGACGGCGGATCGCGAGCAGCGTCGGCGTCGCGAATCCCTGCGTGTCGGCATGAGCACGCAGATCGATCAGGTGCACGCTCGGCGGCCGGGCACCCGCGGTGCGATTGGGCAGGTCGAGGCGCTGCGCGCGTCCGGCATGGATTCGTTCCAGGCTCTCGAGTGACGGCGTCGCGGAGCCCAGCACGATCGGAATGCCATGGCGCTGTGCCCGGGCCAGCGCCAGGTCCCGCGCGGAATAGCGGAAGCCATCCTGCTGCTTGTACGAAGCATCGTGTTCTTCATCCACCACGATCAGACCGGGGCGCGCGAGCGGTGCAAACACGGCGGATCGAGTGCCGATGACGACCGAGGCTGCACCAGCCCGTGCTGCGCGCCAGGCCTGCAGGCGGTCCGCGTCGGTGAGACCCGAATGCAGCACCGCGAGCGGTCCGGGAAACCGCGCCGCGAAGCGCGCGACGAGTTGTGGGGTCAGCGAGATTTCCGGCACCAGCACCAGCGCCTGCTTGCCGCGCGCGACCACGTCGGCAATCGCTCGCAGGTAGACCTCGGTCTTGCCGCTGCCGGTCACGCCGTGCAGGACGAACGGTGCAAAGCGCCCGTGCGCAGCAACGATTGCGCTGACCGCGGCATCCTGTTCGGGCGTCAGTTCGGGGCCCAGTTCGCGCGCGACGGTGTTCGTCAGCGTCGCTGCGGTGACGACGTCTTCGCGGACGCGGATCACCCAGCCACGCTTTTCCAGTTCGCGCACGTGGTCTCGCCATCGATTCGACATCACGGCGAGTTCAGCGGCTCCTGCCGGACCATGACCGGCCAGGTAATCGGCCAGTTCGCGCAGCCTGGTCGCGCGCGTGCCGATGGGTCCCGCCTCGCCGGTGCGGGCCGCGGCACTCAGCGTCCAACGCTCGGCCGTGGCCACGGCATCCGCCCCAGTGCGCAGGGCGATAGGCAACGCCGCCGCGATGACCTCTCCCGCCGGGTGGCGGTAGTACTCGGCGGCCCAGCACAGGAGGTCGAGCAGCGTCGAGTCGAGCACGGGCTCCGCGTCGATGACGGCCAGTGCGCTCTTCAAGCGGGCCTCCGGCACGTCCGAATGTTCGCGCACCGCGACGATCACACCGACCACCTTGCGCCGCCCGAACGGCACCCAAACCCGTTGTCCCGGTTGCGGTTTTTCGGGGTCCGAGGACGGCGGCGCCCGGTAGTCGAACAGTCGGCGCAACGGAGCGTCGACCGCTACGCTCAGGATGGTGCCGGTCACCGGCGCCAACTCCAGGCAGTTGTCCACAATCGCTGTGGAAAAGTCTGTGGATGACTTGCGTGAATATGGCCCAAGTGCCGAATCTGCCGAGGAGTTTTACGAACTGACCAGAAAATCGCCGTTGCGAAAAGTCACCATATAAATCAATGACTTGTACAGTAATGCCGCAGCTTTTCACGCCCTCGCCACGAAACCCGCTGGACGGACTCGGGTAGCCGCAGTTCGCCACGCCTGGGGAGTGCACATCTTTTCCTGCTGTGCCACGTCAACGCTTTGCAGCGCAAGCCGTTGTTTAGGCAGGGACGATGATTGAGCCGCGGTGAACGCGAGTCTACGGCATGCACCCCTTTGCTAGTCTCGATGCACGCGCCAGCCGTTTTGCTGGCAACGCAGCCCGCGCCCACGGGGAGGATAGACTGGACGCAGCGCAGGTACGCGAGCTCGACCGGTTCCTGGCCGGAGTCGAGCGACGCGCCTTCCGGATCGCCCAGTGCGCGCTCCGCGACGCTGACGACGCGCACGACGTCGTGCAGGTTGCGATGCTGCGCCTGGCGCAGAGCTATGCAACCCGACCCGTGGACGAATGGAAGCCCTTGTTCTACCGGATCCTCTACAACGGGATCCGGGATCTGCAGCGCCGCCACGGGGTGCGGCGCCGGTTTTTCGGGTGGTTGCCCGGTGGTACGCGGCAGCAGGAGGACCCTGGCGAGGATCCGCTCGAGCAGGTGCCCGATCCCGCGCCGGAGCCATTGCAGCAGCTGGCCGCGGACGAGGCCATGCAGCTTCTGGACCAGGCCCTGCGGCGCTTGCCGGCACGACAGTTCGAGGCGTTCACGTTGCGCTGCCTCGAGGGTCTCGACGTGGCGGCCACGGCTGCGTCGATGGGCTGCAGCGAGGGCAGTGTGAAAACGCACTATTTCCGCGCGCTGCAGGTGCTGCGCGCCGAGCTTGCCGAGGTACGGACATGAGTGACCTGCACGACAACCGTGACGCTGCCGAACTGGAACGGCATGCAAGGGAGGTGTTCAAGGCCAGCGTCGACGATCTTGACTCCTCCACGCTGGCTCGACTGAACCGGTCGCGGCAGCAAGCGCTCCTGGCCGCTGCGGGACGCCACCGCAGCGACTGGCGCTGGACGCTCTGGGCACCCGTGGGTGTGCTTGCCGCCGGCCTGCTGGCTGCGGCATTGTTGCTGCAATCGCCTTCGCAGACGGGCTTGCCGGCACAGGTCGCCGCGACGACAACGAGCAGCAACGTCCAGCACGAGTCACTCGAACTGCTCACGGCGGGCGAGGACCTCGATCTCGCCACCGAAGCTGACCTCGAGTTCTACGCCTGGGTCGAGCTCGAAACCGCCGGTGACGGCGATGGGGTGGGTTGAAATGTCCCGACGGCACCTGCGTCGCTTGCAACCGAAGCGCGCGTTGCTGCTCGCGGCGCTGGCCGCGGGCGGTGCAGCGGTCGCTGCGGATGCGCCACCATTGCCCGCCGACTTTCTGGAATACCTCGGCAGCTGGGAAGCGGACGACGCCGACTGGCTGGTGGCGAACGCTGCGGCTGTTGCTGTACCGACCGCAAGCAACGTGTCCCCACAGCCGACGAACCCGATGACGACCGAAAAGCGCGGTGCGGCTCGATCGCCCGCGACGACGGAGCAGAAGCCATGAAAATCACGACCACCCGACTCCGCACGGCACTGCTCGTGACCGCGTGCCTGTCGTGCCTGATTCCAGGCGTCAGTTCTGCGGCGAACGCAGCGGACACGACGGCTGCGCAGGGCGCGGCGTCAGCGACCGGGGTGCCGTGGTCGCAACTCGCGCCGGAACAGCAACGCGTGCTCGAGCCGTATCGTGAGCGCTGGAACCAGTTGCCGCCGGAGCGGCAACAGGCGATCGCGCGGGGCGCCGAACGCTGGCAGCAGATGACGCCGGAACAACAGGCGCAGGCGCAGCAACGATTCAAGCAGTGGCAGGACCTGCCGCCAGCGGAGCGGCAGAAAGCTCGTCAGCGGTACCAGCAGTTCCGTGACCTGCCACCGGAAGACCAGCAGCGGCTGCGCGATGGCTTCCACAAGTACCAGTCGTTGCCGCCCGAGCAGCGCGAGCAGTTGCGCGAACGCTGGCACGACATGTCGCCCGAGCAGCGGCAGAAGCTGAAAGAGCGCTGGAAGGACGCGACGCCGGAACAGCGCGAGAAGATGCGCAAGCGCCAGCAGGAACGGCAGGAGCGCGACGAGACTTGAGCACGGATCGCGTTGTGCACTCGGCGAGGTACGTCAGGGGACACCACGACTGCAACTGCAACTGAGCAAGGGTGTCCGCCGTCCAGGCGCTCGCTTCATAACGCGACGGTTGTCGTTGCCTGCGCCTGGACCTGCACGGGCTTTGCCACGCCCGACCGGCCCTTGAGCCGGACCGTGTAGTTGCCGGGCATCGCGCTGAGCGGCGCGTCGTCGCCCGCGAGCCCTTGCGCGACTACGTGCCCCTTGCCGTCGACGAGTTCCACCGCAGGCCGCAGCGCTCGCGTCAGTGCCTGGTCGAGGCTCGTGGCATCGCGCGCATCGAAATAGAGCCCGCCGCCCGCATCCGACCAGTGCCGGAATGTCGCGGCGAGCTTCTGATCGTCGATCGCGAAACCGACGATGTTTACTCGTAGGGCTGCACCCGACTTTCTCAGCTTTTCGATCGCGGCCGCCGGGTCCCCGGCGCAGGTCTCCTCCCCGTCCGTCAGGAGTATGACGAGCCGCTCGCCGCGAACGCCCCGCAGGTCATCAGCCACTTTGTCGAGCGCTGCGCCGATCGGCGTCTTCGCGCCATTCTTCGCCTCGAGCTTGGCGATGCGCGCGGCGACGGCGGTGGCATCGAGCGGTCCGAGCGCAATATCGAGATCGGTCTGGCAGGAATCCACCTCGCGACCGAACACCCGCAACGCAAACGGTGTACCGGCGGGTATGCCGGAATTGGTGAGGTGGGTGAGTGTTCTCTTCGCGATGTCGATGCGCCGCTCCTTGCCAATCTTCTGCAGCATGCTGCCCGATGCGTCCAGGATGATCTCGACGGCATTTCCGGCAGCCGGGCCCTGGGCAATCGTAACCGCGACAAAGCCCGGCTCCAGCTTCCCGGGCGTGATGCGGACCGCCGCACGCGCAAGCGTGGCATGGGACTGCCCCGTCGAGTACCGCAACTCATATTCGCCCGGCGCGAGTGGCGCGAGGACCATGGCCGGGTTGCCCTGGGCCGTGTAGCGGTAATTTCCGCTTTCGCCTTCCCTCGCGCCCTTGGGAAGCACGGTGACGTAGTCGTGGACGTTGTTCGGTCCCACCCACTTGACCGGAAAAGCGCTGCCCGCCACGGCCTCGGCGGGCCCCTCGATCGAGGCACTGATCGGCGTCACCTTGACCGTCGCACTGCCAAGCGTGACGTAGGACTGCGCCGTGAGGTAGCGCAGTTCATAGTCGCCTGGCTCGTCGGGTGCGGTGAGCTGCAACGGACTGCCCTTGGACGTGTAGGCGTAGCGCTCGTACCGCTTGTCCGGAGTCCCGGCTTTCACCATCGTGACGAAGTCGCGAGCATTGTTAGGCCCGGTCCACGCGACCGCGAACTTCGCGCCGGCAGCCACCTGCGCGGGTGCCGAGACGGTCGCCGCAACGTCGCCCACGTTGATGCGGCGCGTACCGATCACGGTGTCATTTTCGGCAAGGAAGTACCGCAGCTCATACTCGCCAGCTTCATCCGGGGCCGTCAGCGACGCCGGATTGCCAGCCTTCGTGTAAACGTAGCTGACGTACGGCCGCGCGGCATTGCCGATCGCGACGTAGTCGCGGGCGTTGTCAGGCCCTGACCACTTCACCTGGAACTTCGCGCCTGCCGACACCTGCTCAGGGGCCTCGAACGTCGCCGCGACGGCGTCGACGCGGAGCGGCCGCCGCGCAAGCGTCGGGTACGGCGAATCCGCACCGAGCACGCGCACTTCGTAGTCGCCCGGCTGCGCAGGCGCGGTCAGCCTGAACGTGCCGGGCTTGCGGACGTACTGGTAGGCGCCGTAGCTCCCCTCGCGGTCGCCCTTCGGCACGATCGTGACGAAGTCCCGGGGATTGTCGGTCGCGTTGACGATGACGGCCACCTCGGAGCCGACACCGGCGCTGGCCGGCGCGTCGACCGTCGCCTCGCCGAGCGCGTCGGCAAGGCATGCCACTGAAAACATCAGCAGGACCAGGAGTCTCGCGGCCATGGGATGCTCCGTGCTGGACGAAGTCGACCGGAATGCCAGGCGGGATCGCGGTCCGGCGCGGATGCGCGGCGTCGGGCCAGTCCGTCGGAGCCGAGTGTACGGCGGGACCTTAGCGCTGCGTCAGTGGCGTTCAGCGGCGCGGCGAACCCGGCATCTCACACCGGCCCGGCGCGAGCCACCGCAAGCCTCAGTTCTTCAGCGCGACCAGCACCTCGTCGAGCATCTTCTTCGCGTCGCCGAACAGCATCCGGTTGTTGTCCTTGTAGAACAGCGGATTGTCGACGCCGGCGTAGCCCGAGGCCATCGAGCGCTTCATCACGATCGACGTCTTCGACTTCCAGACCTGCAGTACCGGCATGCCCGCGATGGGGCTCGTCGGATCGTCTTCGGCCGCCGGGTTCACGATGTCGTTGGCGCCGATCACCATCGAGACGTCCGTGCTGGGGAAGTCGTCGTTCAGTTCGTCCATCTCGAACACGATGTCGTAAGGCACCTTGGCCTCGGCCAGCAGCACGTTCATGTGACCCGGCATGCGGCCGGCCACCGGATGGATGCCGAAGCGCACTGTCACGCCTTTCTCGCGCAGGTGCTTCGTGATCTCGTAGACGGTGTGCTGCGCCTGCGCGACCGCCATGCCGTAGCCCGGCACGATGATCACGGTCTTCGCCTCGCGGAGCATCTCCGCGGTCTCGACGGCGCTGATGGCTGTCACTTCGCCGGCGGGCTGTGCACCCGCGGCGGCTGGCGTCGCGCCACCTCCCGTGCCGAAGCCGCCAGCGATGACGCTGATGAAGTTGCGGTTCATCGCACGGCACATGATGTAGGACAGGATCGCGCCCGACGAGCCGACGAGCGCGCCGACGACGATCAGCAGGTCGTTCGAAAGCATGAAGCCCGTCGCCGCCGCGGCCCAGCCCGAGTAGCTGTTGAGCATGGAGACCACGACCGGCATGTCCGCCCCGCCGATCGCCATCACCATATGGATGCCGAAAAGCAGCGCGATCACCGTCATCACCGCGAGCGGCAGGATGCCTGATTGCAAGATCGTGGGCCTGCAGGAACTGCACGCCGAACCAGATCACGCCGAGCAGCCCAGCGAGGTTGAGCCAGTGCCGCGCAGGCAGCAGCAGCGGCTTGCCGCCGATCTTGCCGGACAGCTTGCCGAACGCAATGACCGAACCCGAAAACGTCACCGCCCCGATCAGGATGCCGATGTAGATCTCGACTTCGTGGATGGTCTTCTCGGCGCCGACCAGGACGATCGAGGTGTCGACGTAGCTCGCGAAGCCGACGAGGCACGCCGCAAGGCCGACGAGGCTGTGCATCAGCGCGACCAGTTCCGGCATCTGCGTCATCTGCACTTTCTTCGCGGCGTACAGGCCGATCGATCCGCCCACCAGCAGCGCGCCGACGATGTAAGGGATGCCGTCGAGGGTGACGCGCGGACCGAACACGGTCGCGAGCACGGCAATCGTCATGCCGACGATGCCGTAGAAATTGCCGCGCCGCGAAGTCTCCGGATTGGAGAGACCGCCCAGGCTCAGGATGAACAGGATGGTGGCGGCGATGTAGGCCACCGAGGCTAGATTGGCGGACATGCTTGCGCCCCTTATTTCCGGAACATCGCAAGCATGCGACGGGTGACGGCGAAGCCGCCGAACATGTTGATTGCGGTGAGCGTCAGCGCAACGACCGCAAGGCCGAGGATCAGTGCGCCGGGCCGGCCCTCCGTGCCTGCACCGAGCGGTGGTGCCACCTGCACCAGTGCGCCGATCGCGATGATGCTGGAGATGGCGTTGGTCACGCTCATCAGCGGCGTATGCAACGCCGGCGTGACGTTCCACACCACCATGTAGCCGACGAAGCAGGCCAGCACGAAGACCGTGAAGTGCGAGAGGAACGACGCCGGAGCGAAGGCGCCCACCAGCCAGAACAGCAGCGCACCCACGCCGAACACCAGCGCGAGGCTCTTCGCCGAGGCGGGTTCGCCTGTGCCGTGGCCATGTCCCGACTTCTTTGCCGGCGCCGCCGCCGCCGGCTTCGCCTGCGGCGGTGCCGCCGGGAGCTTGAGCGGGGGTGCCGGCCAGGTGATGACGCCTTCCTTGATGACGGTCAAGCCGCGGATGGCGTCGTCGTCCATGTTGACGTTGATGACACCGTCCTTGGTCTTGCAGAGTTCCTCGGTCACGCGCAGCAGGTTGGTCGAGTACAGGGTCGAGGACTGCTTGGCCAGGCGGCTGACCAGGTCGGTGTAGCCGATGATGGTGACGCCGTGCCGGACCACGGCCTCGCCGGGAACGGTGAGTTCGCAGTTGCCGCCTTGCTCGCCCGCCATGTCGACGATGACGCTGCCGGGCTTCATGCTCTGCACCATCTCGGCGGTGATGAGCTTGGGTGCGGGCTTGCCCGGGATCAGGGCGGTGGTGATGATGATGTCCGCGTCCTTGGCCTGCTTCGCGTACATCTCGCGCTGGGCCTGTTGGAAGCCCTCGCTCATCACCTTGGCGTAGCCGCCACCGCCGGAGCCTTCTTCCTCGTAGTCGACCTTGACGAATTCGCCGCCCAGCGACACGACCTGGTCGGCCACCTCGGCGCGAGTGTCGTTGGCGCGCACGATTGCACCCAGGTTGGCGGCCGTGCCGATGGCCGCCAGGCCGGCTACACCGGCACCAGCGACGAAGACCTTGGCCGGCGGAATCTTGCCGGCAGCGGTGACCTGGCCATTGAAGAACCGGCCAAAGGCGTTGGCAGCCTCGATCACGGCGCGGTAACCGCTGATGCTGGCCATGGAGGTCAGCGCGTCCATCTTCTGGGCGCGGGAGAGCTGGCGGGGCAAGGAGTCGATGGCCAGCACGGTGAGCTTGCGATCGGCCAGCTGCTGCATGAGCTGTGGGTTCTGCGCGGGCCAGATGAAGCTGACCAGGGTGCTGCCAGGCCTCATCAGTGCAATTTCTTCGGGCGCCGGCGCGCGCACCTTGAAAAGGATGTCCGAACCATCCAGCAACTCCGCGGCGCTGCCTGCGATCTGCGCGCCCGCGGCTTGATACGTCTCGTCGCTGAAGTTGGCGGCGGCCCCGGCGCCGGTTTCAACGCGGACCGCGAAGCCGAGCTTGAGCAGCTTCTCGACCACTTCCGGGACGGCGGCAACGCGTTTTTCGCCGGCGTAGGTTTCGCGCGGCACTCCGATCGTTAACGACATGGGTTCTGGCATCCTCCCCGCAACCCGGACGCGACTAAGCCGCTGCCGTGAAAGGGATATTCTGGAAAGTCACGGCTGCAAAACAGCCGTGGATTATTGCACAGCCGTGCCGTATCTTCGCGGGATGCGCGCGCTTTCGCAGTACGCACTTTCGCAGGAAGTCCTGCGGACAGACGTCTCGGGAATGCCCCTGGAGTGGATCGACTACCGGGACGCGGTGCGGTTGCACTTCATGGGGCAGGTCGCCTACGCGTTCGGCCAGACCCTCTTCTCGCTGCGGGGCGGCGTCTGCGCGCGCACAGGCGAACGCACCGTCGTCAAGGTGAGTTCGATCGTGGCGACGATCGGCCACAGTCACAACCCTGGTGGCCGGCATCACGGTTACGTGCCGCCGCTCAACAACGAAACCCTGTTCCGGCGCGACGCCCACCTGTGCCTGTACTGCGCCCAGCGCTTCCCCACCGGCCAGCTCTCGCGCGACCACGTCACGCCCATTTCCCGTGGGGGGCAGGACACCTGGAACAACGTCGTCACGGCCTGCCGGCGCTGCAACAACCTCAAGGCGTGGCGCACTCCCGAACAGGCCAAGCTGCAGCTGATCGCGGTGCCGTTCACGCCGAGTTACGCCGAGTACATCTACCTCAAGGGCCGGCGCGTGCTGGCCGACCAGATGGAGTACCTGCTCGCGCATTTCCCGCGGTCGAGCCCGCTGCACGAGCGGCTGCGGCAAGGCGCGGCTGCGCGAAGCTAGTCGGGCGGAAACGCAGGCACGTGCTGGTTGCAAGCAACCGATCCGGGACCTTTCCCCGAGCTTGGAAAGGCAGACACGCGCTCGGGGAAAGGTCCCGAATCGGCCGCTCGCGGTACTGCACATGCAGCGTTACGAGCGCCGGAACGCAGTCTCGAGCCACGGCACTTTGACCACTGGCTACGAGCACGGCACTCGACGACAGGCAGCTCCGACCGACCCCTGGCAGGCTGCATACGCCGTGCGCCTCGTCGGGCGCAGTCTGCATCTCGAACTTGTCGACCGCGCTTTCCGCCCGACGAGCGCTCAGGCGCTGTCTCGCAAGCGTTCGATCCGGTGCCTTGCCCCGAGCGCGTGTCTGCCTTTCCAAGCTCGGGACAAGGCACCGGATCGAGCGCCTGCAACTGTCGCGTGTCTGCCTTTCCAAGCTCGGGGCAAGGCATCGGATCGAGCGCCCGCAACCGTCGCATGGCCGCGACGGAGCCAAAAGAAAAGGCGCCGATGGCGCCTTTTCCGGAATAAATAACTTGCCGAGATGGACTGGGGGAGCAGGGGGAGTGCATCCCAGGCCACCCGGCAAGTTCCGACGGCTTCATGAGGCGGGGGTCGCAGGGGGAGTGCACCCCAAGGCCAAATGAGCGAAACCGTTGGACGGTTTGAGACTACGTCTGATGCTGCAGTGCGACAAACGAAGTTTCATCAATCGATGAATGACCTTTCGTCACCCTCCGCGGTTTGGAGTCAGCCCGGAACCTGGAATTGTTCGATGGACCACGCCACCAGTGCGCGGACCTCGGAGCGCTCGAAATCGCCGCGCCGGGCCACGAGGTAGTAGGCCTCGTCGCCGCGCAGGTCAAATCCTTGAATGTGCACGAGGGCGCCGCGCTCGAACCACGGCTGGCAGACGATTGACGGCACCAGCGCAATGCCGCCATCGCGCTCGGCGGCGCGGGCAACGGCGACCATGTTGTCGAATTCGACCACGTTGCTGACCCGGCGCAGGTCGAGCCCGACCTGGTTGAGCCAGAGATCCCAGACGTCGCTGCGGAAGCTGCGGTGCATGATCAGGGACTGGCCGTCGAACGCGTCGGCACTCGCCTTGCCGACCATGGAATTGGCCACTTTCGGCGATGCCGCCGCCACCAGCTGCAGTGGCATGAGGCGAACGGCTTCGACGTCGGGGTCAGCGGGAAGATTGCCCGACAGCACGATCGAGACGTCGGTGAACCCCGAGTGCTGGCCGGGCCGTGGGTCGTGCGTGTCGACCTGGATGTCGATGCCGGGGTGACGCGCGTGGAAGTCCGGGAGCCGCGGCGCGAACAGCTCGCTGGCGAAAAACGGCGGCATCACGATCGTCAGCTGGCGCCGCGCGCCTGACGTGTTGCGCGTTCGTTCGATGGCCACGCTCAAAGCATTCAGCGCCGGCTCGAGGTCGTCCAGCAGTTGCCGTCCGACCGGAGTGAGCACCACGGAACGCGTCCGGCGCTGAAACAACGTGACGCCGAGCTGCTCCTCGAGTTCCTTGACCTGGTGGCTGACGGCCGATGGCGTCAGCGACAGACGGTCTGCCGCATCCTTGAAACTGGAATGACGTGCCGCGAGGCAGAAAGCTCGCAGCAGTCGCAGGGGCGGCGTCCTGATCTGGGCAACCATGTTCGTTCCGCTCGTTTCGTAAACTACGGGCAACTTGCGTGCCAGCCGGAACGAGTTGGCAGAAATTCAATTAAACCAAAGGGATGCGCGGGTCGAGCTGGCTTCGTCGCTGGCGTGCCAGGCCCCGCGCGCACGATTATAGCGCTCGCGGGCCCCGGGTCTGCAGGGCGCTTGCACCGGTTTCGGTCACCGCCTGCGGCGCAAGCGGCGTGCACCGTCCGTCGCTAGCGGCCCGCTTCAGCGGGGCTCGCACTGGGGTCGAGTCGCGCCATCAGCAGCGCGTCGTAATCGACCCCGTCGACTCGCATGTAGTGACGCAACGTGCCTTCGTCGGCAAACCCGAATCGCCGGTACAGCCGGATGGCCGCGGTGTTATCCGAACGCACGATCAGCTCTGCCCGGTGGATCCCGCGCGCCAGGGCCAGTTCGAGCGTGGCTGCGAGCAGGCGGCTCCCGATGCCCTGGCCACGAAATGCCCTGACGATTCCCATGCCCAATACCGCGCTGTGCCGCAGGGTTGGCGCCGCCTTCGGCCGCAGGTCGCACCAGCCAATCACGTCGCCATCGACCACTGCGACCACGTGCACGGCGCCCACTTTCAGGCTGTCGAGCACGAACCGGCGCGTGCGCACGAGCGACGGGGCCTCGAGCATGGCGAGGTAGCGGCGCTCCCTGGCGACGCTGTCGAGGGCAGCGTGAAAGCCGGCGAGGTGCGCCCGGCCGATCGGCACGATTTCCAGGTTTGCCGGCGACAAACGGGCTGCGGTGTGCCAGGACGCGCTGTTCATGCGCGAATCCTCGCATGGGTCGCCCCGCCGCGTCGTCGAGCAGCAAGCTGCCAAGGTGTCTCCCGATCTCTTATCCTTCGCACACCATGACTGCACCCCTCAACGACGGCCCCGCGCTTGCGCGCGCTGCCGCAGATGCCCTCCGCCGCGGCGATGCCCGCGCCGCCCGTGATCTTTTCCTGCAGGCCGCCCAGGCCGGGCAGGCCGATGTCGCTGTGATGCTCGGGCTCGCGTACTCGTGCCGCTCGTTGCAGGACTGGGGTGGCATGGGCGCTGCCGTCGACCGCGTGCTCGCGCTTGATCCCCGCAACGTACGCGCGCTGGTGATGAAAGGCGACGGTTTCGAGCAGGCGGGCAACACTCGCGCCGCGTCGGCGTACTACCGCGCGGCGCTGCGGTCGGCACCGCCGCCCGACAGGGCATCGCCCGACCTGCTGCAGGAGTTGCGCCGCGTCCAGCAGGCGAGCGAACAGTACGAGAAGCGCTACGACGACCACTTGCGCTCGTGGCTCAAGGCGCGTGGCTTCGACGAATCGCACGCGAATACCCGCGTCGGCCAGTCGCTCGACATCCTGCTCGGCCGCAAGCGCATCCACGTGCAGGAGCCGTACCATTTCTATTTTCCGCAGCTGCCGCAGAAGCAGTTCTATGACCGCGCGGACTTCCCGTGGCTCGACTCGATCGAAGCTTCGACGGACGACATCCGCGCGGAGTGGCTGGCTGTCGGCCATGGCGACGCCGTCTACCTCTGGCAGAACGGCGAACTGAACGAGGCCAACGCCGCGCGTTGCCCGAAGACCATGGCTGCGCTCGCCGGCGCGCCACTGGCACAGATCCCAGGCCACTCGCCCTCGGTGCTGTTCTCGCCCATGCCGCAGGGCGCGCATCTTGCGCCCCGGAACGGGCCGACCAACACGCGCCTGCAGGTTCACCTGCCGCTGGTCGCAGCAGGCAAGTGCCGCTTGCGTGTCGGCAACGACGTGCGCGAGTGGCAGACCGGCCGTGCCTGGGTGTTCGACGATTCGATGGACCACGAGGCCTGGAACGACGGCGACCAGGCCCGGGTCGTCCTGCAGTTCGACATCGCGCGACCCGAGCTGACCGAGGACGAGAACCGCTGGGTGGCAACGCTGCTCGAAGGCATCGACGCATTCCCCGGCCAGAAGTTCGAGTGGAAAATCTAGGCCGCGCCGCTCGATGCTCTATCTCGTCGACGCCAGCGTCTTCATTTTTCGCGCCTGGTTCTCGGTACCCGTGGACGTCGTTGATCGCGACGGCAACCCGGTCAACGCCGTGCTTGGCTTCGCCCGCTTCCTCGCCGAGTTGCTCGAAAAGGAATCTCCGCGGCACATCGCCGTCGCGTTCGACGAAAGCCTGGAGCAGGGATACCGCAACGAGATCTATCCGGCCTACAAGGCGAACCGGGAGCCTGCTCCCGTCGAGCTGAAACGGCAGTTCGCGCTGTGCCAGGAAGTCTGCGCTGCGCTCGGCGTGGCGCGCTATGGCAGCTCACGTTACGAGGCTGACGACATTATCGGTACGCTCACGACGCGTGCGCGCGTGGCCGGTCTGCCGGTGACGATCGTCAGCCGTGACAAGGACCTCACCCAGTTGGTCTCGGCCGCTGACACGTACTGGGATGCCGTGGCCGACGTGCGGTACGGCTATGACGACATCGAGGAGCGTTTCGGCGTGGTCCCCGAACGCATGGCGGACTTTCTCGCACTGATGGGTGACGCGGTCGACAACATTCCCGGCGTGCCGGGCATCGGACGCAAAACCGCGCAGACACTGCTGAAGCACTTCGGCACGCTCGATGGCGTGCTCGACAACATCGACCAGATCGGCAAACTCAAGTTTCGCAATGCCACGTTCGTCGCGGAAAGCCTGCGCGAGCATCGCGAGACGGCGGTGCTGTCGAGAAGGTTGACCGGAATCGCCTGCGACATGCCACTGCCGATCAGTCGCATCAGTGAGCTGCGGCTGCTGCCACCCGACCTCTCGACGCTCGATGCATTCTCCGATTCACAGGGGTTCGGCCGGATGCTCAAGGACCAGGCTCGCCGCGTCGCTTTGAATCGCCGCGACTGAGCGCAGGCGGGAAGCGGACAAAGGGCCACCGGCGCCAGTCGGGGAACCTGTCCAACAAGACACCGCAGAGGAAGAGAAACAGCGCGATGAGCACCGGCCGCTCCGAATTCTCACTCGCTGCGGGCGCGGAGTGCACGGCCTGGGCCAGCGCCGCCGGGGACCATTCGCTGACGAGGCCCACCCGGCGCCAGGCATCGAGGCGTGGAATGGGCCCAAGTTGGCCGTGCTCTCGCAGCGGTTGGCGCAGGTGCGCCAGTCGCCGCACGCCGTCTGTCGTCACGGCAGTGAACCTGTAGAGGCCCGGCTCTGGTTCGTGCAACTGGATGCTCGCTCGACCGGGCGCGGATGCCTCAAGCGGCACTTCGCTGGTGCGGCCGGAAGGGTGTTGCACCTGCAGGTGTGTCGGCAAGCGGTCCGACCAGACACCTTCACTGGCCAGATCGACATCGACTCGAAGTTCCATCGGCAGGTCGATGGCGCGGACCGTGAGGCCCGGCCGCGCATCCTCGAATGCCACCCATTCAACCAGACCGCCCGCGAGCGCTGGCCAGCCCTGCCAGCGGAGCCAGTCGGGAGTCCAGGCGCCCAACCCGGACATGACAGCCACGGCCCGGCCGAGCCCTTCCTGCCGATACGCAATCAAGGGATCACCGCGGGCCGATTCGACGTGCACGACGGCATCCTCGCGCGGCGACGTCACCGCGTACGCGGACACTGGCGGCCAAGCGCCTCCTGGCGGCGGCATGAATGGCAGCGGCCGCAGTGCTCGAGCCGCGATCAAGCCACGTTCGATCGGCGCACGCCGTGTTTCCAGGCTGCCGCGCATCAGTGTCGGGAGCTCGGCAGCCTCAGCCACATGCAGGATCGTTGCCTGTCCCGGATCTGCCAGTCCTGCCAATGCGGCCGCATCGGCGTCGGGGCCGACGGCCAGCGCGATGAGTTCGATACGCGCGCGTGACAGGCGTGCCCGCAGGTCCTCGACCGGCACCTCGTCGACGAAACCATCCGTGACCAGGACCAGGATGCGACGGGCCACCGCCGCGGCTTCCAGCTGGGCCACGGCCTTTTCAATGGCCGGCGCGATGCGAGTTCCGCCGCGAGGTTGCGCTGCCCACGGTGCCGCGACGGCTTGCTTGAATTGCGCGGCTCCGCACCAGGGGTATGAGCTCCCGGTCGCGACGTCGAACACGACCAGCGACGCGTAGTCGCGATCCGTAAGTGCGTTCTGCGGTTTCGACAACGGCCCGCTGCGCCAGTCGGAAGCGGTCGACCCCGGCAGCGGACGCGCCCATGCTCCCGGACTTGTCGACGACGAACGCCAACGCCGCTGCGTCGCCGAGCGCGGCAGGGCGCGACAGCACGGGCAGCACGGATTCGAGCCTGGATTCCCGGTAGGAGCCGCCCGCAAACGAGCGTTCGCCGCCGAGGACGAGCAATCCCGTGCCCCGCTCGCGCACCGCAGCGGCCAGCGCGTCCCACGTTGCCGGTTGCGCGGCGGATGCCGGCACGTCGTCCAGTATCACGACCGCGTAGTGCTGGAATCCGGATGCCAGCGCATCGAGTCGGCGTGACCCCACCTTCGTGAGCGTCCAACCTCCGGCCTGCAGACTCTGCGCCAACGCCGACGGCTGATCGGCAACATGGAGCACCTCGGCGGGCGGCTCGATGTCGATCACCGCGGCGAGTTCCTTCTCGTCGACGAGGCGAGTCGTCGCCGCATCGGCCAGCCCGACATCCAGCAGCAATGGTCCAGCGCCGCGAGCTGCCAACATCAATGTCACGGAACTTAGCTCGCCCACGCGGATCTCCGACGTAACGTCTGGCAGCGAGGCATCGTGGGCGGAGAGCACCAGGCGCAACGGCCGGTCCGTCGTGCCGGACATTCTTATGGTGACGGGGATCTGCTGGCCGGGGCGCGCCTGGGCCGGTGCGAGCACGTTGCCGATGCGCGGTGCGGACGACATCGCTGCGACAGTGCGCCAGAGCACCGCAACCCCTGCGCTGGCCGCCTCTTCGAGCGCGCGCGCCGTGTCACCTGTCGTCGCATTGCCATCGGACAGAATTACCAGTGTCGCAGGCCGCGGTGACTTTACGTCGTGCACGGCTCGCCGAACCGCCCCGGCCAGGTTCGTTGCCTGCGGCATGAGTCCTGCCAGGGGTGGCGTCCGCGCAGCGTCCGACGGCGACTCGGCGCGACGTGCCGGGTTGGCTCGACCGGCAAAGTCGATCACATGCAGCTCGGTCGCAGGGATCGTCGCCGTGACTTCAGTCGCGATTTCCTCCAGCGCCTGTCGCATTGCGGCGGGTGGAATGCTGGCTGAGCGGTCAGCCAGCAAGAACACGGCCGAAGTGGCACGGCCCGCAGGCCAGGGGTGGCCGAGTACCGCGAGGACGAGCAGAACCAGCGCCACCAGTTCGAGCAGCAGTGCGATGCCAACCCTTGCAGCGCGTGCTGTCATGCGGTGGTGCGTGCACGCGGCCCATGGTCGCGCAGCCATCGTCGCGCGAGCGACAATGCATCCCAAGCCAACAGGACGGCTGCGAGCAGTACGAAGGGCAACACGAACGGCATACCCTCGCCGTGCGTCGAGGCGGCTGACGGCGGTTGCGCCTCGAGGGTGGCGCGTGGTGCGACCATCGATGCCGTATCGCCCCGGGCGAGTCCGACGCTGCGATCCAGCAACTCGGCACCGAGAGCGGCGTCGGTAAGAAATGCAAACAACAGTGGCACGGTGTCGGTGCCCGTCAACTCGGCCGCCGCCAGGTCGAGCGAGGCCTCTACCGTACGTGGCGATCCCGCGCGCTGGATCACGAGCGGCACCTCACCTGCTGCCAGCAGCACCTCGTCCACGGCGCGCGGCGCATCGAGTCGTCCGCGCGCCCGCAGTGGGAAGCTTGCGACCCGAGGTGGCGCGCCAGTGGCCGCTTGCGACCAGACCACGGCAGACGCATCGAATTGTTCCGGTGGTCCCTGTCGCAGCAACAACCGTGGCACCGGCACGTCGCGGCCCCAGGCCGATCCGCAGTCGATGATGAGTCCGGCGTCGCGGCCAGTCGTGGCGCGCAGGCCGGGGTGCGCGCCAACCGATCGCGTCACCTCGACCGGGCAAGACGCGTCGACGTGCACGGCGATCCTGGTCAGCGGGGTCCCATCGACGATGACGCTGTCGTCCTGCAGCAATGCGTCGGTCGGGACCAGCCGCGCCGTCAGACGCTGCACTGGCAGCGGCACGACCTGGGCCAATGTCACGCTCGCGCCGGCACCGATCGAGACCGCGTGCGACGCCAGCGTGACCGAGCCTGCCGCTACCTCGACGGTGCGCGTCTCCGGCTCGGAGCCGCCGTTGCGCAACACGATCTGGATCGCACCCGCCCCCGGGTCGGCAGGTTGTGGCCGCACCGTGACGCGAGTGATGCCGACGTTGCGCGAGGTCGCGGCGACCTGGATCACGCGGCCGACGCCCGAGTGGCCGAGCCATGCAGTTGACACCCTCGTCCGCGCCGTCCGTCACCAGCCAGTGCGTCCGAGTGGGAGCGAGCGTGTCCGGCGCTGGGAGCACAGGCTCTTTGGCGCCGGCGCGAGACCGGATCGCCTGCATCGTCGCCGCGCTGGCGGCAGAGTAGGCGCGCATCGGATCGCCGAGCGGTCGCACGATCACATCGTGCACCCCCGACCGGCGCAACTCGTCCTGCGCGAGACGCAGGCCGCGGTCGAGCCTGGACTCACCGTCTTCGAGGGTCTGCATGCTCAGCGAATCGTCGACCCACAGCGTCACCCGCTCGGCGGGTCGTTGCCAACGGGGTCCGGCGAGAGCGACGCAGAGCAGGGCGAGAAGCGCCGCGCGCCTGAGCCAGGCGGCATCGGGAGGGCGCCGCTCGCCGGCCTGCTCGGCGCGCGCGCGCTCGTCCTGCCAGAGATCGAGGCTCGCGACCGGATGACGGCGCAGGACCGGGCCGCTGCGATGCAGGTACCACAGGGCAGGCACGAGCAGCAGCCCCAGCAGCCAGGCTGGTGTCGCCAGAGACATCACGCGGCGTGGGCCCGCAGCAGGTGATCGACAAGCACGCGCTGCCATGGCAGCGCTACGTCCCACGCAGTGAAAGCGATGCCGCTGCGCGCCGTGAAGCGCTGGAGTCGCCGGAGCAAGGCCGCGTGCGCGATCTGCGCCGCCGTCTCCGCCGTGGTTCCGGCGCCGGACCTTGCTGTTGTGCCGGTCTCGACGTCATAGAGTTCGAACGGCCCGGGCCCCGGCAGGCGCAGGTCCAACGCGGCGTGGACCTCGAGTGCATGCAGTTGCACGCAGCGTTCGCGCAATGCAGCCAGCGCTGGTCGCAGGTCCGAGGGCCCGAGAAAATCGCTCACGACGAAGCCTGAAGCCGTGCCGAGCAACCTGCGTGCACAGGCGGCAAGATTGGAATGTGCCGCCGATTCGCTCGGGCGCAGCGCAAGCAGAGTGCGAACCACCTGTGGGAAGTGGCGAGCGCCGCGCCCCGGTGGGCACACGGCAAGCACGTCCGACGCGAATGCGACGATCGCAACGCGGTGGCCGAGTTCCAGCAACGCGAACGACATGGCAGCCGTCGCACTGACAGCCGCACGCCATTTGCGCGAACCGCCCGTTGCCATCGAAGAACTCGCATCGAGCAACAGGAACCAGTCGCCCGACGTCTCGGCTTCGAACTGCCGGATGACGGGCCGCTGCCGGCGCGCGGTCTGCCGCCAGTCGATGTGACGAATCTCGTCGCCCGGTGCGTAGTCGCGATGATCGAGGTGCTGCAGTCCCGCGCCGGCGCGACGTCGCACTGTCCGCGAGCCGAGTCCCTGCGACGAATGCTCGGTCAGCAAATGCGCGGCAACTCGAGCGAACGAGCGGAGCTCGGCGTGGCTCGGCAGCGCCGCCTGGTTCAGTGCTCCCGTCGCCATCGCTCGATGATTTCCTGCAGCACGGTGTCTGCGTCCTCGCCCTCGAGCTCGCTTTCCAGCTTCAGCAGGACGCGATGACGCAACGTACGCAGGGCGACCGAGGCGATGTCTTCGATATCCAGGTGCGAGCGGCCGGATATCACCGCGCGTACGCGAGCCGCGCGCAACAGCGACTGCAACGCGCGTGGACTGGCGCCGTAGCGGATGTGCACCTGTGCGGGTGAATGCTCCACCGCAAAAGCCGGCTGCGTGGCGAGCACCAGGTCGACCGCGGCCTGCTTGCATCCTTCCGCGACCAGCACAGACCGGCACAGTGCCGAGAGCCGCAGGACCTCCGCCGGATCGAGCACGGCCGGCAAGTCGTTGGAGGGTTCGGCGTCGAGCGAGATATCCAGCATCCGGCGCAGCGCTTCACGAGCCGGGTAGGACACCTTGATCTTGAACATGAAGCGATCGAGCTGCGCTTCGGGCAGCGGGTACGTGCCCTCGAGTTCGATCGGATTCTGCGTCGCGAGCACGCAGAACGGCTGCGGCAGCGGGCGGCTCGTGCCCGCGTGCGTCACCTGCATTTCCTGCATGGCTTCGAGCAGCGCGGCCTGGGTGCGTGGGGTGGCCCGGTTGATCTCGTCCACGAGCAGCAGCTGCGCAAATACCGGGCCCGGCCGGAACACGAACTCAGAGCCGCCGCCGGGCGCGGTGCTGAAGATCTCGGACCCGGTGACGTCCGCAGGCATCAGGTCGGGAGTGCATTGCACGCGTGACCACTGCAAGCCGAGCGTGGCTGCCAGCGCCTTGGCGAGGTGGGTCTTGCCGAGACCCGGCAGTCCCTCCAGCAGCACGTGGCCGCCGGCAAAGACTGCCGTCACGATGCCGTGCACGACCTCGTGCTGCCCGACGATCACGCGTTCGAGCGCTGCACAGACCTCGTTCAGCTGCCGGTGGGCAACGACAAAGGAAGGATCTGCGGGTGCCGCTTTGGTCATGGTGTTGCTCCGGAGCCGGCGAAGTATGCGCGGACGTAGGCCTGCTCCGCAGGTCCGAGTCGTGCGCGTGGTCGGGCCTCGGGCGGTACAGCGGGTGCTGGCGACTTGAGGGGGGCCGCCGACGGATCGTCAGGCGGACTGAGCGCGGCCGCATAGTCGGCTGCGTGCGCAGGATCCGCGCGCGCGGGCACGTTGTCCGCGGCGGCTGTCGAGGACAGCACCCTGCGGGCGAGTTCGCCTTGCCAGGATGGAGTGAACCCCGCGTCCTCGAGGGTATCCGGGCTGTCGCCCGCCTCGCGGCCACCGGACGCGGCACGGGAACCCGACGCTCCGGTTGCCGGAGCGGTCGTGAGCGCCAACGCCTTCTCGACGCTGTCTGCGCCGGCTTTGGCCGCAACCAGTTCAGCGGTTGGTGGAGCCTCACGCGCTTGCCCTCGGCTGCCCTGCACGGCACCCGTTGGGTCGGTCGTTTCCGCCGCAGGCAGGTCGCTGGGCGCCGTCGCAAGGTGCGCGACGGGTTCCGTCTGTGCCGTGGGAGTGTCAGCGGGCCTGTCCCACTTCGCTGCGGCGTGTCGTGCGGGAAGCTGCAACAGAATGGCCGTGAGCGCCGCGCTGACAAACATTGCCATGACCGGTTTGGCGAGGTGCATGTGCAGGGGCAGCGCCTGCAGCATCGCCTGGCTTCGCGGCACCGCCGCTTCGACCCATTGCAGCAGGGCTTCGACCGCGGGTGATGCGGGTCGTGGCGGCTGGTCACCGACCGTCTCCAGCAACGTCGCGTAGGCAGACGTACCGCCCAGGTGGCGATCGGCCCATGCCGCGCATTCCGCTGGCGTGATTCGTCCGCTCGCGGTCCACCCTGCTGCGACGAGCCACGGCAGGACAGTTGCGGCGAGGACGACGGTGACGTCGAAACGCGCCACGAACATCTGCAGGAGCGCCATGGCGACCAGGATCGCGGTTGCAGCCCACGCAGCCCACCGCAACGCCGTTGCGAGCCGTTGCTGCCGCAGCCGGCGGCGAACCGCGTCGAACAACACGTGTGGTGTCGAGTTACCCATGTAACCAACCGGCCAGCTGGCGCCAATGGAGTGACAGCAGCCACACGCAGCAAGCGAGGGCGATGCCGGCAAGCGTTGCCAGCGGTACGGTCGAGGCACTGCCCCGGCGCCACCGCGCCAGCACGTGACCGGTGACCGGTGCCGCAAGCGCGCCGCAGAGAAGCGCGACTTCGACGAGCACCGTGCGCGCGACGCTGTCGGCGCTCGCCGCCCACGCCAGTGCGACGACGGGCCATGCCGTCGTGACGATGGGCACGGCACTGCGTACGCCTGCTGGGTAACCGTCCCTGGCGGCGACTCGTGGTGCCGACACGGCAATCAGCATCGCGCGCAGCACGCCGAGGACGAGCAGGGCTTGCGCGGCCAACAGTGCAGTGTCGCCGCCGCTCTGGATGGCGACGCGACTGGCGCCGAGCCACCAGGCCGCGGTCGCGGTGGCGAGCGTGATTCCAAGTGCCAGGCCGAGGCGCGTGCTCATCGTCGCACCGTCTCAGGCTGTGCCTCGACCTGCAGCAACAGCCATGCCTGCGCACCCGGCGGCGCCTGGTTGACGCTCTGCAGGTCGAGTGGCCACAGGATCGCCAACCTGTCGTAGGGTGTGCGTGCGATCGCGTGGCGTTCAACAATGGTGGCTGGTTGCGCGCCACGTTCGCCAGTCAGTGCAAGCGCTGCGCCAGGCGCGAGCGCGGGCATCGTAAGCACGCGGCCTTCCCGGACCAGTGTCCCCGGTGGCCAGGCGGCTGGCCCCGGGTTGCGCAGGTCGATGCGTCCGGCAGCGCTCGTGCGCGCGACCGCATCACGCGTCACCGGGAACGATCCGGAATAGCAAAGCGCTGCGGTTGCGAACAGTCGCCCTGCAAAACGGGCCCCGGTGTAGCGATATCCCTGGGCATCCCACGACCATGCTGAAGGCCTGCCGACGTTGCACGCCTGCGGCTCCGCGAGCACCGCCAGCACGGGTACATCGATGTCGCCTCGACGTGACGACGTCGCACGCTGCAGGCCACGGTACTGCGCCAGCCGGTCATTGCTGCGAGTCTCAGCCCACACCAGCAAATGCGGGTCGACCGTTCGGGATTGCATGAACCACAGGCCTGCGGCGGCTGCGAGCGCCGGGACCAGGACGGCTGTGGCAAGCAACGTTGAAAAAATTCCAGCGAGCGCCATGGCGGCCATGCCAACAGCGAGCACCGCAACGGCCAGGTACCAGGTTTCCAGTTCGTGCCCGCCGAGCGTGGCAAGCGCTGTGGCGCGCGGCAACTCGGCCTCGGTCGAGTCCAGCAGGCGGCTGAGGCTGGCGAGTGCGGAGTCCGTCGAGGTCGCCTCTGCAAAGTTGCGACCGCCGCAACCGACGGCGCCCTGCAACAGTCCTGCCGCGGAGGGAGTCGAGCCGATCAGTACGGTCCGGCCACAGCTCCCCATGTAGGAGAGCAGGGCGGCCAGCTGCCGTTCTGTGAGCGCGCCGATCAGCGTGCGGTCGATGACCAGTGCATCGATGCTCGAGTACGCCGCCGCATTCTCCGGCAACGCACTGGCGTCGAACTCGATGACATGAAACCCAGCCGTGGATTGCGCAGGCGCGGCAGGCGCCACCCAGGCCAGCAGCGGTGCCTCCGAGAGCGACAGGCCAAGCTCACGCCGCTCTTGCTCCATTCCTACGGGCGCGACCGCTGCCGTGATTCGCTCGGTCGCCTGCACCGGTACGACGAGGCGGGTCTGTTGGCCGGGTGCGAGTTGCACGGTGGAATGAACAACCTGTCCGTCCGAGGTGATCGTGGCCTCGGCGCTCACACGCTCCTGCGATTGAACGCGCAATTCGACTTCGGTCACGCGCCCAGGGCGGCTCCAGCCGTCCCAGGCGCTGGCAAGTTCGAACTGCAACGGCGCCGCCGTCGCTGCTGCGCCTATAAGGCAGCCGATGCTCGTGGCGAGTAGGTCTGCGTGTCGCAAGGCACGGTCACTTCGGGTCGTCGTGAGTGGTCACAAAGCCGACTCGCCAAGCGAGCCTGGAGAAACGGGGCTGGCGTTCGACGGCGACCAGCGTCGCACGTATGCGAGCAGCAGGCTGAGCGCCGCCGCCAGCAGCAGGTAGGTGACCAGCAAGGTGCCAATCCGTGGATAGTCGACCTGCAACGAGCCGAGACTGGAGTGTCCGTAGAACCATTCGCCCCGCAACACGTCATTTCCGGCGGCAGTCGCGAGGTGCGCGAGTGGGCTGCACGCCAGGATGACAGTCGGAGCCATTGGCTCCTGGCGGGCAGTCAGGTCCGCGACCGGGCCGAGCCAGAGTGGAGTGCTGGCCGCGAGCCACAGGACGGCTGTGACGATCCAGGCGGACCGGTCCCGTGCCGTCGAGGCATCAACCCCAATGCCTTCCAGCGCCGCCTCCATGACGGATTTCGACCGCTGTGCCACGACGACAATGCCGAGCGCAACCAGGCTCGCCAGTCCGAGCGGCGCCAACGCGATCCGGACATCGAGCGCAAGCCAGGCGATACCGGCGAGCAGGAGGACGACGAATGCCCAGCCGAGGATGCTGTCCAGGAGTTCTCGTTGCGCGCCATTACCGCCGGACCAGAACAAGGGCGCAAGCAACGTCGGGACAGCGGTCATCACCAGCACGGCGCCGCTCGGCGGCATCGAGGCCGCTCGAAACAGGAGCGTCAGGGTAACGATCACTGCTGCGATGGCGAATGCGACGCCTTGCGGCAACCACGAAGCTGCAATGGGCCCAGCAGCGTGTGCGACAGCTGACGGGTGGCTCGATGCTGTCCGTGTCATCGCGTTTGTGCGCCCGGTCCGCGCCGTGCAGTGGGTACCCACGTGCCGGCGTCGCTTTCTTTTTATGGAAGGAAGCGATCACCCGCCGGCGGGCGGGTGATCGCTTCTGCATGGTGCCGCAGTCGCCTGGATCGGGAGGGACCACGATCCGTGACGTTACCGGCGGAGGTCGATAGGTGGGGGGGGCCACCGCCAGGGGCATCCGCGGCCGAATGCCTTCGCAATGAAGCACAAGCAAGCGCTATGCCACCCACTCGGCGCCTTGGCACTTGACGAAAATCAGCACACATTCATGCGCTTACCTGTTGGCATCCCGACTCCGGGCGCCGCGTCCGGCACCCGCTGTGCGATTTCTGCCAGCTGCATGTGCGGAAACACGTCACACCTCACTTCAGCGCCTGCTCCAGTGCAATCACGCTCCACGCCGTGACGAGCTGCGGCTTGTCCTCCCACCACTTGTTCGAATCCGGATTCGCCCAGGATCCGTCCGCGGCCTGCAGGCTGACCAGCTTCTGCGCGAGCTCGTTGCGCCAGTTGTGTTTCTGGCCCTTGGCGTCGGTGAACTCATCCGCGCCATAAGCCGCCATCACCTTGGCAAACGCGTTGTAGAAGTAGAACAGCCCGTGCTTGGCGTTGGTGCCAGGATTGACCTCGAGCGAATAGTTCGACGTGATCCACTGGTAGGCCGCTTGCACCCGCGGGTCAGACTTGTCGACGCCGGCGAAGAGCAGGCTGATGAGGCCGGCTGCTGTCATCCCGCCGTAGGAGTTGGTGCCGTTCTCGAACTCCGGCGGATTCCAGCCGGGCATGTAGACGAACCCGCCGTCGTTGGCGGCCCACGACTGGTCATTGCTCTCGCTGCGGTTCTGCGAACGATTCACGAATACCAGCGCCTTCTGCCACACCGGGTCCTTAGGGTCGGTCGAGGCGGCCTTGAGGCCTTCGAGCGCGATATACAGGTTCGACATATCAGGCCGCTCGTCGCCGCCATAGCCGACCCCGCCGTAGTAGCGATGCTCCGGCTTGTAGCCCTCGCCCTCGTCGATCTGGTGCCCGGTCAGGAATTTACGCCCGCCCGACACGACCGGCTCGTACTTGGGGTTCTTGGTGGCCGTCAGCGCGTTCAGCGCCACCGCCGTGTTGTAGCTGCGATTCTGCAGCGACTCGCTGATCGAACCATCCTCGTTCACCTTTGACAGCAGAAAATCCACCTGCTTGGTGATGAACGGACCGTCGCCTTCGTTATAGCCGCGGTGGCTCTCCAGGAACGCGCGCAGCGACAAGGCGGTAATGCCGACCGACTTGGCCACCGAGCCATCCTCGGCCTGCTGGCTGCGCAGGTAATTCAGGCCGGCGTCCACAGCGCGGCGCGCCTTCTCGCGCAGCTGGGGATCCATGGTGTCGGCTGCACGCGTGGCAGGCGCGGACAGCATCAGTCCGGCGAGTGTGACCAGGACGAATCTCTGCAGCATGGGCGTGCTCCGGTGTTGGGTCGTTGGGTGGGATCATTCGGCGGGCTCGGGTCATCGCCCCGCGCGCGGCAGTGCCACGATCAGTTCGACAGGTGATCCGACCGGCGGCAGCAGGGTGGTATTGCCGCTGACGGAGCCGTAGGCACCGATACCGAGGCCGTGCACCGATTCGATGATGCTGTTGGCGTCGTGCACGAACCCGACCAGCGTTCCCGTCACGTCGGCAGCGAACTGGCCTTCTGGCTGGGTCGAAAGCGATCCCGTGTATACCCATTCGACGGAGTCCGGTTGCGCGCCGGCTTCCGGGTTCAGCAGCGCGACGGCAGCAGCAACCTGTCGTCGTTGGTCGCCCTCGGTCCAGGCGATGTCGAGCGTGACCCGGGGGCCGGAGACCGGCGCGGCGCTGAACTGGTAGAACGGACCTTGCTTCGGGTCGCGTTCGAGACCCAGCAGGATGCAGGCCAGGTTGAATTCGCTGCCGCTTGCGTCCAACTCGAGCAAGGCCTCGTATTCCTTCATGCCGCCAGGCGTCGTCGCCAGGTACTCGAGTGGCCGTCCGACCACGTGCACGCGGCCGGGCACGGTGAAACTGCGGGCACGCTTGTCGAGCACGATGCGACCGATCTGATACCGGTCGCCTCCCAGCGGCTTCAACTCGCCCAACGGGGGCACGGAGGATTTCGAAGCGGGTGTCGCGACCGGCGCAGACGGGGCCGGCGACGAGCTTGTCGCGGACGCCGACGGCGTCGTTCCCTGCGCCCACGTGACCGAGCTGCACAGCAGGGCCGCCGCTGCTGCAGTTGCAAACCGTCGGTGTGTGCTCAAGGTTTCACTCCGAGGACGACGCGATGGGGCATGGGCGGCGGCAGCGGGACGACGCGGAGTTGGCCCAGCCCGCACTCCGCCATCCAGCGTTTGACGGCCGCATCCGCATGCACGCCGCCGTCCGGCGCCGTCAGCATCATGTTGACGCCGAACATTGCAGCGAACGCGGGATGGGCGCCGCCGGCGTCCGTGAACACATCGCTCACGACGACCAGGCCGCCGGGGACCAGGCAGGCTGCAGCGCGCTCGAGCAGGTTGCGGCATGCGCGCTCGTTTTCGCGATGGAACATGCCGGACATCAGTACGACGTCCTTGCCCGAGCCGAAGTCCGCACTGTGATAGTCGCCGTCACGCAGCGTGACGCGTTCGCTCGCGCCCGCAGCTGCCACCAGTTCGCGCGCGACCGCAGCGACGCCTGGCAACTCGAGCACCTCCGCACGCAGGCCGGGGAATCGCTCGGTCAGCAGCACCGAGTAGGTGCCCGGGCCGCCGCCGACGTCGAGCATCGCGCGCCGATCCTGCAGGTCCAACACGCTCACCAGCGCGCGAGCGATGCCCAGCGCCCGCCCGTGCATCGCGTGCACGAAAGTGCGGGTGGCGGCGGGATCGTCGCCCAGGTATGTCTCTGCCTGCAGTGCGGGCCGCCCCGAGCGCAGCGCGCCCTCCAGGTTGCCCCAGGTGGCGTACAACTGGTCGCTGTAGCGTATCGCGTTGCCCATGTAAGCGGGGCTGCGCGAGACGAGAAACGCCGCAGCCGCAGGCGAGTTCGAAAAGTCGCCATCGTTCTCCTGCAACAGACCGAGGCCTGCGCATGCACGCAGGAACAGTCCCGTGGCGCGAGGCTCGAGCCCGAGGGCGGTCGCAATCGAGTCGCCCGATTTCGCGCCATCCGCAATTACGTCGAACACTCGCAGCCGGTTTGCGGTCAGCAACGTCTGGCTGTCCCAGTACGCCGTGCTCAAGCGAACGATCGGGCCCGGGTCCGGCGGCGCGCCGCTCATGCGGCCTCCTGCATTGTCGCGCGATCGATGTCGCATTCGAGTTGCATGTACGCGCAGCGATGGCACATGAACCCCTCGGCGATGGCGAGGCCGTGGCGCCGGCGTATTTCCTTGTAGCCCGAGCTCAGCCTCTCGAAGTAGCCATGGATGCGCTCGTGGTAGCCGGGGCGGTCGCGGCCGCCCGACGGCCACACCAGTGAGTAGATTGGAATGATGCCGCGGCTGCAAAGATCTTCTGCGCCTTCGAGCGCGGTCTTTGCCGCCTGCTCCCATTCGAGGCCGTGCTCCGGCTCGAGTTCGATGCCGGCGACCATCGCGGAATAGACGTTGCCGCGCCCCCAGAATCGCACCGCGGTTTCGAGCGCCTCGATCCAGCGGTGGTAACCGACATAGCGGTTCTTGCCCGGGCAGACCTTGGCGAACAGCGGCTCTGACCACATCTCCAGGTTGAAGCAGACGAACTGCACCAGGTTCTCGTGGTGGAACTGCTCGATGAGGTCGTCAGGGATGGCGCCGCTGCCGAGCGTCACCGGGATGCCGCGCGTGTTGGCCTGCTTAACGAAGCGCGCAAGTTGCAGGAACCGCTCGCCTTCCTCGCGGCCGTCGGTGAGCGAGCCGCCGACCAGGTAGATGTGACGGATCTCGGTCTGGTTGATGACGGCTTCGAGCGCTTCATGCATGCGCTCGAGCGTCGGTTGCGGAATCTCCACCTGCCCCGGCTTCTGGCCGAGGTGTGCGGTGCGCTCGTCGGGCGCGCCGTACGCGCAGAACGAGCAGCGCATCGAATGACCGTCCTGCTTGTGCAGGAAATACTCGCAACCGGGTGCGACGTTGATGACCAGCATGTCGCCGTGCGTGGTCACGCCCGCCTGCGGGTAGGGCAGGCCGTCGGCGGTCTTCTGCTTCATCCAGGGCTGCAGCGGCTCGAACTCGATTGGCACGGTGCGACCATCGCGGTCGTCGATGAGACGGTAGCCGTCGTGCTGGTCGCCTTCGACGTGCCAGGGTGAATCGCCGCTGCCCAGGATGCGGATCTCCGTGCCGTCACGCGTATTGATGAGGTAGGGAATTGTCGCGATGCCCTTGCCGGTTGGGTCGTGCTCGCCGGCCTTGAAGCGGTACGGGTAATAGTTGGGCATCGAGTGCAGTGCGGCGCGGCCGAGCGCGTCCGTGTAGCGGATGCCCTCGCACATCACGTCGACTTTCAGGCCCGGTGAACCGGTGAGCGTATTCATTGCCGTGACAACCTCGTTCATGCAGCCGTCGTGCGGAACACCGCGATTTCTTATTGGTGAGGTCCTGCTATCGTGTGCGCAGCATGCGTCGCACCGTCCGCGCAGTTCTCATTATTACCGCAGCCCTGTGCATTCCGCTCGTGCCATTTTTCATAATCGGCGAATTGCCGGGTGAACGCTGGCTTTCGGCGACGGATGATCACGCAATGACGTTTGCACTGACCGGTGCCGGGCTGCTGGCTGCGGACGCACTGCTGCCCGTTCCGTCGAGCATCGTCGGCACCATGCTCGGCGCGCGGCTTGGCTTCGGTCCTGGCGCCCTGGCTGCGTTCGTCGGCATGATGACGGGGCAGGTGCTGGCCTACGCGACGAGTCGCTGGCTGCTGCGCGGGCGCTCCGTGGCACTGCCTGCAGCACCCACGCTGGCTGCCGTGTTCCTCAGTCGACCCGTGCCGGTGCTTGCCGAGGCTGTCGCGATTGCGGCTGGCGCCGCGCGCGTGAGTTGGCCGCAGTTCCTGCTCGCTTGTGGAGCGGGCAACCTGATCTACGCTGCGGCGCTGGCCTTGAACGGCGCCGAACTGCTCACCGGCCGTCTGCTCGGGCCAGGTCTCGTGTTGCCGATGCTGTTGCCGGTCGCGGCCTGGCTGTTCTGGCGCGCGACGCATCGTGATTCCAGTACTGGAGACTAACCTCATGCTGTTCCTGCTCACCAACCGAACCCATCCGACACTCACGCCCGCCCAGTACGGGGAACTCGCGGGGTTGGCCAGGAAGTTCTACTCGTCGATCCCCGCCGGCGTGACCATCCGCGGCGAGTGGGCCGCGACGGACCAGTCTCACAACTACACGCTGCTCGAGGCGCCCGACCTCGAAACCGTGCAGCGCATGCAGGCGCCGTTTGCAGACTTCACCGACACCGTGATCGTGCCAGTGGTGTCGATTTCGGGGTGGACGGCTTCCTGAGGACCGTGCCGAGCGCTGTCAGTCGCGCGCGGGCAGCAGATAGACGCGTTGGTCGCTGCCTGCAGCGTTCGAGATATTGAGTCGGGCCGGCACGCCTTCGGCCAATGCATCGTTCACGGTCGCGATGGCAGCGGCGGCCGACACGACCGGCTGCTCGTTGACTGCCAACACGCGCGAGCCGGCGGGCAGGTTGACCAGCGCAGCGAATCGTTGCGCCACTGCGGCCCCCTCGTCGGTGCGGCCGCGGCGCTGGATCGCAACCGCTGACGTGACTGGCTTGTTGCCTGGGGCTTGCTGCAGCGCGACTCGCAGGGGTTCCGCTGCCACGGTACGAACGTGAATTCGTTCCGTGCCCTCCTGCGCAGTGACGATGCCCGTGGCAGGCAGGTAGCCGCCTGCTGCGCCCGAGCCTTCGAGCACGAGTTCGATCATCCGGTCGGGAAAGGCGATGCGCACCGTCCGGCCGTCAAACGCGAGCACCCGCCCGCCACCCGGCACCTCGCCGCCCTTGCGGATCAACACCTGTTCGCCCGCAGGCAACTCCAGAAAGCCCAGGTGTTCACTGCCGACGGCAACCACGCCGGCAAGGCGGTAGCCGTCACCGGCAACGGCCGCCGCCAACGACGGTTGCAGCGAGAGGATTGCCGCGGCCGCCGCGGTGACCATCGCGCGAGTGAGAGTCCGCGCGAGGCCTGGGCCGGAAAAAACAGGGTGGCTCGAGCGAGCCACCCTTGCTGTCGCAGATGTGCTGGGCATGCGGATGGGCAGGCGCGGCAGCATCTTTTCGTGCAACGACAGTGGTCGTCAGGCCACGCGACGCCGCCGTCCGACGGCCATGCCGAGCAGGCCGAGCCCAAGCAAGGCCAGCGTGCCGGGCTCCGGTGTTGCCACCGGGAAGCAGACGTTGTTGTCGCGGCACTTCACGTCATTGAAGGCGTCCCAGATGAAGCGGAAGTCGGCGTTCGACACGTCGCCGTCGAACAGGATCGACAGCAGCGTGAAATCGTTGCCGCCTTGCAGCGCGAACAATTCATCGTCCGACAGGAACGAAACTTCGTACAGGTCGACGACGCCGTCGGCCGAATCCCAGTACTGGTCCGTTTCCTCCGCCGCGAGATCGCCGAGCAAGCCGCTGAAGGTTACGTCCAGCACCGCGAAGGTGGCGCTGTCGAAGGCAAGGTCCATGTCATAGGCGGCGATTGCGTCGCCGCCCAGGTCCGATACCACGATGTCCACGGTGTTGCCTGATTGCACAATGCCGATGGTCACGGCACCGGCTGGCGCCGCAAGCGCGAGCGCGGCGACGCCGGCGAGCAATGACCGGCTCCATGTTGCGATGTTCATTTTCGTTGTCCTCTGAATTCCCGATCTTTTTTTACTGATGCGTCAGGACCGAAGTGGGGTGGGGCGACCTGCGCCCCACCCCGATCACACGGCTACCGTGTAGCGCACCTCGGTCGCGTGCACACCAGCGTGCACTGGCGCGAGTCGTTGACGGTCAACCTCTGGTCCGGCCTCCCGACCGGCCAGGAGTCGGCCACCGGGTCATAGCCAGGCGGCTTGGTCTTCATCAGCAACTTGATGGCCTTGACGTCCATCGAATCGATGTCTTCGTCGCCGTCAAGGTCGCAGAGCGTGGCCCCGACCTGGCAGGCGTCGCCCACGCCGTCGCCGTCCGTGTCCCTCTGGTCGGGATTCGCGACGTCGCGGCAGTTGTCGCAGGCATCGCCCACGCCGTCACCGTCCGCGTCTGCCTGGTTCGGGTTGGCGGTCGCGGGGCAATTGTCGTCAGAGTCGCAGACGCCGTCACCGTCGGTGTCGACGCAACCGCCGCCGGTCGAACGCTGCAGCACCAGCAGCAGGTACGACTGGTGCGATGTAACGTCCCAGTAGCTGGGCGTGCCGGGGCCGAAGAAGCCGCCGTCGGCTCGCTGCGTGCTGATGATCTGGTGCGCGTAGTCGAAGTACTGGCCGACGGGCTCGCCGGCGTAGAAGCCGGCCGCACCTGCGCCGAACACGGCCGGCCGCGCTGCCGCTGCCGGGTCCTTGTTCACTTGCCGCACGCCGCAGGCCGGCGCGCTGGCGGCCGGCAAGGTACCGAGGTCGTTCGGGCCGATCCGGCCGGCGGCCGGGGCGATGCCGGACTGACGGATCAGTTCCATCGCCTTGAACGAACTCCACAGGTAGTAGCCCCAGGACGGGCCGGGCCAGGAGTTGCCCATGCTGTCCAGGTCCTGCCAGCGGTAGCGGTTGCGCAACCATTCCATGTACTGCTGCACCGCAGGCGTGTTGACGTTCGAGCCGCCGAACAACTGGATGTAAATGCCGGACGCCGTCTGTTGCATCGACGGGTTATAGCCAACGTTGTAGCCATGGCCACGCTCGGTGGCGCTCAGCACATTGCAGTTGACATTGTCCGAGCCGGTATCCGCATTGGTTACGTACGCATTACGGGCGCGGGTCAGTGCGGTGTCGATCGCAGCCGCCCGGGCAGCGTCGGCGAAAGGCTGGTCCGCACCCTCCGCGGACGTATATAACGCCTTGGCGGAGGCGAGGCCGGCTACGACGAACTGCGTCGTGGACGAGTCCGGACAAGCTCCGTTGGTGTAACACCAGTATCCTGTATTAACGCCGGCGGCTCCCTGATTCAAAAGGGCGCGGTCGACCAGGCGGTCCATGGTCTGCTTGATGGTTTCGTAGTCCGCATTCCCTGCAGCGAGAACGCTCTTGTCCGGACCGCCCGTCAGGGCGTAATCCGACAATGCGAACATCCAGGCGCCATCGCGGTACGCATAGAAGTTCGTTTCGTTGCTGGCGTCGAGGATGAAGGCGGCCGCCGTGCGCAGGCGGCCCTGGTCGGTTGCGTTGGCACCGACGTAACCCTGCGGCGGGTCCGTCGCGATGCCGCTTGCCCGCTTTTCGAGCAACGCCAGCATGGCGAGGCCCGACGCGCCATTGACGCCAGCCGAACTGGGGTTGTTGTACACATTCGAAGTCGCGAGGAATTCGATGCCGCGATCGATCGCGGTACTGACGTCCTGCTCGAAGTTGGTGGCTTGCGCCTGCGCCGTCGATGCGGCGAGGCACAACCCGCCGGTAGCAGCCGCTCCGGCCAGCAGCTTCCTGAAAAGCCCCTTGGTAACGAACATTTTATTATCCCTCCGACGGTAAACCCGTCCGAGTCGGCCCCCCCCCGGGGATCGCCTACGGATGGGCGATGATTCTGTCAAGAGCAGGAGGGAGCAAGATCGATGCCATGTGCTGGAGCAGCAGTGAAATCAGGGGGTTGGAGGGTGGCTGGGGATCGCCGAGCTTTGATTTGTAAACTTTCCCGGCGATTCATGCGTTGCAAATGATATTGGAATGAGTCTCAACATGGCGGCCACGGCGATCACCAGCGTGCCGTCCCTCGTGCTGGGATTGCGCGCGCCGACTCCAGTAGCATCTGCGCGTGCGCGTCATGCCGTCCCTGTTCGTCCGGCTCAGCCTGGCCCTGCTCGGTCCGTTGCTGCTGGCCATGCTTGCCGCCTGGGCGATCGGCGTCGGGATCGTGACCCGGGCGCTCGAGCAACGGGTGGAGGGCCAGTCGCGCAACGCGGCCGCAGTCCTTGCAACGTGGGGCTTGCCCTACACGCCCGAATTGCTGCATCGGCTTGCGGCACTGCAGCAAGCGGACTTTGCGCTGCTCGATCACGGTGGGCGGGTCGTGGTGAGCACTTCCGACACCCTCGCGACGACCCTGCAGGCGCCGCTGCAGGATTTCCTCGCCGCGCTCCCCACCGACCGCGGCACTTTCCGGCTCGAAAGCCCCGTGCGGAGCATCGCCGTCTACCAGCCGATTGCAGCAGCGAACGACCCGCGCTATTCGGCGCTAGTGGCGGTCGCGCCGCTCGCGGATGCCGAAGTCGCTGCGCGGCGGGCTGCCGCCTGGCTCGGCCTGGCCATGCTCGCCTCCGCCGCCCTGCTGGGCGTGTTGCTGCTGGCGATCGTTCGCAACATCACGCGCCCGTTGTCGCAGCTGTCCGCCCTCGCCGATCGCATTGCCGCCGGCGAGCGCGAGCAGGCCATCGACCTGCAACGTGCGGACGAGATCGGCGCCTTGGCCGAGGCGCTGAATTCGATGATGGCGCGCCTGCGGGACTACGAGTCACGACTTGCTTCGCGCAGCCGCCTGTCGGCACTGGGGGACATCTCCGCGCGGCTCGCGCACGAGATTCGCAATCCGCTGACGGGTCTCAAGCTGCACCTGCAATTGCTGTCCGAACGCGTCGATCCGACCGAATCTGCGCGGGTCGCGCAGCTCCTGACAGAGGTGCAGCGCCTCGAGCTGCTGGTCTCGTCTACGCTGATGCTCGGCCGCGAGCAGACCGCGGAGTGCAAGCCGACCGGGCTGGCAGCGCTGATTCGCGAGGTGGCGGACCTGATGGGTCCGTCGCTCGCACACCGCGGCATCAAAGTCGAGTGCCGCTGCGATGAGTCCATGGGCGCGAGCGTCGATTCCGCCCGGCTGCGCCAGGCAATCCTGAACCTGGTCACGAATGCTGCAGATGCCATGCCCCAGGGCGGCCGGATGCTGATCGTCGCGGCGGCGGTTGAGGCGCACTCCATGAACACGATCGCAGTCGAGGACTCCGGACCAGGCGCCCCGGAGGCGATCCGCGCCGGCCTGCAGGAAGCACCCGCGAGTGCCAAGCCGTTCGGGCTCGGGCTCGGACTCGCCGTCTGCCGCGACGTGGCGGCGGCACACGGGGGTGAGTTGCAAATCGAGCGCAGCAACGAACTTGGTGGCGCGCGTTTCGTCGTCACGCTACCTTGGCAGCCGCCGCTGCCGCTCGCGGCAGGAGAAGCCTGAGATCATGGCCCGGGTCCTCGTCGCCGATGACGAACGTTCGATCTGCGACGCGTTCGCACTGTTGCTCGCTGCGGAGGGACACACGCCGCTCATCGCCTCGACCGGCGAGGAGGCCTTGCGCCTGGTGCGGGAATCCCAGCCTGACCTGGTCTTCGTCGACGTGCGCATGCCCGGCATGGATGGGCTCGCCGTGCTGAAGGCCATCCAGGAATTCAGCCCCGGTCTGCCGGTGGTGGTGATGACGGCATTCGGCACGCTCGATACTGCTGCGCAGGCGCTGCGCAACAAGGCCTTCGACTATCTCGGCAAGCCGCTCGACCTCCCGCAGATTCGGCAGGTCCTCCGGCGTGCCCTGCACAAGCCGGCGCCCATTGGCGAGATGAGCCGCGTGTCGGCCGCGGGCGATGACGGCGCGCGACCCGCACTGGTCGGGCAGAGCGCCTCCATGCAGGAACTGTTCAAGCTGATCGTGCGGCTCGCCGACAACGATCTCACCGTGCTGGTGCAGGGCGAAAGCGGCGTGGGCAAGGAACTCGTCGCTCGCGCCATCCACGACTCTGGATCGCGTGTGAACGCACCGTTCGTCGCCGTCAACTGTGCCGCGATCCCCGAGCAGTTGATCGAGTCGGAGTTTTTCGGGCACGAACGCGGTGCGTTCACCGACGCCAAGAACGCGCGCGCGGGCCGTTTCGAGGCGGCCGGTACCGGCACGCTCTTCCTGGACGAAATCTCGGAGCTGCCGCTGCATCTGCAAAGCAAGTTGCTGCGCGTGCTGCAGGAACGCAGTTTCGAGCGGGTCGGCAGCCTCACCTTGCTGCCGTTCCAGGCGCGCCTGATCTGCGCCTCGAACCGCGATCTCGAGGCCGCCGTCAAGGCTGGCGCGTTCCGCGAGGACCTTTACCATCGGGTCAATATCGTGACGCTCACGGTGCCACCGCTGCGCGACCGCCGGGAAGACATTCCGGAGCTCGTGCACGCGCTGATCCGGCGCGCGGGCCGCGAAATCGGCAAGTCGATCGAGTCGGTGGAGCAGGAGGTGCTCGACCGGCTGGGCAGCCAACCGTGGCCCGGCAACGTGCGCGAACTCGAGCACGTGATCAAGCGCTCGATCCTGAGCGCCCATGGCCCCGCGCTCACCGTCCACGACTTGAGCCTGGCGCAGGAACCTGCGCCCGAGCGCACGGCTGGAGACACTGGCATCGAGCGACTGCTCGGCTCGCTCACGGCGTTGGCCGGACCACTGGTCGCGGCAGCGAGCCACGACGAAGCGACGCCGGCGCTGCACGAGTTGGCCATCGGGCGGCTGGAAGCGGCGTTGATCGAGGCCGCGCTGGCGGCGACCGGTGGCAACCAGGTGGCCGCAGCGCGTCTCCTCGGCATGAGTCGCAGCACGTTGCGAGCCAAGCTGCCGGATTGACGGCCGGATTGACGGTAGGGTGGCGCAATCCTGGCCAGTCCATGACGGACTCCACGCATTAGCTTTTTCTATATATCAAACAAAGCTTTAGCTGCTCATAACGGGTACAGCCAGACGCGTTCGTGTCGTTAAAACTGACAACCGCGTACGCCGCGACGTCCGACCACGCAGGATGCAATCCCGTTAACTGGTTGATTCGGTTATATTTTTCTTGATCCGCCGTCACTGCGACTGCCGTGGCACGCGGCTTGCTTGGAACTACGCAACAACATCCCGCCGTGGATGTTGCCCGATGGCAGTCCCCCCCTCGATCACTGCCACACGGGTCTACCGGAACGCGGTCCCTCCCGCTCCGGAATGCGCGGCAACGATGGTGGAGCGATCGCGCGCGCATGCGTGCGATCGCTACCGAGAAAAAAAGAAAGGCCAAACGCCTGAGGGACCTATTGAATGTCACCGTCCACCGTGCGCCTGCCTGTGCGATCTGCTGTTTCCGCCCTGCTCCTGGCGTCCAGCGCCTATTGCGTGCAGTCGCAAGCGGCGGATTCCGACCCTATTCAAGCGCTCGGTCCATTGGACCTCGAGCAGATCGTCGTCACCGCAACACGTCTGCCGATGCGCGCTTTCGACATCCCGATGCTCACCCACGCCTTGACTGCCGACGAAGTCCAGACGCTGTTCCAGTCGCGCTCGCTGCCCGAGGCACTGGGAGAAGTCCCGGGCGTACTGGTGCAGAAGACGTCGAACGGGCAGGGCTCGCCGTTCCTGCGTGGCTTTACCGGGTTTCGCAACGTGCTGCTGGTCGACGGCATCCGCCTGAACAACTCCGTCTTTCGCGACGGCCCGAACCAGTACTGGAACACGGTGGATGTGTTCTCGATGAGCCGCGTCGAAGTGCTGAAGGGGCCAGCGTCCGTGCTCTACGGCAGCGACGCGATCGGCGGCGCGGTCAACGTGCTGACCGACGTGCCTGGCACGTCTGCGGAGGGCCTGTCGTCACGAGTCCTGTACCGCTATGCGGACGCCGAGTCGTCCCAGACAGCCCGCGCCGAAGCGACTTACCGCGGCGAGGCGCTGCGCGCGAAGGCTGGCTACACCTACAAGGATTACGACGACGTCGAGGCTGGTGGCAACACGGGCGAACAACCCAGAACGGGTTACGACGAGCAGAACGTCGACGCGCGGCTCGAGTATGACATCGGGGAGCACACGACCCTGGCGCTCGGCTACCAGTACGTGGACCAGGACGACGTTTGGCGCACCCACCGCACCATCTATGGGATCAGCTGGAAGGGCACCGCCGTCGGCACCGACCGCGAACTCACGTTCGATCAAGGTCGCCAGCTTGGCTACCTGCAGGTGCGTCATGACGACGTCGGCGTCATTGCCGACTCGGTGCGGGCCAGCATCTCGTACCACGAGCAGACAGAAGACCAGTACCGGGTGCGCAGCAACCTGCGTTACGACGAACTCGGCTTCGACGTCGGTACCACTGGCCTCTGGGTGCAGTTCGACAAGAAGTGGGGCCTGGCCCAGCTGGTCTACGGCGCCGATTACTACCGTGACGACGTGAGCAGTTACAACGTCGAGTACAACGCGAACAGCACGGTTCGCCGCGACCATGTCCAGGGCCCGGTCGCGGACGACGCGACTTACGATCTCGCCGGGATTTTCCTGCAGGCCATGTTCGACGTCTCGCCTCGATTCGGGGCAACGCTCGCGGGCCGCTATACGTACGCCTCGGTCGATGCCAGGCAGGTCGAGGATCCGATCACCTTTGCGGCGTATTCGATCGAGGACAGCTGGGACAATTTCTCGGCGAGCGGCCGCCTGAGCTTCACTCCAGTCGTTGATGGTCCCTGGATGCTGTTCACCGGCGTTGCCCAGGCGTTTCGTGCGCCGAACCTGTCGGATCTCACGCGCCTGGATACGGCGCGATCCGGCGAACTCGAAACACCGAGCCCGGGGCTTACGCCGGAAACATTCGTGTCTTGGGAGGCGGGAGTGAAGTTCGCCGGGCCGAAGGTCACGGCGCAGGCCGCGTACTTCCGCACTGACGGCAGTGACGTGATCATTCGCTCGCCCACCGGTCGCATCATCAATGGCGCGGCCGAGGTGACCAAGAAAAACGCGTCGAATTCGCAGGTGGACGGCATCGAGGCGCAGGTCACGTACCAGCTCGTGCCGCAAGTGTTGCTGTTCGCGGACGGCATGGTCATCGACGGCGAGGCGGACGCCTATCCCGCCGCGAATTCGCCCAAGGTCCGCGAACCAATCGACCTGCTGATGCCGACGAGCTGGCGCCTTGGAGCGCGTTGGACGGCACCGAGTTCGAGGCTGCGGCTCGAAGCCCTCGTCGAGCACGCGGACGAGCAGGACCAGTTGTCGAGCCGTGACCTCGCCGACACGCAGCGCATTCCTCCGGGCGGCACGCCGGGTTACACGGTTCTCGGAATTCGGTCCGAGTGGCAGGCGAATCCACACCTGACCTTGTCGCTCGCCGTGGACAACCTGACCGACGAGGACTACCGGATTCACGGCTCTGGCTTCAACGAGCCCGGCCGCAACGTCATCATGTCGCTGGCTGTCACCTTGTAGGAAGCACCTGGCGCTGTTGGGAGCGCCCTGTGCCCGCCATGCTTACTCGACAACGCCAGCTGCACGAGACGTCGCTCCCGCTCCCGCCGGAAACGATGCGCGACCCACAGGCCAAACTGGGTCATATCGACGCGTGCCTCGGCCAGCCCGTCGAGTACCGCAAGACCACGGGTCTCGAGCGTTTTGAATTCCTCAATGAAGCGTTGCCAGAGCTTTCGCTGGCCGATCTCGATCTTTCCTGCACCCTGGCAGGCAAGCGATTGTCCGCCCCGCTGATGATCTCGCCCATGACGGGCGGCACCGACCGCGGACTCGTGATCAATCGCCGGCTCGCCGCGGCGGCCGAACGGTTTGGCCTCGCTTTCGGCGTGGGCAGCCAGCGCATCGCGTTGGAGCGTCCGGAGCGCGGCGCCTGTTTCGAGGTGCGCGACGTTGCGCCCAATGTCGCGCTGTTCGCGAACTTCGGGGCGGCGCAGCTGGTACGAGGCTACGACGCAACGCATGCGCGCCGCGCCATCGACATGATCGGCGCCGACGCGTTGTTCGTGCACTTCAACGCGCTGCAGGAAGCGGTGCAGGGCGGCGATCGCGATTTCCGTGACGCGGCCCGCCGTTTCGCGCAACTCTGCAGCGACCTGGCTGCCGATGGCATCCCTGTGTTCGCGCGGGAAGTGTGTTTCGGCATGACGGGTTCGACCGCGCGACGTCTCGTCGAGTGCGGCGCAGCCGGCATCGACTGTTCCGGCGCCGGTGGCACGTCCTGGGCCAAGGTGGAGGCGTACTGCGCCGGCACGGAGCAGCGCCGGGCGCTTGGTTTCCGTTTCGGCGAGTGGGGCATTCCGACCGCTGAATCGATCCAGAACGTGCGTGCCGTCGCTCCGCGGATCCCGCTGATCGCTTCCGGGGGCTTGCGCAACGGG
This sequence comes from uncultured Gammaproteobacteria bacterium, assembly GCA_963743995.1. Taxonomy (GTDB): domain Bacteria; phylum Pseudomonadota; class Gammaproteobacteria; order Steroidobacterales; family Steroidobacteraceae; genus RPQJ01. Next base: position 43,133 of record CAVUSC010000017.1, on the reverse strand, counting down.
ATCGACGTCGCCAAGGCGCTCGCGCTCGGTGCCGACATCGGGTCGATGGCCCGTCCCTTCCTGCTCATGGCCCACGCCGGTGAGGAAGCCCTGCACCACTTCGTGGAAAGCGTCCTGGACGACCTTCGTGTCTGCATGTTCGCGACTGGATCGCAGAATATTCCGGCTTTGCGCGGCACTCTGCGGCCTGTGCAGGCCATCACCCCCACCGGCGCAGGCGGCGACGCGCAATGAGACGGACACTCGTCCTCGACGTCGTCGGGCTGACACCCTCGCTGCTGCAGCATGCGCCGAACCTCATGGCGCTGGCGGAGCGGGGGACGATGCGTCCGTTGACCACGGTCACGCCGGCCGTCACGACCACGGTCCAATCCACGTTCGTCACCGGGTCTTTACCGCGGGAACATGGAGTCGTTGCCAACGGGTGGTACTTCCGCGACCTCGCCGAGGTCTGGCTGTGGCGCCAGTCCAACCGCCTGGTGAGCGGCGAGAAACTCTGGGAAGCGGCGAGGCGCCGCGACCCGGGCTTCACCTGCGCCAAGCTGTTCTGGTGGTACAACATGTACTCCAGCGCCGATTACACGGTCACGCCGCGCCCGATGTATCCGGCCGACGGCCGCAAGCTGCCGGACATCTACACGCAGCCGGCTGACCTGCGCGACGAACTGCAAGGCGCACTCGGCCAGTTCCCGCTGTTCCGCTTCTGGGGGCCGACGGCCGACATCGAGTGCACGCGCTGGATCGGTCGCAGCACGCTGCATGTCTTCGAGCGGTACCAGCCCACGCTCACGCTGGCCTACCTGCCGCACCTCGATTACAACCTGCAGCGCTTCGGTCCGGATTTCCCCGGCGTGGAGCGTGACGTCGCTGCCGTGGACGAGGTCTGCGGCGAACTCATCGCCGCGGCGGATCGCGCGGGTGCGGAAGTCGTCGTGCTCTCCGAGTACGGGATCACCCCGGTCTCCAATCCAGTGCACATCAATCGCGCATTGCGCCGTGCCGGCTGGCTGCGCGTGCGAGACGAACTCGGTCACGAACAGTTCGATGCCGGCGCGTCGGACGCGTTCGCGGTCGCCGATCACCAGGTTGCGCACGTGTATGTCGCCCGCCCCGAACTCGTGCCTGAGGTCGACCGACTGCTGCGCAGTCTTCCTGGCGTCGAGCGAGTGCTCGACGAGGCAGGCAAGCGCGAGCTCGGGCTCGACCACCCGCGGTCCGGCGAACTGGTCGCGATTGCAGAGGCGAACAGCTGGTTCACCTACTACCACTTTCTCGACGATGAGCGCGCGCCCGACTACGCCCGCACCGTCGATATCCACCGCAAGCCGGGATACGACCCCGTCGAACTGTTCGTCGATCCGAAGCTCAAGGCGGCCAAGCTGCGCATCGCCGCAAGACTGGCGCAGAAGGCGCTCGGCATGCGTTACCTCATGGACGTGATCTCACTGGATGCCACGCTGGTGCGTGGCTCCCACGGACGTCCCACGGACCGTACTGAGGATGGTCCGCTGTTCATCACCACAGCGCCGGACCTGCTCCACGACGAGGGGCCCGTCGCGGCCACCGCCGTGAAAGACCTGTTGCTGGCTCATGTATTTGGCGCCGCAGTCGCGCCGTTGGGAGAGGCTGCATGACGCCCGTTGATCACCTCGGTCGCTGGCTGGCCGGACGACTGTCGGTCGAGGCTTCTGCATGGCTGGAAGCGCGTGTCGCGCAACTGCGCAACGGCGGCACTGAGCGCGACTTGTACTTGAGCGTGAGCCAGGTCTCCCGGCGCATCGGCAAGGATCCTCTGCACCTGACACCGGACGAGTTGCAGGCAGCGGCGCGAAGTCGCCCGGGCTGGGATCCTGCGGACTGGTCCATCGACCAGGCGGCGCGCATCTACCTGTTGCTCGTCAGCACGGCAGACGGCGTCGAGTTGAGCCGCCGGCTCGACCGGCTGTGCAGCGCCGCCGACATCGGCGAGCTGGTGGCGCTCTATCGCGGCCTGCCGCTGTACCCGGACCAGCCGCGGCACTCGTTGCGCGCGGCCGAAGGCCTGCGCTCCAACATGCGGGTCGTGTTCGAGGCGGTCGCGCATCGCAACCCTTACGCGGCCGAGCAGTTCGACGAGCCGGCGTGGAATCAACTGGTGCTCAAGGCGCTGTTCGTGGGCAGCCGTCTCGACTTGATCGCCGGCCTCGACCGGCGTCGCAATCCGACGCTGGCACGGATGCTGTGCGATTACGCGCACGAACGCTGGGCCGCGGCACGACCCGTGGTTCCCGATCTGTGGCGCTGCGTCGGACCTTACGCTGCCGGCCCCGTGCTCGACGACTTTCGGCGCCTGCTCGAGCGCGGCACGACCGCGGAGCAGCATGCCGCCGCCCTTGCGCTGCTCGATGCGACGGATCCGGCGGCGAAGCGCCTGCTCGAATCGCGACCGGACGTCGCGAGCGACGCACGTGACGGGTCGCATCGGCTGGGAGCAGCTCGCATCGACGAATACCTGACAGCGATGACGAACAACGGATAGAGATTGGGAGAAAGGCATGCGCTTCATCGACCCCCACATTCACATGAGCGCCCGCACGACGGACGACTACGAGCGGATGGCTGCCGCCGGAGTCGTGGCGGTGATCGAGCCGGCGTTCTGGCTCGGCCAGCCGCGCACGCACGTGGCGACGTTCGTCGACTACCTCTCGAGCCTGGTCGGCTGGGAGCGCTTTCGAGCATCGCAATTCGGCATCCGGCACTACTGCACGATCGGCCTGAACAGCAAGGAGGCCAACAACGAGGCGCTCGCCGAGCAGGTCATGGACGTCCTGCCGCTGTTTCTCGGCAAGGAAGGCGTTGTCGCGGTGGGCGAAATCGGCTACGACGACCAGACTCGCCGCGGAGGACAAGTACTACCGGGCGCAGCTGCAGCTGGCGAAGGACCTCGGCATGCTCGTGCAGATCCACACGCCGCACCGTGACAAGAAGAGCGGTACGAGTCGCAGCATGGACGTGGCCCTCGAGATGGGCATGGAACCCGGCCACGTGATCGTCGATCACAACAACGAGGAGACCGTGCAGGAAGTGCTCGATCGCGGGTTCTGGGCGGCATTCACGCTCTATCCGCAGACCAAGATGGGCAACGAGCGCATGGTGGAAATCGTGCGCCGCTACGGCTCGCACCGCATCTTCATCGATTCGAGCGCGGACTGGGGCAAGTCCGACCCGCTCGCCGTGCCGAAGACGGCACGCCTGATGCTCGAGCGCGGGATTGCGCGCGCCGATGTCGAGGCCACCTGCTATGGCAACGCGCTCGCGGCCTTCGCGCAGAGCGGCCAGATGCGCGAGGAGGACTGGCTTGCCCCACGGGTCCGCGACGAGCGGCTGCTGTTCGAGGGCAATTCGGTGCTGCGCGGCCAGGCGCCCCGAGTGGACGACCTGCCCGTCATTCCAGAGCAGGCGGACTCCCTGTTCATCAAGTAAGCGAAGAGTCACAGGCTCAAACGAGGGCGTCGAAAAATGAAAACAAATGAAGCGACGAAAGTGGTTGAACTGCCGGGCGCGGCTGTCTACCAGCAGGAGTTCACGGTCAGCTACAACTACCCCGTGTACTTCACGGCGGGAGTGTTCGCGCGTGAAAACCCCGTGTTCGTCCATGCGCTGTCGCGTCTCGAGCCGAACAAGCGGCACCGCTTCGTCGTGTTCATCGACGGCAACGTCGCGGCGAGCTGGCCGGCGCTGGCGCACTCCATCGCCGCCTATGCCGACGAGCATGCGGAGTCCCTGCACCTCGTGGCGCCCCCGGAGGTGCTGCCGGCGGGCGAACAGGTGAAGAACGACATGTCGCAGCTGACCCGGCTGCAGCAGCGATTGAGCGACCTGGGCATCGACCGGCACTCGTACGTCGTCGGCATCGGTGGCGGCGCGCTGCTCGACATGGTGGGCTTCGCCGCGGCCACCACGCATCGTGGCGTGCGCAACGTCCGCATACCGACCACCGTGCTGGCACAGAACGACGCGGGCATCGGCGTGAAGAGTGGTGTCAATGCGTTCGGCAAGAAGAATTTCCTCGGCAGCTTTGCGCCGCCCCACGCAGTGCTGAACGATTCGGACTTCCTGCGCACCTTGCACCCGCGCGATCGGCTCGCGGGCATCGCCGAGGCGGTGAAAGTTGCGCTGATCCGGGACCGTGCTTACTTCGAATGGATGGAGGCGAATTGCGATGCGCTGCGGCAGTTCGCACCTGCGGCGACCGCGCGCATGATTCGACGCTGCGCCGAGCTGCACATGCGACAGATCGCCCATGGGGGTGACGCCTTCGAAACCGGCAGCTCCCGGCCGCTCGACTACGGCCACTGGTCGGCGCATCGGCTCGAGGCACTGACGGCGCACGAGTTGCGGCACGGCGAGGCCGTGGCCATCGGGCTCGCGCTCGATACGCGCTACTCGGTACAGATCGGCATGCTGCCCGCCGGGACGGACGATCGCGTGCATGGCGTGCTGAAGCGGCTGGGTTTCCACCTGTGGCACCCGGTGATGGAATCGAAGGACGCCTCCGGCAGTCTCCTCATCCTGGGCGGCATCGAGGAATTCCGTGAGCATCTCGGCGGGGAACTGACGCTGACGATGCTGACGGAGGTCGGGCGAGGCAGCGACGTGCACAGCGTCGACCGGGCCGAAATGCTGCGCGCCATGGCGTGGTTGAGACGCAAGGAAATCGGGCAGTGAGGGTGGGCGGCAGCCATCTCAGTTACTGCACGAACATTCATCCAGGCGAGTCCTGGGACGAGATTCGCAGCAACCTCGAGCGCTACCTGCCGCGGGTCAAGCGGCGGGTCTCGCCGGGTGCGCCGTTCGGCGTGGGCTTGCGGCTGTCGGCAGCGGCGGCGCAGTCGCTGGGTGATCCGGTCGTCCGAGAGCAGTTCGCTGCCTTCCTGCGCAACGAGGACCTGTACGTCTTCACCATCAATGGCTTTCCCTACGGCCCCTTCCACGGCACACGCGTGAAGGCCGCTGTCTACCTGCCGGACTGGCGCGATGCGCGGCGGCTCGAGTACACGAACTTGCTGGCGGACCTGCTCGCGTCGTGGCTCGAGCCCGGAGCAGACGCCGCGGGCAGCATCAGCACCGTCCCCGGCGCATTCAAGCCGAATGCCACGACGACCGACGCGCTCGAACGCATCGTCGACGGGTTGCTGCGCCACGCTGCGCACCTCGTCGCGATCGAGCGGGAAACAGGCAGGCGCATCGTGCTGGCGCTCGAGCCGGAGCCCTGCTGCCTGCTCGAGACGATCGCCGAGACCGTGGCGTTCTTCCGCGACCACCTGCACTCCGCCGCCGCCGCCGCGCGCCTGGCCGGACTGACTGGGCTCACGCGCAGCAAGGCGCACGACGCATTGCGACGACACCTTGGGGTTTGTCTCGACCTTTGCCATGCGGCGGTCGAGTTCGAGGATCCCGCGCACTGCCTGCAGGCGCTCGCAGGGGCGGGCATCGAGATTGCCAAGATCCAGGTGACCGCGGGCTTGCGCATCCCGCAGGTGACGGCATCCGTGGCTGAGACGCTGGGCGGCCTGGACGATGCCGTGTACCTGCACCAGGTCGTCGAGCGCAATGCGGGAGAGCTGACGCGTTACGTCGACATCGAGGATGCGCTGGCATCGGATGCCTGGCGCGCCGGAGGCAGCGAGTGGCGTGTCCATTTCCACGTGCCGGTTTTTCTCGACCGCTTCGAGCAGTTCTCGTCCACGCAGTCATTCGTGCAGGAAACGCTCGCGCTGCACAAACGCCAACCGGCGACGCGGCATCTCGAGGTGGAAACGTACACCTGGTCGGTGCTGCCGGCACGGCATCGAGCGGCCCCAGTGGAAGACGCCATCGCGCGTGAGCTGCAGTGGGTACAGGGAGAGATTGCTTGAACTGGTCGGCAGCCATGAGTCTCGGTCGGGTATCCAACCTGCCGACCGTCTGGACGAACGTCCTGGCAGGCGTCGTGCTGGCCGGTGGCTCGGTGTTCGATCACCGCCTGCCGCCGCTATTGCTCGCGCTTTCACTTTGCTACGTGGCCGGCATGTATCTCAACGATGCCTTCGATCGTCGCTTCGATGCGCAGCATCGACCGGAGCGGCCCATTCCTTCCGGGCAAGTCACGGCGACGATGGTCTTCGTCCTCGGGTTCGTCATGCTGGCGGCCGGCATTGGCGCACTGGCATGGGTAGGCTATGGGTTCGCCAACGGGACGGAGTGGCGGCCCGTCGTCGCAGGCCTGGCACTCGGGTCGACGATCGTCCTCTACGACTGGTATCACAAGAGCAATCCGTTCAGCCCGGTCGTCATGGGACTGTGCCGCATGCTCGTTTACGTCACGGCAGCTTATGCCGTAGTTGCCAGCCCGCCTGCCCGGGTACTGGTGGGAGCGGCGCTGCTGTTGAGCTACCTGGTGGGTCTCACCTACATTGCCAAGCAGGAGCATCTGGGTCGCATCGCAAACCTGTGGCCGCTGCTGTTCCTGGCGTTGCCGGTGGCGTGGGGCGCACAGGCTGCATTGACAGGCGTGATCGTCGCCGGCTGCGCCGTGCTGTTTCTGCTCTGGACGCTGTTTGCACTGTCTTTCTTGCGCAGGCGGCAAGCGGGCGACGTGCCGCGGGCAGTCGGGTACCTGCTGGCCGGAATCTGCTTGTGGGACGCGCTTGTGATCGCGGCGGCCGGTCAGCCAGGGGTATCCGTGCTCGCGTTGGGCCTGTTCGCGCTGACGCTGGTACTACAGCGCTTCATTTCACCGACCTGACACGAGGTGGATCATGGAATCGTTTCGTTTCATGGAAGTATCGATGGGCTGCACCAACGTGCAGGCAATGGAAGATTTCTGGGTGCAGATGTTCGGCGGCCAGGTGCTGTTCCGCGGCCTGATGGCGGGGCAGCCGTTCTCGCGCATGATTGCCTGCGGCGTGACGCTGGTGTTCCGCGAAGATCCCGCCAGGGCGGTTCCACCCGGTGCAGGGCAGGAAGTCCAGTACCGTGATCACCTCGGGATTCGCGTCGACAATCTCGAGAGCGCAATCGCGGAACTCGAGGCGAAGGGTGCGAAGTTCACCATGACACCTGCGCTCGTGCGGGAATGGCAGAAGAAACAGGACGCGCAAACGGGCGCGTACCTGCAGACGACCTATATTGCGCCACCGCTTACCCGTGAGCGCATCGCCTCCGGGGAGTATCGGCACGACGTCGCGCTATTCCCCGGGCCCGACAATCTCTGGATCGAGTTGAACGAAGTCCACGAGCCGCAGGATGCCCGCTGGTTTCCGCAGTGAACCCGTCACGGCGGCGCGTGTGCAGCGGAAAAGAGAGGCCGAAGCAGGGGAGGTGGAATCCTGCTCCAGCCATCGTCGCCGGCGTTGAGGGCTTCATGCATCCGTCCATGCTGCCGTTTATCGGCTCGCGCCGCCTCGCGGCCTCAGTCGCAGGTCATGATCGAATCGGGGATCACGGTCCTGTCGCTGGTAATTGTGAGAACGGCAACGCCGATGCATAGGACAAACCACCGAGGTCCTGTAGGCCGGATGTCGCGCTGCCGGCCGGCGTCCTACAGCTTCCGACGTTGCATGCCGAACCAGGCCGTGACGCTGCGCGAGCACTCTTCACGGGGCGCAAACTGCGCAACAAAGCGGTAGCGGAGAGCGGCGCAATGGATACGAAGCAGTCTTGCGGGCTGAATTTTGCGAAGTCCGTAGGACGACTCCGATGTTCCGAGCCGTTCGCGACCTATTCCTCACTTGCGCGAAGCAAACCAGGATGGGCGCGAACAATGCGAGGAACAACTCATGGCTCAAGCCGCATCAACGCAGCAATCGCACCCGCTCGACAATGAATTGCTCGAATCGCTGCCGATGGCAGTCCGCATGCGCTGGCAACCCCAGCTGGAGCTGGTGAACCTGCGCGTGGGCCAGGTGCTTTACGAAGCGGGCCACTCGCCGAGCCACGCTTACTTCCCGACCACTGCAATCGTGTCGTTGCTTCGCACGATGCGAGACGGCTACTCGACCGAGATTGCGGTGATTGGCAGGGAGGGCATGGTGGGCATGTCACTGGTCATGGGCGGCGACGAGTCGTCGAGCAAGGCAGTGGTGCACAGTGCGGGGCAGGCATACCGGCTGCGATCACCAACCTTGACGCGTGAGATCTCCATGTGTGCAGATGTGTTGCGCCCGTTCATGCGCTACGTGTTGACGGTGATCGCCCAGATGGCGCAGACGGCAGCGTGTAACCGCCATCATTCGATCGAGCAGCAGGTGTGCCGCCGGCTGCTCCTGGCATTGGATCGTTCGACCACCAATGAGTTGTTCATGACGCATGAACTGGTGTCCTCGCTGCTTGGGGTGCGTCGCGAAGGCGTGACCGGTGCAGCCGTGCGCCTGCAGAAGGCCGGGGTGATCCGCTACAGTCGCGGACACATCACCGTCGTCGACCGTCCCCGCCTGGAGCTGCGCACGTGCGAGTGCTATATGTCCGCTGCGAATGAAGTTGCCTGCCCGGACAGGACGCGGAACTCGTTGGCCGCCTGAAGCAACCTTGCTGCAGTGCATTAGTGCCGCCGAAGAGCCGCCAGCTTTTCAGTTGATAAAAAAGCCGGAGCAGGAGGGGGATCCCTGCTCCGGCGTACGGTCGGCGTCGAGGCCTTAGCGCATCCGTCCTTGCTGCCTTATACCGGCTGATGCTGCCTCTCGGCGTGCGTCAGGGTCACCCTGGGGGACGGCTCGCCTGACGCAGCCATCGTGTTCCCCGAAGTCGGTTGTTTACGTGACGGATTCGTGGCGGCCATGTTGCAAGTGCTGACATGCCGATGCGATAGCGCGCCCAAGTCTTTGCGCGGCAAAGCTTTACAGCTTTGCCATCACGTGCCGCACCACCGAGTAATCCTCGAGCGCGTACGCCGACAGGTCCTTGCCATATCCGGAGCGCTTCAGTCCGCCGTGCGGCATCTCGCTCACCAGCATGAAATGCGTGTTGATCCAGGTGCAGCCGTACTGCAGGCGTGACGCGACCGTCAGCGCCCTGCCGACATCCTGCGTCCACACCGATGAAGCGAGACCGTACTCCGAATCGTTGGCCCACTTCACGGCATCGTCCGTGTCCTTGAAGCGCGTGACCGAGACGACGGGGCCGAACACTTCACGCTGCACGATCTCGTCGCCCTGCCGCGCATTGGCTATGACCGTCGGCTCGAAGAAGAACCCACTGCCGTCGCCTGCATTGCCGCCAGCCGTGATCTCGATATGCTTCAGCTGCCGCGCGCGCTGCACGAAACCCGCAACGCGGTCGCGCTGCTCGGCGCTGATCAGCGGACCCATCTCGACGCCCTTCGCGGTCTGCAGGCCGGTCTTGATCGTGCTCACCGCGTTCGACAGGTCGGCGACCAGCCGGTCGTACACTTTTGCGCCCGCGTAGATGCGGCAAGCGGCCGTGCAGTCCTGCCCTGCGTTGTAGTAGCCAAATGTGCGCACGCCTTCCACGACGCTTTGCACGTCCGCGTCATCGAACACGATCACGGGTGCCTTGCCGCCAAGCTCGAGGTGCGTGCGCTTGATGCCATCTGCCGCCTGCCCGAGGATCTTGCCGCCCGTCGCGACGTCGCCGGTCAGCGAGATCATTCGCACCTTCGGGTGCTTCGTCAGCGGTGCGCCGACACTGCTGCCGCGTCCGCACACGATGTTCACGACGCCGGGGGGGAAGATCTCCGCGAGCAGCTCGCCGAGCTTCAGTGCAGTGAGTGGTGTCTGCTCGGACGGCTTCAGTACGACGGTGTTGCCGGCGGCGAGTGCGGGGCCCAGCTTCCAGGCCGCCATCATCAGCGGATAGTTCCAGGGCGCGATCGATGCGATCACGCCGACCGGGTCGCGTCGAATCATGCTGGTGAAACCCGCGAGGTACTCACCGGCGACGGCACCGGTCAGGGTGCGGCACGCGCCAGCAAAAAATCGAAATACGTCGGCGATCGCAGGAATCTCGTCGCTGAGCGCGGCCGCGAGCGGCTTGCCGCAGTTCTGGGACTCGACCTTCGCAAACGCGGCACCATCCGCTTCGATGCGGTCGGCCAGTTTCAGCAGCAGGTAGGCACGGTCCTTTGGCGCCGTGCGTGCCCAGCCCTCGAAGGCGGCATCGGCCGCCTTCACGGCCGCGTCGATCTGTCCGCGCGAGGCTTCAGGCACCCGCGCCAGCACCTTGCCAGTGGCCGGATTCAGCACGTCCTCGACCTTGCCTTCGCCGGCGACGAGTTTGCCGTTGATCAGGAGCCTGGTTTGCATGGGTTCGCCTCTGGGGAAGTGGGTTCGGGACTGTGCGGTACGTCAGTTGACTTGCGACTGCTCGTCCGGCCGCGTCAGGTAATACGCAAGCAGGATCGGGACGAGCGTCACCAGGATCACGATGACGGCGACGACGTTGGTGACGGGTCGATCGCGCGGCCGAAACAATTCATTGTAGAACCAGATTGGCAGCGTGCGCTCGTGCCCGGCGGTGAACAGCGTGACGATGATCTCATCGAATGACAATGCGAAGGCCAGCATGCCGCCCGCCAGCAGCGCCGTGGCGATCTGCGGCAGCAGCACATGGCGGAAGGTCTGGTGACCGCGGGCACCGAGGTCCATCGAGGCCTCGACCCAGCTCGGCGGGATGCGGCGCAGGCGCGCGACGACGTTGTTGTAGACGATGACGAGGCAGAACGTCGCGTGACCCGCGACGATGGTCCAGAACCCCGGCTCGACACCGATCGTGCGAATGCCGGCCAGCAGGGCCAGGCCGGTGAGAATTCCGGGCAGGGCGATCGGCAGCACGAACAGCAGCGTGATCGATTCCTTGCCAGCGAAAGTGCGGCGGGCGAGCGCGAACGCTGCCAGCGTGCCGAGGATGATCGCCATGAGCGTCGCGGCGGAGGCGACCAGCAGCGAGAGTCGCATCGATTCCCAGATGTCGGAGCGGGCGAACGCAACCTCGAACCAGTGCAGTGTCAGCCCGGGTGGCGGGAACTGGTAGGTTCGGTCTTCGGTGGTGAACGCATACAGCGCGATCACCCACACCGGCGCGTGCAGGAACAGCAGGCCAACCGCCGCCATCACCTTCGTCAACAATGATGGGCGTTCCCACGACGGGCGCCGTATCGTCTCAGAGCGCATCGAACGCTCCCAGTCGCCTGGCGAGAGTCAGGTACAGGCCGATCAGTACGATCGGCACCACCGAGAACGCGGCGGCGAGCGGCAGGTTTCCGGCGGTGCCCTGCTGCTGGTACACCATCATGCCGATGAAGTAGCCGGGCGCTCCCACCACGCTCGGGATGATGTAGTCGCCGAGCGTGAGTGAGAACGTGAAAATCGAGCCGGCCGCCAGGCCGGGCAGTGCCAGAGGCAGCACGATAGTACGGAAGGTCTGGCCGGGACGCGCGCCCAGGTCGGCCGAGGCCTGCAGCAGCGACGCCGGCACTCGCTCGAGCGCCGCCGCGAGCGGCAGGATCATGAACGGCAGCCACATGTAGACGAACACGACGAACATGCCGATGTACGATGAAGCCAGCGACGGCCCGCCGACGACCGGCACCTCGAGTGCCTTGTCGAGTGCACCCATCAGTCCGAGGTGCTCGAAGCCCCAGCTGGCGATGCCCTGCTTGGCGAGAATCAACCGCCATGCGTAGACCTTGACCAGGTAGCTGGTCCACATCGGCAGCATCACGCCGACGTAGAAAAGCGCCTTCATGCGCGGACCGGCGTACCGCGCCATGTACAGCGCGACCGGGAACGCGATGACGGCCGAGGCGGCCGTCACGGCGACCGCCATCAGCAGTGTGCGCACGATGATGTCGATGTGTGCCGGTTGCGTGAGCAGCTGCCGGTACGTCGCGAGCGTGAATTCGGGCACGATCCGCGCCGTGAACTCATCGATCGCGTAGAAGCTCTGCAGCAGCAGCGTGAACAGCGACCCCAGGTAGACGATGCCGAGCCACAGCAGCGGCGGGGCGAGCAGCAGCGCGAAATAGAACGCCTGGCGTCCCTGCAGCGAAAACTCCGCACGACCGGCCATCGTCAGTCCTGCAACGGGACGGCGTGTTCCGGCCGCCACGCCAGGCGCACTCGCGCACCTGTCGCCAGCCCTGCGACGCTACTGTCGGCCGTCTCGGCCAGCGCGACGGCCAGTGTAGTACTGTCGTCGACCTTGACCCGCAGCCGGCTGCTCGCGCCGTGATAGAGGATGTCGACGACTTCGCCGGCGCACTGGACGTGGTCGTCCACCGGCGACGCGCCCGGCGCGAGGATGCCGATCAACTCGGGGCGGATGGCGAAGGCATGGGCGCTGCCAGTCAGTGTCCGTGCGGCCTCGCGCCTGACCACATTGGCACTGCCGACGAAACTCGCGACGAACGCGGTCTGCGGCCGATTGTAGAGTTCGCGCGGCGTGTCGAGCTGTTCGATGCGGCCCTGGCTGAACACGGCGACGCGATCGGCCATGCTCAGCGCCTCGCCCTGGTCGTGCGTGACGAACACGAACGTGATGCCGAGGCGTTGTTGCAGGCTCTTGAGTTCCGCCTGCATTTCCTCGCGCAGCTTGAGGTCGAGCGCGCCGAGCGGTTCGTCGAGCAGCAGCACCTGCGGACGGTTGATCAGTGCGCGCGCCAGGGCCACGCGCTGACGCTGGCCACCGGAGAGCTGGTGCGGGCGACGCGCGCCGAACTCACCGAGTCGCACGAGTTCGAGCATGGCAGCGGCCTGTTTCCCCCGCTCGATGGCGGCCACACCACGGACCCGCAATCCGTACTCGACGTTCTCGGCCACGGTCATGTGTGGGAACAGGGCGTAGTCCTGGAACACCGTGTTGACGTTGCGCGCGAACGGCGGTGTGTTCGTCACGTCTTCGCCGTCGAGCAGGATCGTGCCGCTGTCCGGTTGATCGAAGCCCGCGATCAGGCGCAGGCACGTGGTCTTGCCCGAGCCGGACGGCCCGAGCAGGGCGAAGAATTCACCGGGCGCGATCGTCAGCGAGACGGCATCGAGCGCAACGACGGACCCGAAGGCGCGACGTACTGCGCGCAATTCGATCGCAGGAGTCATGTCGACTGTGGGTCCAGCGCGCGGCATCCTCATGCAACAGCGCGCGCTCGATCCCTACCCTCCGGTCAGCGGCCGCCCATCACCGCGACGTAATCCGTCGCCCAGCGGCTGTAGGGCACGCACGTGCCCGTGCTGCACGCGGCTTCCGGCGTGCGCCAGAAGTGGATCTTGTCGAAGTTGTCGAAGCCGTTGGTGGTGCAACCCGTGTCGGTCAGCAGGGCATTGCCCTTGCAGGCAGCCGGGACGGCCGGCACCGAACCGAACCAGGCCGCGACGTCGCCCTGTACCTTGGCGTTCAGCGACCACTCCATCCACTTGTACGCGCAGTTCGGGTGCTTCGCGCTTGCCGCGAGCATCGTGGTGTCGGCCCAGCCGGTGGCGCCTTCGTCCGGCACCACGCTGGCGATCGGCTGCTTGTTCGCGACCAGGGTGTTGACCTGGAACGGCCACGAGCCGGAAACGACGACGCCTTCATTGGTGAAGTCCTGCACGGCGACGTTGGCGTCGTGCCAGTAGCGATGCACCAGCGGGTGCTGCTGGCGCAGCAATTCGAGCACGGCGGCATACTGTGCTTCGTTGAGCTCGTACGGATCCTTGATACCGAGCTCCGGCTTCTTTGCCATCAGGTACAACGCGGCGTCCGCGATGTAGATCGGGCCGTCGTAGGCCTGCACGCGGCCCTTGTTGCTCTTGCCGTCGCCGAGCTTCTGCTCTTCGAACACGACCGACCACGACTTCGGGGCGCCGGGGAACGCCTTGGTGTTGTACATCAGCACGTTCGGGCCCCACTGGTAGGGTGTGCCGTAATGCTTGCCGTCCACGAAGTGCCACGAGCCTTGCTTGAGACGCTCGTCGACGTTGTCGAAGCTCGGGACGCGCGCAATATCGATCGGTTGCACGGTGCCGCCCCGGATCAGGCGCAGCGACGCATCGCCGGAAGCCGTGACCAGGTCGTAACCGCCCTGGGTCATCAGCGAGACCATTTCGTCGGACGTTCCGGCCGTCTTGATGTTGACCTTGCAACCCGTGTCCTGTTCGAACGGGGTCACCCAGTCGTAGTTCTTGTCGGTTTCGCCGCGCTCGATGTAGCCCGGCCAGGCGACGATGTCGACCTGCCCTTCGAGTGCCTCCGACGCCGTCGTCGCCGCAGGAGCCGCGGCGGGCGCCGCAGCCTGTTCTTCCTTCTTCTGGCATCCGATGAGCGCGAGCCCGATGGCGAGTGCAAGCACCAGGCGCGCATCTACCACAGTGGAACGCAATGACATCTGGGACACCCCTTCTCGTATGGTGAGGAAGACGCTGCCAACTCCCGCAGCGAGCGGGAATTCTATGCCCGTTTCCACGGCGCGCCTACTTGGCGGCCAGTGCCACGTCAGCGTGCGGCGCGCAAAGCGAGGTCGAATTCGACCCGCACCGCATCGTCGAGCCATTCGGTGCTGCGCCAGTCGCCCTGGCCGACGCCGAACTCGAGACGACGGACGTTCGACGAGCCAACCATGTGTGCTGCGCCGCCAGAGGGCGCAGGTGGATCGAAGCGAAACTCGACACGGACGTCGCGCGAGGCATCGCGCAGCGTGAGCTTGCCGGCGGCTTCGTAGCGACCGCTGCCCAGCGACCGGATTCTGGTGCTGGTGAACGTGCCCTTGGGCCAGCGCGCCGTCTGGAAAAACTCACTTCCTTGCAATGCAGTATCGCGGTCGGTGTCGCCGGTACGGGCGCTGACCAAGTCGACGACGACCAGCAGGCTGGCCTGGGCGAGGTCGGTTGGATCGAACCGGATCGTCGCTTCGAAACGCCCGAAGCGGCCGGCGAACTCGCCACCCGCGAGCCGGGGATGAAACGTCAGCTGGCTGCGGGCTTGATCGACAAGCCACTCTGTCGCCGCCGCCCTTGCGACAGGTGCTGCGGGCCCCAGCGCGAGGGTCGCCAACAGCACCAGGACGCCTGTGCGGCGGCGTGTGTTCACGCCGCCGGCCGGACGAACGGCAGCATGCGCCGGAGTACGCTGTCCTTCAGCACGACGTGGTGGTAGAGGGCTGCGAGGATGTGCACGACCGCCACCGCGACCATCACGAAGAAGAGCACCTCGTGCACCTCCTCCAGCGCTTCGTGCAGGTCGTGGTTTTCGCCCACCAGCGCGGGAAACTGGAACCAGCCGAAGAGCGTCACGGGGTAGTTGGCCGCCGAGGACATCGCCCAACCGGAGATCGGCTGGGCGAGGATCAGCAGGTAGAGCAGGCCGTGGCCGGCCGCCGCAGCCTTGCGCTGCCAGGGTTCGCCGATGGGGCGGGGCAACCCGCGGTTCATGGCTTTCCAGCCAATACGCGCCAGGGCCAGCAGCAGCACCAGCATGCCGAGCGACTTGTGCCAGGTCATGATCTGCAGCTTCTCGATGCCGTTCGGCAACTCTTCGGCAGCTTCCGCGAGGAAGTATTGCGGCACGATCAGCAGCACGATGGCCCAGTGCAGGAACTTGGAGAGACTGCCGTAAGCGTCCGCGGTGTTGCGCAAGGGCATGGAGCGACTTCCTGTGGGATGATCGCGCCATGGTAGCAAACGTGCGGGAGAACTCAGTGCGCGCCGGCCGTGGCGCCCTGGTTGCGGTGCTCGTGATCCTGGCCGGTTGCCGATCGACAGCGGAACGCGTGCCCGCAGTGAATGCCTCGCAGTCGCGTTCACCGGGTTCCGCTCCGGCGACGACGCATGCAGGCACACAGGCGCTGCAGGTCGACCCGGCGCAGACCGTCGTCACCGTCATCGTTCGACGGGCCGGGCCAATGGCAAGACTCGGTCACGACCACGTCATCACGTCGGCGGAGGAGGCTGGCACGGTCTGGCTGGGCAGCACACCGGCGGACTCCGCGTTCGAACTGACACTCCCCGTCGCACGTTTCGACGTGGACGTGCCCGAGGCGCGCGCAGCGTCCGGGCCCGAGTTCGCCGCACCGGTGCCGGAGGACGCCCGCCAGGGCACGCGTCGCAACATGCTGAGGACCGAGGTCCTGGACGGCGAGCATTTTCCCAGCATCGTGCTGCGGTCGACTGCGGCTTCAGGTGTCTGGCCGCAACCCGTGGTGCGAGTTGTGGTGACGCTGAAGGGGGTCGAGCGCGAGCAGGAGATTCCCGTCATCGTCGAGCGCACCGCGACCGGCGTGATCGCGCGCGGTGAGTTGCGGTTGAACCAGACCGAGTTCGGCATGACGCCGTTCTCGGTCGCTGGCGGCGCGATCCAGGTCGCAGACACGCTCGAGATTCGCTTCGAAATTGCGGCCTCGACGGCCGGTGCGATCACTCCGCTGGCGGTTCCGTGAGCAACAGCAGGCGCGTCCCTTCCGGTGCCTCGAGCATCGCCGCACCCATCGCCGTCAGCTCGCGCGGCAGGCGTTGCGCGAAGCGATAACCCAGATCGCGCAGGTTGGCGATCCGGTCGAGCATCGTGGCGTCGGAGAAGACCAGCACCGGCGCCGGCAGGTCGATCGCGTAGAGGCCAACGTTGAGGTCTCGGCTCGCGGCGACCACCTTCGGCAACGGCGCCAGGACCGGCTCGAACGCGACGAACCCCGCGTTTTCCCAGAATGCGCTGGCGACGCCGAGGTCCTGCGTCGCGATTGCGAACTCCTCGAAATAACCAAGGTTGCTCGAGTACGCGGGGGGCAGAGCGGGCGCCGAGAACGTGCGCGCCTCGAGCAGTCGCAACGGCTGGCCTGAAGGATCGCGCAACAGCGCCTGATGCAGCGAAAGATCGTCGAGCCGCACTTCTTCGATGGTGACGCCGAGCGCGGCGAGCCTGTCGAGACGCTCACGCAGCGAAGGCGCGACCCAGGTGGGCAGCGGACTTTCGACGCCCAGCCCATGCAGTCCGAGGCAGAGCCGGCCATCCGTCACGACGGCGTACGGGTGCGGCCATGCCTCGCCCACCGACGCCTGCACGAAACCCAGCGCTTCATAGAACGCCAGTGATTCCGCGACGTCGGACGCGGCGAGGCCGATTTCCAGGAAACGTCCGAGCGGCATGACGGGCCGGCCGGAGCGCGCCGTCAGCGTTGGGCGCCGCGAGCCACCGCGCGCTCACGTTGCGCAGCCAGGGCGGCGTCGTCGAGTCGACCGGCGCCGAGTTCGGGCCAGCCGCCCACGTGCTGGAGCACGACGTCCTCCATCACGTCGACGTTCGCGGGGCTGGCGTTCAGGCACGGTACGTAGTCGAACGCCTCGCCGCCCTGCTCGAGGAACAGTTCGCGGTTCTGCATGCTGATCTCCTCGAGCGTCTCGAGGCAGTCCGTCGCGAATCCAGGGCAGACCACCGTGACGCGCTTCGGCCCCGCTTTGGCGTAGTCCTGCAGCATCATGTCGACGTACGGCTTCAACCATTCCTCCCGGCCAAACCGCGACTGGAATCCCAGCGACCATTCATCCTCGGCCAGGCCGAGCCGCTGCGCGACACCGCGGGCCGTGCCGATGCAGAAGCAGTGGTACGGGTCGCCGGCGAGGAAGTAGCGTTTCGGGATCGAGTGGAAGGAGAACAGCAGGTGCTTGCGCCCGTGGGTCTCCCAGTGCTGCGCGACGCTGTCCGCCACGCCGCGCAGGTACGACTCGCGTTCCCAGTACTGGTTGACGAAACGCAGCTCCGGCATCCAGCGCCACTGCGACAGCTCGCGCGTGACGAATTCGAAGATGCTGCCGGTCGTGGTCGAGGAATACTGCGGGTAGAGTGGCAGCACCAGCAGTCGTTGCACGTTCTGTTCGCGAAACCGTTCGAGCACCGAGGGAATCGACGGCTGCCCGTAGGTCATCGCCAGATCAACCACGACGTCGTCGCCGTAGCGTTGCTGCAGCCGGGCAGCAAGACCGGCGGTCAGCTTGCGCGATTCGATCAGCAACGGCGAGCCTTCCGGGGTCCAGATCTTCTGGTAGGCATGGGCACTGCGCTTTGGGCGCGTGCGCAGGATGACGCCGTGCAGGACCAGCCACCAGAGCAGGCGCGGCGCCTCGATGACGCGCGGATCGGAGAGGAAGTCGGCCAGGTACTTCCGCACCGACTTCGGCGACGGATCTGCGGGCGTGCCGAGGTTCACGAGCAGGACGCCAACGCGGGAGCGCGAACCGTGGGCGAAGTCTGGGGTGCCGAGGTAGGTCATTTAAGGCAATTGCGGGACAGGCCGGGCGGCGAACGATATCACGACGGCTGATTTCGGCCGCGCCGCGCCGCTGGTTTCCATCGCGCAACGCACGTTCAGGTCGTCCGGACCGTGGCTTCCATGCGCGGCGACAGCCGCAACACGACCCACTGGAAGAGCGCGGCTCCGGCGCAGAACAACAGCATCGGCATCGCGGTCGCGGCTCCCACCAGCCCCATGAGCTGCACGCAGACCGCCGAGATGAACTGGTTCAGGAACCCGAGCGTGCTCGAACCCACGCCGGTCGCATGGGGCGGGGCGAGGCTCACGGCGATGGCCGTAAGGTGGGGCATGAACAGGCCCTGGCCAAAATACAGCACGGCCATGGGCACGAAGATCCACAGTGGGTGCTGCAAACCCAGTGCCGCGAACATGACGGCGCCGAGTGCGGCCGAAATCTGCAGGCCGGCACCGAAGGTAATCATCCAGTGCTGGCCGCGGGCCGATAAGCGACCGACAGCCCAGTTGCCGGCGACGTAGCCCAATGAGATGAGCGGGTAGTACAGCCCGTATTCGGTGGCCGAGCGGCCCATCGCCGTCACCATCACGTAAGGCGCGAGCGAAATGAACACGACGAACATCGAATAGGCCGCCGACGACTGCAGCACGCAGCTCAGGTACCTGGGTTTGGCGAGCAGCGATCGCGCCACGCGCGCCATCTCGCGCACGGCCGGCGGTTGCGTCGTCGCGGGACGCGTTTCCGGCAGGTGTTTCCAGGTGAGCCAGGCCACTGCGGCAGCCATGACGACCTGGGCTCCGAAAACGGAGCGCCAGCCGAACCATGAGGTCAGGAAGCCTCCGATGACGGGGGCCGATGCGCTCGACACCACCGCGAAGATCGCGAGCTGCGCGAGCATGCGCGCCATGCTGTCCGGGTAGAGGTCGCTCACGATCGTGCGCGAGACGGCGATGCCCGTGGCCGTGCCGAACGCGAGCACACCGCGGCCGGCGATCAGCCAGGCCAGGCTCGGCGCGAACAGGCAGACGATCGACCCTACCGCCATCAGGCCGACACCCGCGAGGATCGCCCGGCGCCGCCCGTAGCGGTCTGCGAACGGTCCCCAGAACAGCATGCCGATCGCAAACGTCAGCAGCGCGATCGAGAACGTGGCCTGGACCTGCGCGACCGTCGAGCCGAAGTACTCGCGCACGACCGGCAGCGCCGGTATGTAGATGTTGGTCGCGACCGACCCGATCGTGACGATGAACGCCAGCAGGTAGATGAGCGGCCGCTGGTTCAACCCTCGATGCCGCCGATGCAGAGGTACTTGATCTCGGTGTAGTCGAGGATGCCGTACTTCGAGCCTTCGCGGCCGAAGCCCGATTCCTTGACGCCGCCAAACGGGGCGACCTCGGTCGAAATGATGCCGGTGTTCAGTCCGACGATGCCGTACTCGAGGGCCTCGGCCACGCGCAGCGAGCGCGCCAGGTCACGCGTGTAGAAATACGAGGCGAGGCCGAACTCGGTGTCGTTCGCCATGCGGATTGCTTCCTTCTCGTCCTTGAACGAGAAGATGGGCGCGACCGGGCCAAAGGTTTCCTCGCGCGCGACCATCATCGTCGGCTTCACGCCAGTGATGATCGTCGGTTCGAAGAACGTGCCACCGAGCGCATGGCGCCTGCCGCCGAGCGCGATCGTGCCGCCCTTGGCCAGCGCGTCCGCGATGTGCTCTTCCACTTTCGCCACGGCCTTGTCGTCGATCAGCGGGCCTTGTTCCGTAGCGCCCTGCAGGCCGTCGCCGACCCGCAGCTTGCGCACGGCCTCTACCAGCTTCGCCACGAACGCGTCGTAGACGCCTTCCTGCACCAGCAGGCGGTTGGCGCAGACGCAGGTTTGCCCGGTGTTGCGGTACTTGCTCGCGATGGCGCCCTGCACGGCGAGGTCGAGATCGGCGTCGTCGAACACGATGAACGGTGCATTGCCACCGAGTTCGAGCGAGAGCTTCTTCAGCGTGCCTGCGCATTGCCGCATGAGCTGCTTGCCGATCTCGGTCGAGCCGGTGAACGTGACCTTGCGCACGATCGGGTTCGAGGTCATCTCGCCACCGATGGCCGTAGCCGAGCCGGTGATCACATTGAAGACACCCCTGGGTATGCCTGCGCGATGGGCGAGCTCCGCCATGGCGAGAGCGGAGTAGGGTGTCTGCATTGCCGGCTTGCACACGAAGGTGCAACCGGCAGCGAGCGCGGGGCCGGCCTTGCGCGTGATCATCGCCGCCGGGAAATTCCAGGGCGTGATCGCTGCGACGACCCCGACGGGCTGGCGCAGCACGAAAATGCGCTTGTCGGGCTGATGGCCCGGGATCACGTCACCGTAGACACGCTTGGCTTCCTCCGCGAACCACTCGATGAACGACGCGGCATAGGTGATCTCGCCCTTCGCTTCGGCGAGCGGCTTGCCTTGCTCGGCGGTCATCAGGATGGCGAGGTCGTCCGCGTTGGCAAGCATCAGGTCGTGCCAGCGGCGCAGCAGCATGGAACGGTCCTTGGCCGTGCGCGCGGCCCAGGCCGGGAAGGCCGCCGCAGCCGCTTCGAGGGCGGAGCGTGTTTCGTCGGCGCCCATGCTCGGTACCGTGCCGAGCACGGCGCCAGTCGCCGGGTTGGTGACCTGTTTCGTGCCGCCACTGCGCGCATCGAGCCACTGGCCGTCGAAATAGCACTGCTGCCGCAGCAGCGTCGGATCCTTGAGATTCAGCGTCATGAGTCGTCTCTATACTCTGTCAGCCCAGGTGCTTGGCGAAGAACTCTTTGGTGCGTGCGAAGGCGACGTGTGCCGCAGCAGCGTCATGGCTCGCGCGGTCCGTGCAGTTGAAACCATGGCCCGCAGCGTAGGTGTGGTACTCGCCCTGCGGCAACGCAGCCCGGATTATTTCCACGTCGTGCAGTGGAATGTGATGGTCTTGCTCGCCGAAATGGAACTGCATCGGGCAGCGCGGCACCGGTTCGAGGAAGCGCGTGATGCCGCCGCCGTAGTAGGCGACGCCAGCGGCGATGCTGGTGCGGCTGCCGGCCAGGTACGTGGCGAGACCGCCCCAGCAGTAGCCGACCATGCCGACGGGTCCGGCGTGCGCAACGGCGTCGACGGCCGCCTGCAGGTCGGCCATGACCTCGTCAAAATTCGCCTTCTGCATGTACCCGACACCCCGTGCAATGCCGGCCTCGTCATAGGCGAGGTTGACCCCACGTTCCTGCCGATCGAAGACCGCGGGGGCAATGGCCAGGTAACCCTCGGCAGCAAACTGGTCGGCGACGCGTTCGATGTGCCCCGTCACGCCGAATATTTCCTGGACCACGACGATGCCACCACGCGCACGGCCATGGGGGGCGACCAGGTAAGACGAAAACGTGTGCCCGTCGGACGCTCGCAGTGGCAGGTGGCTCATGGTGCGTCGGGCGCCTTGCGGGGCAGTTTTTTCGCTTGGGGGGAAGGGATCAAGGATATCAGGGAGGCGTGACGCGAGGTGAGGATCGGGCCGTCCGGGGGTACCCTTGGTGTTCTCGAGGGAAAGTTGGGGAAGCTCCATGCTCGTCGGAAACACCACGCGCCGTGTCGCCATCGTCGGCGGCGCCCGGATCCCGTTCGTGAGGTCGATGGGTGCCTACGCCGAATGCAGCAACCAGCAGATGCTGACGGCAGCGCTGCAGGCGCTGACGGACAAATACGGTCTCGCCGGTGCCCGACTGGGCGACGTGGGTGCCGGGGCCGTGCTGAAGCACCCGCGCGACTTCAACCTGGCACGCGAAGCGGTGCTGGGCACCACGCTCGATGCGCGCACGCCCGCCTTCGACCTGCAGCGCGCGTGCGGGACCAGCCTCGAAACGGCGATCGTGCTCGGCCTGAAGATCGCCATGGGCCAGATCGACTGCGCGATTGCCGCGGGTGTCGATACTGCGAGCGATGCGCCGATCGGCATCAACGAAAACCTGCGCCGGATCCTGTTGCGCAGTGCCCGTGGCCGCTCGCTCGGCGAGCGACTGGCGCCATGGGCGGCCCTGCGCCCTGGGCACTGGAAACCAGACTTTCCCGCGGTCGTCGAGCCGCGAACCGGCCTCACCATGGGACAGGGCACCGAGTTGATGGCGCGGCGCTGGGGTGTCCGGCGCGAGGCCCAGGACGAGTTCGCGCTCATCAGCCACCAACGGGCCGCCGCCGCCTACGACGCCGGCTTCTTCGACGACCTGGTGTTCGAATTCAATGGCGTCAAGCGCGACGACAACCTGCGACGCGACACGTCGCTGGAAAAGCTGGCACGGCTGAAACCCGCGTTTCCGATGGATGGCAGCGCGACGCTGACCGCGGGTAATTCGACGCCGATGACGGACGGCGCCGCTGCGATCCTGCTCGCGAGCGAGGACTGGGCGCGGACGAGGGGGCTGCCGGTGCAGGCGTACCTGACGTTCGGCAAGGCTGCCGCAGTCGATTTCATCCACGACGAAGGCTTGCTGATGGCACCGGCCTATGCCGTGCCGCGCATGCTCGACGACGCGGGCATCACGCTGCAGGACTTCGATTTCTACGAGATCCACGAAGCGTTCGCGGCCCAGGTGCTGTGCACGCTGGCGGCGTGGGAGTCGAATGAGTTCTGCCGCGACCGGCTGGGTCGCGCTCGGCCGCTCGGCTCGATCGATCGATCGAAGCTGAACGTCAACGGCAGCAGCCTCGCGGTCGGCCACCCGTTCGCAGCCACGGGAGCACGTATTGTGGCGACGCTGGCCAAGCTGATCGACCAACGCGGCGGCGGCCGTGGCCTGATCTCCATCTGCACGGCGGGCGGCATGGGCGTCACCGCGATCGTCGAACGCTGAAACCCCTATAATCACTGACTCGCCGCTGGCAGGGGTCCATACCGATGTCGTTCCGCACCACCGTCTCGATTCTCGGGCTCGCCGTAAGCGCTGCGCTGCCGGGTTGTGTCGCGACACCCACCGAGCCGACGGGCGCGCAGGCATCCAGCGTTCAACCAGCAGCGCCGGCCACGGACACCAAGCAACAGCTCGATGCGCTCTTCGAGAACTATTTCGAGGACACCCTGCGCGCGAACCCGCTGCTGGCGACGTACATCGGCGACCATCGCTACGACGACCGGTTGCCGAACTCGATCGGGCCGCAGTACCTGGCCGCCGCACGCGCGATGAACCAGAAGTACCTCGCGGCGATCCGCGCACTCGACCCGGCCGCGCTCTCTCCGGCCGACCGCATCTCGTACGACATCTTCCTCTACGAGCGCGAGCGGGAAGCGCGGGGTGAGCGGTTTCCCTTTCACCAGCTGCCGATCAACCAGGCCGGCGGCCTGCTCACCGTGATGCCGGCGCTGGGCTCGGGCACCAACGCCCAGCCGTTCCAGACCGTCGCGGACTACGAGCACTGGCTCAAGCGGCTCGAAGGCCTGGCCGTCTGGATGGACCAGGCGATCGTCAACATGCGCGAGGGCGCGAAGTCGGGCGTCGTGCAACCCCGTCCCGTGATGCAGAAGGTGCTCGGGCAACTCGATGCGATGGTCATGCCGAGGGCGCAGGACAGCCAGTATTACGCGCCGATCAAGCAGCTTCCGGTGACGTTCTCCGCGGTCGACCGTGATCGGCTCGCTGCCGAGTACACGCGAACGCTCGAGGGCACGCTGCTGCCGGCCTACAGGCGCCTGCGCGATTTCGTGCGCGACGAGTACCTGCCGCAGGCACGCACCAGCGTTGCGTGGACGGCACTGCCCGATGGTGAGGCGTGGTACGCCTACTACGTGCAGGAACACACGACGACGAACCTGACGCCTGACGAGATCCACGCGCTCGGTCGCAGCGAAGTGCAGCGCATCCTCGGTGCCATGGACGAGGTCCGGATCCAGACCGGTTTCAAGGGCGATCTCGAGGCGTTCTTCACGTTCCTCGAAACCGATCCGCAGTTCTATTTCACTCAAGGCGCGGACCTGCTCGCCGGGTATCGCACGCTGAAGACACGCATCGATGCCGCCCTGCCGCAGCTGTTCTCGGTGTTTCCCAAGGCGGACTATGAAGTGCGGGAAGTCGAGGCGTTCCGGGCCGAGTCCGCGGCGGGCGCGTACTACCAGCAACCCTCGGCCGATGGCTCGCGCCCCGGCGTTTTTTACGTCAATACCTTCAACCTGAAAGCGCAGCCAAAGTTCGGCATGGAGACCCTGTCGCTGCACGAAGCGTCGCCGGGTCATCACTTCCAGGTGTCGATCCAGCAGGAGCTCGAGGGCGTGCCGCGCTTTCGCCGCTTCGGCGGCGACTACACCGCGTACGTCGAAGGCTGGGCGCTCTACGCGGAGTCGCTTGGCAAGGAGCTCGGCCTCTTCACCGATCCGTACCAGTGGTACGGCCGCCTGAACGACGAGCAATTGCGCGCGATGCGGCTCGTCGTCGACACGGGCCTGCACGCGAAGGGCTGGACGCGGGAGCAGGCGATCAAGTTCATGCTCGACAACTCGACGATGGCCGAGTCGGACGTCGTGTCCGAGGTCGAGCGTTACATCGCCTGGCCGGGGCAGGCGCTCGGCTACAAGGTGGGTGACCTCCGGATCCAGGGCTTGCGCCGCAATGCAGAAGTGGAACTCGGGCCGAAGTTCGACCTGCGCGACTTCCATCGCGAGGTCCTGTCCGACGGTGCCGTGCCGATGGACGTGCTCGAAGCGAAGGTCGAGCGTTGGATCGCAGCCCGCCGCTGACCCACCTACGCATGTCGCGCAAGTTCGTCCGGTTGCCACTGCTGCCATTGTTGCTCGTCACGCTCGCGCTGTCGGCGTGCGACTTCACGCCGGAGCCGCCGCAACGCGCCGAGGAAAAGCCCTCGGAGCTGGCTGCACCCTTGCGCGCGGCCAACGCCGAGACGGTGGAGTTGTATCGCGTCGTCGAAACCTATTTCGACCAGTACCTCGCGCTGAACCCGATCCGCGCCACGGAACTCGGCGACCATCGTTTCGACGATCGCTTCGGCGACTACCTCAGCATGAGCTGGGTGGCGGATTCGCTGGGCATCGAGCAGGAGTCGCTCGAAAAGCTGCAGGCCATTGATCGCAGCCGGTTGACTGGCGAAGACCTCGTCACCTACGACGCGTTCAAGCGCCAGCGGGAGCTGGGCATCGGCGGGTACCGGTATCCGAGCGAACTCCTGGCCATCAACCAGTTCGCCAACTGGCCGGGCGTCTTCGCGCAACTCGGTTCCGGCAAGGGCGCGCAGCCGTTCGGGACGACACGCGACTACGATCACTTTCTCGCGCGCATGGACGGCTTCGTCGTGTGGGTGGACCAGGCCATCAACAACCTGCGGGCAGGCGTCACCAAGGGCGTCGTGCTGCCCAGGATCGTGGTCGAGCGCACCCTGCCGCAGCTCGAGGCGTTCGGCCGGTTCGAGGACCCGCGGCAAACGGTCTTCTGGCAGCCGCTGCTTAATTTTCCGGCCGGTCCGAGCGTGGCCGACCGTCGGCGATTGCTGCAGGCCTACGACGAGAAGCTGCGGAGCAGGGTGTTGCCAGCGTATCGACGCCTGCACGATTACCTCGCCCAGGAGTACCTGCCGCAGGCGCGCGACACCGTGTCGTGGTCCAGCCTGCCCAGCGGAGACCTTTGGTACGCACACCTCGTCCGGCATTACACCTCGACCGACATGACGCCCGAGGCCGTGCACGAACTTGGGCTGCGAGAGGTGGCAAGGCTGCGGGCCAATCTTGTCGGCCTGCAGGGCGCCCTTGGCATCGCCGGTGAGCCTCGCGTCGTGTTCGACATGCTGCGTGCGGATCCGCAATTGCAGTTCGGCAACCCCCAGTCGATGCTCGCCGGTTACGGGGCGGTGCGAGATCGCGTCGACGCACGACTGCCGGCGTTGTTCCTGCGCCGGCCCAAGGCAGTCTTCGAAATCCGGCCGGTCGAAAGTTTTCGTACGGTCGCAGCGACCGCGGCTGCGTATTCACCGCCCAGCGCGAATGGCGGACGTGCGGGCGTGTTCTACGTCAACACGAGTGAGCTCGCGTCGCGCCCGTCCTATGCAATCGACGCAACGTACTTGAACGAGGCTGTTCCAGGCCACCATTACCAGGCGGCGCTGGCGCAGGAGATGCCCAACCTGCCACGTTTCCGCCGCTTCGGTGAAGACTCCGCGTTCGTCGCGGGCTGGGCGCTGTATGCGGAATCGCTTGGCAGCGAGCTGGGACTGTATGCCGATCCATACAGCCAGTTTGGCGCACTGGACTCGGAACTGCGGCGTGCGGCGGCCCTCGTCGTCGACACGGGCCTGCATGCGAAAGGGTGGAGCCGCCAGCGCGCGATCGAGTATCTGCGCGCGAATACTGCGAGCGGCGATGCCGATGTAGCCGCCGAGGTGGACCGATTCATTGCCTGTCCCGGCGCAGGGGTGGCTGACAAAGTGGGACAGCTGAAAATCCTGGAGTTGCGCCGCCGTGCCGAGCAGCGGCTCGGCGAGCGTTTCGACCCCAGGCAGTTCCACGCACAGGTCATCGGCGGCGGCGCGCTGCCTTTGTCCGTGCTGGAGGAACGCCTCGATCGCTGGCTCGAAGCGCGACCTTGAGCAGCCGTATCGCGGCGCCCCCGCCGATTCAGTAGCCGTATCCGGCTGTCTCGATCTCTTCGAGCTCGTCGCCGACGAAGCGGAGCTTGCGCAGCAATTTATGCGAACCCAGGTTATAGGTCCAGATCTCGACCGGCAGGTCTTCCCACCCTGGGCCGTAATAGTCGTGCTCGTAAGGCCACGAACCGTATCTATAGCTGGGGGAGCGACGAACAACGCCACGCAGCGAGATATCGGTAGGCTCGCCGCATAAAGTGCGAACCTTGTCCTTCGCGTCGCCCGCGGAGATGAGCCTGCTGCCGCAACGCATCGAATCCTCGGCATAGGCGTTCGTGCTGCCGGCACCGATGGCAAGCAGCACCCCAAGGAATAGTCGCTTGATACCCACCCGCCAAGCATAAACCAGGGCTATTTCCAAATCAGGCAGTTAGCCCGTGAGACCGGTACCCGAACTGTTCCCGCCGGGGTCTCCATCGACTGGCAGTGAGTGACATCCGCCAAGCCAGCGATTGCCGCGCCACAGCGGCATTGCTCGTGCTCCGTTCGACAGGCCGTTCACTCGGTCAAGCGTCGACAGGGCCCACGTTCCCGTCAGGGTGCCCGGGTCGAGTTCGACGATGAAGTCGTCCGGGCTGCCCGAACCGTTGCAGCCGAACCAACAGAGGTGGAAGCCAGCGGGGCTGGACAGGCCAGGACCGAACCAGGGGCACCAAACGTGCCAACCATGTAACTCCTTGAATTTGCGAGTGTGATCGACTTCGAGCGCCGATGGACGTAGCGCTTGACGATGTCAAAAAACCAGGTTTTTTGCATGCAGTTGCAACATGTTCGCAGAGCCTTACATAACTGAACACGACGGCGACCAAATACGTCGCTATCAGGCGTCCATCGGCGGCGCGTTACGCTCTGCTACCCTGACGACCCTCTTTTTTCAGCCCCCGCAGAACCGCATGGCACTGGACCGCGCCTTCGAACAACGCCTTGCCAGCCTCATCAACGCACGCGCCAGGGGCGTGCTGCAGGGTGGACTCAAGGGCGTGGAGCGGGAATCGCTACGCGTCACGCCCGCGGGGCAGATCTCGAGGACTTCGCATCCGCGGGCGCTCGGCTCGGCGCTCACCAACGAACACGTCACGACGGATTACTCCGAAGCCCTGATCGAACTGGTCACGCCGCCGTTCGCTCACACCTGGGAGCTGGTTCAATACCTCGCGGACCTGCACCGCTTCGTCTATACGAACCTGCCGGACGACGAACTGCTGTGGGCCACGAGCATGCCGTGTGCGATCAAGGGCGACGAAAGCATCCCGATTGCCCAATTCGGATCCTCGAACGTCGGTCGCATGAAGACCGTCTACCGCAACGGCCTGGGCCACCGCTACGGGCGGGTCATGCAGGCGATCGCGGGCGTGCACTTCAACTACTCGTTTCCGGATCACTTCTGGCCGGTGCTGGCTGACGTGTTGCATCCAAAGGAATCCGGGCAGGTATTCCGTTCCGAGGCGTACTTCTCGCTGCTGCGCAACTACCGGCGCCACGGCTGGATCGTGCTGTACCTGTTTGGAAACTCGCCGGCGCTGTGTCCCTCCTTCCTGCAAGGCCGCAAGGTCGATGGCCTCGAGCCGTTTGAGCCCGGCAGCCTGTATGCGCCGCATGCCACGTCACTGCGCATGAGTGACCTCGGCTACCGCAACAAGAGCCAGGCGGGGCTCAACGTTTCGGTCAACAGTCTCGAACACTACGTCCGGGACCTGAGCGCCGCGATCACGACGCCGAATCCCGAGTACGAGAGGATCGGCGTGAAGGTCGACGGCGACTACCGCCAGCTCAACGCCAACGTCCTGCAGATCGAGAACGAGTATTACAGCTTCATCCGCCCGAAGCGCGTGACCCAGACCGGCGAGCGCCCGACCAAGGCGCTGCAGCGCGGCGGTGTGCAGTACGTCGAAATGCGCTCGCTCGACGTCAGCGTCTTCGATCCGGTCGGCGTCAACCAGAACAAGCTCCGGTTCCTCGAGGCGTTCGCCGCGTTCTGCGTGTTGCGCGACAGCCGCTCGATCGAACGTTCGGAGCAGGATGAACTCGACGGTAACCACGCGATCGTTGCGCGGGAGGGCCGCCGACCTGGTTTGTTGCTGCGACGCGACGGCCGCGACATTAAGTTAAGTGACTGGGCGGGTGAAATCATCGATTCGATGCGTGGCCTCTGCGAGTTGCTGGACGAGGGCGACTCGCAACGTCCTTACCGCACCGCACTCGAAACGCAGGAAGAAAAAATCCGCGACATTTCGCTGACACCGTCGGCACGTTCATTGCACGAAATGCGCATAAACGGGGAATCTTTCTTCCATTTTGCATTGCGAATGTCGAAGGTCCACCAGTCCTACTTCCGCGACCTGCTGTCCCCGAACTCGTCCCGGCAGGATGAGTTTGCCGCTGAAGCGGCCGAATCGATCGAGCAACAGGCGCGTATCGAGGCGACCGACAGGGTCTCCTTCGACGAATACCTGGCCAGGTATTTTTCAGTGTGAACCACGTCACGTTTTACGGAACTGTGATGCGCGACACTCTTTCGATAGACTAGCGAGCACCGGGCCCGTCGACGGGCCTGGCACTCCGGGGGTGATCCGGATGGCGCGACTGTCATGGTCGTGTCACGCATTCGGTGCAGGCTGGTTGCACGGCTGAGTCGAATGCCAAGCGGTGTCGTCATCAACGCGACGCGGCCACGATCGAAGGAACGATGAACATGTCCATGGTTTCGAAGCTGCAGGAGCGACTGGGTTCGGTGTCGACGGCGCGAGTCGAGAACAACCCGGTCCAGGTGATTTCCCGGTTGAACGGCGAATCTCCGTTCGCAGATGCCGTGCAGAACGCCAAGGCGCCAGCCTGGGATCCGCACGAGGTGTGGCTCAATCGCGTGAAAAAGCCACGCGAGCAGCGCTCGGTCGATTAACGCCGGCACTTTCCCTTCGCCCTCTTCCATTGCATGGGGGGCGAAGGGTCAAAGGATCCCTGTCGTCAGCCGGCCCTGCGCATCGATCGAGCCGCGCAGCATGCCGCGTGAGTTGAACGGCAACGCCAGCGTGCCGTCCCGTCCGACGACGATCACGCCGCCTTCGCCTCCCATCCGCTTCAGCTGGTCGTGCACCACGGTGTCAGCGGCTTCACGCACGCTCTTGCCCGCGTAACGGATCAGCGACGCGATCTCGTGCGCGACCGTCGCACGGATGAAGTACTCGCCGTGACCCGTCGCCGAGACGGCGCAGCAGTCGTTGGCAGCGTAGGTCCCAGCGCCGATCAAGGGTGAATCGCCCACGCGTCCCCACCGCTTGGCGGTCATGCCCCCGGTGGAGGTCGCGGCGGCGAGGTCGCCGGCCGCATCGAGCGCCACCGCGCCGACGGTCCCCATCAGCGATTCGCGGAAACTGTCTGCGCTGGCCCCGAGCGCGGCCGCCAGTTCGCGCTGGCGTCGCTCCGTGACGAAGTAGCGGTTCGCCACGGGTTCGAGCCCCTGCTCGAGCGCGAATTCCTCGGCACCCGGGCCCGACAACATCACGTGCGGCGACTTGTCCATCACCAGGCGGGCGAGGCCGATCGGGCTTTTCACGTGCCGCAGGCCGGTCACTGCGCCGGCGCGCAGGCCGCGTCCATCCATCACCGACGCGTCGAGTTCGCAGATGCCGTTGGCGGCGATCACGGCGCCGCGACCAGCGTTGAAGAGCGGGTTCTCCTCCAGCACCTGCACCGCGGCGACGACGGCATCGAGGCTGGGGCCGCCCGCATCCAGGATCCGCTGCCCCGCACGCAGCGCCTGCTCCAATCCGGTGCGGTAAGCGGCTTCCCGCTCCGGCGTGAGTTCGGCGGGGGGAATGTCTCCCGCGCCTCCGTGGACGGCGATCGCTGGCATGACGTTGACTTCGCGGCAGGTCGTTCGAAGGAAACGAACCATACCAGAGCGCGGTGCCACGTATTATTTTGGCAGCAGTGTGCAACCCGGCCGAACGGGCGCACGTGACCCCCCTTGTTTCGTTCGACCGAGCGTCTCCGACCCGATGCGTCAACACCGTAAGATCAAGACCCTGCTCGTCGCCAACCGCGGCGAGATCTCCATCCGGGTGATGCGCGCCGCGCACGAACTCGGCATCAAGACCGTCTCGATCTATTCGCAGGAAGACCGCTTCTCGCTCCACCGCATGAAGGCGGACGAGGCCTACCTCGTCGGTGAAGGCAAGGGGCCGGTCGAGGCTTACCTCGGCATCGACGACATCGTGCGGGTGGCGCTCGAATGCGGCGCCGACGCGATCCACCCGGGCTACGGGTTCCTGTCCGAGAACCCCACGTTCGCCGACGCTTGCGCGAACGCTGGACTGCTGTTCATCGGCCCGACGCCCGAGATCATGCGTCGCCTGGGCAACAAGGTAACCGCGCGCGACCTTGCGACCGCGGCGGGCGTGCCCGTGATGCCGGCGTCGCCACCGTTGCCGATCGACGACGCCAAGGTGCTCGAACTCGCCGCGCAGGTAGGCTTTCCGGTGATGCTGAAGGCCAGCTGGGGAGGTGGCGGCCGCGGCATGCGCGCCATCGACGACGCGTCACAGCTGCTCGAACTGGTCGCCACCGCACGGCGCGAGGCGAAGGCCGCGTTTGGCAACGACGAGGTCTACCTCGAGAAGCTGGTGCGGCGGGCACGTCACGTGGAGGTCCAGATCCTTGGCGATGCGCACGGCAACCTCGTGCACCTCTACGAGCGCGACTGCACGGTACAGCGTCGCAACCAGAAGGTCGTCGAGCGTGCCCCGTCCGTCTTCCTGGACGACTCGCAGCGACTGCAGTTGTGCGAGCTCGGGCTGCGAATCGGGCGCGCGGTCGGCTACCTCAATGCCGGCACGGTCGAGTTCCTGCAGGACGCCGACACCGGCCAGTTCTATTTCATCGAGGTGAATCCACGCATCCAGGTCGAACACACGGTGACCGAAGTGGTCACCGGCATCGACATCGTCAAGGCGCAGATACGCATCGCCGAAGGTGCGGCAATCGGTACGCCGGAGAGCGGCGTGCCGGCACAGCCGGACATACGCATCACCGGCCACGCGATGCAGTGTCGCGTCACCACGGAGGACCCCGAGAACAGTTTCATCCCGGATTACGGCCGGATCACGGCCTATCGCAGCCCGGCGGGCTTCGGCATCCGCCTCGATGCGGGTACGGCGTATTCCGGCGCGTTCATCACGCGTTCGTACGACTCGCTGCTGGTGAAGGTGACGGCCTGGGCACCGTCGTCCGACGAGACGATCGCGCGCATGGACCGCGCGTTGAAAGAGTTCAGGGTGCGCGGTGTCAGCACGAACCTGCGCTTCCTCGAACAGCTGATCACGCACGAGCACTTCCGTGACGGCTCGTACACGACCAGGTTCATCGACCAGACACCGGAACTGTTCCGCTATCCGCGCAAGCGTGACCGCGCCACGCGGTTGCTGCGCTTCGTCGCCGACGTGATCGTCAACGGCAACCCGGAAGTGGTCGGCCGTACCCGCCCAGGCCGCATCGTGGACGCGCGTCCGCCGAAGTTGCCCGTCAGTGCGCCACCGCCCGGCACCAGGCAGCGGCTCGACGAGTTGGGCGCGAGGAGGTTCTCGCAGTGGATGCTCGAACAGCCGCAGGTGCTGTTCACGGATACCACGTTCCGCGATGCCCATCAGTCGCTGCTCGCGACGCGCTTGCGCACGCGCGACCTGGTCGCGGTCGCGCCGGCCTACGCGCGGCTCGCACCTGACCTGTTCTCCGTCGAATGCTGGGGCGGCGCGACCTTCGACGTCGCGATGCGCTTCCTGCGCGAATGCCCGTGGGACCGCCTGATCGCGTTCCGCGAGGCAATGCCGAACCTGCTGCTGCAGATGCTGCTGCGATCGGCCAACGCGGTCGGCTACACGAACTACCCCGACAACGTCGTGCGCTACTTCGTGCAGCAGGCCGCGAAGAACGGGGTCGACCTGTTCCGCGTGTTCGATTCGCTGAACTGGGTCGACAACATGCGCGTCGCGATGGATGCCGTCGTCGAGTCCGGCAGGCTCTGCGAGGCCGCCATCTGCTACACGGGTAACTTGAGCGATCCGCGCCAGACCAAGTACGACCTCAAGTACTACGTCGCGATGGCGAAGCAGCTGGAGCAGGCGGGTGCCCACATCCTCGGCATCAAGGACATGGCGGGCCTGTGCCAGCCGCGGGCCGCGCACACGCTGGTCAAGGCGCTCAAGGAAGAAATCGGTATCCCGGTGCATTTCCATACGCACGACACCAGCGGCATCGCGGCCGCCAGCGTGCTCGCGGCCATCGACGCCGGTTGCGATGCCGTGGACGGCGCGCTCGACGCGATGAGTGGCCTGACGTCGCAACCGAACCTGGGTTCGATCGTCGAAGCGCTGCGCCATGGACCTCGTGAGTCGGGGCTCGATCCCGACAACCTGCGCGTGCTCTCCAACTACTGGGAGCAGGTGCGTCACGGCTACGCCGCGTTCGAAAGCGACATGCGTTCGGGCGCGTCCGAGGTGTACGTGCACGGCATGCCCGGCGGGCAGTACACGAACCTGCGGGAACAGGCCCGCTCACTCGGGATCGACGACACTCGCTGGCACGAAGTGGCGCGGGCATACGCGCAGGTCAACCAGATGTTTGGCGACATCGTGAAGGTCACGCCGTCGTCGAAAGTCGTGGGCGACATGGCGATCATGATGGTCACCAGCGGACTCACCGCCGAAGACGTCGCCGATCCGGCGACCGATGTCGCGTTTCCGGAGTCCGTCGTCGCCCTTTTCCGCGGCGACATCGGTCAGCCGGCAGGCGGCTTTCCACGTGAACTGCAGCGAAAGATCCTTGGCAGCGTGCAGCCGTCGACCTCGCGCCCGGGCGAGCACCTGCCGCCGGTCGACCTCGTGCAGATGCGCGCGCAGGTACAGGAGAAGATGCCGCGCGCCATCAGCGACCACGAGTTTGCATCGTGGCTGATGTACCCGAAAGTGTTCTCCGACTACATGGCCGATCGCACGCATTTCGGCAACGTGAGCGTGCTGCCGACGCGCGCGTTCTTCTACGGCCTGGAAACGGGTGAAGAGATCACGGTCGATCTCGAGAAGGGCAAGCACCTGATCATCCGGTACGTCGCTACGAGCGACGTGCATGACGATGGCACGCGCACCGTGTTCTTCGAACTCAACGGGCAGCCGCGGTCGGTCAAGGTGCAGGATCGCAGCCAGGTGGCGAAGCGTCCGCCGCGCCGCAAGGCCGAGCTCGATCATCCCGATGAAGTCGGCGCGCCGATGCCGGGCACGATCGCGACGGTCAACGTATTGACTGGTCACGCAGTGTCGCGCGGCGACGTGCTCGTGACGATCGAGGCGATGAAGATGGAAACGAGCGTGCGTGCCGAGCGCGACGGCGTGATCGCCGGGATCGTCGCGCGTCCGGGGCAGCAGGTGGATGCCAAGGACCTGTTGCTGGTGCTGGAGCCGGCCGCGACCGCCTGATTTACACACCGGTAACGTGACGGAATGCCTCAATCGGCCGATACTGGACCCTCGGCAATAGTCGCAAGGTGGAGAAGCAAGTCATGACACCGAACGTCGGGGGAATGGACCGGACGCTGCGCATCGTCGCGGGGCTGGCACTGCTGTCGCTGTTCTTCCTGCTGGAAGGCAACGCGCGCTACTGGGGCCTGATTGGCATCGTGCCGATCCTGACGGGCACGTTCCGTTGGTGCCCGGCGTACCTGCCCTTCGGCATCAGCACCTGTTCGTTGAAGAAAGGCTGACCCTCGCCCTAGCCTCTAGCCTCTAGCCCCTATACCGGCGTTCGCGTCCAGCCAGCGCCGCAGCGACGTGGCATCCATCGCTCCCGCGTGCCGCGCAACCTCCCGCCCGTCCCTGAAAACCATCAAGGTGGGAATGCTGCGGATGCCGTAGCGCGTGGCCACGTCTTGCGCCTCGTCCGTGTTGAGCTTGGCAAAGCGCGCTGCGGGCTCGATCTCGGCCGTCAGCCGTTCGAAGACCGGCGCCATGGACCGGCACGGGCCGCACCAGGGTGCCCAGAAATCCACGACGACGGGCACGCCCGATTCGCTCACCTGCCGGTCGAACCCGGCGCCGTCCAACTCGACCGGGTGCCCCGTGAACAGCGGCTCGTGGCAACGTGGGCAGTTCGGTCGGTCGTCCAGCCGGACCGTCGGGACCCGCACGATGCCGTTGCAGCGGTGACAGACCACCTGGGTGGCGGAGGCATGGGTACTGGCCGTGGCATTGCTCATGGCTTCTGTTCCGGAGGAATTGCGGGTTGGATCGCTTCTATGGGGCCGGCCGGCGGGGAAGCAAGCACAGCCGTTTCCGCGGCGGGCCTTGCATCGGCGCATGCTGCCACCACATTGGGCTTGCCACGCCCGATGGAGGCAACGCCGTCCATGCGATTCAAGGATTACTACGAGGTCATGGGTGTGCCGCGAGGCGCAACCCAGGATGAGATCAAGCGCGCGTACCGCAAGCTCGCGCGCAAGTTTCATCCGGACGTCAGCAAGGAAAAGAATGCCGAGGACCGGTTCAAGGAACTGCAGGAGGCCTACGAAGTCCTCAAGGACCCGGAAAAGCGGGTGGCGTATGACCAGCTTGGGTCCGACTGGCGGCAGGGCCAGGAATTCCGTCCACCGCCTGACTGGGGCAAGGGATTCGAGTTCACGCCGAGTCGCGGCGGAAGCGGCGGGCGCGACACGCGCTCGGCCGGAGCCGGCCGGCCAGGCGCTGATTACAGCGACTTCTTCTCGGAACTGTTCGGCACTCGCAGTCCGTTCGGCGGCCCGCAAGGCTTTGAATCCGCCGGTCGCGGTGGCGCCGGTCATGGCTTCGCGTCGGCGGGCCAGGACCACGTGGCGCGCGTCGAGATCGATCTGGAGGATGCCTATCGGGGTGGAACGCGCACGCTCGAATTGCGCACGCCCGAGATCACACCGGATGGCCACGTCACTTCGAAGCCGCGCACCCTGCGCGTATCGATCCCGGCGGGGGTCGTCGAGGGCCAGCAGATCCGGCTGGCTGGCCAGGGCAGTGCTGGCGCAGGCGGTGGCCCGCGGGGCGACCTCTATCTCGAGGTGAACTTGCGGTCGCATCCGTTGTTCAAGGTCGAGGGTCGCGACGTCGTTGCGCAACTGCCGGTCGCGCCCTGGGAAGCGGCGCTGGGAGAAACCGTCTCCGTGCCGACGCTGGGTGGACCCGTCGAGATGAAACTGCCCGTCGGCGCGCGCGCTGGCCAGCGCCTGCGACTGCGTGGTCGCGGCTTGCCGGGCCCCACTCCGGGCGACCAGTACGTCATTCTTATGATCGTGCTGCCGCCCGACAGTCCCCAGTCCCGCGATTTCTTCACCCGCATGAAGCAGGAGCTGGCGTTTGATCCGCGGGCTGAACTCGTCACGGGCGGGAGGGCGTCGGCATGAATACCTCCAGCGGCGACGACGGCGACGTGCTGTGCGCACAGTTGCTTGGCGACGATGACTGGCTGCGCATCGACGAAATCTGCGCAAGGTTGCGCGTCGAGCAACAGTGGATCATCGAACTGGTGGAGTTCGGCGCGCTCGACCCGCAGGGCGGCCGAGATCCGTCGGCGTGGGTCTTCCAGCGCCGTGAGCTGCCGCGGGTGCTGGCGATGAGGCGGCTCGTGATGGACCTGGGCGTGAACTTCACCGGTGCCGCAATCATCGTGGAACTGGTGGAGGAGCGGCGCAGGCTGCAGGCGCAGCTGCAAGCAAAGGAATAGGGGAACGGCCTTCCGCGCCTTCCCGGCCTTCCTCTACTGGATAGCTGCGCCCAGCAGCGAGCCAATGAGCCACGTCGCGGCGCCCGCGCCGCCGCCGATCAGCACCATTCGCAATCCACCCGCAACCGCGCTGCGGCCCGTGAACAGGCTCAATGCTGCGCCTACGCCGAACAAGGCGATGCCCGCGGTGATCGCGGCCACGGCGACCGATCGTTGCAGCGGCAAGCCGAACAGGAACGGCACCAGCGGCACGATGGCGCCGAACGAAAAGGCCAGGAACGAATAGATCGCGGCGCCCCACGGCGATCCGAGGTCGTCGGGATTGAGTCCCAGCTCCTCGCGCGCGAGCGCATCGAGCGCGTTTTCCTCGTTTTTCACCAGCTCGCGACTGACGCGGCGCGCTTCCTCGAGCTGCATGCCGCGTGCCTGGTAGATCAGCGCGAGTTCTTCGGCCTCCTCTTCCGGGTATTCGTGCAGCTCGTCGCGCTCGAGCCCGATCTGGTACTCGAACATTTCCCGCTGCGAACGCATCGACACGTACTCGCCCGCTGCCATGGAGAGCGCGCCTGCGAGCAATCCCGCCACGCCGCTCGTGAGGACGAAGTCCGCACTCGCCGCGGCGCCGGCCACGCCCATGATCAGGCTGGTGTTCGAGACCAGCCCATCGTTGATGCCGAAGACCGCCGCGCGCAGGTTGCCGCCGCCATAGCCCTTGTGCCTCGCACCCACGTCCGAAACCGAAGTTGGCATCAGGTGGCCGGCGAGCGAGCGCTGTGAGTCGTAGGCCGAGAGACCGCGCACTTTCATGGCGGCGAGCATGTGGCGAACGCGGCGGGGGCCGAGCGTGCGCGCGAGCCGTGCAGTGATGCGCGCACGCGCGGACGGCGCAAACGCGGGCGTCGTCGTCTGGCCTGACCCGGCCAGCCACTTGTCGGCCTGGAAATCGGCAGCGGTCGCAAGTGCGCGGAACAACTCGGCGACCTTCGCGTCGGGTTCGCACGCAGCAAGCTCGCGGTAGAGCCACGCCGATTGCTTTTCTTCGTGCCAGCTGTCGAGCGAGCTCATGGGCGGATCGCCCGGATGTTCAAGCGAGCCCGGCACCGCTGCCGCTCTGACCGCGGATCAGCTTCTGCACCTGCTTCAGGATGGCGACGTTGACATACGGCTTCTCGATGAAGTCCGTCGCGCCCTCGCGCATCGCGGCGACGGCGGTCGGCACGTCGGACTCATCGGCCAGCAGGATCACCGGCACGTCGTTGCCGTTGCTGCGCAGCCGGCGCAGCAGCTCCAGTCCGGACATGCCCGGCAGGAGCAGGTCGACGATGAGGCACGCGAGGCTGCGTGACGAACCGGACAACAGGTAAGACTCTGCGGTGTCGAAACCCATCACGTCGACACCGACGGGCTGCAGCAGCGCTTTCAATGCCGCACGCGCAACCGGGTCGGAATCGATCACGCCGACGATCGGAGTTGCCTCCTGCGCAGCAGAGATGGCGTGTGACATGGGGGCGCGGGCGATCTCGTAGACCACGCAGCTCACGACGAGCCGCGGGGACGAGTGGAACGGGCGCAACGCGCTGCGTAATCGAGTCGCATGCAGCGCAGTTTTCATGGCTGCCCGGTCCGCGGCAATTGCGGGTTTATACGTAAATGCGAGCGGTTCTCAACACGTGCTGCGGTGCAGCACGCGCGACTATTCTTCTGTGCGCTCGACTTCCAGCACCATGCGGACCAGGTGCGCCAGCGAATGCGCTTCCATTTTTTCCATCACGCGCGCGCGGTGGATTTCCACGGTGCGCTGGCTCAGGTTGAGGTCGCCTGCGATGACCTTGTTCGCCTTGCCGGCGACGACGAGATCGAGCACTTCCTTCTCGCGCGGCGTCAGTGATTCGAGGCGTTTGCGGATCATGTTGCGCTCGGCCAGCATGCGCCGGCTGCCGGCATCTTTTTCCAGCGCCTGGTTGATGCGGTCGAGCAGGTCCTGGTCGCGGAACGGCTTCTGGATGAAATCGACAGCACCGGCCTGCATCGCCTCGACCGCCATCGGCACGTCGCCGTGGCCCGTGATGAAGATGATCGGCAGGATCGAGTGGCGCTCGTTGAGCTTCACTTGCAGTTCGAGGCCGCTCATCCCGGGCATGCGAATGTCGAGCACGAGGCAGCCCGGCCGGTCGTCACGGTCGGCGTCGAGGAACTCCTGCCCGGATTCGAACACCTCGACTGGCAGGCCGACCGACTTCAGCAACATCCGCAATGAGTCGCGGACGGCCGTGTCGTCGTCGACCACGAACACCGTGGGCTTGATTTCCTTGATCACTCGGAACTACTCCCCTTTGGCAGCCGGCGATGCCGGCAGCGTGAAATGAAATCGTGCACCGGTTCCCTCATTGGGAGTGTGCCACAGGCGTCCGCCGTGGGCGCGCACGATCGAGCGGCTGATGGCGAGGCCGAGGCCCGTGCCGCCCGATTTCGTCGTAAAAAACGGGTTGAACAAGTGCTCGGCGGCTTCCGGCGCCAGCCCGCTGCCATGGTCGGCCACGATGATCTCGACCTCGCCTTCCGGCAGATGGCGGGTACTGAGCAGCACTTCGCGGCGCGTCGCGGGCGCCTCGGACATCGCATCGATCGCGTTGCGAACCAGGTTCAGCACGACCTGCTGCAGCTGGATCGGATCCGCATAGACGGTCGGCAGCCCCGTCGCAGCCTCGATGCGCAGCCGCACGTTGTGCAGCCGGGCGTCGGTCTCGGCGAGCGTGCGCAGGTCGTCGAGCAGGCGGTTGCAGTCGACGGGTTCACGCTTCACTTCGCGATTCTTGACGAAATTGCGCAGGCGGCGAATCACCTCGCCCGCGCGCAACGCCTGCACGCTGATCTGCTCGAGCGCCTCGAGCACGTCGGCATCGTCGCGCTGGGGTGAACGCATGAATCGCTGGCAGGCCTGCGCATACGTCGCGATCGCCGCCAGCGGCTGGTTGATCTCGTGCGCGAGCCCCGCCGCCATTTCGCCCATCGTCGACAGGCGGCTGAAATGCGTGAGGCGCTCCTGCAACTGCCGGGCCTCGTCTTCGGTGGCACGGCGATCCGTCACGTCGTGGATCGTGCCGAAATGCCTGACCGCGTCGCCGTGCGGGTCGCGCGTGACCTGCGCGATGTGGTGCAGGTGCCGTGTCGTTCCGTCCTCGAGCACGATGCGGTACTCGCAGTCGAACGCGTTCTCCGGGGAATCGAGATCGCGGAACGCGTCATCGAGTTTCTCGCGGTCTCCGGGGTGCACCCAGCGTTCGAGCAATGCCGTCAGCGACAACGCATCTTCGTTGCTGCGAATGTCGAGAATCCGGCACAGCTGCGGCGAGTAGTAGTCCGGCTCTGACCGGTCCATGTGCACGACGTAGTTGCCGAGGTTCGCCAGTTCCTGCGCCAGCCGCAGTTCGGATTCGCTGCGGCGCAGGCGCTCGTCGGCGAGCTTGCGCAACGTGATGTCGCGGATGAAGCCGATGAACCGTGGTGGCACGGAACCCTGCACCCTGCCGACGGCGAGTTCGCACGCAAAGACGGAGCCGTCCTTGCGTCGTGCCTTCACCTCGCGGCCGATGCCGATGATCCGGGCTTCGCCGGTGTGCTGGTAGCGGTCCATGTACGCGTCGTGCTCGGCGCGGTAAGGCGCGGGCATCAGCACGTCGACGTTCTGGCCGACGACCTCGGCCTCGGCGTAGCCGAAGGTCCGCTCGGCCGACAGGTTGAACTGCTCGATCCGGCCCCGATGGTCGATCACGATGATCGCGTCCACCGCCGCATCCAGCAGCGAGCGGAATTCGAGCCCGGCTTCGTCCGAGCGTCGAGGCGCGGTGCCCGGGGTGGCATGCGCGGCGGTGGGCGGGCGTTCGTCGTGCAAAGTCTGTAGCGGCCTGGCGAAAGTGCGAATCCTAAAAGAACCCGGGGCGCGGCACTAGGTATTGCTGGAATTACGGCTAGGCAACGGTGCGAATCGCGGGTTCGCTTCCGTGGCGCCACAATGGACCTGAGGCCGGATAAGGAGCCGGTCCAGGGTTGTGTTGACAAGGGGACACCCAAGGAGGGCGCCATGAGACTGATGCGATGGGAACCGTTCCGAGAGATGGATGACCTGTTGAAGGGGTTCAGCCCGACGTTCGGCAGGATGCCGACGCTGGCGCGGCCCACCGAGGGCGGCTACGAGTTCATGCCGCCGGCGGACGTGATCGAGCGCGAAAAGGAATACCTGATCAAGGTCGACCTGCCGGACGTGCGCAAGGAGGACGTCAAGGTCCTGTTCGACGACGGCATGCTCACGATCAAGGGCGAACGCAAGGTGGACAAGGAAACGAAGGGCGAGACCGTGCATCGCACGGAGCGCTTCTACGGTGCGTTCGAGCGTATTTTCGCGTTGCCCGAAGATGTCGACCCGAAGGGAATCCACGCCGAATCCAAGGACGGTGTGCTGATCGTCAGCCTGCCCCGGGTCGAGGTGCAGAAACCGCGTCCGTTGGCGATCACGATCCAGTGAGGAGACGTGCGGCCGCGCGAGGCTACGGCCTGACGCCAGGCCGGTAGTGCGGCTGGATCAGCCCAGGACGGGTGGTCGAGCGTTCCCGGCCAGTAAGGCCCCAGAGCGTCCCGCTCGCTCGTCCTGGTTCTGCTTGCCCATGGTCGTCGTGCGCATCGGGGTACGCGCGCCGCTGGTTTCATTTTGGCGGGGCCGCAGGTTCCGCAGCTGGACCCATGTCGTGCCCGGCGTGAGGGTCGGCGGGATTTCCCATCGAGGCATGTCGTGACCTGCGTGGGGATCGGCGGGCTGCCCATCGAGTTCATGTCGTGACCCGCGTGGGCACCTCGTGCAACGACGTGATACAGCGCTGAACCCGCCGTCCAGGCGCCGAATGCGAGCAGCAGCACGCCTGCCGCAGAGCGCAACGTGGCGCGGCGGCCGAGTAGCCTGGCCGCGCGCTCGAAGGCGACCATCGTCGACACCATCGCCGGCAACGTGCCGACGCCAAAGGCAGCCATCACCAGCGCACCGCTGGTTGCGCTGGCCGTGGTCGCTGCCAGCAGCAGCATCGAATACGTGAGTCCGCACGGCAGCCAGCCCCACGCGAGGCCGAGACCGATCGCGCCGGACAGGCCCTTGCGCTGGGCAACACGACCTCCTGCCGGCATGATCCTGCGCCAGAGCCCGGCGCCCGCTGCCTCGAGTGGATCGAGCAGTCGCCAGCCGAACAGCAGTCGGCCCGCCGCGGCGATCATGATGACCCCTGCCAGCACTCGAAAGGCGATCGACAGCGGCGCGACGTCGATCGCACGCAGCAACGTCTGGCCAAGCAGGCCCGCGAGCGCGCCGGCGACGGTGTAGCTCGCGACGCGTGCAACGTTGTAGGCCAGGGCCAGAGTCAGGCGCGAGCCGACGTGCTGTGCGGCGTCGTCGCGCATGGCCAGCGCGCCGGCGATACCGCCGCACATGCTCAAGCAGTGGCCGCTGCCGGCAAATCCTGCGATCAGCGCAGCACCGAGACTCAGCGAGTCGACGTCCACAGGGTTCATGGCGAGGGAGGTTCCTTGGTTTGGCTCGACACCGGGTCATCGCTCGCTGCGTCCGCCGGCCCCTTCCGCTTGCGCTCGTCATCGAGCACCGACCAGCCGGGACTGTCGAGGTCGTCGAACTGTCCACTGCCGACCGCCCAGAAAAATGCCCACAGGCCGAGTCCCACCAGCACCAGGCCGAGCGGCACCATCAGGTAGAGGATTTCCATCTAGGCCGCTCCTGCCGGTCGCGCATCGGTCCAGCTTGGAGTTGCTGCCGTCGTCCCGCGGCGGGCGACGCGCGTCGCATTCAGCACCACGAACACCGAACTGAGCGACATGCCGATCGCCGCCAGCCACGCCGGCACCAGGCCGAGTGCGGCAAGCGGCAAGGCGGCGAGGTTGTAGGCAATCGACCAGGCAAGATTCTGCTTGACGATGCGTTGGGCCTGCCGCGCGATCCGCACGATCCCGGGCAACTGGTCCAGTGAATCGCGCACCAGGATCAGGTCGGCGCTCGTCTGCGCGAGCGCCGAACCCCGTCCCATGGCGACAGCGACGTTGGCTGCCTGCAGCAAGGGCGCATCGTTGATGCCGTCACCGACGGCGACGACGACGGCGCCGCCGTCCTGCAGCGACTTGAGCCGGGCAACTTTCGCGTGCGGCGTCAGCCGCGGCTCGAACTGCTCGATGCCGCTGCGTGCGGCAATTCGTGCGACGGCGGCAGCCCCGTCGCCGCTGACGATGGCTGAGGCGAGACCGAGCCCCGCGAGTTGCTGCACGCAATGCGCTGCCTCCGCACGCAGCGGATCCGTCAGGCGGAAGGCCGCGATCAGTCCGTGTTCGTCGCCGAGGTGGACCCAGCTGTCGCTGGCGACGTCCGGCAAGTCACCGTGCCCGGCAGGCGACGTCAGGCCGAGTGCGAAATCCAGCGTACCGATGCGCAAGCGGCGACCGTCGACGCGGCCTTCGAGGCCCGCGCCGGCGGTCACGACCACGTCGGTGGCGATGGAAGTTGCCGTGCCGGAC
>CAVUSC010000016.1:0-114805 GCA_963743995.1 uncultured Gammaproteobacteria bacterium | reverse complement strand
GGACTGAGCACCCCAGCCTGCTGCAGGTACTCGACGATCGCCTCGGCCGACTGCTCGGACGTCGTTCGTCGTCGTGTCGACGTAGATCTCGGGATGCTCCGGCGCTTCGTACGGCGAGTCGATGCCCGTGAAGTTCTTCAGCTCCCCGCGCCGCGCCTTCTTGTAGAGCCCCTTCGGGTCGCGATCCTCGGCCACCGCCAGCGGCGTGTCGACGAACACCTCGACGAACTCGCCCGGCTCGAACAGCCCGCGCGCCATCCGTCGCTCGGCGCGGAACGGCGAGATGAACG
This sequence comes from uncultured Gammaproteobacteria bacterium, assembly GCA_963743995.1. Taxonomy (GTDB): domain Bacteria; phylum Pseudomonadota; class Gammaproteobacteria; order Steroidobacterales; family Steroidobacteraceae; genus RPQJ01. The sequence continues at coordinate 114,515 of CAVUSC010000016.1, read as the reverse complement.
ACACCAGTGACGATCAGGCCGGCGTCGACCATCAGCTTGCTCACCTCCGCCGACGCGGCGGATGTTCTCGACGCGGTCGGCGTCGGTGAAGCCGAGGTCGCGGTTCAGGCCGTGCCGCACGTTGTCGCCGTCGAGCAGGTAGGTGTGCTTGCCGAGCGCCAGCAGGCGCTTCTCGACCAGGTTCGCGATCGTCGACTTGCCGGCGCCCGAGAGGCCGGTGAGCCACAGCACCGCGGGCTGCTGGCCCTTCAGTGCCGAGCGTGACTTCTTGTTCACGTCGAGCGCCTGCCAGTGGATGTTCTGCGACCGGCGCAACGCGAAGTGGATCATGCCGGCGCCGACCGTGGCGTTGGTGATGCGGTCGATCAGGATGAACGAGCCCGTCTCGCGGCATTGCGCGTACGGATCGAACGCGATCGGCTGGTCGAGCGACACGTTGCAGATGCCGATCTCGTTCAACTCGAGCTTCTTTGCCGCGACGTGCTCGAGCGTGTTGACGTTGACCTTGTATTTCGGCTCCGTGATCGTCGCCGAGACCTGCTTGGTGCCCGTCTTCAGCCAGTACGGGCGCCCCGGCAGCATCGGCTCATCGGACATCCAGACCACGACCGCCTCGAACTGATCGGCGACGCCGGGCAGGTCGTCCGGGCGCGCAATGATGTCGCCGCGACTGATGTCGATCTCGTCGGCGAGCGTCAGCGTGATTGCCTGGCCCGCAATCGCGTGCTCGAGATCGCCGTCCATCGTGACGATCCGGGTGACCGTGCTTTCGCGACCGGAGGGCAGGACGCGTACCTTGTCTCCCTGCCGCACCATGCCGCTCGCGATCGTGCCAGCGAAGCCACGGAAATCGAGGTTCGGACGGTTGACCCACTGCACCGGCATTCGCAGCGGACGATGCTGTGCGTTGTCCTCGATTTCGACGGTCTCGAGGTAACCCATCAGTGTCGGACCGTGGTACCAGTCCGTGTGCTCGCTCGGATCCTTGATGTTGTCGCCGCGCAGGCCCGACACCGGGATCGCGACGAACTCCTCGATGCCGATCTGCCTTGCGAACGCCGTGTAGTCCTCGACGATCTTGTTGAAGGTGGACTCGCTGTAGCCAACGAGGTCCATCTTGTTGATGGCGAGCACGACCCTGCGTATGCCGATCAGCGACACCAGGTAGCTGTGTCGCCGGGTCTGCGTCAGCACGCCTTTGCGCGCGTCGATCAGGATCACGGCGAGGTCCGCACCGGAGGCGCCGGTGACCATGTTGCGCGTGTACTGCTCGTGCCCCGGCGTGTCGGCGACGATGAACTTGCGCCTGTCGGTCGAGAAGAACCGGTAGGCGACGTCGATCGTGATGCCCTGCTCGCGCTCGGCCGCGAGGCCGTCGACGAGTAGCGCAAAGTCGAGCTCCCCGCCCTGAGTGCCGACTTTCTTCGAATCCGCCTCGAGCGCGGCGAGCTGGTCCTCGAAGATCATCTTGGAGTCGTAGAGCAGACGTCCGATCAGCGTGCTCTTGCCATCATCGACGCTGCCGCAGGTGATGAACCGCAGCAGGCTCTTGTGCTCGTGCGCGTGCAGGTACGCGTGGATGTCGCTGGCGATCAGGTCGCTGACGTGGGCCATTAGAAATACCCCTCCTGCTTCTTCTTTTCCATCGACGCCGACTGGTCGTGGTCGATCATGCGGCCCTGGCGCTCCGACGTCGTCGTGAGCAGCATTTCCTGGATGATCGCGGTAAGCGTGTCGGCATTGGACTCGATCGCACCCGTGAGCGGGTAACAACCCAGCGTGCGGAAGCGCACCTTCTTCAGCATCGGTTTCTCGCCGGGGTGAAGTGGCATCCGCTCGTCGTCGACCATGATCAGCGTGCCGTTGCGGTCCACCACCGGCCGCACGGCCGCGAAGTAAAGCGGCACGATCGGTATGTCATTCAGGTAGATGTACTGCCAGATGTCGAGCTCGGTCCAGTTCGACATCGGGAACACGCGCATGCTTTCGCTCTTGTGCATCCGCGTGTTGTAGAGCGACCAGAGCTCCGGTCGCTGGTTTTTCGGGTCCCACCGGTGCTGCGCGCTGCGGAACGAGAATACGCGCTCCTTCGCGCGGCTCTTTTCCTCGTCGCGGCGCGCGCCGCCGAACGCAGCGTTGAAGCCATGCAGGTCGAGCGCCTGCTTCAGCCCCTGCGTCTTCATGACGTCGGTGTGGATGGCCGAGCCGTGCGTGAAGGGGTTGATGCCCTGCGCCACGCCATCGGGGTTCGTGTGCACGATCAGCTGCAGGTTGTACTTCTGCGTGATCTGGCTGCGCAGCTCGTACATCGCCTTGAACTTCCACAGCGTGTCGACGTGCAGCAGGGGAAACGGCAGCGTGGCCGGATAGAACGCCTTGAGCGCGACGTGCAGCATCGCGGCGCTGTCCTTGCCGATCGAATACAGCATGACGGGCTTGTCGCACTCGGCGACCACCTCGCGCATGATCTGGATGCTCTCGGCTTCCAGGCGCTGCAGGTGCGTGAGCCGCTCCGGAGTCACCAACGGCTTGGCGCTGGCGGCCGCGGCGAGCGATTTCGTCGCAGCGAGTTTGGTAGTCATGTGTTCTTTGCGATCCTGACGACGGTGCGGCCGATCACTCGGCCCTTGATGAATTCATCGAACTGCGCAGGCAGTTCGTCGAACGTGACTTGCCTGCCGGCGATGCGGTCGAGTTGCGTCGGCCGCAAGTCGGTGGCCAGGCGACTCCAGACCGCGAGGCGCAGCTCACGTGGCGTCGCCACGGAATTGATCCCAAGCAGGTTCACGCCGCGCAGGATGAACGGCATCACCGTGGTGTGCAGTTCGTGGCTGGCAGCCAGCCCGACGCTGGCGATGTTGCCGCCGTAGCGCATGGTGCGCGTGAGCCAGGTGAGCACCTCGCCGCCGACATTGTCGACCGCGCCGGCCCACTGCGCGGCCTCCATCGGCTTCGAGCCGAGGTCGAGCGACTGACGCCGCAGGATCTGCGAAGCACCGATTTCGTGCAGGTACGCGTCCGCCTCGGGTTTGCCACTCACGGCGACCACTTCGTAGCCACGGCCCGCCAGCATGTTGATGGCAAGGCTGCCGACTCCGCCTGTCGCACCCGTGATGACGACGGGACCGTTCTCCGGCTGCTGTCCGTTCTGCTCCATGCGATGAATCGCGAGCGCCGCCGTAAAGCCCGCCGTGCCGAGCTTCATCGCGTCCGCATCCGACATGCCGGGCGGGATGGGAATGGCCCAATCGCCCTGCACGCGGGCGTACTCCGCGTAACCGCCATCCTGCGTTTCGCTGAGACCGCAACCGGTGACGAGCACCCGCTGCCCCGGTGCATGGCGCGGATCCACCGAAAACACGACCTCGCCAGCCAGGTCGATGCCGGCCACCAATGGATACTTCCGCAGGATCGGCGCGGTGCCCGTCGCGGCCAGGGCATCCTTGTAGTTGATGTCCGAGTACGTCACCCGGACGACAACGTCGCCCGCAGTCAAGTCGGACAGCCCGATCTCGTCGAACTGCGCGGTGATCTGGCCACTCTGTCGGTGAACGCGGAGCGCTCGGAAGGATTTTATGTCAAACGTCATTTGTACCGCGCCAGTGATCGGTTTTCTTGCCTGAACCATGCGGTGCCGCAGTTTATCGCCGGCACGACCGGGCTATTGCCGACTGAGCCACACTTCGAGGCCCTGTGTATTGAGGTTCACGTCTTCGTCGATGAACTCATGGCGGCGCGCCAAGCCGCCGGCGTAACCATGTTCGTCGAGCCGAGCGTTGAAGTGCTCGAACATGTCGTGCTGGATGCGCTGCGTGCGGTCCGGTGCGTCCCTGTGACGCTGTCCCAGCGCAACCAGCGTGTCGAGATCCGCGTGCAGGTCGCGCGCCAGGCGCTCGAGGTCGGTGACCGGACCGAAGTGCGTCTGCACGATCCGGCGCGGGCGGTACGACAGCAGCCGGTCGATGGTCTGGTGCAGCACATCCGGTTCGAAATGCACCGGTGTCGTCGTCGGCAACATGAAAGGTCCGGCGGCCGTGTCGAATTCGCGGTAGCAGATGCCGAAGTTGTCGCCGGCATAGACGTCGCCATGATCGAGGTCGATCGGGCAGTGGTGGTGCTTTGCGTGACCCGGCGCATCGATGAACTCGAACGTGCGTGCGCCGAGCTTCAGCCGCAGGCCATCGGCCATCACCAGGACGCGGTTGGCGGGGATCGGCAGCAGCTCGCCATACAGCTGGCGGTACATCGCCTCACCGTAGACGGCAATGGTGCCGGCGATCAGCCTGGATGGATCGATCAGGTGAGGTGCGCCACGTGGATGCAGCACCGCCCTCGCGTTGGGCAGTGCCTGCATCATCTGTCCCGCGCCACCGGCGTGATCGAGATGGACGTGCGTCAGGAACAGGTAATCGACCTGGTCGCGGGCGAGGCCCAGTTCGTCGAGCGCCGCCAGCAACCTGGGTGCGGCGGGACCGGGCCCGGTATCGATGAAAGCGGCGCGCCCCTGGTCCACGAGCAGGTGGCTCGCGGCCAGCCCTGGACGCACGTATTCCGTGTCGATCAGGTAGAGGCCATCGCCCATCGGTTGGGCAACGCGGGCACGGGTCGGTGCCAGGGTGGGTGCGGTCGTCGTCGTCATTCGTCGGGCGCGGTCTGCTGGGTTTTCAAGCCTGCCGCCCCGCGGCGTCGAAAACAAGAAGGCCGGGGGTAACCCGGCCTGCTTCGCATGACGTCATGCCGTTGAAGGAGGGGACAGGATCACTGCCCCTCGCACTTGCCCGCTTTGCGGATCTCGTCCGTGGCGCACAGGCCCGGACGCTGCGCCGAGTAGTACTGCGCCAGTTCCTGGATGTCCTTTTCCGTCAGGGTGGCGGCCATGCCGGACATGATCGCGTTCTTGCGCACGCCGCTCTTGTAAGAACGCAGTGAATGCGCGAGGTAGTCCTTGTGCTGGCCGGCGAGGTTCGGGTACTCCGGCAGGATGCCCACGCCGTCGTTGCCGTGGCAGGCGACGCACGTCTGGCTGGCCTTGGGTGCCGTGCCGACCGCGCGACCGGTCGGCTTGAGTTCGGTGCCTGAGAGGTAGGCAGCGATGTCGGCCAGGTCCGCGTCGGCAAGCGTCGTCGCCTGCGCGTACATCGTCGGATGCGCGCGATCGCCGGACTTGTACTCCTTGAGCGCGGCGATCATGTACGCGGCGTGCTGGCCGCCCAGCTTCGGCACGTTGTAGACCGGGTACGCGTTCCGGTAATCGGGGATGCCGTGGCAGCCGTGGCACGTGTAGGCCAGCTTGCCACCGCGGACAGTGTCAGCGGCCTGCGCGAAGCCCGGGGCGAGCAACGCAAGGGTCAGGCTCAGGGCGAGCCAGGCCGATCTCGGGGTCATTGAACACTCCTGCGGAATCATCGTTCTGGCGTCGGCGGCCCGGTGGCAGCCCAGGGGGTCAGCCAAAGGGCCGGGCATGTTAATAAAAATGATCTGGCGAGTCGAATGCAGGCCGCGTGCCGGCCCCATGTTGGTCTGCGTCACTGCTGGCATAGACTGCCCCTGTCGAACCTCCCGCAAGGAATCACGCGATGACCCAGCCGATGCAAACCTCGTGGATGGCCGTTCTCGTGACGGCTTCGATGCTGGCGTGCGCCGGTATCGCAACTGCGACCGAGACCCCGCTGCGACTGGTCAGCGTGACCGGCTCGGGCGAGGTCACGGCCCAACCCGACATGGCCCACGTCACGCTGGGGGTCGAATCCCGCCGGCCGACGCTGGCCGAGGCCCGGACGGAGGTCAACCTCACGGTCGAACGTATCCTGGCCCTGACCCGTGAACTGAAGATCGACCCCAAGCAGGTCGACTCGACGCGACTGCAGGTTCAACCCGATTACCGTTGGGACGAGAAGACCTCGAAGCAGGTGCTGCTGGGCTACGTCGTGAGTCGGCAGATCGTGGTGGAAGTGCGTGACCTCGACCGCCTCGGCACGCTGCTCGAGAAGTCGGTCTCGGCGGGAGTGAACCAGCTGGGAGAAGCGCGGCTCGACTCCTCGCGCCGCAAGGACCTGGAACGCGAGGCACTGACAATGGCGGTCGACGATGCCCGTCTGAATGCGGATGCGCTCGCCCGTGCAGCGGGGGCTCGGCTGGGCCCGGTACAGAGCCTCAGTGCGGCGGGAACGATGCCGGTGCCAATGTATTCGCAGCGAGCAATGTCGATGGCCGCACCGGCGGCGGCGGACGAGGCGGAGCAAAGCTACCAGCCGTCGGAGATGAAATTCACGTCCAGCGTCAGTGCGCAGTTCGAGTTGCTGGTGCCCTGACAGGACGCATCTGCGCTGCCGGATTGCCTCGACCTAGCCTCGTCCATGGGCTCGCCCTGCTGTATTTCTTTTGTTCAGTATTTTGATGAAGCTTAGATGCTTCTGTCATTTACCCAAACACTTTAGTTAATTCTTAGTTACTAAATGGCGGCGGCGAGATCCGTCATCAGCCCACTGTCCAGCGGCTTGGTCCCGGAGGGGTAGCGCGCGAGCACCTGGCCGTCCCGCCCGACCAGGAACTTCTCGAAATTCCATGCGATGTCGCCCGCCCCGCCGTGCGCGTTCCATGCCGTGAGCCACGCATATAGCGGGTGCCGGCCCGGGCCGTTCACGTCGAGCTTGCTCGAGAGGGGAAACGTCACGTCGTACCGTGTCATGCAGAATTCCTTGATCTCCTGGTCGGTCCCCGGCTCCTGTGAACCGAACTGGTTGCAGGGGAACGCGACGACACTGAACCCGTGCCCGGCGTTTTCGTCGTGCAACTGCTGCAGCCCGGTGTACTGCGGCGTGTAGCCGCAGCGGCTGGCGACGTTGACCGCGAGGACGACCTTGCCGCGGAGCGGCCCGAGCAGGTCGGGCTGGCCGTCGATGCCGGTCACGCGAAAGTCGAAGAAATTCTGTTCGCCCACGCTCGTCCCCTGCTACCTGTCGAGGTCAGGGTTTCGCCGCGAGCCTACACGCGGATTCGAGCGGGGAGTATCAGCGGCTGGACATGCGGTCGACGATCAGCACGCGACCGTCGACGCCCGTGATGCGCACCTGCGCACCGGCGGGCACGTCCGGGCCACGCAACGACCACTTCTGCGGACCGAGCTGGACGCGTCCCGAACCGTTCTCGATGCCCTTCGGCACCGTCACGACCTGGCCGATGAAGCGCTCGCCCGTGCGCTGTGGCGAAGAGGCGCTTTCGAGGTCGCGCTGCTGCACCGTGTAGTGCCGCCAGTACCAGACGCCAAACGCGGACAAGGCAAAAACGACGAACCAGGTCATGGGTGCTCTACGAGGAAATGGTGCAGTGCAGGGATCGTCGCAAGTGCAGGTGCGGCGCTCAACTCCCAATGACTCCGGCATGGACAATCTGTGACGCAGTTGTCAGGGAGTTTGCGGCTCGAGCCGGAGGTCCTTGCTGTAGATGACGTTCATGACGTTGTCGGTCCAGCCCCGCACCCACGGTTTGACCAGGTGCTTGTTCACATAGAAGTACAGCGGCAGGACCGGGTGATCCGCGAGCATGACCCGCTCGGCCTCCTCGAGCAGCGCCCGGCGTCGGGCCGGATCGGCTTGCTTGACCGCGTCGGCCAGCAGGGCGTCGTAACGCGGGTTCGAATAACCGCTCATGTTGATGCCGAAGCTCGACTGCAGCAGCTGGGCGAAGCTGTAGGCGTCGTTGAAATCACCGACCCAGCTCGACCGGAACACCTGCGTGTCCTGGCGGGCCTGGATGCTCTGCAGCAGGGCGCGGAACTCCTCGGCATACAGCTTCGTTTCGACGCCGAGGCCATCCTTCCACATGGCCGCGACGGCGACGGCCAGCCGGTTGTGCTGATCACCCGAGTTGTAACGTAGCTCGACCTGCAACGGCCTCGCGGCGGAGTACCCAGCCTCGGCATACAGCCGGCGGGCCTCGGCCAGGCGTTCCGCATACGGCCTGGCCGCGTAGTCGTACTGCTGGGGTGTGTAGTTCCAGACACCGCGCGGCACCCAGCCGTAGGCCGGGGCCTCACCCACGCCCGTCACCGCGGTCGTCAGCTTGTCGCGGTCGATCGCCATCGACAACGCGCGGCGCAGCTTCGGATTGTCCTTGAACGGAGGCCGCGTCAGGTTGAAGCCGTAGTAATAGACGCTGAGCTGGGGTGCGACGCGGAGTTCGTCCGGCAGGTTCTGCTTGATCCACTGGAACTGCGGCGCTGGCACGACGTAAGTGATGTCGATTTCGCCCGCACGGTATTGCCGCAGTTCGGCGCCCGCATCCGCGATGTGCACGAAGTGAACCTCATCGAGCTTCGTCGCGGCGTCGTTCCAGTAATGCGGATTCCGGCGCAGGACGACGTGCGAACCGATGACCCAGTCCGCCAGCACGAAAGCGCCGTTCGACACCAGCTTGCCGGGACGTGCGTACTCGGCCCCATGCGCAGCCAGCGATGGGCCGTGCACGGGAAACGTCCCCGGTTGCGACAGCAGACCAAGCAGGTACGGCGCCGGAGTCGCCAGCCGGATCAACACCGTGCGGTCGTCGGGGGCCGTGACGCCGAGTTCCTCTGGCTTCTTCTGGCCACGCGTGATCGCACCGGCATTCAGCACCGGATCGATGAACTGCGCGTACGGCGAGGCGGTCTTCGGATTGACCAGTCGCCGCATGCCTGCCACGTAGTCGCCCGCCGTCAGCGCGTCGCCGTTCGACCAGCGCAGTCCGTCGCGCAGCGTGAAGCGGTATTCGAGGCCGTCGGGAGTGACCGTCCAGGATTCCGCAGCGGCGGGGACGGGCGAGCCGTCCGGCCCGATCGAGGTGAGGCCTTCGAACACGTCGCGCAGGATGTTGAACGCGCCTTCGGTTCGCGCGAGTTGCGGGTCGAGCGTATCGGGCTCGGGCCCATTGCCACGACGCAGGACCGTTGGATCGAAATTCGCGGGCACCGCGCTGCCCGTCTTCGCTGCGTCGCCGGTCTGGCCGCCGCTGCCGTCACGGCCTCCGCATCCGGCGAGCGCCAGCGCGGCTGCCGACAGGCAGATGACCCAGGCATTGGCCACCGGCGCCGATCGACGACGCGATTGCAGGGCGGGCTGCAGCATGGAAACGAGACCTCGGTGCAAAGATGGCGCCCGATCTTACCCGGCGTCATTGACCCACGTCGGGACCCGCGTCGGGACCCGCGTCGGGGCCGGCGTCGCATGTTGTCGTTTCAGGTGGATCAGCAGGATGGAAATTGCCGCGGGCGTGAGTCCCGGGATGCGGGCCGCCTGACCGAGCGTCGTCGGGCGCTGTTGCGAGAGTTTCTGCCGTACTTCGTGCGACAGGCCGCGCACCTGCGCGTAGTCGAGCGATTCCGGCAGCCGGGTTTCCTCGCTGCGACGCTGGCGCTCGATCTCGTCGTGCTGGCGGTCGATGTAACCCGTGTATTTCGCCTGCACGTCGACCTGCAGCGGCACCTGCACGGCCAGCCGTTCGTCAGCGCGCCAGTCGTCGCTGCCACCGCCCAGCGCGGCATCGAGTGCGTGGTACGGCACCTCGGGCCGGCGCAGCACTTCGAATGCGCGCTGCTCACGCGACAGCGGCGCCCCGAACATCGGTTCGAGCGCAGCGGCGGCTGCCGTCCCTGGACGGACCCAGGTGGCGTGCAATCTGGCGAGTTCGGCATCCACCGCGACCCGTTTGCGCTCGAAGCAGGCCCAGCGCTCGTCGTCGACGAGCCCGAGTTCCCGGCCCGCCGGCGTCAGCCGCAGGTCGGCGTTGTCCTCGCGCAGCGTCAGCCGATACTCGGCGCGGCTCGTGAACATCCGGTACGGCTCGGGCGCACCGCGCGTGATGAGGTCATCGACCATCACGCCGAGGTAAGCGTCGCCACGCGTCGGGCACCACGGCTCGCGCTCCTGCACCTGCAGGCTCGCGTTGATGCCGGCGAGCAGTCCTTGCGCGGCGGCCTCCTCATAACCCGTGGTGCCGTTGATCTGGCCGGCAAAATACAGCCCCGGAATGTGCTTCGTCTCGAGCGTGGGGTGCAGGTCGCGGGGATCGAAGAAATCGTACTCGATGGCGTAGCCAGGCCGCGTGATGTGCGCGCGCTCGAAGCCCTTGATGCTGCGCACGAACGCCTGCTGCACGTCGAACGGCAGGCTGGTCGAAATGCCGTTCGGGTAGATCTCGTGGGTATCGAGGCCTTCGGGCTCGATGAAGACCTGGTGCGACGACTTGCCGGCAAAGCGCACGACCTTGTCTTCGACCGAGGGGCAATACCGCGGGCCGACGCCTTCGATCACGCCGGTGAACATCGGCGATCGATCGGTGCCCGAGCGGATCAACTCATGCGTACGCTCGTTGGTGGCGGTGATGTGACAGCAGACCTGGCGCGGATGTTCGTGGCGGCGACCAAGGAACGAAAAGACGGGTGCGGGCTCATCACCTGCCTGCACCGACAACCCGGTGTAATCGATCGACCGGCCATCGATGCGCGGCGGCGTGCCGGTCTTGAGGCGCCCGACACGCAGCGGCAACGCGCGCAGGCGTTCGGCGAGACGGTTCGACGGCGGATCACCTGCCCTACCGCCGGCCGACTGTTCGAGACCGACATGGATCTTGCCGCCGAGGAACGTGCCGACCGTCAGCACCACCGCGCCGGCAGCGAACTCGAGTCCTACGGCAGTGACAACGCCAGCCACACGACCGCGCTCGATACGCAGGTCGGCAACCTCGGCCTGGAACAGCGACAGGTTCGGCTGGTTCTCGACCAGCGAGCGGATCGCCTTCCTATAGAGAGCACGATCCGCCTGCGCTCGCGTTGCGCGAACGGCCGGGCCCTTGCTTGCGTTGAGCGTGCGGAACTGGATGCCGGCGCGATCGATCGCGCGGGCCATCGCGCCGCCGAGCGCATCGATCTCACGGACGAGGTGACCCTTGCCGATGCCGCCGATCGCCGGGTTGCAGCTCATCTGTCCCAGCGCCTCGATGCTCTGCGTGACCAGCAGCGTCCGCGCGCCGCGCCGTGCCGAGGCGAGCGCCGCCTCGGTGCCGGCATGGCCGCCACCCACCACGATCACGTCGAACTCTGCGGCGAAACGACTCATCGGCGCACTCTAGGCGGTTGCCGAGGGGCGCGCCATCGCGTCCCGGAACGCAGCGAGCCGCAAGGTCACGAAACGCCGCGCCTGCCGCTCGTACCGGTTCTGCCAGTAGCCGCGCCGATACCACTCGAGCAGGTAGTCGAGAACGTTCATGCGGCCGCGGTTCCACTGACGCAGCACGTGGAAGTATTCATGCAGCAGCAGCTCGGGGTTGGCGAAGAACTCGTCGGCGGAGCCGCGCAGGTAAATCGTGTTGCGGCGCGTCGTGGCCGTTGCATGTGCGTGCAGCCTGGCGAACCAGGAATGTTCGCGCAGCACGACGTCGTCGACCGGATCGCCGAAGACGTCGGTGAGTGCGCGCCGCAGGTCGGCGGGCATCCGGTCGCGCGTGCGCATGGCGGTCAGGCTGGGCTTGCAGGCGTCGCGGACTTGCGCTTGCGCCGCTTCGTGCCGGCCGTCTTCGACTTCTCCACGCGCGGTGCAGCCTTCGATTTCGATTTCGATTTCGACTTTGCGCGGCGACGGACAGGCTTGCGCGCCACCTTGCCTTCGATGACCGTGTCCCGGTCGCCCGGCGCGAGCGCTGTCATCTCGGCCACGGTAAAGGCAGCTTCGCGCGCTGCCGCTTCCTTCATCTGCTCGAAGGCCGTGCGCATGCAGTCGGCAAAGAACGACGGATCGGGCAGCATCTCCCTGCACGACACCGCGCAGAGCCACATGTTGCCGGCATAACTGAATGCGGTGACGTTGAGCCCCATGCCGTCGAGCGCGATGCTGATCGGCGCATAGTTCACGAGCCGCGCGCCCGCCATGTACAGCGGGACGTCAGGCCCGCGCACGTTGGAGACGATGAGACCGATGCGCGGTACCTGCACGTTGCGCAGCAAAGGACTCGCCACGATGCTCGGCAAGGTTTCGAGCAGGTCGCGTGCGAGTTCCTTGCCGATGGCGTCTGTCACGCGCTTGGACGTCGCGGCTGCGTCACAGATCGTGCGCAGGCGTTCGAGCGGGTCCTCGATCTCGGAGTGCACCGGCATCAGCGTGAAACCGACCTGGTTACCGACGTCGCCGCCCTTTTCCTGGCCGCGCAGCGTCATCGGCACCATCGCGACCATGGTCGAATCGGGCAGTTCCTTCTTGGCCGACAGGTACGTGTGCAGCGCGCCACCGACGATGCACAGGAACAGGTCGTTGATGGTGGCCTTCGGCACCTGCTTGCGGATCGCACGGAAGTCCGCGAGCGGCAGCGAAACGGCTTCGAACACACGGTGTGCCGAAACGTCGCCGCTGAAGCGCGTTTGCGGCGGCATGCGCGGCAGCAGCGAGCTCAGGTCGCCGGACAACAGCGAGCGCACGTTGGCAACGAAGCCCCCCTGCCCCAGGTTGTTGAACCTGGTCAGTGCTTCGGCGCCGAGCGACGCCACCTTGCGCGCGGTGCCGAGCGAGAAACGCGCGAAGTTCGGCAGCCTCTGCACGTTGTGCGCCAGGGCGCGTGAATACAGCTCGACCAGCGTCGGTTCACGATCCGCATGGTAGATCCCGCTCGCACTCTGTTCCTCGGCGTCGAAATCGATCTGGTCCGGCGTCAGCGAGTGCAGCGCCCGCATGATCTCGGTGCCCGATTCGCCGTCGACGATCGCGTGATGCATCTTCGTGTACAGCGCGAAGCTGCCAGGCGGCACGCCTGGAACATTGTGCAGGCCTTCGATGACATAGGCCTCCCACAGCGGCTTGCTACGGTCGAGCGGTCGCGAATGCAGCCGCGCCACCTGGATGCAGAGCTGTCGCCAGTCGCCCGGGTGCGGCACGGCGATGTGCCGCACGTGGAACTCGACGTCGATGCTGTCGGATTCGATCCAGTACGGCCGGTCGAGGGAGAGCGGCAGCGACACCAGCCGGCGGCGAAACTGCGGGAACTGCGCGATCCGGGTCGCGAAGTGCCGCAGCACGTCCTTGAACCGCACGCCGCCGCCCGGGGCGGTCGAGGGGTCGTAGATCGCGAGTGAAGCGACATGCATGAAATTGTTCCCGCGCTCGAACTGCAGGAACATCGAATCCGCACCGGAAAGCTGTCGCATGGCCGCCTCTCTGGCCCGGCGAGAATCCATTGCCGGGTCGGTAATGATAAGCCAATCCGCGAGTTACTTGCCGATGCAGAAGCTGGCGAAGATCCGCCCGAGCAGGTCGTCGCTCGACACCTCGCCGGTGATCTCCCCCAGCGCCTGGTGCGCGTCGCGCAGTTCCTGCGCCACCAGTTCGCCGGCATGCCGCGTCGTCAGCAATTCATGCGCAGTCTCCACATGCGCCCGCGCGCGACGCAACGCGTCGATGTGCCGGGTCCGTGCCGAGAGCGCGCCGTCCGGCGCGCGGATGAAAGCCGATGCAGTCCTTGAGGTGCTGACGCAGTCCGTCGAGACCCGCACCGGAACCGGCACTCAGGTAGACCCGCGGCGTGCCGCCCTGTCCCGCCTCGACCCTGGCGTCGTCACCGCTGCGGTCGATCTTGTTGAAGACGAGCGTCAGCGGAATCTTGGCGGGCACGTGCTGCAGGTCGTGGTCGATCGCGGCGATGGCCTGCGCGATCCGCGGCATCGACGACGAACAGCACACGGTCCGCGCGCGAGATTTCGTGGCGGGCGCGCCGAATGCCTTCGGCTTCGACGTCGTCAGGGGATTCACGCAGGCCCGCCGTGTCGAGGATGTGCAGCGGCAGGCCGTCGATCGCGATGCGTTCGCGCAGCACGTCGCGCGTGGTGCCCGGCGTGGGCGTGACGATCGCGGCGTCGTAGCCGGCGAGACGATTCAACAGGCTCGACTTGCCGGCATTCGGGCGACCCGCGATGACGACCGTCAGGCCATCGCGCAGCAGCGCGCCCTGGCGCGCCGTCTCCGCGAGGTCGGTGAACCGTTGCCGCACGTCCTGCATCCGGGTACCCAGCGCACGGTCGGCCAGGAAGTCGATTTCCTCCTCCGGGAAAGTCGATCGCCGCCTCGATCCACAGGCGCAACTCCAGCACGCGTTCCGCGAGTTCGTGCACGTGCGCCGAGAACTCGCCTTGCAGTGAACGCAACGCGGCACGCGCGGCCTGCGCGGAACCACTGTCGATCAGGTCGGCGATCGCTTCGGCCTGGGCCAGGTCGAGCTTGTCGTTGAGGTACGCGCGTTGCGTGAACTCGCCGGCCGTGGCGGCACGCGCGCCGAGTTCGAGAACTCGCTGCAGCAGCATTTCCATCACGACCGGACCGCCGTGACCGTGCAGCTCGAGCACGTCTTCGCCGGTGAAGGAATGCGGGCCGGCGAAGTAGAGGGCGAGCCCGGTGTCGATGGCCGCGCCGTTGGCGTCGAGGAAGGTGCGCAGTTCGGCTCGTCGTGGTTCGGGTGCGGTGCCGAGCAGGGAGCGGGCGATGTCCTGGGTTTGCGGACCCGACACGCGCACGATGCCGATCCCGCCGCGGCCGGGCGCGGTGGCAATGGCCGCGATCGTGTCGGTCGACGAAGTGTTCATGCAGCGCTCGTCAGGCGGCCGGCAATGGCAGCTCGCCGTCCACGAGGAACGACTCGAGCGGAAAATCGCGAACGCCGCCGCCGGGGCGACTGTAGTAGGTCACGCGATCGGCGCGGGTCTGGCACAGCCATTCGTCGAGAATGTCAGGCTTGGGTGAACCGAGTGCAGCGGGCGTGAACAATGCGACGTTCAGCCCCTGCTGCGGATCGCGGGCCGAGCGGTATTCGAAGGCTTCGATGCCCGCGTCACGCATGGCCGAGCCCAGCGCCTGGGTGGCGCCGTAGAAGCGGCGATCGCGCAATGCGGCCGCGTATTCGTCGAACGGCGCCTGCTGCAGTTTCAGGCCACGGCTCGTCGCGATCGCAACGCTGAACAGCGTGTGGCGCGTATCGAGCGGCGCGGGTGGCGGCTCGGCCATCCCGGACCAGAAGACGAACCGGTAGTACGCGCATTCGGCCAGCACGGTGTCGATGGTGCGCGCGGCGTAGAACAGGCTGGGCTCGAAGCGACGTGCCGAACCGCGAACCCCAGGGCAGCGGTGGATAGCGAAACGGTGTCGCCAGCAGATAGTGCAGGCCGATCGCCGGTCCCGGCACGCGCGGCTTGGAGGCCTCGATGAGGTCTTCGAGCAGCGCCTGCTCGGCCAGCGTGCGGACGAGGGAATTCGTCGCGACCTGCTCCTGGCTTTCGACCAGGCGCAGGACGGTTCCGCCCAGCGTGACCGGCGTGGCTCGCTCGGAGCACGCCGCCCAGATGTCGCTCACACGCGGCCCCGGATGGCGTCGAGGTATTCGACGACGCGCATCAGGCCGGGCACGGAACGGACGAGCTCGGCCGGCACGCCGCCCACGTGGTGATTGTGGGTGTGCATCCAGTGCTTCATCTGCCGGGGTTCGCCGCCCACCAGCACGAAGAGCGCGCGGTAGGCGCGGATCAGCAGCAGTGCCAGTTCGCCGGACTTGGTGTCGGGTTCGAGCGCGCTGCGACTCAACGCGGTGCGGTCACGACCGACGATCGAGCCGAGGTCGGACTGGGTCAGGCCCAGTTCCTTCCCCGCTTTCACCAGGGCGCGCGTGAGGACTCCGGCGGAGCTGAGGTTGGCTCCGTCGGCCACGGCATGGCTGGTCAGGCTCGGTGAAATGCGCTCCATGTGCACATTCTAGTCTGATTTGTTGCTTTTGCAACAGACGCGGGCAGGATGGGCGGCCGACGTGCCGTGCTTGCGCCGTGCGGCCTTTCCGCGTTCGCGGAAAGGGCGCCGGATCAGCGTCGATCGGGCGCGCGTGTCTGCCTTTCCAAGCGCGGCAGGACACGCCGGATCGACCCTCACCCGCCCTTCGGGCACCTCTCCCGCTGCAGCGGGAGGCCAGCGACAGGTCAGGAACCGCTCTTGCTGGATTCGGCCAGCACGACCCGGTTGATCTGCCACTGCTGCGCAATCGACAGCAGCGTGTTCGTGAGCCAGTACAGCACCAGGCCCGCCGGGAACCACGCCATCATCACCGTCATGATCACGGGCATGAAGGCGAACATCTTCGCCTGCATGGGATCGGGCGGCGCCGGGTTCAGCTTGAACTGCGCGAACATGCCGAAACCCATCAGGATCGGCAGGATGAAGTACGGATCCTTCGACGACAGGTCCTGGATCCAGCCGAAGAACGGTGCCTGGCGCATCTCGACGCTCTCGAGCAGCGCCCAGTAGAACGCGAGGAACACGGGAATCTGCACGAGGATCGGCAGGCAGCCCGCGACCGGGTTGATCTTCTCGCGCTTGTACAGCTCCATCGTCTGCTTCGCGAGCTGCTCGCGGTCGTCCTTGTAGCGCTCCTGGATCGCCTTGATGCGCGGCGCGATCGCCCGCATCTTGGCCATCGAGCGGCCGCTCTTTTCGGTGAGCTTGTAGAACAGCAGCTTCAGCAGGATCGTCACGATGATGATCGTGACGCCCCAGTTCTGGACGTACTTGTGCACCCACTCGAGCAGGTGGAACAGCGGGTTCGCCAGGATCGTGAGCTTGCCGTAGTCGACCGTGAGCTCGAGCTTCGGGCCGGCCTGTCTGCAGCTGCTCCTGCAGCTTCGGACCGACGAACAGCTTTTCGCTGAACGCGGCGCTGGCACCGGCGGGCACGCTCTTCAGCGGGCCACGATAGCTGACCAGCGAATGGTCGCCCTCGCGCTGCAGCGAGAAATCGTAAGTCTCGCCCTTCGGCGGCACGGCGGCCGACACGAAGTGATGCTGCATCTCGGCCATCCAGCCACCGGCGGCGGCCTGGCGGAACGCGGCATCGTCCTCGTCGTCGACGCTGAGCTTCTGGTACTTCTTGCCGTCGTACACGGCCGGGCCGCGGAACGCGTAGCTCTCGACGTCGAACATCGAACGTTCCTGCGGGAACACGTGCCGCGCGAACTGCACGTAGGAGGCGGCCTGCCAGTCCGCTGCCGATGCGTTCTGCACGTCGTACTGCACGTCGATCGCGTACTGGCCCGGCTTGAAGACGTAGGTCTTCATCACGGTGACGCCCTGCTCGTCCGTCCACGTGAGCGGCACGCGCAGTTCCTGCGCGCCTGGCGCGAGGCGGAACTCCGTGGCCGGCGCCGTGTACGTCGCCAGGTGCGTCGGCTCGGCGCGGCCGTCGGCCGCACGCAGGCCGCTGCGCACGACACTGAACGTCGTGTCGTCCGTCGACAGCAGGCGCACCGCGGGGCTGCCCGGCTTCTTGTCCTGCGGGTACTTCAGCAGGTCGGCGCGCAGCAGGTCACCGCCCTGCAGGCTGATGTCCATGTCCAGCACGTCGGTGACGACGCGAATCTTCGGTGCAGCGCCCGGCCACGGCGGCGATGGCCGGCGTCTGCGAAGGCGTCGCCGCGGCCGTCGCCGGCGGCTGGGTGCCGCGGCGGAAGGCAGCGACGGCAGGCTCGATGCCGGCGCGCCCGTTGCGGGTGCGGCGGTCGTCGGCGCTGCACCGGGCGTAGCGGGCGTGGCCGCTGCCGCCACCGGCTTCGCCCCGTAATCGCGATCCCACTGGATGATGTTCATCCACGCGAGCAGCGCGAGGCCAATCCAGAGAAACAGGCGCGGGTTATCCATGACTCGGTCGCTTATCAGTGTGGTCGTGCGGCGCGTCCGTGCACTCGGGCACGGGATCGTAGCCGCCGGGATTCCAGGGATGGCAGCGTCCGATGCGACGCGCCGCGAGCCACGAGCCGCGCAGCGCCCCGTGACGTTGAATGGCGTCCTGCGCGTAGCAGGAACACGTGGGATGGAAGCGGCAGTTCGGCCCGAGCAGCGGGCTGATGAACCAGCGGTAGAACGTGATGAGGGCGATCAGGAGCGGGCGCATCGTCGCACGATCCTATCCCAGTGCGATTGCAGGCTCGCGCGGATCTCGACGCTGCTGCACTTGGTGGCCGCAGGTCGCGCGTTGACGACGACGTCCAGGGGAGGCAACTCGTGCTGGCGATGACGGAACGATTCGCGCGCGAGGCGCTTGATGCGATTGCGCTTGACGGCGTTGCCCGCGGCCTTGATGCCGACGGCGAGCCCGAGCCGGGCCTGGCCCGTTTCGTTGGGACGTGTGATCACGAGGAACAGCGCATCGGAAGATCGCTGGCCTTGCCGGTGAACGGCGTCGAACTGGGGCTTGTCGGTCAGGCGGCTCGCGCGCGGGAAGCGTCGCGAGACTGGCGTGCGATCGTTACTGCTCGTGAGAACGGTCAGACCGCAAGACGCTTGCGGCCCTTCGCGCGACGACGGGCGAGGACGAGACGACCGCCCTTGGTGGCCATGCGCGCACGGAAGCCGTGGACTCGCTTGCGGTGCAGGTTGCTCGGGTTGAATGTGCGCTTCATCTTCGGCTCCGACGAGTCCTAAACAGGACCGGAAAACAGGACCAGAAACAACAACATGCACTGGCCGTAAAAGGGCCGGGAAGAATACGCACGGGCCCCTGCCGGAGTCAACCTCAACCGAAGATATCCACAGGCCGGGAGCCGGTATACACTCGCCGCCCCTTCCCGCTCCCAAGCGCTCACCGTCCCCTAGAAAGGCCTGTCGGTTCGTGGAGATTTCGCTCTGGCACCAATGCCTCCGCCGCCTCGAGGCGGAGCTTCCGGAACAGGCCTTCAACACCTGGATCCGGCCGCTGCAGGCCGTCGAGGACGGGGACCGACTGCGCCTGCTCGCGCCCAACCGGTACGTGGTCGACTGGGTCAACCAGAACTGCACCTCTCGCATCAGTGAGCTCGTCGACGAGCTGGTGCCCTCCCCGGCCCCACAAGTGGTCGTGGAAATCGGGTCCCGCCGGCAGCCGCTCCCCACTCCGGCCCAGATGACGGACGGTATCGGGTTGCCGGTGCAACCCGGGCCCGTGGCGCGACCGCCGGCCACGTTCGAATCACAGCCCGGCGCGCCGCCCCGACGCGCGGTCGACCCACTGCCGCAGTTCGGCGGCCGGCTGAACGCCGAGTTCACGTTCGCCAATTTCGTCGAGGGCAAGAGCAACCAGCTGGCGCGTGCCGCCGCGGTCCAGGTCGCGGAGAACCCTGGCCGCGCCTACAACCCGCTGTTCATCTACGGTGGCGTCGGCCTCGGCAAGACGCACCTGATGCACGCTGTTGGCAACCAGATTCGCGCGCGCAACAAGGACGCGAAGGTCGCCTATGTGCACTCCGAGCGATTCGTCGGCGACATGGTCCGCGCGCTGCAGCACAACACGATCAACGAGTTCAAGCAGGCGTACCGCACGCTCGACGCGCTGCTGATCGACGACATCCAGTTCTTCGCCGGCAAGGATCGCTCGCAGGAAGAGTTCTTCCACACGTTCAACACGCTGCTCGAAGGGCAGCAGCAGGTGATCCTCACCTGCGATCGTTATCCGAAGGAAGTCGAAGGTCTCGAGGAGCGCCTGAAGTCGCGCTTCGGCTGGGGACTCACGGTGGCGATCGAGCCGCCCGAACTCGAAACGTGCGTCGCGATCCTGATGAGCAAGGCGTCAGCCAGCGGCGTCGAGCTGCCGGAGGAGGTCGCGTTCTTCGTCGCCAAGCGCATTCGCTCCAACGTGCGCGAACTCGAAGGCGCAATGCGCCGCGTGATCGCCAACTCGCAGTTCACCGGCCGGCCGATCACGCTGGATTTTGCGAAGGAAGCGCTCAAGGACCTGCTCGCGCTGCAGGAGCGCCTGGTCACGATCGAGAACATCCAGAAGACGGTCGCGGAGTACTTCAAGATCCGCGTGGCCGACCTGTTGTCACGCCGTCGCAGCCGCTCGATCACGCGGCCGCGGCAGATGGCGATGGCGTTGTCGAAAGAACTCACCAATCACAGCCTGCCGGAAATTGGCGATGCGTTTGGTGGCCGCGACCACACGACGGTGCTGCATGCGTGCCGTGTCGTGAAGGAACTGCGAACGTCGCAGCAGCGGCTCAACGAGGACTATTCGAACCTGTTGAGAACGCTTGCGGGATGACATGATCAACCTGTGGATGAAATCGGAGGCCGAGTACTCCACATTTCGTCCACAGGCTGCGGACAGGGCGTGCGGCAGTTGCAAGGGGTGCTGACCCTGCCTGCAAATGCGCGCTGCCATTGGGGAAACTGAGGTTTTGCACAGACATGCGCTGTGCTAAAAGTCATAACAATAGAACTCTTATATAAAGACTCCGGAACTATAGAAGATGAAGATCATCGCGAAGCGCGAAGCGATCCTGAGCCCGCTGCAGGCCGTCATCGGTGTCGTCGAACGCAAGCAGACGATGCCGATCCTGGCGAACGTGCTCGTCACCGCCAAGGGCGGAAAGCTCTCGATCACGGCGACCGATCTCGAAGTCGAACTCGTGGCCACGTCCGACGTCGACGTGCAGCGTGGCGGCGAGATCACGATTCCCGGCACGCAAGCTGCTCGACATCTGCCGTGCGCTGCCCGAGGGCACCGAGATCACGCTTGACGCAGGAAGGCGAGCGGATGCTGGTACGGGCGCGCAAGAGCCGCTTCACGCTGTCCACGCTCCCGGCGGCAGAGTTCCCCACCGTGGAGGAGATCAACGCGGAGCAGGCCTTGCAGCTGCCCCAGAAGGACTTCAAGCGGCTGCTCGACAAGACGCACTTCTCGATGGCCCAGCAGGACGTCCGCTACTACCTGAACGGCCTTTTACTTGAAACCTCGGCGAAAATGTTGCGTGCTGTCGCAACTGACGGCCATCGTCTGGCTTTGTGCGAGGTTGAACTCCCCAATGGCGGGAAATCAGGCCAGCAAGTCATCGTGCCGCGCAAAGGCGTGCTCGAGCTGCAGCGAATTCTCGGCAACGAGGACCAGATGCTCGAAGTTTCGATCGGATCGAATCATCTTCGCGTCCAGATTGGCGACATTCGCTTCACTTCCAAGCTCATTGACGGACGTTTCCCGGAATATAGCCGCGTGATCCCGGCCACGCCGCCGAAGACGATCGGCGCCGTTCGGGACGATTTGCGCCAGGCACTGCAGCGCGCGGCGATTCTGTCGAACGAGAAGTATCGCGGCATCCGCTTCGCCCTGAAGCCGAACGCCTTGATGATCCAGGCGCACAACCCCGAACAGGAAGAGGCCGAAGAAGAGGTCGAAGTGACCTACGACGGCGAGGAGTTGGAGATCGGCTTCAACGTCAATTACCTGCTTGGACGCTTTGGCGGCGGTGGACGGCGCCGACGTCCAGGTCGGTCTGACCGACGGCAACAGCAGTTGCCTGATCCGGGCGACGCAAGACGGGTCTGCCCGCTACGTCGTCATGCCGATGCGGCTCTGAGCCGGCAACGGACGCGCGAGCGTCCGTCAGGACTCGGTGAACCAGCCTGCGCATGGTTCCACGTGGAACATCGGTCGTAGCGGGAGCCATGAACCACCACCGAAGCAGCGTTGGTTCCACGTGGAACGTAGGGTAAGGCCGACGCCATGAGCTTGCGTCGGCTCGAAGTGCGTGACTTTCGCTGCATTCAGTCCGACCGACCTCGAGTTCGACGGTCGCTGCAACCTGATCAGTGGAGCCAATGCCTCGGGCAAGACCAGCCTGCTCGAATCGATCTTCTTCCTGGGCCGCGGTCGTTCGTTCCGGACTGCCCGCAATGAGACGTTGATTCGCAAAGGCGCGGATGAGTTACTTTTGACCGGTCGCTTCGAAGCTGGCGAAAGCATTCGTCCCGTGGGAGTCCGTTACAGTCGCGAAGGCTTCGAAGCGCGCGCTGCTGGTAATCGGATTGGCAGCCTGGCGGAGTTGGCCACCATCTTGCCGGTGCAGGCGATCGACCCAGAGGTTCACCGTTTGGTGGAGGAGGGTCCACAGGAGCGACGACGCTACCTCGACTGGGGAGTGTTCCACGTGGAACCAAGATTCGTTGAGCAGTGGCGCCGGTATCAACGAGCCTTGAAGCAGCGCAACGCGGCCCTGAGGGCTGAGTCACCGGAGCAGGTCGTCCGTGCCTGGGATCCGGAGCTGGTCGAGTCCGGCCGCGCCCTGGCGACTTCCCGCCGCGACTATTTCGCCCAACTGCAGCCCCATGTCGCCATGGTTGGTGAGCAACTCCTGGGAACTGCCATTGAATTGTCACTCAGCGATGGTTGGGCTGCGGGGATCGACCTGAAAGACGCGATCGAACATGCGTGGCCTCGGGACAGAGAGCGGGGCACAACTCACGCTGGGCCTCACCGGGCCGACGTGTCGATCCGCGTAGCCGGGGACCCGGCCAAGCACCGGGTGTCGCGTGGACAGCAGAAGCTGACGGCATCGGCGATGCTGCTTGGGCAGTTGAAATGCGATCACGCGCTGGGCAGTCCGACGGCAGCGCTACTTGTGGACGACCCTGCCGCAGAGCTCGACGAAACCAACCTCGAAAGGCTGATTTCCGTAGTGGTCGAGCTGCCCGGGCAGTTGTTTGTCACCGCGTTGGACCCCGAACATGCCGGCGTTCCACCGGCTCCCGGCGGCCCGAAGGTTTCACGTGGAACACGGCCAAATCACCCCTCTGCTATAATCCTGCGTCACTCTGTACCGGGTATCCCATGAGCTCCGCGGACGTTTACGACTCCAGTAAAATCAAAGTCTTAAAAGGCCTCGATGCGGTCCGCAAGCGCCCGGGAATGTACATCGGTGATACCGATGACGGATCCGGCCTGCACCACATGGTTTTCGAGGTCCTGGACAATTCGATCGACGAAGCCCTCGCCGGTCACTGCACCAACATCATCGTCACCATCCACGCCGACCAGTCGGTCACCGTGCAGGACGACGGCCGTGGAATTCCTGTGGATATCCATCCGGAGGAGGGGGTCTCGGCGGCCGAAGTCATCCTCACCGTCCTGCATGCGGGCGGAAAATTTGATGACTCTTCCTACAAGGTCTCAGGCGGTCTCCACGGCGTCGGCGTTTCCGTCGTCAACGCCCTTTCGGAAACCCTCAACCTCACCATTTATCGCGACGGCAAGGTCTACACGCAGGAATACCGCCTGGGTGACCCGGTCTCGCCCCTTGCAGTGACCGGCACCAGCGACAAGCGCGGCACCACGATCCGCTTCAAGCCCAGCGACACGATCTTCACCAACATCGAGTTCGAATACGAGATCCTGCAGAAACGACTGCGCGAACTTTCATTCCTGAATTCCGGTGTACGAATTGAACTTGTCGACGAACGCGACGACCGCCGCGAATTCTTTTTCTATGAAGGCGGCATCAAGGAGTTCGTCAAGTACCTGAACCGCAGCAAGACCGCAGTTCACGACTCAATCTTCTGGTTTCGCGGTGAACGCGATGGCGTCGTCGTGGAAATCGCGCTGCAGTGGAACGACTCCTACGCGGAGACGATGTACTGCTTCACCAACAACATCCCGCAGAAGGACGGTGGCACGCACCTCGCCGGCTTCCGCGCGGCGCTCACGCGCACGCTCAATGATTACATCGAAGGCGAGATGGCGAACAAGAAGGACAAGGTGCCGACCACGGGCGACGACTCGCGCGAAGGTCTCACCGCCGTGATGTCCGTGAAGTTGAGCGACCCGAAGTTCTCGTCGCAGACCAAGGACAAGCTGGTCTCGTCGGAAGTGAAGAGCGTGGTGGAGGCGATCGCCAGCGAAAAGCTCGGCGAATTCCTGCTCGAGCAACCCGCGCAGGCCAAGGCCATCGTCAACAAGATCATCGACGCGGCCCGTGCGCGTGAAGCAGCGCGCAAGGCGCGCGAGCTCACCCGCCGCAAAGGCGCGCTCGACATCGCCGGCCTGCCCGGCAAGCTCGCGGACTGCCAGGAAAAAGACCCGGCGAAGTCCGAGCTGTTCATCGTCGAGGGCGATTCCGCAGGCGGCTCGGCGAAGCAGGGGCGTGATCGACGTACCCAGGCGATCCTGCCGCTGAAGGGCAAGATCCTGAACGTCGAACGCGCGCGTTTCGACAAGATGCTGTCGTCGGCCGAAGTCGGCACGCTGATCACCGCGCTTGGTTGCGGTATTGGCAAGGACGAGCTCGATCTCGCCAAGCTGCGTTATCACCGCATCATCATCATGAGCGTCGACGGTGACGACCACGTCTTCGTCCGTGAACGCGACGGCCTGGCGCGGATGGTGCGCATCGGCGCGTTCATCGATACGACGATCGAGGCCAATCGCGATTCCGGCCACGTCGATGACGATGGCCACGCCCAGAAGGTGCTCGCCGAGCGAATCGGCGACGGCAAGCTCGGCGACGTCCTGTGCTTCGGCAATGACGACCATGCGATCCGGTTTCGCCCGATCAAGGCTGTGATCCGGCATCCGTTGCAGGAGAAGCTGTTCCGTGTTCGTACGGCTTATGGCCGCACCGTGCGCGTCACGTCGAGCCACAGCGTGTTCACCGCTGAGAACGGTACGCTGCGGCTGAAGCGAGGAGATGAACTGCAGACCGGCGACCGCCTGGTCGCGCCGAAGCACCTGTCGCTGCCCGAAATCGCCCCCGGACATGTCGACGTCCTGCGTTCGCTCTGGCAGGAGCGTCGGCCAGAGCTGAACGCCTGGCTGCGCGGGCCGGCCGTGGAAGAATGGTTCAAGGTCCGCGTGCGCGAGCAGCACGCTGGAAACCCGCAGATGACCGAGAGTCGCGTCGAGATCCCGCGCGAGGTCGGACAGGCACTGGCGATGGTGCGCCGCGAAAGCGGCCTCACCAATCGCGACTTGTGCGAACGCGATCGGCATCAAGCAACCGGTGACGTTCTATGCCTGGGAGCGGGGTGAATCCCGTCCTACGCAGACGCAGTTCGACACCTACCTGCAAGCCGTCGGCGCCGATGCCGACGTTGCCCAGGCTATGGTGCAGTCTGTCCCGAGTCGCCTGGACCGCACCTGGCAGACGCAATACTCGGGTTCGGGCCGTAATGCTGTTCGCAATCTTGTGCACATCGACGAGCTTGAGGCAGCGGACGTCGACTGGTTCGCGAGTCGCGACGGCTTCGAGATCACACCAGAGCACTACGCGGATGCGGGCATTCCGCAGCGCCTGCCGGTCGACGCCGACCTCATGACGTTGCTGGGTTTCTACGTCGCCGAAGGCTCGTGCTCGGACCGCAACGGAATCCGGATGTCGATCGGCAATGGCAATCGCGCCTTTGCAGCCGAAATCGCCGAGCGCATGACCCGCGTGTTCGGCCTCGCTCCGACGTTGTACGAAGTCGTCGACCGCGCTGCCGAGCTGAAGCTGGTCAACCGGGTTGCGGCCGCCGCATGGCAAAGCCTGTTTGGATTCCGCGGTGCGGAATCCCACACCAAGCGCATTCCCGATCTAGTGTTCAACGTGCCTGTCGAACTGCGCCTTGCATTCCTGCGCGGCTACTTCCGCGGCGACGGTACCGCAGCAGCCGGTCGTGTCGGTTTCGCCACGTCGTCGTACGACCTGGCGAGCGGGCTGATGTACCTGCTCTCGTCGCTCGGCATCGTCGCTTCACTGAGCGAGCACGAACCCGACGGCAAGGTGCGGCTCATCCGCGGCGAGCCGTGCGTCACTCGTCGTCGTTACTGGCAGATCACAGTGACTGCGGCCGAAGACCTGCGCCGGCTCGAAGGTATCTGGTCCGATCACCCTGCGGCCATGGGAATCCGCGAGCACGTGGAGCGTGTCGACGGAACCATCAATCGCCGATTCGACACGCTCGACGGCGACCTGATGGCGCTGCCGGTGGTCTCGATCGAAGAAGTCACGCCGAGCAACGGATATGTCTATGACTTTTCGGTCGAGACCGACGAGAATTTCGTCGCTGGCATGGGCGGACTCTGCTGCCATAACACCGACGCCGACGTGGACGGCTCGCACATCCGCACGCTGCTGCTCACGTTCTTCTACCGCCAGATCCCGAACCTGATCGAGCGCGGCCACGTGTACATCGCACAGCCGCCGCTGTACAAAGTGAAGAAGGGCAAGAGCGAGAACTACGTCAAAGACGATGTCGAGCTCAACCAGATCCTGCTGCGAACCGCACTCGAAGGCGCGTCGCTCGTGGTTCGCGATTCGTCGGTGCCGATGCAGGACGGCGCGCTCGAGACGCTGGCCCGCAAGTACATGGATTTCCAGAATGCGGTGCGCAAATCGCCGCGACGCTACGACTCGCACGTGCTCGAGCAGATGCTGCACCTGCCGGAGATCGGCATTGCCGATCGCGAGGACCCGGAGAAGCTCACCACCTGGGGCGCGCAGCTCGAGAAGATGCTGAACGACATCCCGCAGGCGGGGCGCCACTACACCGTGACGCTGCAGCCAGGCACGCCGCCGCACCTCGTCGTCACGCGCGTCGAGCACGGCAACGCCGTCGAGAAGCACCTGCACCGCGAGTTCTTCAATTCGAGCGAATACCGCCGGATTACGGACCTCTCGCGCACGCTCGTCGGTTTGTTTGGCGCCGGCGCCATCGTGCGTCGTGGCGACAACGAGCAGACGGTCGACAGCTTCAAGGAAGCCATCAACTGGCTGCTCGACGAAGCGCGTCGCGGCCAGACGATCCAGCGCTACAAGGGTCTCGGCGAGATGAACCCCGAGCAGCTGTGGGACACGACCATCAATCCCGAAACGCGCCGACTGGTGCAGGTGCGCATTGAAGACGCACACGTCGCGAACGAATTGTTCTCGACGCTGATGGGGGACGAAGTCGAACCACGTCGCGAGTTCATCGAAAGAAACGCGCTGCTGGTGTCGAACCTGGACGTCTGAGCCTTGCCTCGCAGGATTTCAATGCACCTGCGACGTTTCGAATTACAACCACTTCAGGCCATGACCAAGAAAGTTCGTCTTTCCCCTTGGTCGCTCGGTGCGATAGGTGGGGTGCTGGCTGGCATCCTGTCCCAGTGCACGATCGCCCTGGCCGAGACCCCGCCATCGACAGAAATTCCGGCTTACTACGTTGGTGTCGGTTTTCGCGGTGGCAAAGGGGACGCTACCGCCGCTGTCCTGGACTCGAAGATCAAGCTCGTGAATCTGGGCGAACGTACTCTCTCGATCCGTCCGTCTCTGATGACGGGCGGGTACGACACAGAATGGCGCTTACCGCTCACCGTTGATGGCCAGATGAACGAACACGGGTTCGCGCTGTTTGGCGGGGGTGGGCTGGCTTACAACATGGACAACCTGGACGAAATTGACGCGATGCTGACGGGTGGCATGGACTACGCTGTTAACCGGCGGCTGATCGTGAACCTGACGATCAACTTCATCTGGCAAAGCGACATCTCCGATGACGATACGGAATTCATGGCAACCCTCAACTACGGGTTCTAAGTGAGCCGGCTGCGGCACGTGACCACCACCGGAGGTCGACGCCAGCTACGCTGACCCCGCACTGCCTGGACCGCCGCTTACAGCGACGCTACGTCGAAGGCCAACCCGGTAACGAATACGCCGTCCGTATCCGCAACTGCCTGGCAGGCCGCGTCATGGCTTGCGGGACGCCAAATGCGCGGCACCAGGGCGGCACCTGCCGCCACTTCCAGCTCCACGCAGGCGGCGATCACGTATCTGTTTCAAGGCAGTCGTCCCAGTAGGCATCCGATGGGACTGTCCTGCACAATCTCCACGTTTCTTTCGCCACGGGAGACGACCATGAGACTTCGTGCTTATCTGCTCGCGGTAACCATCGTGTCGCTTGCGTGCGTCGGCACCGTGCGCGCGGCGGACCAGGCCGCGCTCGATGCCATCCAGGCCGCCACCGGCGGCAAGATGAAGGCCGCCAAGGGCAAGGCGATGGACGTGGATTGTGGCGAGGAGGTCGAATACGAGGCCGAGGCGGTCGACCTGAACGGGGACGGCCAGCTCGAGGTCATGACCCAGGAGTTCGGCTCCTGCTTCGGCCGCGCCGGGTCGCAGATGAACCTGTACATCAAGGACAAGGGCGGGAAGTGGCAGCCGCAGTTCGGCTTTCCCGGCTCGCCCAAGATCCTCGACGGCCAAGAACCATGGGTTCCCGGACATCGAGGTGCTGGGCCCGGGAACCTGCTTTCCGGTGTGGCGCTACAACGGCAAGCAGTACGACATCGCCAAGCGTTGCCCGTAGGGGCGCGGGCTGAAGCCTTCTGCGCCAGCGCGCGTCAAGAGGCTGCAGACCGGAAATCGCCGCAACGCAGTAAGCGACCGCTTTTGCCCAAGCCACGCCTGGCAGGCGAGTGCCAGGTAGAGGCGGAGGCATAGAATCCCTATCCGAGAGTCGTTGCGAACATCCCGTCATGCGCCATCTTCCCGCCGCTGTCCTTCTCGCTCGCCGCGCTCGCCGGCTGCGCAACCAATCCCGTCACCGGCCGCAAGGAGATCCAGATGATCTCCGAGGGGCAGGAGATCAAGCTCGGCCAGCAGTACTACGCACCGTCGCGGCAGTCGCAGGGCGGCGACTACGTCACCGACCCGCGCGTCACCGAGTACGTGCGGCAGGTCGGCAACCGGCTCGCCGCCGTGGCCGACCGCCCGCTGCCCTACGAATTCGTGGTGCTCAACAGCGGCGAGCTCAACGCCTGGGCGCTGCCAGGCGGCAAGATCGCCATCAACCGCGGTCTGCTCGTCGAACTGCAGAACGAGGCCGAGCTCGCTGCGGTGCTCAGCCACGAGATCGTGCACGCGGCGGCACGGCACGGTGCGCAGCAGATGGAGAAGGGCCAGCTCATGCAGATCGGCGCAGCCGTCGCCAGCATCGGCGCGTCCGTGTACGGGGGCTCGGAGCTCGGCCAGGTGGTGGGTCAGGGCGCGGCTGTCGGCGCGCAGATGCTGCAGGCCAAATACGGTCGCGACGACGAACTCGAGTCCGACAACTACGGCATGAAGTACATGAAGCTCGCGGGCTACGACCTGCAGGCGGCGGTCTCGCTGCAGGAACTGTTCGTGCGCAAGTACTCGGCCGGCAAGGAGCAGGACTGGATGACGGGCCTGTTCGCGAGCCATCCCCCCTCGCAGGAACGCGTCGACGCGAACCGGCGCACGATGACGCAGATGGGCGGTCCGGGCGGGGACCTCGGCAAGGATCGCTACGTGGCCGCGATGGCCGGCCTCAAGCGCGCGGCGCCGGCCTACGCGAAGCACCAGCAGGCGCTCGCTGCCGCGAACAAGGGCGACTACGCGACCGCCCGCCGGTTGGTGAACGAGGCCGTGAAGATGGAGCCGCGCGAGTCGCGCTTCCACGGCCTGCTCGGCGATCTCGCGATGGCGGAGAAGAACCCGCGCGCCGCGCTGCCGCATTTCGAGAAGGCCGGCCAGCTCGATCCCGGCTACTTCAAGCCGGTGGTCCAGGCGGGCATCGCGCAGTACCAGCTCGGCAACCGCGCCGCGGCCGAGCCGCTGCTGAAGCGCAGCATGGACCTGCTGCCGACGGCGCCCGGCGCCTATTACCTCGGCCGCGTCCACGAGGACCGCGGCGACAACGCGGGCGCGGTGGATCTGTACAAGCTGGCTGCGGGTTCCAAGTCGCCGGTCGGCGAGGAGGCGCTCGGGCGCCTGGTGCGGCTCGACCTCGCGCAGAATCCGGAGACGTACCTGTCGATCCAGCCGCAGCTCGACAAAGAGGGACGCGTGTGGCTCACGGTCGGCAACCGCACGACGACCCCGGTGAGCAACGTCACGCTCGTCGTCGGCGTGGTGGATGCGTCCGGTCGCACCGTGTACGGCCCCGAGCGTGTCGGCACCGGCGACAACATCATCCCGGCCCGCAATACCGTGAACGTGCGCACTTCGCTGGGCCCGTTCGACAGCGGCGAGGTGCTGCGCTACGTGAAGTGGAAGGTCGAAGGCGCGCGTCCGGCGCAGTGACACCGCCGACGGGCAGCTCCTGGGAACACGCGCATAGGAATTGTTCGAGTCCACGAGCGCGGGTCAGTTCGCTACCATGACCGCTTTGCCACCCGGAGTGAACCCGATGCCCACCGAGCGCGCCACCGCCCGCAAGCTGCTCACCAGCGCCGAATTCACGCTGTTCGAGGCCTCGCGCCGCGACGGCATCTGCGTCCTGAGTGCGGCGGAACTCAAGCGCAAGGTCGAACGCACGCGACGGCTGCGCGACAAGTACCGCGACCTGTACAAGCGGCAGCGCCTCGCGATGCGCGAACTCACCGGCACCAAGCGGGGCAACAGCGGCGCGGCCAATGCGCGGACGAAAGAGAAAGCGGCGATCTTCCAGGACTTGCTGACGCGATTTCAGGTCCGCTACGAGCGACTCGCTGCGCCGCCCAGGCGTGTCGTGAAGAAGATGCCTCGCGCGGCTGTGGGAAAGGCGAGCAAGGTGCACGGCCCGCGCCGGGTCGTTTCTCCGAAGGCCCCGGCGTCAACCGCCGCCGCCGGGTCGCCGATCGGCAACGCCGGCTTCATGAGTCCTCGCGCCAAGCTGGCCGAGACGCGGCTGCGCGCGTTCAAGTCGCGGGGCGTCGCGATCAACGCGCACAGTCGCGCCCAGGGTCGGCGCAACCAGGCCAAGCGGGATCGGCGCTAGCCGCGGCGGCGGGACCACCTCTGCACCGTGGCTCCCGCCCGCGCGCAGGCGACGTAAGCGTCAACGTGGCACCGGCGTTCGCCATGCCAGGTGCAGGCTCGTTAATGCATCGTTAATTTCTCTTTCATCAGTCGTACAAGGTTTCGTTCACGAGACTTCACTACATTCATTGCATATGCGCAGCGTGGCCGGACGCCAGGCGCACTCAGCGGACGGGCCTCCCAGCCCACCGCCTCGAATTCGATGAAGCTTCCCGCAGGAGAATTGACGTGAAGTCTCAAATCGTTTGCAGGTCGATCGGTGGCGCCATTGCGCTCGCATGCCTCGGCTTTTCGACCACGGCCCTCGCCGACCGCAAGTGCAGTGGCACGATCGGTCCGGTCACCATCGACGACAGCGTCGTGGTCCAGAATGCCAGCTGCACGCTGAACGGCACGATCGTCAAGGGGAATGTGCTCGTGTATTCCGGTGGCCGCCTGACGACGCTGGGTGCCCAGATCGACGGGAACATCCAGGCCAAGGACGCCATCTCGGTGACCGTCGAGCCCAACACTTTCGTCGATGGCGACATCCAGCTCGAGAACCTCAGCAGGACGTCGAAGATCACCTACAGCAACGTCACCGGCAACATCCAGCTGAAGTACAACCGCCAGACCGTCACGGTGGACTACAACACGGTGGGTGGCGACATCCAGTTCGAGGAACTCAACGCCAGCACGTACGCGGCACACGTCCGCTACAACACGGTGGGCGGCAACGTCCAGATGACCAAGAACCGCCTGACGCGGCTCAACCTGCTCTCCAACCGGGTCGACGGCGACATGCAGGTCTTCGAGAACCGTTCCAGCTCGGCACTGGTCATTCGCTCCAACACCATCGACCAGAACCTGCAGTGCAAGAGCAACAATCGTGCGCCGACGGGTGGCGGCAACAGAGTCGGGGGCAGCAAGGAAGATCAGTGCCGGCTGCTCTGAGCGTAACGCGTCCGGTTCGTTGAGCCGGTCCGGCGTAACTCAGGCAAGTCGGCTCGTCCTGACGGAGGTCCCTGGTGTTCCCGGGGCCTCCGTCGATTCCGTTTCATTCCAAGTCCCGTCACGCGGCGGCTGCGACCCGGACGCTCGAGAGGCTCCCCGAGTGCGGCCCGTCGCGTTAGTCTGACGCGGGCTCACTGGCTTTCCGGGAATGCGTTTCACCACCAAGGTCGTCGTCCTCTTTTCGGGCGTCCTGACGCTGGCTGCGATCAGCACGGCGCTGGTGGTGCTGGGCGGGCAGCAGTTCCGACACAGCCTGGATCGGGTGGATCTCGTCCATCGCTCCTACGAAGCGCATCTCGCGCTGTCCAATCACACCTATCAGCTCTTCAAGCAGTTCGGCGACGCCATGATGATCGGCGATCTCGATCGGGGCGCCATGGAAGCCGAACTGCTGAAGTCGATCAGAAGCGACATCAGCCGCATTCGCGAGACGCTCATCGAGGAGATCCGGTACTTCGGCGACGACCGCCAGGAGGACCTCGAGCATCTCGCGAAGATCGAGACCAAGATCAACAGGCTCCTGAGCGAGTACCAGGTCGTCATCGACGCCGGCATTCCCCAGTCGGCCGAGGACTGGGCGCGGTTGTCCAGGATCCTGGACGAACGCGTCGATCAGGACTTCGCGCGCCTGATCCAGACGGGTCTCGAGCGACAGTACGGTGCACTTCTGTACCAGCGGACGCTGAACCAGGAAAGGCTGCGGTTCGATCGGTTCCTGTCCGTCGCGGTAGCGGTGCTGGGCGCCATCGCTGCAAGCATCGCGCTCTGGTGGCTCCTGCGCAGCTTCAACAAGCCCATCAACCAGCTGATCGACGGAGCGGAGGCGTTCGCGGGCGGTGACCGGCGGCACCGGATCGCGCTCGACGGTGGCGGCGAACTCGATGGCGTGGCGCAGGCCTTCAATCGGATGGCCGACGAGATTTCTGCGCGGCAGGAGGCGCTGGAGTCGGCCAACGAGCGACTGGAATCGATCGTGGCGAGCCGGACTGCGGAGCTCGAACGCCTGCTGGCCACGTTGAGGGAAGCAGAAGAAAGCCGCAAGCGCCTGTTGACGGACGTCAGTCACGAGTTGCGCACACCGCTCACGATCATCCGCGGAGAAGCCGACATTGCCCTGCGGGGCAACGGGAAGCCGGTCGGCGGAATATCGCGATGCGCTCGAGCGCTGCCGGGAGGCGGCGATCCACACCTCGCGACTGGTCGACGACCTGCTGTTCATCGCCCGACACCAGTCGCAGGAAACCCGGCTGAACCTGACGACCGTGGATCTCGCGACCTTCATCCCGAAAGTGCTCGAAGACTGTCACGGAATCTGGGTCGACAGGCAGGTCGCGGTAGCGTTCAACAGCGAGCTCGGCGCGGCCGAGATCGAAGCCGATCCCGACCGGCTGCGACAGGTGCTGATGATCCTGCTGGACAACGCGCATCGCTATGGGGGAGTGCAACATCGAGCTGAGGCTGACCCGGGGGCCCGATGGCTACCAGGTCGACGTCAGCGACGATGGGCCAGGGCTCGATGCCGAAGACCTGGCGCACGTGTTCGATCGGTTCTACCGCGGCCAGAGCGCTGTCCAGCGCTATGGCGCCGGGGTCGGCCTCGGCCTGCCGGTGGCCAAAGCCATCGTCGAGGCGCACGGCGGGATGATGTCCGTCGCCGTCAGAGCCCGGCGAGGGACTCACCGCGACCTTCCTGCTGCCTGAGCGGTCCTCGAACGAGGTGGCTGCTTGAACATCCTGCTGGTCGAGGACGACGCGCGGGTCGCCGATTTCATCGGTCGCGGAATGCGTTCCGAAAGCTGGCAGGTCAGCGTCGCGATGGACGGCGAAACGGCACTGGCGATGCTGGATATGGAGCGATTCGACGTCGTCGTGCTGGACCGGATGCTCCCCGGCCTGAGTGGAATCGAGGTCTGTCGTCGAATCCGTGCCCGGCAGGACGCGACGCCGATCCTGATGTTGAGCGCCCTCGGTGAGGTGGAGGATCGTGTATCCGGCCTGCGAATCGGTGCCGACGACTACCTGGCCAAGCCGTTCGATTTCAACGAACTGCTGGTTCGGGTGCAGGCGCTCGCTCGACGCACGGGCGGCTGTTCGACGGCCCCGGGACCGATCTGGCCGTGCTGTCGGCCGGGACCATCCGCTTCAATACGGCCTCGCTCGAGGTGCACTGTGGCGCGAGGCTGGTCAGCCTTACGCCGATCGAGCGGGAAATTCTCAAGCTCTTCCTGCAGAACCCCGGCAAGGTCCTGTCGCGCGAGCGCATCCTCAACAAGGTGTGGAGCGTCGACAAGGATCCCCAGACCAATATCGTCGACGTGTACGTGCAGACGCCTGCGCCAGAAACTCGGGACGGCGGGAGACCTGATCGAGACCGTGCGCGGCGCGGGTTATCGATGCGCAGGATGAGGGCCTTGCGCGACCGGTGACGTGGCCGTTCCGACAAGTCACTTCACTGTTCGCGCCCAATCGCGGAGCGATTCAGGCAGGTACGTGTCGGCATCCGGATTCGCGGCCCGGAATTCCCGCAGCGCGGCTGCGGCGCCGACGGTATCGCCCGAGGCGTAAAGCGCCGCGATGCTTGCAGCTCGATCCGCCGCACCCAGTCGCATTTCATCATTCCGCCGATGCTCCTGTCGCGACGCGGCGGCTTCCGCAGATGTAACACCGCTGCTTGCTTTCGCCGCGGCGCCCGTTCGTTGATCGAGTTCAGCCTCGCTCATCGCAGTTGCGTGGGAGGCCGCGTCGGCGACATCGGTCGGCATGGTCAGTGGCGGGGAAACAGCCGTTGACGGAGCCGCCTTGGCGGGTGCGGGGACGGCCATCGGCGTGAGTGCACGATCAGCCGCCGCGCTTGGTTCTGTAGCGACGGCAGCTTCGCTGGGCTGCACCGCTTTGGCGTCGCTCGCCTCTTCTGTCGGCGGGCTGTGCAATTCCTTTGGTGCTGTCACGGGGCCAGAAGCAGATTCCTCGATGTGAATCGCTGGCGCGACCTCGCGATCACGCGGCAGCAATTGGACCAGGACGAAAGCGAGGCCTGTTACCGCGGCAGCGGTGGCCATCGGTTGCCACCGGGCCAGCCACACCCGGGACCGGGAACCGCCACGGACGATCTGCGGCGGCACTTCGCGTCCCTCGACAGCTTTACGCGCCGACGCGATGATCGCGGCGTCAAGTGATGCCGATGGCTGCTCAGCCGACGCTCGCTGCCACTCGCGTTTCAATGTTTCGTCCCCGCTCGTTGCGCGCGGACCTTCGTGCTCGTGGCTACTCATTCCAGCCCCTCCAGTGCCGAGCGCAGTCGACGGTACGCGTAACGCAACCGGCTTTTCACCGTCTCGCCGGAAGCAGCCGTGAGGCCGGCGATGTCCTCCAGTGGGAGGCCTCCTTCGATGTGCAGCAGGAAGGCATCCCGCTGCAGTGGAGGAATCCCGGCGAGTGCCGCGACCAGCCTGCGGCGAGCCTGGTCGTCGATCGTCGCGCGCAGCGGATCGTCACTGCAATCGCGCGCTGCCGACGCGGACTCCTCCGCCTGCATGACGATTGCCTCGTCCTCGAGAGAATCCAGTGCAATGCCGTGGCGCGCGCGCCAGTGATCGACCATTAGATGGCGCGCGAGCGTGTACAGCCAGGTCGAGAATTTCGCCTTCGCTTCGTAGCGCTCGCGCGCGCCGATGACCTTCAACCACAAGTCCTGGTGCAGTTCGTCTGCGGTCGCCGCATTCCCGTTTGCGTGACGCAGGAAGTACCGGTACGTGGCCGCTCGATGCCGCGCGTACAGCGCCTCGAACGCGCGCGCCTCGCCACCACCGTAGGCACGCATCAAGGCCTCGTCAGTGCGTGGTTCCTGCTCGGCGTTGGGCACTTGCATCCGCCGCGCAGTATCGACTGCGGCGGCGGATGCGACAATCGACCAGCTCAAGGGTCCGGCACGAAGCCGAGCGTCGCCGGGAACGGGTCCGGGTCGCGGCGCGAATGGCCGTAGCTCGGGGCTGGCAGGACTCCCATGGCCACGAGCGTCTCGCGCCGCTCGTACCGGATGGCGATCATCTCGTCCGGTTGCGTGCTGGCACGCTCGAATTCGACCTGTTCGACGGGCGAGTACTCGCCTCGGCCGTGGCCGGTGCCCAGCGACGGCAACTGCCTGGCCGGTGACGCCGCGGTGGTGCCGGCCTCACTGCTGGCCTTGGCATCCACGGCAGCGTCGGATTCGGCTGGAGCCGGCGAGTCCGATCGTTCCGACCGGCTCTCTTTGCTCAGCCACGTTCGCCGCTCGACTGGACGTTCACGAAACAACGCAATGCCGATCACGCCGAGATCGTGCGGTCGACCCGTCCGCGAGGCATAAGAATCCCCCGCATCCGAGAAGTAGAAGGCCGCGGTGCGGTTCAGGTCCTTGCGCCAACCTTGGACGTTTACGTACCCGCCCGGCTCCAGCACGTAGCCGGCCTGGTCGGGCGAGGCGGATTCGCCGCTCACGGCATTGACGCCATCCACGCTCAAGACGGCCAGCAGTCGCTGGCCGGAGCAGTTGCGGATGCGGATGGCGTACTCGTTGCCGGGTTGCCCGACGACATACCGCCGCCCGTGATGGCGGTACACGCGCAGCGCCTCGCCAGCACCGCGGTCGTAGACGTCGACTCGCGCGAGCGTGTCGGCCCGGCAAACGCCCATTGGGGCGATGGCCGTCGCGAGGACCGTTGCGGTTGCGGCCGCCAGCAACGTGCGGCGGGTGATTGGATTGCTCATGGCTCGGGCTCCGTTTGCAGGGTGTGCGTCCCTGTAAACGGTGGTTCTAACGAAGCGGGGTTAACGCGGCGTGTGCAATCGATCAATGCCATATCGATTGTCAAAAACATCTTTTTTAACGAATTGAAAAAGCTTATTTTCGTAGTTGCATTGAATACGAAATCTACGTTTTCTTCGGATCCGATCGTGCGACTCCCCTGGCCGCTCACGGACGGGAAACAGAGCAACCACAGGTGCGACGTTGTTGCCATCCTCGGCCGCTCGCGTCCGCGTCCCGCATCCAACCAGGGCACAAAGGCGTCGTCGTCGAGAATAAGTCCACCTTGTAACTCCGTGATTTCCTTCACATCCGCCCGACAGCCCGCTGGATAGATTTGTCATATCGCCCCGAGCGCTCGCATGAGTGACGAATGCAGATCAGGCCAGCAAGGTGTCGCCGACACTTCACCCACCAATGCCGTGCCGGCTGCCTTGCCGTTGTTGCCCTGCTCGTGGCGGCGGTACCGGCATGGTCGCAGTCCCGGGCACCGAGCGTGTTCCGACCGGACGCGGGCACCATCCTCAATCTCTATGCACCACCGACCGACGGGCCGGTGCTCCCGGCATCGTCGTTGCCGAAGCCGTCGGATGCCATGCCGGCTGCCGCCTCGTCCGACGTCAGGATCAGGATCTACAGTTTCGAAATCGAAGGCGTCACCCTGCTGCCGACGGCCGAAGTCGAGGCGCAGCTCGCAGGGTTGATCGGCCAGGAAGCATCGCTTGACGATCTGCGCCTGGCGGCGGCGCGCGTCACGGCGCTGTATCGCGAGCACGGCTACTTCCTGGCGCGCGCCTATGTGCCGGCACAACGGATCAACGGCGGCGGTGTCCGCATCGCGGTGCTCGAAGGTCGCTTCGATCGCGTCGAGGCCAGCGGCTCGGCGCGCCTCGGCAGCGCACAGCGTGGAGAAGACTCTCACGGCCCAGGGCATCGTCCCCGGCGAGCCAATCGAGCAGAAGGCGCTCGAGCGCAGCCTGATCCTGCTGGAGCAGAGGGCCGGCGCACCGGCCAGGGCAGTGCTGCAACCGGGCGCCAGTATCGGCACGTCGAGCCTGCAGATCGAGGTGCCGCCCGGCCCGTTGTTCACCAGCACGTTGGGCGTCGACAACTTCGGCAGCAGGTACACCGGCCAGGCTCGGACCATCGCCTCGGTGCAGCTCAACAGTCCGCTGGGCATCGGCGATCTCGGCGACGTTTGGGCTGCCTATTCGACCGGCGCCCAGGCGGTGTTCGCCTCCTACCAGGTGCCCGTCGGCCACGACGGCCTGACGCTGGGGGCCAGCTACTCAGACTTCAGCTACGAACTCTGCTGTGAATTCGCGGCACTCGACCGCGCGGGCGACGCGGCCGTCGCCGCCGTGCACGCGCGCTACCCACTGCTGCTCAGCCAGCGCGCGCTGCTGCATGCGGGCTTCAGCCTCGAACGCAAGCGCCTCACCGACACCTGGTCGGGCGGCGACCTCGAAGACCGGGAACTCAACGTGGCCGTGCTCTCGCTCGATGGCGTCGCGGCGACGCTGGCCGGTCAGGTGCGCTACCAGGTTGCGCTGACCAGCGGCGACCAGGATCTCATCGGCCCTCCCGATTTCATCGCGAACAACGCCGCGACCATCGACACGGCTGGCCGCTACAGCAAGCTGTCGGGCCAGGTCGAGATACTCCATGCCCTGGGCGACCGCAGCTTCCTGAACCTCAGACTGTCCGGGCAGATCACCAACCGCAACCTCGACTCCGCCGAGAAATTCCTGCTCGGAGGTTACAACGGCGTGCGCGCCTATCCTGAGGGCGAGGCGGCGGGCGACGAAGCCCTGCTGGCGCGCCTCGAATGGGTGCGGCCGCTCCAGGCTCTCCGCGATCCCCGGCCAGGCGACCATCCGCGCGTTTGTCGACACCGGATCGGTCTGGCTCGTTGCCGACCAGCGCGGCGGTCTCGCCGACCCCGGCATTCCCAATCACTACTCGCTCTCCGGCGCGGGCCTCGGTTGCAACTGGAACCTGCCGCGTGGCTTTTCGCTGAGCGCCTATGTCGCCACCAAGATCGGCGACAACCCCGGGCGCTCGGCCGCTGGCAACGACGCCGACGGCGAAAACAGCAACGTGCGCGGCTGGGTCGGCGCGCAATGGACGTTCCGACCATGAATACAGCTTATCGTCTCATCTGGAATCACCGGCTAAGTGCCTGGGCAGTCGCTGCGGAGCTGGTGCGCGCACGCGGCAAGAGGAGTTCCGGTCGTGTCTGCGCCAGACTGGCCGTTGCGTTGCTTGCAGCAGCCGGTGGACCCGCGGCTGCGGCCGAACTTGCACCGGGAGCACTGCCCGGTGGCGGCACTGTCGTCGTCGGCCAGGCCGACATCACGACCAACGGCACGCGCATGGACATTACCCAGGGCAGCCAGCGCGCAATCATCAACTGGCAGGGCTTCGACATCGGCAGCCAGGCGCTGGTCAACTTTGCTCAGCCCAACGATTCGTCCGTAACCTTGAACCGTGTCAGCGGCCCGAGCGTTTCGCGCATCGAAGGACAAATCACGGCGAATGGCCAGGTGTTCCTGATCAATCCGAACGGGGTACTGTTCGGAAGCGGCGCGCGCGTCAATGCAGCGGCACTGGTCGCCTCGACACTCAACATCCGCGACGACGACTTCCTGACCGGCAGGTACGCTTTCAGTGGCACGGGGGGCGCCATTGAAAACCTCGGCGCGATTACCGCCACCCCTGGTGGCTACGTGGCGTTGATTGCGCCGCAGATCATCAACGGCGGCACGCTCAGCGCACCGCAGGGCACGGTCGCGCTGGCTGGCGGTGAGCGAGTCACGCTCAATTTCGCTGGCAACCGGCTCGTCGGCCTGAGCGTCAGCGCGGAGACACTCGATACATTGATCGACAACCGCCAGGCGATTCGCGCGGAAGGCGGCGCGATCCTGCTGACCGCCGCGGGCGCCGAATCCGTTACGCGCAGCGTCATCAACCAGACTGGCGTGCTGGAAGCGTCGAGCCTGACTGAAAGTGGCGGGCGTATCGTCCTCAGCGCCGGAGACGACATCAACCTCGGTTCCGGGTCGACGATTGCGGCCGATGGCCAGCAAGGCGGCGAGATCAGTGTGCAGGCGCAGTCAGGGACCCTGCTTGCGGGCGGGCTCGTCTCCGCACGCGGCGAGGCCGGAACGGGCGGCAAGGTCGAACTGCTGGGTAATCAGGTCGGTCTCGTGAACGCGGCACGGGTCGATGCATCCGGCAGGTCGGGTGGCGGTACCGTGCTCGTCGGGGGCGACTACCAGGGCAACAATCACGCGATTCAGAATGCACGACGCAGCTACGTCGGCGCCGATGCGGTCATCGTCGCCGATGCCCGCCAGGATGGCGACGGCGGCAAGGTCATCGTCTGGGCTGACGAAGCCACGCAGATGTACGGCAGCGATCAGCGCGCGCGGCGGGGCGAACAGTGGCAACGGCGGCCTGGTCGAGACATCGGGCAAGCAATGGCTCGACTTCCAGGGGCGTGCAGATCTCCGGGCAGCGAACGGCAGCGCCGGCACGCTCCTGCTCGATCCGACCGACATCACGATCAGCGGCGCCGCCACCACGCCGACTTCCGCCTTCGGTGGCGGCACGTTCTCGAATTCGACGACGACTCCATCCAACCTCAATGTCGGGACGCTGACGGACCAGCTCGCGCTCGGCAACGTGACGGTATCGACGGCATCGGGTCTTGCCGGTGCCGGTGACATCACCGTCAACAATGCGATCAATTACGCCTCGGCCAACAGCCTGACGCTGAGCGCGAACCGCTCGATCACCATCATCGCCGGCAGCGGTGGCATCAGCAACACCGGCACGGGAGCCGTGACGCTGACGGGTGCCGGCGCGGGCTCGATCGCCGTAAACGAGAGCATCACGACCGGTGGTGGCGCCATCTCGCTGACCAGCGGCACCGGCGGCATGACACTTGCCGCGTCGAAAGTCATCGATGCGGGCGCGGGCACGCTTGCGATCAATGCCGGTGGTGGCGCAGCCAACCTCACGACCGGCAGCCTGCGGACCAGCAATGCGACTGCCGCCGCCGTCGGCATCACGAACGCGACGACGCTGGTGCTCGGCAATGTCGCGCTCACTGGAGGCGGCACGCTGTCTGTCAGCCACAGCGGCGCGGGCTCACAGTCCGCAGCAACGTCCATCAGCGGCACGGGTGGACTGACCAAGGCCGGAGCCGGCACGCTCACCTTGTCGCAGGCCAACACCTACACCGGGACCACGACGGTCGATGCCGGCACACTGGCCGTGTCCGGTGGCAACGCCATCGCCGATACGGGCACCGTGGTACTCGCCAACACGGCGGGCGTCGCACTCAACCTGACGGCCAGCGAGACCATCGGCAGCCTTGCAGGCGGCGGTGCTGCGGGTGGCAACGTCACCAAGGGCACGGCTGGCTCGGCGACGCTGACCACCGGTCGCAATGGCGCATCGACCACCTTCGGCGGAGTCATCCAGAACGGCAGCGGCACGGTGAGCCTGGTCAAGGAAGGCACCGGCACCTTCACGCTGACGAACTCCAACACCTACACCGGCACCACCGGCATAAGCG
The DNA here is from genome assembly GCA_963743995.1 of uncultured Gammaproteobacteria bacterium. Lineage (GTDB taxonomy): Bacteria > Pseudomonadota > Gammaproteobacteria > Steroidobacterales > Steroidobacteraceae > RPQJ01. The sequence continues at coordinate 73,589 of CAVUSC010000016.1, read as the reverse complement.
GCGGCACGCTGGCGCTCGCCGGTACAGCGGGCAGCGCCACTGGCAGCAATCTGACGGTGAACTCCGGTGCGCAGCTGTTGCTCGACAACAGCGTGGCGAACAACGACAACCGCGTGGCGGGCACGCTCACCCTGAATGGCGGAGAATTTGCGATAACCGGCAACGCGGTTGCGAACACTACAGAGGTCGCTGGGCGCACTGAACCTCACCAGTGGCTATTCGACCATCACGCTGGCACCGGATGCAGCCCGCAACACGCGAGTCACGTTCGCATCCCTCGCGCGGACCACGGGGGCCTCCGGGCTTTTCCGTGGCACCAACCTGGGTGCCAATGCAGTTGCCTCGCAGACCGCAGGCAGTTCGAACATCGTGTTCACAACCGCTCCGACGTTGACGGGCGGCGGCGGCAACAGCGGCACGGCCACGGTCAGCATCGTTGCCGGCGCCATCGGCGCCGGCGGCGGGTCCGGCAGCAGCAGTGCCGGCACGGACTTCGTCACCTACAACCCGCCAACCGGTGCGGTGAATGGCCTGCGGCCGCTGCTGGCGAGTGAATACGCCGCTGCGCCGGCCGCGAACGTCAACCTCAGGCTGACCGCCAACCGCGTTGCCGACGACACGGTCTCGATCAACTCGCTGCTGCTGTCCGGCGGCATCGCTTACGATCACGACGCCACGGGCGCTGCCAACACGCTGACGATCGCGAGCGGCAGCGTACTATCCGTGGGCGGCACGAACACGATCCAGCCGACACAGGCGACGGGCACGGTCGCATTCGGCGCCACCGATGCCAAGGTGTTCACCGTCAGCGACCTGATCCTGGGGTCGAACGCCCAGGTCACCGGCACCGGGATTCTCGGCAAGGCCGGCTCCGGCGTGCTGCAGGAGAATCGCAGCGTCGCCCGCACCGGTGGCATCGTCGTCAATTCAGGCACGCTGCGCTCCGGCATCAACAACTCGTTTGCGTCGCAGGCGATGACCGTGCGCGCGGCTGGCACGCTCGACACTGAACGGCTTCAACCAGACCGTCTCGTCACTGACGCTGGAGAGCGGCGCGACTTCCGGCGCGACCGTAACCACCGGCGCCGGAACGCTGACGCTCGGCGGCAACGTGACACTCAACGTCAACGGCACCGGTGCCACTGGAGCGATCGTCAGCGGCAACCTTGCCTCGACCGCCACGCGCACCTTCACCGTCAACAACGGCGCGACCGCGGACGACCTGACCGTCGCCGCCGTGATCAGCGGTGCCGGTGGTCTGACCAAGGCGGGCGCCGGCACGCTCGCGCTCGACGGGGCGAACACCTACACCGGGGCGACCACGATCCAGAACAACGGCGGCACGCTGAGCGCGAACACGCTGGCGAACGGCGGTGTCGCCAGCAGCATCGGCGCCTCGAGCAACGCGGCAGCGAACCTCGTGCTTGGCGCCAATGCCACGCTGCAATACACCGGCGGCACTGCAGCGACCAACCGCAACTATACGTTGACGGCGGCGCAGACGAGCTCGATCAACGTCACCAACGCGGCGACGAATCTCACGATTGCCGGAGCGAGTACTGCAACCACTGGTGCACTGACCAAGCTTGGAGCCGGCACGCTGACGCTGTCGGGCCCGAACCTCCACACCGGCCTGACGACGGTAGCGGGTGGCGTGTTGGCGGAGGGTGCGAACAATGCCCTTGCCTCGGGTGGCGTCACCGTTACCGGCGGCGCGACCTTCGACATTGGCGCGTACTCCGATACCGTCGGCGCGGTGACGCTGACGAACGGCACCATCACGGGCACGACCGGCGTGCTGACCGGGACCGGCGCGACTTCCTACGCAGTGTCGAATGGCATCATCAGCGCAATTCTCGGTGGCGCCGGCGGCCTGACCAAGGCGACCGCGGGTACCGTCACCTTGACGCGGGCGAACAGCTATACCGGCGCCACGACCGTCAATGGCGGCATTCTCAGCGTCTCGTCGCTGGCGAACGGCGGCACCGCGAGTAACATCGGCGCCTCGACCAATGCCGCCGGAAACCTGGTCCTGGGTGGCGGCATCCTGCAGTACACCGGTGCCAGCGCTGCCACCGATCGCAACTACACGCTGACGGCTGGCTCCACCAGTTCGATCGGCGTTGTCGAATGGCGCAACCAGTCTCACCGTCGGTGGCGCAAGCGCGGCCACCACGGGTGCACTGACCAAACTCGGCGACGGCACGCTGACGCTCACCGGCGCCAACGCGAACACTGGCACCACGACGATCCGCGCCGGGACCCTGCAAGTGGGTAACGGCGGCGCCACGGGCAACCTCGGCACCGGTGCCGTGGTCAACCTGGGCAGGCTCGCTTTCGATCGCAACAATGCGCTGACGTCCGCCAACGTGGTGTCCAGCTTTGGCGAACTCATCCAGCAGGGCAGCGGCACGACCACGCTGACGGGCGCCAACACCTACACCGGTGCGACGACGATCAGCGCCGGCACGTTACAACTGGGTGCGGCGAACCGAATCTCCGACGCGAGCGCGGTGACGGTGGCGTCCGGTGCAACGTTCAACCTGGCGAACTTCTCGGAGACCGTGGGCTCGATCGCTGGGGCCGGCAACATCACGCTCGGCAGCGGCACGTTGACAGTCGGGCGGCAACAACGCAACGACGACGTTCGCGGGCGTGATCAGCGGCACGGGTGGCATCACCAAGGCCGGCACCGGGACGCTGACGCTGTCGGGCGCCAACACCTACAGTGGTGTCACGAGCATTGGTTCCGGAACGCTGGTTGCCGCCAACGCGAACGCGCTTGGCGCTGCGTCAGGTGGCACCACCGTGGCGACTGGTGCGACGCTGAACGTCGACAACGTCGCGATCGCGGGTGAGCCGATCACGCTCAACGGTGTTGGCGTGGCGGGCGCCGGTGCGCTCACGGGCCAGGGCACCGCTTCCGTGTCCGGCAACATATCGCTTGCCAGCGCGAGCACGATAGGCACGACGTCTGCGATCACCTCGCTGACACTGGGTGGCGTCGTGTCGGCACCGTCCGCGTTGACGATCGTCGGCCCAGGCAACGTGACGGCAACCAATGCAGGAAACAATTTCAGTGTTGTCACGGTATCCGGTGCCGGCAGCGTCTCGCTGCGCGACACGAATGCCGTAACCATCAACGCATCGACCTTGAGCGGAGCCTTGTCGGTCCAGGCGGGCGGCGCGGTCACCGTTGCAGGAGCCATCAGCGCGGCAGGCGCAGGCGATGCGATCGTATTGTCGGGCAGCAGGTTCATCAACAATGTCGGCGCCTCTGCGTTGTCAGCGGCAAACGGTCGCTGGCTGGTCTGGTCGAGCAATCCGACCCCCTTCGGTGGTGCGACACCCGATGCTCGCAACGGGCTGGCCTATGACTTCAAGCAGTACAGCGCGATCTTCGGCGTCACGCCGGTCGCGCAGGCAACCGGCGACGGCTTTCTCTACTCGCTGGCACCAAGCATCACGCCGGGACTGACGGGTACCACCGGCAGGGTCTACGACGGGACCACCGGAGCGACGCTGCTGGCGGGAAACTTCACGGCGGCGGGCACGGTCGATGGCGATGACGTGACCTTCGCCTGGACTGGAAGTGAGTTCGGCGACAGGAATGCCGGCACGAGCAAAGCCGTTACCGCAAATGGCATTGCCGCGATCACGTCCAACGGGAGCGCGTCGGTCTACGGATATACGCTCGCCTCTACCACCGCCACAGCGAACATAGGTGCAATCACGCCGGCGTCGCTGACGGTGACGGCGCAGGCCGACAACCGCGTCTACGACGGCACCACGGCGTCGAGCGTGGCGCCGGTGGTGAGCGGTTCGATCTACGATGGGGTGGGCACGGCGGCAACGCAGAGCTTCGACGACCGCAACGTCGGCACCGGCAAGAACCTGACGGCAAGCGGGCTGGTGATGGCGGACGGCAACGGCGGCGCCAACTACTCGATCAACTATGTCGACAGCGCGACGGGCGTGATCACGCCGGCGTCGCTGACAGTGACGGCGCAGGCCGACAACCGCGTCTATGACGGCACCACGGCGTCGAGCGTGGCGCCGGTGGTGAGCGGTTCGATCTACGATGGGGTGGGCACGGCGGCAACGCAGAGCTTCGACGACCGCAACGTCGGCACCGGCAAGAACCTGACGGCAAGCGGGCTGGTGATGGCGGACGGCAACGGCGGCGCCAACTACTCGATCAACTATGTCGACAGCGCGACGGGCGTGATCACGCCGGCGTCGCTGACAGTGACGGCGCAGGCCGACAACCGCGTCTATGACGGCACCACGGCGTCGAGCGTGGCGCCGGTGGTGAGCGGTTCGATCTACGATGGGGTGGGCACGGCGGCAACGCAGAGCTTCGACGACCGCAACGTCGGCACCGGCAAGAACCTGACGGCAAGCGGGCTGGTGATGGCGGACGGCAACGGCGGCGCCAACTACTCGATCAACTATGTCGACAGCGCGACGGGCGTGATCACGCCGGCGTCGCTGACAGTGACGGCGCAGGCCGACAACCGCGTCTATGACGGCACCACGGCGTCGAGCGTGGCGCCGGTGGTGAGCGGTTCGATCTACGATGGGGTGGGCACGGCGGCAACGCAGAGCTTCGACGACCGCAACGTCGGCACCGGCAAGAACCTGACGGCAAGCGGGCTGGTGATGGCGGACGGCAACGGCGGCGCCAACTACTCGATCAACTATGTCGACAGCGCGACGGGCGTGATCACGCCGGCGTCGCTGTCCATCGTAGCCGACAGCGCGGAGCGCCCGGTTGAGACACCAGATCCGCCGTTCACGGCGACCTATATCGGGTTGGTGGGCGGTGACACGCCTGCGAGCCTGAGTGGCAACCTCGACTTCCGGACCACGGCGACGATCGACTCGCCGGTGGGCAGCTACCCGATCACGCCGTTCGGACAGGGTTCCACCAACTACAACATCCTGTATGTGGATGGCGTACTCGCCGTGACTGCGCAACCCGAGGTGCCGGGTCTGGTTGCCGGCGCGGGCTTTGATGCGCAAGCTGTTGCCGCGGCTTACTCCGGTCTGGAGTCGCCACTGCAACGGCTGCCCGCATTGCAGTACATCAACGGCAAGGACCAGGCGCACGGCGACGAGTCGGCTGCGACGATCCGAATCCTGGCTGGGGGGCTGAACGTCCACCGCTGAGGTGACCGAGGCGCAATCCAGCGAGCCTGGCGTCACGCCAGTGATCGACCATTCGACGCCGTCAGGGTGTGTCTGCGCTGCCCCAGGGCGCCGGCGGAATTGCCACTGGCTGCGCCAGGTCGAACTCGACGCGAAATAACCGGCCTGGCCGCGCGAGTTGGTAGACGAACCGTGTCCCCGGTTCGATTTCCATTGCCCAGGTGTTCGTGACCGACGCCATCGAGCCTGTCTGTTCAAACAAGGCGCGAGACTCCGCGTCGACCGGGAATTCCTGACGTACGGCGGTGCCGGCCGTCGTCGTGTCGCCGCCATACATCGTCAGCACGTCCGGCGAACCATCGGCGTGGCGGTGATCGTGCTTCAGTTGCAGGCCGGTTGTCGTTCGCGTCAGTACCCAGGTGCGCGAGTGATCGTCACCGACGTGGAACGGAATGCGCAGCTGACCCGGCCCGCACTCACGCACGTGCATCACGAGCGGCTTGCCGGCGAACGGGTCGTTCGGTGCCGCCGGCTCGTTGGTGACGATGCGGCCCGCATAGGCTTTGCCGCATTGCCGTGCGATGGCGGCCACGAATGAATCCGCCGGCGTCCGCTGCGCTTCGACCCAGCGCTGGATTTTCTTCTCCAGCACTTGCAGCGGGACGGCGCCGTCCCGCAGCACCTCGACGTGGAACGCGCGGATGTCGAACCGCTCGCCCAACGCCTCCTGCGCGACGCGCCGCAGACGCTGGATTTCGAGCATGCCGACCTTGTAGCCGAGCGCCTGGCCAGGCCAGACGGCATAGCGGTCCACTTCGGCTTCGGCCTCGAGCGGGTGCACACCGGCCGTCGTGATCGCGTAGTCGATCGCTTGCGTCCGGCTCCAGCGCAGCGAATGCATGCCGGTATCGACGACGAGACGCACTGCGCGCCAGAGTTCGTCCTGCAATCGGCCAAGATCACCGTAGGGATCCCTGGCGTAGAGACCCATCTCCTGCGCCAGCGCTTCCGCGTACAACCCCCAGCCTTCACCGAATGCATTGGAGTACAGGGCCGTTGCGATGACCGGAGTGCCCACACCCATGCCGAACGCTGCCTGCAGATGGTGACCCGGATTGGCCTCGTGGTAGGTCAGCGTCTTGAGCTTGAACGACGGCAGGATCGCCGTGTCCCGCAGGTTGATCCAGTACGTGCCTGGCCGCGAGCCGTCCAGCGCGGGGGCATCGTAGAAGCCGCCCGACGAGCTCTGCTCCGCCTGTTCGGGCACCGCCTTCACGACGACCTGCTGCGGGGGCAGCGTGCCAAACCACTGCGGCAGCAACGGAGCAATTTCCGCGAGCTGGGCGTTCACGTCCGCGAGCACCCGGGCCTTGCCGTCGGCATCGTTCGAATACCTGAAACGCTTTTCCGCACTGAGCAGCTCCATGCGCTCGCCGACGCTGCCTTTCGGGTACCCCTCGGCCCGCAGAATCGTGTCCATCTCGCCCAGGATCCTTGCCACCTCCGCCAGACCAAGTTCGTGGATCTGTTGCGGCGACAGCGTGGTGTCAGTCATGTGCAGGACCATGGCCTGGTACAGGGCGTCGCCCTTGGGCAACCGCCAGATGCCCGGTTCGTCACTGGCTCCAGCACGCATTGACTGCAACTTGGCAGCCAGCCGCGCATTGGCCGGCAGGACGCCACTTGTCACCAGAGCGGATGCACGCTTCGTCCAGGCGTCCGGTTGCGGCAGTCCTGCGTCACGGGCCTTGGTCGCCAGCGCGACCACCAGCGGGTGCTGCGCCGGGTCGGCCTCCTTCGGTGGTGCCAGCGTCGCAATCGCCTTGTCGAGGATGAAGCCCGGCGGCACCACGCCCAGGCGGCGGTCGTGCTCGATCTTCGCGATCGTCTCGTCGATGGTCCTGGCGTAGGCCTCCAGTCGCGTCAGGTAATCCTCTGCCTCGGCCGAGTTGCGCACCGGCTGCTGGCTGTCGAGGAGCTTCGACACCAGGTCCTGTGGACCGCCGATCTGGCTAACGGCGTAGGGCATGAACCACATGCCCCAGGCGCTGAACACGGTGCCGTACTCGACGACTTCAGCGGGCGCGAGGCTGCCACGCAGAGTCGCTTCGAGCGCGGCATGGAACACCTGCCCGGACGGAGTCAGGCCGGTCACGTCCACCTCGCCGAAGCGCTGCAGCACGCGCTTGAATGCAGCGCGCTTCGCCACCTCGTCCGCCTGGGTACGTGGCGAAAGGCGGGTGCCGGAGCCCCGACCGGCGACCACCGGATCGACGCTGTAGTAGGTCGCCATTTCTGGAAACCAATGGAAGTACGTTGCGGTGAGATCGTGTTCGACGTCGGTTGCTGTCGGTCGTGCCGGACTCTCCGGGGCCGCCACCACAGTGCTCGAACAAAGCAGAGCTGCAAGGAACCCTGTGAACTTCATCGCCTGCCCCCTCGAGTGCGCGGGCTGCTCGAGCAGGCTCGACGGCAGCCACGTAAACATCACCAGGAATTGATGATGACGATGGTAGCCATAAATTTACCGGGCTGTTGTCAAATCTGATTTGATGGTCTGCGGACCAACAAAAAGGGCCCTCAGATGAGGGCCCTCAGTCATCCCCGCGAAAAGGTCCGGCTTACTTCGGCAGCTTCGCGTAATACGCAGCCAGGTTGGCAACGTCGGCCGCCGTCATCTTCTTCGCCGCCTTCGCCATCTTGGCGTCCTTGGTCCGCGTACCGTTCTGGTACTCGGTCATCGCCTTGGTGAAATCGGCAACCGACATTCCGGCGATCGCCGAATTCTCGTCGTCACCCTTGCCGTCGTCGCCATGGCAGTCGGCGCAGGCCGCTTCGGCCTTGGCCTTGCCAGCGGCGGCATCGCCCGCAAAGGACGGGCCGGCGATCAGCGCGAGGGCGGACGCCAGTGCAAGAATCGAGAGCTTGTTCATCGTACGAATTCCTCGGTGTGTAAATGACCGCCTGTGGGCGTCGGCGGCAATTAGAGCAACGCTACGCCTGGCCGTTGATGAGCGAAAGTACTTATGGGGCGGCGCGGGGCAGGGCGTGGCCTCCTCGTCCAGGCGGCGACATGGACCCAGTCCGCCCTGCCGGCAGGCATCGGTGGCTTGGCAAGCCTTGTCGTCCCTGACCGCGTCGCGCATAGTCGCCGCCCCTTCGGCAACGACTTCCCGCAATCCCCACGATGACGACACTCGACCCTTCGACGCTGGCCTCGATCGGCATCCGCATCGCCGCGGAACTCGGCGTCAGGCCGGCCCAGGTCGCCGCCGCCGTTCGCCTGCTCGACGAAGGCTCGACCGTGCCGTTCATCGCGCGCTACCGCAAGGAAGCGACCGACGGCCTCGACGACATCCAGCTGCGCGCGCTCGAGGAACGCCTCGGCTACCTGCGCGAACTCGAGGAACGCCGGGCGGCGATCCTGGAGAGCGTCCGCTCGCAGGGCAAGATGACGCCCGAGCTGGAGGCCAGCCTGCTCGCCGCCGATGCGAAGCAGCGGCTCGAAGACCTGTACGCGCCGTTCAAGCCGAAGCGTCGCACCAAGGCGCAGATCGCACGTGAAGCGGGTCTCGAGCCGCTCGCGGAGGCATTGCTGCGCGACCCGACGCTCGACCCCGAGACCGAGGCCGCCAACTACCTGAAGCCGCCATTCGAAACCGAGCACGGCGCCAACCCCGGCGTGGCGGATGCCAAGGCGGCGCTGGAAGGTGCGCGGCAGATCCTGATGGACCGGTTCGCGGAGGACGCCGAACTCCTCGGCAGCCTGCGCAACCACCTGCGTGAACACGGCGTCGTCACGTCCGTCGTTGCGGAAGGCAAGGAAGAGGCGGGCGCCAAGTTCCGCGATTACTTCGCGTACTCCGAGCCGTTAGTCGAAGGTTGCGCCGCACCGTGCGCTGGCCCTGTTCCGTGGCCGCAACGAAGAAATGCTGCGTCTGGCCATCAAGCTGCCCGAAGACATTGCAGCTGGCGATGCCCTCGTCAAACCCATGAACACCTGCGAGAACCGCATCGCAGGTCGCTTTCGGCATTGCCGATCGCGGGCGCAAGGCCGACGCCTGGCTGCTGCAGACCGCGCGCTGGACCTGGAGCGTCAAGCTGGCGTGGCAGCTCGAAACCGAACTCTTCGTCGCGCTGCGCGAAGTGGCGGAGACCGAAGCGATCCGCGTGTTCGCCATGAACCTGCACGACCTGCTGCTCGCGGCACCCGCGGGCAATCGCGTCACGCTCGGTCTCGATCCAGGCCTGCGCACGGGCGTGAAGGTCGCCGTGGTCGACCGCACCGGCAAGCTCGTCGATACGGCTACCGTGTATCCGCACGTGCCGAAGAATGACTGGGAAGGCTCACTGCGCGTGCTCGGGCAGCTGGTCCAGAAGCACGGCGTGGAACTCGTCAGCATCGGCAACGGCACCGCCTCGCGCGAAACCGACAAGCTCGCGGCCGACCTGATCAAGCGTCATCCGGAGCTGCGGCTCACCAAGGTCGTCGTGTCCGAGGCCGGTGCGTCGGTGTACTCGGCGTCCGAACTCGCGTCGCGCGAGTTCCCGCAGGTCGACGTCAGCATCCGTGGCGCCATCTCGATCGCGCGCCGGCTGCAGGATCCGCTGGCCGAACTCGTGAAGATCGACCCGAAGTCGATCGGCGTGGGCCAGTACCAGCACGACGTCAGCCAGGCCAAGCTCGCGCGCCAGCTCGACGCCGTGGTCGAGGACTGCGTCAACGCCGTCGGCGTCGACGTGAACACGGCGTCCGCTCCGCTGCTGGCGCGGATCTCGGGCCTGTCGTCGTCGCTCGCCGAGAACATCGTGACCCACCGGGACACGAACGGCCCGTTCAAGTCGCGCGACCAGCTCAAGGCCGTGCCGCGACTGGGGCCGAAGACGTTCGAGCAGGCGGCGGGCTTCCTGCGAATTCGCGCCGGCGACAATCCGCTCGACGCGTCCTCCGTGCACCCGGAGGCCTACCCGGTCGTGGAGCGGATTCTCGCGGACCTGCAACGGCCCGTGGCCGAAGTGATGCGCGATGCCGCGACGCTGAAGGCGATCGATCCGGCCCGCTACACCGACGAGCGCTTCGGCCTGCCGACCGTGCGCGACATCCTGAAGGAACTCGAAAAGCCGGGCCGCGACCCGCGACCCGAGTTCAAGACCGCGACGTTCCGCGAAGGCGTCGAAGAGCTCGCGCAGCTCGAACCCGGCATGATCCTCGAGGGCGTCGTCACCAACGTCACCAACTTCGGCGCGTTCGTCGACATCGGCGTGCACCAGGACGGCCTCGTGCACATCTCGGTGCTGTCGAACAAGTTCGTGCGCGACCCGCGCGAAGTCGTGAAGGCCGGCGACATCGTCAAGGTGAAGGTGCTCGAGGTCGACACGAAGCGTCGCCGCGTCGCGCTGTCGATGAAGCTCGATGCGCCGGCGCAGCCGCAGGCCTCGGGTCCACGCGGCGAGGGCTCGCCCGATGCGGGCCGTGGCGCCAATCCTCCCCCGGCAATCAAGCAGGACGCATCGGGCGACGACGCGCTGCCCAGGGTCGCGCCGAGCCGAGGCGTGAGGACGGCGCACTGGCCGAGGCGCTGCAGCGCGCCCTGCAGTCACGTTGAAGCGGACTCCCTGCTGATGCCGGGTACAGCGACAGCATCCCGCAGCGGTAATATTGCGTCCCGATTCTCCAGCGGTTGGCGGAGGCCACGTGGCATCGGACATCGGTTTCGTGGAGTACGTCTGCGAGCAGATTCGCGGCGCGGGGCACGTGTCGCACCGCCGGATGTTCGGCGAGTTCGCCGTCTACTGCGACGGCAAGGTCGTTGCGCTGGTCTGCGACAACCAGTTCTTCCTCAAGCCGACGGACGCCGGCAAGGCACTGCTCGATCGGGTCAAGGAAGCGCCGCCGTACCCGGGCGCCAAACCGTATTACCTGATCGACGCGCAGCTCGACGATGCCGAAGCTGCCGCGGCGATCGTGCGCGCCACGGCCGACGCGCTACCGGCGCCGAAGGTCAAGACGACGACGGCTTCCGCCGCCAGGTCGTCGAAACCCAGGGCGGGCACGACACGCAGGAAGAAGCCTGGGGCGACGTCGAAGCGATGAACCTGCGGCTGGCCGAGCGTCCTGATATTGCGGCCATGCATCGCGTGCGCCTGGCCGTGCGCGAGAACACCTTGTCCGACCCGGCCCGCATCACCGCGGCCGACTACATCGCGGCGATGGAAGACCTCGGTCGCACCTGGGTCATCGAGACAGAGGGTGAGGTTGTTGCCTTTGCGTCCGGCTATACCGCGGGCAGCGTCTGGGCCCTGTTCGTCCATCCGGATCATGAGGGCCGCGGCTACGGCAAGGCCCTCCATGCGGCGATGATCGATTGGCTGTGGTCGCAAGGTCACGCGCGACTTTGGCTGACGACGAGTCCCGGCACACGCGCCGAACGCTTCTACCTCGCGCTGGGCTGGCAACCGCGCGGCACGGTGCCCGGCGGGGAGAGTCCGACTCGAGCTGGCTGCGCCCTGACGAGCATCTCTCGCGTCGACGCCGCAGGTCTCGTATCTGACGGACCGGGCGCGACGGTCGAGCCCTCAGCGCGGCTGACCGCCCGGCTGGGCGATGATCTCCGCCACTTTCGCCTCGATCCACTGCTGCGCGCGCTCGTTCACTTCGCGCGGCGTGAGCCCGGTCGGGTCGATCGGCGGCCCGATGACGACGCGGATCGTGCCGGCCTTCTTCAGCAGGCTGCGCCGGCGCCAGAAGTACCCCGAGTTGTGAGCGATCGGCACCACGGGCGCACCGGTCTCGCAGGCCAGCAACGCACCGCTGACGCCGTACTTGCGCGTCTGCCCCGGCGCCATGCGCGTGCCCTCGGGATACACGATCACGCCCATGCCCGAGGCCAGGCGCTCGCGACCCTGCTGCACGACCTGGTTCACGGCCGAATGGCCTGCGCTGCGGTTGATGGCGATCGGCTTGAAGGTGCTCACGGCCCAGCCGACGATCGGAATCCAGATGACTTCACGCTTCAGCGACCATGAAGCCGGCGGCACGACGAACATCTGTGCCAGCGTTTCCCACACCGAGGAATGCTTCCACAGCGAGATGAACGGGCGCGCGGGCAGGTTTTCCTGCCCTTCGATGACGTACCCCAGTCCGCATACCACCTTGGCGAGCCAGGTCAGGGACAGGCCCCAGGCCCGCGGGATCACGTAACGCTGCTCGATGGTGAGCGGCAGCAGCGCCGACACCAGCACGATGACGCCGAAGACGCCCGTGCCCAGGAACAGCAGCACGGTGTAGATCACCGAGCGGATCCACTGCAGCATCGATGTCAGCCCGGCAACCGCGACAGGTCGGCGGCACGCATGAAGAGGCCGCGCATGCGATTCAGCAGCGCCAGCCGATTCGCACGCAGGACCGGATCGTCGGCATTGACCATCACCGAGTCGAAGAAGTCGTCGACGGCCTTGCGCAAGGCGGCGAGCTGCTGCAACGCCGCCGTGTAATCGCGCGCCGCGAACTTTGGCTCGACCTCGCGCGCAATGGCCACGACCTGCTCGGCCAGCACCTGTTCCGCCGGATCGATGAGTCGCGCCGCGTCGACCGTCTCACCGACCGGCTCGGTCACCTTCTTCAGGATGTTGGCGATGCGCTTGTTGGCTGCCGCGAGGCTCGCGGCGTCCGGCAACTGCAGGAACCGCACCAGCGCCCGCAGCCGGGCATCGAAATCCAGCGCCGATGCGGGACGCGTCGCCAGCACGGCATCGAACATCTCGACCGTCACAGTCGATCCCGGCGGTTGCCTTCGACGTAGTAGGCGCGCAGGCGTTCGATCACGTAGTCGTACACCTCGACCGCAAGTTTCACGGCATCGCATGGGGCCCAGCGCCTTGCCCTGCTCGAGCGCGACACGCGCCATGTCGGCCTGTGCCGCGGCGACGGCCTGTCCGATCAGTTGCTGCAGGTCGAGGTCGAGCCCCTGTTCGATCGAAGTGCGCAGCAGGCCGAGTGCCGCACGGCGCAGGCCGAACGGATCGCGCGTGCCGGTCGGCTTCTGTCCCGTCGCGTAGATGCCGGCGATCGTGTCGAGCTTGTCCGCGATCGAGAGCGCCATGCCCGTGCGCGTGGCCGGCAAGGCGTCGCCCGCAAAACGGGGCAGGTACTGTTCGCGCAGTGCCTCGGCCACCTCGGCCGGTTCGCGGTCGTGCAGTGCGTAGTACCGGCCCATCAGGCCCTGCAGTTCCGGGAACTCGCCCACCATGTGGGTGAGCAGGTCGCACTTGCTGAGCTCGGCGGCACGATCGGCCAGCGCCGGATCGCCGCCGATGGTCGCTGCGATCGATTTCGCCAGGGCGCGCACGCGCTCCGACTTGTCGTGCTGCGAGCCGAGCTGCGTCTGGAACGTCACGCGCTTCAACGCTTCGACGTGTGCGGACAGCGGCTTCTGCCGGTCTGTCTTATAGAAGAACGCGGCGTCGGTCAGGCGCGGGCGCACCACGCGTTCGTTGCCGGCGATCACCTGCGACGGGTCGCGGCTTTCGATGTTGGAGACGGTGATGAACCAGGGCATCAGCTTCCCCTGTGCGTCGCGCACGGGGAAATACCGCTGGTGCTCCTGCATCGTGGCGATCGGCACCTCGGCCGGCAGTTCGAGGAACTGCGGGTCGAAGCGTCCCGCCAGCGGGACCGGCCATTCGACCAGGCCCGTGACTTCGTCGAGCAGCGCGTCGTCGATGACGGCGATGCCATCCAGCTTCTCGGCCGCGGCCGTGACGCCGGCACGAATGCTGTCGCGGCGTGCATTCACGTCCGCCATGACCTTGCCGCGCTTGAGCAACGTCCCGACGTACGACGCCGGGCTCGAGATCCGGAGCGCCTTCGGCGCCATGAAGCGGTGGCCGTAGGTGAGGTTGCCCGCCTTCTGGCCGAGGATCTCGGCGTCGACGACGTCCTTGCCCCACAGCATCAGCACCCAGTGCACCGGACGCACGAACTGCGCCTCGCCGGCGCCCCAGCGCATGCGCTTCGCGATCGGCAACGCATCGAGCGACGCCGTGACGATGCCGGGCAGCAGGTTCACGGTGCGCGCACCGGACTCGGTGCCGCGGAAGACGAGCCATTCGCCCTTGGGCGTCTCGATCTTTTCGAGCGCCGAGACTTCGACGCCGCAGCCCCGCGCGAAGGCGAGGGCCGCCTGCGTCGGAGCACCGTTCGCATCGAACGCGGCCTTCACGGGCGGACCGCGCTTTTCGAGCGGACGGTCCGGCTGCTGTTCGATGAGCTTCTTCACGCGCACGGCCAGCCGGCGCGGGGTCGCGAATGCCTCGAGCGACTTGTAGGCGACGCCGGCGTCCTTGAGCCCCTTGGCCACGCCGTCGGCAAACGCCGCGCTCAGGTTGAGCAGCGACTTGGGCGGCAGTTCCTCGGTGCCGATCTCGACCAGGAAATCGCGGGAGGCGTTCATGCCAGGCCTCCCGTGGGGGAGCCTCGCCTTTCCGGCAGCGGCGGATCCACGTGCAAAACAGGGGACGCAAAATAGGGGAGGTTCCCCGATTTCCACTGGAAATAGGGGAGCCTCCCCTATTTTGCAGCATCGGGAACCCGAGCGCCTCGCGGCTGGCGTAGTACGCCTCGGCCACGCCGCGGGCCAGCGTGCGCACCCGCAGGATGTAGCGCTGGCGCTCGGTCACCGAGATCGCCTTGCGGGCGTCGAGCAGGTTGAACGTGTGCGAGGTCTTGAGCATCCGCTCGTAGGCCGGCAGCGCGAGCTTGACCTCGAGCATCCGCAGGCACTCTTTCTCATGGGCGTCGAACTGCCGGAACAGCTCGTCGACGTCGGCGTACTCGAAGTTGTACTTCGACTGCTCGACCTCGTTCTGGTGGTAGACGTCGCCGTACGTCACGCGGCCGAGCGGGCCGTCGGTCCAGACGAGGTCGAACACGCTCTCGACGCCCTGCAGGTACATCGCGAGGCGCTCGAGGCCGTAGGTGATCTCGCCCATCACGGGCCGGCAGTCGAGCCCGCCCACCTGCTGGAAGTAGGTGAACTGCGTGACCTCCATGCCGTTCAGCCAGATCTCCCAGCCGAGGCCCCAGGCGCCGAGCGTCGGCGACTCCCAGTTGTCTTCGACCAGGCGGACGTCGTGCACGAGCGGGTCGATGCCGACGGCGCGCAGCGAACCGAGGTACAGCTCGATCATGTCGGGCGGCGACGGTTTGATCGCGACCTGGTACTGGTAGTAGTGCTGCAGGCGGAACGGGTTGTCGCCGTAGCGGCCGTCGGTCGGCCGACGCGAGGGCTGCACGTACGCGGCGCTCCAGGGCTCGGGCCCGACCGCGCGCAGGAACGTGGCGGTGTGGAACGTGCCCGCGCCGACCTCCATGTCGTAGGGCTGCAGGATCACGCAACCCTGCTCGGCCCAGTACCGTTGCAGCGTGAGCAGGAGGTCCTGGAAGGTGCGGGGAGGCTTGGCCACTTTCGGCATGTGAACGCTCGAGGGGTCGCGCAAAGGGCGGGAGTATAGCAATCGCGCGGCGCTCGGCCGGTCGTCGCTATTGTTAATTAAAAACAGATATAAATGATTTTTTTAATATTAAAAGTAAGCAGTTTCTTCAGTATTAATTGATCGACATGCTCGCTCAGCGAATGGCGTAGCCGCCGTCGACGCGGATCGTTTCGCCGGTCACGAAGTCCGAGGCGGAGGACGCCAGGAAGATCGCCGGCCCCGCCATTTCCTCGGCTTGGCCCCAGCGACCTGCCGGCGTACGCATGAGGATTTCGTCGTTCATCGCCTTGAGTGCCTCGGTCCGGACGGCCGCCGTCATGTCCGTCTCGATCCACCCCGGCGCGATGGCATTCACCTGGATGCCGTGCGGCGCGAGCTCGATGGCCATGGATTTCGTCAGCTGCACGATCGCGCCCTTCGCCGCGCTGTACGACGGAACCAGGCCGGCGCCGAAGTACGAGTACATGCTGCCGAGGTTGATGATCTTGCCGCGCTTGCGGTCGCCATCGACGCAGCGGCCAGCTTCGACAGCAGGAACACGGCGTTCAGCTGCGTCTCGATCACGGCGTCCCAGGATTCGGCCGTCTCCTGCAGGATGCCGCCGCTGACGTTGGCGATGCCGGCGTTGTTGACCAGGATGTCCACCGGGCCCAGCTCCGCCTCGACCCGGCGGAACGCGGGTTCGAGTGCGGCGCGATCAGTGACGTCCACCGCGAGCGCCAGCGCACGTGCGCCTGCGGCCTTCAGTTCAGCCAGCACCTCGGCATTCTTCTCCAGGTTGCGGCCGAAGATCGCGACGGCCGCTCCGGCCTGCGCGAACCCGAGCGCAATGCCGCGGCCGATGCCCCGGTTGCCGCCGGTCACCAGGGCCACCCGGCCCGCGAGATCAAACGATGCCGGTGCCGTCATTTCGAGTTTCCCCCAATGAATGACCCTCGAGCTTCTGCCTGCCGAGCCATCCTGCTCGCTTCAATTGCCAACCCTGGCGGCCAGCCGCTCGCGGTACTCGTCGAGCGGGAACAGGGCGACCTCGCCCGAACTCTGGTCCCGGGCGCCGTCCTTGAAATCGAACGGGTTATCGACGTCCTTGATGAGCCGCAGCATGTAGATGTTGACCAGCGCCACGAACGGCACCAGCAGCGACTCGGCGACGATGCTCCTGAAGCGCGCGATCATCATCAGCGAGATGATCATGACGATGAGCACCTCGAGCAGGGCGTAGGCGGGCGGCAGGAAGCCGGTGCGCACGATCACGTCGATGCGGCTGATGCACCTGCGCACCATCAGCAGCTGTGGCACCGCGCGCGAGGCATACGGTCCGGCGCCGGCGCGTTCCAGCTGCTGCAGCACGTCGCTCAGCCGGGTCATGGCGGCGTAGACCTCCGGCGTGCGCGACCTGCCGCACCAACCAGCCGCGGATCGCATCGGTCAGCAGCAGCAGTTCACGGCGCAGGCTCGGCCAGGTCCAGGGTCGGGCGGTCCGTGGCGGCCAGCACGAAGATTTCCTCGATGGTCTCGAGGGTGCAGGACAGGTCGGCCGGCAGCTTCTCGGCCTCCTTGTAGTCGGCCATCGTGCCGGCCAGCAGGAAGCCGATCAGGAACACACCCGAGGTCAGGATGATCCCGACGTCCGAGAAATCGATCAGCCCCTCGAAGCCGAACACGTGCTCGAGCACCAGCTTCAGGCCGAGCAGGACCAGCACGACCGGCAGGGTCGAGACCATCAACTTCCACTTCAGCACGCAACCTCCCCTCGGTCCTGCGATCATAGCCATGGACCACTGGCCGCTGCGTTCTAGCATGCGGCCGCCGCGGATGCGCGGTCGATCACACAGCGAGGCCCACCGCATGACAGGACAACTCCCGAACGACGAGTCGGCAGGCGCATTGGTGAAATACCTGCTCGAGAAGGGACTCGGCGGCTTTCCGCCGCTTTCGAGCGCGACCGACCTTGCCGACGGCTACCTGATCGACCAGGGCTTCGCGACCAACGACGCGCGCGTGCAGGCCCTGATGAAGTGGGAGATGGCCAAGAATTTCACCACGGGTTTCATCACCGGTCTCGGCGGATTCGTGTCGTTGCCCGTGGGCGTGCCGTCGGCCCTCGTCGCGTCGTGGCTGATCCAGGCGCGCATGGCCGGGGCCATCGCCCGGATCTACGGGCACGACCTCGCGGAGGAGCGCGTGCGGACGCTGATCCTGCTGAGCCTCGCGGGTGACGTCGCCAAGGAAGCCATGTCGGACCTGGGGCTCAACCTGGGCAGCAAGCTGCCGCAGTCGGCGATGAAGCAGGTGCCGGGCCGCGCACTGGTCGAAGTCAACAAGCGCATCGGCATGCGGCTGCTGGCCAAGGCGGGGCAGCGTGGCCTCGCCCAGTTTCCCAAGGTGATTCCGGTCGTCGGTGGCGTCGTCGGTGGTGCGTTCGACGCGGTCGTCTGCCGCATGGTGGGACGGACCGCAAAGAAGCTGTTCCGGCCGGTCGCCAGCACCTAGTCGGCCCCGCGTGTCACCGCGCTAATGCGCGGCGAAGAAGTCGCTGACTGCGGCCAGGCAGAAGGGCGGCAACAGCCCGGCGTGGTACGAATCCGCGACGGCAGCGGCGCCGCCATCCGTCGCACCCTGTGCCACCGCCACCGCCGCGGCGATCTGCTTCGCCGACGCAAACTGGGTCTTCAGACCCGAGTAGGGATCACCGGCGGAAGCTGCTGAATCCAGGTCCAGCACGATCGCTGGATTCGGCGACGGCGCACGTGACGCCCAGTAGCCCTGCATCAACTGCGTGTTGAACCAGAACACCGTCGGGTCCGCACTGCCGCCACAGAGCAACATCGGTGCCGTCGGCGTCCAGTTGCGCAGGTCGTTCTGCTTCAGTGCCTGGCGCAGGTGAACCGCGGGCGACGTGGCGACCAGACCGGTCGTCGTCGCTGGCCAGCCGCCATCCGGATTGGCCTGTGCGTCGAGCAGGTAACTCAGCCGGAAACTGTTCCGGACCAGGTTGTTGCTGCCGAATCCGAGCGCAAAGACCGGCGCCAGTTCGGCCGGGGTCGTCGCCGGTGTGATGTTCGCAAACGACGCATCGGGAGGCGTCGAGCTGAACAATGCATCGCGCGGCAACTTCCCCTGCGTGTAGAGCACGCTCCTGGGCGACGTGCTCGGCAGCAACGACTCGATGCCACTGGCGTATGCGTCCTCGAAGACGTCCGCCGTGCTGGAGTAGATGTTGCCGTACGTCTTCTGGTAGCCGGTGATCAGCAAGGTGGCCGACACGGTCGCGCCCGAGCCGACTCGTCCGGCGAACTGCGCATCGACGAAGGCGGCCATGGCGTAAGGACCGGACATCGGCGCGGACGCCGTGACCGTCATGCCTGCCGCCTGCATCGCGCGGTGCGTCGCCATCGCGACGTAACCGCCCTGCGAATAGCCCGTGATGTAGAGCCGGCCACTGTCAGTGGCCGTCGGTGCGGAGCCCGCCGGCAACGCACTGCGTGCTGCGGCCAGTGCGTCGATCATGTCCTTCGACTGCTGTTCCGCGACCAGGTAAGGATGGTAGGGCAGCGTCGAGCTGTCGTAGCCAGCGTAGTTCGGGGCGACGACGATGTAACCCTGCGATGCGAACAGCGCCGCCACGATGAGCGCCTCGCCGTTCGGATCGTCCTGCAGGTTCGCCATGTTGAAGTCGCGTTCGGTCGTGGTGCCGTGCGCATACAGCACCACCGGCCGCGCACCGCGGCATTGCGCGTCGCTGCCGACCGGCACCATCAAGGCACCGGAGGCGGTGGTCGCTTCGTTCGTGCCGCCGACGGTCGCGTAACGAACCTGGTGCACGGCGACGTCGCAGAGCGGCGTGCCGCTGACGGCGAGCACTTGCTGTTGGCCAGCGCATTCAATGCGAGCAGCAGGGCTGGGGCGCTGATCGTCGTGACCAGCGTCGGCGGATTCTGCAGCAAGGTGCCACGTGCCGTGCCCGGAACGACCACTGGCTCCTGGCCTGGGCTGCTGCCACTGCTGCAGCCAGCCAGCAGCAGCGTCGCGAGCAGCAAGGTCGCCTGGAATCGAACTGGACGCATGGAGCTGCACCGCAATCACGCTGCAAAACGCAGTGAGCTGAAGAATCTGCCGATCGTTCCCTGCCGGTCGGTACGGTGGCGCACAAGCCGATTGGTCCCTGCCCCTCAATGTACGTTGGCGCACCGAACACGGCTACGGTTGCGCCTACTGTCAACTCGTGCCGAATGCGATCGAAGGGGTCGCACCGCGCCCACGAGCGCGAGCGAAATCTGTTCGGCCGTTTTCCGCTTCCAGAGGATTAACCATGAACCGTTCAATACTGATGATCGCGCTGGTTGCGGCGCTGGGCTTGAGTGCCTGCGACCGGGAACCCACCGTCATCGCCGTTCCCGCGCCGGCTGCAGAGCCTGGTCCTCCGGGTCCGCAGGGCGCACCCGGTGCAACGGGCACCACCGGACAGACCGGCGAAACAGGCTATACGGGCGCGACCGGTGATACCGGGCAGACGGGAGACACGGGTCAGACCGGCGACACCGGTGCGACGGGCGACACGGGCGAGACCGGTGCACCCGGTGGCGCAACGACGGTGATCGTCGAACCGGCGCCGCCGCCGCAGGGCAACTGAGCCGACGCCGCTCGAGCTCGGCGCCAACCACGACGGTCGCGCCGAGCTTCCTGCGGCTGCTTCAGATGAATCGCTCGATGATCGCGTGCACGTTGACGCGCGCCCGCAGCTTCGAGCAGATCAGGAACGTGCCGATCAGCTTGCGGTGCAGGAACATCGTCGCGGGCGGCGGCGAGCGCAGCCCCTTGCCGAACGCCACGGCGAGGCCGAGATCGCGCGCGCGAATCGCCAGACCCGACGCGGCGAAATCGTAGCTGCTGCGGTGGGTCAGCGGTTCGCACGCCAGCTTGATGATGTCCGCCGCGTTGCGGATCATGGGTTCGGGATCGTCCGGATGGGCATATCCGATGGCGAACATCGCCTCGCGCAGCGCTGCGATCGTCACCGGCAATCATGGCCCGGCAGGCGTCGCGATAACTGTTGACGAGCGCGGCGGGAAACTCGCCGGCGGAACCCAGGTCGAGCAACGCGACCTGGTGCGTCGCCGGCAGGTAGAGGTAGTTCGCGAAGTTCGGGTCGGTCTGCACGAAGCGGAACTCGAACAGTTCGCGGAACATCAGCTCGTACAGCGTGCGCGCGACGGCGTTGCGCCGCGCCTGCGGCACGGCCTCGCTCGCGAGCGCCTCGAGCGGTTCGCCCTCGATCCAGTCCATCGCGAGCACGTGCCGGGTCGTGAGCGTGCGATCGACTCGCGGCACGACGACGTCCGGCATCACCGCGACCAGCTTGCGGTAACGCTCGAGGTTGCGGGCCTCGCGTCTCGTAATCCGTCTCGAGCTTGAGCTGGCGCTTCGCCTCGCGCGCCAGCGCGGGCACGTCGAGCTGCAGCGGCAGGAAGTCGAGGCGTCGCAGCAGCGTGGCCAGGTTGTCGACGTCGCTGTCCACGCTGCGGGCGACGCCGGGATACTGGATCTTGAGCGCGAGTTCGCGCCCGCCGAGCTTGCGTGCGCGGTGGATCTGGCCGATCGACGCCGCCGCGACGGGCTCGAACTCGAAGTGCGCGAATTTCTCCTGCCAGCCCTTGCCGTACTCGCGGCCGAGCACGCGACGCAGCTGGCTGTCGGGCATCGAATAGCCCTGTGCGCGCAGCATGTCCAGTGCGCGGCGAAACTCCTCGGGCACCAGTTCTTCGCCCGAAAGCGAAATCAGCTGGCCGAGCTTCATCGCGGGTCCGCGCAGGACTGCAAGCCGGCGCGCCAGCATCTCCGCGTTGGCTGGAGTGAGCAGTGAAGCCGCCAGGTCGACCGGCTTGCCGGTCGACCACTGGCGCGCAGTGCCGACGGCGGCCGAAAGTGCAAGTTCGCCGGTCAGCATCCCGAAACGCACCGCCCGGCCGAAGCGTGACGTGGGGACTGCGCCGGTCTTGCGCGTGGGAACGTTCGTCATGCGTGCTCTCGCTCCGAACCTTCGCTCTCGTTGCCGGGTCAGCCCGTACGGCTTCACCAGTGCCCACACGTGATCCGGGACCATCGACTTCAGGCGACGCGGCGCCTGCTGTCGCAGGTGCAGCACGGTTTCGATCGCCTTCATCTCGACCCGTGCCCGCGCGAACTCGAGGCCCTTGGGACCGATGCGTGGCATCAGCCAGCTCACCAGTGGCCGCAGGAACGCCGGCATGCGACGCAAGGGTAAACCGCCGGCCGCACGAACGGTGTTGGCCAGGAATCCCCGCACGTGGGCGCGCCGGTTGCCGGCGCTGCCGGGCACTGACACCTGCAGTTCATCGCCCAGCAAACCCAGGAGCTCTTCGCCACGCTCGTTGCGTACCAGCAGCCATTGTTCTCCCTGGCCACCCATGTAGCCGACAGTGATGTCCGCCAACACATTTGTGTAGTCGACGCAGGTGCGGCACGTCAGCGGAAAGAAGTCGGCCGGCAAGCGCGAGATCGGCAGCTGCAGGAAAGGAATCTCGCGGGTGGTGCCGTCCGCAAACCGCAGTTCGACCTGGAAATCTGCGCGAAACTCGAGGTACGTGATCGTTTCCGGATTCGGCGCGAGCAACGACAGGAACTGGTGGAAGCGTTCCGTGGTCGTGTTGTCGGAGCAGGGCGTGCCGATCACGTAGATCCGCTCGAAGCCAAGCTCGAGTTCGAGTGCGCGCAAGGCATAGACCTGGCAGGGAATGCCGATCACCGCGATACGGCGCAAACCGAGCGAGCGAGCCGGTTCAAGCAGTGCCAGCAGCGGCGCGAATCCCATGCGCATGCCACGCACCTGGGCCATGTCCTCGCGCCCTCGTGACGAGCACCGGCACGGGACGCCATCGATCCGCTGCATCCGGGGCCACCGTCAACACGGCTTCGACGCGTCCCGACGCCAGCAGTCGTTCGCCGATGGTCGATGCGATGCCGGTCCATTGGGCGCCGTCCCTCGCCGGCCGCAGCGAAGCGCGGACCATGCGCCGAAACGGCCCGAAATGCAGTTCGTCGGGTCTCCCCGCGTCGCGGGTGCGGCCGTGCACGCGAAGTTCGAGACCCGCGTAATCGGGGCGAACGAACTGGCACGCGCGTCCGCAACGCTCCGGCTCACGCGATCGCGAGATGCCGCAATCCGTGCACAGGTGGCGGGGCTCGGCCGCCGCGAAATTGAAGGACTCCATGACACGCAGCGTAACCCAGCGCGGGCTGCAGAGGACGGCTGCCCGGCTATCCTGTAGGACGTCCCTCACTGACACCGATTCGGCTGCGCGGCCATACTTGGCAACCTGCATTGCACCGCATCGCGCAACGAGAATTTCCATCGATGGCTTCGACGAAGAAAGGCAAGTCTGCAACGGCGACCGTTGCGCCGCAAGGGTTCCAGGAGTTCGCGTCGACAGGTCACCGTGCTGGAACTGCGCCGCACACCGATGCAGGCGCGCGGGCAGGCAACCTTCGAGGGCATCCTCGATGCCACGGCCGGCCTGCTGGACAAAGTCGGCGGCGACAAGGTGACGACCAACCTGATCGCCAGGGCCGCCGGCGTGAACGTCGCCACGCTGTACCAGTATTTCCCGAACAAGCAGGCCGTGCTGCTCGAGTTGTTCAAGCGGCAGAGCGAGGCGCGCATTGCAACTCGGCGAGAACCTGATCGCCGGAGCCAGCGCCGCTGACGACTGGCGCAAAGTCATCGGCAGTGCGATCCAGGCCGTTGCCGAGGCCCGCGCCGAGATGCCCGGCGCGCGTGGCGCTGCGGCAGGTGATGAGGTCCTCGCCGCAACTGCTCGAACATGAACAGCTCTATTCGCAGCACATGTCGGCGGCACTCGCCGCCGAGTTGCAGGCAGCCGGGGTCAAAGCGCGACCGCGCGCACCTGGTTGCCAGGTGTGCCGTCGAAACGCTGACGGCGCTGCTCGACCTGTGGTCGATCGAGACCCGCGGTGGCGACGACCGCGTGGTCGATGAAGCGAAGACGCTGGTCCTGGGGTACCTCGCGCCGTACTTCGAAAAAGGCCGCGACCGCACTGCGATCCGCGCGCAAAGGCCGCTAGTCGCAGCGGACGGCTCGGCGACGACCGCGCGCTGGCTCAGGTGTAAGCCCGGTACTTCTCCAGGTAGCGCACCGGCTTCGACAACGCATCGCGCCGGAACGGGTCGCCGAGTTCCTGCGTCAGCATCATCTCGATCACGGTGCACTTGCCTGCGGACTGCGCCTGCACCGAAGCCTGCAGCGCCGGACCGACATCGGACAGCTTGTCGACCGTGACGCCTTCGCAGCCGAACGCCCTGGCGACGGCTGCCCAGCTCGGACTGTCGAGGTTCACCGCGTTGAAGCGCTGCGAGTAGAAGTCGACGTGGTTCTTCTTCTCCGCGCCCCATTGACCGTTGTTGAACACGATCACCGTCACGCCGATCTTCTCGCGTGCGCAGGTGAGCAGCTCGTTGAGGCTGATGCCCCAGGCACCGTCGCCCACGTAGGCGATCGCCGGCCGCCCGGGCGCGGCGATCTTCGCGCCGCACGCCACCGGAAACGCGTAGCCGCAGTTGCCGAAGCTCATCGCGGCGAACATCGAGCGCGGCTGCTCGAAGCGCAGGTAGGAATTCGAGACCGAGCAGACGTTGCCGATGTCGGTCGAAACCATGGCCCCCTGCTGGCATCGCCCGCTCGAGTTCGCGCAGCATCTGCCGCGGATGCATGAACTTCGAGTTCCTCGCGACCTCGATCGAGAATGGATCGCGCTCGTGCGTCCACTCGCCGAGTTCGCGTTCCCATGCGCTCTTCTCGTCCGCAATCCGCCGCGAGCGTTCGGCCTTGTTCGCGATGCACGCCAGCGGGCGTCCGGCGAGACGCTCGATCAGTGCAGCTGCCGCCGACGCTGGCATCGCCATTGATCCCGACCGAAATCGGCTTGACCAGTCCCAGCATCTTCGCGTCGACGTCGACCTGGATGATCTTCGCGCCGGCCGGCCAGTAGTCGAGGCCGTGCTGCGGCAGCGTGCCGAACGGCCCGAGCCGGGTGCCGAGCGCCAGCACGACGTCTGCCTGCGAAATCAGCTTCATCGCGGCCTTCGAGCCCTGGTAGCCGAGCGGGCCGCACCAGAGCGGGTGCGACGCCGGGAACGAATCGTTGTGCAGGTAGCTGTTGCAGACCGGCGCGTGCAGCAGTTCGGCCAGCTGCACTGCTTCCTGCGAGCCTTCAGCGAGGATCACGCCGCCGCCGGCCAGGATCACCGGGAACTTCGCCGTCGCCAGCAGCGCAGCCGCTTCATCCAGCGCCTTGCCATCGCCCGGCCCGCGACCGATGCGCATCGGCGGCGCGATCACCGCGTTGCACTCGCCATAGAAATAGTCGCGCGGAATGTTGAGCTGCGCCGGACCCATCTCGAGCATCGCGCGGTCGAAGCAGCGCGCCGCGATTTCGGCCATGCGCTTCGGGTTGTTCACGTGGCCCTGGAACTTGGTGATCTTCGAGAAGATCGGCAGCTGCTCCGTCTCCTGGAAGCCGCCGAGACCCAGGGTCATCGACCCCGTTTCCGGGGTGATGAAGACGACCGGCGAGTGCGCCCAGTACGCGGCCGCGATCGCGGTGACGAAATTGGTGATGCCGGGACCGTTCTGGGCGATGCACACCCCGTGACGACCCGAGGCGCGGGCATAGCCGTCCGCCATGTGCGCCGCGCCCTGTTCGTGCGCGACGGGGATGAAGCGGATGCCGGCCGCCGGGAAGATGTCGAGCGCGTCCATGTACGCCGAGCCGACGATGCCGAACACGTCGGTGACGCCGTTGGCGGCCAGCGTTTCGACGAGTGCTTCCGAGGGGGTCATGCGCTGCGCGCCGGTGGTGCCACTCACGTCGTTCTCCTTCGCCGAGCACGCATTGTCCAGCAGGGCGCTCGTCGCGTCATCGCGATCTGCCGAAGTCACCCCGGGCCTGCAATTCCCGGACGCTGCAAAACAATGGGCGGCCCGAAGGCCGCCCATTGCTTGCCATTCGCGCGAAACGCACGCTCAGGTGGCCGGTGGCGCCTCGGTCGTTGCCGGCGCCTCGCTGCCGAGTCCGGAGGAACGATCGCGGTCCACGACGAATCCGGGTCGAACTTCTGGATCGTTTCGACGACCGTCGCGGTGTCTTCGCCGAGGTCTTTCTGGAAAACGACACCGTCCTGGTTGACGATGAAGGTCATCACGCCGCTGGCGCCATAGTCCGCCGGCCACGCGATTCCCGCGAAGCCCTCGGTCAGCACGCCATCCTTGAAGTACTCGCGGGCACCACCGTTGGCATTCGTTCCCTGCGCGTACAGCATGCGGTAGTAGTAGCCGTGGTACGGCGTGCCACCTTTGCCTGCGGCATACCCTTCCTCCGCTGCCCCCGCGACGAACGGACCCGCCGGGCTCGGCGTCTCGCCTTCATTCGTCGGCCAGTACAGGCCGTTGTGCATGCCCTCGTCGCTGTGCAGCTTGAGCGCGTAGATGCCCGCCGGATCGCCGTCGCGTCCTTCGGATGCGTAGGCGTTCTGGGCGTTCACGTAGCCGTACATCACGTCGATGGCGCCGAGCTCGTTCTCGCCCACGCGCCGGTAGATCACCTCGTCCGCGCCTGCGGCGCCGTCCCAGACCCACTTGCCGTCACGCTGCACCAGCGGGATCGGCATCGGCCACTCGTTGTCGCCGACGGTCAGCAGCATCGTGTCGCCGTCCGCTGCGAGCGAGTTCTTCGCCTTGTAATTGGCGAGAAACTCGGCCCGGTCCGCCTTGTCGGCCACCGGGTCGCCCGAGGACAGCAAGTCCTCGGTGCCGGGACCCAGCAGCTTCGCGAGGGCCGCGGTGTCGTCCTTCTCGAGGGCCGCGACGAGTGCAGCGACTGCCGCCTCCGGTGTTGCGAATCCAGCAGCTTCTTCTTTCTTGCCGGCGCAGCCGGCGGCCAGCAATGCGAGCGCCACCAGCGCTACGGCCGTACGCGCGCGAACGATCTTACGTATCTGTGTTTTTCATGTTCATGTTCCTCGCTCAGCGCGCTTTCTTCTTGCCGCCACCGCCACCGCCCTTGCTGTGGGCGCCCTGCGGCATGCTCTGCTTGCCGCGCTGGCTGGCCGCGCCCGCGCTGCCGCGGTTGCCGCCCGAGCCGGACATGGCCGAGCCCTTGTTCGCCTTGTTGCCACCCTGCTGCATGCCGGGTGAAGGACGGTTCATCTGGGCTGGCTGTGCTGACGGTTTCGGCGACGGTCGTTGTGCGCTGCCGCCGCCATAGCCGCGATCGCCGCTCGGCATGGGCTTGGCCTTCGGCATGTTCTGCGTCGACGGCTTGGACGGTTTCGGCGTGTCGCGCGTGACGGGCTTCTGCGACGGCTTGGACATGTTCTGCGTCGTTGGACGGTTCGGCATGTCCTTGCCCGCGTACGATCCCTGCACCTTCGGCGGCGTCCGGTTCTGCGCGCTGGGGGCGCGCGCATTGGACGCAGGCTTCGAATACTTCGGCGCGGCCGAGTTGATCCGATCCTGCGGGCTCTGCGCCGAGGCCGGGCGCTTGTCCTTGCCCGCGTAGCTCTGCTGGCCTTTCCAGTTGCTGGCCGTCGCGTTGGGCGAAGGACGCTTGACGTCGGCCGGCATCGGCCGCGGCTGGCGCTTGTTGAGGGTGTTCAGGTCGGACCGGTTCGGCTTGGCCTGCGTGATCGGGCTGCTGGTCTTGCGCGCCTTGTTGTAGCCGTTGTTGTTGCCACCCGGGCGCGGCTTGTTGTCGTAATTGTTCCAGTAGTTGTTGTTATTGCCGCCGGGACGATTGCCGCCGCCGGTGTTGACGTAGATGTTGCCGTTGTTCTGGAAACCGCTGTTGTAGTTCGGCGGACGGTTGTAGCCGTTGCTCGGGTAGTAGCCGCCGCCGTACGACGGCCGGTACGGATACGGCGGGTAATAGGGCATGCCGCCATGGCCGTAGTTCGGGTAGTAGTAGCCGTTGTGATGTGTAATCGTCGTCGTCATCGAAGACTTCGTTGACGAGGATGCCGGCGCCGAACGCGAGCAGGCCGGTGGTGACCAGCGTCCCGGTGCTGTGTCCCGTCTTCTCGGTGGTCGTGGTGGTCGTCGTCGCGACGGGTGCGGTTGCCGCTGCGGGCGCCGGCGCGTAGACCGCCTGCGGATCGTACTGCGGCACGTAGACGACCTCAGGCTTCGGCGGGCTGAGCACGACGACTTCCTGGCCTTCCTGCGTCTCCGTCGCGACCGTCATCGCTTCCGACGACTTCAGGTTGCCCACGTCCATCGCCTGCCGGCGCAGGCGCTGCACCGCGTCGAGCACGCCGGCCTGGTCGGCGACGAACGCCTGGCCGAGTTCGGTGGTCCAGCCGAGCTCCATGCACATCATGTCGATCGTCTGCGGGAACTGCACCAGCGCGCGGATCGGCGGCGTGAACCCGGCCTTCGCGGCACCGTCATCGAGCGCCTTGCCCTTCAGGCCTTCGTTCGCGATCAGCCAGTTGCCGGCGTCGAGCACTTCCTGCGGATTGGTCGAGGCGATCAATACCTGCGACAGCACCGGATCGGGGTAGAGCGCGATCGGCGCGAGCAATTCCTCGAGCGCTTCCGGCGTCCACGTCGCATTGGCAACATCGGCGGCGGTAATCGGGGTCGGGGCCGCGGCGGGTGCGGCAGGAGCTGCTTCCGGTGCAGCGGCGGGTGGAGCGACAGCCGTCGTCGTGGCTGCGGGCTCTTGCTTCGAGCCGCAGCCGGCGAGTGCCGTTGCGACACCGAACGCGAGAGCGATCGCCAGCTTGCGGCGATCCAGGGCGCGAATCTTCATCAAGGGGACCTCCCCCGCGTCGGCGCGGGTCTTTTTATCGACGAACACGCCCGGCCGCCGCTCGCGCAGCAGCCAACACGCGTAATTCCGCACCCCCCTCGATCAGGCAAGAACTCTAGCACGGCATTTGACGAAATCTGCCGCCGCCGCGGCCGGACGCGCTTGCAGGCTCTCCCGCGCCCGGCCCTGGGTCACCGCGTGTCGCTCGCCCACTACACTCAGCATTGCACCAAAGTAGTGCGTCAAATCGTTCAGAATGCACCATTTATGGACAAGTAATCATGCGCCGAATGACTAGAATCGGCGACAGCGACCACCTGTTGCGCGTTTATTGTGCGATGGCATAATTGCTGCATTCCGTTTGCGCCTACAGCCAAGGCTTCAGGGTCGTCGCGGCGAGCGACCCTAAGCACCTCATTCGCTGCACGAATTCATCAGGAGACTCCATGAGCACCGGTGCCGACGTCCTCAAGCTGATCGAGGAAAAGGGAATCAAGTACGTTGACCTTCGCTTCACCGACACGAAGGGCAAGGAACAGCACGTGACCGTGCCGACGCGCATGGTCGACGACGCCTTCTTCGAGGACGGCAAGGGCTTCGACGGTTCGTCGATCGCCGGCTGGAAGGGCATCCAGGAGTCCGACATGATCCTGATGCCGGATGCGAGCACCGCGATCGTCGATCCGTTCTTCGAAGAGCCGACGCTCAACCTGCGCTGCGACATCGTCGAGCCGTCGACGATGCAGGGCTATGAGCGCGACCCGCGCTCGCTCGCGAAGCGCGCCGAGGCCTACCTGAAGTCGACCGGCATCGCCGATGCGTCGTTGTGGGGTCCCGAAAACGAATTCTTCATCTTCGACAACGTGCGTCACGGCAGCTCGATCAACGGCTGCTTCTACGAGGTCGATTCCGCGCAGGGTGCGTGGAACTCGGGCGCGCAGCTCGACGGCGGCAACCTCGGGCACCGTCCGACCGTCAAGGGCGGCTACTTCCCCGTCCCGCCGGTCGACACCTACCAGGACCTGCGCACCGCCATGTGCGGCGCGATGGAACAGCTCGGCCTCAAGGTCGAAGTGCACCACGCCGAAGTCGCCACCGGCGGCCAGGCCGAGATCAACGTCTCGGCCAACACGCTGGTGAAGAAGGCCGACGAAGTGCAGATCCTGAAGTA
Organism: uncultured Gammaproteobacteria bacterium; assembly: GCA_963743995.1. Classification (GTDB taxonomy): domain Bacteria; phylum Pseudomonadota; class Gammaproteobacteria; order Steroidobacterales; family Steroidobacteraceae; genus RPQJ01. The sequence continues at coordinate 43,927 of CAVUSC010000016.1, read as the reverse complement.
CGCGATCCACAACGTGGCCGCGGCGTACGGCAAGACCGCCACCTTCATGCCGAAGCCGCTCGTCGGCGACAACGGCAACGGCATGCACGTGAACCAGTCGCTGGCGAAGGACGGCAAGAACATCTTCGCCGGCGACAAGTACGGCGGCCTGTCCGAGATCGCGATCTACTACATCGGCGGCATCATCAAGCATGCCAAGGCGCTGAACGCGATCTCGAACGCCAGCACCAACAGCTACAAGCGCCTGGTGCCGGGCTTCGAAGCGCCGGTGATGCTCGCGTACTCCGCGCGCAACCGCTCGGCGTCGATCCGCATCCCGCACGTCATCAATCCGAAGGGCCGCCGCATCGAAGTGCGCTTCCCGGACAGCACCGCGAACCCGTACCTCTGCTTCGCGGCGATGCTGATGGCCGGCCTCGACGGCGTGAAGAACAAGATTCACCCGGGCGACCCGGCGGACAAGGACCTCTACGACCTCGAGCCCGAGGAAGCGAAGGACATCCCGACCGTCTGCCATTCGCTCGACATGGCCCTCGAAGCCCTGGACAAGGACCGCGGCTTCCTCAAGGAAGGCGGCGTGTTCACGGACGACGTCATCGATGCCTACATCAACCTGAAGATGCAGGAAGTCACCCGGTTGCGCATGTCGACGCACCCGGTCGAGCTCGAGCTCTACTACAGCGTCTGACGCGGCAGGTGTCAGCCGGAATCCCGCCGGGTGGCCGTCCTGGCCGCCCGGCGCGATCCCCGTCCATGACGCACTTCGCGGATCGCGGGTGTCGCTTTGTCAGCGGAATCGCTAGTCGCTATGCTTCCGGACCATGAAAACCTGGCGTACTGCTGCTTGGATGCCTGCTCGCCCTGTCGAGCCAGGCCCAGACTCGCCGCGAGGTCTACCAGTGGCGGGACGCGGACGGCGTCACGCACTTCTCGGACTACCCGCAGCCCGGTGCCCGCAAGATCGTCCTGAACGGGGCACCCACGACCACCACGACGACCCCGACGTCGGCAGCGGCGGCCACCCGTTCCAGGGCGCAAGCCGCCGCGACCGAAATCGTCTACGACCGGCTCGAGATCCTGTCGCCGGAGAACGGCGCCTGCGTTCATCGAGCCCGACGCCGTCGTCAGCATCCGCGATACGCTCGGAGCCCGAACTGGGGCCCACACATCGCCTGCTGACCTATCTCGACGGCAAACTGCTGCCGGGCGAGAACGCATTGGAACATTCGCTGACCAATGTGGAGCGGGGCATGCATTCGGTGACGAGCACGATCGTCAACGAGGACGGCAGGGAACACATCCGCAGCGAGTCCGTCGTCTTTCACATGAAGCAACCGTCGCTGCCCAATCCACGCAACCAGGGCCCGGCCGTGCGGCCACCGCAACCCAGAGCTGGCGGCTGACCCCGGGCCTCGGACCGGATTTGTCGCGCCTCCCCAGGAGTGCGTGACGTGGCCGCAGATCCCCGCACCGCTGCCCGCCCCACGCCGGCCGAGCTCACTGCGCTGCTCGACGGCATCGCGACCTGCATCGTCTGGCTCGACGGCGACGGTGCCGTCGTGCACCTGAACGAGCCAGCCGAAGACCTATTCGGCGTGAGCCGCAACCAGGTCATGGGTCGCGCAGTGCGCGACCTGCTCAAGTCCAACACCGAACTCGAGGGCGTCGTGAGCCGGGCGCGCGCCGCCGGCGCGCAGTACTCGCGACGCGAAATTCCGTTCGAAGCGGGCCCCGGCGCTCTGCCACGCGTCCTGGACGTCACCGTCACGCCGTTCGATCCGCCAGGCCGCAGTGGCGGCGTGCTGGTCGAACTCGGCGACACCACGCATCACCAGCGCATCACGCGCGAGAACGCGCTGATCACGCAACTCGGCGGCAGCCGCGCGATGGTTCGCCAACTCGCGCACGAGATCAAGAATCCGCTCGGCGGCTTGCGCGGCGCGGCGCAGCTGCTCGAGCGCCAGCTCAAGGAACCGGCGCTGCACGAATACACGGCCGTGATCATCGCCGAGGCCGACCGGCTGGCGGCGCTCGTCGACGCGCTGCTCGGACCCGGTCAGCCGCCGCGCAAGGAAGCCGTCAACATCCACGAGATCGTGCAGCACGTCGGGCACCTGCTGGCGGCCGAAGCGCCCACGGGCGTCCAGATCGAGCGCGACTACGACCCGAGCCTGCCGCGCCTGCGGCTCGATCGCAACCAGATCATCCAGGCGCTGCTCAACCTGGGGCGCAATGCGATCCAGGCCGTCGGTGAACACGGCCGCATCGTGTTGCGCACGCGCGCACTCACCAACGCCAGCATCGGCAGTCGCCGCTACCGTGTCGTCGTCGGCATCCAGGTCGAAGACGACGGCCCGGGCGTGCCGGTCGAACTCAAGGACACCGTGTTCTATCCACTCGTCACGGGGCGCAAGACCGGCACCGGTCTCGGCCTTGCCGTCGCACAAGACCTGATCGGCCGTCACGACGGCCTCATCGAATTCGACAGTCGCCCGGGTCGCACTGTCTTCACGATCCTGTTGCCTTTCGACGCCAATGAACCAACCGCCGGCACTTGAAGTCTGGATCGTCGACGACGACGCCTCGATCCGCTGGGTGCTCGAGCGGGCACTGAAGCAGGCCGGCATGTCGCCGATCGCCTTCGAGGACGCCGACAGCGCGATGGCCGCATTGCGTCGTGGCGAGCCCGACGTGCTCGTCACCGACATCCGCATGCCCGGCAAGAGCGGGCTCGACCTGCTCGACGACGTGCGCACGCGGCGGCCGAAGCTGCCGGTGATCGTCATGACGGCGCACTCGGACCTCGACAGCGCCGTCGCCGCCTACCAGGGCGGCGCGTTCGAATACCTGCCGAAGCCGTTCGACATCGACCAGGCCGTCGAGCTCGTGCGTCGCGCGGCCACGCAGCAGCACTCCGTCGAGTCTTCGTCCGAGTCGCGCCGCATTCCGGAGATGCTCGGCCACGCGCCGGCGATGCAGGACATGTTCCGCGCCATCGGCCGGCTGTCACGCTCGAGCATGACGGTGCTGATCACCGGCGAGTCCGGCACCGGCAAGGAACTGGTCGCGCGCGCGTTGCATCGTCACAGTCCGCGCGCGACCAAGCCGTTCATCGCGCTCAACACCTCGGCGTTCACGGCCGACCTGCTGGAGTCGGAACTGTTCGGCCACGAGAAGGGCGCGTTCACCGGCGCCACCGAGCTGCGCCGCGGGCGCTTCGAGCAGGCCGACGGCGGCACGCTGTTCCTCGACGAAATCGGCGACATGTCGCCGCAATTGCAGACGCGCCTGCTGCGGGTGCTGGCGGAAGGCGAGTTCTATCGCGTCGGCGGCCAGTTGCCGGTGAAGGTGGACGTGCGCGTCATCGCCGCCACGCACCAGGACCTGGAATCGCGGGTCAAGGAGAACCTGTTCCGCGAGGACCTGCTGCATCGCCTGAACGTCATCCGCATCGAAGTGCCGCCGCTGCGCAACCGGCGCGAGGACATCCCCGAGCTGCTGCAGCACTACCTCGACGTCGCGGCGATCGAACTCGGCGTCGCGCCGAAAGTGCTGAGCGACGATGCGGCGCGCGCGCTGGCGGCTTTCGACTGGCCGGGCAACGTGCGACAGCTCGTCAATGCGTGCCGCCGCCTCACGGTGCTGGCCGCCGGGCGCGAGATCAAGTCGAGCGACATTCCTGCCGATCTCGGCGGTGCCGGTGCCGTTGGTGTCGGCGAACGGCACCGAATGGTCGGTGGCGCTCGCGAGCTGGGCGCAGGCGCGTCTGGTGAGCGGCGGCTCGCCGCTGCTCGACGACGCGATGCCGGAGTTCGAGCGCACGCTGCTGCGTGAAGCGTTGAAGGTCACTCGAGGCGGGAGGCAGGAAGCAGCGAAGCTGCTCGGCTGGGGCCGCAACACGCTGACGCGCAAGCTCAAGGAACTCGGGATGGACGACGTCTGAGCGAAGCGGCTGGCTCCGTCTCACTCCATCGTGACGACGACCTTGCCGCGCGCGCGGCCCTGCTCGAGATAGCGGATCGCTTCGGCGGCCTCGCTGAGCGCGTAGCGCCGGTCGATCACCGGCGTGACGGCTCCTGAGTTCATCAGCTCGGCGAGTCGCTGCATGTCCTCGCGCGTGAGCTTGGCGAGGAACATCCCCATTTGCTGGCTCACGAACGGCGAGGTCACCAGCGCCTGCAACGGTTTCACCAGCGGGCCGACCCACTTGCCCGCTTCCGGGCCACCGCCGCCGATCAGCACGTAGCGGCCGTCGGGCTCGAGCACGCGCCGGTTCTCGGCGAGCGAGCGGTTACCGACATTGTCGAGGATCACGTCGTACCGCACGTCGACGCTCGTGTAGTCATCCCTGGTGTAGTCGACCACGTGGTCCGCACCGAGCGAGCGGACCAGCTCGACGTTGCGCGTGCTGCAGACGGCCGTCACCTCGGCGCCCATCGATTTCGCGACCTGCACGGCGAAGGTGCCGACGCCGCCCGAGGCGCCGTTGATCAACACCTTGTCACCGGTCTCGAGCCGGCCCGCGTCGCGCAGTCCCTGCAGCGCGGTTGTGGCGGCAATCGCGACTGATCCCGCCTGCTCGAAGCTGACGTTGGCCGGCTTGAGTGCCACGGCGCCGTCCTGCTTCACGACCACGTACTGCGCGAGCGCGCCGGAGCGACCGCCGAAGACCTGATCGTCCGGCTTGAACCGCACGACGTTGCGGCCCACTGCTTCGACGGTGCCCGCGTAGTCCACGCCGAGCCGCGTGTCCTTCGGCTTGCGCAGTCCGGAGCTGAGCCGCATCAGGTAGGGGGTGCCGCGCATGTAGTGCCAGTCGAGCGGGTTGACCGCCGCCGCGTGCACGCGGACGAGCAGTTCATCGTCGCCGGGCACGGGTTTCTCGACGTCCTCGAGCCGGAGCACGTCGGCGGTGCCGTACTCGCAGTAGACGATGGCCTTCGTCGGCACCCCGGGAGCCGCGGCCTTGCTGCAATCGTTGTCGGAAAGCCAGTAACCTGCGGCGAGAGCCAGCATCGCCAGCAGGGGAATCGCAAGGGCGATCCACCCGAGGACACGTTTCAGCTTCAAGGGTGTTCTCCTCCAGGAAAATAGGGGACGCTCACCTATTTCGCAGGTGCGAAACAGGAAATAGGTGAGCGTCCCCTGTTTTTCTCAGCAGGCGCAGGCCTGAACCGACTTTTTCGGCGCATCGAGACTGCCGATCAGCTCGCTGACCGACGCCATCCCGTTCGCCGCGAGATACGCCGCGATGCCGGCGTTGATGCGCTGGCACGAGTGCGGCTCGTAGAACAGCGAGGTGCCGACGCCGACCGTCGTGGCGCCCGCGATGATGAACTCGAGTGCGTCGTCCGCGCTGCAGATGCCGCCCTGGCCGATGATCGGCACGTTGTGCGGTCGCGCGACCTCCGCGACCTGCATCACCTTGAGCAGCGCGATCGGCTTGATCGCCGGCCCCGAGAGACCGCCCTGGACGTTGCCGATGATCGGCTTGCGCGTCTTCACGTCGATGGCCATGCCCATCACGGTGTTGATGACCGCGAGCGCATCGCTGCCCGCTTCGATGCAGCGCCGGGCATTTTCCTTGATGTCGGTCTGGTTCGGCGACAGCTTCGTGATCAGCGGTTTGCGGGTGACTCGCCGGCACGCCTCGACCACGCGGGCCGACATGTCCGGCGAGTTGCCGAACTGCACGCCGCCTTCCTTGATGTTGGGGCAGGAAATGTTCAGCTCGATCGCGTCGATCGGCGAGTCGTCGAACCGGCGCGTCACCTCGACGTAGTCCTCGATCGTCGAGCCGCAGACGTTGGCGAAGAACGCCGTCTCGGTGAAGTCGAGCGTGGGCAGGATCCGGTCGACCACGTGAGTCGGCACCCGGGTTCTGCAGGCCGATGGCGTTCAGCATTCCCATCGGCGTCTCGTAGACACGATGCGCCGGGTTGCCGAGCCGCGGCTCCCGCGTCGTCCCCTTCAGCACGATGGCCCCGACGTCCCGGTTCGAGAACCCCTCGACCCGCGTGTATTCCTCGCCGAAACCGACGCAACCGGACAGCAGGACGATGGGCGAGGCGAGCCGGAGACCGCAGAAATCGACGGCCAGCGACGGATTCAGGGGGGCGTGCATGGCTGAAATTGTAAAGGAAATCAGCGCCGTCCGCGCCGGTGGTGCGGCTGCGCCACCGACGGTCGCGAGCCGCCTCAGCCCGCAATGAAGCGTTCCAGGTGTTCGATCGTCTGGTCCTGTTCCTCGATCACCGTGCGCACGAGGTCGCCGATCGAAATCACGCCGACCATGCGGCCGTCCTGCATGACCGGCAGGTGACGGATGCGCTTGTCGGTCATGATCTGCATGCACTGCCGCACGCCGTGTTCGGGCGTGACGGTCACCACCGGCGAACTCATGATCTGCCACACCGGCGTCTCGGCCGACGAGCGGCCGAGCAGGATCACCTTGCGCGCGTAGTCGCGTTCGGAGACCACGCCGACGAGTTCGCCGTCGCCACGCGTGACCGGCAGCGCGCCCACGTGCCTGTCCGCCATCATCTGGATGGCTTCGAGCACCGGCACATCGGCATCCACCGACCAGACGTCCTGTCCCTTCCGTCCGAGCAACTGCTTGACGCGCACCATGCGAGAATCCCCCGGTCAGTGCCTGCGCGCGAGTCTGTCCCGCGAGCGACTCCCCGGATTCTATGCCACTGCACGTCGTCCTGTTCGAGCCCGAAATTCCGCCCAACACGGGGAATGTCATCCGTCTGTGCGCGAACACCGGTGCCCGCCTGCACCTGGTGCGGCCGCTCGGCTTCCGGCTCGATGCAAAGTCCGTGCAGCGGTCCGGCCTCGATTACCACGAACTCGCCGAAGTGCAGGTCCACCAGGATTTCACGGCCTGCCTGCGGGCGCTGACGGCGGCAGGCGCGGACGGAGCCGTGCCCCGCTGGTTCGCGCTGACGACGCGAGGCGAGTCCGCCTACGACACGGTGCGCTTCGCCCCCGACGACGTCCTCGTGTTTGGACCTGAAACGCGGGGCCTGCCGCAGGCCGTGCTCGCGGCTTGTCCGGCCGAACGGCGGCTGCGGATTCCGATGCGGGAGGGTGCCCGGAGCCTGAACCTGTCAAATTCGGTCGCGGTCGTGGTCTACGAAGCCTGGCGCCAGCTGGGCTGGCGCTGACCCGCCCGTCCCGGGCCGGTCCGCATCACCCGATCGCGCCACACCCGCGAGCCACCAGCAGCGGCTCACTCCGTCTCGGACTTGACCGCGCGTCCCATCAGCGCGGCGACGGCCTCGTGCGGCGAGAGCCCTTCGTAGATCACGCGGCAGATCTGTTCGGCGATCGGCATCTCGACCTGATGGTGCCCGGCAACGTTGCGCACGGCGCGCGCCGCGAGCACGCCTTCGACGACCTGGCCGATCTCGCGCTGCGCCTCGGCGGTGGACTTGCCCGCAGCGAGCGCGAGTCCGAAGCGCCGGTTGCGTGACTGGTCATCGGTGCAGGTCAGCACGAGGTCGCCAAGCCCGGCGAGCCCCATGAACGTGTCCTTCTCCGCGCCGAGCGCGACACCGAGCCGCATCATCTCCGCGAGGCCGCGCGTGATGAGCGCGACGCGCGTGTTGGCGCCGAAGCCGAGGCCGTCCGAGATGCCGGCGCCGATCGCCAGCACGTTCTTCGTCGCGCCGCCGACTTCGACGCCGACGACGTCGGTCGAGGCGTAGGCGCGGAAATTCCGGCCGGAGAGTGCGCGCGCCAGCGCGAGCGCGTAATCCTGGTCGCGCGAAGCGACCGTCATGGCCGTGGGCAAGCCCAGGCCGACCTCACGCGCGAACGTCGGGCCGGACAACACCGCCTTCGGCACGGCGATGCCGAGCACCTCGTTCGCGACCTGGTGCGGCAGCTTGCCCGTGTCGAGCTCGAAGCCCTTGGTCGCCCAGCAGACACGCATGTCCGTGGCGCAGCAGCGGCGCCACGTGCTCGAGGCATTCACGGAAGCCGTGGCTCGGCACCGCGACCAGCAACTCCTGCGCCGATGCGACGGCTCGCGCGAGATCGGACTCGACGGCGAGCGTCGCGGGAAACGGCGCCATCGGCAGGTAGCGCGTATTGCAGCGCGCGGCCGCGAAGGCTGCCATCTGCGCGGCGTCGCGACCCCAGAGCACCGTCGGGTGACCGGTGCGCGCGAGGTGCACGGCGAGCGCCGTGCCCCACGAACCGGCGCCGAGCACGGCCATCGCTGGACGTGCCACGGCATCGACCGCCGCTTCCGTGGGGGTCATCACGCGGCGTCTTTGGCGTGTCTCAGTTGACCGTGGCGGCGCCCGCCTGCTGCGCAGCTGCCTGCTGTGCGGCGCGGGCATGCAGGGCTTCGAACGTCACCAGCGGCAGCAGGAACGGCGGGAAGCCGCCCTTGGTCACGAGCTCCGAGACGGTCGAGCGCGCGTACGACAGCAGGTAGTTCGGCGCCATGATCGAGAGCACCTGCGCGACGTCGGTCGCGACCAGGTTCTTGACCAGGAACGCGCCGGCCTGCTGCAGTTCGAGCAACCAGACCACCTTGTCGCCGGCCTTGGCTTCGAGATGCACCTGCACGACGACTTCGTGCAGGTCCTGCGCGAGGGCGGTCGCGCGCGTGGAGATGTTCAGGTTCACCGCAGGCTGGCCTTCGAAGCCGCCGACGAATGGGCCGTTCGGGGATTCGAACGAACAGTCCTTGAGGTAGACGACCTGCGGCGTCACCACCGGGGCATTGGGGTCGACGGCGGTCGTTGCGGCGTTCTGGTCGGTCATCGCGGAAGGTTCCTTGTAACTACGTGGGTTCAGGCGCGGCCGAGCAGCTTGTCGAGCTCGCCGGCCTTGTCGAGGGCATAGAGGTCGTCGAAGCCGCCGACGTGGCGGTCGCCGATGAAAATCTGCGGGACGGTGCGGCGGCCGCCGCTGCGCTTCAGCATGAGGTCGCGCTGCGAGGTGTCTTCGTCGACCTTGACCTCGCTGAACGTGACGCCCTTGCGTTCGAGCAGTCCGCGCGCGCGGTCGCAGTACGGGCACCAGCCCGTCGAATACATCGTGATTTCGGGGTGAGCAGTGTCGCTCATGCCTTGGTTCCTTCGGCCTTGGTCTTGCCGCCGCCTGCCTTGACGAGCGGGAGGTTCTCCGTGCGCCAGGCCTGCACGCCGCCGCGCAGGTTGACCACCTTCGTGAACCCCTGTGCCTGCAGCACCCGGGCCGCCGCGCTCGAACGCATGCCGCTTTCGCAGCACGTGATCACGACCTTGTCCTTGAAACGCTTGAGCGTCTCGGCGGCCTCGGCGACCTGTTCCTGCGGCACGTGCCGGGCATCGAGGATGTGGCCGGAGTCGAACTCGGCCTGCGAGCGGACGTCGACCAGCACCGCGCCCTGGTTCATCAGGCGCACGGCTTCGGTGGGTCCGACGGCCTGCCCACCCGAGCGGGCGCGGCTGAATTCGTACGCGGCCAGGGCGAGCGCGAGGACCACCGTGCCGCCAGCCAGCAGGGGATGGCGGGCGGCATATTCGAGGAGACGATCCATCAGGGAGACCGGCAAAAAGGGGCGCGAATTATAGCAGTCCTCGCCGACAGGCTAGACTTGCGCGGATTTGCCGCTGCCGGCCCCTTCGCCAACCGCCCCAAACACCGCTCCATGCCTGCCTTTTTGCCCCAGACCCCGACGATTGCGCCGCCGGCCGACGCGCCGGCGGCCGCGCGCCGTCCCACGGTTCGGGCAGGTCCTGGCCGTGCTGGCGCTGTCTGGTGAGTCCTGCTGCCCGGGCCGGTCCTGGCCGCGACCAAGCAGACGCCGGCGCAGAAAGAGGCCGAGCTGCGCAAGCTCAACCAGCGGATCGACAAGGTCCGCAAGTCGGTCAACGACGACGTGCAGAAGCGGGACAAGCTGTCCGTCCAGCTGCGCGACGCCGAGCTCGGCGTGCAGTCGGCCCGCAAGGAGCTCGACGAGATCCGTGCGCAGCGGCTCGCGGCCGAAGCGCGCGTGCGCGACCTCGAAGCGGAGCAGGCGCGGCGTGAAAAGGAGCTGGACGGGGAGCGTGCCGAGCTGGCCGGCGAGCTGCGGACGGCCTACGTGAACGGCCGCGAGGAGCAGCTGAAACTTCTTCTGAATCAAGAAGATCCGGCGAATTTCGGACGCATGCTCGCGTACTACGGCTACTTCGGCCGCGCCCGGGCGGAGCGCATCCGCGGCATCCAGGACCAGCTCGAGCACCTGGCGCTGGTCCGCGAGAAGATCGTCGCCGAGAAGACCCGGCTCGAGTCGCTCGAGCAGCAGCGCGAGCAGCGCGTGGCCGACCTCAAGTCGTCACAGGACAAGCGCGCGCAGGCCGTCAGCGCGATCGACCGGCAGATCAAGGCCCGCGGCGGCGAGCTGAAGCAGCTGCAATCCCAGGCCAAATCACTCGAGAAGCTCATCACGCGAGCTGCGCCAGGCCATCGAACGCGCGCAGCAGGCCCAGCCCGCGCGCAAGGGCGGCTCGACCGGCACGGTGGCCAAGCAGGCCCCGTTCGAGCCCCTGCGCGGCAAGCTGCCGTGGCCGGTGCAGGACGGCACGGTGCTCGCGAAGTTCGGTCAGCCCCGCGCCGGTGGCTCGATGCGCTGGCAGGGCATGCTGATCGGCACGGAACGCGGAGCCCGGGTGCGCGCGCCATACGAGGGACGCGTCGTCTACGGCGACTGGTTGCCGGGCATGGGCCTGATGCTCGTCATCGATCATGGCGGCGGCTACATGAGCCTCTATGGCCACAACGAGGAACTGTTCCGCAAAGTCGGCGAGAACGTCGCGGCCGGCGACGTGATCGGCTCCGTCGGCGATTCCGGCGGCCACAGCCAGCCGGCCCTGTACTTCGAGGTCCGTCGCGGCAAGACGCCGGTCGATCCGCAGACCTGGCTCGCTCGGAAATAGGCCCTGCGTCACGGATTGGTCCCACCCTTTTTCCGGATCATTCCATTCCGGATCAAATTCGTCGCCCGTGGGTGGGCCGGGACCGATGGCTGCAAACGCAGAAATACTTGCCGATACGCCGGCGCCGCTGAACGGGACGTCGCTCGACCCCTACGGGCAGCTGCTCAAGATGCTGTTGCCGCGCGCGCATTCCATCGTGGTCTACGACCGCCTCGGCGTGACCGTCTGGTCGAGTGACGACAACGACGACACCGAACTGCAGGCCTTGCAGCAGCATGCCCAGGCTGCCGAGCTCGCGGAATCCGGCGCGATCGGCGCGGGCTTCGCCGAGCCGTTGCCCGGCGAGCAGGTCGCCTACTTCTTCCTGCTGCGCGACCGACGCCGGCGTCATGCTCGGCAGCGTCGGCATGGTGAGCCGCGAATCGAGCCGCGAACCGCGACCGTTCACGCTCGTGCATGGGCTGCTCCGCCCGGCGCTGCAGTGCCTCGAGCGCGAGCTCGCGTCGCAGTCGAGCATCGGCGACCTGCAGCGCAGCCTCGTCGTGCGCGATCGCGACCTCGAGCTGCTGCTCGGCGCGGCGCAGGAGGAAGTCCGAAGGCGGCAACTCGACGGACGACTTCGCCAAGCTGGTGCAGGGCTGCGTCGACCACCTCGGCTGCGCCGTCGGCGCGCTGCTGATTCCGGACAAGAACATCGCCGTCTGCCGCACGGCCAGCGACACGCCGCCGCGCGCGGGCGCGGAGATCCTCACGCGCACGCACCGCCAGGTGCTCGGCTGGGCGCAGCTGCACCGGCAGACGATGACGTCCAACGTCCCGCACGATTCCGGCCCGTTCGCGAACATCCCGTACAAGATCCTGGCCTGCCCCGTGATGCACGGCGCCCAGCGCGTGCACGGCGTGCTCGTGCTGTTCAAGCGCATGCACGCCCCGGACTTCGACCTGCGCCAGGTGCGCATCGTCGAACTGCTCGGGCGCCGCGTCGCCTACATCCTGATGAACTCGTACGACCCGACGACGGGCCTGCTCACGCGGCCAGCGTTCGAGAAGCGCGCCAACGCCGTGCTGACGCCAGAGACGCTGCGCAAGGACAACTGCGTCATCTACGTCGACATCGACCGCCTGCACGTGCTGAACGAAAACCTCGGCATGCACGTCGGCGACCAGGTGATCGTGCGCGTCGCCGAAAGCATCCGGCAGAACCTCTCGCCGCGCATGCTCGCGGCCCGCATTTCGGGCGACCGCTTCGCCATCTTCGTGCCCGAGACGTCGGTCGACACGACGCACGACATCGCGGACAACCTGCGGCGCTCGTTCGAGCGGCTCGGCTTCCTGCGCGAGCGGCAGCAGGTCGAGGTGACCGCGAGCTTCGGCGTGGCGAACATCGTCGAGGGGCACCACCCGCTGTCGCATGCGCTGGCGTCCGCCGAGATCGCGTGCAAGGCCGCGAAGGACCGCGGCCGCAACCGCGTCGAGACCTACTACGACGGCGACCAGAGCATCGTGCGTCGCTACACCGACCTGACGCTCATCGGCACGGTGCGCTCGGCCCTGCTGGACCAGCGCTTCCGGCTCGAGGCGCAGACGATCGTGCCGCTCAACGGCGCGCCCGCGACGCCAAAGTTCGAGCTGCTGCTGCGCATGAGCGACGAAGCGGGCGACAGCGTGCCGCCCGACAAGTTCCTGTCGGCGGCGGAGCGCTACCAGCTCGCGCCGGCGATCGACCGCTGGGTCGTGCGCCGCACGATCGAAATGCTGCACGCCGCACGCGGCGCGGCTGCACGAGATGCAGGCGTGCTTCGCGGTGAACATTTCGGGCCAGTCGCTCGGCGACGCCGACTTTGCCGTCTTCATGGATACGGCGCTGCGCGACAGCAAGCTGCCGCGCGGACTGCTGTCGTTCGAGGTGACCGAGACAGCGGCCGTCGCCAACATCGTCCGGGCGGAGGCGCTCATCCGCCGGCTGCGCGACCTCGGCAGCGACGTCGCGCTCGACGATTTCGGCCGCGGCCTGAGCTCGCTCACGTACCTGAAGACGCTGCCCGTCACGCACCTCAAGATCGACGGCATCTTCGTGCGCGACGTCGTGACGGACGACCGCTCCCAGGCGATGCTGAGCGCCATCGTGCAGCTCGCCCGCGCCATGAAGCTGAAAACCGTGGCGGAATGCGTCGAAAGCGAAGCGATCTGGCAGGCCACCCGCGCGCTGGGCGTCGAATACGGGCAGGGCTTCTCCATCGGGCGCCCGACGCCCCTCGAGAAGGTGCTTGGCGCACTGGTTGGCGGTACCATGGAGCGCTCCGCCGAGACGAAGACCGCCTGACCCGAGTGACTGCCCGTTCGCACATCCTGCTGGCCGCCGTGGCCGGCGTTGCCTTGGGGTACGGCCTCGCCCGTGCGCCCCAGTGGCTTGCCGCGCCGCGAGCGGTTCCGCGGGCCGTCGCCGCGACGACCACGAAGCCGCCCGCGGGCCATCAGCTGCTCGACGAAGTCGTGGGCCGCATCCGCCGCGAATACGTGCAACCGGTGCCCGACATCGGCCTTCGACGAGGCTGCGGTCAAGGGCATCGTCTCCAACCTCGATCCGCATTCCGCTTTTCTCGACGCCGCCGAATACGACGAGATGCGTGCCACGACGACCGGCAGCTACACCGGCGTGGGCATCGAAGTTTCGGCACAGGGCGGTCGCGTCGTCGTCGTGACGCCGATCGAAGGCTCGCCCGCGGCGAAAGCCGGCGTGCATTCCGGCGACGTCGTGCTTGCCGTCAACGACCAGCCCGTCACCGCCGACAAGCTCGACGAAACGATCGGCCGCATGCGCGGCGTGCCGGGCACGCAGGTCAAGCTCGCGGTCGGTCGCGAAGGCGAACCGGAGCCGCTGTTGTTCACGCTCGAGCGCGGCGAAGTGCACGTGCATTCGGTGCGCGCGGAACCGCTGCCCGGTGATTTCGGCTATGTCCGCATCACCCAGTTCAGCGACTCCACCCCGGACGACCTGGTGCAGGCACTGACGACGCTCGTGCGCCACGCGCCGAAGGCGACGTTCCACCCGTTGCGCGGTCTCGTGCTCGACCTGCGCGGCAATCCGGGCGGCGTGCTCGAATCGGCCGTGAGCGTGGCCGACGCGTTTCTCGACGCCGGCGTGATCGTGCGTGCCGATGGGCGCACGCCGGAGTCCCGTTTCGAGATGTCCGCGACGCCGGGCGATGCGCTCGACGGCCAGCCGCTCGTCGTGCTGGTCGACGGCGGTTCGGCGTCAGGGTCGGAGATCGTTGCCGGCGCGCTGCGCGACCATGGCCGCGCGACGCTGATGGGTGAGCGCACCTTCGGCAAGGGTTCGGTGCAGACGGTGATCCCGTTGCGCGACGGCCAGGCGCTGAAGCTCACGACCTCGCTCTACTTCACGCCGTCCGGCACGTCGATCCACGAACGCGGGCTCGAGCCCGACATCACGATCGGTCCGACGGAAGGCGACCAGGCGCGCCACACGCCGGTCGCGCCGATGAAGGATGCCGCCGTCCTCACGGCCCTCCAGTACCTGAAGGACCGCGGGCTCGGCACGCACTACGCCGCGGTCAAGCCGACGTCAGCCGCGCAGAAGCGCTGAAACGGCGCCGATCAGCGCTCCGATCAGCAGGGCGAAGATCGGCAGCATGCTGAGCCCGAAGCCGGCGCCGCGCTTCGCGGGATCCGCGACGTAGCTGCGCAGGTACACGAAGCGGCCCACCAGGTAGACCGTGCCCAGGATCGCGGCCCACGTCGGGCTCACGTAATACGCGAACAGCCACAGTCCCGGCAGCAGCGCGATCAGGAGCTCGAGCGTGTTCATCTGCACGCGGAAATAGCGCTCGAAGACGGGATGCCCCGTCACTGCCGGACCGTTCACGCCGAACTTGCCGCGTGCCTGGCCGACCAGGATCGCGAAAAAGATGTACTGCATGAGCGCAAGCACGGCGACGATGGCGACGAATTCCATGGCTTCTCGATTCCGGGGCGGCCGGGATGGGTGTGACGGGCTGCAGATTCCATTACCATCGCGCGCAGGTCAACCGACGGCGCCAGGCGCCGTCCCGAAGGAGCGCTCGACATGGTTGGATTCCTGCTGCGTGCCGCGATTTCCGCGCTCGGCCTGTGGGTGGCGAGCCAGCTGCTCGACGGATTGCACTTCGCCACGCCGTCCAAGCTCCTGCTGGCCGCGGTGCTGCTCGGCATCGTCAACGCCTTCGTGCGTCCGCTCGCGTTCATCCTCACGCTGCCGATCACGATCGTGACGCTCGGCCTGTTCCTGCTGGTGCTGAACGCCGGCATGGTCGCGCTGGTGGCGTGGGTCGTGCCCGGCTTCACGATCTCGGGCTTCTGGACCGCCGTCGGCGCCGCGATCATCGTCGGCATCGTGTCGTGGGCCGCTTCGGGCCTGATCGGCTCGTCGGGCAAGTTCGAGAAGTTCCGCGGCCCGCCGCTGAGGTCCAGCCGCTAGAAGTAGCGGCTCGGCATCGTCACCAGCACGACGCCGCCCAGCACCACGAGCATGCCCAGCATCTGCTGCGGCGTGAGCGTTTCGCCGAGCACGATCCATCCGAGCACCGTCGCGATGGCCGGGTTCACGTACGCGAACGTCGCGACGCGATCCGTGCGCGCGTTCTTCATCAGCCAGGTGAAGGCGGTGTACGTGATCGCCGAGGCGAACACGGCGAGGAACACGATCGCGAGCATCCCGCGCCATTCCCAGTGCCAGTCGGGCAGCTCGCCGGTCGCGATGCCGGCGCCGAGCAGCACGCCACCGACGAGCATGATCATCGCGTTGAAAGCGATGGGGCCGACTGCAGCGTGGTGTTGCGGTAGACGATCGTGCCGGAGGCCCAGACGACGGCTGCGGCCAGCACCAGCAGCTGCCAGCCGACGTGCGGCGTAAGCCGCATTTCCGCGGCCAGACCAGCAGCGCCACGCCGACGAAGCCGAGCGCCAGCCCGATCAGGCTCGGCACCGACAGCGGCTGGCCTTTCGGACCGAGGGTGCCGAGGCCTGCGATCCAGAGGGCCATGCTCGCGTTGAGCAGCGCGACTTCGTTCGACGGCAAGGTGCTTGAGCGCGAACGTCGACGAGCCGCTGCTGAACGCGATCAGCACGAGCGAGAAGAAGCAGATCTGCTGCCATTCGTGCCGGTGTTCGGCAGGCGGTTGCCGCGGTACAGCGCCAGGCCGAGCAGCAGGACGCCGCCGATCAAGAGCGCAGCGACGCGAACAGCAGTGGCGGCAGGTCGGTGACGCCGATGCGGACCACGAGGAAGCTCGATCCCCAGACCAGGTAAACGAGCGCGAAGCACGCGTACAGGCGTGCCCTGAAGCCGGTCATCGCCCGGGCCGTCGCCGGGCTTCGCGTCGTTTCACCATCCGTGTGAACTCATGCGCTGCGACTGACGCCGACGCGATACAGCCAGAACGCAAGCCCTGCGACGACGGCGAGGCCGAGCCCTTCGCCGAACTGCAGCCCCGATCCGAGCGCCAGGACGTCCGCGCTGCCCGACATCACGATCGGGATGGCGATGAAGATACCCATCAGCGCCTCGCCCGTGATCAGGCCCGCCGCGAACAGGATTCCATTCTGCTTCGCGCGTTCCGCCTGCGGCGAGTCGCCGCGGATGCCCAGCCTGCGCTCGACGAGGTGCGCGATCAGGCCGCCGATGAAGATCGGCACCGACAGCTCGAGCGGCAGGTAGATGCCCACCGCCACGGCGAGCACGGGCGCGCGGAACGGCGCCTTGACGCGCTTGAGGTACTCGTCGACGAGGATGATGCCGACGCCGATCAGCGCGCCGATCGAGATCATGCCCCACGGCAACTCGCCGCCGAACATGCCCTTGGCGACGGAAGCCATCAGCGTGGCCTGCGGCGCGATGAGCGCGTTCGGATGCTCGGCGGTGGGCGCGCCGATGCCGTAGGCCTTGAGCAGCAGGTTGAGGACGGGCGCCATCACGAGCGCGCAGCTTGCAGCGCCGATCGCCAGCATCACCTGTTGCCGCCACGGCGTGGCGCCGACGAGCTGGCCGGCCTTGAGGTCCTGCAGGTTGTCGCCGCCGATGCAGGCTGCGCAGCACACGACCGAGCCGATCATGATCGCGGCCACGGGGCCGAGCGCCGCACCGCGTCCCATCAGCGCGACCAGCAGCAGCGACGCGAACAGGATCGTGCAGATGGTGATGCCGGAGACGGGATTGTTCGACGAGCCGACGAGGCCCGCCATGTACGCCGAGACCGACGTGAACACGAAGCCCGCGACGATCATGATCACCGTCATCACCAGGCTGATGCCGATGTTGTCGACGATCAGCTGGTAGAGGACGAAGAGCGGGATCGTGAACAGCACGAGGCCGATCAGGATCGCCTTCATCGGCAGGTCCTGCTCGGTGTGCGAGGCGGCCCGCGTCGCGCCGGCCCGCGTGGCCTCGAGGCCGCTGCGAATGCCCGAGGCGAGCGAGCTGCGGATCGACACCAGCGCCCACATGCCGCCGACGAGCATCGCGCCGACGCCCAGGTAACGGACCTGCGCCGACCAGATCGCATTGGCCATCGTCTCGGCATCGGCGCCCGCGAGCTGCTGTGCCAGCGGTGCGTTGTCCTGCAGGAAGTGGGCGGCGTAGATGGGGATCGCGACGCTCCACGAAATCATGCCGCCGATGAGGGCGAGCGCGCCGATGTTGAGGCCCACGATGTAGCCGACGCCGAGCAGCGCGGGCGACAGGTTGGTGCCGAAGTAGGCGAGCCACTTGCCGAAGAAGCCGCTGGCGGCCGCCGTGTCCGGAATCACGCGCAGGCCGCTGCCGGCCGCGAGCTTCGCGAGGCCGCCGCCGAGCGCCGCCAGCCCGAGCAGCTTCACGCCCTGCGCCGGGTTGTCGCCGGCCTTGAGCACTTCGGCGGCCGCGACGCCCTCGGGGAACTTGAGGTTCTGCTCGACGATCAGCGAGCGCCGCAGCGGCACCGAGAAGAACACGCCGAGGATGCCGCCGAGACCGGCGATCGCGAGCACCCAGGCGTACCGGAAATCGGTCCAGTGCCCGAGGATGACGAGCGCCGGGATCGTGAAGATCACGCCCGAGGCGATCGACGAACCCGCCGACGCGCCGGTCTGCACGATGTTGTTCTCGAGGATGGTGCTGCCGCCGAGCACCCGCAGGACCGCCATCGAGACCACGGCCGCCGGAATGGCGGACGCGATGGTGAGCCCGGCGAAGAGCCCGAGGTAGGTGTTGGCGGCGGCGAGCAGGACGGCCAGGACGATGGCGAGGACGATTGCGCGGGGCGTCAGCTGCGCGGGGGCCTGAGCGTCGGTCATGGGTGCGTCCGGCGGGTGAGTTGCGGCATTAGAGAGGCCGGAAGCGGCAAAAGCAATGCCATGGTCGCGCGCCCGATCGCGAATCCATCGATCGCTGGCTGGAACGCACCGGCCGGAATCCTGCGGCATCCCGGGTCCGGCGGCGATCGCCACTCCATTGAGCTTCACCATGACCCGTCGAACCCGAGCCGATCCATCTTCATCACCGGCGCCGGCGGCGGCATCGGCGCTGCCACGGCCCGGCTCTTCGCCGCACGAGGGCTGGCACGTCGGTGGGCTGCGACCTGAGCCTGGCGGCGATCGAGTCGCTGGCGGACGCGATCGGCCGCGAGCGCTTCACGCCCTACGTGGCGGACGTGCGCGATCGTGCTTCCCTGCGCCCGCGATCGATGAGTTCGCCGCACGGCACGGCGGCAAGCTCGACGCCGTCTTCGCCAATGCCGGCGTGCTGTTCATGGCGCCTGACGACCAGGTCACGCCCGAACAGAAGGACCTGCAGGTCGACGTCAACGTCAAGGGCGTGATGCACACGTTCGATGCGGCGATGCCCTACCTGCAAGGCGGCTGCACCGGGCGCGCACGCGATCGCGATGGCGTCGACCTCCGCCGAATACGGTTCGCCGCACCACGCGGTCTACAGCGCGACGAAGTTCTTCGTGCGTGGCTACACCGAGGCGCTGAACATCGAGTACAAGCCCCAGGGCATCAATGTCTGCGGCGTCTACGTCGCGTACGTCGACACCGGCATGGTGCGCAACGCGCAATGGCAGGCGGCGTCGATCGAGACGATGGGGGTCAAGGCGAAACCGGAAGACGTCGCGGCGATCGTCTGGAAGGCCGTGCATGGCCGTCGCGCGCACTGGCGCGTGGGTCTCGACGCGAAGATGTCGCACTACGCCGTGCGGCTGTTCGGTTCCTGGGTCGCGCCCATCTACGCGCGGATGATGCGAATCTGAGGCCGCGTCACCGGCACGACACTCGTCCGGCCTGAACGTCAGCCCTCGGCAGCTGCGCGCTGGCGCTGCTTCAGGGTCGAGACGAACCGGGCGAGGGATGTCGAGACCGAGCCGCGCGGCAGCGTGGCGTCGATCAACTGGAAGCGGCCGCGCTCGCCGAGCGCGCGCTCGAGTGCCGCCGCGAACTCGCGGCGCGTATTCACGCGCACCCCGACCCCGCCGAGCGGTGCAGCGCAGCCGGCGAAGTCCCAGTCGTCGAGCTCATACAGCGACGAACCCGGCTGGAACACGCGCAGCATTTCCCAGCTGCGGTTGTTGAAGACGACGACGATCGGATCCCAGCCGTAACGCCGGCAGTTGCCCAGCTCCCAGCCGGTCATCTGGAATGCGCCGTCGCCCACCAGGACCAGGGGGCGGCGCCCGGTCGCTGCCTGCAAGCCAAGTCCCGCCGGCACCCCGTACCCCATGCTGGCGTAGTAGCCGGGAGCGACGAGTTCGGAATGGCCGATGTCGAATGCGGCGAACATGCAGTCGCCCATGTCCGCGGCCAGCGGCAAGGGCCCGTGGCGCGCGAACGCATCGTTGATCGCCGCCGCGATGTCGCCCGGTGACAGCGGTGCATCGTCGGCGACGAACGGCGCCGCTCGGTTGCGACTGCAGGTCGGGCAGGGCGTGCGGCACCCGGGGTTCGCGCGCGAGGCGTGCCACCAGGCCCTCGACCAGTGCCGCGAGCGGAACGTCCGGGTACCTGTGATGGCCGACGCCGACGGACCGGTTGTGCGCCAGGATCGTCGTGCGCGGCGCGATCGTATGTTCCGAGACGCCGAGGTTCGTGTCGCACGGCGTGACGCCGAGCAGCAGCAGGCAATCGGAGTCCTCGACCAGGTGCGTGATGGCGGGATCGCCGGCGGTGCCGAGGTACGCGCCCACCAGGGGCGAATCCTGCGCCGGCAACAGGCCGTGTCCCATGAACGACGTCACGACCGGGATGCCGAGCTTGCGCGCCAGTTCGGCGACCGGCGCTTCGAGCCGGAAGCGCCTCACCTCCACGCCCAGCATCATCACGGGAGACTGCGCACGCGCGATGCGCTCGAGCACTTCATCGACGCAATCGCTGATGGCATCCAGGGAGACGGCAGGCGCGGGCAGCACAGGGACCGGCTCGCACGGAGCATCCACCAGGTCGCGTGGAAACTCGAAATAGACCGGGCGCGACTGCGTGATGCAGCTCGACAGCACGCGCGCGATGTCCTCCGGCGCGCGCCGCGGATCGTCGAGTCGCGCCTGGTCACAGGTGACCTCGCGATAGATGATCATCTGCGAGTCGAGGGTCTTCACCTGGTGGTGCAGCTTCAGCATGCCGCGTCCCTCGTGTGTGCCGGGCGCGCCGGACACCACGACGACGGGAACCTGCTCGGCATAGGCCGAGGCGACCGCGTTGAGCATGTTGAGTGCGCCGGCGCCGTAGGTCACGAACGCCGCCGACGGCGCAGATGCGATGCGGGCAGCCGCGTCGGCGGCAAACCCGACCCCTGGCTCATGGCTGAGCATGAAGAGCGGCAGTCGCTTCGATTCATCGAGCGCCTTGAACAGCGGCAGCGCGAAATCGCCGGGGATGCCGAACGCCTGCTGGACGCCATGGTCGACGAGCGCCTGGATCAGTGCGTCTGCGAGTTTCATCGCCTTGCCCCTGGGATGCTCCCTGAAGGCGCACCTTACGTGCGCGGCAGCGCACGTTCATCGGGTAAAGCCGAAGCCGCGCTCCCTCTCCCGCCGCAGGTGGGAGAGGGTTGGGGTGAGGGCTCCTGCTCGCTAGAAGCGCGTGATCAACCGGTACGCCTCGCCGTCCCGCGCGAGGTCGCGGTCGCGCCGCTCCCGGATCCTTGCGTGCAGCGCCTCGCGGCGTGACGCGAGCCAGTCCTCCCGCGATACCGGGCGGTGCACCCGGGCTTGTCGCGGCGCGTCGCCTCGTCGCGACGGTACTCGTCGAACTCCTCGTACGCGTCGAGTTCGTGCTGCAGTTCCCGCAACAGCAGCTCCAGCATGATCGCGTCGTCCACGAGGCCGAGCACCGGCACGTTGTCCGGGACGAGGTCCTCCGCGTCGGCATACGTAGGCGAGGCCGTCGAGCACGCGGCCGCGCTCAGGCTCGGGCAGCTGCCACTCCGGGTCCTCCAGCATGGCCACCAGGCGGGCCACGCGGTCGATGCGACGCCGGATGAACGGCGAGCGTGCCGTCGAGCGCAGGCGCTCCACCTCGGCGATGGCCGCCGCCGCAACCTCGTGCGGCGGACGGTGTCCATTGCGGTCCCGCACCCGATGCATCAGGGAGCGAAAGTAGTCGAGATCTTCCTCCGCAAACTCGAGCGTCACGGTGAGCGCCATCTGTCACTCCTCGCGGTCCGTCAGCCGCCTTCCTTGCCCTTGATCGGGTCCGTGGCGATGCCGACCTTGACCATGCCGGCGTTCTGCGCGTCGGCCATGACCGTGGCGAGCGACTGGAACTGCAGCGTGCGGTCGACGTGCAGGTGCAGTTCCGGCTGCGGCTTGCGCTGCGCTTCGGCAGCGAGTCGCTCGACCATCGCCTTGCGATCGATCGGCACGTCGTTCAGGAACATCCTGCCGTCGGCCATCAGTGCGATGACGATCGTGTCCGGCTTTTCCTCGAGCAGGACGGTCGACGCCTGCGGCAGGTCGATCTTGATCTTGTGGGCGATGAGGGGCGCGGTGATCATGAAGATGATCAGCAGCACCAGCATGACGTCCACGAGCGGGATCATGTTGATCTCGGCCATCGGTGCCGAGTGTGGCGCGCCGCCGCCGCCGCCGAGTCCACTGAATGCCATGGCCGTCTCCCGGGAGTGAGCTTCAGGCCGCCGCCTGCTGCTGCAGGCGATGCGCGCGATGGTGGTCCATCGAGGACGGCACGCGCGCGCCGGTCGTGAGGTAGGCGAGCAGGTCCTCGGCGAACGCGTGGAAGCTCGAGATGATCACGCGGTTGTTGCGCACCAGCAGGTTGTAGCCGAGCACCGCCGGCACCGCGACGGCGAGACCGAGCGCAGTCATGATCAGTGCTTCGCCCACCGGTCCCGCCACCTGGTCGAGCGAGGTCTCGCCCGATCGCGCCGATGCGCACGAGCGCGTGGAAGATTCCCCACACCGTGCCGAACAGGCCGACGAACGGGGCCGTGCTGCCGACGGTCGCGAGGAACGTGAGACCCGTCTCCAGGCGCTCCGTCTCGCGATTGATCGACGAGCGCAGCGAGCGATCGAGGAACTCGGCCCGGTGCAGCGTGCCCGCGACACGCTCTTCGGTCAGGCGATCGTGATGCTCCATGGCGAACTCGGCGTCGAGCGCGACCTTGGAGAACGGCTCCCAGTCGGGCTGTTGCTCGAGGAAACCCAGCGCCTGCTCCGTCGGCGTCTTCCAGAACGTCGTCACGACGTGGTGCGAGCGCGTGCGGATCCGGACGACTCGCGCGGCCTTCAGGACGATGAAGTACCACGAGACGATCGACATCAGGACCAGCAGCCCGAAGACGAACAGCCCGACGGCGTCCGTCTGTTGCAGGAAGTTGGCGAAACTCATCGTGGTCAGGGCTTCGGTGGGATGCATGGCTGGATCCTGTGGTCAGTCTTCCAACGAGAACGTGATGGGGACGATGCACCAGGCGCGCAAAGGCACGCCGTCGCGCTTCGCCGGTTCGAACCGCCAGTGACGCACGGCGTCGAGCGCCGCCTGGTCGAGGCCTGCGTCGCCGCTGCTCGTGCCGATGGACGCGTCCTGCGGCCGCCCGTCCTCGCCGACCAGCACGCGCAGGCGCACCGTGCCTTCGATCCCCAAGCGCAGGCACCGCGGCGGGTAGTTGGGCGGCTTCATCTCGAGCAGCTTCATCTTCCAGTAGACGGGCGTCTGCTGGCCCGTGCCGGATGCCGCCGAGTCGTCGTCGCGGCGCCTTCGGGCATCGCCGGGCCGGGCTCGCCGGGCAACAGTTCGTCACCCATTTCGTAACGCTTGACCTGGGTGTCGGGCGGCACCGGATTCGTGGTGGGCGTGTCCACGAGGATCGGCACCGGGCGCGTCACCTTCGGTCGCTGCTGCTTGACCGCGTCGTCGACGGTGTCCGGTGCCGGCTGCTCCTCGGGCGGCAGGCGAGGCGGCGGCAGCTTGAGCAGGCTCACCTGGAAAATCGGGGGTGGCGGCGCTTCGTCCGGCGCTTCGACCCGCGTCATCAGGAGCCGCCCGATGCCGGCGGCGTGCAGTGCGGTGATGACCAGCAATACCGACGCGGCGCCCCAGGTCAGGCGTTCGTCGTGCACGTATCGGTCGATCCGCATCCGGTGCCAGGGACGCGCGGCGTCCCGCTGCTCCGTCGCTGTGACTGCCTCGAATGTACTCGAAGCAGGCCCGTCGTGCGGCCCCCGGGGCTCAGCGGAAATGCCTAGCTGGCAGGCGGCTTGCCGAAGGGCAGCGACGGCGCGCGACGCGCTGCCACGGCACCTCGAGCGTGAGACCTGCGTCCGAGCGCACGGAACCGGTTTCCCTGCTAGTGTTGCCGCAGGATTCCGGTTATCGAGGCTGACCGCCGTGGATGATTCGAAGCCCGGCACGGTCCAGCCCGTGGCTGCGCTCGCGCGAGTTCCTGTTCGGCGCATCTGCTGTTTGCGGCCGCCATCGCTGCGCTTGCGCTGGCCACCTCGGGCAACGACATCGCCCGGGTCTACTGGCCGCACGCCCTGTTCTTCCTGGTCTTCGGCGTGTTCACGATTTCGATCGGGTATTCCCACCCGGTGTTCGGCTACGTGTCCTTCGACCGCGTGGCCCAGGTCTCGAGCATCCTGGTGCTCGGGCCCGTGGCTGCGGCCTGGATCAACGGCCTGGCGTCGCTGCTGTATCCGTGGCACCGCCTGCGCCGCGGCGTGCCGCTGCGCGAGGTCTGCAATGCGGCGCTCACCAATGCGGGCCTGATGGCGCTGACGGTGCTCGTTGCGGGATCGCTGTACGTCGCAGTTCGCACGGGCCGGTGCCCCTGGCCAGTCTCGACCCCGTGACGTTCGGCAAGATCGTGCTGATGCTGGTCGCGATGCAGTGCATCAACGAAGGCGGGATCGTTGCGCTGGTGCGCGCGCGCGGCCAGCCGGCGCGCAGTTCGCTCAGCCTCTTCGACACCGTCACCGAGTTGATGGCGGGCCTGGCCGCGATCCTCGTCGCGATCGTCTGGACGCGCATGGAGATGGCGGTCTTCGTGCTGCTGCTCTCGGTGCTCGCGGCACTGATGCTGGCGCTCAAGCGCTTCGCCGAGATGCGGCTCAAGCTGGAGCGCCTGGTGGAGGAGCGAACCGCGGCGCTGCGGGAGAAGACGCTGCAGCTCGAACAGCTCGCGGCACAGGACAAGCTGACCGGGCTGCACAACCGTCGCCACGCCGACGAGTTCCTGCGACGCGAGTTCGAGCACGCGGAGCGCCAGGGCGGCGCGCTGGCGATCGCGCTCGCCGACATCGATCATTTCAAGGAAATCAACGACGGCCGTTCCCACAGCGTCGGCGATCGGGTCCTCGAACGCCTGGCGCGCATCTTCAAGGAGCGAACACGCGAGTCCGACCTCGTGGCGCGTTACGGCGGCGAGGAATTCCTGTTCTGCTTCGTCGGCATGGACGAGCCTGACGCCGCGCAGCGCCTGCGAAGACCTGCGCCTCGCCGTCGAGCGCGAGGACTGGGCCGCGATCTCGCCCGGCATGCGCGTGACCATGAGCGTCGGCGTCGCGGCCCTCGGCGCGGACCCCGGCCTGCAGGCCTTGCTCAGCCGCGCCGACACCCGCCTGTACCGCGCCAAGCAGCTCGGCCGCAATCGCGTCGTGGCCGAGCCCTCTGCCGCTTGAGTTCCGGGCCCTCTACCAGCCGCAGGTCTTGCCCTTGTTCTGCTCCTTGAGCCAGCCCTGCAACGGCTTGAAGTACTCGATGATCGCCGAGCCGTCCATCTGTCGCGTGCCGGTCAGCTCATAGAGCGTGTCCTGCCACGGCTGGCTCGCGCCCTTGGCGAGCATCGCACCGAACTTCCTGCCGGCTTCCTCGTTGCCGAAGATGGAGCACTCCGACAGCGGGCCCTTGTATCCGGCCGCTTCGCACAGCGCCTTCTGGAACTGGAACTGCACGATGAACGACAGGAAGTACCGCGTGTACGGCGTGTTGCCCGGGATGTGGTACTTCGCGCCCGGGTCGAAGTCGGCCTCGGTGCGCTCGACCGGCGGACGGATGCCCTGGTACTTCTCGCGCAGCGCCCACCACGCGCGTTGTAGTTCTCGGGCGTCACCTGGCCCGAGAACACCTGCCAGCGCCACTCGTCGATCATCTTGCCGAACGGCAGGAACGCGATCTTCTCCAGCGCCATCTTCATCTGCTGGTTGATGACCGCTTCCTTGCTGGGCTTCGATTCCGGCACCAGGCCGATCTTCGCCAGGTACGCGGGCGTCATCGACAGCGTGACGGTGTCGCCGATCGCTTCGTGGAAGCCGTCGTGCGCGCCGTTCTGGAACATGAACGGCTGGTCCTTGTACCAGAGGTAGTAATAGACGTGCCCCATCTCGTGATAGAGCGTCTTCAGCTCCTCGAGGGTCGGGCGCGTGCACATCTTGATGCGCACGTCGTCCTTGCCGTCCATGTGCCAGGCGCTGGCGTGGCACTGCACGTTGCGGTCACGCGGCTGCGACAGCATCGAGCGCTCCCAGAACGTCGCCGGCAAGGCGGGGAACGCGATCGACTGGTAGAACGCCTCGGCGGACTTCGCCATGCGCACCGCGTCGTAATTCTGCGCGACGAGCGCGGAGTCGACGTCGAGCTGGCTCACGCCCGGGTACGGCTCGAAGATGTCGTAGGCAGCATCCCATTGCTGCGCCCACATGTTGCCGAACAGGTGCGCCGGGATCGGCTTGCCCGCCGGCACCTTGTCCTCGCCGTACTTCGCCGCGAGCTTGCCGCGCGCGTAGCACTGCAGGTCCTTGTAGAGCGGCTCGACCTGCTTGTAGAGTCGTGCGGCTTCCTTCGTGAATTCGTCGGCCGGCATGTCGTAGCCCGACCGCCACATCGCGCCCACGTCCTTGTAACCCGAGCTCGCGCGCGCCTTCGTTCGCCAGTTCCGTGAAGCGGATGTAGTCGGGGCGCAGGCCGCGCGCCTGGTCATGCCAGCCCTTCCAGGCATCGAGCAGCTCGTCGTAGTTGCGGCTCTCCTCGAGCACCGCCTTCAGCTGCACTTCGTCGCGACAGTCCTTGCCGCCGTCCTTGCAGTACTTGGCCTCGCCGTACTTCGCTTCCATGCCCGCCATGATCGTCGACAGTTCGGCGCGCTTCGCGGGGTCGTCGGGCGCCGGCGCGGACACGCCCTGAGCGCAACAGGTCGATGGTGCGGCGCGATGCCGGCGACTCATCGGCTTGCCGTCGAACTGCTTCGACTCCTCGACCGCCTTGCTGAACGCGGCCAGGAAGCGCTCGTTGGCGCGGGCGCTCAGCAGCTGCGTGTCGACCGTGATGTAGGTGGCCTGCGTCCAGCCGGCGGCGTTCAGTTCGAGGGCGATGTCCGCGAATTCCTTGTTGAGCCGGGCGACGAACTCGTCGCCGGTTTCGGCCGCTGCCGTGCCCAGGGGCGCGACCGCGCACAGCGCGATGGCGACGGCCGCGGCGAGGCGCGAACGCAGGCGAACGGGAGCGGCGGAACGCGGGGCGGTGCGAGCTCGAGGACATGGCGGTCTCCGGAAGTGGAATGGGCGCGGACTCAGTCGAGGCCGACTTTCGTTTCGACGCGGTAACTGAACAGGTCCGAGTTGTAGCGCGCGACGAGGTGATCCTGCAGCTGGCCCTGCGCATCGTAGGAAAAACGCACCAGCTTGAGCAACGGCTTGCCGCTCGGGACGTCGAGCGCTCGCGCGACGTCCGGCGCGGCGCCTTCCGCGCTGAGGAATCGTTCCATGCGCGCGATCCTGAGCCCGTAGCGTTCGAACAGCGTCAGGCGGCTGGCGCCTTCGAGCTCTTTCTTCGGCATCGACGCCGAGAACTTCGGCGTCCAGGAAACGTAGTGCGCGAAGGGCTGGCCACTGGCGCTGCGCACGCGCACGAGCTGGCACACGCGGGTGCCCGCACCGAGGCCGAAGGCGGCCTGCAGGTCCGGCGGCAGCACTGCCATGCGCTTGAACAGCACCGTGAGCGTCGTATCGCGGCCCAGGTCGCCGAGGCTTTCCGCGTTGGAGCCGAGCGGCGCGACGATCGGCACCGGGCGGTCCGCGTGCACTGACGAACGTGCCCTTGCCGCGGTGACGAACCACGAGGTTCTTCGCGGCGAGTTCGGCGAGCGTACGCCGCGCCGTGATCCGCGAGACTTCGAAGCCGTCCGAGAGGTCTTTCTCGGACGGCATGCGCGACCCGTTCGGCAGCACGCCCCGCACGATCGCGTCGTGCAGGACCGTGTACAGCTGGTAGTACAGCGGCGAGGGCGACTCGGCGTCGATCAGCTCCCGGTCGAGCAGGGCCAGTGCCGCCGCTCCCTCGGTCCGCCTCATGCAACCGCTCCGCCGCCGCCCGGCATCAGTGCTTGATCTCTTCGGCGCCGTGCATCCACCGCACGAGCGTGCCGGACAGCGTCCACAGCACGATCGCGAAGAAGAAGAGCGTCCCCGCGAGGCCGCCGAAGATCGACAGTTCACCCAGGCTCTCGGCGTACGAGCCGATGATGCCGGCCAGCCAGTTGGCGACGAAGTTGATCAGGAACCAGACGCCCATCATCAACGAGGCGAGGCGCAGCGGAGCGAGCTTCGTGACCATCGAGAGCCCGACCGGCGAGATGCAGAGTTCGCCCGTGGTGTGGAAGAAGTAAGCGATCACGAGCCACCACATGCTGGCCTTCGCATCACCGCCCTGCGATTCGAGTGCCGCGGCGACCATCGCGAGGAAGCCGATGCCGGTCAGCACGAGGCCCATCGTCATCTTCTTCGGTGTCGCGGGATTGCGGCCGATCGCGCCGAGCTTGCTCCAGGCGACCGAGAACAGTGGCGCCAGCAGCACGATGAAGAGCGGGTTCAGCGACTGGAACCAGCCCGCCGGCACTTCGAACGTGCCGATCATGCGATCGGTCTTCTCCGCGGCGTACAGGTTCATGAGGCCGCCAGCCTGCTCGAACGCAGCCCAGAACAACACGATGAAAATGAACAGCATGAAGATCACGCGCAGGCGATCGACTTCGTCCGGCGTGAGCGGCTTCTTTTCGCCACCCGCGAGCGCGGCCGCCCGGTGCGCGGCCGGCACCACGCCGATCTCGCCGAGGTACTTGCGCGCGAGCATCAGCTGGATGATGACGGACAGGATCATGCCGACGCCGGCGGCGAAGTAGCCGTACGCCCAGCCCCTGGCCGGATCTTCACCGAGCGTCGAGCAGATCAGCGGCGCCAGGAACGCGCCCGCGTTGATACCCATGTAGAAGATCGTGAACGCGCCGTCGCGACGCGCATCGCCTTCCGGGTACAGGTCGCCGACCATCGTCGAGATGTTCGGCTTGAAGAAGCCGTTGCCGAGGACGAGCAGGATCAGGCCGATGTAGAACAGCTGCAGGTTGCCCGGAATCGCCGCTGCCAGCGTGAACTGGCCCGCGGCCATCACGAGGCCGCCGATGATCACCGACTTGCGCTGGCCGAGGTAATTGTCGGCGAGCCAGCCGCCGATCAGCGGCGTGAAGTAGACGAAGCCGGTGAAGAGACCGTACAGCTTGAGTGCTTCGGCCTGCGTCCAGCCGAAGCCTGGATTCGCGGTTTCCACTCCAGCGACCAGCGACAGCACGAGCAGCGCGCGCATGCCGTAGTAGCTGAAGCGCTCCCACATCTCCGTCGCGAAGAGCAGGAACAGTCCTTTCGGGTGGCCGAGCAAGGTGCCCTCGGGCACGCCGGGTACGGTGGAGCTGGACATTATTTTTTCGCTATTCCAAAGGGTTGCGCGAGCGGGCGCGAGGCCGCAGAGTCTGGTGGATTTTGCGGTGCGAGAGCAAGCTGCCCGGAAATAGGGGACGTGCACCTATTTCCCACCTGTTTCCCTCAGGAAATAGGTGCACGTCCCCTATTCCCCCCTATCTCACGCCGCCAGCCAGCCGCTGCACGCGGCTGGCGATCAGGAGCAGGGCGGCGCCCGCACCAAGCGAGACGAGTGCGATCTTCAGGTACTGGCCGGGCATCGACGCGACGTCCTGTGCATCGAACTCACCGGCGACGAGACCGGCGAGCAACAGGCCGAGCGACGTCGCCAGGAACCACAGTCCCATCATCTGGCCGACGAGGCGAGGCGGTGCGAGCTTCGTCACCGAACTGAGACCCACGGGGCTCAGGCACAACTCGCCGAAGCAATGCAGCAGGTAGGCCAGCAGCAGCCATTGCGGACCGGCGAGCCGGCCGCTGGCGACCACTGTGGCTGCACCAACCATCACCAGGAATCCCAGGCCGAGCAGCAGCAGCCCAAGTGCGAACTTCGCGGGGGCCGAAGGGTCGAGGTTGCGCCGGCCGAGGTAGATCCAGAGAGCCGAGAACGCGGGCGCGAACAGCAGGATGTAGAGCGCACTCGGCGCCTGGAACCAGCCCGCGGGAATCTCGAAGCCGCCGACCAGGCGATCGGTGAACCGTTCCGCGAACAGGTTCAACGACGATCCCGCCTGTTCGTAGCCGGCCCAGAACAGCGCGGACGAAACGAAGAGCGCGAGCACGACCAGTACGCGTCGGCGCTCGGTGCGGTCGAGACCGGCGAACATGAGCAGGTAACAGAAATACCCCACGGTCACGACGAGGATCGCAACGGCGGTCCAGCGTGCGACATGCGTCGGGTCGAGCGTGATGATGCCGGCTGCAATCAGCGCCGTGACGACAGCGACGGCGCCCAGCACGGCCACGACTCCGCGCCACTGCCGTTGGTCAGCAGCGAGCAGGCCGGGATGCGTGGGACACGTACGTTTTCCAGCGTCACCCAGGTGATGGCGCGTAAGCTGAAACTGAGCGAGCCCCAGGGCCATCGCGACAGCGGCGCCCGCAAATCCTGCGCGCCAACCGTACTGCTGAGCGAGCCAGGGCGTCGCCAGCGAACCGATCAATGCGCCGACGTTGATGCCCAGGTAGAAAAGGGTAAACCCTGCGTCACGCGCGGCGCCCCCTTGCGGATACAGCTGTGCAACCATCGCGCTGATGTTCGGCTTCAGCAGCCCGACGCCGAGCACGACCACCAGGCAACCGATATAGAAGAGCGTGGGTCCGGCCGGAATGGCCAGCAACGTGTTGCCGATGAGAATCAGCGTTGCTCCCCAGACGACCGCACGCTGGGCACCGAGCAGTCGGTCGGCGAGCCAGCCGCCGGGCAGCGCCATCAGGTACGTCGCCGTTGTGTAGAGGCCGTAGATCGCCGTGGCCTTGCGATCGTCGAGCCCGAAGCCGCCGGTCGCGACGGCGTCGACCAGGAACAGGATCAGGATCCCGCGCATCCCGTAATAGGTGAAGCGCTCCCACATCTCCGTCATGAAGAGTGTGGCGAGTCCCCGCGGATGCCCGAACCAGCGATCCCGAATGACGAGTCCCCCTGGCGGAAATAGGTGCACGTCCCCTATTACTGCCCGTCCGGATTACTGTTTGTACACGGTTCCCTGCTTCATGACGAACTCGACGCTGTCCAGCGCATGGATCTCGTCGAGCGGGTTACGCGTCACGGCAATGATGTCGGCCGCGTAGCCGGGAGCAATTTGTCCCACCTCGGTTTCGATGCCGAGCGCCTCGGCACCGACTTTCGTGGCCGCCTGGATCGCCTGCATCGGCGTCATCCCATACTGCACCATGTACGCGAGCTGCTTCGGCGCGTCCTTGTGCGGATGCACGCCGGTGTCGGTGCCCATCGTGAGCTTGATGCCCATCTGCACGGCTTTCCTGAAGTTATCGCGCTGCGCCTGCGCCACTTCGCGGTCCTTGCGCAGGAACTCCTCCATCTCACCGCGCTTGGGACCTTCGGACTGCGTGTATTCGGTGTTGTAGGATGTCCATCGACAGGAACGCACCCGTCTTCTTCGCGAGGTCGAGGCCTTCCTGGTCGATCAGGCTCGCATGCTCGATCGTGTCGACGCCCGCCTTGAGCGCGACCTTGATGCCATTGGCGCCGTGCGCGTGCACCGCGACCCTGCGGCCATGCATGTGGGCTTCGTCGACGATGGCGGCGACCTCT
The DNA here is from genome assembly GCA_963743995.1 of uncultured Gammaproteobacteria bacterium. GTDB lineage: Bacteria > Pseudomonadota > Gammaproteobacteria > Steroidobacterales > Steroidobacteraceae > RPQJ01. The sequence continues at coordinate 12,497 of CAVUSC010000016.1, read as the reverse complement.
TCCGCCGTGTATTGCTGCGCGCCGACGCGCGTGCCCTTGGAGAACACGCCGCCCGTGCCGCAGTACTTGATCACGTCCGCGCCGTACTTCACGTTCTTGCGCACCATCGCGCGCACCGCGTCGACGCCGTCGGCCACACCCTCACCGCGGTCGTTGTATTCGGGCGCCAGCATGTTGCTGTCGCAATGGCCGCCGGTGATGCCCAGCGCCGGGCCCGACGCCAGGATGCGGGGCCCGATGACGTCGCCTGCGTTGATGGCATCGCGCAGCGCGATGTCCGAGTAACCACTGGCGCCGACGTTGCGGATCGTCGTCACGCCGGACAGCAGCGTTTCCCTGCCGAAACGAGCGCCCATCAGTGCCTCGCGCGGCACGGAAATGCCGTACCCGTAATACGGCGGCAGGGTCGGGTCGCCCGTGACGTGCGTGTGTGTGTCGATGAGGCCCGGCAGCACCGTCTTGTCAGAGAGGTCGATGACCGTGGCTCCCGGCGGTACCACCGTCACGCCGGCGGCTCCGACCGCGCTGATCTTGCCGCCCTGCACGACGATCACCTGGTCATTGCGTACCCGGCCGGTCGCCACGTCGATGAGCTTGCCGGCCTTGATGACCGTGACGGGTTCGGAGGTCGCAGCGGACGGCACATCGGCGGCGAAGGCTGTCGGGATCGCACAGGCTGCGACTGCAATGAACACACGACGGGCGGACAAGCGCAGGATCGAAGGCATGAGGACTCCAGTCTCGGGACGATAAAGGAAAGCGGCGAAAGCTCAGCGGACGTTACCCATCAGACGCGCCAACGGGCGACTGATGAGCAGCAGCACGATGCCGATGCCGCAGGCGTAGAGCACGATACCCATGAAGCGATCAGGCATCGCAGCGAGGTTGTTGGCGTCGAAACCGCCGGCGATGAGGCCGGCCATGAGCTTGCCAAGCGAACTGCCGAGGAACCAGACGCCCATCATCTGGCCGACCAGTCGCGCCGGCGCGAGCTTGGTGACGGTCGAGAGGCCCACCGGGCTCACGCAAAGCTCGCCGAACACGGTGAGCAGGTAGGTGAGGATCAGCAGGTAAGCCGGAGCGTTGGCGCCACCGGCGACGATGTTGGCTGCGGCAACCATGAACAGGAAGCCGAGGCCCATCAGCAGCAGGCCGAATGCAAACTTCAGTGGCGCAGCAGGATCCATCTGGCGTCGTGCGAGTTGCACCCACAACGCCGAAAAGACCGGCGCGAACAGGATGACGAACGCCGGCTGCACCGACTGGAACCAGCCCGCCGGGATTTCGAAGCCACCGACCATGCGATCGATGTAACGCTTGGCAAACAGGTTGAGCGACGATCCCGCCTGCTCGTACCCCGACCAGAACGACGCTACCCCCAGGAACATCACCAGCACGACGATCATGCGCCTGCGCTCGACCGTATCGAGTCCCGCGCCGAAGAACAGGTACAGGAAGTACAACGCGGCCATGCCGACCAGCACATACGCGGCTCCTTTCGCGAGGCGCGTCGGGTCGAGGTGCACGGCCCCGGAAAACAGCAGGGCCGCAACCGCGGCGAACACGGCGAGCGCGACCCAGAGCCGACGCCAGTCGGTCGCGAGTCCGGCGCCGCCGTCATTGCGGTTCGGCTGCTCGCCGGCGCCGTTGAACAGCCGGCGTGACAGCCAGAACTGCAGCAGGCCGAAGGGCAGGCCGACTGCTGCCGCCAGGAAGCCGATGCGCCACCCATAACGCTGCGCCAGCCAGCCCGCGATCAACGGGCCGATGAACGCACCAAGGTTGATCCCCATGTAGAAGATCGTGAAGCCGGCGTCACGCCGGCCGCCGCCTTCGGGATACAGGTCGGCGACGAGCGTGGATACGTTGGGCTTGAGCAGCCCGACGCCAAGGATGATCACCACGAGCCCGCCGAAGAAGAGCTGTTTCGGGCCGGGGATCGTCAGCATCAGGGAGCCGAACGTCATCAACGCCCCGCCGATCATGACTGCGCGTTGCGCGCCGATCAGCCGGTCGGCGATCCAGCCGCCCGGCAGCGCAGCCATGAACACGGCTGCCGTGTAGAGGCCGTAGATCGCGGTCGCCGTCTTGTCGTCGAACCCATAGCCGCCGCTCTCGACCGCATCGACCAGGAACAGCACGAGCAGGGCCCGCAGGCCGTAGAAGGTGAAACGCTCCCACATTTCCGTGAAGAAGAGCGTCGACAGCGCGCGTGGATGTCCTCCCAGCACTCGGTCGCCTCAGCTGGTGGTCACGGTCGCCGGGTTGCCCCGGCTCTTCTGGATCATGCGCGCGAACATGATGCCCAGCTCATACAGCAGGTACATCGGCACGGCCATGAAACTCTGCGACACTGCGTCGGGGGGCGTCAGGAACGCCGCGATGATGAAGATGCCGAGGATGACGTAGCCGCGGTTCTGCGTGAGCACATCGAGCTTGACGAGTCCCGTCACCACCAGCAGCACCACGGCCACCGGCATCTCGAACGCGATGCCGAACGCCATGAACAGCAGCAGCACGAAGTCCAGGTAGCTCGCGATGTCCGTCATCATCTTCACGCCCGTCGGCGTGGTCGACGCGAGGAACTGGAACATCAGCGGGAAGACGACGTAGTAAGCGAATGCAACGCCGGCGTAGAACAGCACGATGCTCGAGACGATCAGGGGCAGCGCGAAGCGCCGCTCGCGCTTGTAGAGGCCGGGTGCGACGAAGCCCCAGATCTGGAACAGGATGTAGGGCATCGCCAGGAAAATCGCGCCGATCAAGGAGAGCTTGAGTGGCGCCATGAAAGGCGACACCACGCTCGTCGCAATCAGCGAAGTACCGGGAGGCAGCTTGTCGATCAGGGGTCGCGCGACCAGCGTGAATAGCTCGTTCTGGAAGAACGCGAGCGGCACGAAGCAGATGACGACCGCGATGACGGAGTGCAGCAGCCTGTCCCGCAGCTCGAGGAGGTGCGAGACGAGCGTGCCTTCGGCCAACGGCTCTCCCTCACCCGGGCTTTGGCTCATCGGTGTCCGTCTTCGCTGGCGACGCGAGCGCGTCCGACGTTGGGTTCGGGGATGCCGGCTCGTCGTGCGTAGTCGCGGTATCCACGGGCGCGCTCGCATCGGCGGCGAGTTGGGCTGGTGTGGCGCGCGACTCGTCGCTTGTCGTCGAGGAGGAGGAGTCTGGCGACGAGTGCGGTGCCGGATTCGGTACGGGCGCGGTTGCCGTCGTGTGGATCGTGTTCGACGGCGTGGGTGTGGCAGGGTTGGTGTCGGCGAGCGGGTCGAACTGGGTTTCCTGCTCGAGCTGTGAGCGCAGCTGGCGCGCCATCGCCCGGGCCCGGCCGGCCCAGCGTCCGATGTCAGCCGCGAGCTTCGGCAGCCGCGCCGGCCCGAGCACGAGCAACGCGATGCCGAAGATCAGGACGATCTCGGTGAAGCCGACCTCGAACATGCTGCTGGTTCAGCCCGACTTGCCGTCCGTCTTGGAAGCCGCAGCCGTCCGGTCCTTGAAATCGGCGTCCTTGCTGTCGCCCGTCAGGTCGGTCAGCTGCTTGTTCTGTTCGTCCTCGCCGTCGTTCATGGCCTTCTTGAAGCCACGCACGGCTCCACCGAGGTCCGAGCCGATGTTCTTCAGCTTCTTGGCCCCGAACAGGACGAGCGCAATGGCCAGAATGATCAGGAGTTCGCGAAAACCGATACCCATGGAGTTCTCCGGGGCCCGCAAAAGGGGGTCGTCATCATACGACAATCGTCATGACGACTCGTTTGCGTTGCCTGCGGAAAACCGCAACCAGAACGTGACGGGTCCGTCGTTCACGAGCGAGACCTGCATGTTGGCACCGAAGCGGCCCGTGGCGGTTCTGCCCGGCAATGCCTCGCGGGCGAATTCGACGACTTTCTCGAACAGGGTCCGGCCGAGGTCCTGGGGTGCTGCCGTTGTGAAACTCGGCCGTAGGCCTTTGCGCGTGTCGGCCGCGAGCGTGAATTGAGACACGAGCAGCAGTTCGCCGCCAGTGTCGGCGAGACTGAGGTTCATCCGGCCCGTGCCGTCGTCGAATACACGGTAGCTCACGGCCCGCTCGACCAGGCGTCGGGCCGTCGCGTCGTCGTCACCCGGCTCCACGGCAACGAAGGCCAGGAGGCCTGCGCCGATTAATCCCACAATCTCACCATCTACGCGGACAGTTGCTTCAGAGACTCGTTGAATTAGTAAAATCATTGCCCGTGGATCAACTGACAAACCCACCTACGTCGAAATAAATCAGAAAATTGCCTGAGCAGAGTAAAATTCAATGAGAGTGGGGATAAAATCCAAAATACCATTACAAACTTGGTAATTGTGGCAAGAATAATCAGTTAATGCTCAGTTCCTGCGCCTTTTCGAAGGCATCCTGCGCCTCTGGATTCTTGCCTCGTGCGCGCAGCGCGTCGCCAATCAGCTGCCAGCCCGCCGCCTGCGTGCGGTCGTCGCCGACGGCCATCGCCAATGCTTTGCGGCCCATGGACTCCGCCTGCGAAAAATTGCGCTGGTCCATGCGCAGCCGACCCATCTCGATCCACAGCAGCGGATTGTTGGGTTCGATGCGCAGTGCGCGGTCGAGCGAGCCGGCGGCGCCGGGTAAGTCGCCCTTTTTGCGCTGCGACTGTGCCTGCGAGACCAGCGCCTTGCTGGCCGGGCTCAGCGTGGCCGGAGCGACCTTCGGGCGCTCGCGAGGCACAGGGATGGACGGTGCCGGTCCCTGGATCACGGGCTCCGAGGGAATGCTGGAGATCACCGACGGCGGCTCGGAGATCACGGGCGCACTGCCGCCCTGGGTCCTGCCGGGTGCGGATGGCGGTGTGGTCTGGAAAGGTTGCAGAGTGCAACCCGCCGACGCGAGCAGGGCAATGGCAACGAACGTTCGCGACAGCGGGAGCATGCAGGTACCTCGGCCGCGATTGTCCAGCCCCCGCGCAGACCAGATCAAGGCGGATTGCTGGTCCGCTGTGTACCGTCAGTCGGTGTCGTGACGCTTTCCTCGTTCGGTGCAACCGGCAGCAAGGGCTGCATCAGCGCGGCTTCCTCCTGGGTCGTGCTCGGCGGGCACGCAGGGTTCGGATTGAGCACCAGCCCGAATTCGAACGGCATGCTGACTGCCGAACCGGAACAATACGGCGAAGTTTCCATGCCGGAGTAGTAATCGATCCAGCGATCGTCGACCCCTTCGGGCATCAGTGGCTCAAACGAGGTCGTTGCGATCGACCCCATCAGCCGAGTCCACACCTGCAATGCGCCGGTCGTGCCGGTCAGGCCGGTGGGGGCGTTGTCGTCATGTCCCATCCAGACGACGATCAGGTGGCCGCCAGAGAATCCAGCGAACCAGCTGTCGCGGTAATCGTTCGACGTTCCCGTCTTGCCCGCCACGACGATTCCGGCGGGCAGCGCCTTCTTCGCCGGCCGTGCCGTGCCTCGCTCGAAAACCTCGATCAGCATGCGGTTGAGTGAGTACACCGCTGCCGCCGGCGCCGCCTCGGTGACCTCGAGTTCCGGCGCCTTGAGTGCCTTGCCCTGTTCGTCGATCACCGCTCGCACCGCGCGCAGCGGCGAACGGAAACCGCCGTTGGCGAGCGTGTTGTACATCCGCGCGACTTCAACCGGGTTCAGCTGCGCGGTGCCGAGCAGGATCGATGGGTACTTCGGGGGCGCCTCGTCGAGACCGAGTTGCACGTAGGTCTTGGCGACCGGGCCGAGACCCACGTCCATGCCGAGATTCACGGTGGCGAGGTTGTAGGACTGCGTGAGCCCCCGCAGGAGCGTGACCTGCCCATGGATCTTCTTGTCGTAGTTGTTGGGCTTCCAGACATCGCCGTTGTCGAGCTTGAGCTCGATGGGCCCGTCCATCACGACCGATGCGGGCGTGAAGCGGCCGGACTGCAGCGCAGCGAGGTAGACCAGCGGCTTGGCGAGCGACCCGATCGGGCGCTTCATGTCGAGTGCACGATTGAAGCCGTCGAACGATGCGCGTCTCCCCCCGACCACCGCGACGACTTCACCGGTCTGCGGGGTCGTCACGACCATGGAGCCTTCGAGGCCGCGCGCCGCCTTGCGACTCCCCTTGTCCTGCCGCGCCAGCTCGTCGCTCAGCGCGATCTCAGCCTTTTCCTGCAGCAGCGGATCGAGCGTGCTGAAAACGGTGAGGCCGGTCTCGGTCAGGGCCTGTTCCTGGTAGTCCTCTCGCAGCTGGCGGCGCACCAGGTCGAGGAAAGCCGGGAAGTAATTCGCCGAGCGGCCCGCATTGTCGGTGATCCCCAACGGGGCCTTCATCGCGCGCTCCGCTTCCTCGGGCTTTACGACGCCCTGCTCGGCGAGCACCTTCAGCACCAGGTTGCGGCGCTCGCGCGCCCGGTCCGGCTGGCGCCGCGGATCGTAATACGACGGCCCGCGCACGATCGCGACCATCAGGGCGATTTCGGGCAGGTTGAGCTCGGCCAGCGGCTTGCCGAAATAGAACTGGCTCGCGAGCCCGAACCCGTGCACCGCGCGACGGCCGTCCTGGCCGAGGTAAATCTCGTTGATGTAGGCGTTCATGATGTCCACCTTCTCGAAGCGGGATTCGAGAATGAACGCCATGATCGCTTCCTCGCCCTTGCGCCGCAGCGTGCGGCGGCTGTCGAGGAAATAGCTCTTGACGAGCTGTTGCGTCAGCGTGCTGCCGCCCTGCTCGACCTGCCCCGCGCGGACGTTGACGAACAACGCGCGCAGGATCGCGAGCGGGTTCACGCCGTGGTGCGTTTCGAATTTGCGGTCCTCGACGGCCTTCAGCGCTTCCGGCAGCAGCGGCGGGACTTCGGACGGCGCGACGATGATCCGGTCCTCGCCGTGGATCGGAAAGATGCTGCCGATCAGCAACGGGTCGAGGCGGAACACGGGGACGTCGGCACCGTTGGGACCGGCTAGCGCCGAAATCGCCTCGCCATCGAAGCCGACGTGCAGCTTCTGTGCGGGTTGCGTCTCGTCGGAGAAGCGGAACTCGCGCACGTAAACATCGACCGAGTCGCCCTTGCGGCGGAAAGTGCCAGGACGGTCCACCGGCGTCTGCGGAATGTACCCGAGGCGCGCGAGTTCCTGGGCGAAGCGAGCCGAGGAGAGGTTCTGCCCGGCATAGAGTTCGAGCGGCTGCGCGTACACGCGCGCGGGCAGCGTCCAGCGGCGGCCCTCGAACTGCTGCGTTACGCGGCGGTCGAGCACGGCCACGAGGATGATCGCAGCCAGCAGCGCCAGCAGCGCAATGATGGCGAAGCCGCGCTGCAACTTCTGCCGTGACTTGGAACTCAGTTTCCTGCGCTTGGCCATCGATCCTCGCTTACTTGCGCCAGAACGTCGGCGTGAACAGCACGAGCATCGAGAAAATCTCCAGACGCCCCAGCAGCATCGCCAACGCGCAGATCCAGGTCTGGAAGTCCGTGAGGCCCTGGTAGTTGCTGGCCGGACCGACAGTGCCGAGTCCCGGTCCCGCGTTGTTGATACAGGCAATGATCGCCGAGAAGGCGCTGATGAAGTCCATGCCGCTAGCGAGCAGCAGGAACGTGAGCGTGACCACCGTGCCGAAGTACAGCACGACGAACGCCAGCACGGCAAAGACGATCTTGTTGGCGACGAGCTGCCCGCCGATCTTCACCGGGGTGACCGCCGCTGGGTGGACCAAGAGAAAGAGTTCGCGGGAAGCCTGCCGCACGAGCACGAGCGAGCGGAACATCTTGATGCCGCCGCCCGTCGAGCCGGTATTCGCGCAATAACAAGACAGCATGAGGATGACCATTGGCGCGAACATCGGCCAGGCGGCATAGTCCTGGCTGACGAATCCGCAGTCCGTCGCAATCGAGACCAGGTTGAACGCAGTGTGGCGCAAGGCTTCCAGAAAGCTCGGGTAAACACCGTGCAGCCAGATATAAAGCGCCAGGCCGAGCGTGCTGATGCCAATGATGACCAGCATCGACCTGGCTTCGACGTCGGTCGCGTAGGTGCGCAGGCTCTTCTGCTGCCACGCGATGAAATGGCGGGCGAAATTCATCGCCGAGATCAGCATGAATACGATCAGCACGAACTCGATGGCCGGCGAATCGAAGTGCCCTACGCTGGCGTCGTAAGTCGAGAAGCCGCCGAGCGCGAGTGTCGCAAACGAATGGCAGATGGCGTCGAACCAGTCCATGCCGGCGAGCCGCAGGCTGCCAATGCATGCGAGCGTGATCAGGAAGTACACGAACCACAACGCTCGCGCTGTCTGAGTGATGCGAGGAGTCAGCTTCTCGTCCTTGACCGGTCCCGGTGCCTCCGCCTTGTAGAGCTGCATGCCACCGACGCCCAGCATCGGGAGGATGGCAACCACCAACACGATGATACCCATGCCGCCGTACCAGTTGAGCGCATGCCGCCACAGGTTGAGCGATGGCGCCATGGTGTCGAGCCCGGTCAGCACGGTCGCGCCTGTCGTGCTTAGGCCGGACATCGTCTCGAAGAAGGCGTCGGTGAACGTGAGGCCAGGCAGCGCGATCAGCAAGGGCACCGTGGCGATGGCTGACATGAATATCCAGCCGAGGGTGACGAGCAGGAAGCCGTCACGCGACCGCAATTCGCGCTTGTGACGCCGGGTCAGCGCGACCAAGCCGGCGCCGGCTGCCAGGCAGCCGAGCGCTGCATAGATGAAATCGACCAGCAGGCCGTCGGAATAGATCAGCGATGTGACGATTGGCAGCAGGTAGGTGACGCTGAACAGCATCAGCATCGACCCGAGGACGTTGATGACGGCAAGCATCGGGTTGACTGCGCGCGGCGGCCCGGGTCAGGTCTGGAACAGGCGCTCGACCTGCTCCACGTGCCGCTTGTCGGAAAGAAACAGGATCACATGGTCGCCGTTCTCGATCACGGTGTCGTGGTGCGCCATGATCACCTGCTCGCCGCGCACGATGGTCACGATCTTCACGCCCTCGGGGAGCTTGATGTCCTCGATGGGACGGCCGACGACCTTGCCGCCGCGCAGGCCGTGCGCGATGGTTTCCATGGCCTCGGCTGCGCCCCGGCGCAGTGAGTGCACCTGCACCACGTCACCACGACGCACGTACGCAAGCAGCGAGCCGATCGTGACCGTCTGCGGCGATATGGCGACGTCGATCTCGCCCATCGCCGTGAGGTCGGCATAGGCGGGACGACTGATCAGCGCCATCACGCGGCGTGCGCCAAGGCGCTTTGCCAGCATGGCGGAGAGGATGTTGGCTTCCTCGGAATTGGTCAGCGCGCAGAAGACGTCGACGCTGTCGATGTTCTCCTCCACCAGCAGTTCTTCGTCTGCGGCGTCGCCCACCAGCACGATCGAATTGCGCAGCTGCTCGGAGATCTTGCGCGCGCGCTTCGAATCGCGCTCGATGACCTTGACCTGGTTCTCTTCGTCCAGTGTTTGCGCGAGCCGGAAGCCGATGTTGCCGCCGCCTGCGATCACGACACGCTTGATCGGATCTTCGAGCTTCTGCATCTCCTTCATCACGACGCGGATGTCCTGTGTCGCCGCGACGAAGAAGACCTCGTCGCCATGCTCGATCACGGTGTCGCCTTCGGGCTCGATGCTCTCGCCCTTGCGGTACATGGCCGCCACACGCGCTTCGCTGTTGCGCATGTGGCCCTTCAGTTCGCGGATCGGGCGGCCGACGAGCGCGCCGCCCTTCAGGGCCTTCAACCCGACCAGGCGCACCTTGCCGTCCGCGAAATCCACGACCTGCAACGCGCCCGGGTAGCGGATGAGCCGCTCGATGTACGCCGTGACCGCTTCTTCGGGACTCAGGTACATGTCGATCGCGAATCCCGGCAACGCCATCGGCGCGTCGGCGGCCTCGGTCGAGACGAACAGGCTCGAGTGCTTCGTGTAGTCACGCGAGCGGATGCGGGCGATCTTGGTCTTCGTGCCGAACAGGTTCCACGCCACGTGGCACGCGACCATGTTGGTTTCGTCGCTGTTGGTGAGCGCGACGAGCATGTCGGCATCGCGCGCACCGGCGGTCTCGAGCGTGCGCGGACTCGCCGCGTTGCCCTGCACGGTGCGGATGTCGATTCGATCCTGCAGGTCGCGCAGCAACGCTTCGTCGGTGTCGACGACGGTGACGTCGTTGGCCTCTTCGCGGGCCAGGTGGTAGGCCGCTGTCCGGCCGACCTGGCCGGCCCCGAGGATGATGATTTTCAAGCTTTAAGGACCTGTGGGGCAGCGCGCCATTCTAGCGCGACTCAGACCGGCTCAAGGTTGGCGTACCCCAGCATCAGCCACTTGGTGCCCTGGCGCTCGAAATTCACCTGGATCCGGGCGTTGGTGCCCTGGCCCTCCAGGCTCAGGACCACACCCTCCCCGAACTTGGCATGACGGACCCGCTGGCCGAGCCTGAAGGCCCCGGCCGGGTTCTCGTCCTGGAACCGGCGCCCGCTCATCGACAGGTTGCCGCCGCTCGAGCGGGTCGCCTGTTGCGGCGTAGGGCGCGACTGCGGCGAATAGACCGGCCGGGACACCTGCACCTTCGGGCGGACTTCCTCGACCAGCGCCAACGGGATCTCGGCGATGAACCGGGACGGGGCTCCGAAGCTGTCGACGCCGTGCATGCGGCGCTGTTCGGCGTACGTCACGTACAGCTGGCGCATGGCGCGAGTGCAGCCCACGTAGCAGAGGCGGCGCTCTTCCTCGAGCCCGTGCACGTCCATGATCGAGCGCTGGTGCGGGAACAGGCCATCCTCGAGGCCGCACAGGAACACGACGGGGAACTCGAGACCCTTGGCCGAATGCAGCGTCATCATCTGCACGCAGTCCTCCCAGGCCTCGGCCTGGCCTTCGCCGGACTCGAGTACCGCGTGGGACAGGAAGGCCATCAGCGGCGGCATGTCCGTGTCCTCGGGCTCGAAGCCGCGCGCGGCGCTCACCAGCTCCTCGAGGTTCTCGAGGCGGGCCTCGCCCTTGTCGGCCTTGTCCTTCTGGTAATGCCCGACGAGCCCGGACGCCTGGATCACGTGGTCGACCTGCTCGTGCAGCGGCAGGCCCTGCGTTTCGGCGTCGAGCCTCTCGACCAGCGTCAGGAACGCCTGCAGGCACGCGACGGCTTTGCCGCCCAGATCCTCGTTGCACTCGAATGCGGATTGCCACATCGACTTGACGTGCTCGCGGGAGTGGGCCCGCAGCACTTCGAGCGTGCGCGCGCCGATACCGCGCGTCGGCAGGTTCACGACACGTTCGAACGACGCGTCGTCATCGCGATTGGATATCAGGCGCAGGTAGGCCAGTGCGTCCTTGATTTCCTGGCGTTCGAAGAACCGCAGGCCGCCGTACACGCGATACGGGATGCGGGCGGCGAGCAGGTATTCTTCGAACACCCGCGACTGTGCGTTCGAACGGTAGAGGATGGCATTGTCCGCGCGCTTGCCACCGCGCGCGATCCATTCGCGGATCTTGGCCGTTACGAACTCGGCCTCGTCGCGCTCGTTGTAGGCGCGGAAGAGGCGGATCGGCGCGCCCTTGCCCTCGCTGGTCCAGAGCTTCTTGCCGATGCGGCCGCTGTTGTTGCCGATGATGGCATTGGCCGCGTCGAGGATGTTGCCGGTCGAGCGGTAGTTCTGCTCCAGCCGGAACAGCTGCACGTCGTTGAAATCCTTGCGGTACTGCTGCAGGTTCTCGACCCGCGCGCCGCGCCAGCGGTAGATCGACTGGTCGTCGTCGCCGACCACGTACGGGATGCTCGACGAGCCCACCAGCACCTTCAGCCAGTTGTACTGGATGGTGTTGGTGTCCTGGAACTCGTCGACCAGCACGTGCCTGAAACGCGCGCGGTAGTGCTCGCCGAGGCCGGGCACTTCGCGCAGGATCTCGTAGCTGCGCAGCAGCAGTTCGGCGAAATCGACGACGCCGTTGCGCCGGCAGGTGTCTTCGTAAGCCTCGTACAGCTTGATCAGCTGGTGGCGCGTCGGGTCGCCGTCGTCCTTCAGGTGCTGCGGCCGCAGGCCTTCGTCCTTCTGCGCGTTGATGAACCACGTCACTTCACGCGGGACCCAGCGTGTGTCGTCGAGGTTCAGGCCGCGGATGATCTTCTTGACCAGGCGCTGCTGGTCTTCGCCATCGAGGATCTGGAACCCCTGCGGCAGGCCTGCTTCGCGCCAGTGCAGGCGCAACAGGCGATGGCAGATGCCGTGGAAGGTGCCGATCCAGAGCGGCGCGGAAGGCAGGCCGAGCTGCGTTTCGATGCGATGCCGCATCTCAGCGGCGGCCTTGTTGGTGAATGTCACGGCGAGGATGCCGTGCGGCGAAATGCCTTCGACCTGCACCAGCCATTCGACGCGGTGGGTCAGCACGCGTGTCTTGCCGCTGCCCGCGCCAGCCAGCACGAGGGTCGGCAACAGCGGGGCACTCACTGCCTGCCGCTGCGCGTCGTTCAGCGGCGCAAGAATGTGGGAAACGTCCATCGGAGGGTCGCGGATTCTACAGGAGTCGCCCGCGCCTCGCGTAAAGT
>CAVUSC010000015.1:0-136270 GCA_963743995.1 uncultured Gammaproteobacteria bacterium | reverse complement strand
CCCGGCTGGATCGGGCGCTCGAACATCAGGATCAGGCCGGAGACGAAGTTGTTGACGACGTTCTGCAGGCCGAAGCCGATGCCGACGCTCAGGGCGCCGAAGATGATGGCGAACTGCGAGGTCTCGAAGCCCGCGGCAGCCAGCGACACCAGCAGGCCGATCAGCACCAGCGCGTAATAGCTGAGTGACGAGATGCTGTTGCCGACGCCACGGGGCAGCTCCATCTTTGGCAGCACTTCGTCGCGCAGCAGGACGCGAACCGTACGCGCCACCCAGAACGCGACGTAGACCGACAGCACGAACAACGCGATGCTGCCGAGCGTCACGGAGATCTGGCCGACCTCGAGCGGGTAGCTCAAGATCGTCTTGGCGAAGCCGAACAGCGGCCGGGCGATGCGAAACTGGTCGAGGACCACGATGATCCAGGCGATCACCGCCGCCACCATGATCAACTTCGTCATGCTCGCGAGCAGCGGCCCCGCGTGCCGAGTGATGACGCGGAAGCGGGTCATCACGCGCCGCGCGAGCAGCATGCTCAGCACCGACGACAACACATTGGCGCCGGCATACAGGGCCAGGCCGACATAGGCGCTGTCGAGCACGCCACTGGTGAGCATTTCCGCCAGCGATACATTGCCCGCCACGTTCGCACCGACTGCGACGAGCAACGCAATGACGGCCAGCCAGCCGATCGCCGTTGCCAGGTTGGGGGCGGCCGCCACGCCGGCGCGCTCGCGACGACGCCTGGACGAGTAGAGCAGCCACAGGATCACGCCAGCAGCGACGACGGCGACCACCAGGATATAGAGCCGGTAGTACAGCGACTGCCCGAGCAACAGGAAGCTCAACCGGTAGAGCAGGTACAACGCCGTGCCCACGTAGGGCCAGGGCCCCAGCACGTCGTACACCTTCTGCGGCAGCAGCCGCAGCACGGGGATGAGTGCCAGCAGCAATGCGATCTGGTGCAGCACCAGCGGCGCATCGGGGAAGAAGAAGATGACGCCGACCAGCGACAGCAACAGCCAGGCGGAGATCGGGCGGCTCAGTACCCGCGCTGCCGCCTGCAGGTCGGGCTCGGTCGCGACGACCTTGCGATTGCGATACGCAAGGAACAGCAATAGCGGCAGCAGCGCCAGGGACGCCAGCTTGTAACCGCGCAAGCGTGGCTGGTTCGCCTTGCCCCATTCCTCGATGAACGACGTCTCGAGCCGCAACCCGGCCTGGGTACCCTGCAGTTCCTGCGCCGAGAACCGGGTGTCGCTCCAGGCCTGCCACACCGGGACGGCATCGGCCATGCCGAGCCGCCGGTCGTAATAGGCGATCGCCGCGTCGACACCCTTCTGGCCGGCATCGATGCTCGCCTGGACGGTGTTGGCGCGACGCCGTAACTTGAACTGGTCATCCATCGGTCCGGCGAGCGCCTTCTCGGCTCGCCCGATCTGCTCCAGGATGACGTCCGCACGGTCGGTCAATGCCGAATTGGCGCCGCCCGTGGCCAGCGAGGCACGGGTCGCGTCCCATACGGCACGCCGCCTGGCGAGTTCCGCCGCATCGGCGATGAAGGGCGACGTGGCACGATCGAGTTCGCTGCGCCAGTTCTCGAGCTGCCGGTCGTAGAACCTCCAGTGACTCTCCAGGCTCTCGAGGCGAATCACCGAGAGCTGCAGCAGATTTTCTTTCTCGAACGCCTTGGAGAGATTGACGATGCCCGTGGTGATGTCGTCCAGGCGCGCGCCCATCTTCGACGCGGTGTCCTGCGGTCGTGTGCGGCTGACGACGGCCTGGGCGAATCGCTCGTCTTCGTCGGCGCGCGCCGGGATATCGCCGGCTGCGATGGGTTCGGGTGTCGTCGCTTTCTTCGCAGCATCGGCCGGCGCGTCCGCGGTGGAAAGCCCGGGGATCGAGATTCCAGCTGCAAAGCTGCCGGCGGCGGGAAACGCAAGCAGGAGCGCCAGCAAGGCACCCCGGATGCTGAGCGAACGAGGCAGGCAGTCGATCATCGGTAGGTGCATCCGGCCGGCAACACAGCGGCCATTGTCGCACCTGTGCCAGCGCCGTCCTACGGGGGTCTGTCGCCTGAAGCTGGCCTGCGCTCTGGCAAAATGCGGCTCCCCCGGCACCGCCCACGGTGGACCGATCCTTCCTCCAGCCAGATGTGTTCCAGATGCACGAGATGCTCGTCATCCCTGATCCAGTGGTACCTCGCCGCGCTCGACGAGGGCGGCTACCTGCTGATCGGCCTGCTGATGGCGATGGAAAGTTCCATCCTGCCGGTGCCGAGTGAATTCGTCATTCCGCCCGCGGCGTACCTGGCGCACTCCAAAGGCACCTTTACGCTGACCGGTATCGTCATCGCCGGCACCGCTGGGTCGTGGGTTGGCGCGAGCGTGATGTACTGGGCGTCGTACCTGCTCGGGCGCCCGCTGCTCATCAAGTACGGCCGTTACGTGATGATCACGCCGGAAAAGATCCAGCAGGCCGAGGTATGGTCGTCGCACTACGGCATGGTCGGCGTCTTCATCTCGCGCCTGCTCCCGGTCATCCGGCACCTGATCGGCATTCCGGCGGGCGTCGTGCGCATGCACTACGGCTGGTATTCGCTGGCGACGATCCTGGGGTCCGGCATCTGGTGCGCAGTGCTCTGCTGGGTGGGTGTCACTGCGGGCCAGGACGAGCAGTTGATGCAGGGCAACCTGCACCGCATCTCGCTGTGGGTCGGTGGCCTGCTCGTGTTCCTCGGCGCGCTTTACTATTTCTTCGTGCACCGGCAGATGCGTCGGTGACCAGAACGTTGCCATGAACGCAGCCGAGTCGCCGCCGGCCGGGACGAGCACCGTCTCGCCGCCGGCGAGCAATCCGTTGCCGGCGCAGAAACGTGATCCCATCACGGGCCGCACCGTGGTCGACTATCGCGCCGTTGCAATGCTGGCGCTGCCGCTGATGCTCAACAGCAGCCTGCAGGCCGTGATCAGCCTCACCGACACCTGGTTCGTGGGCCACATCTCGACGACCGCAATGGCCGGCATGGCCTCGGTCTACTGGGTGGTGCTGCTGTTCCTGATGCTGGTCGGCGGTGTCGGCCTCGCGGTACAGACCTTCGTCGCGCAGGCCGAAGGCGGCCGACGTTTCACGCGCGCCAGTCACGCCACCTGGGTCGCATTGACAGCCAGTGCGCTGACGCTGCCGTTCTTCGCGCTGCTGGCGTGGTCGGGCCCGTGGTTGTTCTCACCTTTTGGACTGGCGAGCGACGTATCGGCACAGGCGATGGCGTTCTGGCAGCCGCGCATGCTCGGCGCGCCGCTCGGCGTGGCGCTATGGGCGGTGCTCGGATTCTTCAATGGCATTTCGCGGCCGCGCATCGCGGTGATGGTGACGGGCCTGGTCGCAGTCGTGAACGCCGTGCTGAACTGGCTCTTCATCTTCAAGCTCGACGGCGGCATTGCAGGTTCCGCCTGGGCCACCAACATCAGCATGGTCTGTGGCCTGCTCTACGCTTTGTGGGTGTTCCTGGGCAAGGAACTGCGCACGCAATACAAGTCGCACCTGACGTGGCGTCCGGACCTCGGCAGCCTGTCGCGGCAATACCGACTCGGTCTGCCGATGGGCGCGATGTATGCCGCCGACCTGTTCGGCATGGCGCTGTTCCAGTTGATGCAGGTGCGCCTGAGCGCGGTCGACGGCGCCGCCACGCAGATCATCATGATGCTGACGTCGATGTCGTACATGCCGGGCATCGGCATCGCGCTTGCCGGAACGACGCTGGTCGGCCAGTCGATCGGTGCGGGTGATCGCGACTGGGCGCGCAGGCTCGGCAACGCGATCATCTGGCTGACCGTCGCGTTCATGGGTACGCTCGGCGTGCTGGTTGCGCTGTCGGGGCCGTGGCTGTTGCCCACGTTCATGAATGCGGCAGACCCGCAAACGGCAGACGTCGTGCAGATCGGCATCGTGCTGCTGTGGATCGCGGCGGGCTACCAGATCTTCGACGGCCTGAATCTCGGCAGTGGCTTCGCGCTGCGGGGCGCGGGCGACGTCAAGGTGCCGGCGCTGCTGTTCTTCGTGTGCGCCTGGGGCGTGTTCGTGCCGCTCGCGCATTCGCTGTCGTTCGCGCCGGGCCAGGGCTGGGTCAATTTCCTGCCACAGTTCGGGCTCGGTGCCGTGGGTGGTTGGACCGGGCTGCTGGTGTACGTGGTGCTGCTCGGCGTTGCGCTTTTCCTGCGCTGGCGGTCGGGCCGCTGGCGCCAGATAGAAATTTGATGAGGTGAGATCGACCATGAAGCTCCGCGCAATCCTCGCCGTCGCCTTCGCAGTGTTGTCCATTCCGGCGGTCGCCGCGGATGCGCCCGCGAAACACCCGATTACCCACGAAGACGTGTGGCTAATGACGCGTGTCAGCGAGCCCGAGGCAAGCCCGGACGGCCGCTGGATCGTATTCAGCGTGGCGGAACCGTCGTACGACGACGCCACCAAGACCAGTGACCTGTGGATCGTCCCGGCGGATGGCAGCCAGCCGCCGCGCAAGCTGACCGCGGGCAAAGCGGGCGAGGGCGACGTGGCGTGGAGCCCGGATTCGACGCGCATCGCGTTCACGGCGAAGCGCGAAGGCGACGACGAGAGCCAGGCGTACGTGCTGCAGATTGCCAATGGCGGCGACGCACAGCGCGTGACGAATCTCGCGGGCGGCGCTTCGGCGCCGGTGTGGAGTCCGGATGGGCGCAAGCTGCTGGTGACCACGCGCGTGTATGCGGGCACGCGCACCGACGCCGAGAATCGCAAGCTCCACGAGGAGCGCAAAGCTCGCAAGTACAACGCGCGCACCTACGACGCGTTCCCGATCCGTCACTGGGACCGCTGGCTCGACGATCGCCAGCCAACGTTGGTAGTGCAATCGCTGGAGCCTGGCGCCGAGTCGCGCGACCTGCTCGGTGGCACGACGCTGCGCGCGGGCCGCGGCTTTGGTGGGCGGCTCGGCAACTCGGGCGAAGCCCTCGATGCCGACTGGACGCCCGATGGCGCAGCCGTAGTTTTTGCGGCGACGACCGAACGGGACCAGGCGGCCCGCGCTAGCGTCAGCCTGGCGTTATGGCAGGTCAGTGCCGAGGGCGGCGAGCCGCGGCGACTGACCGGCCCCGGACGCGATTACTCACAGCCGAGCTTCACACCGGATGGACGCAGGCTGCTTGCCAGGGCCGAGCGGGTATCGAAGCAGTGGGTCTACAACTCGACGCGTCTCGTGCAATGGACCTGGCCGCTGCAGGGCGAGCCGGCGGAGGTGGTTGACGGTTTCGACGGTTCAGTCGATGACTATCACGTTACTGCGGATGGCCAACGTGTGTATTTCCAGGCAGAACAGGCTGGCCATCGCAAGTTGTTCGTCGCGGCGCTCGAGCACGGCCCCGCGGTGGAGGTCGGCAAGCTCGAAGCGGGCACGTACGCCGGGTTCTCGCTCGGTGGCGTGGCGACGGCGCCGGTCATCGCCGCGGGTTGGGGCAGTGCGGTGAGCCCGACGGAGATCGGTCGCGTCGATGCGGCCAGCGGGCAGTGGCGGGCGCTGTCGAGTTTCAACACGGCGCGGGCGGCGCAGATCGACTGGCAGCCGCTGCAGGAGTTCTGGTTCGCCTCGAAGCGCGGCCGCCGGATCCACAACTTCGTGGTGCTGCCGCCGGGCTTCGATGCAACGCGCAAGTACCCGCTGTTCGTGCTGATTCACGGCGGTCCGCACACGATGTACGTCGACGAGTTCGGCGTGCGCTGGAACTATCACCTGCATGCGCGCCCCGGCTACGTGGTGCTGCTCACCAATTACAGCGGCTCGACCGGTTTCGGCGAGGCGTTCTCGCGCGGCATCCAGGGCGATCCGCTGCAGGGTCCGGCGGACGAGATCAACCAGGCGGCCGACGAAGCCATCCGCCGCTACTCGTTCATCGATGCGTCAAAGCAGGTGGCCGGCGGCGCGAGCTACGGCGGCCACCTCTCCAACTGGCTGGCGGTCACCACGGACCGGTATCGCGCGATCGCGAGTCACGCGGGTCTGTACGACCTGAAGACACAGTGGACGACGAGCGACGTGGTGCACGATCGCGAACGCACCCTGGGCGGGCCGGCGTGGGAAGGCGATCTCGCGGTGTGGCGCAAGCAGAGTCCGTTCTATCGCTCGCAGAAGCTCAACACGCCGATCCTGCTGACGGTCGGCGAGAAGGACTTTCGCGTGCCGCTCAATAACACGCTCGAGTTCTGGACGGTGCTGCAGCGACAGGATGTCCCGAGCCGCCTGGTCGTCTTCCCCGATGAGAACCACTGGGTGCTCAAGGGCGAGAACAGCCGCTACCACTACCAGGTGATCCAGGACTGGTTCGCCAGGTACCTCCAGTAACGCCTAGCCGTGGCTCGCCCCGGGCTGAGATAGGCCGACAAACGCGCGTGAAATGGTCTGTGAGGTCGCGGCGGTCGATCCCGTGCCTTGCCCCGAGCTTGGAAAGGCAGACACGCGTTTGCATCGAGCAGTCGATCCGGGACCTTCCCCCGAGCTTGGAAAGGCAGACACGCGCTCGGGAGAAGGTCCCGAATCGACCGCTCGCCAGGCAGCGCCGCAGCTTGAAGGTGAGGCGACACGCGATGTCCGGCGTTCGATCCGGCATGTCCTGGCGCGCGCGTGTCTGCCTTTCCAAGCGCGACAGGACATGCCGGGTCGGACGACGGACCCTCACCCACGCTGCCGCGCACCCTCACCCGGCCTGCGGCCCAAGACCCTCACCCGCGCTGCGCCCGACTTTTCCCACGCGAGCGGGAGAGGTGATCAAGCCGCCTTCGGCACCGCCCCATCGATCGCATGCGCGATCGCATCCTCGACGCGGTCGAGCCACACGAACTGCAGGTCCTTGCGCACGCTCTCCGGTATGTCCTCGAGGTCGCGCCGGTTGCGTGCCGGCAACATCACCGTGCGAATGCCCGCCCGATGCGCAGCCACCGTTTTCTCCTTGATGCCACCGACCGGCAGCACGAGTCCGCGCAGGCTGATCTCGCCCGTCATCGCGACGTCGTTGCGCACCGTCTTGCTGGTCATCAGCGACACGAGCGCCGTGTAGAGCGTCACGCCGGCACTGGGCCCGTCCTTCGGGATCGCGCCCGCCGGGATGTGCACGTGGATGTCGCTCTTCTCGAAGCGCGTCGAGTCCACACCGAGTGATTCGGCCTGCGACTTGAGCAGGCTCAATGCCGCCTGTGCGCTTTCCTTCATCACGTCGCCGAGCTGGCCTGTCAGGATCAGCTTGCCTGTGCCCGGAATGCGGGTCGCTTCGATGAACAGGATGTCGCCACCGACCGGCGTCCACGCGAGACCCGTGGCCACACCTGGCACGCTGACGCGCATCGCCACTTCGTTCTCGAACCGCGGCGCACCGAGAATGTCCTGCACGTCGCCTGCTTCGATGCGAACCGACGTCGCCTTGCCTTCGGCAACGCGCACCGCGATGTTGCGCAGCACCGCGCCGATGGCTCGCTCGAGATTGCGGCAGCCCGCTTCACGTGTGTATTCGCGCGCGATCACGTGCAGCGCCTCGTCGGCAATCGAGGCCTGCTCCTGCTTGAGGCCGTTTGCCTCGAGCTGCCGGCGCACCAGGTAACGACGTGCGATCTCGACCTTCTCCTCTTCGGTGTAACCCGTGAGCTCGATGATCTCCATGCGATCGCGCAGCGGGCCAGGGATCGTGTCGAGCTGGTTGGCCGTCGCGATGAACAGCACCTTCGACAGGTCGAACGGCACGCCGAGGTAGTTGTCGCGGAACGTCGAGTTCTGCTCGGGATCGAGCACCTCGAGCAAGGCCGACGAAGGATCGCCCTGGTTGCTGTGGCCGAGCTTGTCGATCTCGTCGAGCATCAGCACCGGGTTGCGCGTGCCCGCCTTGCGGATCGCCTGGATGATGTTGCCCGGCAGCGCGCCGATGTAGGTGCGCCGGTGACCACGGATCTCGGCCTCGTCATGCGTGCCGCCGAGGCTGGTGCGCTGGAACTTGAGGCCGACCGCACGCGCGATCGACTGTCCCAGCGAGGTCTTGCCCACGCCAGGAGGCCCGACGAAGCACAGGATGGGACTGCGGCCTTCGGGGTTCAGCTTGCGCACCGCAAGGTACTCGAGGATGCGCTTCTTGATCTTCTCCAGCCCATAGTGGTCCGCGTCGAGGATGCCGCGGGCGCGCTGGATGTCGATCGATTCCGCGTCGAGCGTCGACCACGGCAGCGCAATCAACGTGTCGAGGTACGTGCGTGCCATCGAGTATTCGCCGCTCGCTTCGTTCATGCGCTCAAGCCGCTTTAGTTCCTTGCGCGCATGCTCATCCACGTCGGGCGGCATCCCGGCCTTCTTGATGGCTTCGGCCAGTTCTGCCGCGTCCTCGGCTTCGGTTTCCTCGCCCAGCTCTTTCTGGATCTGCTTCAACTGCTCGCGCAGCACGTACTCGCGTTGGCGGTCGTCGATCGCTTCCTTGGTCTGCTCCTCGATCTGGCGCGACAGCTTCAGCACCTCGACGCGGCGTGTCAGGTGCGTCGACACGCGTTCGAGCCGCTCACGGATCTCGGCGGTCTCGAGCAGTTCCTGCTTCTCGGTCGGCTTGATGTCGAGAAAGCTGGCGATGGTGTCGGCCAGCGCAGCCGGCGATTCGATCGCCTGGATCGAATTCGCGAGCTCGGCCGGTGCCTGTGGCAGCAGCGTAATGGCCTCGACCGCCTTCTGCTTCAGCAGCAGTGCCCGTGCCTCGACCTCCGGGTGGTGAACCCCGGTGTCGCTGAGGTATTCCACGCGCGCCACGAGGTACGGGAAGCCGCCCACGGCGTCGAGCACCCGGAAGCGCCGCTCGCCCTGGCACACCAGGTGGTGCGTGCCGTCGGGTGCGGTCACGTAGCGGACAATCGTGGCCACGGTGCCGATCCGGTGCAGCTCGTCGAACGTCGGATCTTCCGTTTTCGAGTCTTTCTGCAGCAGGAATCCGACCTTGCCTTCGGCGCGCACGGCTTCCTGGGCGCCGGCCACGGTCTTGTCGCGCTTGATCGCGACGGGGAGGATCACCCCGGGGAACAGCACGAGGTTGCGGACCGGCAGGATGATCAGCATGTCATCCGGCAAGCTGGGGCTCTTGCTGGCTTCTGCGTTGCCGTTCGAGTTCGTCATGGCCACCTTGTTCGTGTCGCCGTTGTCGTTCGGGGTCGTCGTCATTGCGTCACCTGTCCGTGTTCATCAGCGGCGGGCCAGCAGCAGTTGCAGGCAGCCATCGGCGAGTCGCTGGTCGACCAGTGCCCACTGTCCGGGCCCCAGCGCGAGACGGCGCTCGAAGCGTCCGTAAGGAATCTCCAATCGTTGGAGTGTCGTGCCGGCGGGTCGGTTCGGCAGGGCGCGCTCGCCCCGGATCAGCAACTCGCCGGGGCTGAGGACCAGCTCCATGCGGTCGGCTGGAACCCCCGGCAATGCGACCTCGATCAGTACCTGTTCGGTGCCGGCATAAACGTCCACCGGCGGCTCCCAACGGGGCTGTTGTGGATGATCGGCCGGCTGCACGGCGAGTCGAAAGAACTGGCGTTGCAGGCGGTCCGCCTGGTCGAGCTGGTCCACGGCTTCGGCCCACATCCATGAGCGCACTTCGCGTCGGTTCATCGTCGCGGCTGCCTGTCTGATTGCTGCATGGATCACGTAGTGGGGGCGTGGGCTCGCGATGCAACCGGAAGCGGGTCGATCGACCGTGGCCGCGGCCGCAGCTCAATCGAACAGTTGTTCGGTAAATCTATGCAAAGCGCGATCGATGGCTTTGCATTCAAGAAATACTTTAAGCTTTAGCTACCGAATCACAATCCACGGCCGGACGCGGCCCCACGCCAAGACATCGACCCACCGTGCCCAAGCAAGCCGCCCCGACCGAGCCCTTCGGCGAAGCCTTTTTCCGTCGCTTCTACCTCAACCCGAAGACGCGGGTCGTAACCGGCAAGGAGATGGTGCGGCGCGCGGACCTGATCGCGGCGTTTGCCAACCATGGCGAACTGCAGGTGCGCTCGATTCTCGACGTGGGGTGCGGCCTGGGCCTGATGCGCGACCAGCTCCTGCGGCACTTTCCCAAGGCCCGGTACACGGGACTCGAGGTCAGCCAGTACCTGTGTGACAAGCACGGCTGGACCCAGGGGTCGGCGGCCACGTTCGAGGCGCCCCGGCCCTTCGACCTCGTCGTCTGCTACGACGTGTTCCAGTATCTGCCGGTGCGTCCCGCGGCCGCCGGCCTACGCAACCTCGCGCGCCTGTGCCACGGCGTGCTGCATTTCGGCGCGCTCACCCGCGAGGACTGGGAGCTCTACTGCGACAAGCGCCGCACGGACCGCAACGTGCACATCCGGCCGGCCGACTGGTACCGCAAGCGATTGGCCCGCTCGTTCATCAATGCCGGCTCGGGCATGTTCGTGCGTCGCGGCGCGCCGGTGCATCTGTGGGAACTCGACCAGGTCGAAGTCCTGCGCTCGCGGCGCGGCTACAACGCGTAGGGATGCCCGGCGGCACATCCGTGCGAGGGGACGCTACAATGCGTGCCCTTCGCCTTTGCGCCCGGTGACCCGCCGATGCCTGTTTCGAGCACCTCGCTTCGCTTGCTAGTCCTGCCAGGGCTCGCGCTCACCGTGCTGACGGGGTGTGCCACCAGGAACCCGTGTGGCGAGGACCCCGAGTACCTTTCGGCGCAGGAACGTCCCCGCCTGGAAATGCCCGAAGGCGTGATGGGCAGCGAACGCCTGGGCGGAGGCATGAACATTCCCCCGGCGGCACCCGATCCCACGAAGCTGGAGCCGGCACCGAAATGCCTCGACCAGCCACCCGCCTATTTCGGCCCCAAGGTCGTCATGGCGGGCTCGGTCGAGGAGGCGGTGTACGTCTGGGCCGCGGCCTGGGCGAGCCGCAAACCAGACCAGGTGGCATCGTTCTACTCGCCGCAGTTCGAGTCGACGGGCTCCGGCGGGGCTGCGGCCTACATTGAAGACATCAAGCAGCAGGTCGCCAGCGGCGATGTGCCGGACGCGCGACTCGAGGAAATCAAGACGAAGGACGCCGGTAACGACCGCAAGGTCGTCACGTTCGTGCAACGTTTTGGCAAGGATGCCTACGTCAAGGAGCTGACGCTGGCGAAAGACGCGCAGGGCTGGCGCATCGTGGCCGAGCGGACGCTACAGAAGCTCTGACGCGCTGCCGGCGCGTTCGTTCGATCGAATAACAAGACGCGGTCGATGCCGCGCGACGGTACGGAGTCACTGACGTGAGAAGCACTGCGTTGCTCAGTGGAATCGCGCTGCAGCCCGGGACGCTGCGTGCGGTGATGCTGGACCGCCTGACCCGTTCGCTGGGCAAGGATCCAGAGTCCGCCACCCAGCGCGACATTTACGACGCGCTGTCACTCGCGGTGCGGGAAGACCTTGCTGCACGCTGGCTCGCCACCCAGCGTCGCGTTTCGCAGGCCGGCGTCAAGCGCGTCTGTTACCTTTCGGTCGAATACCTGCTCGGACGGTCGCTGATCAACGGGCTCGCCAGCCTCGAGGGCGACCTGGTCCAGGAAGCGCGCGAAGTGCTCGCCGAACTCGGCTACGACCTTGATCGCGTCGCGCAGGAAGAAATCGATCCCGGACTCGGCAACGGCGGCCTGGGTCGCCTGGCCGCGTGCTTTCTCGACTCGCTCGCGACGCTGCAATTCCCGGCCGTCGGCTACGGCATCCGCTACGACTACGGCATCTTCACGCAGGTCATCGACGAGGACGGCCGGCAGCGCGAAATCGCGAGCACGTGGATGCGTGAGCGCAGCCCGTGGGAGATTGCACGTGACGATGCGCGCTACGTCGTCCGCTTTGGCGGCCGCTGTATCGGCACGCAGGACGCTGCGGGCCGCACGCGCTACCGCTGGGTCGAGACGCAGAACATCTGGGCCGTGGGCTTCGACCAGCTGATTCCGGGCAACCGCAGCCCGACGGTCAACCACCTGCGGCTGTGGGCCGGCCGGGCGATCGCGCCGTTCAACGTCGAGCAGTTCAACGCGGGCCGGCACGTCGAGGCGTCCTCGGCGCAGGCCGAGGCCAAGAACGTTTCGCGCATCCTGTACCCCGACGACACCACGCCGCAGGGCAAGGAACTGCGCTTCAAGCAGCAGTACTTCTTCGTCAGCGCCAGCCTGCAGGACATGCTGGCGCAGCACCTCGCGGAAGGCCGCAGCTTCGATACGCTGCCCGACGCAATCTCGATCCAGCTCAACGACACGCACCCGGCGCTGGCCATCTGCGAGCTCATCCGGCTGCTGGTCGACGAGCACGAGGTCGACATCGAGACCGCGTGGAAGATCACGCGCCGGGTGTTCTCGTACACGAACCACACCTTGCTGCCCGAAGCGCTCGAAGTCTGGCCGGTCGCGTTCTTCGAGCGACTGCTGCCGCGTCACCTGCAGATCATCTACCTGATCAACCGCGCGTTTCTCGACGAAGTCACGGCACGCTGGCCCGCGGACAACGAGCGCCGCCGCCGCATGTCCTTGATCGACGAGGGCAACGGCCGCCAGGTGCGGATGGCGAACCTCGCGGTCGTGGCGAGCCACACCGTCAACGGCGTCGCGAAGCTGCATTCCGAGCTGATGACGAAGACGATCTTTCGTGACTTCGCCGAGTTGTACCCGGATCGCTTTACCAACGTCACCAACGGTATCGCCGTGCGGCGCTGGCTCAAGCAGTCGAACCCCGGCCTGTCGGCGCTGATCACGCGGCACCTCGGGCACTCGTGGGAAAACGACCTGGAGGAGCTCGACCGCATACGCGGGCTCGCCGAGGATGCCGAATTCCGCCGCGAGTTCCGTGCCATCAAGCTCGACAACAAGCGGCGCCTCGACGCCGAGGTGCAGCGCCGCGTCGGCATCGACCTCGACGTGCACTCGCTGTTCGACGTGCAGGTGAAGCGCATCCACGAGTACAAGCGGCAGCTGCTCAACCTGCTGTACGTCGTGACGCGCTATCACAAGCTCAAGGCGAACCCCGATGCGTATGCCGTGCCCCGCACGGTGTTCTTCGCAGGCAAGGCGGCGCCGGGCTACGTGATGGCCAAGGGCATCATCAAGCTGATCAACAACGTCGCGACCGTGGTCAACCAGGATGAAAGCATCCAGGGCAAGCTGAAGGTCGTCTTCCTGCCCGACTACGACGTGTCGCTGGCGCAGCGGATCATGCCGGCGGCGGATCTGTCGGAGCAGATCTCGACGGCCGGGCTCGAGGCTTCGGGCACGGGCAACATGAAGCTCTCGCTGAACGGAGCGCTGACGATCGGCACGCTCGACGGCGCCAACATCGAAATCCGCGAACAGGTCGGACCCGACAACATCTTCATCTTCGGGTTGCAGGCCCACGAAGTGACGGAACTGAAGGCGCGCGGCTATTCGCCCGGAACGATCGCCGCGGCCAACCCCGACCTGGCCAGGACGCTCGACATGATCGACTCGGGCCACTTCTCGCCGGCCAACGTCTTCGATGGCAAGCCGATCGTCGAACGACTGCTGAGCGACGGCGAGCCGTACTTCGTGCTTGCCGATTTTGCGGCGTACGCCAACGCCCAGGACAAAGTCGACGCGCTTTACCTGCAGCCCGACGAATGGAGCCGCAAGGCGGTGCTGAACGCGCTCGGCATGGGCACGTTCTCGAGCGACCGCAGCATTCGCGAGTACGCCGAACGGATCTGGCGAATCAAGCCAGTCCTTTAGGGGATAGCGGTTATGGGTTAGGGGTGCCGGTTGGCGCTGCAATCGAATTCATCGCCGCTCTGGTCCGACTAACCCCTAACCCCCGGCCCCTAACCCCTTCCTGACCCCTTGCGCAGGCTAAACTGCGCTGATGTCCGTCCGCACGACACTCTCGCCCGCCGACATCGACGCGCTCGTCAATGCCCGTCATCCGGCGCCGCGTTCAGTGCTTGGTTACCACGAATTCGCGCGCAAGAACGACGCCCCACTGTGCGTCGTCCGCGTGCTCGAGCCGGACGCGGTGGCCGTCAGCGTCCGCGGGGAGGGCGACGAGGCCGTCGAACTGAAGTCGATCCATCCCGCGGGACTGTTCGAAGGACGCGTGCCGTACCGCCGCCCGTTGCAGCCGTACAAGCTGCACGTGCGCTACGCGAGCGGCGTCGAGCTCGACAAGCACGACGCGTACTATTTTGCGCCGCAGCTGTCTGACTTCGACCTGTACCTGTTCGGCGAAGGCAACCACTACACGATCTATTACAAGCTCGGCGCGCATCCGGCCGAACTCGACGGCTTGACCGGAACACGGTTTGCAGTGTGGGCACCCAACGCGGAGCGCGTCAGCGTCGTCGGACCGTTCAACCTGTGGGATGGCCGCAAGCACGCGTTGCAGACGCGCGGCGGCTCGGGAATCTGGGAGCTGTTCGTGCCGGGCATCGGGCCGGGTACGCTTTACAAGTACGAAATCCGTACCAGGGCGGGCACCACCGTCCTGAAGTCCGATCCGTACGGCTTCGCGATGGAGCTGCGTCCGGGGACCGCTTCCATCGTCGCCTCACTCGACGGCTACGAATGGCGCGATGCGGACTGGATCGACGCGCGGAGGTCCGCGCCGCATCATCAGCTGCCGATCAACATCTACGAAGTGCACCCGGGCAGCTGGCGCCGCGACTACGGTCGGGAACCGCATTTCCTCAATTGGCGCGAAATCGCCGACGAGCTGATTCCGTACGCGAAAGAGCAGGGATACACGCACCTCGAGCTGATGGGCGTGGCCGAGCATCCGTTCGACGGCTCCTGGGGCTACCAGGTGGTCGGCTACTACGCGCCGAGCTCGCGTTTCGGCACGCCGCAGGATTTCATGGCTTTCGTCGACCGCTGCCACCAGGCGGGCCTCGGCGTGATCATCGACTGGGTGCCAGCGCATTTCCCGCGCGACGAACATGGCCTCGCAAACTTCGATGGCTCGAGCCTGTACGAGCACTCCGACCCGCGGCTCGGCGAACACGCCGACTGGGGCACCAAGATCTTCAATTACGGCCGGCACGAGGTGCGCAACTTCCTCGTCGCGAACGCGCTGTACTGGATCGACCGGTATCACATCGACGGACTGCGCGTGGATGCCGTCGCATCGATGCTGTACCTCGACTACAGCCGCAAATCGGGCGAATGGGTGCCGAACCGCTACGGCGGCCGCGAGAACCTCGACGCGATCGATTTCCTGCGCCAGCTCAACACCGCAATCGGTCGCGACTACCCGGGCGTGATGACGTTCGCCGAGGAATCGACGGCATTTCCCGGCGTTACGCAACCCGCGCACCTCGGCGGGCTCGGGTTCCACTTCAAGTGGAACATGGGGTGGATGAACGACACGCTCCGCTACGTCGAGCACGACCCGGTGCACCGCCGGTTCCATCACTCGCTGGTGACGTTCTCTTTCGTCTACGCCTGGACCGAGAAGTTCGTGCTGCCGATCTCCCACGACGAGGTCGTGCACGGCAAGGGTTCGCTGCTCGACAAGATGCCCGGCGACGAGTGGCAGAAGCGCGCGAACCTGCGCTGGTTCCGTGCCTACATGACGGCGCACCCGGGCAAGAAGCTGCTGTTCATGGGGTGCGAGTTCGGGCAATGGCAGGAATGGCGCGAGCAGCATTCGCTCGACTGGCACCTGCTCGAGAAGCCCGAACACCGCGCGCTGCTCGACCTGGACCGCGAGCTGAACCACCTCTACCTGGGCAACCCGGTGCTGCACGCCAGCGACACCGACCCGGCGGGTTTCGCATGGATTGACCTGCACAACGGCGACCAGAGCGTGTTCGCCTTCCTGCGTCGCTCACCGTTGCATCCGGACCGGCCGCCGCTGATGTGCGTGTTCAACTGCACGCCGGTGCCGCGCGAAGCCTATTGGCTTGGCGTGCCCAAGGCGGGTACGTACCGCAAGGTGCTCGATACCGACGCCGCGCGCTTCGGCGGCTCGGGTTTCAACCAGCAGGAGCGCGTCGTGACGCAGCTGGCGCCCTGCCAGGGCTACCCGTGCCACATCCGGCTCGACCTGCCGCCGCTCGGTGCGCTGTACTTCGAACTCGCCGGTTGAAGGGCTGATGGACACGTTTGATACCGACACGCAGAACGACGTCACGTTCGACGCCGCACCCGGCGGCCCCCGGCTGGAAGCGGGCTCGTCGCAACCACTGGGCGCGAACTGGACCGGGCGCGGCACCAACTTCGCCGTGTTCTCCGCGAACGCGGATCG
The DNA here is from genome assembly GCA_963743995.1 of uncultured Gammaproteobacteria bacterium. Taxonomy (GTDB): domain Bacteria; phylum Pseudomonadota; class Gammaproteobacteria; order Steroidobacterales; family Steroidobacteraceae; genus RPQJ01. The sequence goes on along the minus strand of CAVUSC010000015.1, from coordinate 120,016 downwards.
AGTCGAGCTGTGCCTGTTCGACGCGAGCGGCCGCAACGAGGTTGCTCGACTCGACCTGCCGTCACGCACCGGCGACCTGTGGCACGGCTTCCTGCCGGCGCGCTTTGGTGGCCCGGGCCTCCAGTACGGCTATCGCGTCTACGGTCCGTACGACCCCGTGCGTGGCCTGCGCTTCAATTCGTCGAAGCTGTTGGTCGACCCCTGCGCGCAATCGCTGCGCGGCAAGTTCGAGTGGCACCCTTCACTGCATGGTGCCGTGCGCGGCCACGATGCGCAGCCGTCGGTCGACGACAGTGCGCCATACGTGCCGCGTGCCGAAGTAGTCGACGGCAGCTTCGACTGGGCCAGAGTGCGTTCACCGAACGTGCCGTGGCGCGACACGATCGTGTACGAAGTGCACGTCAAAGGCTTCACGCAACGGCATCCAGCGGTACCTGCACACCTGCGTGGCAAGTTCCTGGGGCTCGCCGAACCGGCGGTGATCGAGCACTTCCAGCGGCTCGGTGTGACGACGATCGAGCTGATGCCAGTGCAGGCGTTCGTGAGCGAGCAGTTCCTGGTTGAGCGCGGCCTCGGGAATTACTGGGGCTACAACTCGCTGGCGTGGTTCGCACCCGAGCCCAGCTACGCCGTCGAAGACGCAGTCACCGAGTTCAAGACGATGGTGCGCGCGTTGCACGAGGCGGGACTCGAGGTCATCCTCGACGTCGTGTTCAATCATACGGCCGAAGGCAACGAGCACGGCCCGACGCTGAGCCTGCGCGGCTTCGACAACTCGGTCTACTACCGGCTGCCCGCCGACAACCGTTCGCACTACGTCAATTTCTCCGGCTGCGGTAACACGATCAATTTCGACGAGCCGGCCGTGCGCGCGATGGTGATCGACTGCCTGCGCTACTGGGCCACGGACATGCGTGTCGACGGCTTTCGTTTCGACCTCGCGCCAATCCTCGGTCGCGACGGGCACGGATTCAGCCGGGCGGCGCCGTTCTTCTCCGCGCTACGAGCCGACCCGCAGCTCGCTTATCTCAAGATGATCGCGGAGCCGTGGGACGTCGGCGCGGGCGGCTACCAGCTCGGGTCGTTCCCGGTCGGCTGGTCCGAGTGGAACGATCACTACCGCGACACGGTGCGCGCGTTCTGGCGCGGCGATCGCCCGCTCGTTGGCACGTTCGTCGAACGCTTTGCCGGCTCCAGCGATCTCTTTCGTGCTCGCGGCCGCAAGCCGACAGCCAGCATCAATTACGTGGCCGCGCACGATGGCTTCACTCTGAATGACACCGTTGTCTACAAGGAACGTCACAACGAGGCGAACCTCGAAGGCAACCGTGACGGACACGCGCACAACCTGAGCGCGAACTACGGCATCGAAGGCCCCACCGACGACCCGGTGATCCTCGCGACCCGCGCGCGGCAGGCTCGCAACCTGCTGGCCACCGTTTTCCTGTCGCAGGGCGTGCCGATGCTGGTGGCCGGCGACGAGTTCGGCCGCACCCAGCATGGCAACAACAACGCGTACTGCCAGGACAACGAGATCAACTGGATCGACTGGACGCTCGCGGAGCGCAATGCGCCATTGATTGCGTTCGTTCGCCGGCTGATCGACCTGCGCAAATCGCGTCTTTGGCTGCGGCGCGACACGTTCCTGAAGGGTACCCAACGCGGCGCCGACACCAAGGATGTGACCTGGCTGCACCCGTCGGGGCGTGAGATGACCGAGGCCGATTGGAACGATTCCAGGTTGGCGGCGATCGCCGTCCTGCTCAACGGCGCGGCCGCGCGCAGTACTCGCAACGGCGACTTGCTCGTCGTCTTCAATGCCGACGACATGCCGGCGCAGATGACGTTGCCTGCCGGCCCGGAAGGTTCAACCTGGGGCGTGCTGTTCGACACCAGTCACGAACAGCCGCCGCGCGTGATGGCGAGTCTTGCGGCAGGTACGCGTCTCGCGCTGCAGCCGCAAAGCACGGTGTTGCTGGAGTCACGCGCCGTCTGATCGGATCAAGACACTTGCGGCGGTCCCGGACGTAGGGCATCGTCGCGACCGCCAACCGGACAGTATCGCATGCTCGACTCATTGCTCGATCAACTCGCCAGGCAGCGCGGCATCGGCGACGCGTACCACAACTATCGCGGCGACCTGCTGCAGATCAGCCGCGAAACCAAGACGGCGATCCTGGCTGCGATGGGTTGCCCCACGACCGACACGGCAGCGATCGAGCGCGAGTTGCACCAACGCGAAACGGGCCAGCTGCGTTCGCTGCTGCCGCCGGTCGCGGTCGTGCATCCGCATCGCAAGGGCGTGATGCTCGCGGTGCCGGCCGATTCGCTCGAACGTGAACTCACCTGGCGTGTCGCCGTCGCTGGCGGCTACGAAGTGCGCGGTCGCGCGCGTGCCGCCAACCTGCAGGAACACGAACGGCGCGAGGTCGACGGCCGCTGGCAGACACGGCGCGAACTGCCGCTGCCCGGCGATCTGCAGCACGGGTATCACACGCTGCACGTCGCGCTCGATGGCGGCGCGAGTGAAGCGTGCGCACTCGTGGTTGCACCGCAGGCGTGCCACGAGCCAACCGTGCTGCGCGACGGCGACCGGTTGTGGGGCGTGGCGGTGCAGCTCTACACGCTGCGTTCGGCGCGAAACTGGGGTATTGGCGACTTCGCCGACCTCGCTGCGGTCGTACGCACGTGCGCTGAACGGGGCGCCGCGTTCATCGGCCTCAATCCACTGCATGCCCTGTTCCCCGGCAATCCGTGGCAGTTCAGCCCGTACAGCCCGTCGACACGGCACTTCCTGAACGTGATGTACATCGCGGTCGAAAGCGTGCCGGAGTACGCGTACTGCGCCGAGGCACGGGCGACCGTGAGTGCCAGCGAGTTCCAGTCCGAGCTGGCCCGCCTGCGCGCGACGTCCTGCGTCGACTACCCCGGCGTCGCGCACGCGAAGCTGCGTGTGCTCAGGCTGCTGCATGCGCAGTTCCGGCACGACTCGGCCCTTCGGCCGACGGAGCGGTCCATTCAGTTCCATGCCTACCTTGCGGAGCGTGGCGAATCCTTGCGTCGTCATGCATTGCACGACGCCATCGATGGTCACATGCGTTCGATCGATGGTCACCGCTACTGGGGCTGGCCCACGTGGCCCGACGAACTGCGCGATCCCGCGCACGCCGGCGTGGCAGCGTTCGAGAAGCTGCACGTGGAGACGGTGGAGTTCCACGCGTGGCTGCAGTGGCTTGCCGACGAGCAGCTGGGCGAGGCGCAGGCGCTCGGTCGCAAGCTCGGCATGGCGATCGGCCTCTACGGCGATTACGCGGTGGGCGTGAATCCGAGCGGTTCCGAGACCTGGTCCGACCAGGCGTTGTATCGCAAGGGGGCCGGCGTGGGTGCGCCGCCCGATGCGCTGGCACTCAAGGGGCAGGACTGGGGCATTCCGCCGCAGGATCCGAACGTGCTCATCTCGGAGCAATACCGTCCGTTCCGCAACTTGATCGCCGCGAACATGCGGCACTTCGGCGCGTTGCGACTCGATCACGTGATGGCGTTGTTCCGGCAATGGTGGGTCCCGGTCGGCCTGGGCTCGACCGAGGGTGGCTATGTCCACTATCCGCTCGACGACCTGATGTCGGTGCTGGCGCTCGAAAGCGAGTCGCACGCTTGCCTCGTCGTCGGCGAAGACCTCGGCACGGTGCCGCCCGAGATGTCACGGGCCATGGCTGACCGCGCGGCGTACTCGTATCGCGTGCTGTTGTTCGCAAAGCGCGCGGACGGCAGCTTCCTCGCGCCCGGCGAGTATCCGCGGCGTGCGATTGCGACCGTCACCACGCATGACCTGCCGACGCTGCGCGGCTACTGGTCCGGCGGAGACATCGACCTGCGCCAGCGGCTGTCGCTGTATCCGAGCGAGGAAATGCGCCAGCACGTGGCGGACGAGCGTGTGCGTGACCGGCAGGCACTGCTGGCTGCGCTCGAGGCCAATGGGCTGAAGCCGGCGGATGCTTCGGCAGCATCGGATGCGTACACGGATGCCCTGTCGCACGCGATCCACGTGTATCTCGCGCGCACCGCTTCTGCCCTGGTCGTGCTGCAGGCCGAAGACCTCATTGGCATGCTGGATCCGGTCAACGTGCCCGGGACCAATGAGGAACACGCGAACTGGCAGCGCAAGATGACCTGCCGGATCGATGAACTCTTCGGTCGCGATGCCGTCAGTACGCTGCTGCGCGACGTGCATTCTGCCCGCGCTGTCGCGCGTCAGGGTTAATCCCTAGATCCACTGTGTTGCCTTTTGGCAACGTTTGTTCATTGATCAATGAATACGGTTGCACGCCATTGCAAGTGGTTTTGCTAGGCGACTAGCATCCCGTGTTGGGTGAGCACTACACCTTTTTCAAACCAGGGGGCTATCCGTGGCCAAGCATTTGCAGTCCGGCGACAAGCGCGCCGCCGACCGTCTGAGTTCCATCCTTCTTCCGACCCGCCGCACCGCGCTGTCGCTCGCGATCGCCGTTGCGCTCGGCATGCCCGGCATCGTGCACGCGCAAGCCGCGCCCGCCGCCGAGGGAGAACTCGAGGAGATCGTCGTGACCGGCATCCGCGCCGGTATCCAGAGTGCGATCGCGACCAAGCAGGAAGCGATGAGCATCGTCGAATCGATCTCGGCGGAAGACATCGGCAAGTTGCCGGACACCAGCATTGCTGAATCGATCTCGCGCCTGCCGGGCCTCACGTCGCAGCGCGCGGAAGGCCGCGCCTCGGCAATCAGCCTTCGCGGCACGGACCCGGGCTTCACGTCCGCGCTGCTGAACGGTCGCGAGCAGGCGACCACCGGCGACAACCGCAACGTCGAGTTCGACCAGTACCCCTCGGAATTGATCAGCCAGGTCATCGTCTACAAGACGCCTGACTCGAAGCTGATCGGTCAGGGCCTCGCCGGCACGATCGACATGCGCACGGTGCGCCCGCTCGACTACGGCAAGCAGGCCGTGGTGCTGAACCTGCGCGGCGAGATGAACGACAACCACGACCTCGGCGCCGACTCGGACGACACCGGGTATCGCGCGAGCTTCTCGTACATCGACCAGTTCATGGACGGCAAGCTCGGCTTTGCGTTCGGCTATGCCCACCTCGACTCGCCGCTCAACACGGCTGGCTTCGGTACGTACGAGCCTTGGCTGCCGGCCGGCGCGCCGGGCGATTCCCTTGCTCCGAGCACCACGACCCCCTGCATCGGCGGGACCTGTCTGTACAACCCAGGCGTACCCGCTGGCACCTACGGCACGCGGGGCATGAAGGTTCGTGCCGACATGGGTTCGACCGTGCGTGACGGCCTGATGGCGTCGGTGCAGTTTGCGCCGAACGATTTCTACACTGGCGTCGTTGACCTGTACTGGTCGACGATGGACCAGACGAACAACGCGCGCTCCCTCGAAGTCAACCTCAGCGGCTATCCGGCGCCCTGCTGCGACGGTAACGAATTCCCCAGCGGTACGGTCTTCGGGTACTCGGGCACCACCATCCAGAACAACTCGATCGTTGCCGGCACGCTGAACACGGTGCTGCCGCTGGTGCGCAACTTCCTGTTCACGACCGAGGACGAGATCATCGCCACCGGCTGGCGCAACGAGTTCACGCTGAACGACGAGTGGTCGATGGTCGCCGACATCAGCTATTCAAATGCCACGCGTGACCAGCTGCAGCCCGAGATCAACGCACAATTCGCGCAGCTACCGGCGAACGGCAATGCGCCGCGCAACCAGTACGACACGGGCACGTTCCAGCTGCGCAACAACAGCAACATGCCGTCGCTATCGTTCCTGCGTGATTACACGGATTCGACGCAGGTCCTGGTCGGTCCGACCATCTACGGCTCGGGCTACACCAAGAAGCCGCGCACCGAGGACGAGCTGACCTCGTTCCGGCTCGACGCGACACGCGACGCCGACCTGTGGTGGTTCCAGAGCATTTCGTTCGGCGCCAACTACAGCGACCGCACGAAGGAAAAGGAATCGCCGGAATCGGCCCTGAGCACGATCGGCGGCGGCCCCTACCAGATCGACCCGAGCCTGCTGCTTGACGACATGAACCTGAATTACGCCGATGCCGGCCGGGCGCTGGCCTGGAACGTCAACGGCGTGCTGCGCGAGTACTTCAACCCGGTCGTCTGGGGTCGCCCGGTCGTCGGTTCCAGCAATTACGCCTACCTCGTCGGCAAGTTCTGGACGGTCGAGGAAGAGGTCGTCACCACGTACGTGCGCGGTGAACTGGACCATGAGATCTCCGATACGGTCACGCTGAAGGGCAACGTCGGCCTGCAGGTGATCTACACCGACCAGAGCTCCGATGCGTTCCGGGTCAACCAGGCCACGGGCAATACCATTTACGGCATCACGGATGGCAAGGATTACACCGACGTCCTGCCGCAGATCAACCTTGCGTTCCTGTTGCCGGATTCGCAGGCCGTCCGCTTCGGACTGGCGAAGGAACAGGCCCGTCCCCGCCTGGACCAGCTGAAGGCGACGGAAGAGAGCGGCTTCAACTTCGCGACCGGCAGGCCGGGCGGCAGCGGCGGCAACGCTCAGCTTGATCCATGGGAGGCATGGGCCTTCGACGTGTCGTACGAGAAGTACTTCTACGAGAACAAGGGTTACGTGTCGGCCGCGGCGTTCTACAAGGACCTGGATACCTACATCTACAACCAGACCACCGACGGCTACGATTTCTCGGCTCTCTGCGCCACGACCCCCGACGATGCTTTCCCGGATGGCGTCGTGAAGCAGTGCACGGGCAACTTCACCCAGCCGGTGAACGGCGAGGGCGGCTACCTGTGGGGCATGGAGTTCGCAGCCTCGCTGCCGTTCGACGTGTTTTCCGACGCACTCGATGGCTTCGGCGCGATCGTGAGCTACTCGTACACGGACAGCGACATCGAGATCCAGGGTTCGATCAGCTCGGTCGCGACCCAGAACATCACGTTGCCGGGCCTGTCCCAGGACGTGTGGAACGCCACGCTGTACTACGAAAAGCATGGTTTCGGCGCCCGCATCGCCACGCGTTACCGCTCGGAGTACATCGGCGAAGTCGCCAACTTCGCCAACGAGCGCTCGCTGCGTTACGTGGACGCCGACATGATCACGGATGCGCAGCTGAGCTACGCGTTCAGTGGCAATGCCTTGGAAGGGGTGCAGGTGCTGTTCCAGGTCAACAACCTGACCAACGAACCGTACATTGCGTACTCGGAAAACAAGCAGCGCCTGCTGGACTACCAGGAGTACGGCACCCAGTACCTGCTGGGCCTGAACTACAGGTTCCGTTAACGGCAAGAAAGGCCCGTGCCGGCTTCATGCTGGCACGGCGTCCGCACACTCAAGCCCTCGTCGGTTCGCCGACGGGGGCTTTTTCCTGGTCTCCGCACTGCCCGATACGGCGGGCCACGGCCGCGACCGGTCTCCAGTTTCGTATTCCCGCTAGACTCTCCAGGCAAGGAGGGTCACTCATTGATTGGACGATGGGCGCTGGTCGCGGGGTTCATCGCGGGGAGCTTCGTCTCGCAGTGGGCCCCGGCGGATGCGTTGTCGCCAGCGGAACGGCGAGGCAAGGCGTTCTGGCTGGCCTTGATGCCGGACTGCGTGATTCCGGCCGGAGAGTCGGCCGCGTCACTGATGAACGAAGCGACTTCCCTGTTGGGCTCTCGCGACCCGCAGTGGCGTGACGATGTCGGTTACGGCGCCATGGCCGCGTGCGTCTACCAGGCGCGCAGGCTCTCGGCGGCCGAGCGGCGCTCACTGATCGAAACGCTGACCGCCAACCTGCAACGCGGCCTTGGCGAGACCGGCACCGACTCCGTGCTGCTCCGCTCGTTCTCGGCCCTCGACCTGTCGGTCCTGGCCGCGCTCGAACTGGTCGATCCAGCGCTGGATGACGGCGGCTATCGACGGCTGCTCGACGGAGCTTTCGCCTACCTGCACGACGAGCGGGACCTGCGTGGACTGCAGCCCGGCATCGGCTGGATCCACGCCACTGCACATACTGCGGACCTGCTCAAGTTCCTGGCGCGCGACCCGCGTTTCGCCGTGGCAGACCAGCGTCGCCTGCTGGATGCCGCCTGGACCAGGATGACTGCGCCGGGAACTCCCGTCTGGACGCACGCGGAAGAAGAACGGTTGGCCGCTGCCCTGCTGTCGATCGTGCGGCGCAAGGACTTCGAGGCAGGCAACCTGGAGGCATGGCTGGCGCGCTTCGTGACGCTCGAACGGCAGGTCTGGACCCAGGCCCCGCCGGACGCCGCGCAACTGGACGCCGCGCAGAACGCACGCCGCCTGCTGCAAAGCTTCTTCGTGCTGCTGTCGATGCCGCAGCCCGAGCCCACGCCGACTCAAGTCATCGCGCAACAACAGGTGTCGGGCACCCTGCAAAGCATCCGGCGCTGAGCCTGCGCGGTGCGGGCGGCCTGCACCGGAATGTGTCGGGCAGGCCAGCAACTAGTGCGGTTGCACCCCGACAGCCGTGCCTGCGGCTGCGCCGTCATCGCCTGCAACGCTGCGCCACGCGATCGACGCCAGCGCGAGGCTCACGGCGCCGATCAGGAAGATCGCGCCCTTGTCCTGCACGCGGCTGATAAACGTGCCGACGCCGAGACTCACGACGAGCTGCGGCAGCACGATCGAGAGATTGAATACGCCCATGTAGAGGCCTATGCGTGATTGATCCACGCGTTGCGACATGATCGAGAAAGGCAGGCTGACGATCGCGGCCCAGCCGATGCCCATCAAGGCCATCAACAGGTACAGCACCAGCGCCGACTGCGCGAACAGGTAGACGCCAGCAAAGCCCGTGGCCATTACGACCAGGCACCAAGAGTGCACCTTCACCACGTCGTACTTCTTTGCCAGCGGCAGCAGGACGAGCGCCGGCAGCGCCGCCGCCACCGCATTTAGCGCGAGGAAGCTCGTCGAGAGCACCTTGCCCGTCGTGTTGTCGTCGAGCCCGGGAAAGCGCTGCTGCACGAAGGCGATCATGTAGACGAACATCGTCTGCACACCGATCCAGCTCAACGAATTCGCCGCCAGCACCTTGCGGAAATCGACGAGGTCCTGGCGCGCGAACTGCGCACCCCGGCTCCTGGCGGTCAGTGTCTGCCAGAACAGCACGAGCGCGAAGAGGACGCACGCCGCTTCGAGCCACAGGCCCGCCGGCTGGATCCCCAGCAGCTTGAGACCCATTGCCACGACGTCGTAGACGAGGAATGCCCACAGCGGCCGGATCAGGTACATCAAGTCCCAGAAGCCATCCCCACCGCGCTTGTCGCCCGCCGTCCCCTCTGTGTCCGGCGTGCCGTGCAGGATGCGCGGCTCCTCGATCAGCAGGGCCGGAATCACCGAGAACAGCAACACCAGCACGGCGGCCACGTAGATCAGCATGAAGTTGCCGAACACGGCGCCGATGGCGTACGCGAGTACGCCGAACGAACCGGAAACCGTCTGCATCCACGTGTAGCCGCGCGTCCTCGCGATGCCTTCGGGCGTGACGTCCGTGATCAGCGAGCGGGTCGGGTTGAAGCTGACGTTGATCGACAGGTCGAGCGCGAGCGCAACGGCGATGGCGACGCCGATCACGGCATCCAGCCCCAACTTCTGGGAGATGAGCCCGATGTAGGGCAGGGCGAGGATCATCAGTGACGCCAGCAGGCCGCCGATGATGATGAACGGCCGGCGACGTCCGCCCCAGAACCAGACGCGATCGCTGATCACGCCGATCAGCAGCTGGCCGATGATGCCGGCGAGCGGACCAGCGGCCCACACGATGCCGATTTCGTGGATGTCGAGCTTGTACTCGGTGGCCAGGATCCAGCTCAGCACCGAAATCTGCACCGACAGGGCGAAGCCCATGGCGGTGGCCGGCAGCGTGAGCAGGACAAGGAAAGGCGTCGACAGCTTGCGCTGCATGCCGAGCATCGTGTTCTCCCCCGAGGACTGGCTACGTTCGGCGACTCAGCTGGTCACGCCGCGTTCGCAGTGTAATGTATCAAGCAGCCAGGTGTGCCGGGCTCAACCACCCGCGCGAAACTCGCGCGGCGTCACGCCGTGACGCAGGCGAAACTGCCGATTGAAATGCGATAGCGTGGTGAAGCCGCACTCGCGTGCGACAGCGGCCACGGGCCGATCGGTCAGGCGCAGTTTCAGGCAGGCTTCACTGCACCTCACGTCATTGACGTAGCGCGTGAAGGTCTTGCCGACTTCGCGGTGAAAGTAGCGGCTGAAGGCGGCCGGGGTGACGTGCGCGACCCGGGCGGCGTCTTCGACGCGCAGCGTCGATAACAAGTGCCGGTGAATCCAGTCCAGGGTCTGGTCGATTCGACGCGTCTCCGGTCGTCCACTCGCGCTGGCGGGCGTGCCACGCAAGTTACTGCTGGCCAGCGTGCGGAAGTCGCGTTCGTGACGGTGGAGCAGGCCCAGGATCTCGATCCAGCCCGCGAGCCGACCGATGGGGTCAACCGTTCGCATTCGGACGAGAACGTCGATGATCGCCTGGCGGCTCGCGCCGACGATGGACAGACCGCGTTGGGCTCGCGCTGCCAGCGGGCCGAGACCGGCGAGCTCAGGCACCTGCGGCAGCGCAAGCAGCTCGGGCGCGAACTGGAGGACGGTCGCAGCCGCCTTCGTGGTGCTGCGTCGCTTCGAACTCACCCACGAGTGTGCGAGGTTGGAGCCGAGCAGCACGAGATCGCCGGCTGCAAAAGGGCTGGCGTCATCGCCGACGAAGCGCAGGCCGACGCCGGCTTCGATCCAGGTCAGTTCCAGCTGCCGGTGACGATGTCGATCGCCTCGAAACCGGTCGGTTTCGAAGCGCATGTAACGGAACGCACGATCCGGGTGACTAACCTGTTCCTCGTTGACCCGCATTAAGCCATTGTGACGTCAATCAAAGTCATAAAACAGTCAGTCTTGGTCTGCCAAGACAAACATCGCATCGGCGCGGTTGTCGATACTCGATCCAGGCAATCACGCAGAGTCCGGTCATGCAGCACGCCGACTGGTGGCGCGGCGCCGCCCTGTACCAGGTCTATCCGCGCAGCTTCCAGGACAGCAATGGCGACGGCGTCGGCGACCTCGCGGGCGTCCTCCGGCGTCTCGATTACGTGGCGAGTCTCGGCGTCGACGGCCTCTGGCTGTCGCCATTTTTCACATCGCCGATGCGCGACTTTGGTTACGACGTCAGTGATCATCTTGGCGTCGATCCAGTCTTTGGCACCCTTGACCAGTTCGACGCCGTGGTCGAGAAGGCGCACGCGCTCGGCCTGAAAGTGATCATCGACCAGGTGTGGTCGCACACGGCCGAGGAACATCCATGGTTCCGTGAAAGCCGCGCGAGCAAGGACAATCCGCGCACGGATTGGTACGTATGGGCGGAAGCGAAGCCGGATGGCTCACCCCCCAACAACTGGCAGAGCTGGATGGGGGGCTCCGCGTGGCGCTGGGAACCGCGCCGTCGCCAATACCACCTGCACAACTTCCTGCCGCAGATGCCGGACCTGAATTTCCATTGCGTGGGCGTGCAGGACGCAATTCTTGGCGTCGCGCGCTTCTGGCTCGACCGTGGCGTGGACGGCTTCCGGCTCGACACCGCCAACCTGTACTTCCATGACCTGGCGCTCCGCGACAATCCAGCGTTGCTACCGGGAGAAGCCGGTGACTCGCCGGTGCTGATGCAGCGTCACGAGTACAACGCGAATCAACCGGAGACGTTGCCGTTCCTGGAGCGATTGCGCGCGCTGCTCGATCGCTATCCGGGTCGCATGGCAGTGGCCGAAATCGGTGGCGCGGACAGCCTGCCTCGCATGATCGAGTACACACGGGGCACGCGTCGCCTGCACACTGCGTACTCGTTCGCGCTGCTCGGCGACCGGCACGATCCTGCCTACATCGCGGCGTGCCTCGCGCCCTGGGAAGAGGAATCGACAGGCGGTGCGCAGGCCTGGCCGTCATGGGCAATGTCGAATCACGACGCGCCACGCGTGGTCTCGCGCTGGGGCGCGGGTGGAGGTGGTTCGTTCGCTTTCGGCGGCACCGAACGCTGGCCACTGTCGCCGATCAAGCGGACTGCGGCGCAACGGCGCACCTGCACCTCGCTCTGCTCGCCGCGCTGCGCGGCACGATCTTCCTCTACCAGGGCGAAGAACTCGGCCTGCCGCAAAGCGAACTCGCCTTCGAAGACCTGCAGGACCCCTTTGGCAAGGCGCACTGGCCCCAGCAGCACGGGCCGTGATGGATGCCGCACGCCAATGCCCTGGGAGGCCGCGACGCCGAATGCAGGCTTCACGGATGGCACGTCATGGTTGCCCGCTGGACTGCGCGCATCGCGCGTTGGCGGTAGATGCACAGGAACGGGATTCGTCATCGACCCTTGCGTTCACTCGCACTCTGCTTGCACTGCGCCGGCAGCATGCAGCGCTCCGGCTTGGCAGCTTCGCGGTCGAGACGGTCGACGACTCGCTGTTGATCGTGCGGCGGAAGCACCTGAACGACGCCCTATGGCTGGCCTTCAATCTCGGTGCGTCTGCGCGTCAGGTGCCCGCGCCGAACGGGATGCGCGAAGAGATTCTGGCGGTGCAATCGGCGCAGGTGCAGGGCGCTCATGTCAACCTGCCGCCGCACTCCGCTGTGTTTGTCGCAGTGGCTCCCTGATCGAGGCTCATCGCGATGACCATCGACATCGACAGTCAATACCCGCTGACGGCGGACCAGGTGGCGTTCTTCCGCGAGAACGGTTTCATCAAGCTACGCGACGTGCTGTCGCGCGCAACGCTCGACTACTACGGCCGCGAGATCACGCGTCTCACGATCGCGCTCAATACCCAGGACAAGCCGCTCGAGGAGCGCTCGACCTACGACAAGGCCTTCCTGCAGGTCATGAACCTGTGGGAGCGCAGTCCGCTCGTCGGTCGTTTCGTCATGGGCCAGCGGCTTGCGCGCATCGCGGCCGAGCTGCTGCAAGTGAAGGGTGTGCGCCTGTACCACGACCAGAGCCTGTACAAGGAACCCGGCGGTGGCATCACGCCGGCCCACGCCGACCAGTACTACTGGCCGCTTGCGTCCGACCGCACGGTCACGGCGTGGATTCCGTTGCAGGCGGTGCCGCCGGACATGGGCCCGCTCGGCTTTTTCGCGCGCAGCCAGGCGGTCGAGCTTGGTCGCGAGTTCGGCATCTCTGATGAAAGCGAAGACAGGATCAGCGCCAGCATGGCGCGTCACGGCCTCGAGTTCATCAGTGGCGATTTCGACCTCGGCGAGGTCAGCTTTCACCTCGGGTGGACGTTTCACAAGGCTGGCGCCAACACGTCGAGCCGGCCACGCTCCGTCATGACGGTCATCTACATGGACGTGGCGATGCGACTCGCTCCCGCGCTCAATACGGCGCAGGTCAATGACCACGACCGGTGGTGCCCCGGCGCCATTCCCGGCGCGCTCATCGACACCCACAAGAACCCGGTGATCTGGCCACTCCCATGAACCCTGTCGTCGCTCACAGGCTGGTGGCGTGCAGAAAGTGGCAGCGATGACGCGCAGGGATTTCGTGCTGGCTGCTGCAGTCTCCGTCGCTGGCGCGCCCGCGGTCGCGCTCGGTGTTGACGAGCAGCCATCGTTTGGCCGAGCCCAGCCCGGTGCAGCAGACGTCGTCGAACCCGTTCGCACCGGTTCGGCGACGAGGCTGCGCCGCTTGCCGTACGGCTCGGTGCGTCCGCGCGGCTGGATGCTGGCCCAGGTGCAGCAGGACCTCGATCACGGGTTTGCCGGCCGGCTCGATAGCCTGAGTCCGCATGTCGCCAACGACTCTGTTCGCACACCGGCTGGCCAATGCGAACGGCCAGCTTGCCTGGTGGGACGCCGAATCGCGGGGCAACTGGCTCTGGGGCTACACGCTGCTGGCCCATCTCGCCGACGCGCCACAGCACCGGGAGCGCGCCGATGCGCTGGTTCGCTCGTTGCGCGCGACACAGGACGCCGACGGCTACCTCGGCATTCACTCCGCTGCAGTGCGCTATCGGACCGGCGACGTCGAGAACGGCGAACTCTGGGCGCAGTCGCGTGCGGTGCTGATCCTGCTGTCGCACCATGAATTGACTGGCGACGTGGCCAGTCTCGATGCGGCACGCCGGGTCGTCGATAGCACTCTCCAGCACTACGGCCCCGCGAAGTCGCCTTTCGGACGCAGGTCCACCACGGACGACCGCACGGGCGTCACGCACGGCCTGTGCTACGTCGATGCGCTGCAGGCATTGTGCGAGGTCACCGGCGAGGAGCGCTATGCAGCTGCCGCCGCCGATCTTCTCCGCGATTTCGACGCGTGGCCCCTGCCATTTCCGAACGACGACTTTGCCGCGGCCAACCTCGCCGACCCGATGCGGGGCCTGCACGGCCACGCCGTTCACACCGTCGAGCATCTGCGGGCAGTGGCGTTCGGCACCCGGGACGATTCACGGTTGCGGTCGGCCCTGCACAAGCTGCGCTTCAGCACGACACCGAGTGGCGCGGTCATCGGCGACGAAAGCCTGGGCGGTCTGCCGCATCCGCAGGCCGGCTACGAATACTGCTCGATAACGGAGCTCGTCTTCGGACTAGGCCGTGCCGCGCAGGTCCTGGCGGATCCAACGCTTGGCGACTGGCTGGAGCGCGTCACGTTCAACGCCGCGCAGGGTGCGCGCGCGGCCGACGGCAAGGCGCTCGCCTATCTCTGCTCCGACACACGCCTCGACGCGACCGCGCACAGGCCTGACAGCTACTCCCTGCTGAACGGCAAGCATGGACGCTACAAGCTTTCGCCGACGCACGACGACATCGCGTGCTGTTGCAACCCGAATTCCACGCGCGTGTTGCCGCACTACCTGTCGTCGATGTGGCTGGGCCGCACCGATTCTCCCGGCCTGGTCGCGCTTGCGTACGGACCCAGCGAACTGCACACGGATGTCGACGGCACTGCTGTCAGCATCCTTCAGGAAACGCAGTATCCGTTCGACGACCAGATCCGCCTGACCGTCGCGGCCGCGGCTCCAGTGCTACTGACGCTGTGGCTGCGACGACCGGCCTGGGCGAGCGCAGTCCACCTGGACGGCGTCGAGAACGTGGAGAGGGACGGCTGGATCGTGATCGGGCGTCAGTGGCGGGACCGCACGTCCTTCACGCTGCGCTTCGAGACGGCGGTGCGTGTCGAAGCGTACCCGGCCGGTGAAGTCGCGGTGCTGCGGGGTCCGCTGCAGTTCGTGCAGCCGATCCCGCATTACGCGCGAGAACTGGCGGTTCGGGCACGAGCGGACTGGCCGGACGCCGAACTGCTCGCCGATGATCGCGGGTCCGTGGAAACGCTGCCGATCATCGATACCACTCGCGCAGACCTGGGATTCGTGCCCGAACGTATCGCGACGGACGCGCCGGATCGGCCCTGGCACGCGTCGCCTTTGCGACTGCGCAGTTGACGGCGTCACGCTGGTGCCAATGGGCTGTGCGCCGCTGCGGCGGGCAGATTTCCGTGCGCGTCCCGAGCGCCGGGGGGAAAAGGCATGACCGCGGTGCGACGCAGCCACCTGCCATGGCATAACCTCGCTGCAACGCTGATTCTCGCCGCCTGCGCTCTCGACGACGTGTCTGCTGAGTCGCTGACGCGCTACGTCGACCCGTTCATCGGCACCGACGGCACCGGTCACGTCATGCCGGGCGCCGCGATGCCGTGGGGGATGGTCGCGCCCAGCCCCGACCAGGCGGAAGCGGGCTGGGACTACACCAGTGGCTACCAGTACCGGACACCGACGCTGCTAGGCTTCTCCAACACGCACATCAGCGGCGCCGGCATCCCGGAACTTGGCGACGTACTGCTGCAGCCTGCGGTTGGAACGCGCTGGTCTTCGAGTACCAGCGACTTCGCCGGCAGGTACGACAAGTCGTCAGAGGCGGCGCGTCCGGGCTACTACACGGTCCGGCTCCCCGATCACGGAGTGACGGTCGAGCTCACCGCGACGTCACGGGTTGCCTTCCATCGCTACACATTCAACGACGACGGTCGCGTGCAGGTGCTGCTCGACCTGCAGCATGGCCTGCTCTATGGCGATGGTCCTCGTGTGAAAAGCGCGCAATCGAAGGTCGATGCGAAAGCAGGCGAGGTGAGCGGCACCGTCCACACGCGGGGCTGGACGGATCGTGAAGCCTCTTTCGTGGTGCGCTTCGATCGACCGATCGTCGCCCAGCTGCAGCTGCCGCCGAAGCCCGGCGACATGGCGCCGCGCTACCTGCTCGAGTTCGACGTGGGCGATCGACGCACGCTGGAAGCGCGCGTTGCGCTTTCCACCGTTGACGTGGCGGGCGCTCGTCGTAACCTCGCGACTGCCGACGGACTCGCGTTCGACTCGGCACGCGCCCAGGCGGACGCCGCCTGGAATTCACTGCTCGGCCGGATCGAGATCGAAGCCGATGCGCGCACCAGGCGCATCTTCTATTCGGCGCTGTACCGCACGCTGCTGCACCCGAGCGACATCGCTGACGTCGACGGTCGCGTGCGCGGTCCGCGCGGCGAAGTGATCCAGGCGCCGGGCGGACGCTACGACAGCACGCTCAGCCTGTGGGACACGTTCCGTGCGGTGCACCCTCTCTACACGCTGGTGTATCCGGAGCGAGTCACGGGCTTCATCACGACGATGCTCGCGCACCAGCTACAACAGGGCTACCTGCCGCTCTGGACTGTCTGGGGTCGCGAAACCCACACGATGATCGGCAATCCGGCCCTGCCGGTGATTGCGGACGCCGTTGCCAAAGGCTTCGGTGGCTTTGACCGCAACGAGGCCTTGCGCGCGATGGTTGAAACCTCGACGCAGGAGCGACCCGGTGCGCCGGCCTGGGCCCAGGGTTCGTGGAAGCTGTACCAGCGGTACGGCTACCTGCCGTTCGATCTCGAGAACGGCGAGTCTGTCTCGAAGACGATGGAATACGGTTACGGCGACGATGCCGTCGCTCGCGTCGCCCACGCCGCGGGCGACGACGTGATCGCCGCGCAATTTGAGAAGCGCGCACAAGGCTGGAAGCTCCTGTTCGACCCGACCACGCGCGTGGTGCGCGGCAAGGACTCGCGGGGTCGCTGGCGCGAGCCGTTCGACCCGCTCCGCGCGACCTCGCCGCTCAACAATCCCGGCGATTACACGGAAGCCAATGCCTGGCAGTACACGGCGACACCCGCGCTGCACGATCCACTCGGGTTTCGCGAGGTGCTTGGGGGCCCGAAGGGTCTTGAAGACTGGCTCGACACGTTCTTTTCGTTGCCGATGCCGAACCCCGACAAGCACCTCGGCCAGGAAGCGATGATCGGCCAGTACGCGCACGGCAACGAGCCCAGCCATCACATCGCCTGGCTGTACTCATACACCGACGCGCCGGAGAAGGGGGAGCGGTTGATCGAACGCATCGTGCGCGAATTTTACTCAGACCGTCCGGACGGCATCATGGGCAACGACGACTGCGGCCAGATGAGCGCGTGGCTGGTGTTCGCGACGCTTGGGTTCTATCCGTTGCGGCCTGCAAGCGGCACCTACGTGGCGGGAACACCGCTCGTGCGTGGCGCACGCATCGAATTGCCTGGTGGACGTGTGCTCGAGATCCGGCGCGCAGGAGCTGGTGGCGCTACGCTCGACGGCAAGTCGATTCCCCGGATCGACATCCCGCACGCGGCGCTCGCCAGCGGCGGAGTGCTGCAACTCGGTCCGCATTGACCCGGCAGGGGCACCCCTGCGCGGGTGACACGGCCGTATTCAGCGCCCGAGCAGGAACACCAGCGGCTGGTCGACGCGCAGTCGCCAGGCCTTCTCGGAGTGCTCGGCGCCTTCGAACTTGCGCGTGGTCCAGTTCTGGCCTTCGACGTAGCCGGCTTTGCGCAGGATCTCGTCGGCCCGCTGCTGGTACGGTTCGTACAGCGCGTCGAGCGTGGCGGTGCCGTAGTCGAACCAGTACTTGTGGGTGGCCGGGTCGGGCAGGTGGGCTGCGAAGTCATCGAGCGCGATGCCGTTCCCTGCCGGCCAATGCGTCGAGACGCAGCCAGCCCCACCGAACACGTCCGGGTACTGGCTCATCGCGTACTGGGAGATGAGACCGCCCATGCTCGAGCCCATCACGAGCGTGTCGGCGCGACCGGGCAGGGTGCGGTACGTGGCATCGACGAAGGGCTTGAGTTCCTTGACCAGGAACTCGAGGTAGCGGTCGGAGATGATGTCAGCGGCGTCGAGGTCCTCCGCGCCCGGCACGTTGAACTTGATCTTGCCGTGCACGGGTCGCTGCGGCATGTATTCGTCGCGTCGCTTCGAAGTGTTCCAGACGCCGACGACAATAGCCTCGCGCACCGCGCCCTTGGCGATCAGGTCCGTCATCACCTCGTCGACGGCCCAGTCGACGTGGCCGTACGACGTCGCCGGATCGAACAGGTTCTGGCCGTCGTGCATGTACAGCACGGGGTAGCGCCGGGTGGGATCCTTGCCGTAGCTCGTTGGCAACCAGACGTCGACATTGCGTGGGGCGACGTGGCTCGACGGCATTTCCGCGTAACGCACCACCGTACCAGTCACACCGGGGCCGGTGACGGGAACCGCGGCAGGCATCGTTGCCGCGATCACGGCAGGACTGCCCATGACGAGCAGGGCAGCCAGCAAGGTTCGGCGCAAGTTCGACATCGGTTCACCTCACTTCAGTTCGAGGATCGTGGCGCTGCGTGCCAGCACGGCGACGCCCTTGGCCAACTCATGCGCCCGGCCCGACAGCACGTCCTTGCCCGTCGTCGCGCGCCGATGGCCTCCTCGAAGCGCTTCGTGTCAACCGTGCGAGCCTCGTCGCCGTTGTTCAGGATCACCATGATCGTCTGCGCCTCGTTGCGGCGGAAGTACACGTACAGGTCGTCGGTCGGGACGTACTGCATCAGCTTGCCGTCGCGAATGGCCGGTGCGGTGCGGCGCCACTGCAGGAGCTTCCGCGTGTACTCCTGCATCGCGCGCTCGTCGTCGCTGAGGCCTTGGCCCGTAAACGCGTTCCTTGCGTCGCCGGCCCAGCCGCCGGGGAAGTCGCTGCGAATGACGCCGTGATCTTCCGTGCCCTTGTTGCTCATCTGCACTTCATTGCCGTAGAACAGCTGCGGGATGCCGCGCGTCGTCAGCACGAACGCGAGCGCCATGCGGTCCAGGTCCCGTCGCTCCCCCAGCGCCGTGAACATCCGGCTCATGTCGTGGTTGTCGTGGAATACGACGAGGTTGTAGGGGTCGGCATAGACGCTGTCCTGCGCGAGCACCTTGTAGATGCGGCGCAGGCCCGTGCCCCAGCCTTCGGGTTCCTTGAGTCCCATCGCCACCGCTTCCTGCAGCGGGAAGTCGAACAGGCTCGGCAAGTACGAAACGTAACCGTCCGGCGGGTTGCGACCGCGCTGCCAGTAGGCGACGGTCGACGGGTTCGAACTCCACTCTTCGCCGACGATGTTGAGCCGCGGGTATTCCTGCGTCACGCGGCGTGACCATTCGGTCAGGAACGCGCGGTCCGAATACGAATACGTGTCGACGCGAATTCCCGACAGTCCGGCGTACTCGACCCACCACAGGCTGTTCTGGATCAGGTACGTCGCCAGGTGCGGGTTGCGCTGGTTCATGTCCGGCATCGTCGCGACGAACCAGCCGTCGGAGAACGTGCGGCGGTCGACATCCGCGGCGTGCATGTCCTGCAGCGTCTCGCGCACGTGGCTGGTCGGCGAGAACGTGCTGTCGTGATTGAACCAGTCCCTGCTCGGCAGGTCCGCCATCCACCAGTGCGCGGAGCCGCAGTGGTTCAACACCATGTCCATGACCAGTCCGATGCCACGCTTGCGCGCATCCGCCGCGAGCTGCCGGAACTCGGCATTGGTGCCGTAGCGCGGGTCGACCTTGTAGAAATCGGTGATCGCGTAACCGTGGTAGGTGACCTCAGGCTGGTTGTTCTCCAGCACCGGGTTGAGCCAGAGCTGCGTGTACCCCATGCCGGCCAGGTAATCGAGGTGGTTCGAAATGCCTTTCAGGTCACCGCCGTGGCGGCCCAGCGGCTTCGTCGCGATCGATTCCGTCCGGCATGCCCTTGACCGTGTCGTTGCGTGGGTCGCCGTTGGCGAATCGATCGGGCGTGACGAGGATGATCGTGTCCTGCGGTCCGAAACCCACGCGATCGGCGGAGCCCGGCTCGCGCGCGTGCAGCACGTACTTGCGACTGGCCGCCCTGGAGCGGCCGTCGAGGAAGTCGATGCGGAACGAACCCGGCTTCGTCTCCGGCGCGAGCTTCAGGTTCACGAACAGGTAGTTGGGGTTCTCGACACGATCCACGCCGGTGATCGACACGCCCGGGTAGCTCAACCGTGGCGCCAGCTCGGCGACACGGTCGCCATGCACCAGCAGCTGCAGGTTGGCGTCTTTCATGCCGACCCACCAGGAGGCGGGCTCGACTCGTTCGATGCGGTCGGCGGCGATTGCGGTCGTCGTGCCGAGCGCGAGAACCAGCACTGCCAGCCACTTCCTGAGCATTGGTCTGAGCATCGAGATGTCTCCTGGACGTGACGCGCAGTGAATCACCCCCGGCGCCGGGGCCACAAGGTCTTGAATACGTTTGCATTGAACGTTCGCCGGGAGCCGGCGCCCGGATCATTGCTAGACTGCCTGCCGCTTCGGGGGAAGCAACGAACGGCGGCCGCTCCGGCGGACGCCGTCCCTGCCGGCCCCTCGCATGGCAGGGGGTCCGACGATGAAATCCGCCGCACGCATCGCTTTGCCCTGGTTTGCGTCAGTGCTCGTCGCCGCGACGACGGTGGCGCAACCGGCATCGGTCCGCTCCCCCGACGGGCAGACGACGGTCACCCTCGATGTCGACAAGAACGGCGCGCCGCGATACGCGGTCACGCGCAACGGCGTCCGAACTGATGCCGGCTGGTTTCCTCGGCCTGCGCTTCCAATCGCAGCCCGCGTTCGACGACGGGTTCCGCGTCGCGAATTCGTCGACCTCGAGCCACGACGAGACCTGGGAACAGCCCTGGGGCGAGCGTCGCTACGTGCGCGACCACCACAATGAACTCATCGTGAAGTTTGAATCAGTCCAAGGGGCGGACCGCCAGTTCAGTGTGCGGGTACGCGTGTTCGATGACGGCTTCGGCTTCCGGTACGAAGTGCCGCAACAGCCGGGCTATGAAGCAGTGAACATCACCGACGAGCTCACTGAATTCCGGCTCGAAGACGCGAAAAAGCAGGTCAAGGCGTGGTGGATTCCGGGACGCCGCTGGAACCGCTACGAGTACCTCTACAACAGCACTCCACTCGCGGACGTGCCGATGGCGCACACGCCGATGACGGTGCGGCTGCCCGACGGCACGCACCTGAGTTTCCACGAGGCGGCGCTGGTGGATTACGCGTCGTACGTGCTCGACCACCGCCGTCCCGGCGTCTTCCGCACCAGCCTCACGCCGTGGTCCGACGGCATCCGTGTCAAGACGCGCACGCCGTTCAAGTCGCCGTGGCGCACCGTGCAGGTCGCACCAACTGCGGCGGCGCTGCTGAACTCCAGCCTGATCCTGAACCTGAACGAGCCCAACGCGCTCGGCGACGTGTCGTGGGTCGAGCCGGGCAAGTACGTCGGCATCTGGTGGGCGATGCACATCAACAAGGCCACTTGGGGCTCCGGTCCGAAGCATGGCGCCACGACCGCCGAGACCAGGCGCTACATCGACTTCGCCGCGGCGAGCGGCTTCCAGGGCGTGCTGGTCGAAGGTTGGAACGTCGACTGGGACGGCGACTGGTTCTACAACGGCAAGCTGTTCAACTTCACGCAGCCGCACCCCGACTTCGACCTGCAGGCAGTCACCGACTACGCGCGCAGCAAAGGCGTGCGTCTCGTCGGCCATCACGAGACCTCGGGCGACGTGGGCAACTACGAGCCGCAGATGCCAGCCGCGTTTGCACTCTACGAGTCGATGGGCGTGCGGCAGGTCAAGACCGGCTACGTGGCGGATGCGGGCGACGTGCGTCGCCTCGACGAGAACGGTGTCGAGCTGCACGAGTGGCACGACGGCCAGTTCCAGGTCGAGCATCACCTGCGTGTGTTGCGCGAGGCGGCGAAGCACAGGATCAGCATCAACGCGCACGAGCCGGTGAAGGACACGGGCCTGCGCCGCACGTACCCGAACTGGATCTCGCGCGAAGGCGCGCGCGGCCAGGAATACAACGGCTGGGGCGACCCGGTGAACCCGCCCGAGCACGTGGCGATCCTGCCGTTCACGCGCATGCTGTCCGGACCGATGGATTACACGCCCGGAATCGTCGACCTCGATGGCTACGACCCGCGACACCGGGTGCAGCACACGCTCGCCAAGGAGCTGTCGCTGTACGTCGTGCTCTACAGCCCGGTGCAGATGGCCGCCGACCTGCCCGAGAACTACGCGAAGCACCTCGATGCGTTCCAGTTCATCAAGGACGTGCCGACGGACTGGGACGAAAGCATCGGCCTCGCCGGCGAGGTCGGCGACTTCGTGGCCGTGGCGCGCAAGCAGCGCGGCCAGCCCGACTGGTTTCTAGGTGCGCTGACCGACGAGAATCCGCGGCAGCTGTCGCTGAAACTCAGCTTCCTCGACCCGCAGGCACGCTACGTGGCCGAGATCTATCGAGATGGCCCGCAGGCCGACTGGAAAACGCGTCCCTACGACCTGGTGGTCGAGAAGCGCACCGTGACCGCGGCGGACACGCTCGATCTCAAGCTCGCCAGCAGCGGCGGGGCCGCCATTCGCTTCAAGCAGACCCGATGAGCGGAGTGCTCGATGAAACGGTCCTGGTTACTCGCGTTGGTCAGTGCCATGGCTGCCAGCAGCGCACGCGCTGAAGCTGCCGGCCAACCGATGGACGACGAACTGCACCGTTACCAGCCCGCACCGTACGTCCGGGTCCAGCACCCGGACTGGTCGAGGAGCGCGGTGCTGTACCAGGTCAATCTGCGCCAGTTCACGCCGGAGGGGACGCTCGCCGCCGCCGAACAGCAACTGCCGCGCGTCAAGGCGCTGGGTGCCGACATCGTCTGGCTGATGCCGATCCACCCGATCGGTGTGCAGAACCGCAAAGGCGGGCTCGGCAGCCCGTATTCAGTGCGCGACTACCTGGCCGTGAATCCCGAGTTCGGCACGCTCGACGACCTGAAGCGCTTCGTTGCGCGTGCTCACGAGCTGGGCTTGAAGGTCATCCTGGACTGGGTCGCGAATCACGCTGCCTGGGACAACCCGCTCGTCAAGCAACATCCCGAGTGGTTGGCGAAGAACTGGAAGGGTGAGTACCACCCGACCTCGTGGAACGACTGGTCGGACATCATCGAGCTCGACTACGACCAGCCGGGACTGCGCAAGTACATGACCGATGCGCTCAAGTACTGGGTACGCGAGGCCGGCATCGACGGCTACCGGGCCGACGTTGCCGGTTTCGTCCCGCTCGATTTCTGGAACAACGCGCGCAAGGAACTCGACGCGATCAAGCCAGTGTTCATGCTCGCCGAGTGGCAGGCCACCGACCTGCACCAGGACGCGTTCGACGCGACCTATGCCTGGGACTGGTACACGGCGGCCCACGACGCCATCCAGGGCGGCAAGGGTGCCGACCCATTCCGCAGCTACTACTCGACGAATGACAACTCGTGGCCGGCGGCAGCGATGCGCATGACCTTCGTCAGCAACCACGACAAGAATGCCTGGGACGGCACCGAGTTCGAGCAGTTCGGTCCGGGCCTCGAGGCTGCCTTGGTGCTGTCCGTCGTCGGCGAGGGCCTGCCCCTCATCTACAACGGGCAGGAAGCGGGCAACGCCCGGCGGCTCGCCTTCTTCGAGCGTGATCCGATCGCCTGGAAGGACCACCCGAACGGCGAGCTGTACCGGCAGCTGTTTGCGTTGAAGAAAGCCAGTACCTCGCTGTGGAACGCACCGTGGGGTGCGCGCATGCTCGAAGTGCCCAATTCGTCGCCTGCGACCGTCTTGAGCTTCGTTCGCGCCAATGACAAGGACCAGGTGTTCGCCGTGTTCAACTTTTCTGCCAAACCCGTCGCCGTCTCGTTCAAGGAGTTGCCGTTCCCCGGCAGCTACCGCGATTTCACGACCGGGCGGGTCGAAGATCTGGAGGCCGGAACATCGCTCCATCTGCCGGCGTGGGGCTATCGGGTCTTCCTGCGTTGACGTGAACGGCCCGCCGCCAGGAGTGAAGCCTTGAAGATCCGCATCCTGCTGGTGATCGTCTCGCTGGTAACCAGCGTACTGATCGGGCTCGCACTCGCGTCGCGCGCTGTCAGGACGCCTGGTGTGGCGCAGGACGACGGCATCGTCATCGGGCTGTCGCTCGACACACTGAAGGAAGCGCGCTGGCAGGCCGACCGCGAGATGTTCGTCAAGCGGGCGGGCGAACTCGGCGCCAAGGTGCGCGTGCTCGCGGCCAACAGCGACGACACGGTGCAGATCGGCGATGTCGAGAAGCTCATCACCAGCAACGTCGACGTGCTGGTGATCGTGCCGCACGACGGCACCGCGATGGCCAAGGGCGTCAAGATGGCGCACGAGGCTGGCATTCCCGTGATCGCGTACGACCGCATCATCCGCGACAGCGATCCCGACCTTTACGTGAGCTTCGACAACGAGCACGTGGGCGAGCTGCAGGCGAGGTACCTGGTCGAGCACCTGCCGACACCGGGCAAGGGCCGCATCGTGCGCATTTTCGGAGCCAAGACCGACAACAACGCGGCGCAGCTCAAGCGCGGGCAGGATCGAGTCCTCGAGCCGCTGATCCAGAGCGGCGACATCGAGGTGCTGCACGAAGACTGGGCCGAAGACTGGAAGCCGGAGAACGCCAAGCGCATCGTGAATGCCGCGATCACGGCCAACGGCTCCCGCATCGATGCCGTGCTGGCCAGCAACGACGGCACAGCGGGCGGCGCCATCCAGGCGTTGAGCGAGGAGGGGCTCGCGGGCAAGGTGCTCGTCACCGGCCAGGATGCCGAAACCGTTGCCCTGCAGCGTATCGCCGTGGGCACGCAGGCAATGACGATCTACAAGCCGTTGCGCACGCTCGCGAGCGGCGCGGCCGAGCTTGCCGTGCAGCTGGCGCGACGTCGCGTCGTCGTCGCCAGCAAGTCGGTCGACAACGGCCACGGGCAGGTGCCGTCCGTGCTGTTCGACGTGGTCACGGTCACGCGTGACAACATGCTCGACACGGTGGTCCGCGACGGCCAGGCCACGTATGACGACGTCTACCGGGGCATCCCGGACGCACAGCGCCCGCCGCGTCCATGAAGGATCGAACCGTCCTGGCTGCCCGCTCGGTCAGCAAGCGCTTCGGTGCGGTGACCGCGCTCGACGGCGTCAGTTTCGACCTGCGTGAAGGCGAAATTCACGCGTTGTGCGGCGAGAACGGCGCAGGCAAGTCCACGCTGATCAAGCTGCTGTCGGGCGTGCACCCCCACGGCAGCTACGAGGGGGACATCGTCGTCGACGATCGTGCGGTCGAGTTTCGCTCGACTCGCGACGCCGAGCGAGCCGGCATCGCGATCATCCACCAGGAGCTGGCGCTGTTCCCGGACATGACGGTCGGCGAGAACCTGTTCCTGGGCGCGTTTCCGCAACGCCTCGGACGCATCGACTGGGACAGCGTTTATGCACGATCGTTTGCCACGCTCGCCGAGTGCGGCATCCAGCTCGACCCGGCGACTCGTGTCGGCGACCTTGGCATCGGTCAGCAGCAGCTCGTGGAGATTGCCCGCGCCATCGCGCGCAAGCCGAAGGTGCTGGTGCTGGACGAGCCGACGGCTGCGCTGTCGCGCAACGAGATCGACACGCTGCTGGCACAGCTGCGTCGTTTGCGCGAACGCGGCGTGGCCTGCGTGTTCATCTCGCACAAGCTCGACGAAGTCCTCGCGATCGCGGATCGCATCACCGTCCTGAGGGACGGTACCGCCCAGGGCACGCTCGCGGCCGCGAGCACGGATACCGACGAGATCATTCGTCGCATGGTCGGTCGGCGCATCGAAGACCACTATCCGCGTCGTCAGTCGACGCCGGGGCGCACGTTGCTGTCGTTGCGTGGCGTGGACGTGGATCCACCCCGGCAGGGCGGCATCGCGTTGCGCGGCATCGACTTCCATGCCCGGGCCGGCGAGGTGCTGGGGATCGGCGGCCTCATGGGTGCCGGACGCACCGAGCTGCTGCTGCACCTGATGGGGCTCTGGGGCCAGCGCCGCGCCGGAACGATCGAACTCGACGGCCAGGCGTATGCGCCGCGTCATCCTCGTGCGGCGCTGACGCACGGACTGGCCATCGTCACGGAGGATCGCAAGCGCTACGGACTCGTGCTGCCGCAAGGGGTCACGTTCAACGTGTCGCTGTCATCGTTGCGGAGCCTGCGGCGCGGCGCGTTCATCGACCGCGACGGCGAGGTGGCACGCACCCGGACGATCGTCGACGACCTGCGCATCAAGGCGCAGACGCTCGAACAGGCGGTCGGCACGCTGTCGGGGGGCAACCAGCAGAAGGTGGTGCTCGGCAAGATGCTGCTGACGCAGCCCAAGGTGCTGCTGCTCGACGAGCCGACGCGCGGCATCGACGTCGGTGCCAAGCTCGAGGTGTATGAACTGATCAACCGGCTCACGGCCGCCGGCCAGGCGATCGTCCTCGTGTCGAGCGAGCTCGGCGAGTTGCTGGGAATGAGCGATCGCATCGTGATGCTCTGCGAAGGTCGCGTCGGCGGCACGTTCGAGCGATCGGCGGCGACGCCGGAACGACTGTTGGCGGCGGCGATGGGTCGCCTGGAGCGCGCGGCATGAACCGCTTCGCCGCCCGTGAACTGTCGATGCTCGTCGCACTGGCGGCCATCTGGGCGTTCTTTGCGTGGCAGGAACCGGTGTTCCTCTCGGCGCGCAACCTGTCCCTGCTCTCGGTCGAACTCGCCGTCACGGCCGTGCTCGCCCTCGGCATGCTCGTGGTGCTTTTGCCTGGGCAGATCGACTTGTCGGCCGGCAGCGGGGTGGGGCTCGCGGGCGCCGTCGCCGCGGTCCTCGTCTACTGGCACGACGTGCCGGCCCCCGTGGCGCTGCTGATCGCAACGCTCGGTGCGGTGCTGGTGTGGTCGGCGATGGGCGCATTGATCGCGATCGAGCGTATTCCTGCTTTCATCATGACGCTGGGTGGGCTGCTGGTTTTCCGCGGCTTGCACTGGCTCGTGATCGAAAACCAGACCGTGCCAGTCGTCGAGGGCGGCAGCCAGAACGTGTATTCGCTGCTGACCACCTATTACCTTCCCGACGTCGCCGGTTATGGGCTGGCGGCCCTGGCCGTCGCCGCCATCGTCGGATCCGCACTGAGTGCACGCAAGCGCCGGCAGTCCTATGGATTTCCGGTCGACGATGGCGAACTCACGTTCCTGAAACTGTTCGTGCTGGCGCAGTTCGTGTTCCTGGTCGTCATCGTCACCAACGGCTACCGCGGCGTGCCGATCGCGCTGGTGATCCTCGGGCTGGTGGCCGTCGTGATTCACCAGCTGGTCACGAACACGCCGTTCGGCCGCTATCTGTATGCCATCGGCGGCAACGAAGAAGCCGCCACGGTGTCCGGCGTGCCGGTGCGCACTACGATCATCGGCGCCTACGCGTTGATGGGCGGCATCGTGGCGCTGACCGGGTTCATGCAGACCGCGTACTCCGGCGCGTCGACATCGACCGTGGGGTCCCTGATGGAGCTTGACGCGGTCGCCGCCTGCGTGATCGGCGGCACGAGCCTGCGCGGCGGGCGCGGCACGGTGCTCGGCGTGCTGTTCGGCGCGTTGATCATGGCGAGCCTGCTCAACGGCATGACCCTGATGGCGGTCTCACCGGAGGCGAAGTACATTGCGCGCGGCGCGGTGCTCGCGCTGGCCGTGTGGCTGGATCTCCGACTCGGAAAGGGAAGATAGTGCGCAAGCAGAAGCCGACGCTGACCTTCTGGCAGATCTGGAACATGTGCTTCGGATTCCTCGGAATCCAGTTCGGCTTCGCGTTGCAGAATGCGAACGTCAGCCGCATCTTCCAGTCGCTCGGCGCGTCGATCGACGACCTGCCGATCCTCTGGCTCGCGGCTCCGGTCACCGGGCTGATCGTGCAGCCGATCATCGGCTACATGAGCGACCGCACCTGGGGCCGCCTGGGTCGCCGGCGCCCGTATTTCCTGGTCGGCGCCCTGCTCGCAACCGCCGCGCTCGTCGTCATGCCGAACAGCCCATACCTGTGGATGGCCGCGGGCATGCTCTGGATTCTCGACGCGTCGATCAACATCTCGATGGAGCCGTTCCGCGCACTGGTGGGCGACATGCTGCCCGACCGCCAGCGTTGCCGTGGTTACTCGATGCAGAGCTGGTTCATCGGCGTCGGTGCGGTGGTCGCCTCCGCGCTGCCCTGGATCCTCACCAACCTGTTCGACGTGAGTAACGTGGCCGAGGCCGGCCAGCTGCCGCAGTCCGTGAAGCTCGCGTTCTATCTTGGTGCCGTGGCGTTCCTCGCCGCCGTGCTCTGGACGATCTTCAGCACGCGCGAATACTCGCCAAAGGAACTCGCTGAATTCGACGAACGCGCCGGCGAGCATGCCTCCGGCGCCGAGCAGAACGCGCAGACACCCGAGTGGTATCGCAAGTCCGCTGCTGCATGGATCGTCGTGGGCTCCGCCTTCGCTGCGGCCGTGGCGCTGATGGGCTGGGACAAGCAGCTCTACGTGCTCGGCTTTGGCCTCGTCGCCTTCGGCCTGCTGCAGATCGTCGTCGCGTCACGCCAGAGCCGCGGCGCCACCGACGGCATGCTGCATAACGTCATCAATGACCTGTACCTGATGCCGAAGGTCATGCGACAGCTCGCCGTGGTGCAATTCCTGTCCTGGTTCGCGCTGTTCGCAATGTGGATCTACACCACCGCGGCCGTCACCGAGCACCATTACGGCACCACCGATGCGGCCTCGGCGGCTTACAACGAGGGCGCGAACTGGGTCGGTATCCTGTTCGCGGCCTACAATGGCTTTGCCGCGCTCGCCGCGCTGTTCATCCCGAAGCTCGCCGAAGTGCTCGGCCGTCGCAAGGCACACCTGGTCTGCCTGTGGTTCGGCGCGCTCGGGCTGGCGTCGATCCGCTTCATCGAGGACCCGCGGTTGCTGCTGGTGTCGATGATCGGCGTCGGCATCGCCTGGGCTGCCATCCTGTCGTTGCCGTACGCGATGCTGTCGCAGGCGGTACCGATGAGGAAGATGGGCATCTACATGGGCATCTTCAATTTCTTCATCGTTATCCCGCAGATTCTTGCCGCCAGCGTGCTCGGCATCCTGGTGCGCGTGCTGTTCGGCGGCCACAGCATCAATGCGCTGGTGCTGGGCGGGTTGCTACTGCTGCTGGCAGGACTTGCGACCTTGCGCGTGGACGACCACGAAGACCGCTGATTCGATCTCACGGCGCGTGGTAGATCTCCAGCGGCACTCGACGCTGTTGCAACAGCGCCCGCACGGGCACCTCCAGTGCTCTGCCAGGAGTGCCTGCTCGCTGCAGCGTCGCGAGCTTGGCGTCCCCGGTGACGTGCAGCACCAGCAGGTCCGTGTCGAGCAGGGTCGGCAGCGTCAGGCTGAGCCGGGCCTTCGGGTCGACCGGCGCCAGGCCTTCGACCACGCTGGTCGTGTTCGCGAGGTTCAACGCCGCCGCGAGCCCGGGCATGCCCGGGAACAGCGAGGCGAAATGCCCGTCGTCACCCATTCCCAGGACGACAGCAGCAAATGGTCGCGGAACCTGGGCGAGCGCATCGCTCCAACGGGGAGCGGCATCAGCGAGGGTCGCGTCGATTGCGATCAAGGTTGCACTCGCTGCTGGAGTGCCCGCGAAGGCCTCGCGCACGAAGCGCAGATTGCTTGCAGGGTGGTCCGCCGCCACGCGGCGTTCATCGGCGAGCGTCACGAACACATGGGGCCAGTCGAGCTCGCGCGACGCGAGTTCGCGCAGGAAGGCCGCCGGCGTTCGACCTCCCGACACGACGAGGCCTGCAGCGCCTTGCGCGGCGAGGCGATGTTCCAATGCCGCGCTGACGTCGTTTGCGAGGTTGCGCGCGAGCGCCTCGCCACTCGAGAAAGCGTGCTGCGCCATCGCCTCTAGGCGCGGGCCGGATCGCCGCAGGAGCCGCGGACGACGAGCTTCGGTTCGATCAATGCGGATTCGACGGGTTCGCCCGCGGTCATTTTCAGCAGGTTGTCGACCAGCATGTCGCCCGCGCGATGCGTGTCCTGCTGCACCGTCGTGAGCGGCGGGATGAAATGTGCCGCAGCGGCGATGTCGTCGAAGCCGACCACGGCTACGTCGCCTGGCACCGAGCGGCCACGATCGCGCAATGCGCCGATCGCACCCATCGCGATGAGATCGCTCGCGGCGAAGATCGCGTCGAACGGCATGCCCGACTCGAGCAGTGCCCCGGCCGCTTCGTGGCCCGCCTGTTCACTGGACTGGGCTTCGACCGACAGGCGCGGATCGGGGTCGATGCCGGCTTCGCGCAGCGCCCGCTCGTAGCCGCTGAACCGCGCCTGGAATTCGGGCCAGTGATCGGATGAGCTGCCAAGGTACGCGATGTGCTTGCGTCCCAGGCGCAACAAGTGGCGCGTCGCCTGCAATCCGCCCGCGGTGTTGTCGGTGCGTACGTAGCGGCCGGGTGTGCCATCCACGTCGGGCCCCCAGATGACGAAATTGGCGCCGGCGTCGGCGAGTTTCTGCAACCGGGGCATCGACGAGATGTAGTCGCCATAACCCAGCAGGATCAAGCCGTCGGCGCGATTGCTGAGCTGGTATTCGGTGTGCCAGTCGTCGCTCAGCTGCTGGAATGACACCAGCAGGTCGAGGCCGCGTCGGGCCGTCGCCCGCGTGATGTGACCGAGCATCGACAGGAAGAACGGGTTGATCTGCCCGTCCTCGGCGGATTCCTCGAACAGCAGCAAAGCGAGCGTGTTGGAGCGACGGGTGCGCAGCCCGGCCGCACGACGGTCGGTGCGATAGCTCAGCTGCTGCGCGATCGACTCGATGCGCTCACGGGTCTCAGGTCGCACCAGCGGGCTGTTGCGCAACGCGCGCGACACCGTTGCCTGCGAAACCTCCGCGAGGCGAGCGATGTCGCGTGATGTGGGCCGGGTGCTCTTCATCGATCCCCCAGGAGGCGGGCGCACGCTAGCATGCGCCCGGGGGGGCATCAACGATCGGCCGGCTGGACCTCAGCGGCGGGTGATGCGGTCGTCCTCCAACTGCCAGACACCGTGACCGTCGGTGCAGGCGATCGTGCGGCCCTCGCTCAGCCCGAACGACCCGTGCGCGATGAGCAGGAAGCGACGGCAACCGTCATTGCCATGCTCGGCGTCGAGCGGCGTCAGCTGGTACGTCACGCGGGTGTTCGGATTGGTCCATTTCACGCTCTGGCCGTAATCGGCGAGTTCGAGCGTGTGGCCGACGCACGAGCGATCGGTCTTGTCCATGCGCCGCCCGACTTCCGAGCCGATGGCCGCGCCGATCACCGTGCCGATCACGATTGCCACGTTGCGTTCGGCGCTGCCCTTGGCGACCTCGCCGCCGATCGCGCCACCGGCCACGCCGCCAACCACGCCGCCGAGCACCTGGCCGATGCGGCCGCGGTCACACGAACCGGAGCGCACACCGTAGTCGTACTCCCAGTCGCGACCGCTGTAGCCGGCGTACGTCGGATCGTTCTTGTTGCGCCACCCATGCGCTGGCGCCCAGGCAGGCGGTGTGGCGAGGGCAACGCACGGTAGCGCCAAGAGCACCGCGATCCCAGCGCGTTGCGCCAATGCTGTGAACGATTGCATCAAAACCTCCTCGGCTCGTCAGCGATCGAGTCCCGAATGGACACGCGGGGAACGCTAACGCTCTCGGCCGGTGTCGACACGATCGACGGGCCAATGAGTGACCCCCGTCACGGGAGCAGGTCTGCGTTAAGTCAAAGACAACGACCAGTCCCACCCGGCCGCCGGCGGGTCGCCCGTCCTGCCCCGGCGGTTGATTCGCCCCCAGCGCGACGTCTAACCCATGCCCCACTCGTCACGGGGGGTGCGGCTGCCCGCAATTCTTCAAGGATTTCAGATAGATGCCTTCAATCCGCAACGCCCTGTCCCGGTTCTCGCCCTGGCTGACCATCGTGGCCGTCTACCTGGTACTCGGGTTGCTCGGCCGAACCGTCTTGTGGGCCAAATTCGGACTGGAAGCCGACGTCGGCTCGTCCAGGTTGCCCTACGTCCTGTCGGCAGGCTTCATCAACGACCTGATCGAGAGCCTGTACCTGTTCGCGCCGTTCGCGCTCTACATCCTGCTGCTGCCTGATCGCTGGTTCCGGTCGACCGCCAATCGCGTGATCCTCTACGGCGCCACCGCGGCCGCGGTCACGGGATTGATCTACCTGACGGCCGCGGAATACTTTTTCTTCGAGGAATTCGACGCGCGCTTCAACATCGTCGCGTACGACTACCTTGCGTATCCGACGGAGGTGTTCGTCGACATCTGGGACGCCTACCCCGTGATGAAGGTGCTCGGCGCGGCCGTGACATTGGCGGCACTGGCCGTCTTCTTCCTGCGCCACGCGATCCAGCCTGGTTTCGAGCACGTCGTCCGGTTACGCGAGCGGCTGGTGGTCTTCGTGCCGTATGCGCTGGCGCTGGCCCTTGCCGTCGTGCTCTATCCGACGAATGCGCTGTCTATTGCGTCGAACCGGGTCGAAAACGAGCTGGTGCAGAACGGGCACAGCAGCTTCTTCCGCGCGGCGCGCACCAGCGACATCGACTACGAGTCGTACTACGCCAGCGCCAAGCCGGCGGCCAACCTCCGCCTGATGGAGACGGAACTGGCGGCCGACGGCGCGCCGTTCACGCAGCTGGCGCTCGGCAAGATGAACCGGTTCCATGCCACCCGGCCCGACGGCCTCGGCAAGCTCAACGTCGTCGTCGTCTCGAGCGAGTCGTTCGGCGCCGAGTTCAGCAAGCTGCACGGCTCGACGAAGGACTGGACGCCGAACTTCGATGCCTACGCGAAGCAGGGACTCTGGTTCGCCAACACTTACGCGTCGGGCACGCGCACCGTGCGCGGCCTCGAAGCGATCACCTCCTCGTTCCCGCCGATCCCGACCGTATCGATCCTGCGCCGGCCCGGCAACCAGGGCATCGGCAGCTGGGGCAAGGTCATGAACGACCTCGGTTACCAGAGCAGCTTCCTCTATGGCGGCTACGGCTACTTCGACGACATGAACTCGTTCTTCGCGGGCAACGGCTTCCAGGTGCTCGATCGCACCGACATCGACCAGGTCCGCTTCGAGAACGTCTGGGGCGTTGCCGACGAAGACCTGTTCGACCGCGCGATCCAGCACTACGGCGAGCAGTACCAGGCGGGCAAGCCGTTCTTCTCGATCATCATGACGACGTCGAACCACAAGCCGTTCACGTTCCGTCCGGGTCTCGAGCAGCAAGGCATCAAGCCTGAGGGTGGCGGCCGCCAGTCGGGCGTGCGCTACGCGGACTACGCGCTCGGTCATTTCCTGCGCGAGGCTGCCAAGCAGCCCTGGTTCGACGACACGATCTTCGTCGTGGTCGCCGATCACGGCGCGCGCGTCTACGGCAAGGCCGAGATTCCGCTCGAAACCTATGAAATCCCGCTGCTGGTCTACTCGCCGAAGCACATCGCGCCGCGCCAGATCGACACGCTGATGACGCAGATCGACATCGCACCCACCGTGCTCGGGTTGCTGGGCCTTCCATACGAGGCGCCGTTCTTCGGCATCGACGCGTTGCACGAGCGGCCGGAGCAAACGCGCATTGCGCTCTTCAGCCACAACCACGACGTGGCGATCCTGCGTGACAACCAGCTCGTGGTGCTCGGCCTCGGCAAGACCCACCAGTCCCTGACCTACGACCCGGTGGCGAAGACTTTCAAGTCGCGTGCGGACGATGTGGCTCTGCAGGACCTGGGCGTCGCCTATTTCCAGACGGCGTCCGACCTGTTCAAGACGAACCGCTACAACTGATTTAAGCTCTCACCTTCGACCAATCACCACGGGAGTGAGCGACATGGGCAAGGGCATGGATCGGAAGAAGGAAACCAAGAAAAAGCCGGCGAAGTCGAAGGACGAGAAGCGCGCCGAGAAGAAGGCCAAGAAGGCCTGAGCAAGGTTTTCGGGGTGACGGTCGTGCGGACCGATCACCCCGCCGGCGCACCGGGCGGAATCACCGCCCCGGCTTGCGCTTCGGACCGGCCGGGCGTTGCGGTGCTGCGGTCGGCACGCGGGGCAATCCAGTGTGCTGGGTGCGGAACGGCTGCGTCGACTTTGGTTGCGACGCAGACGTCGAATTTGGTTGCGACGCTTGCGTCGACGGCGACCGCATCGGCGAAACCCCGACCTTGCCCGGCTTCCGATGACCTTCGTGTGCGCGGCCCGTGCCGATCGGCTGGTACGTCGGTATCAGCTGGTTGCGGCCATTGCCGATCAGGTCGGAGCGCCCCAGCTGCCGCAGCGCTTCGCGCAGCAGCGGCCAGTTGTTCGGGTCGTGGTAACGCAGGAACGCCTTGTGCAGCCTGCGTTGGCGCGTGCCTTTCGGGATGACCACCTCTTCCGACGAGCGCGTCACCCGGTGCAGCGGGTTCTTGCCCGAGTGGTACATCGCGGTGGCGGTCGCCATCGGTGACGGCAGGAACGCCTGCACCTGGTCCGCGCGGAAGCCGTTGCGCTTGAGCCAGAGCGCGAGTTCGAGCATGTCTTCGTCGCGCGTGCCCGGGTGCGCCGCGATGAAGTACGGGATCAGGTACTGCTCCTTGCCGGCTTCTTTCGAGAACTTGTCGAAGAGCTCCTTGAAGCGATCGTAGGTGCCGACGCCCGGCTTCATCATCTTCGAGAGCGGGCCATCCGCGAGCGCTTCGGGTGCAATCTTGAGGTAGCCGCCGACGTGGTGCTGCGCCAGTTCCTTCACGTACTCCGGTGATTCGATCGCGAGGTCGTAGCGCACCCCCGAGGCGATCAGCACTTTCTTTACGCCCTTCAGCTCGCGGGCGCGGCGGTACAGCTTGATCAGCGGCGAGTGGTCGGTGTTCAGGTTCGGGCAGATGCCCGGGTACACGCACGAGGGCTTGCGGCACGCGGCTTCGATCTCGCGCGACTTGCAGGCGATGCGGTACATGTTCGCCGTCGGTCCGCCCAGGTCCGAGATCACGCCGGTGAAGCCGGGCACCGTGTCGCGGATCGTCTCGATCTCGCGGATCACGGAGTCCTCGGAGCGGTTCTGGATGATGCGGCCTTCGTGCTCGGTGATCGAGCAGAAGGTGCAGCCGCCGAAACAGCCGCGCTGGATCGAGATCGAGAAGCGGATCATCTCGTACGCCGGGATCTTCGCGTCGCCGTAGAGTGGATGCGGCACGCGCTGGTACGGCAGTTCGTACACCGCGTCCATTTCCTTCGTCGTGAGCGGGATTGGCGGCGGGTTCAGCCAAACGTCAGTGTCGCCGTGGCGCTGCACGAGTGCGCGAGCGTTACCGGGATTGGCTTCGAGGTGCAGGATGCGCGAGGCGTGCGCATACAAAATGGGGTCGTTCGCCACCGCTTCGTACGACGGCATGCGGATGACGCTGTGCTCGCGGTCGGCACTCTTCGGCGTCCGCCGATGAAAGCGAAGCACCACCTCGGCGGCGCGAGCGCCGCCGGCTTCGGGTTCGGAGTCTGCTCGGAAGGCCGTCCGCGCCATGGACGGCGCGGCCGGAGCCCCCATGGATGGGTTTACGGCGTCCTTCCGAGCAGACTCCGAACCCGGAGACGTAGCGGTGTAAGCGACTCGAGGCATTCCTTCGCTTTTCGCCGGCGTCGGCTCCATTGCATACGGATCGACCGGCGGCGCGAGCGGCCCCGGCGCATCGATCGTCGTCGAATCGATTTCAATCCAGCTGTCCGGCAGCGCCTTGCGCACGAACGCCGTGCCGCGCAGGTCGTCGATCTCTTCGATCTTCTTGCCGGCGGCCAGACGGTGCGCAATCTCGCAGATCTGCCGCTCGGCGTTGCCGAACACGAGCAGGTCGGCCTTGGCGTCGAGCAGGACCGAGCGACGTACTTTCTCCGACCAGTAGTCGAAGTGCGCGATCCGGCGCAGCGACGCCTCGATGCCACCGATCACGATCGGCACCTCCTTCGCGGCTTCGCGACACCGCTGCGAGTAGACGATGACGCAGCGGTCGGGCCGTGCACCGCCCGCGCCGTGGGGGGTGTAGGCATCGTCCGTGCGGATGCGACGATCCGCGGTGTAGCGATTCACCATCGAATCCATGTTGCCGCCGGTGATGCCGAAGAACAGGTTCGGCTTGCCGAGCTGCATGAAGTCGCGCGTCGAGTGCCAGTCGGGCTGGGCAATGATGCCCACGCGGAAACCCTGCGCCTCGAGCAGCCGGCCCACGATGGCCATGCCGAAACTCGGGTGGTCGACGTAGGCATCGCCCGTGACCAGGATGACGTCGCACGAATCCCAGCCGAGCGCGTCCATCTCCTCCCGCGACATGGGCAGGAACGGCGCGACGCCGAAGCGCTGCGCCCAGTGCTTGCGATAGGAGAAGAGTTCGCGGGCCGAAGTTTGCATGGGGCGTGAAGTTTAGACGGCTTGGACCCGTTCCTCTCCATCGGACGGGGCAATCTGGTCGCTTTACCTGAAAAATCAACGCGATCCGGGTCGCCGAACCGATGAGAAACCCCGGCCCATCGGCCGGCCCCTCCCGCTGCAGCGGGCGAGGTGGCTACGCCAGGGTGTGGTAGACCTTCTGCACATCCTCGTCCTGCTCGAGCTTGTCGATCAGTTCGAGCACCTCGGTCGCTTCGGCTTCGCCGAGTTCGGTCGCCGTGCTGCAGATGTACTCGTGCTCGGCGAGGATCGGGTTGATGCCGCGCTCCTCGAGCGCCTTCTGCAGCGTGCCGAAGTCCTCGAACAGGCAGCGCGCGACGAGCTGCGGCTCGCCTTTCTCGCCGGTGCTCTCGCCGAACTCCTCGAGGCCGTGGTCGATCAGGTACAGCTCGAGGTCGTCCTGGTCGATGCCCGCGGGATCGAGCCGGAACACCCCCATGCGGCGGAACTGGAAGGCAACGCTGCCCGACGTCGCGAAATTGCCGCCGTTCTTGTTGAAAGCGTTGCGGATCGCAGCAACGGTGCGGGTCGGGTTGTCGGTCGCGCATTCGACCAGCACGGCAACCCCGTGCGGCGCGTAGCCCTCGTAAATGACCTCTTCGAAGTTCGCGGCGTCGCGCCCGGAAGCCCGTTTGATCGCCGACTCGACCTTGTCCTTCGGCATGTTCACGGCGCGCGAGTTCTGGATCGCCCGGCGCAGCGCAGGGTTTGCGTTCGGGTCGGAACCGCCCTTTTTCACCGCGATGGTGATGTCCTTGCCGATGCGGCTGAACTGCTTTGCCATGCGGTTCCAGCGCGCGAACATCGTGTGCTTTCTGACTTCGAAAATGCGTCCCATGAACTGCTCGATTGCTCTGGCCCGGTCGGGGCGGTGAGGGCGCGCAATCTACCTGACCGGGAGGTACATCGCACCTGTACCCCGCTCTGCAACGGTCGAGGGTTTATCAAGTAAAAACGAAGTATAGCCTGCGAAAAACAAAGTGCGGATTGCGGTTTGCTGCAGCACCGCTTACAAAAGAAAGTCGCCGGGCAGCCTGGATGCATACCTTGGGCCTCTACCATCATTGTGTCTTCCCGTACCTGCTCGACCTCGCCATGGGTAGCCGGGTCCTGGCCAAGCCCAGGCAGCGAACGCTCGCCCGCGCGACGGGGCGCATCCTGGAGATCGGCTTCGGCACGGGCCGCAACTTGCCGCATTACCCACCGGGCGTGCGCCGCATCGAAGCCATCGACCCGGACACCGACCTCGACCGCTTCTCGCAGCCGCGCATCGCCGCAGCCGGCATCGAGGTCGATTTCCATCACCTGAATGCCGAGCACTTGCCTTTCGAGCCGGAACGCTTCGACACCGTCGTTTGCACGCTGACGTTGTGCTCGATTCCCGACGTCGTGCACGCGCTCGGTGAAGTGCGCCGTGTCCTCAAGCCGGGCGGGCACTTTCTCTTTCTTGAGCACGGACTGTCGCCGGACCCAGGGGTCGCCCGGTGGCAGCGGCGACTCGAACCGATCCAGCGGCGGATCGGCGGCGGCTGTCACCTGACACGCGACGCGGTGGCGCTCGTGAACGAGGCTGGCCTGCAGTTGCGCGATTCAAAGCACTACTACTTGCGTGGCGTCCCGCGCTTCGGCGGCTACCTGACCGAGGGCTCCGCGCAGAAATCCTGAGCCGCCTTGTTGTCAAAAAGAGACCGTGTTATTCAGCCAGTGAATCGTATGCAGTCGTTTTTGCGCTGCAAGGTGACGCTCCTCCGCGAAGCGCGTACAAAGCCAGTCAGTCGCAAGCCGGGGGAGAACGGGCGACAGACGAAATGGAGGGCCCGGTGGGGGGACGACTGCGGGCCGTCATGGAAGACCAGCGTCGGAAGAGCCGCGATTCGCTCAGCGAGTCGCGGCTTTTTCTTTGCAACTGTCCGCGCGCGCGATGAAGCGTGGGTTACGCAGGACGAGTGGAGTGGCCGGACATATCGGTGTCCGCGGGCATGCCCTAGACTGATCGGCGATGGCCTGCAAAATCCCGCGCGTTCCTGTCCGGCAGGACGACGGGAGTCGAGGAGAACCGCTATGAAACCGGTCGCACGGACCCTGGGCGCAATTGCCCTGGGCCTGTTCATTGCAGGCTGCACTTTCGAGCACCACGGCGACGACGCCGTTTCGAAGCAATTCGGCTCGGACTACTTCGGCGCGGGTGGGTCGCTCAACCTCACCGACCCCGTGGCGGGCGATGCAATGCTCGCGGGTGGGCACGTCGCCACGGCGGGCGAGGTAAAAGGCGACCTGATCGCAGCCGGCGGCGAAGTCTCGATCGGCGGCAGCGTCGGTGACGACCTTTACGTTGCCGGCGGCGAGGTGCAGGTCGATGCCATCGTTGCGGGGAACGCGCGCGTTGCCGGCGGCGACGTGGCGCTCGGCCCCGCCACCACGATCGCGGGCGGACTGTCGCTGAACGGCGGTCGCATCCGGTTCGAGGGCAACGCCCGCGACTACCTGCAAGCCTCGGGCGCCAGCGTGCTCATCGACGGCGTCGTGCAGGGCGATGCAGAGGTCAGCGCGGAAGAAGTCGACATCGGTCCGAATACTCGCATTGACGGCAAGCTCGTCGTACGCAGCGCGCGCGAACCCGAGGTGCCGGAGGGTGCGCAGATCGCCGGTGGCGTCGAGTTCCACCAGACCGACGTCGGCCATTTCGTCAACAGGCACGAGACGTCCCAGGACGTTCGCACCGTGGCGCACGGAGTCGGTTCGTTCCTGTGGATGCTTGGCGTATTCGTCGCCGGCACGCTATTCATGCTTGCCTTCCCGGCGTATTCCACCCGCGCGGCACAGTGGATCGGGCAGGAGCCGTTGCGCAGCCTCGGACTCGGGTTCGTGATCCTCGTCTGCCTGCCGGTGCTGGTCGTGCTGTTGCTGATCACGATCGTCGGCATCCCGCTCGCGCTGATCGTGCTGATGCTCTACCTGTTGCTGCTGTTCCTCGGCTGGGTCACCGCCGCGATGTTCGTGGGGCAGAAGCTGCTCGGCGTCATGCGCCGCGACACCGTTCCCGAGATGCGCTGGAAACTGCTCGCACTGCTTCTGGCGGTGCTCGGGTTGTGGCTCGTGGGACTGGTGCCCGTCGCCGGTGCCTGGGTGAAATTTGCCGCGCTGCTGCTTGGAATCGGGGCGCTGGCCTGGCAGGGCTGGCCACGACGTGACGCCGCAGTGCCGGCCTGAGGAATCACGAACGATGATTGCGAACTACTGGCCCCACGTGCTGGCCATGCTCGTCGGCGGGGCCCTGACCGTGCAGGTCGGGATGAACGCAACGCTGGCTCGTTCGCTCGGCTCGCCGCTCTGGGCGTCGGCGATCAGCTTTGCCATCGGGCTGGTCGCCCTCGTCGCGTTCGCCATCGTCGCTGGCTCTCGCGTGGCTACCGGCACGCTGGGGCAGATGCCAGCTTGGGCGTGGCTGGGTGGCTTGCTCGGAGCGATCTACGTCGCATCGGTCACCATGCTCGGTCCCCGCCTGGGTGGCATGACCATGGTGGCACTGGTGATTGCCGGACAACTGGCCGTGGCACTGGTCGTCGATCGGTTCGGCATCCTGGGGTATCCGCAGATTGCGGTTACTCCCACGCGACTGTTCGGCGCCGTACTGCTGCTGGTGGGGGCGCTGCTCGTCGTCCGGCGCTGACCCGGGCTACTTCGGCGCGGCAGTGTGGGCCGGCACGGAGAATGCAATTTCGTGCGCCATCTGCGCGATCAGTCGCACCGCCTGTTCCGTCGAACCGCTGCGGGTTTCGGCCGTGACCATGCCGCGCCAGATCAGCCGGCCCGAAGCGCCATCTTCGATGAACACGATCACCGAACCGTCGCGCACGCGCATTTCGCGCGGCACCGCCGACGCGGGCGGCGGCTGAATCGCGCTTGGGCTCAGTACCGTGGTGGCGGATGGCGCGCCGATGCGTCTCTCATCCGACAGCACGAACCTCTGCGAGCCAGCCACCTGGAAACTGACGTGCATGTCCGCACCGGTCGCGGCGCCGACTTCGACGAAGCCCTTGCGGGTCAGTTCGGTCGTCACCGCCTGGTGCACAGCCGTCGTGGCCGATGCGACCAACTCGGGTTTGGGCGGATTACCGGGGGTGCTGAACTCGCCGCCCTTCCAGTAGAACGTCCGCATGGCGGCCACGTTGCCTTCGGGTGCCTCGAAGCTGTCGACGTCCCAATGCGTGGCACAGCCTGCGCCCAGGGCCAGGGTGGCCACCACTACAAACGCCATGCGCCGGATCATCGTCCTCTCCTCGAGCCGGGCCACGTCGATGGCCGTGTCCGATTGTACAGCCGGACCCCTGCGCCCGGCGTTTTGTGACGCAGGTCGATTGCTGGACGCCGCGCATTGGTGCGTCGCGCAGCCGGGGGAGCATACTTCCCCCAGCGAAGGTGCGACCGGCACCGGGCCGGTGCCCGGGTACGCCGCCACCGCGTGCTGGAGTTGAAGTGCGTCGATGAAGACAGTCCTGCTGGCCTACGAACGCGACCAGGATCTCGCCGCTGTCGAGAGCGTGCTGCAATCGCGCGGCCATCGCGTGCTCAAGGCCAGGTCCGGCCTCGAGGCACTCGAGCTCGTCCGCAACCAGAACCCCGACGCGATCGTCAGCGACGTGATGCTGCCGCGACTCGACGGGTTCGCGCTCTGCCGCCGGCTCAGGGAAGACCCGTCGTACATGCACTTGCCGGTGCTGCTGCACTCATTCCGTGTCGAAGGACCGAAGTACGAGGCGTTTGCCGCCGAAGTCGGGGCGCAGCGCTTTTTCCCCCGCGGCTCGACCCTCGAAGAGCTGGCTGCGACGATCGACGAGGCGCCTACCGGCTCCGGCACGATGCGCATGCCAGCGCTGGTACCCGAACTGCTCGACCGCCGCGAGCAGGATCGACGCCGGCTCGTCGACCTGGAAAAGCAGCTCCGCGAAGTTGAAGCAACGAACCTGCAGCTGGCGGCCGCCGAGCGAATTGCACGCGAGCGCGCCGAATACGAGGCCCGCGCCCGCGCCGAGTTTGCCGCGGCGGAATCCGTGCGTATCCGTGAACTGCAGCTGCGTATCCGCGAACTGGAGACCACGCAGCGCCAGGCCGTGGAGGCCGAATCGCAGGCGCGGGGGGCCGCCGAAGAGTCACGTGCCGAGGCCGGCAAGATCACGGCGCTCGAAACACGGCTCAATGAATTGCAGACTGCCCGCTCTCGCTTGCAGTCGGCCGCCAGCGACGCGGAACGCGCCTTCGCGGCGCAGCCGACGCCGACGTGGATCGTCGACATCGAATCGAAGCTCATCCACACAGCCACCGACTCTGCGGCGGCCCTGGTCGGCCAGGAACCCGCGGCCTTGCGCGGCAAGCCGCTGGGCGAACTGCTGCCGGGTGTCGACCTCGCCGATGACGTGAACCACGCGTCGACGCTGCACTGGCAACGCCCGGACGGCAGCGAAGCCCGCCTCGAACTGCAGCGCGTCGCCACGAGCTATGCCGGCCGGGCCAGCTGGTTGCTGACGGCGCGGGACATCAGCGCCGAACTGGCAGCCCACGCGCGTGAACAGGAACTGGCAGCCCAGGCCGATGCGCTGGAAGCGGCACCAGAGCCTTGCGGCGTCGTCGATGGTGAAGGTCGCCTGCGCTACGGCAACCGCGCATTGCTCGCATTGCTCAATACGGATCGCGATCGTCTCGGCACGCTCACGCTGCAGTCGCTCGAGTTCGGTGGTGAAACCGACGCGACTGTGCGCAGCATCGCGCGTACGGCTGCGGGAGCGTTGCGCCAGGACGTGCGCTGGCGGCGTCCGGATGGGCAGCCGATCGAAGTGGAAGTCTCGCTCGCCACGATTGGCGAGGACTCGGGTTTCCTCGTGCTGACGGCGCGAGACATGGCAGAGTCGAGGCGCACCGCTGATCGCAATGAGCGCGACCACGTCCGCGTGAGCCGCCTGCTCGAGCTCACGCAGCGGTCCAGCGCGCTGACCGAAACCGAGATCCTCGATCGCGCGCTGCAGATGGCGCAGGAGCTGACGCGCAGCGCGCGGGGCTACCTGTTCCTCCCCGTGGGCGACGCGACTACGCTCGAGATCGCAGCCCGCCGTGGCACCGAGGCCGCCGAACCGCTGACGACCCTCACACGCTGGCGCGGACCGCCACCGCCGGAAACTGCCTTGAGCGAATGCGCCGCATCGCAGCGCCCGGCGATCCGCGATGCGACGGAAGGCACGGGTGCGTTGCGTGGGGCCGGACTGCCGGGAGCGCTGCACCGCCAGCTGGTGGTGCCGCTGCTCGACGGCGGCCGTCTCGCCGGCGTGCTGCTCGTCGCCGACGCAGCCCAGCCTTACGACGACGACGACCGCCGGCACGTCGAGCACATCGCCGACGCGGCGACCAAGCTGCTGCGCCGACGCCGCTCGGACGCCGAGATCGTAACCGCCATGGATCACATGGAACGGGTGATGTTCGGGGCCATCGAGGCGCTCGCGCAGCTCGCCGAAGCACAGGACGCGTGCAAGACCGGGCGCGCGCGCCGGGTTGGTGACTACGCGGCTGGCATAGGCATCGCGCTCGGCCTGCCGGGCCACACCGTCCGCGGCCTGCGCGTGATGGGCCAGTTGATCGACGTCGGCATGCTGCAGATCCCGCGCGAGCTGCTGTGGCGACCGGGCATGCTCTCTGCATCCGAGTTTGAACTCGTCAAGACCCACGCGGACCGCGGTTTCGAAGTCCTGCGCGCGATCGAATTTCCCTGGCCGGTGGCAGAGACCGTGCGCCAGCATCACGAGCGGCTCGATGGCTCGGGGTACCCGCGCGGACTGAAGGGCGAGGAAATCCTGCTCGAGGCACGCATCGTCGCGGTCGCGGACGCGGTCGAAGCGATGCTTTCGCCGCGGCCGCACCGTCCGGCGCTCACACTGACGGCGTGCCTCGACGAGCTTCAGTCGCAGGCCGGTCGACGGTACGATGCGAGGGTGGTCAAGGCCTGCGTCAAGCTGCTGCGTGACGGGCAGGTGGCGACCGTCCCGGTCCAACACGAAGGCGAAGCGGCCGTGGGGCAGCGAATCGCCTGAGGCGGTTCGCACGATGCACCTGCAGTTCTACGGCGCGGCCGGTGAAGTCACCGGTTCCTGCCACATCCTCACCGTTCGCGGCCGCACGCTGCTGCTCGATTGCGGGCTGATCCAGGGCGGTGACGACCCGGACACGCGTAACAGGCAGCCATTTCCGTTCGATGCCGCGGCGATCGATGCGGTGATCCTGAGCCACGCGCACATCGACCATTGCGGGCGCTTGCCCTTGCTGCGCAAGCGCGGCTTTCGCGGGCCGATCCATGCAACCCCGGCGTGC
Source organism: uncultured Gammaproteobacteria bacterium (assembly GCA_963743995.1). Lineage (GTDB taxonomy): Bacteria > Pseudomonadota > Gammaproteobacteria > Steroidobacterales > Steroidobacteraceae > RPQJ01. The sequence continues at coordinate 75,952 of CAVUSC010000015.1, read as the reverse complement.
CGCGACCTGGTGCGCATCCTGCTCGCGGACAGCGCCTACATGGCCGAACGCGAGGCGGAGCGCTACCGCCGGCGGCAGTCCGAACATGGCAATCGCGCGGCACGCGGCTTCGCCGAGCCCTTGTACACGCGCGTGGATGCCGACGAAACACTGCATCAGTTCAAGCCCGTGGCGTACGGTCGTGCGACCGAGGTTCTCCCCGGCGTGACGCTGACTTTCCGCGATGCCGGCCACATCCTCGGCTCGGCCGGTGTTTGGCTGCAGCTCGAGGAGGATGGCATGCGCAGGAGCATCGTCTTCAGTGGCGATGTCGGGCAGTACGATTCGCCGATCCTGCGCGACCCGGACGGCAACGGCGCGGCCGACGTCGTGATCATGGAGAGCACGTACGGCAATCGCCGGCATCGCGAGCGCAGCGAGACGCTGCGGGAATTCGGCGAGATCCTGCACGCCGCGCGGGCCGGTGGCGGCAACGTCCTGATCCCTGCGTTCGCGGTGGGGCGCAGCCAGGAGGTCCTCTACGAACTCGCGATGCACTTCGACGAGTGGCGCGTCAGTGACTGGCAGGTGTTCCTGGACAGCCCGCTGGCCATCGAAGCGTCAGAAATCTACTGGAAACATCCCGAGCTGTACGACGCCGAGGCGAGTGCCGTCCGTCGGGACGCCGGTCGCTTACCCGTGTTGCCGAACCTCAAGCTCTGTCGCTCGGCCGAAGAATCGATGGCCATAAACCTGTTGCGGGGCGGCGCGATCATCATCGCGGGCAGCGGCATGTGCAACGGCGGACGCATCGTGCATCACCTCAAGCACAACATCACGCACCGGGAATGCGACGTGATCTTCACCGGCTTCCAGGCGATGGGAACCCTCGGGCGCGCGATCGTCGACGGCCGCGAGCACGTGCGCATCCATGGCGAGCAGTTCAAGGTCAACGCACGTATCCACACGCTCGGCGGGTTCTCGGCGCACGGCGACCAGGAGGACCTGCTGCGCTGGCACGCCAGCATCGGTGGCCAGCCGCACACGTACCTGGTGCACGGCGAAGCGGAAGGCGCGATCGGGCTCCGTGATGCGCTGCGTCGGCGCGGCGTGCAGGCCGATGTAGCCAAGCCGACGCAGCAGATCGACCTCGCTGCGAGTGGGGGCCACTGACGCTCGCTGATTCACGCTGGCAGGACAGGTCCCGTGATCGTCCCCGACAGCTGAAGTTCAGCTGTCGACGTCGAAACGCATCGTCACGGTCGAGCGCTGCGCGACTGCCTGGCCGTTGACTACGCGCGGGCGAAAGCGCCAGGCCGCGACGGCATCGCTGGCGGCACTGTCGAATACGCCGCGTGGTTCGGCCGACACCACCTGGATGTCGTGGACGCTGCCGTTGGGTGCGATCGTAAACTCGAGCTCGACCCAGCCGCGGATGCCGTCGCGCAGCGCTTGTGCCGGATACACGGGTTCGCGGTTCACGATGCGATCGAGGCGCTCAGCCGCCACCACGTCGGTCGATCCGGCGGCTTGGCCGGTTGCCGCAGTTTCGGTCGCGGGTTCGGCGGAGCCACGCCGGGCCGTCGGGCCGGTCATACCCGCAATCGGCAGGACGTTCACAGGCTCGCGCGCATAGCTGCGTGCCGCGGGAACCACCGACCGTGGCGGATTGACGAGGACCGGTGCGAGTGGATCACGTCGGATGATCGGAGGCGCCGCTTGCGGCGCTGCCACCGTTGCCGCCGGCGTACCAGGCAACTTCGTGACCGGACCCGGCAGCGCCGCGAGTGCGGCCTGTATTTCTTCGAGCGTCCGCGCCTGCGTTGCAGGCCGCGCGGTCGGGGCGGTGAGCGTGCTTTCGGCCAGGCGCGCTTCCACCTCGGTGCGCTGCTCGCGCGACAACTGGCGCGACGGCGTGTCGGGCGGGTTGATCTGGCGGGCGAATAACTGGGCCGGCCGGTCATCGGGGACCACGGCGAGCACTCGTTGCACCAACCGTTCGGCTTCAGTCTTGCGGCCGGCATCAAATTCCTGTTGCGCGCGTTGCAGCAGCAGCTGCACCGTCTGCGCGAGCGAGGCCAGGGCCTCGGGGTGCTCCGGCTGCGCGAGCAGGACGGCCTGGAACAGGTCGAGTGCGTTGCGGCCTTCGGGCGCCTCGAGCCGCCCAGCCTGCAGCGCTGCGCGCGCGCGCGACAACACCGGGTCCGAGTGACCGGTTGCTGTGGTCACCGGCGGGGGGGCTATTGGCAGCACGATTCCCGCGGTCGCCTCGGGGGTGTCGATCTCGCCGCCGACGAAGAACGGCACGGTCAACGCCAGCGTCACCAGGCCGATCAGGGCGAGGTAGCCGCGCGGCATGCCGGCCGTCGGTTGGCGCAGGCTGCGCAGCAGCGGAAGCAACGGATCGCTGGCGTCGCGCCCCTCGCGTCGTTCGACATGACGGCGAATCGCCGCCTGCAGGAACATGCCCGCACGGCGCGCAGAGGCCGGTTTGTGCATGAACCGGTACACGAGCCCATCGCTGATCAGGGGGGCGAGCAGGGGTTCGTCGGCGCGCGTCCCAGCTACGCAGACGATCACGTCGGGGAATTGTTCGACGATCTGCTCGATGAGCGTGTCGGCGCGGGTGGAGACGGCGGTCATGTCGACGAGCAGCACGCCGCACCGCCCGGAGATCAGCAGGTCCGCAGCCTCATCGGACGAGCGCGCGCGCCAGACCGGATTGCGCTCGCCGACGGCAGCCCGCGCCGACTCGAACAGTTCGGGGTCGGCCGTGAGCACCACCACGTCCACCAGCGCTGCCTCCGGGCTGTGTTCGAGGGTGGCTGCGAGTGCGGCGGAAACGCTTGGATCGGCCTCGGTGGCAACAGTCAAGGGCTTGCGGAACATCGTTCCGGCATTGCACGCCAAGCGGCCCCAACACTCCACCCCAGGATGTGAAAAACATGAAGTAATTCATAAAAATAGGCGTGATTCTCGCGACCCGGCCCGGAGTGCGATTGTGGCGCTGCAGCAACACTTTCGCGTCTGCCTACTCGACATAAGGCGGCGGCGGCGAGCATGATCTGCGCGCTCCTCCGTCCGAGGCCGTCCACGCGGCCGGGGTTATCTCATGCGCGGAATCGAATTCACTTCAAGGATTCCTCGCGAGAAGCGCCATGCGCTCGAGCGGATCCTGTTTTTCAACGGCTGCCAGGATCGGTTCGCACGCGAGATCGTCGACATCATCGACAGGTATGGCTCGCCCGAAATCGTCGACGACGGCGAGGGGCTGCGCGTGCGCGTGGGCACCCTGCCGGACGTCCAGTGCCTGTTCGCGGTCGAAACGTTGACCGGCCGTCCGGTTGCCGTCGCCGTCTATAACCGTGCCGACCTCGAGCACGTCACCGTGCTGCACCTGGGCATGAGCGAGGACTACTGCACGGGCGGCATGAACGACGACGTGAGGCTGTTGCTGCGACTGATGGGTGAGGTGCGCCGGTCGTCGCGCCGCATGAAGGGTGTGCGCCGGCTCGAGGTGCTCTACGGCGGGCAGCGTTCGCGCGCCGTCGCGGTCTGATTCACCGAGCCGGCACAGGGCCGTCACTGTGCCGGGCGGTCTGCCCCCTTTCCTGCACCCATCAGGTCATCGACCATCGCCTTGACGGCTGCGATCTGCGGCCCGGCCCGGGTGGCGTACTCGTCACCGGTGTAACCCCACCAGTCCCAGCAGCCTTGCGGATTGAGTGGCTGGAAACTGGGCTCGACCTGCGGAAACAGGACGACGATGCGACCGGCGTCGGCAGCTGCCAGGTAGCCGGATTGCTGCACGAAGGCATCCTTCACGTACGACGCGCCCTGCTTGCAGCCGTGAAAGGCTACGTGCAGGCGACAGCGTCCAGCGGCGCCATCGCCCGAGCAGGCCGCTGGCACGTAGAGCCACCCGCGCGCGGCCAACCCGGCGGCATCGGTTGCCTGCGCGTACGCCGACTGCGAGAACTGCAGCAGCGATCCCGGTTTGACGGCCGCCGCCTGCGCGCCGAACGGGCCATACAGGTGCTCGAGCAACTGTCGGGCGCCGTCGAAGCCGCAGCTGCCGACGAAAGGCGTCTCGGTCTTGCCGCAGTCCTGCAGATTCGCGGTGGCAGACGGAAACGTGTGGCCGGCGGCGGCAAGTTCCGTGCGCTGCACGTCGCGCGGATCCACGAGCAGTTCGTAGTACTCCTGCAGCGCATCGACCACCGGCCTGCCCACGACGGCGTCTGCCCCGCCGAGGAAGATCCAGACCCGGTCGTTGGCCAGGTTCGCGATCGGGTCGATGCGGTCGGCCAGGGCGAGTTCGCTCGTGATGCCGACCAGTTCATCCACGGCGATCGGTTCGTCGCCCTTCATGCAGCGACCGAGCGCCTGGCTCAGCGAGTTCTGCGCGCAGTAGTAAGGGCCGGCGGCCAGGACGCCGACGCCGCTGACCAGCGCCGAATGCGCGACGTGGAACTGCACCGCCATGTAGCCGCCCGCCGAAATGCCCGAGGTCGTGATCGACCCCGCCGCGACCGGCAGTGCGGCAAGTCGATCGCCCTGCGGACCTGCGCTCGAATCGCTGCCGCTGCAGCCCGAGAACACAAGTACACCCAACAGGCACGACGCGGCCGCAGGCAGGAGCTTCACTAGCGACAAGGTATGCATCGGGTCGGTTCCATGGCTGCCTGCAGTTGAGGTCACTTGCGCGCCTTCTTGCCGCGGGCGGGCCGCGCGACTGTGCGCTTCGGGGCGCAGAGCGCCCGGAACCCGGCAGCGCAGTACGGCACCAGTCGCTCGTGGACGCTGTCGAGATCGCTCGAACGGCAGGCGCCGCCCGACAACTTGTCGATGCGCCCGGTCTCCGCGAACGTCAACGTGAGCGCGCCCGACAGGAAGTGATAGGCCCAGTAGAGGTCGCGGTCTTCGCACTGCGGCAAGGCGCGGCGAATCGCGTCGATGAACTTCTCGACGACCGGATCGAAGAACCGCGACATCAGGACGCCGCCGAATTCCGGCGAGTTGTTCACCTCCGCGATCAGCGCAAAGTAGCTCTTCCAGCCCGGGCTGCCGCGCGAGGAGCGGTCGAGCAGCGGGTGCGTGAACGCATTGATGACATCCTCGATTTTCGGCGGACGGGCACCCCTGGCGGCAGCGAGCACCGCGTCGAGGCGCGCGATGCGCTCGGTATTGAGGTCCTCGGCGCGACGCATGAACACGGCCTCGAGCACGCCCTGCTTGTTGCCGAAGTGGTAGCTCGCGAGCGCCACGTCCACGCTCGCGGCACCGGTGATCTCGCGCACGGAAACGCCGTAAAAACCGCGCTCGGCGAACAGTCGCTCGGCTGCGTCGAGGATGCGCTCGCGCGTTGCGTGCGAGCGTGAGCCGGTGCCAGACGTGCCTGCCGCCGGCAGTCGGACCGGCGCGGCATGCGGGCGGCCCTTCGTCCCTTTCTTTTGCATCGCGTTAAGAACTGCCTGTGTGCGTGGCGCCGGAAGCCCATTCTGAAGAACCGGCACGCCTTTCTGCAACGACTGTTGAATTTCAACGAACGTTCAACTAAATTCCAACACTCGTTGAAACACCGGCGCCGGAACCAGGCGCCACAGCAGGGGGATCCATGAAGAAGCTCGCCGTCCATTCGGTGCAGGCCGCTGCAGCCTGCGCGGCCTCGATGTTCGCCGTACCCGCTGTCCTCGCGCAGGACGCGCCGTCCGCCAGCGCCGGCGGCCTCGAAGAGATCACGGTCACCGCCCGTCGCCGCGAGGAATCGCTGCAGGACGTGCCGATCGCGCTCTCAGCGTTCTCGGCTGATCGCATCCAGAATGCCGGTGCGCCGGACATCACGTGGTTGCAGCAGTCCACGCCCAACCTCACCCTGCAGGTGGCGCGCGGCTCCAACTCGACGCTGATTGCTTTCATCCGCGGCATCGGCCAGCAGGATCCGCTGTGGGGCTTTGAACCCGGCGTCGGCCTCTACGTCGACGACGTGTACGTGGCGCGCCCGCAGGGCGCGGTGCTCGACATCTACGACATCGAGCGTCTCGAAGTGTTGCGTGGCCCGCAGGGCACGCTGTACGGCCGTAACACGATCGGCGGCGCGATCAAGTACGTGACCAAGTCGCTCGGCAACGACGCCTATCTGGACACCAAGCTCACGCTCGGCACCTACGCCCAGCACGACTTCCTTGCCTCGGGCGTGCTGCCTTTGGGTGACACGCTTTCCATCGGCGGCAGCGCCGCCATCTACCGTCGCGACGGCTACGGCGAGAACCAGTTCACCGGCAGCCAGAACCACTATGCGAAGTCGGTCGACGCGTTCCGCATGAGCGCCGAGTGGAATCCGACCGACGCGCTGAGCTTCCGGCTCGCGGGCGACTACGTCGAGGACAACTCGCCTGCCAAGCACGGCCACCGCGAAGCGCCGGGCATGGGTCTCGCGGCGGGCGAGGTCGTGTTGCCGGACGTGTTCGACACGCGAGGCGGCATCGGCGACGACAACCTGGTGCGCAACCAGGGCCTGTCGCTCACGGCGGCCTGGGAACTGACCGACGCGATCACGCTCAAGTCGATCACGGCCTACCGCGATGGCATGACGCGCACGCTGATCGACTTCGACACCAGCCCGGCGCCGGCTCTCGACGTGCCTGGTTACTACGAGGATGACCAGCTCACGCAGGAACTGCAGTTCCTCTACGAAGGCGAACGCCTGCACGGCGTGGCGGGCCTGTACTACCTCGACGCCCACGCCGCCGGCAAGTTCGACACGATCGTCGGCCTGCTCAACCTCACGATCGCGACGTCCGGATTCGTCGACACCACGAGTTACGCGGCGTACGCGGACTTCAGCTGGGACTTCACCGACAAGCTCTCGGCGTCGCTCGGTGGCCGTTACACTTCGGACGAGAAGGAGGGCGGTGTCTATCGCCAGAACTTCACCGGCCTGTATTCACCGTTGTTCGGCAACAATGCGGCGGTCCCGGGCCTGATCCGCTCGGACTACACCAACGACCGTACGTTCGACCAGTTCACGCCGCGCGCCAGCGTCAGCTACGAGTTCACGGACAACTTCACGACGTACGCGTCCTACTCGGAAGGCTTCAAGTCGGGCGGCTTCGACATGCGCGGCGACGTCGTGCTGACGCCGGACACCGTCAACGGCTACGACCCCGAAACCGTCCAGTCGTACGAAATTGGCGCAAAGGGCACGTTGTTCGATGACCGGCTCTCATACAACTTCGCGGCCTTCTACGCGGATTACAGTGACCAGCAGATCACCCGCCAGCAGCCGACGGTCACCGGCTCGATCGCGAGCTTCGTCGACAACGCCGGCGCATCGACCATCCAGGGCGTTGAACTCGAAGGCTCGGCGCAGCTCAGCGACCGACTCTCGCTGAACTACGGCGTCGGCTGGACGGATGCGGAGTTCGACGAATACAACACGTTCACGGTCGTGCCGAACCCGGCGCCGCCGCCGGCCACGCTCACGGTGCCCGTCGACCTCTCGGATACGGCCGTCTTCCAGAACACGCCCGAGTGGAACGGCAACCTGGCGCTCAACTACGCGCAGCCGTTGCCGGGCACCTGGGGTTCGTTGCTCGCGACGCTATCGGCTTCGTACCGCGACTCGTACCACATGTTCGAATTCCCGAATCCGCTCATCGACCAGAACGACGCCTACACGCTGGTGGACGCGAGCGTCGCCTGGACGACCAACGACGACAAGCTCCGCTTTCAGCTGCTCGGGCGCAACCTGACGGACGAGGAATACAAGATCGGCGGCTACTATTTCCCGGGTGCGCTGTACGGCAACATCGTCAACAGCTTCTACGGCCCGCCGCGCACGGTCAGCCTGAGCGTGAGCTACCGCTTCGACTGATCGCCAGACTGATGAGGTTAGGGCCATGGGCTGGTACGACGTACCGCGGCCGATCGTCCCCGACCTGATCGTCCAGCACGGCCGCAACCAGGCCAGGAAGCCGGCGCTCCTCTGCGGGGAGCGCCGGTGGACCTGGGCCGAGTTCGACGCTGCGACGAACCAGGTGGCGAACGGCCTGCTGCAACTGAATCTCGCGCCGGGAGCGCGGCTCGCCGTGCTGATGCAGAACAGCGCCGAGATGGCGCTGCTGCTGTTCGGCGCCGGCAAGGCGGGTGTGTCCGTCGTGCCGCTCAACACCTCGGTGAGCGATGCCGCCGTCGCCGCGATGGTGCGCGACAGCGGCGCCACTGGGATCGCCGCTTCGGGCGAGCACTGCCGCCGGGTCGACGCACTGCTGGCAGACGGGCAACTGCCGGGCACGATCCGCAAGCTCGGCGTCGATGCGCCGGGCGACGGCCACTGGACGGAGATCGCGCCCTGGATGGCGCGACAGGCAACCACTGCACCGGCGGTCGAGGTCGGCCCCGACAGCGAGTGCAACATCATCTACAGCTCGGGCACGACCGGTCTGCCCAAGGGCATCGTGCATACGCACGGCTGTCGCTATGACTGGGGCACCGATCTCGCCATCGCACTGCGCTACCGCAGCGACTGCGTCACCGTCTGCTCGCTCGGGCTCTACTCGAACATCAGCTGGGTCGCGATGCTGAGCACGGTCGTCGTCGGCGGCACCATCGTGGTGCTGCCGTCGTTCACCGCGGCGGCGCTGGTCGACGCGATCGAACGTCATGGCGTCACCCACGGCGGTTTCGTGCCCGTGCAGTTCCAGCGCGTCCTCGAACTGCCCGGCATCGCGACTCGCAACCTGTCGTCGCTGCAGGCGATCATGTGCTGCGGCTCGCCGCTGCCGCCGCCGTTGAAGCGGGCGACGCGCGACACGCTCGACTGCGAACTGATCGAGCTCTACGGCCTGACCGAGGGCATCATCACCACGCTGGCTCCCGAGGACTTCGACGCGCACATCGAATCCGTCGGCAAGCCGATTCCCGGCCAGCAACTCAAGCTCGTGCGCGACGACGACGTCGAGGCGGCACCCGGCGAGCTCGGCGAGATCTGCGGCTACGGACGCCTGGTGATGGAGGGCTATCACCAGCGACCCGAGGCGACGGAGGAGGCGACGTGGGTCGACCCCGAGGCCGGCGCTGGCTGCGCACCGGCGATATCGGGCGCCTCGACGATGACGGCTTCCTCTACATCGTCGATCGCAAGAAGGACATGATCCTGTCGGGCAGCCAGAACATCTACCCGGCCGACATCGAGGCCGTCATGCGCGATCACCCCGCGGTCGCCGACGTCGCCGTCGTCGGCGTGCCGAGCGAGCGCTGGGGCGAAACGCCGCTGGCGCTGGTCGTCGTCGCCGGCGGCCAGCGATGCGCCGGACACCGCGGCGCTGGTGGAATGGACCAACCAGCGTGTCGGCAAGCAGCAGCGACTGGCGGGCGTCGTGTACGTCGCCGACCTGCCGCGCAATCCGAATGGCAAGATCCTCAAGCGCGAGTTGCGCAAGCAGTACGCTGACTGGGAGAAAGCCAGGTGACCACGACCGACGCCGCAGCCGAACGATTCTTCAGGTCCGGTGATGGCCTGCAACTGTTCTATCGCGATTTCGCGCCGCTCACGCAGACGACGAAATTGCCCGTCCTGTGCCTGCCCGGCCTGACGCGCAATTCGCGCGACTTCACCCACGTCGCCGAACGCATCCGGCGGGATCGTCGCGTGCTCTGTGCCGACCTGCGCGGCCGCGGCCGTTCGCAGCACGACCCGGTCTGGCAGAACTACCATCCTGGCACGTACCTCGCCGACATCGGCCTGCTGCTGAACGATGCCGGCGTTGCACGCTGCGTGCTGCTCGGCACGTCGCTGGGCGGAATTCTCTCGATGCTGCTGGCCGCGACGAACCCGGGCGTCGTGGCGGGCGTCATTCTCAACGACGTCGGTCCCGAAGTGGCGCCCGAAGGCCTCGCGCGCATTGCGGCGTACGTCGGCCGTCATGCACCGCCTGCCAGCTGGGATGAAGCCGTCGCGACCGTGCAGGCGACCTACGAGATCGGCATGCCGGGACTCACGCACGAACAATGGGTGACCCACACGAGGCGCAGCTACAGCGACGTCGACGGCGTGCCGCGGCTCGACATGGATCCGATGATCGGCGAAGCCGTGCGCAGCGCGCCGGCCGTCGCTGCGCCGGATCTCTGGCCAGTGTTCGCGGCGCTGCGGCCGGTGCCGACGCTCGCGTTGCGCGGCGCCACGTCCGACATTCTCTCCGGCTCGACGTTCGACCGCATGCTGCGCGAGAAGCCCGACCTGGTGCGCGTCGAAGTCCCGCAGCGCGGACACACGCCGATGCTGGACGAGCCCGTCAGCGTCGCGGCCATCGACGAGTTCCTCGCGCGCGTGCCCTGAAGCGGGCACTCTCCCCTTACGGAGTCACGTTCCACATGACGCTCGAATGGATCGGACTGCTGGGCAGCCTGGCGCTGCTGATCGTCCTGACGATGCGCGGCGTCGATCTGTTGCTGGCGGCGCCCGTCTGTGCCTTGCTGCTCGCGCTCTCGTTCGGCCTGCCATTGTTTCCGCAACTCGCAGGCGCGGGCGCGGACAACTTCACCTCAGCCTACATGACCGGGTTCAGCGGCTTCCTCGCCTCGTGGTTCTTCGTCTTCCTGCTCGGCTCCGTCTTCGGCAAGGTGATGGAAGACAGCGGCGCGGCCGACAGCGTCGCGCAGTGGGTGGTGCAGCGATTCGGCGCGCGGCACGCGCTGGTCGCCGTCATCGGCGCCTGCGCGGTGCTGACGTACGGCGGCGTCAGTCTCTTCGTCGTGGCGTTCTCGGTGTTTCCGCTCGCGCTCGCGCTGTTCCGCGAGGCCGGCCTGCCACGGCGGTTCATCCCGGGCACGATCGCCTTCGGCTCGGTCACCTTCACGATGACTTCCGCGGGCTCGCCCGAGATCCAGAACTGGATCCCGATGCAGTACCTGGGCACGACGCCCTATGCCGCGTGGCAGGTCAGCCTCGTCGTCGCGGTGCTCATGGCCACCCTGGGCTTCGCGTGGCTGCGCTGGATGATCGGTCGCGCCATCGTCGCGGGCGAAGTCTACGACGTGCGCGATGGCGATCCGCAGCCGAAGACTGGCGGCTTGCCGCATCCGGCGACCGGCCTGATTCCGCTCGCGGCGGTGCTCGGCGTCGCGTTCGCATTGCACGACCACCTCAAGCAGTCGGCGCTGATCGTCGCGCTGCTCGCCGGCGTGCTGACGGTGCTCGTCGTCAACCGCAACTACTTCATCAACCTGCCGCACGCCGTGTCGAACGGCACGCTCGGCGCGCTGATTGCCATTGCCAACACCGCGGCCGTCGTCGGCTTCGGCGCGATCGCGAAGCTGTCGCCGGCTTTCGGTGCCGCGGTCGATTCGCTCACCTCGCTGCCGGGCGATCCGCTGGTCAGCGCCTCGATCGCGGTCACGCTGATCGCGGGCCTGACCGGATCTGCGTCCGGAGGACAGGCGATTGCCTTGCCGATCCTGGCGCCGCACTACCTCGGCCTGGGCGTGGATGCGAATGCTTTGCATCGCGTGGTGGCGATTGCCTCCGGCGGACTCGACTCGCTGCCGCACAACGGGTACGTTGTGACGACGATCCGCGGTGTTTGCCGCGAGACGCACAAGTCGGCCTACTGGCCCATGTTCTGCATGACCGTCCTCGTCCCGTTGTTCGGCCTCATCGTGGCGTTGCTGCTGCTGTAGCCATGCGCCCGTCCCGCGGAGCCTGGTCGCGCGCGGTGAGCATTGGGCTCATCGGGACGGCCGCGGCCTCGCTTGCAGCACTGCTCGCGCCGTTCGGCTGGCCCTTCGAGTTGTTTGCGCACTTCCGCTGGCAGGTCGGCGCCGCTGCGCTCGCGTTGCTGCTTGCTTCGCTGGTGCTGCGCCGGCCCTGGATGATGGTCGTTGCCTTCGTCACCGTCGCGATGCAATGGCTGCCCGGCGTGCTGCTGAGCGGCCGCGCCTCCGCGCACGAACCGACTGCACGGACTTGCAGCGGTGAACCGCTGCGAGTCGTGACCGCGAACGCCTGGTTTGCGAACACTGATCATGCGGCGCTGGTCGCCTGGCTGAACCGCAGCGACGCCGACATCATCGCCCTGCAGGAAATCACGCCGCAGTGGGTGACGGCGCTCGAGCCGCTCGCGCGCGCCTATCCGTACCGCAAGTTCATACCGCGCGACGATCCCTACGGCATCGCGCTGCTGAGTCGCTGGCCCATCGACGACGTGCAGCCGGCGGATTTCGCGGGCGATGGCGTGCCATCGCTGGTCGCGAACGTCGACGTGCATGGACGCAAGCTGCAAGTGATTGCCCTGCACACCCGCTGGCCGGTGGTGCCGGAGCTGCAGGTCGCGCGCGATCGGGCGCTGCAACAGGCGGCTGCGCTGGCGCTCACGCGACCCGAGTCGACGATCCTGCTCGGCGATCTCAACCTGACGCCGTATGCGCCGGCGTTTGCGCGGCTCGTGTCCGGGTCCGGGTTGCGCGATGCGCTGGCAGGCGAGGCGTGGCGCCCGACGTGGCAGGCGGGATTCTGGCCGCTCGCGTTACCGATCGACCACGTGCTGGTGCCGCGCGGCAGCTGCGTCACCGCGCACGAAATCGGTCCGTACGTGGGTTCCGATCACCGGCCGCTGCAGGTCACGCTGCGACTGCCCTGACGGCGATCACTCGTCGGCGTAGTCGCTGTCGCGGCGGCCGATCGAGCGGCGTCGGTTGTCGCTGGTCGACGTCGGCCCGCTACCGTCGATGCGCAGTCCCGAACGACTCGGCCCGGCGCGTCGATCGTCGTGGTGCTGGAACTTGCAGTGACAGCCGTCGGGGTTGGTGCAGCCGACGATCGGCAGCCGCGGCGCCGAGAGTGAAAGCAGGCGCACGCCCTTCAACGCCTTGGCTTGTGCGCAGGCGCGGGGCTCGGAAATGATGCTGACGGCGTGATAGCGGAGACGGAGCGGTCGCGGTTTGATTGGGCCGGCCATGCGTGGATACCCTTCCCGACGTTGTTCTAGTTTGACGTCACGCTACGCCAACCCGCGTTGTCCGCCAAGGGGGGGCGTGCCAGCCGGGCGCCTATTCCACGCCGAGCGTCTCGCCCACGGGCGGTGCGAACTCGCGGCAGCAATCGAGCAGCCACGCCCGGAACCGCACGACCTTAGGCAGCGAGAAAGTTCGCCGGAGGGGCCACGAGGAACCAGGCATTCCGCTGCAGCACGCTTGGCAGCATCGGACGTGCCAGGCGGCCCGCGGCGATGTCGGCCGCGACCAGTGACCAGCGTGCCAGCGCGCACGCCCTTGCCCTGTTCGACGGCGACCAGGGACGCCGCGGAATCTTCCATCGGCGGGCTGGTGTCGGCGCGCGTCGTGTCGCCGCCGACGCGGCGCAGCCAGTCCTGCCACGGCTCCGTGCGGCTGTGGATCAAGGGGTAGCGCGCGAAATCCGCCACGGTGTCGATCGGGCCGAACTTGGCGAGCAGGGCGGGGCTGCAGACCGGGAACACGTATTCGTCGAGCAGGCGCTCGGCCTTGAGGCCGGCCCACTGGCCGGGGCCGTAGACGATGGCGGCGTGGAAATCGTCGCGACCGAAGTCGAGCCCGGCCGCGCGGGGCGGCCCGAACCGCACCTCGATCTCTGGGTGCCGGCGCGTAAACTCGCCGAGGCGCGGCAGCAGCCAGCGCTGCAGGAATTCGTTCGGCACGCTGAGGTTGAGCATGCCGCCGACGCGTTCGCGACGGATGCGCTCGACCGAGCGACGCAGTTCCTCGAGCCCGCGGCGGACGCCCGGCAGCAGTTCGGCGCCTTCCTGGGTGAGGGCCACGGCGCGCGTGTGACGACGGAACAGCGGCACGCCGATGTCGGCTTCGAGCGCCTTGATCTGCGCGCTGACCGCGGCCGTGGTGACGCCGAGTTCCTTGGCCGCCGCGGTGAAGCTCAGGTGAGCGGCGACGGCCTCGAAGACGCGCAGGGCGTTGAGCGGCACACGGTCCGGAGGGGTCGCCATCGGCTGCCTTCGAGTAAAATGACGATTAACAATACGGCGTGAAGGCTAGGTAATCAAGGGCATTCGCGGCCGCTATCGAGGGAATCTATAGAAATGAGGTGTGCGCCATGACCGCGCCAGAACCGTTCCGTATCGAGCCGGCCCAACCCGCCGACGCCGCCGCTGATCGTTGCGCTGGTGCGCGAACTGGCCGAGTACGAACGGCTGCTCGATGCAGGTTCGCATCGCGCCGGACGACCTGCACCGTGACCTCTTCGGGCCGCGTGCCTATGCGGAGGCAGTCATAGCGCGCGTCGGCGACGAACCCGTCGGCTTCGCGCTCTGGTTTCACAACTATTCGACCTTCGAAGGCCGGCCCGGCCTCTACCTCGAGGACCTGTTCGTGCGCCCAGCGTTCCGCGGCCAGGGGCTACGGCGAGGCACTTGTTGCGCCACCTGGCGCGCGTCGCCGTCGAGCGCGGCTGCGCGCGCTTCGAATGGTCGGTGCTCGACTGGAACGAGCCCGCGATCGCGTTCTATCGCAAACTCGGCGCGGTGCCGCTGGACGACTGGACCGTACAGCGGGTCAGCGGCGACGCACTGCGAGCCCTGGCCGGCAGCGACAAGCAAGGAGGAGTCACGAGCATGACCACGGCAACGCGAACCAACTACGCGACCGGAACGCCGTGGGAACCGGTCGTCGGGTACTCGCGCGCGGTGCGCGTCGGACCGATGGTGTTCGTGTCGGGCACGACGGCCACGGGCCCCGATGGGCAACTGGTGGGTCGTGACGATGCCGGCGCCCAGGCACGCCAGGTCCTCGCCAACATCAAGGCAGCGCTCGAGCGCGCGGGAGCGCGGCTCGAGGATGTCGTCCGGACGCGCATCTACGTGCGCGACATCGCCCAGTGGGAAGCCATCGGCCGCGCGCATGGCGAGGTGTTCGGCGCGATCCGTCCGGCCTCGGCGATGGTCGAAGTCAGCGGGCTCGTCGATCCCGCCATGCTGGTCGAAATCGAAGCGGACGCGTACGTCACGACTGCGGCAGATGAATCCGCGGGCGTGTCGCGCATCGAAACTCCTGACCACCCACGGAGTCTTATCGACATGCGCAGAATCCTGACGGCCGCCTGCCTGCCCGCCGTCGCACTGTTCGCCGGCTGCAGCGGCGCCCCGACCATACCCGTGGCGACAGGACGTCGACCTGGATCGCTTCATGGGCGACTGGTACGTGATCGCCAACATCCCGACCCGGTTCGAGGTGGGTGCGCACAACGCGGTCGAGTCCTACCGTCTCGACCAGGACGGCAGCATCGCGACGACGTTCACCTACCGCGACGGGGCATTCGATGGGCCCGAGAAGGTGATGCACCCGCGCGGCTTCGTGCGCGAGGGCACCGGCAACGCCGTCTGGGGCATGCAGTTCGTCTGGCCGATCAAGGCCGAGTACCTGATTGCGTATGTCGATCCGGCCTACACGCAGACGATCATCGCGCGCAGCGCGCTGGACTATGTCTGGATCATGGCGCGTACTCCCGAGCTGTCGGCAGACGACTACGCACGATTGGAACGGCGCGTGCGTGACCTCGGCTACGATCTGGGTAAGCTACAGAAAGTGCCGCAGCGCTGGGACGCTGCCACCGTCCCGTCGCCGACGAAATGAGCGACGCGATCCAGTCTCGAAGGAAGCGCACCGTCATGACCAGGAACGTCCCGTCTCGTCACGTCGCCGTGTTGATGCCGGTATCGTCCACCGTGCGATTCCGTACGACCGACGCCCGAATGCAAAGCGCGTCCTGCAAGCGAAGCGTGGTCTTGCTGCATTGCTGATTGCCGGCGCGCTGTGGGTTGCTTTCACGGCGCTTGCCGTTGCCGGCGAAGAGCCTGCAACGACGCCGGCCCAGGCTGCCGCGACGCCGCCGCCGCACCCGGCCGTTCGTCGCGACGCCGATGAGCCAGGACGCGCTGCTCGAACACCAGATCACGCATCCGGATCACCTGTTCGTGCTCGACGTGCGCACGCCGCAGGAATACGCCGAAGGCCACGTGCCGGGTGCGGTCAACGTGCCGTACGACCAGCTCGCGTCGCGGCTGGCGGAAGTGCCGAAAGACAAGGACGTGGTGCTGTATTGCAAGTCGGGTCGGCGCGCGGGAATCGCGGCGGACGTGCTGGCGGCGAATGGCTACACGCGGTTGTCGCATCTCGAGGGCGACATGAACGCGTGGGTCGAGAAGGGCCGCCCGATCGCGAAGCCTTGAGCGATTGCTTGCTCGCGTGAGCTTGTGGTGCTGGCATTTTCGGCACCTTCGGCGTCCGGCGTCGGATCCGCGGACACGCCGTAAATACATCCCTGTAGGCTCGCCCGCGCCGTCCATGGCGCGGGACGGTCCGCGAACCCGAAGGCGGACGCCGAACCGTGCCTGCGATACTGGCTCCGCGGTCAGCTACGCGACTGGCTGTCGCCAACGCACGCGTGCGTGCGGCTCGGCACGCGACCGGTGGTCGCGCTCCCGTCAGCGCCAGCCTGGGCGCGTCGAACGAGTCGAGCGATGCGAACGCTCAGCGCGCAGTCAGCGCGAGGTGGAGGGATCCTCACTGACGAGCCAGACGTCATCAGTTGCGGACAACCGGTGCTTGCGCTGGCCGCCGAGCAGTGACCACGCCGCTGCGGATATCGCTGCAAAGCTGACTCGAAACTGCCGAACATGCGAACGATCAGCATGAACCTTCTCCTTGCGGAAGCCCGTCAGGGATTCCGAGGGCCGTCCGCGCCATGGACGGCGCGGGCGAGCCTACAGGGACGTATTCACGGCGTGCCCTCGGGACTCTCCGGAATCCACCGGCTGCCGCACGCCGCACATGAGTCCGAGAGTCTCGACGCGACTAGGCGCCGAGCGCCTGATCGAGGTCCGCGAGCAGATCATCGACGTGCTCGAGCCCGATCGACATCCGCAGCAGCCCCGCCGGCGTGCGGCTGTACGGGCCTTCAATCGACTGCCGATGTTCGACCAGGCTCTCGATGCCGCCGAGACTCGTCGCCCGCGTGAACAGTTGCATCCTCGCCGCCACCGCGAATGCACGGTCGCGCCCGCCCGGCACCTCGGCGGACAGCACGCCACCGAAGCCACCATTCATCTGCCGCAACGCGATCTCGTGCCCCGGATGATCCGGCAGACCAGCGTAATGCACTTTCTCGACGCGCGGATCCGCGTGCAGGAATCGAGCGACGGCCAACGCATTCGCTGCCTGCGCCCGCACGCGCAACGGCAGTGTCGGCAGGCTGCGCAACAACAGCCAGCAGTCGAACGGCGACGGCACGCCACCCGCCGTCGCCTGGTACTGACGCAACGCCGCGCACTCGGCGCCGGCATCCCGCGTCACGACGATGCCGCCGAGCACGTCACTGTGGCCGCCGAGGTACTTCGTCGTGCTGTGCATCACGAGATCGGCGCCGAGCACCAGTGGCTGCTGCAGCACCGGGCTCGCAAAAGTATTGTCGACGCCGACCAGCGTGCCCCGGTCGTGCGCGAGGTCAACGAGCGCCGAAATATCTGCGACGCGCAGCAGGGGATTCGACGGGGTTTCGAACCAAAGCAGGCTCGTCGGCACCGCCAGGGCCTGCGACACTTCGGTGAGGTTCGTCACATCGACGAACTCGACGTCGACACCCCAGCGCGGAACGATGTCGCGCAGCTGCTTGCCCGTGCCGTAATAGCAGTCCGACGCACAGACGATGCGACCGCCGGGCGCCGTCAGCGCAAAGACGGCGAGCGTCGCCGCCGAGCCGGAGGCGAACGCGATCGCGTCCTTGCCACGTTCCAGCGCCGCGATCGCGCGCTCGAGCGACGTGCGGTTGGGGTTGCCGCTGCGCGTGTAGTCATACCCGTGCGGGTAGGTGCCGTCGGCGCCGCGTTCGAACGTGGTGGACAGGTGCAGCGGCTCGCGCACAGCGCCGGTGGCGGCGTCGGGTTCGCGCCCCGCGTGAATGGCGAGCGTTTCGAATTTCATGGGGTTGGCGCCGGTGCCTCGTATTCCTGCAGACCGACGACGAGCATACCCGGTCCGCCGTGCGCGCCAAGCGCGCTGCCGATCGAGACCAGTTGCGCGTAGCAGACGTTCGGCAGGCTCAGTTCCTGCAGCAACCATTGGCCGTCCGCCTCGCAATTGGCATGACCGACGATCAGCCGGTAGGTGACGTCGTCGCGCATGCGCCGCCGCACCCAGCGCGCGAACTTCGACTTCAGGTCGCGCCGGCCGAACAGCACGCCACCCGCGGAGACCTTGCCATGCCGGTCGTTGTGCAGGACGGGCATGACCCGCAGTGTGTCCGCGACCCGCTTGACCCAGCGTGGCAAGCGACCACCGCGCACCGCGTATTCGAGCGAGCCTGCGACGCCGAACGAGCGTGTCTTCGGCAGGATGGCCTTCGGTCGCGGCGATGATGCGCTCCGCGTCGAAGCCTGCCGCTGCGCATTCCGCGGCGTACATGGCGATGAGACCCTGGCCCGCCGAGACGTTGCCCGAGTCGATCACGCTGACCTTGCCATGGGTGGCCGTGCGAGCCGCCGCCGCCTGCGCCGCGGCGCAGGTGCCGCTGACGCGGCTCGTCAGGTTGATCGAGATCACCGCGCTGTGGTGCGAACCCAGGAATTCGAATTGACGACGGAAATCGCCCGGCGGCGGCTGCGATGTCTTGGGCGGCTCGGCGCCGCGCTCGATCTCGGCGTAGAACTCCGCCGACGTGATGCCCACCTTGTCGAGATAACTGCGGTTGCCGAAGTGCACGCGGACCGGAATCATGTGGATGTCGAGCCGGTCGAGTTCCTCGTCCGGGATGTCTGCCGCGCTGTCCGTGACGATGGCGACGCGGCGGTCGGTCGAGTGCGCCGAATGCTGCTGGCGCTGCATGTCGTCGGCCTTTTCGCCCGACACCGTGCCGAACTGTCCCGCCACCCGGAACACGGCGGCGGGATCGTTGACGTGAATGTGCACGCGCACCTTGTGCTGCCGGCCCGCGACGACGAGGCTGCCGCCGAGCGACGACAGCTGCTCACGCAGGTGCCGGCGATCCACGCCGTCACCAGTCACGACGCACTCCGTGCAGTAGCGATAGACGAGGTCCTCGTCGCCGCTGCCGGCGGTCACTTCGTCCGAGGCGCTGTCGATGATCGGCGTCGCGCTCCCGGCGGGCGCCTGCTCCGAGCCGCTTTCGAGGTAGTCGGTGACACCCTCGATCAGTTCGACGAAGCCCTGCGCGCCCGCATCGACCACGTTTGCCTTGCGCAGCACCTCGAGCTGAAACGTGGTCTGCTCGAGCGCCGTGCGGGCGGCCATGACGCCGCGACGCAGCAGCGAACGGAAGTCGTTCACTCCGTCCTTGCGCGCGCGCTGCACGGCCTGCGCAAAGGCCGTGAGCACCGACAGGATCGTCCCCTCGCGCGGCTCGCTGAGACTGTCGCGGGCATACTCGGCGCCGCCGCCCACACCCGCCGCAAAATCGGCCGGATCGATCCGGGTGAGGTGACCCACGCGATCGCACAGACCGAGAAAGAACTGCGCCAGGATCGCGCCGGAATTGCCGCGCGCGCCATCGAGTGCGGCGTCGGCGACCTGCGTGAGGGTCTTGCCGGCGTGGCGGTCGGGCGACTTGCGCAACACCCCGAGCACGGCGTTCACCGTGAGCGCGAGGTTCGTGCCGGTGTCGCCGTCAGGCACCGGGAACACGTTGATCTTGTTCAGGTATTCCTGGCGCGACAGCAGCCGCAGGATGCCCGCCTGCAGCGCGAAATTCAGCCGCAGCCCGTCGAGGCTGTCGGCGGTGACCGATACAGCATTCACTCGCGACCGACTCCCCTCAGTTCAGTCGTTGGACAGCCTGAACTGGCTGCCCTGGAAACTCAGCACGGCGCCATCCGGCGTGATCTGCTCGACGACCGGGCCCTCGGCCAGCGTGTCGCCTTCCTTGTACTTGCGCGAATTGACGAAGATGAAACGCTGCTGCGGCTGCGTCGCATAGACGTGCAGGTCGAGGTGCAGCGCGGCCACGCCGCCTCGCGCGGACACCTCGTCGGCATTCGGCATCGCTGCGGCTGGCGGCGTCGATTGCTTCACGGCGGGTGCCGTTGGTGGCGGTGAATACGGCAGCTCGGACGCTTCGGGCACCGGCGCATAAACGACGGAGCCGCCACGCCGATTCGGCCCATTCCTCTCGACGGCCGGTGGACCCGCTGGCACGGCCGCTGCTGCAGCTCGCGATGAAGCCTGCAGTGGATCGGACCCTGCACCCACTTCGTCCGCCAGCGGATTGCGCCCGCCGGGACCGGCAGGTTCATCGATCGGTGCCCGCATCGGCGCAGCGCCTTGCGTGACGGGCGTGCCTGCCGTGGGCGGCGGCATACCCAGCGTTGGATTCGCAGGGCCGGAGGCTGTGCCAGCAGCCGGTCCGGCCGCAGTGGCGGTGGCGGCGGTTGGCGCAGCCGCGGGATCTTCCTTTTGTGCACGTCGCAGCAGCAGGACGCCCACGGCGAGCAGGTTCACGACCAGCAACGCGACGGCGGCGGTGGCCCAGACATTGGTCTTCGGCTTCGTCGCTGCGACCGGCACTTCGGCCAGGCCCGGCCCCGTCTGACGCTGGCGCGCGTGCTCGGACTTGCGCAGTGCGTCGAGGATGAACGACATCGTTCAGCCTCCCGTCCGTTCAGGTGCGCCGCCCAGCGTCGGCGAGCCCGAGGGGTTCAGTACCGTGTCGAGCACGATCTGCGTCTGCACGCCAGCTACGCCATCGGCGTTGAGCCGGTGTGTGCGCTGGAAATCCTGCACGAGGCGCGTCAGTTCTTCGTCATAAAAGTCGCTGGCGGGCCGCGCCTCGGGCAATCCCTGGGCTGCACGCAGGTTGTCGCGCAGCCAGCGCACTTCGGCGCCACGCATGCCGGGACCGAGTGACTTCACCACTGCGAGTGGCGGGCGCCACAGCAGCAGGAAGTCGCCGAACCAGTAGCGTGAAATCGTCGCGATCGGCAGGTCCTGCGGCTTGCCGCCGAGCTCGATCGTCGCGGCTTCGTCGGTGAGCGCGGTCAGCAGCACCTGGTGCGTGCCGCCCACGTCATCGGTCAGCGTGAGGATGGCCGGGCGGTTCAGCGTGCGCAGCTGGGCCCACGAGCCCTTCTGGAACAGGCACTCGAGGCCCTGGGCCGTGGCCTGTTCGCAGCCGCGACCGCGGTTGGGCGCGTAGGTCAGGTTCCAGCGCTTGAACAGCTGCGCGAGCGCCGCCTCGGTGGTGGTGTCGTTCGCATTCCGGGCCAGCAGCTGATCGAGCGCGGGCGGGGCGGGCGGCGGGGTAGCGGCCGGCACCGTGTTTGTCGCAGCGCGCGGGCGCGACATTGCCAGCCTCGGCGACCACCGGTGTGTTCGCTGCAGTCGTCCTCGTCTCTTCGCGCCCGAACAGCGACCAGGCACCGAAAGCGACCAGTGCGAGGGCCGCCGCGACGGCGACCCCGGTGACCCAGCGCAGCCAGGGTGCCGGAATCGGCCGGCCATACACCTCGGAGGCGGCCTGGCGGATGAAGTTCGCGCCGACTCGATGTTCTTCGCGCGTGAAGGCGCCGAGCAGCGCGCGGTCGCTCACGACATTGATCACGCGCGGAATGCCGTTGCTCAGCCGATGGATTTCGCGCAGTGCGCCCGGCGTGAAAGCTTCCGCCGTGGCGCCCGCGACGCGCATGCGGTGCTTGACGTAACCTGCGGATTCGGCGATGGAAAGCGGGCTCAGGTGATAGCGGCCAGTGATCCGCTGCGCCAGTTGCCGCAAGTCCGGTTGCTCGAGCAACGCACGCAGTTCTTCCTGGCCGATCAGGATGATCTGCAGCAGCTTGGTGGTGGCGGTTTCGAGGTTGGTCAGCAGGCGCACCTGCTCGAGCGTCTCGAAACTCAGGTTCTGGGCCTCGTCGACGATCAGCACGACACGGCGGCCGCGGGCATGCGCTTCGAGCAGGTAATGCCCGAGCAGGTCCATCAGCGCCTTGGTGCTGTTGCGGCTGTCGGTCGGCACCTGCAGGTGCAATTCCTCGCAGATCGTCAACAGGAATTCCGGGGGCGTGATGCGCGGGTTCAGGATCAGCGCGACTTCGGCATGACCTGGGAGTTGCTCGAGCAGGCTGCGGATCACCGTCGTCTTGCCGGTGCCGACTTCGCCCGTCAGCTGGATGAACCCGCCCGCTTCATTGATACCGTACAGCAGGTGCGCCAACGCTTCGGCGTGCCGCTCGCTGAGGTACAGGTAGCGCGGGTCCGGCGTGATCGCGAACGGTTTTTCCTGGAGACCGAAAAAGCTCGTATACATGCGGGGTTAGGCCTGCCGTGACCGGCGGGGGACGCCAATCATGCCTGATCCTCGTCCGGCGCTCACCCCTCATGCCGGGCCGGTCCGGCGAACCGGAGTGGGGAGTGCTGTTACATTCCAGACCGAGCCTGGACCTGGGGAACGGACCAATGGCCAACCGGCTGCTGTTGTCGCTGCTGCTCAACCTCGCGCTCTCGCCGCTCGCCGGGGCCGCCAAGCCTGACTACCCGTGGGCGCGGCCGCTGACGGACCGCACCTTCGAATCGAGTCCAGCCCGGCTCGAGCGCGGTCAGTACCTGACCGAGCACCTGCTGCAGTGTTTCGTCTGTCACTCCGAACGCGATTGGGATGCACCCGGTGCGCCGCCCGTTGCGGGCAGGAAGGGCGCGGGAACGGTGATGAGCGAGCGTGGCGGGCGCCGCGTTGTTGCACCCAACATCACGCCGGACGTCGCGACCGGAGCCGGGGGCTGGACCGACGACATGCTCGCCCGCGCCATTCGCGAGGGCATCGGGCACGATGGCCGGGCCCTGTACTGGGGCATGTGGTACCAGTCGTTCGCAAGCCTGTCCGACGATGACCTGGCCGCCGTCGTCGTTTACCTGCGCACGCTGCCGCCGGTGCGCAACGCCCTGCCGCCGACCGTGCTGCCCGCGGACGAGAGGGCCGCCAATGACAGGAGTCCGCAGCCCATCACAGCGCCGGTCTCGGGGCCGGCCCCAGGCGACACGAAGGCACTCGGCCGCTACCTGCTCGGTGTCGCCGATTGCGCGGGTTGTCACACTGCATGGGAGGCACCGCGCAATCCGGGCCTGTTCAGCGGGGGCAACGAGATCGGGCGGGATTCACGCAAGGCGTTCAGCGCCAACCTGACGCGTCACGAATCGGGATCCGGTTACCCGAAGGAGACGTTCATCAGCGTGATGCGAACCGGCAAGGGCGGGTCGCTGCATCCGATCATGCCGTGGCTGGCATTCAGTGGCCTGACGGACGTCGATCTTGGAGCGATGTACGACGCCCTCGGCGATGTCTACCCCGTCGCGCATTTCATCGGCAATACCGGCGAGCCGCGCCATTGCGACGTGTGCGGACAGGAGCATCCGTTCGGCGAGCACAACCGCCTGGTGTTGCCGAAGAGCGTGCCCGTGGCGGCAACGGTGCTCGATCGCCTGCCCGGCACCTACCGGTCCGACGAGGCTGGGTGGACGATCGTGGTACGACGCGAAGCGGACAAGCTGTATGCGCGCGAAAACGACAACACCGCGGACATCGAGCTGATCGCGCTGACCGAAACCCGCTACCTCGGGTCCGGCCTGCCTGCCCCGATCGAGTTCACGCTGCCCGCTGCGGGCGCCGCCACTCGTCTCGTGTCGCTGGAACTCGAATCGATCGTGCTCGATCGCGTGCCCTGAAGGCTCACTCGCGAGGCTTGACGATCGTGCTTGCAGGCCGTAACGCCACCGAGCCGAATTTTTCGCGCACGGCGTCCACCGCCGCGTCGAGCTGCCGGTTGCGCGTCGACTCCGGCGCGCCGAAGAGATCGCCCTGGACTTCCTCGCCGAGATCGCTGACACCGACGCCAAGCAGTCGCAGTGCGGCCTGTGGCTGCGCCAGGCGCCAGGCATCGAGCAGTTCGGTCGCGATCCGCGCCACGACCCGCGTTTCCTGCGTGCGCGGCTCGACCTGCCGCTGACGCGTGTAGGTCGTGAAGTCGCCGCGACGGATCTTCACGGTCACGCAGCCACCCAGGAGTTTCTTCGCGCGCAAGCGCGTGCACGCCTTGTCCGCCAGCCGGATGACCTCTGCGTGCAGGCGCGCGGGGTCGGCGATGTCGGTGTCGAAGGTTTCCTCGGCACTGATCTGCTTCTCGTCGACGTCCGGGATCACCGGGCGATCGTCGACGCCGGCCGCGCGCTGCTGCAGCCGCTCGGTGTAACGACCGAACACGGGCCGCAGGCGGGACGGGTCGGCCAGGCGCAGGTCACGGAGCGTGAAGATGCCGAGTGCCTCGACCCTGGGCGCCGTCTTGGCGCCGAGGCCGAACAACTTGCGTATGGGCAGGGGATCGAGCAGGTCACGGACTTCGACTTCGTTCACCAGCACGAGGCCGTCCGGCTTGCGCAGGTCGGACGCGATCTTGGCGACCAGCTTGTTGGGTGCGACCCCGACGGATGCCGTGAGCTCGGTCCGTTGGCGGATGCGGCGCTTGATCTCGCGCGCGATGTGTTCGGCGTTGCCGAGCGCGCTCTCGCTCGCGGTCACGTCGAGGAACGCTTCGTCCAGCGAGAGTCCCTGCACCAGCGGCGTGAACTCGTGGAACACTGCGAAGATCTGTCGCGACACGGCGCTGTAGTGACCGATGCGCGGGTGAACCACGATCGCCTCGGGGCAACGGCGCAACGCTTCGCGCGTCGGCATGGCCGAGTGCACCCCGAACTTGCGCACTTCGTAACTCGCCGCCGCGACCACGCCACGATTGCCGCCGCCGCCGACGATGACGGGCTTGCCGCGCAGCTCGGGATTGTCCCGCTGCTCGACGGACGCATAGAACGCATCCATGTCGACGTGCAGGATGGAGCGGACAGCTTTCATGCGGGGCGCAGCTCGCAGCCCGGCCGTCAGAGGGTGAGCGCGGTGTAGGCGAGCAGTCCCAGGACGGTCAGGGTCATGAACACCAGGTAACCGACCAGCAGCAGCGAATACTTGACCAGCGTGACGACGCGGCCCTGCCCGTAGACCCGGCGCATCGCCCGGTACAGGTAGTACGGCACGTAGAACATGAGGACGGCGGTCAGGATGTTCTCCACCGTCTTCAGGCCCGATCCAACCAGGGTGTCCACGAGCGTCGCAGACGACCGCTCAAGCGCAAGGACCGCGATGCCGCACACGAAGAAGAAGGCGTGGAAGTGAACGAAGAACAGCAGGTGCTCGACGTAGTAGCGCCCGGAGCCGAGGTACAGCACGAACATCACGACCGCGATCAGCGGCAGGAAGATGAACATCATCTTCGGGATGTTCTCGTACACGGCCCGCCCGAAGCCCTTGCCGTCGGCCACGATCTTGCGGCAGGCCTCGCGGGCGCGTTCGGCATACCTCTCGCCAGCGGGCCCGATGTCGATCCTGCAGGTTCTCGGCATTGCAGGGATCGTCCACCAGGCGCTGCACCGGCGCCACCTGCTCCGGCGTCAGGGCGCCGAATTCCTTCGTCAGTTCAGCGCGAACCCGGTCGCGCTGGTGCGCCGGGACCTGCTTGACGATCCGGTCGACAACGCGCTGACGCTGGGGATCGAGTTGTGGAGCGGGCGAAGTTGCCGTGTCCGCGGCGTTCGTCGCTGTGTCCGCTGGAGCGCCCTTCGCGGCGGGCGGCGCCTGCTCGCCTGGCCCGAGCACTACATTCGCGCCACCGTTGCCGTCGTCGCCGACCTCGAAATTCAACACGTCGGCGGGGTTGCTGCCGAGCGTCGTCAGCAGGAAGAATGCGACGCTCAGGATCAGGTACATGCGGAAGGGTGGCGAATAATGCGTGCGCCGTCCGCGCAGGTACTCGACCGTCAGTACGCCGGGCTTGAAGGCCAGCGGGACCAGCGTGCGCCAGACGCGCGAGTCGAAGTTCGTGATGTCGCCCAGCAGGTCGCGCAACAGCGTGCCGAGTGACAACACCCGGACCTTGGCGCGCTGCCCGCAGTGCGAACAGTGCTGGCCGCGCAGCACCTCGCCGCAGTTGAGGCAGTTCTCGGTCGAGAACGCGCCGCGGATGAACTCTTCCCGGTGCGCCAGGACCCGCCGTTCCGCGCTGTAGCGCTCGCCGAACTTCTCGACGCCCTGCATGCGCATGCGCGGCGCGTGTTCCCGCAGGTATATCTCCAGCGCGGCCCGATTGCGCAACCGGTACTGGACGATGCGGCGGATGCGGTCCGGCGGCGCCACGGAGTCGTCGTCGAGAATCTCGGCCGACAGGAAGCCGTCGAACTGGAGCACGTCGGCGATGTGGTCGCGCAGCCAGGTGTCGAACGGTCCTTCGATCGCCGAATCGGCCTCGAGATTGACCTCGTAAAGGACGGTTTCGTTGTCGTCGTCGGGTGTCACGGGCGCAAGGGTAGCGCAAAGCGCTGGTGTTAGGATTGGCCGATGCCGCTGCTCGAATCACCGGGGCTGCACCTGCATTATCGGCTGGACGGTCTCGCCGACAGCCCTTGCGTGGTGCTGTCCAATTCGCTTGGCTGCACGCTCGAGATGTGGGAGTCGCAGGTTGCGCCGTTCAGTCGCGAGTACCGCGTGCTGCGTTACGACACGCGCGGGCATGGCCGTTCCGGGGTGCCCCGGCGGCCCTACACGATCGAGCAACTGGGTTTAGACGTGCTGGCGCTGCTCGACGCTCTTGGCATCGAACGCGCGCATTACTGCGGCCTGTCGATGGGAGGCGCGACCGGTATGTGGCTGGCCGTCAATGCGCCACGCCGCATCGAGCGACTGGTGCTCTGCAACACCACGCCCTGGCTGGGTCCGCCGGAGATGATGAACGCGCGGATCGCGACGCTGCTGCGCGACGGCATGCCAGCGATGGTGGAGCGCGATCCTCGAGCGGTGGTTCACGCCGGAATTTCGCGCGCGTGAGCCGCTCGCAGTCGACCGCATCCGGCAGGTGTTGTTGACGACACCCGTGGACGGGTACGTGGGATGCTGCGAAGCCATCCGCGACATGGACCAGCGCGCGTCGCTGGCGCGCATTGCAGCACCGACGCTCGTCATCGCCGGCACGTATCGATCCGGCGCCGACGCCCGCAGCCGCGCGCGCCTGGGCGTCGACGATTCCGAACGCACGGTTCGTCGAGTTGCCGGCGGCGCACTTGTCGAACATCGGCGCGGCCGAGCAGTTCACACGGCAGGTACTCGACTTTCTGCTCGAGGGCTGAAGATCCGCGTATCCGGCGTGGTCGTTCCCCGGCTACGCAACGTACAGTCGTGCCACACCCGCGGCCTTCGGCTCCGCCTGCACCGCGGCCAGCAGTTCCTCGGTCGCGAAGTCATCCACGTTGATGATGTCCATCACCTTGCGATCGAACTCGCGCAGCAGCGTCGCCTCAGCCGCATTGATGAGCCCGGCTGCCAGCGCCTGCTCGATCTGTCCGGGCAGGTTCGAGCGCCGTGATGAGTCCCGTCTTCACGCCTTCGACGCGGATGCGTTTCTCGAGCGGTTCGGCGGCGACGGACAGCTCGAGCGCTTCCTGCAGCAGGCCGATCGGATTGCCGGGCTCGAGCGTGCGGTAGATGCCCGCACGCCAGCCGGTCGCGCGTCGCGCTCGGCATCATCAGCGGTTCGACGATTGCGCGGCCGAGGCGATCGCTGGCGGCGAAGTACGTGCGTCCGCGCGGGAAGATGACGAGCCGCATCGCGCCGGCGACGAAGCGGTTCGGGAAGTTGCGCAGGAAGTCGTGCAGCTGTTCCTGCGCCTTGTAGAGCAGCGTGCGGCAGCTCCACTCGACCAGCGGCAGGTCCGCCTCCGGCCGGCCCTGGTTCTCGTAGTGCTTCAGCACCATCGAGGCCATGTACAGCGACGACAGCACGTCGCCGAGGCGGGCCGACAGGTGCTCCTTCTGCTTCAGGTAGCCGCCGAGCGTCAGCATCGCCATGTCCGTCGCGAACGCGAACTGCGCGCTGAACTTGTTGACGTGCTGGTAGTAGCGGCGCGTCGAGCCGGTGTCCGGCGCATCCGAGAAGCGCGCGAACGTGGCGCCATCACGAACGAGCGCGCGGCATTCGACAGCGTGTAGCCGATGTGGCCGAACAGCGCGCTGGTCGAAATCGCGCAGGCTCCTGCGCTTGTCCTTCTCCTTGGCCGCGTTCATTTCCTTGAGCACGTACGGATGGCAGCGGATCGCGCCCTGGCCCAGGATCATGAGGCTGCGCGTGAGGATGTTCGCGCCTTCGACCGTGATCGCGACCGGCACGACCTGGTAGCCGCGACCGAGGTAATTCTTCGGCCCGAGGCAGATGCCCTTGCCGCCGTGCACGTCCATCGCGTCGTTCGCGACCTGCCGCGCAAATTCCGTGCAGTGGTACTTCAGCATCGCGGCCGGCACGGACGGCTTCTCACCGCCGTCGATCGCGCCCGTCGTCACCGAACGCGCCGCGTCGACGATGTATGCCGCGCCCGCCATGCGCGTGAGCGCGGCCTCGACGCCTTCGAACTTGCCGACCGGCTGGTTGAACTGCTTGCGGATGCGCGCATACGCGGCCGACGCGAAGATGCCGGCCTTCGCGCCGCCTGCTGCATTCGACGGCAGCGAGATGCAGCGGCCCACGGACAGCTGCTCGACCAGCATGCGCCAGCCCTGGCCCGCCATCTTCGGCCCGCCGATGATGCAGTCGAGCGGCACGAACACGTCCTTGCCGGACAGTGGCCCGTTCTGAAACGGGACGTTGAGCGGGAAGTGACGGCGTCCGATCGCGAGTCCCGGCGTGTCGCGCGGAATCAGCGCGCACGTGATGCCGTACTCGGTCCTGTCGCCGCCGAGCAGCCGGTCGGGGTCGTACAGCTTGAAGGCCAGGCCCACCACGGTCGCGATCGGCGCGAGCGTGATGTAGCGCTTCGAGAAATTCAGGCGCAGGCCGAGCACTTCCTTGCCGTCGTAGACGCCACGGCAGACGACGCCCGTGTCGGGAATCGATGCGGCGTCGGAGCCGGCGCGCGGCGCCGTGAGCGCGAAGCAGGGCACGTCTTCGCCGCGGGCGAGTCGCGGCAGGTAATGGTTCTTCTGCTCCTCGGTGCCGTAATGCAGCAGCAGTTCGGCGGGGCCGAGCGAATTCGGCACGGCCACCGTGGACGACACCGTCGCGCTGCGGCTCGCCAGTTTCACCAGCACGCAGGAATGCGCGTAGGCGGAGAACTCGAGGCCGCCGTACCGCTTCGGGATGATCATCGCGAAGAAGCCCTTCTGCTTCAGGAAGTCCCAGACCTCGGGCGGCAGGTCGGCGCGACGATGGGTGATGTCCCAGTCGTCGATCATGCGGCAGAGGTCTTCGCACGGGCCGTCGATGAACGCCTGCTCGTCGGGCGTGAGCCTGGGCGCCTTCGCCGACAGGAGCTTGTTCCAGTCGGGGCGGCCCGTGAACAGTTCGCCGTCCCACCACACGGTGCCGGCTTCGAGCGCCTCGCGTTCCGTGTCCGACATCGTCGGCAGCATGCGGCGGTACGTCTTCAGGAACGGCCTGGTGATGAAGCGCAGCCGGAAAGCGTCGACGTTGAGCAGCGCCATGGCGCCGAACACGAGCCACAACGTCAGGAGCCACGGCGTCGCGGGTGCACGAGTGACCGAATAGGTGACGAGGACGATGCCGGCAGCGCGAGCGTCGCCGCGCGCAGGGACACGCGCTGGTAGGTGAGATAGAGGGCGCCGCCGACGAGAATCAGGAGCCAGAGAGCGGTAATCACTGCTGCGTTCCTTGCAGTGGAGCGGGGCGAAATGCCCTGCCGGAAGCCCGACTATGCACTCGATTGCTGCGGTGCCGCAATATCCGGATCGGCAGGCCGCGCCATGGCTCGCTGCGCCTGGGCCCGGCGCGACGGAACATGTGTTCCGGCCGGGTCCTCAGGGCGTGACGAGGCGACTCACGAATTTCTCGATCACTTCCCGCATCGCAGCCGGATCCTGATTGGGATGCCGGACGGCGCTGACCGCCAGGCCATTCCAGACCTGCATCAGCAGGCGGGCGCGCCCGGACGCGATATCCGGCGGCAGGCCCAGTCCCCGATCGTCCCGGTCGCGCGCCATCCATGCCCGCAAGGCTTCAAAGATGCGCTCGTCGGAATCCTGCAGGGCGGCGGCGATCTGCGGGTCGCGAGTCGCTTCGGCACTCATCTCGAGGTACAGCGCCGGGTTCATCACCGAAGGGTCCCGGGCGAGCCACAGGCGGTACGTCTGCAGGATGCTTGCAGCAAGGTCGGCCGACGTGTGCAGCTGCTCGATCTGCGCGCGCCCATCCTGCAACTGGCGCTCGACGATGGCCCTGACGATGGCGCTCTTGTTCTCGAAATAACGGTACATGAGGCCGGCGCTCATCTGCGCCGCCTCCGCGATGTTCGCCATGCTGGCCGCGTGAAAGCCATGCTCGATGAAACACTTCTGCGCCGCGCAGAGGATCCGCTCGCGCTGCACCTCGGCGCGCGGCGTGTCCTTGCCCGCGCAGACGGTGTGCCCGATCACGGTCCGCGCTCCAGCCAGCCGCCGCCCAGCGCCTTGTACAGCGTGACCCGATTCGTCTGCTCGGCCAGGCGCGTCACGATCAGTGTCTGCTGCGCCAGGTAGAGAGCGCGCTGCGATTCGAGCAGCACCAGGTAGCTGTCGCGGCCCGCTTTGTAACGCGCGAGCGCGAGCCGGTCGGCCTCGGTCGCCGCATCGACCGTCGCCTGCCGCGCGGCGCGTTGTTCGGCGAGGGTCGTGGTGAGCGCGAGCGCGTCCGCCACGTCGCGAAAGCCGGCCTGGATGGCCCGCTCGTACTGTGCCAGCGCGATGTCGCGGTCGGCGCGGGCGACGTCGAGATTCGCCCGCAGGCGGCCTCCCTCGAAGATCGGCAGGTTCACCTGGGGTGCGAACAGCCAGACACCCGTGCCCGCGTCGAACAGGCCCGACAATTCGTCGCTCGCGGAGCCGACGGAGCCCGTGAGCTTGATCGACGGAAAGAAAGCCGCGCGTGCTGCACCGATGTTCGCATTGTCGGCGCGCAACCGATGCTCGGCGGCGAGCACGTCGGGACGCCGCAGCAGCACTTCGGATGGCAGGCCTGCGGGCAGGGGCGCGAGGCCCGTGACCGACTCGCCAAAGGACTGCGGCAGCAGGTCGGTTCCGACCGGCGCACCGACCAGCAACTGCAGCGCGTTGGCGGTCTGCGCAGCCTGACCCGAGAAGCGGGCGACGTCTGCACGCGCGGCTTCGACCTGCGTGCGGGACTGACTGACGTCCAGCGCGGAGACCGCGCCGAACTCGTACCGCTTCTGCGTCAGTGCGTGGAATTCCTCACGTGTCGTGAGCGTCAGTTGCACGACGCGCAGCTGTTCCTGGTCGGCAGCGAGCGCCAGGTACGCGTTCGCGACTTCCGCGATCAGTGTCAGTTGCGCGCTGCGTCGCGATTCCTCCTGCGCGAAATACTGCTGCAGGGCCGCCTGGCTCAGGTTGCGCACGCGACCGAACAGGTCGAGTTCGAACTCGGTGATGCCGACGCCCGCGGTGAATGATTCAGTGGTGGGAGCGTCGTCGCCGCCTGTGCGGACCATTGCGGCGGTGGCGCCGACGGTCGGCACGCGGTCTGCCCGCTCGATGCGGTAGAGCGCCCGCGCCCGCTCGACGTTGAGCACGGCCACCCGCAGGTCGCGATTGTTGGCGAGCGCGAGGGCGATCACTTCCTGCAGTCGCGGATCGACGAAGAAATCGCGCCAGCCGATGTCGGCCGTGGCCGGCGTCCCGGGCGATGCCTCCGTGGCACCCTCGGCCGCGATTGGCACCGCAGTCGTCGCCGGCAGGGGCCATTCCGCCGGAATCGACGGCGCTGCCTCGGGCAATCGCGGTTCGAGCACGCCGCACCCGCCAGACATGACGGCGGCAGCGAGCACCAGCGAGGCCATCGCTCGCCTAGTCATGGGCTTTTCTCTGCACGAACAGGCGTTCGATCACGACGAAGAACAGCGGAATGAAGAACAGGCCCAGCGTGACGCCTGCCACCATGCCGCCGAGCACGCCGGTGCCAATCGCGCGCTGGGCGCCCGAGCCGGCGCCGGTCGCGATGGCGAGCGGCAGCACGCCGAAGCCGAACGCCAGCGAGGTCATCAGGATCGGACGCAGCCGGATCCGCACCGCCTGCATCGTGGCCTCCACCAGGTCCATGCCGTGCTCGAGGTTGCGCTTGGCGAACTCGATGATCAGGATCGAGTTCTTGCTGGTGAGGCCGACGGTGGTGAGCATCGCCACCTGGAAATACACGTCACGATTCATGCCGAATAAAGTGCTGGCCAGGGTCGCGCCGAGGATGCCGAGCGGCGCCACCATCAGCACCGCCGTCGGGATCGACCAGCTTTCGTACAAGGCGGCGAGGCACAGGAAGACGATCAGGAGCGACAACGCGTAGAGCAGGGGCGTCTGTGCACCTGCCTCGCGTTCCTGGTAGGAAACGGCTGTCCACTCGACGCCGAAGCCCGCCGGCAGTTGCTCGACCAGGCGCTCCACCTCGGCCATCGCCTGGCCCGTGCTGACGCCCGGCGCGCCCTGGCCATTGATCTCCATCGCCTGCACGCCGTTGTACCGCTCGAGGCGCGGCGAACCGTAGTCCCAGCGCGATGTGGCAAATGCGGAGAACGGCACCATGCGTCCTTCGGCGTTGCGCACCGACCAGAGCTTGAAGTCGTCGGGCGTCATGCGAAACGGCGCATCCGCGCGGATGTAGACCCGCTTCACGCGACCGCGGTCGACGAAGTCGTCGATGTACTGGCCGCCCCAGGCCGCGGAGAGCGTCGAATTGATGTCGGCCGTCGCCAGCCCGAGCGCGGCAGCCCGCTCGTTGTCGACGTCGATGTGGAACTGCGGCGTGTCTTCCTGGCCGTTCGGGCGCACGTTCGCCAGCAGCTTGCTCTGCGCAGCGGCGCCCAGGAACTGGTTGCGCGCGGCGGTGAGCGCTTCGTGGCCCGCCCCGCCGTTGTCCTTGAGGAAGAAGGCGAAGCCAGCCGAAAGGCCGAGTTCCGGAATCGGCGGCGGCACGAACGCGAAGACGAAGGCGTCCTTGATCTGCGACAGTCCCGCCATCGCGCGGCCGGCGATCGCATCGGCGTGCAGCTCGGGCGCCTTGCGCTCGCTCCAGTCCTTCAGGTTGATCCAGGCCATGCCGTTGTTCTGGCCGGTGCCGCCGAAGCTGAAGCCCTGCAGGCCGAACACCGCCTTGACGGCGCTCTTCTCGCCCTCGAGGAAATGCTCTTCCACCTTTTCCAGCGACTGCAGCGTGCGCTGCTGTGTCGCGCCGACCGGCGCGATCAGCTGCGCGAGCAGGGTTCCCTGGTCCTCCTGCGGCAGGAACGCGCGTGGGCAGCCGCGCGAACAGCAGGGCCATCAGGCCGGCCAGGGCGGCGAAGACGAGCATGAAGCGGCCGCTGCGCGCCAGGATGCCGCGCACGCCGTTCTGGTAGCCCGCGCTGCCGCGCTCGAACGCGCGGTTGAACCAGCCGAAGAAGCCCGTCTCGGCGTGGTGCTCGCCCTTGCGCACCGGCTTCAGCATCGTCGCGCACAGCGCCGGCGTGAGCACGATCGCGACCAGCACCGACAACGACATGGCCGACACGATCGTCGCGGAGAACTGCCGGTAGATCACGCCGATGGAACCCGGCATGAACGCCATCGGCACGAACACTGCCGCGAGCACCAGGCCGATGCCGACGAGCGCGCCGGTGATCTCCCGCATGGACTTGCGCGTGGCTTCGACGGGCGACAGCCCCTCCTCGCGCATCACGCGCTCGACGTTCTCGACCACGACGATGGCGTCGTCCACCAGCAGGCCGATCGCCAGCACCAGGGCGAACATCGTGAGCATGTTGATCGAGAAGCCGAGCGCGGCCAGCACGCCCATCGTCCCGAGCAGCACCACGGGCACGGCGATGGTGGGGATCAGCGTGGCGCGGAAGTTCTGCAGGAACAGGTAGATGACGAGGAACACGAGCACGATCGCCTCGACCAGCGTCGTGATCACGCCCTTGATCGACATCCGCACGAACGGCGTCGTGTCGAACGGGACGACCGCTTCGAGGCCGGTCGGGAAATACGGCCGCAGTGCGTCCAGCGCCCGCTCCACGCCGGCCGCGGTTTCGAGCGCGTTGGCGCCGGTCGCCAGCGAGATCGCCACGCCGCTCGCCGGCTGCCGGTTGTAGCGACTGACGAATTCGTAGGTCTCGGCGCCGATCTCGACCCGCGCGACGTCGCCGAGCTTGAGAGCCGACCCGTCGGGATTGCTGCGCAGGACGATGTCGCGAAACTGCTCCGGCGTCTGCAGGCGCTCCTGCGCGCTGATCGTCGCGTTCAGTTGCTGCCCCTCGACCGAGGGCGCGCCGCCGAGCTGGCCGATCGTGACCTGGGCGTTCTGGGCGCGCACCGCCGTGATGATGTCGCCCACGGCGAGGCCATACGTCTCGAGCTTGTTCGGGTCGAGCCAGATGCGCATCGCGTACGGCGATCCGAAGAGCTGCACCGTGCCCACGCCCGGGACGCGGCTCAGCGGGTCGACCAGGTTCGCGCCGACGTAATCCGAGATGTCGTCGCGCGTCATGCTGCCGTCCTTCGAGACGAACGCGATGACCATGAGGAAGCCGCTGCGCGACTTGGTCACGTTGACGCCCTGGCGCTGCACTTCCTGCGGCAGCGAGGGCATCGCCAGCTGCAGCTTGTTCTGCACCTGGACCTGGGCGATGTCCGGGTCGGTGCCGGATTCGAACGTGAGGGTGATCGAAGCGTTACCCGAGGCGTCGCTGGTCGCGGACATGTAGATCAGCCCGTCGAGACCTTTCATGTTCCGCTCGATGATCTGCGTCACCGCATCCTGGACGACCCTGGCCGATGCGCCCGGGTAGTTGGCGCTGATCGTCACCGCGGGCGGGGCGATGTTGGGGTACATCGAGATCGGCAGCTGCGTGATCGCGAGGCCGCCCGCCAGCATGATGATGATCGCGATGACCCACGCGAAGATCGGTCGGTCGATGAAAAAGTGTGCCATTGCCGGGCGCTTACGGCTGCTGCGCGGGAGCGGGCGGAGCGGCGGGCGGCGGTGTGGCCCCGGCTTCCGTCGGCTGCACCGGCGCGCCGGGCTGCACTTTCTGCAGGCCCTCGACGATCACCTTGTCGCCGGCAGCCAGGCCTTCCTCGACCAGCCATTTGTCGCCGATCGCCTGGCTCACCCGCACCGGGCGCACTTCCACCTTGCCATCCTGGCCGACGACCATCGCGGTCGTGTGGCCCTTCGGGTCGCGCGCGATCCCCTGCTGCGGGACGAGCAGGCCTGCCTGCCGGGTGCCGGTGCCGACGATGGCGCGGACGTACATGCCGGGCAGCAGGATGTGCTCGGGGTTCGGGACGACGACGCGCAACGCAAAGCTGCCGGTCGTCGGATCGACGCTGACTTCGGAGAACGCGAGCTTGCCGGGCTGCTCGTAGGGCGTGCCGTCCTCGAGCACGATCGCGACCGGCATGTCCTGCGTGCCCTCGAGCCGCCCCGCCGCCAGTTCCCTGCGCAGGGACAGCCATTCCGCGCTCGACTGCGTCAGGTCCACGTAGATGGGGTCGAGCTGTTGCACCGTTGCGAGCGGTTCGTCCTGGTTCGCAGTGACGAGCGCACCCTGGGTCACGGAGGACTTGCCGATGCGGCCGCCGATCGGCGCCTTGATGCGCGCGTAGCCGAGGATGACCTCTGCGCTGCGGACAGCCGCCGCGGCAGCGGCAACGTCGGCTTCGCCCTGCTTCAACGCAGCCGCGGCGTTTTCGTCGTCCTGCTTGCTGACAGCGTTGATCGCGAACAGGTCGGCGGAGCGCCGGGAGTTGAGACGGGCGGTGTTGAGCGTCGCCTCCGCGCGGGCGAGCGCAGCCTTGGCGCTCGCGAGGTCCGCCTGGTACGTCGCATCGTCGAGCTGGTACAGCGGTTGTCCGGCCTTCACCGCAGACCCTTCGGTGTAGAGCCGCTGCTTCACGATCCCATCGACCTGCGGCCGCACTTCCGCGACGAGGTAGGGCGTGGTGCGTCCGGGCAATTCACGGTGGAGAACGACCGGTGCCGTGGCGAGCGTAACGACCGTGACGGGCATGGCACCGCGACCCTGGGGTGGGCCATCAGGGCCGCCGCATGCCGCCACGCCTGTCAGGCCGACGACGACAAAGACAGCCCTGCGATTCGCGAACTTGGGCGATGACATGTGGCCTCGACGGAGTCAGGATCGTGCTGGCCCGGATGGGCGTGCGCGGGATCGGATGACCGCTCAGAATGAACGTTCATTCTAGCCTTGTCAACGCACGCTGTCCGCAGGTTGACCGCCCTGATTTCCGTGCGGACGACCGGTGCCCGAACAGCAAAACGGGCGATGGAATCGCTTCCATCGCCCGCTGCGTCGAGCGAGGCGGGCAGGGTGGGTTTCTTCGTCTGCTGCGGCCGCAGGCCGCTCCGACTATCCCCTAACCCCTAACCCCTAACCCCTAGATGAGATCCTTGACCCCGTCGCGTTCCTCGAGCAGTTCCTTGTGGGTCGCGTCCATGCGCGCGCGGCTGAACTCGTTGATCGCGAGACCCTGCACGATCTCGTACTTGCCGCCGCTGCAGGTCACCGGGAAGCCGTAGATCACGCCTTCCGGAATGCCGTAGCTGCCGTCCGACGGAATGCCCATCGAGACCCAGTCACCCGCCGGCGTGCCGAGCGCCCAGTCGCGGATGTGGTCGATCGCGGCCGATGCAGCCGACGCGGCCGACGATGCGCCGCGCGCCTTGATGATTGCCGCGCCGCGCTGCTGCACGACGGGGATGAACGTGTCCGCATACCAGGCCTGATCGACCAGTGACAGCGCGGGCTTGCCCGCAACCGTCGCGTGATGCAGGTCGGGATACTGCGTCGCCGAGTGGTTGCCCCAGATGATCACTTTCCTGAGGTCGGTCACGTGCGTGCCCGTCTTCTCCGCCAGCTGCGACAGCGCGCGGTTGTGATCGAGACGAACCATCGCGGTGAAACGCGTGGGATCGAGGCTCGGCGCGTTCTTCATCGCGATCAGCGAGTTGGTGTTCGCCGGGTTGCCGACGACCAGCACGCGCACG
Organism: uncultured Gammaproteobacteria bacterium; assembly: GCA_963743995.1. GTDB lineage: Bacteria > Pseudomonadota > Gammaproteobacteria > Steroidobacterales > Steroidobacteraceae > RPQJ01. The sequence goes on along the minus strand of CAVUSC010000015.1, from coordinate 38,861 downwards.
TTGCGATCCGCGACGGCGTCGAGCGCCTTGCCCTGCGCCGAGAAAATCTGCGCGTTGGCGAGCAGCAGGTCCTTGCGCTCCATGCCCGGACCGCGCGGACGCGCGCCGACGAGCAGCGCAGCGTGGCAATCCTTGAACGCGACCTTCGCGTCGTCCGTCGCAACGATCCTGTTCAGCGTCGGGAACGCGCAGTCGTTCAGTTCCATCATGACGCCCTGCAGCGCGCCAAGGGCCGGCGTGATCTCGAGCAGGTGCAGGTTGACCGGCTGGTCGGGACCGAGCATCTGGCCCGAGGCCACTCGGAAGGCAAGCGCGTAGCCGATCTGGCCCGCGGCGCCGGTGATGGCGACGTTGACGGGGGTCTTCATGAGGAAATTCTCTCTGTGGTGTCGGATCCCGGGTCGCTCGTGGCGGGTCAGGACGCCCGTCGCTTGTGTCTGTCCGGGGCTCGGCATTTTAACGCGCTGCAAAGCACGCGTGGTCAGAAAGCCGCCTCGCGCTCCGGCACGATCTCTGCGTCGAGGGCTTGCAAAGTGTTTAGTGTTGTAGTTAACTACAACACCAAGGAAGCCCGCTCACGGATGAGGTGACCGCCATGAAGACGTCAGACAGGATCTGGGCAACAGTCCTCGCCGTCGTCGCATGGTTGGTCGCAGGGTATGCGGTCGCATCGAGGCCGGTGGCGCATCAGGCCATCACGCCCCCGGCTCTCGATGCGCACCCCTCCGTCGCGGCAACGCGCACCGGTCACCCCTGACGGGACCGGCCTCGGTGTTCTGCTACAGTAGAGCAGCGCACCACCAGTCCCGAACCCTGATGACGCATGGACTCCACCTGGAACGACAACCAGCCGATCTACCGCCAGCTCCGTGACAAGGTGGTGGCGATGATCCTCGAAGGCACGCTCGCGAAGGCGACGCGCTGCCGTCCGTGCGCAGCGTCGCCGCCGAGCACACGCTCAATCCGTTGACCGTCCTCAAGGGTTACCAGCAGCTGGTCGACGAGGGGCTGGTCGAGAAGCGTCGCGGCCGCGGCATGTTCGTCACGCCGGGTGCGCGCGTGAGTCTGATGCGGGACGAACGCGAGAAATTCCTCGTCACGGAATGGCCGCGCGTGCTGTCGACGATCGAGCGCCTCGGGCTCGAACGCCGGCGATCTCCTGAAGAAGTGACCAGTGATTTGTGAATAGTGACCAGGAATCACTGATCACTGATCACTGATCACCAATGACCAGGCTCTGTCACCGCGAGCCAAAGCGCGAGCAGGCCCGGCCCGAACCTCCGTCCGACCGTCTTGAGTGCGCCGGGTAAGGCGCTGCGCCGCGTTCAGGACGAGGGCAGGCCGCGGCTCGAGCGGGCAGGGCGTTTGGAATTGCTATCCGCCGGCTGCTCGATGGCTTCCAGCAGATCCGTGTCCAGCTCGGGAATCTCCGGCAGGCTCTTCGCATCCTCGACCAGCGGCTGGAGCTGCTCATGCAGCTTCAGCGACAGCGCGCGCAGGTCGCGATAGCGGCTCACCAGGGTCGCGCCATTACGCAGCACGTCCGCCGACTTCTGATCCTGCTGGCGCTTCTCGGTGCGAAGCGCATTCAGCGCGGACTCGACCTGGCGACGCGCATCCGCTTCTTCCTGCTTCTGCTTCTTGAGCGTGTTCATTTTCTTCAGGAGGTTTTCCGGCGTGTCGGCCAGCGCCGTGTTGATCGCCTTGAGCGACTTGTCGCGCTCGGTCAGTTGGTCCTTGACCTTCTGCAGTTCCCTCGCGGCGGCAGCGCGCTGGTTGGCGATCTGCTGAACCGCGTCTTCCTGCGCGGCTTTCGCCTCGGTAGCAGCCTTCTGCGCAATCGCCAGGCTCTCCTCGGTCGCGGCGACCTTCTGCTCGAGCGCAGTGATGGCGACCTTCGCCTCTTCCTTCGCGTTGAAGAGGTCGGTATCCGCCTTGGCGACCTTCTTTAGCGCACCTTCCAGTGCTTCCTTCAGCTCTTCCTGCGTGCACTCCGGGTCGAGCTTGAGCGCGTCCGTGGCCGCTCGCATCAGGATCTGCTTGCTGATGGCGAGCTCTTTCCAAACTTTCAATTGAAGGTCTTGCTGCGTTTGACTCACATCGTTCCTCGCGGGTCGTGGAATGGAGAAATCGGGGGGTGGCGAATTGTAATCCAGAGCCGGGCAGGCTGCGCCGGGTCGACGTCTCGTGCGCCGTGTGAATTCTCGGGCTCGGACGAGAATTCACTCAGGCGCGGTCGATCAGGCGTTCGTTCCGGGTCTTCTCCGGGCGAGCGTGTCTGCCTTTCCGCTCGCCCGGAGAAGACCCGGAACGAACGCCCTCACCGACCCTCCGCCCCGGGGTCGTTGGTCCCGTTGAACGCCTAACTCACCGGCACTGCTCAGACCGCCCGAGTGACGGCCAGCGAGGCATCGACCTTCGCTGCCGGCACGACCACGATCGACGGCGGCAGTAACTTGTACATCACGGGCGTGACCAGCCGGCCGAGCAGTGTCGACGACAGCAGTCCGCCGATGATCACGATGGCGAGCGGCGAGTAGAGCCCCGAACCCTGGATCGCCAGCGGCAGCAGGCCGCCGATCGCCGTGGCCGACGTCAGCAGGATCGGCAGGAAGCGGATTTCGCCGGCCTGCGTGATCGCGTCGTCGAGCGGCACACCCTGTTCACGCAGCTGGTTGGTGAAGTCGACCAGCAGGATCGAATTCTTGATCTCGATGCCGATCAACGCCACGATGCCGATCGTGGCGGTGAACGACAGGTCGTAACCCGTCAGGAACAGTGCGATGAAGCCACCGGCCATGCCGAGCGGAATCACGCCGGCGACGATCAGCATCGAACGGAAGCTGCCGAACTCCAGCACCAGCACGGCCAGGATGCCGAACACCGCGACCAGCACGGCCGTGCCGATGCCACCGAAGCTCTCCTGCTGCGCTTCGAGTTCGCCACCGGCCCGGATCGAGTAACCCGGTGGCAGCTCGAGCTGCTGCAGGTTCTTGAGCACGCCCTGCGTCACTTCGGCCACGTTGCTGTCCGCGGTCGGGTGCGCGGTGAGGACGAATTCGCGCAGGCGATCGTGCCGGCGGATGGCGCTCGGCGCCGTCGAAAACTGCGGGTCGGTCAGCTGCCGCAAGGGCACGGGTTGTCCGCTCGCCGCCGCCACTTCGATGTAATCGAGCGCCTGCAGCTGCTGCCGACCCTGCATCGGCAGGCGCACCGTGATGTCGTATTCGTCGCCGTCCGACTCACGGTACCTGCCCACGTTGAGTCCCGCGACGGCAGCCCGCACCGTGCGGTCGACCTCGACGGGAGCGACGCCAAACAGCGCGGCCTTGTCGGAATCGACGCGCAGGTCGAGGTCCGTGCGCAGGCGACGGGCCGGGTTGTCGACGTTGCGCGTGCCCGGCGTCGCGACCATGAGTGCTTCGGCCTGGTTCGCCAGTTGCTGCAGCACGTCGAGGTCAGGGCCGACGATCGCGATCTCGATCGGCGCGTTGATCGGCGGGCCGTTGCGATAGCTCTCGACGATGATCCGCGCGCCGGGATAGCCGGCGAACGTCTGCCGCAGCCCTTCGAGCAGCGCCGGGGTCGTGCGCGGGTCGAACCGCTGCAGCTCGACGAACACCTCGCCGACGTTGGCCTTCTTCTCCTCGGGGAAGATGTTGTAGTAGATGCGGGGGTTGCCGCGTCCGACGTTGGCGAACACGTGCTTCACTTCCGCGTGCTGTCGCAGTTCGGCCTCGATGAAGCGCACGGCGCGATCGGTCTCGGCAAGGCTCGCGCCCGTCGGCGTCTCGACCGTGATACGGAACTGCGGAATGTCGGCATTCGGAAACAGGCTGAAACCCATCAGCGCAGTAAGACCGAAAGACGCGAGCACGAAGGCCAGCGCCGCGAGCAGCGTGCGCTTCGGCGCGGCCAGCGCGACGCGCAGCGCCGGACCGTAGACGCCGTGGATCACCCGCATCAATCCCTGTAGCGCCTTGTTGCCCTCTGCGCCCTGGCCCGCGGCATGCAGCAGGCGGCTCGCCAGGAAGGGAACGACCGTCAGCGACACGAGCAGCGACGCGGCCACGGTAAACAGCACCGCCGCCGGCAACGAACGAATGAAGATGCCGGCGCCTTCGGGCAGGAACAGCAGTGGCAGGAACGCGAACAGCAGCGTTGCGGTGCAGCCGACGACGGCGAGCGCGATCTGGTCGGTGGCCGCGATCGCGGCCTCGACCCGCGAGTAACCGGCGCGCAGGTAGCGCTCGATGTTCTCGACGACGACGATCGAGTCGTCCACCAGCAGGCCGAGCGCGAGCACGAAGCCCGCGATGGACAGCTGGTTGAGCGAAAATCCGGTGAAGTAGAGTGCCGCCAGCCCGATCGACAGCGACAGCGGGATCGAGATCATGACCACGCCCGCCGCCCGCAGGCCCAGCGGAGTCAGCGTGAGCAGCACCAGGCCGATGGCGATCGCGAAGTCGAGCCCCAGGCGGTCGAGCCGATGCTTGACGTTGCGCGTCTGGTCGAAGCCGCGCTCGAGCTTCACGTTCGGCGGCAGCGTGGCCTCGAAGCGGTCGAGGCTGCCATCGATGACCTTTCGCACGTCGAAGACGTCGACGCGGTCCTTGGCGCTGGCGGTGACGAAGATCGCGCGCTGGCCGTTGTAGCGGCCGATGTACTGTTGCTCGCTGGTGTCCCACGAGATCTCCGCAACGTCGCGCAAGCGCACCACGCGACCGTTGCGGCTCGCGACAACCGTATTGGCGATCTCATCGAGCGAGTCGTAGCCGCCCGAGGTCTTCAGGTTGAACTTGCGCAAGCCGAGGTCGACCGAGCCACCCGGGATCGACGCATTTTCGCCGCGCACGGCCGCTTCGACCTGCCCGAGCGAGATGCCCGCGCGACCCATCCGTTCGAGGTCGACGGCGATGCGGACCTCGGGCTCGGGCAGCGCAAACACTTCGCTGCGTCGCACGCCGGGCAGCGTTTCGAGGTCGTCGCTCAGCGCACGGCCGAGCTCATCGAGTTCGCGGTACGAGGCGTCCGCACTGACCAGCGCCACTTGCATGATGTTGACCAGACCGGAGCCGGTGCGCCGCACTTCGAGGCTCGCCAGGTCTGCCGGCAGGTCGGCGCGGATGCGGTTCACCTCGCGCACCACCTCGTCGTACTTCTCGTCCGGGTCCTGGTCCCACTGGAACTCGACCTGGATGATGCCGATGCCGTCGAGTGAACGGCTGTCCATGCGCTTGATGTCGTCGAGTTCGCTGACCGCGTCTTCGATCGGGTCGACGATCAGTCGCTCGATGTCCGCCGGGTCCGCTCCCGGGTAGGCGACGACGATGATCGGCACCGGTGCGTGGAACTCCGGGTCCTCGGCGCGTGGAATATTCTTGAGCGTGGTGAAGCCCACGCCGAGCAGCAGGCCGAACAGCAGCAGCGTGAACTGCCAGCGCCGGACCGCAAATTCCCACAGGCGCACGGTTCAGCCCCGGTCGTCGGTGACGACGCGGACACTGCGACCGTCCGTGAGCCACGCCGCGCCGTCGGTGATCACGGGCTCGCCCGTGACCAGGCCCGCCGTCACGATCACCTGCTCGCCGAGCAGCGGGCCGAGCGTGACGTCCTTGCGGCGCGCGACATTCCGCTCGCGGTCGAGCACGTACACGATGGCGTGCTGGCCATCTGCTTCCACGATGGCCGTGATCGGGACGACGGTGGCGCTCGGGGCCACGTCCGGCAACTGTGAGAGCGGCAGCGCCACCTTGGCCACCAGTCCACGGGCAAAGCGAGCACCTTGCGGGCTCACCTCGACCTCCACTTCGAACGTGCCCGTCACGCGGTCCGCGGCGGCTCCGATACGAGTCACCTTGCCGGCGAACGTGCGTCCGGGGAAGGCGTCAAAGGTGACCTGTGCCGGCGCACCGTGCTCCATGCGCACGACGTCGCGGTCGGCGAGACCGACGCGCACGACCCAGCCTGAATCCGTCGAACCCACCACGATCACAGGCTGGCCCGGCTGCACCAGTTCGCCGCCTTCGATCATGCGCTCGAACACGATGCCGTCCACCGGCGCCTCGATGCGTGCGAAGCGCGCGTTGAAGCGCGCGGCGTCAAGATGGGAGCGGGCGACGTTGTATGCCGTCGTCAGGTCCTGCACCTGCTCTTCGGTCGCGACTTCGTCGAGCCGCAGCTGCCTGGCACGTTCGAGGTCGCGACGGGCCTTGTCGGCGCCCTCGGCCGCCTGCGAAACCGTGGCATCCACTTCGGCGCGCTTCAGTTCGGCGAGCACCTGGCCCTTGCGCACGATGTCACCCGACTCGACGCGAACCGAATCGACAACACCGCCGACTTTGAACGCCAGGCGGATCTCGTCGCGGGGCGCGAGCACACCCGCCGCGCGTGTTTGCGCGGCCACGTCAATGCTGGCCACCGGCACGGCGCGCACCGGGGCCGGTTGCACGTCGGACGCGGCGTCTTTCTTTTCGGCGCCACAGGCGCTGAGCAGGGCGACTGTCGTGACCGCGAACACCACCTTCCACGCTGGCTTGATCACATCCGCTCCTGGTCCAGCCGGCGGGCATCGCCGATGGAGAACTCGAGTTCTGCGAGGCGCGCCAGGTACTCCGCCCGCACCCGCGTGACGTTGAGCTGGGCATCGGTCTGCGCGCGCCGCGCATCGATGAACTCAGCCTGGTTGATCTGGCCGAGGTCACGCTTGCGGCTGATGATCGTGAATGCGCCCGTGGCGGCTTCCGCACGCTTGGCCGCGGTGTCGAGCGAGGCCTCGGCCACGGCGAAGTTCTCGAGTGCCTGTTGCACTTCGAGGCGCACCCGCTGGCCGGCGAGTTCCCGTGTCGCACGCAGCTGATCGGTGAAGGCGCGGGCCTCGCGCAAGGCAGCCTGGTCGGCGCCGCCGCGGAATGCATTGAAGCGCAGCACCAATGAAGCGAGCACGTAGCGGTCTTCGTCCGTGAAGCCGTACTCCGTGCCCTGGATGCCTGCTTCGGCGCCAAAGGCGAGTGACGGCTTGAACGCCGCGCGCGCCAGGTCCTGGCGTGCCTCGCCAACGGCAATGGCGGCATCGAGGCTCTTGAGTTCCTCCCGGCGCTGGCTTGCGAGGTCCTGCAGTTTGGACGCGTCCACCTGCCTCCCCGCCAGCGCGGACAGCAAGCGGGCTCGGAAGCGCTCGATCGTCTCCGCGTCGAGCGCAGCGTTCGGCAAGGGTTGCGTCAACGGCGCGTTGCGCAGCAGGTTCACGTAACTCTGCGCGATGCGCACGCGACTCGCCGTGGCCAGTCGTTCCTGCTCCACTTCGAGCACGTCCGCCTCGGCTCGGTAGACCAGGTCGCGCGTGACCTTGCCGTTGCGGTACAGGCTCGAGTTGGCCCTGAGGTTCTCGCGCGTGGCCTCGAGCGTGGCGTCGAGCACCGTCACGGCCTGTTGCGACGCGATCCAGCGGTAGTACGCCTGCTTCACGTCGCGGATGACCTGCGAGCGCAACGCAGCGAGGTCTGCTTCGGCACGGGTGGTGTCGGCTCGAGTCGCGTCGACGGCCGGTCCGATGCGCGGTTCGTAGAGCGGCTGCTCCAGCACGAGCTTGGTTTCCTGCTCCTGGTCGCGCAGGAACGCGATCGATTCGTTGCGGACGCGCGGAAACTGCGGTGCCTGGCCTTGCGCCACCAGCATCTGGTCCAGCGTCTCGTACACCGGGTTCAGCAGGTCGCCCACCGGAAAGTCGATCGTGCGACCGCCGTCGGCCACCGAGTAGCGCGCGGCGAAGTCGATCACGGGCAGGTAACGCGCGCGCGCCTGGTCGAGGGCGGCGAGTCGCTGTTGCACAGTTGCTCCGGAAGCGCGCAGTTCGAGGTTGGCGGTGAGCGCTTCGTCGATCACCTGGCGCAGTCCGTCCTCCATCGTGACGAGTGGCTGTGACGCTGTCGCGACAGGCGCTGGCGATGCCGCCTGTGCGAGCGGCACGACGGCAGCGGCAAGCAGGGACAGGACCCACCAGGACGCGCGCGTCACGGCTTCAGCGCACGCAGCGCGAGGTCCAGACCATGTTCGATGAACGACTGCACGGACGTGCCTTCGTGCTCGATCTGGCCGCCCTTGGTCGACGCGATCTGGATCATGCCGTGCGTGAACGCCCACAGCGTCAACGCGGTGACGAACGGGTCGCCGATGTCCGCGCGGATCGAGCCGTCGGCCACGCCCCGATTCAGCGATTCGACGATGACTGCATGGACGCTATGGCCGGCGACTTCGCAGGCCGCTTCGTTGCAGGGCGCGCCATCCGCTGCGTGTTCGCCCGTCGGGTGGGCCTGGTAGCGGGCGCAAGCGTCGAAGTAGTGCGGCGTCTCCATCGAGAAAGCGAGGTAGGCGCGGCCGATGGCCTCGACCTCCGCGATGCCGTTGGCACGGCCTTGCCGGGCAGCCACGAAGCGATCATGCAGCGCCTCGAGCGAGCGCTCCACCAGCGCCATGTGCAGGTCACTCTTGTCCTTGAAGTAAACGTAGAGCAGGGCACGGCTCAAGCGCGCCCGACGCGCGACCTGGTCCATCGTGATGGCGTCCCAGCCCGTCTCGGCATACAGGGCCTCGGCTGCATCGACGATCTCGGCGCGGCGGCGGTCCTTTTCTTCCTGGCGGCGTTCGGCGAGGTATGACATGGCTGACATCGTGCTTTGGTATTGACAGTGTGTCAATAGATGAACGAATGTTCATTCAGCCGCACACAGGGGAAGGTCGGAGTTCGGGCCGAGAGGTGGAATCAGCCCATCAGCAGCCGGGTTTCAGCCTGTTGGACGTCCTCGGGCCGGCCCCACAGCACCAGCACGTCCCCGACCTTCAGCCGGGTTTCCGGGTCGGGGTCGCGGCCCGTGATGCCCTCGCGCCGGATCGCACTCACCGTGACACCGCCGCCGTCCAGTCCCAGGTCGCGAATGGTCTGGCCCACCCCTCGCGCCGTGGGCGGCAGGACGACTGTGTACAACTGTTGCTGGTCCTGCCGGTCGTCCCGCGCGTTCTGGGGCGCGCGATCGTCGCGCCGGTGGAACACGCTGCGCAGGATCGCGTACCGCTCATGCCGGATCTGCTCGGTGGTTTCGAGCACTTCGGCTGCCGGCACCCGCAGGAACAGCAACACGTGCGACACGAGCGCGAGACTCGTCTCGAAGATGCCGGGCACCACCTCGGTCGCGCCGGCCGCCTGCAATGGTTCCAGGAACTTGTCGTCCTCGGTGCGCACGAGCACGGGCACGTCCGAACGCAGCCGCCGCACGGCACGCACGATGCGGATGGCGGTCGCCGGCTCGTCGAACGAAATCACCACCACGGAAGCATGTTCGAGCCCCAGGGCACGCAACACTTCGGGGTGGGTCGCATCGCCGTACACCACGGGGTCGCCCGCCATGCGCGCGTCGCGGACGCGAAACGGGTCGAAATCGAGCGCAATGAACTCGAAGCCGCGCCGTTCGAGCACGCGCGCCAGGTTCTGCCCGACGCGGCCGAATCCGCAGATCATCACGTGCTCTCGTCGCGCAATCTCTCGCGACGCGACGGTTTCGAGCGCGAGGTCGGACGGCTGGGCGGGCGGACGGCGCAGGATCCGGTCGGCAATTCGCCCGTTGTAGCGCACGAGCAGTGGGCCAAGCAGCATGCTCAGCGCGACGGCGGTCAACAGCGCCTGCACGATGCGGTCGTCGACCGCGTCGCCACGCAGCAGCAACGTGAGCAGCGCGAACCCGAACTCGCCGCCCATGCTTACGGCGATGGCCGTGCGCAACGCCTTGCGGTTGTTCGGCACGAACCGCCGCACGACCAGCGCGACGATCAACGCCTTGGTGAGCAGGAGCACTGCGATCAGCAGCAGCACCAGCGGCAGCTGCGTGAGCAGCAGGCGCAGGTCCAGCAACATGCCGACGGACACGAAGAACAGTCCGAGCAGGATGTCCTGGAACGGCTTGATGACCGCCTCGGTCTGGTGCTTGAACTCGGTCTCGGCGAGCAGCATGCCGGCGAGGAAGCCACCGAGCGCCATCGACAACCCCAACCGGTCCGTCGCCCACGCGGCCAGCAAGGACACGAACAGGACTGTCAGGGTGAAGGTCTCGGTGCTGCGGTGGCGCGAGATCTCTCGAAAGAGCGGTCGCAGCAGCCAGCGCCCCACGACCAGCACGACGACGAGCGCGACCAGGCCGCGACCGGCCATGCCGAGCAACCACAGGGGTCCCGGAACCTCCCCCGACACACTGAGGGCCGTGGCGAGCGCCAGCAGGGGCGCGAAGGCGAGGTCCTGGAACAGCAGGATGCCCAGGGCGAGTCGCGCGTGCGTGCGCGTGAGCTCCATCTGGTCACCCAGCTGCCGCAGGACGATCGCCGTCGACGACATCGCGAGCGCACCGCCGATGACGATGGCGGCGCCCGTGTTGATGCCATACGCGAACGCCATGCCGCCGAAAGCCAGGCTGCACAGCAGCACCTGCAACCCGCCGATGCCGAGCACCTCGGACTTCATCGCGACCATGCGCGCCAGCGAGAATTCGAGTCCCAGCGTGAAGACCAGGAACACGACGCCGATCTCGGCGAGCACCTGCACGGATGTGGCGCTAGGCACGAGTCCCAGGGCATGCGGGCCGAGCACCATGCCGACCAGCAGGTAGCCAATGATCGGCGGCAGCTTGAAGCGACGCACCAGGCTCAATACGAGCAGTGAGCCCGCGAGCAGGATCAGGATCTGGCTTAGAAAGTCGTGCGCCATCGGGCCTCACGCGGCGGATGCACCGATGCTAGCATTCCGTCGAGGCATTCCCGCCCGTGGAGATCCACCCGCAGCCCTGACCGGTCGCGCACGACCGGACAGCCGCCATCATGCCGAAGTCTCCTGCATTCCAGGCCAGCGTGGATTCCGCCGAGGGGCGCCTGACGCTGTCCGGCGATTGTCGTACCGCGGATCTCGAGTCGTTCGAGACCGCATTGCGGGAATGGGCTGCCGCGGGGCCACGCAGCGTGGATCTTGCCGCTGCCGGTCGATTCGACATTGGCCCGACCTGGATCCTGAAGCGGGCAATGGCCGACGCGGCAGCGGCCCCTGCAGTCAGCGGTTCGCTGCCCGCACATTTCAGTTACCTCGACCAACTGCTCGATGGCGCGAGTGTGCGGACGGCGGACATCGTGCCACCGCCGACGCAACCCGCCGGACTCGTCCGCCTGGGCCGCGCGATCGAGACCCGCGGTGAAAGCTGGTTCGAAGCACTGACGTACGGCGGCAAGCTCATCAGCACGGCGGGCTCGGCCTGGCGCTCCTGGAGGCACCTGCGCATAGCGTCCGTCGTGCGGCACGCCTACGAGACCGGCTACCAGGCCGTGCCGGTCGTCGCGGTGATCGCGTTCCTCATCAGCGTGATTTCGGCATACATCAGCGCGCAACAGTTGCGGCCGTACGGCGGCGAGATCTACACCGTCGACATCGTGGCGCTGGGCGTGCTGCGCGAATTCGGCGTGCTGCTCACCGCTATCATGGTCGCGGGCCGCACCGGCAGTGCCTACGCGGCCGAACTGGGCGTGATGAAGCTCAACGACGAAGTCGACGCGCTCGAGTCGATGGGTATCGACCCGTACGAAGTGCTGGTGTTGCCGCGGATCCTCGGCCTGGTCATCGCGGTGCCCCTGCTCACCATCGTCGCGGACTTCATGGGGTTGCTCGGCGGCGCGATCCTGACGCGCTACCTGATCGACCTGCCGTGGCCGCAGTTCTTCACGCGGCTCGACGAGGCAATCGCACCCACCACGTTCTGGGCCGGCCTGGTGAAGGCGCCGGTGTTCGGCCTGCTCATTGGCCTGACGGGGACGCTGCGCGGCCTGCAGGTGCGCGAATCGTCGCGTGAACTCGGGCGCCTGACGACGGTGGCCGTCGTGCAGTCGATCTTCCTCGTCATCTTCGCCGACGCGCTGTTCGCCATCTTCTTCCTCGAGATCGATTTCTGATGGCCGTCGCGCCTCCCGCGGTCATTATCTCGGTGCGAGACGTGGTCAACCGCTTCGGCCAGCAGACCGTGCACGACGGCGTTTCGTTCGACGTGCATGCGGGTGAAGTGTTCGGCATCGTCGGCGGCTCCGGCAGCGGAAAATCGGTATTGCTGAAGACGATGCTCGGCTTGCGCAAGCCCGATTCCGGCGTGGTCGAGCTCGAGGGCCGCGACATAACGCGCCTGTCCGGCCGTGAACTGCGTGACGTCAAGCAACGTTACGGCGTCACGTTCCAGCACGGCGCCCTGTTCACGTCACTCACGGTGACGGAAAACGTGATCCTGCCGATGGTCGAGTTGCTCGAACTGGAAGAGTCCACGCTGCAGAGCCTCGCCGAGTTACGGCTGCGCATGGTCGGGTTGCCGGTGGATGCGGGAGCGAAGTTTCCGGCGCAGCTTTCGGGTGGCATGATCAAGCGCGCCGCACTTGCGCGCGCGCTGGCGCTCGATCCGGTCCTGCTGTTCCTCGACGAACCCACGGCGGGCCTCGATCCGATCGCGGCCAATGCGTTCGACGACCTGGTTCTTTACTTGCGCCGGACGCTCGGCCTGACGGTGGTGATGGTGACGCACGATCTGGACACGCTCGCGCGGACATGTGATCGTGTCGCGGTGCTCGTCGACGGCAAAGTGATCGTGGATTCGCTGCCCGGGATCGTCCGCAACGAGCATCCCTGGATCCGCGAGTATTTTCATGGTGCGCGTGGCCGCGTGATGACGGCGGACGCCGGGAGCGACAACCGTGGAGCGTGATGCGAAGTACGCCACGCTCGCGCTGTTCGCGCTCGCCTGCCTGGCCGCTGCGGTCGCGTTCATCTGGTGGTACTCCGGGCGCGGCGATCAGCGCGATTACCAGACGTACGAGATCTACTTCCAGGGCACCGTAAGCGGCCTGTCGAAAGGCAGTCCCGTGCGCTACCTCGGTGTCGACGTCGGGCGCGTGACCTACCTCGACGTGGACAAGGCCGATCCCGGGCGCGTCAAGGTGATCGCGGACATCGTCACCTCGGCTCCGATCTCCGGCGGCACGCTGGCCAAGCTGGGCCTGCTCGGCCTCACCGGCCTGCTGTACATCGACCTGCAGCAGAATCCCGACACGTCGGGCACGAAGGCACTGCAGCAGGGCACGCAGTTCCCTGTCATCCCGTCGCGCAAGAGCAGTATCGAGGCATCCATCGAACGCCTGCCGGAGATTCTCGGCCAGGCCACGGAAGTTCTCACGCGCATCGAACTGGTGCTGTCGGACGAAAACGTGCGCTCGGTAGGCCGGACGCTCGCGCATGTCGAGCAGGCGGCGGAAGACCTGCCGGCAACGATTGCAGAGGCGCGTGCGCTGGCGACCGACCTGCGTGGCATCTCGCAATCGACGCTCGGTCTGACGAACCGATTGAACCAGACGCTGAGCAAGGCGCAGCCGGATCTCGCTGCGACACTGGCCAACGCACGCGTCGCATCCGAGAAGCTGTCGCGCACTGCGGACGCCCTGGATCGCTTGCTGAACCAGAACGACGGCGGGCTCGGCAAGGCCGCCGGCGCCAGCGTGGCGGAACTGCAGCAACTCGTGATCGATGCCCGCGGTGCCAGCAACGAAGTGCGCGAACTCGCGCGCACGCTGCGCGAGCGGCCGTCCAGTGTCCTGTTCGAGCCGAAGGCAGCCGGCGTGGAGATTCCGCGATGACGACGACACCGGGCCGGGACTGCATTCGGCCGTCCACATGGAAGGCCTGCGCGACGTCGATGGCGCTGCTGCTGCTGCTCTGGGAGGATGCACGGGCAACCTGCTGCAATCGGACGCCGACGCGCCGGATACGTTTCGCCTGGCAGTCGCCGCCCCGATGGAAGCGACCCCGTCCAGCCCCGTTCCAGCAGCTGCCGGATTTGCGATTGCGGTGGCTCGTCCGCGCGCCGCCACCGCGCTCGACACGGACCGCATCGCCGTGCAGTCCGCGGGCAACCGTTTCGAGTACTACGCCGATGCGCGCTGGGCCGAATCCGCCCCGCAGATGCTGCAGCAGAATCTCGTCAGCGCGCTGGCAGCCACCGCGCAGTTCAGTGGCGGCGTCATGACGGCGCCGGCGCGTGTGCCCACGGAGCTGCTGCTCGACCTGGAACTGCGACGCTTCGAAGTCGTCACGGCGGGCGCCGACGCTGCTGCGTCGGGTGCGGCACCGGTGGTCCACGTGCAGGTACAGGCGAGCCTGGTCGATTCGAGTCGCGCGGCACGTGTCACGAGCTTCGTCAGTGAAGCCAATGTGCCTGCCACGGAGAATCGGCTGCAGGCCGTCGTCGCGGCGTTCGATCGCGCCAACGCCCAGGTCGTGAACGACATCGCCGCACGTGTCCAGGCTGCGGCCGCGGCCTTGCCACCCCGGCCCCAGTGACGGGTGCCTGTCAGCGGGGCAGGACGTCGAGTCTCCGCTCGAGTTCCCCGCGATTACCAATGATCAGGCACCCTGGCGGCAGCGCGGCCGCGTCGATGCCCATGGCGCCCTGACCACCAATCCATACCGGCACATCGGGCCCGAGCGCCTCACGGAGGACCGCGAGTTGTGCCGCGAGGACAGGCGTGCTTTCGAGCAGGATCACGCTGATGGCAACCAGCGCCGCGCCGACTTCGCGCGAGTAGCGCGCGATCTCTGCGGCCGGCAGGTCAGGCCCGAGGTAGTGCACCTTGAGGCCATGGCTGGCGCAGATCATCGCCGACATCAGCAGCCCGAGCTCGTGACGCTCGCCGGGCAGCGTCGCGAACACGATCGACTGCCGCCGCGCCGTGCGGTCGTACGTCTCGACGATCAAGCCGATGTGCTTGCGCACGCCTGCCGACACCATGCGTTCCTGCGCGATCGAGAACTGGCCCGAATGCCAGCGCTCGCCGACTTCGCGCAACAGCGGCTCGAGCACCTCGTCGATCAGGCGTGCCGGGGGAAGCAGCGAGATGGCGAGGGTCAGCGCCTGCTCGCACGACGCCGACGAGTAGCGATCGGCGGCGGCAAGGATGCGTTGCACGAAAGCGGACGGTGCCGAGTCCTGCATCGTCGGTCCGCCCGGCTCGTGCAGCAGCTCGACGAGATCCGGCTCGTCCATCTTCGCCAGTCGACCAATGGGATGGCCACGTTCCGTTGCCTCGCGCAGGCGACGCAGCAGCAGGACATCCGCCGGCCGATAGACACGCCGGCCCAGGTCGTCACGCTGCGGCACGACCACGCGATAGCGACGCTCCCATGCGCGAAGCGTCTCTACGGTGAGACCCGTAGCCTGCGAAACGGCCTTGATCGAATACATGCTGGCGGGCAAGGGTGGCGAATGGCTGGTGACTGGTGCAAGAACCGAGAGCTGCCGACGCTCGCAGCGAGCCGGTACACCGACAATTCTCGGCGACCGGCCGACCGGATTCACCGGCCGGCCAAACAGCGCGGCACCTTCAGGCTGGCATCTGCAGGATCTGGTGTTGCCCGGTCGCCTGCCGCAGCAGCATCTCCAGGAACGCTTCGCTGGTGATCGCGTCGCCGAACAGGCGGCCCTGGCCCATCTGGCAACCGCTGTGAAGCAGGAAGTAGCGCTGTTCCTCCGTCTCGATGCCCTCCGCGATGACCTGCAACCCCATGCTGCGCCCCATCTCGATGATGGTGCGCACGATGGTGGCGTCGTCGGGGTCGGTCGCGGCGTTGGTGACGAATGACCGGTCGATCTTGAGCGTGCTGATCGGGAACTGCTGCAGGGCGCTGAGGCTGGAATAACCAGTGCCGAAATCGTCGATCGACAGGTGGACGCCCATCGTTCGCAGTTCGTCGAGCAACGGCAGCGTGCGTTCCGCATCGAGCATGAGGGTCGTCTCGGTGATCTCGAGCTCCACGCAGGAGGCCGGCACGTTGTAGCGTTCGAAGACCGAGCGACAGCGCGGGATGAAGCTCGCCTGGCTCAGTTCCTTCAGCGACAGGTTGATTGCGACCCGACCCGGATCGTTCACGCGCTGCTGCCAGCCCGAGTAGTCGATGCAGACCTGGTTGAGCACCCAGGCGCCGATGTCGAGGATCAGCCTCGATTCCTCCGCAAGCGGGATGAACTGCGACGGCGCGATCTCGCCGTGTCCGGGCAGGCGCCAGCGCAGCAGCGCCTCGGACCCCACCACTTCGCCGCTCGCGAGGTCCACCTTGGGCTGGTAGCGCAGCACGAACTCATCGCGCTCGAGCGCGCGGCGCAGCTTGCTCTTGAGCAGCAGGCGTTCGACGGCCGCGGCATTCATCTCGGGCACGTAGAACACCTGGCAATTCCGGCCCTGGCGCTTGGCGTGATACATCGCCGCGTCGGCATTGCGGATCAGGTCGATGACGTTGTCGGCGTGTTCCGGCACCAGCGCGATGCCGACGCTGGCAGTGACGTCGATCTCCTGGCCGGGCAGGTGCATGGGCTTGGCGATCTCGGTGAGCACGAGCCGCGCGAGATCACGGCCCGCGTCATGGCCGGCCTGCTCGCCCTCGATCCCTTCGGCAAACACGGCGAACTCGTCGCCGGCCAGCCGACCGGCAACCGACTCGCGCGGCAGTACCCGAGCCAGCCTTTCACTGATGGTCTCGAGCACGCGGTCGCCCGTTTCGTGCCCGAACGTGTCGTTGACTTCCTTGAAGTTGTCGATGTCGATGTACAGCAGCACGAGCCCGCGACCCTGCCGCGTGTTGCGCGTGATGGCCTGGTGCAGCAGGTGCTGGAACTGCATCCGGTTCGGCATCTTGGTCAGCGTGTCGAACCGCGCGAGGTAGCGGATCCGGCGTTCCGCCCGCTTGCGTTCGGTGATGTCGCGCATCACCAGGATCGTGCCGCGGCTGCCCCCTGCCGCTTCGCGCCCGAAGGACGAGATGTGCACCGAGACGGGAATGGTTTGTCCTCGCCGCCCGCGGATCACCGTTTCACCGGGTTCGGCCTTCAGGCGTTCGAGGTTGAACGACTGCAGGTGCTCCGGAGCGATCAGGTCCGCGAACGCAACACCGATCAATTCCTGGTCGGTCACGCCGAACAGGCCGGCAGCGGCCGCGTTGGCGGTTCGCACCCGTCCATCCGGCGTCATGACCAGCACCGCGTCGCTGATGCCGTTCAGCACGTCGTCGAGGTAATCGCGCGAGATCGTCGTCATCGTCAGCGTCTGGCGCATCTGCTCGATCGAACGCTCGAGCGCGGCCACTTCGGCAACGCCGCTTACCGCCACGGGATTGGCGTAGCTGCCGCGCCCGATGGAGCGCGCGTTGTTCATCAGTGATACCAGGGCACGGTCGATGCGCATCATGAGCAGCAGCACGACCAGGCCGGCCATCAGGGTGAGCAGGGTGCCGGCAACGACGATGTTCACCGTCCGCTCGTCGTACGCGCTCTCGACGACGCGCTCCAGCCGCTCATGCGTGGCGGCAAGGCTGGGATCGAGCGCGGCAACCGCTTCCAGCCGTTGATCAATCGCGTGCAGTTCCTCGCGTTCGGCCTTTTCGGAGGTATGGGTGACCACGGCGACGCCGGTCGTCAGCAGCGCACCCGCCGTGAGCACGGCGACGACGTACAGGAACTTGAGTCTTGGTCCGACCATCCGCGCGGAGCTCTCCGGGCGCTTACCCCGCCCCCTCTATCTCTTTATTTTCGATGCGGTTCGACCGCCTGCGCGGCATCATAGCCGACCTCGATCCCTGGAACACCGACTGCATGAATGCCCTGGAACTGACAGGTCGTGCGCGCACCCACGTCATCGAACTGGACGCACCACGCTGCACGCTGCATTACGAGGCCGTGGCGGCATTCCTCGGCATGCGCGACGCCGCGCGCGCCGAGGGCATCGACCTGCAGGCAGTCTCGAGCTTCCGGGATTTCGAGCGCCAGCTGCTGCTCTGGAACCGCAAATGGCGCGGTGAAAGGCCGCTCTACGACCGCAGCGGCGCGCTGCTCGACCTGGCAACGCTCTCGGAGCCGCAGCGGGTCGACGCCATCCTGGCATGGTCCGCCATCCCGGGCGGCAGCCGGCACCATTGGGGTTCGGACATCGACGTGGTCGACGCTGCGGCGATGCCGGAGGGGTACCAGGTGGAACTGGTGCCGGCTGAATACGCGCCTGATGGCGTTTTCAGCCGCCTCACTGCCTGGCTCGACCGGAACATGGGTCGCTTCGGCTACTTCCGGCCCTATGGCTCCAACCGCGGCGGCGCGGGTATCGAACCCTGGCACCTGAGCTATGCGCCGGTCGCGCGCGACGCCACCGAGGCGTTGTCCCTGTCCGTGCTGCGTGCGGCCATCGCTGACGGGGACATACTCGGCAAGGAGTACGTTCTGGAGCGGCTGCCCGAGATTTACACCCGCTTCATCCTGGCGGTCGACCCGCCTTCCTTGCCTGAGCGTCCCGGAACGACTGCACTCGCTTGAGGAACCAGAGCGGGAACCAGCGCTTGAGCCGCCACGCCCAGCGGTATTCCGGCGGCCACACGACGTAGAGCTCCCCCGCTGCGACGGCTGCGAGCAGCGCGAGCGCGGCTTCGTCCGGGTCGTGACCCGAGTTGTCCATGATCCGGTGTGCGAGCCGGCTTTCTTCCGGCGGCGCTCGCATGTGGTCGAGCAGGTGGGTCCGGAAGAACCCCGGCATTGCGCACGAGACCTGCAGCCCCGTGCCCGCCAGCTCGCTCGCCAGCGTTTCGCTCAGGGAAATGACGCCGGCCTTGGTGGCGTTGTAGGCCGACATCTGCGGTGCCGCCGCGAAACCCGCGGAGCTGGCGATGTTGAAGATCAGGCCACTACCCTGGCGCTTCATCAGCGGCACGGCCGTGCGGCAGCCCCAGACGACCCCGAGCAGGTTGATGCCGACGATCCAGTTCCAGTCGTCGACCGGGATGGCATCGACCGGGCCAGCCACGGCGACGCCGGCGTTGTTCACGATCATGTCCAGCCCCCGGTGGGCGTCGGCAAAACGGGTGATGGCCGCCGTGACGATTTCGTGCGACGCAACGTCGCCGGGGTAGGCAGTCACGCCCGCTGCGCCCGTGTTGCCCAACTGCACGACCGCCCGGTCCAGGCCGTTACGGTCGACGTCGAGCACGCCCAGTGTCCAGCCATCGCGGGCCAGCAACTGGGCCAGGGACAGGCCGAGCCCGCTCGCCGCGCCGGTAATGAAGGCACGCTTTGACGGAAAGCGCCGTGACAGTAAGGTAGCGGGGGATGCGGTTGCCATCCCGCCATGCTAGCGGGGCCGGTGGCACGGCGAAACGGTCGTTTACCGCATTCCGAACGTTGCCGCCCGGAGCCAAACTTGCGCAAGGTCCACACGGCCGAGTCGATCATCGAAATTGCGCACCTGCGCAACGTCCTCGAGCAGGCCGGCATCGCCTGCTACGTGCGCAACGAGCGCCTCGGCGGCGCGGTGGGCGAGATTCCGTTCGTGGAGTGCTGGCCGGAACTCTGGGTCCTGCGCAACGGTGACGCGCTGAATGCGCGGGGCTTGATCGATACCGCGCGTTCCGCCGTCGTCCCGGCACCGGACTGGACCTGCCGCAACTGCGGCGAGCGGGTGGAAGGGCAGTTCGACGCCTGCTGGCGGTGCTCTACACCAGGCGGGCTTGCCGAGGAGACTGCAGGAGCCGAACGCTGATGCCAGGCACGACATCGCTGACCATCGCCAGCCGCTTCAAGGGGCCGCCCGATTCCGGCAATGGCGGCTATGTCTGCGGCGCATTTGCCGTGGCCGCGAACACCGAATTGCGCATCCGGCTGCTGGCACCGCCCCCGCTCGACACGCCGTTGACACTGGACCACAGCGCGAACGATGGCCTGTGGCGACTGTGGCATGGCGGGCAGGCGGTCGCTTCCGGCGCACCTGCCGGACCACTTGAGCTCGAGGTCCCGCGGGCGCCGCCCTACGTGCAGGCAGTCTGGGCGTCACAGCACTACGTGGGGTTTCGCGAGCACTCGTTTCCCGATTGCTTCGTGTGCGGCCCGCACCGGCGTCGTGGCGACGGCATGAGGATATTTCCCGGCTTGCTCGACTCGGGCATGGTCGCCGCGCCGTGGATTCCGGCGGACGACCTGGACGCGGGGGACGGCAAGGTGGCCGTCGCGTTTCACTGGGCTGCGCTCGATTGCCCCGGTTACTTCGCCGCGATCGGCGACACGCCCCGGACGATGCTGCTTGGCGAAATGCAGGCACACGTCGACCGTCGCGTTCACGTTGGCGAGGCATGCCTCGTGCTGGGCTGGCTGCTGGGAAGCGAAGGCCGCAAGCATCGGTGCGGCACGGCCGTCTTCGATGAAGACGGTGAACTCTGTGCCCGCGCGCTGGCCACCTGGATTGCGGTGACGCGCTGACGTCACTTCTCCGACCGTGCGGGAGAAGTCGGCCGCAGGCAGTCGATCCGGAGCCTTTCCCCGAGCTTGGAAAGGCAGACACGCGCTCTGGGAAAGGCTCCGGATCGACCGCCTCGCGGCAGTGCGCCGCGGTGATCAGCGACGGGCGAGCAGGGCCGTCAACAGGCCCGCGGCCGTGAGCAGGACACCGGGCATCCAGTCGGTGCGGAACGCGAGCCAGAGTATTCCCGCCAGCAACACCGCGGCACCGATGATGGTCTGGTCGCGACGCCTTGCGCTCGCCTGGATCTCGCGACGCAACTCGGCGTAAGGCTCGTCGTCCACCCGGATGCGCAGCGTGCCTTCGGACGCCTTCTGCACGAACTGCTGCAGTATCTGCGGCAGCATGCGGATCGACTCGGACAGGTCGGGCAGTTGCCGGCGCAGTTCCTGCGCGATGTTGCGGCCACTCAGCCGGTCTGCGCCCCAGTCCTGCATGATCGGCTGCGCAGTTTTCCACAAGTCCAGCTGCGGATAGAGCTGGCGGCCCAAACCTTCGATCTGCAGCAGCGTCTTCTGCAGCAGGATCAACTGCGGCTGTACACGCATGTCGAAGCGGCGTGCGACCTCGAACAGTCGCATCAGCACCTGCGCGAAAGAAATCTCGGACAGCGGCTTGTTGAAGATGGGTTCACACACCGTGCGGATGCCCGCTTCGAGTTCGTCGACGCGCGTGTCCTTGGGCACCCAGCCGGAATCCACGTGCAGGCGTGCGACCCGGTTGTAATCGCGATCGAAAAAGGCGAGGAAGTTCTCGGCCAGGTAGTGCTGGTCGCGCGCGTCGAGCGAACCGACGATGCCGAAGTCGACTGCTGCGTACACCGGCCGTTGCGGGTCATCGGTCTGGATGAAGATGTTGCCGGGGTGCATGTCGGCGTGAAAGAAGTTGTGCCGGAACACCTGGGTGAAGAAGATCTCCACGCCGTTCTCGGCCAGCGCCTGGATGTTGGTGCCACGACGCAGGAGCTCGGCCATGTCGCTCACGAGCACGCCGTGGATGCGTTCCATGACCATCACTTCCGGGCGGCAGTAGTCCCAGTACACGTCTGGCACGTACAGGATCGTCGAGCCGACAAAATTGCGCCGCAGCTGCGCAGCGTTCGCCGCTTCGCGCATCAGGTCGAGCTCGTCGAGGATGGTCTTCTCGTACTCCTGCACGACCTCGTACGGCCGCAGTCGATGGCCTTCCCTGGAATAGTCGCGCGCGAGTCCGGCAAGCACGTACATGACCTCGAGGTCGCGCTCGATTTTCTGCCGGATGCCGGGACGCACGACCTTGACGACGACTTCTTCGCCGGAACGCAGCCTTGCGGTGTGCACCTGCGCGATCGAGGCGGCTGCGAGCGGCGTTTCGTCGAATTCCGCGAACACCTCGCCGACCGGCTTGCGGTAAGCGTCCTCGATGATGGCCTTGGCTTCCGCTCCCGGGAACGGCGGCACGCGGTCCTGCAGCTTTTCGAGTTCGTCGGCGATGTCAACCGGCAGCAGGTCGCGCCGCGTGGACATCGCCTGCCCGAATTTCACCCAGATCGGGCCCAGTTCCTCGAGTGCGAGGCGGATGCGTTCGCCGCGAGGGCCACCCTTGCGCCGCTCGAACCACGTGGCGGGCGACAGGTAGAACGCGAAACGCAGCGGACGAAACAGGTGCGTCGCGAGAATGATCTCGTCGAGTCCGTGGCGAACGAGCACGCGCTGGATCTGGAGCAGGCGGGTGGCGACGCGGAAACGCATGGGGAGGGGAGGAAGTGGGGGAAGGGGGAGGAGGGTCAGGAAGGCCCGGAAGGGAAGGAAGGATCAGGAAAGGGCTGCGTGTCGAGCATCGAATGTTCAGTTACTTCGAGCCTTGCCTGGCGCGGGATTCGGCGCGACCGAGGCGCGCGTCGAGCCGATCGGTCGCTTCGCGCAGCTGGTCGACGGCTTCGAGAAATTCCTCGACTTCGACGCGCGAAGGCACGTCGCGGCCCTCTTCCTGCAGGTACTCGGCCACGTTGGCCGAGAACGAATCGGCGGCCTTGCGGCCCCAGTCGAGGAAGCCGCGGGCGATGTTCGCCACCTGGTGTGCGGCGATGTCGCCGACGACCCGTGACAGCTCTTCCTCGAAATCCGGCTGGGTCTGTTGCAGCAGGTCGCGAAAACGCTGGGCGACCTCGGCGTCACCTGCAATGCGGATCGCGGAGCCACGCAAGCGGTCCTCTGCGCCGGGACCGACCAGCGAAAGCAGCGACAGGGGCGAGCCGGACAGCGTCGCGTCGGCCGTGCCCGTGTCACGTGTATCGAGCGTGATGTGGCCGTCAGCGACGCGGAAGTACAGCGTGACGGGCGTGCCTTCGAGCACGAGTGCAAGCGCACGACCTTCCAGTTGCCGGGCGAGCAAGGAAGCCCGCTCGGACTGCGCGACGTTGCGGTTCAGCATCGCCGACAACCGGTCAAAGAGGGCAACCACGGGATTCGCGCTCAATAGCGGAATCCCTTGTGCAGGGCGACGATACCGCCCGTCAGGTTGTGGTAGCGGCAATCTTCGAGACCTGCTTCGCGCATCATGCCGAGCAGCGCTTCCTGGTCGGGGAAGCGGCGGATGGACTCGGCGAGGTAGCGGTAGCTGTCCGGGTCGTTCGCGATTCGTGCCCCGAGCCAGGGCAGCACGCTGAACGAGTACGCGTCGTACACGGGCTTGAGGCCAGGGAACACGGGTTTCGAGAACTCCAGGATCAGCAGCCGGCCGCCTGGCTTCAGCACGCGACGCATCGATGCGATGGCCGCGGACTTGTCCGTCACGTTGCGCAGGCCGAAGCCGATCGTCACGCAATCAAACGTCTCGTCGGCAAAGGGCAGGCACTCGGCATTGGCGAGCGAAAACTGCACGTTGCGCAGCAAGCCGCGGTCGAGCAGTCGATCGCGACCCACGTCGAGCATCGCGGCATTGATGTCGGACAGCACCACGAAGCCCTTGTCGCCGACCTGCGCGGCCATGCCGGCAGCGAGGTCGCCCGTGCCGCCCGCGACATCGAGCGCCGACATGCCGGGACGCAGCCCGGTCTGGCTCAGCGTGTAACGCTTCCAGAGCCGGTGCACGCCGGCCGACATCAGGTCGTTCATGATGTCGTACTTGTCGGCGACGGAATCGAACACCGCGCGGACGCGGCGTGCCTTCTCGGGGGCCGGTACTTCCTCGTAGCCGAAGTCGACGGACGGGGTCGCTGCGGCGGAGGCAGGGGCCTTGCGGGGTGGGGCTGTTTCGCTCATGGGAAAGGGCATTCTACGCCGTTCCGATGGCGGCCGATGGGGGCAGGTTCCGCCGCACGTCCGGGGCAGGCTGGGCCTGGTCGACTATGGTCCCGCGAGCGCGAGCCAGCTTGCAGGGGAGTCACGAAGGGGACGGGTATTGAGTCAGCTCGACGTGACCCGACTGGTTGCGGACCCGCTCGAGCCAGGCGCGGATACCCTGGTACGGCGAAAGTTCGAAGCCGCCCTCGGCAGCGACATGCGTGTACGCGTACAACGCGATGTCGGCGATCGTGCAGCGGTCACCGACGAAGAATGGGCGCGCCGCAAGGCGCGTCTCCATGACCTGCAACGCAGCCCGGCCGGCCTCCTGCTTGCGCGCCAGTGCTTCGACGTAATAAGGAGTCGGCTCGGGTTTCAGCCAGCCCAGCCAGAAGCGGGCGGTGGCGATGTTCGGTTCGTGGCTGTACTGCTCGAAGAACAGCCACTGCATGACCTGCGCCTGCTCGAGCGTTCCGGCGGGCCAGAGCCCGGAGCCCTGCGCGAGGTAATACAGGATCGCATTTGACTCGCACAAGTGCGTGCCGTCATCGAGCTCGAGCACCGGTATGCGGCCGTTCGGATTGCGCGCCAGGAACTCGGTGGTCCGTGTCTCGCCGTTCATGATATCGACCGGCACGTAGTCGTAGCGGAGACCGCGGTGCGCGAGGATCAGCCGGACCTTGTAGCCGTTGCCCGAAGGCAGGTAGTCGTAGAGTTTCATGCCTCGTCCCTGCGGGTTTCCTGCTGGCAAGTCACGATGTGCTCAGGCTTTCTTGTGCGCGACCTGCGTGGGGTACGGAATCCCGAGCTGCTGCAGGCGATCGAGGTAGTGCTGCCACTTCGCGCTCCGCGTCGCGCCGAGCTCGTAGAGGTAGCCCCACGTGTACAAGCCGGTGTCGTGGCCGTCGTTGAACGCCAGTCGCACCGCATAGTTGCCGATCGGATCGACCCGCGTGACCTGCACCTCGTGCTTGCCGAGCTGCAGCGTTTCCTGGCCCGGGCCGTGCCCACGCACCTCGGCCGACGGCGAGTACACACGAAGGTACTCGAACGGCAGTTCGAAGCCCTGCCCGTCGTCGAACGCCACTTCAAGCACGCGCGACTTCCGGCGCAACTTGATCTCGGTGGCGGTCCGTGCGGCCCAGCGCTCCTTGTCCGTGGCCGCAGCCGTCACAGGATGTACCGCGCCAGGTCTTCGTCCTGCGCCAGCTTGCCGAGACTCGAGTCGACGTAAGGTCCATCGATCACCAGTTCCGTGCCGAAGCGGTCGGACGCCTCGAAGCTGATCGCTTCGAGCAACCGCTCCATCACCGTGTGCAGGCGGCGCGCGCCGATGTTCTCGGTGCGCTGGTTCACGTCGAAGGCCACCTCGGCGATGCGGCGCACGCCGCTGGCGTCGAACTTCAGCGTCACGCCTTCCGTGGCCAGCAGCGCGCCATACTGCGCGCACAACGAGGCGTCGGGCTCGGTCAGGATGCGCACGAAGTCCTCGACCTTGAGTGCCTCGAGCTCGACGCGGATGGGCAGGCGACCCTGCAGTTCGGGAATCAGGTCGGACGGCTTCGACATGTGGAAGGCGCCCGAGGCAATGAACAGTATGTGGTCCGTCTTCACCATGCCGTACTTGGTGTTGACCGTGCTGCCCTCCACGAGCGGCAGCAGGTCGCGCTGCACGCCCTCGCGCGAAACGTCGACACCGGAGACGGCATTCTGGCCGCGCGCGATCTTGTCGATCTCGTCGAGGAACACGATGCCGTTCTGCTCGGCATTGCGCAGCGCCTGCGCCTTGAGTTCCTCTTCGTTGATGAGCTTGGCGGCTTCCTCGTCGGTGAGCAGCTTGAACGCCTCGCCGACCTTGAGCCGGCGCGATCGGGTGCGGGCGCCGCCCATGTTCGCGAACATGCCCTGCAGCTGCTGTGACAGCTCTTCCATGCCCGGCGGCGCCATGATCTCCATGCCTGGGTTCAGCGCGCGCAGTTCGATCTCGATCTCGCGATCGTCGAGCTGGCCCTCGCGCAGCATCTTGCGGAAACGCTGGCGGGTGTCGTTCTCTTTCGGCGCTGGCGGGGGTTCGTCGGCGGGCATGCCGAACCCCATCGACGTGCCCGACGCGGCGCGCGGCCGCGGCAGCAGCTCGTCGAGCACGCGTTCCTCGGCGGCATCCAGCGCGCGGTGGCGCACTTTCTCCACTTCCTGCTCGCGCGTCATCTTCACGGCGACGTCGACCAGGTCCTTGATGATCGAGTCGACCTCGCGACCGACGTAGCCCACTTCGGTGAACTTCGTCGCCTCGACCTTGATGAACGGTGCGTTCGCCAGCCGGGCCAGTCGCCGCGCGATCTCGGTCTTGCCGACGCCGGTCGGACCGATCATCAGGATGTTCTTCGGCGTGATCTCCGCCCGCAGCGGTTCACCAACCTGCATGCGGCGCCAGCGATTGCGCAGCGCGATGGCTACGGCGCGCTTCGCGGCAGCCTGGCCGACGATGTGCTTGTCCAGTTCCTGGACGATCTCGCGGGGGGTCATGGATGACATCAGAGCTCTTCGATCGTCGTATTGCGATTGGTGTAGATGCAGATGTCCGCCGCGATGCCGAGCGCGCGCTCGGCGATGGATCGGGCATCGAGTGTCGTGTTCTGCAACAGCGCGAGGCCCGCTGCCTGCGCGAACGGGCCGCCCGAGCCGACCGCGATCAGGTCGTGCTCCGGTTCGATCACGTCGCCATTGCCCGAGATCACGAACGTGTGTCCTGCATCGGCCACCAGCAG
Source organism: uncultured Gammaproteobacteria bacterium (assembly GCA_963743995.1). Lineage (GTDB taxonomy): Bacteria > Pseudomonadota > Gammaproteobacteria > Steroidobacterales > Steroidobacteraceae > RPQJ01. The sequence goes on along the minus strand of CAVUSC010000015.1, from coordinate 12,451 downwards.
CAGGGCCTCGAGGCGGCGCAGGCTGCGATCGCTGCGCCAGTCCTTCGCGAGCTCGATGGCGGCGCGCGTCAGGTTGCCGTACTGCTGCAGCTTCGTTTCGAAGCGCTCGAACAGCGTGAACGCATCGGCAGTGCCGCCTGCGAAACCCGCGATGACTGAGCCGTCGTGCAGGCGCCGGACCTTGCGCGCGTTGCCCTTCATGACGGTATTGCCGAGCGTCACCTGGCCGTCGCCGCCCATGGCGACGCGGCCGTCTCGACGGACGCAGAGGATGGTGGTGCCGTGGGGGTCGAACATGGGGAAGGGGTTAGGGGTTAGGGGTTAGTCGGAAGAAGAGCCGGAAAGCCCGGAAGGCTAGGAAGTGGTGTCGGAATCGGACGGAAGGGGGCGTTTGCGGCGGGCACGCGGGTGGGCCGCGTCGTAGATGCGGGCCAGGTGCTGGAAATCAAGGTGGGTGTAGACCTGGGTCGTGCTGATGTTCACGTGACCCAGCAATTCCTGCACGGCACGCAGGTCCTGCGACGATTCAAGCAGGTGGGACGCGAACGAGTGCCGGAACATGTGCGGATGCACGTGTTCGGGCAATCCCTGCAGCCGGGCCCAGCGGGCAATGCGGCGTTGCACGATGCGTGGCCCGAGGCGCGTGCCATTGATGCCGACGAACACGGCGTGCTCGCCGACGGCGGCGATCGCGGCCCGTTCGGCGATCCAGCGCTGCAGTGCCGCGATCGCCTGGCGCCCGACCGGCACGATGCGGGCCTTGTTGCCCTTGCCGACGACCCGGACGGTGCGATCGCGCAGGTCGAGATCGAACAGGTCGAGACCCAGCAGTTCCGCCAGCCGCAGCCCCGACGAATACAGCAGCTCCATGATCGCCTTGTCGCGGACCCCGAGGCTGTCGTCGCCGCGGAACTCGAGCAGGCGTGCCATCGTGTCGGCGTCCAGCGGGGTCGGCAGCCGCTTGCGCGCCTTGGGGGCCTGTACGTCGCCGATCGGGTCGCGCTGCAGTTCGCCTTCGCGCAGCAGGTAACGGAACAGGCCGCGGCAGGCCGAGAGCCGACGCTGGATGCTGCGGGGCGCCAGGCCGCGACGGTGCTCGCGCGCGGCGAACATCCGCAGGTGCTGCGGATCGAGTTGATGCCAGTCAGTGATGCCCTGGGCGACGCAGTAATCGAGCAGTGCCGCGAGGTCGCGGCCGTAACTGCTCGACGTGTGCGGCGACAACCGCCGCTCGTTGCGCAGGCTCGCGAGGTAGTGCTCGACGCCGCTGCGCAGCGGCTCGCCGGTCATGCCAGCCGCGCCGACACCGCTTCGGTCACGATCTCGCCGATGCGCACCAGGTAATCGGTGCTCATGGTGGGCAGGTAGCGTTCGGTGTCGTGGCTCGCGATCGCGAGCAAGCCGAGGCTCGCACGCTCGCCGAGCGGAATCAGCACGGTCGACCCGACCTGGCTGCCCTCGCCGCCGAAAAGGTAATCGCGCTGAGTGTCCCTGATCTGTCCACTGCGCGGACGCCCGGACTCGAAGAACGTTTCGAAGATCTTCAACTCGGGGCTGCCGCGGGGCACGAGACGCACGTGACCGTTCGGCGGATTGCCGAGCGCGGACACGCCAGGATCGGTGGCCAGCAGTACCCAGCGCGAGGCACCGAAATCCTCGCGCAGCGAGGTCTCGAGCGCCGCGACGACACCGGCGGCATCACGCGCGCGCAGCAACCGGCGCGTGAGGCGATGCAAGCGGTCGGAAATGGCATCGTTCGCGCGGCCGTTCTCGATCAGTTCGTGCAGCTTCTTCTCGAGCACTGCATGCTTGTCGCGCAGCACCAGCACCTGGCGTTCGACCAGTGAAATGGCGGCACTGCCACGCTGGTGGGGCAGCTTGATGCGTGCCAGCACGGCCCCGTGACGCTCGAAAAAGTCGGGGTGCGCGACGAGGAAGTCCGCAATCTGGTCTTCGGCCAGCTGCGTGGGGGGTTCGGCACCGCGGATCGGTTTGTTCATCTGCAAGACTCCGGCGACTCGGCGCCCGTCACTTCGACCTGGCCTTCGAAGGCCGTTTCGGCCGGACCGGTCAGCCAGATCGGCTCGCCCGGTCCGGGCCAGCGGACGATCAGTCGCCCGCCTGGGACATCCACGTTCACTTCCTCGGCCAGCGGCCCGTGCCGCCGTCCCACCGCCACCGCAGCGCAGGCACCCGTGCCGCAAGCCTGGGTTTCACCCACGCCGCGCTCGAATACGCGCAGCCGCACGTGGTCAGGCGAGACGATCTCGAGGAAAGCCGACGTTAACGCGACGCGGAAAGCGAGGGTGATTTTCCACTGCAGGTCCCACGCTGTCCACGGAAGCTTCCTGCACGTTGCGGACGCGGATCACGGCGTGGGGGTTGCCGATGGACACGGCACTGAACTCCACCGGGCCGGCTACCGTGTCGAGATGATAGAACTCCGCGGCCGACGGCGCATCGAACGGCAGCGAGGCCGGCGCAAAGTCCGGCACACCCATTGCGACGGCGACCAGGCCGTCGGGCCGCAGCCGCGCCTGGACGATTCCACCCGGACTGTCCATCTGCAAGGGTCGATCGACTTCACCGCGCCGGCTCGCGACGAGGCGCGCGATGCAACGCGCGCCGTTGCCGCATTGCTCGACCTCGGAGCCGTCGGCGTTGAAGATACGGTAGTAAACATCGGTGCCTGCGCGTCGCGGCGGTTCCAGCACCAGCGCCTGGTCGAAGCCGATGCCGGTGCGCCGGTCGCTAAGGCGGCGCAGGTCCCCAGGCGATGGCAGCGCAGTGGCAGTTCGCGCCTCGAACACGATGAAATCGTTGCCGAGGCCGTGCATCTTGGTGAAAGCAAGCCGCATCCGGGCAGGATACCCGACTCGTGGGTTACTCACGCATCGACGCGCGATCGACGTAGATGCAGCGGTCCATCACCACGGTCATGCCCGCGGCCACTGCACGTTCCGCGGCCGGTTCGTTGATCACGCCCTGCTGCAGCCACAACGTGCGCAGCCCAAGCTGCAGGCACTGGTCAACCACGTCGCCTGCCTGTGCGGGTCGCCGGAACACGTTCACGATGTCGATGCGATCGTCGTGGCCGAGGGCCTGCGCCGCCGCCGCCAGCGTCGGATGCGCGGGAATGCCTTGCCACTGCTTCAGCGCCGGGTTCACCGGCAGGATGCGATAGCCGAAGTCGCGCATCGATACCGACACGCCGTAGCTCGGCCGGACCGGATCGTCAGAGATGCCGATGACGGCGATCGTGCGCGACGCCCGCAGCAGTGCGTGAATGTCGGCCATGGCGGGATTGCGGAAACTCGTCATGATGCGGCCGCCTCCGGGGCCTGCCGCATCTCGGCCAGGCTTGCGAGCACGCCGGACTGCAGCGTCGGGTACTGCAACTGCAGGTCGAGTTCTTCCAGCATGCGACGGTTGTCGACCCGGCGCGACTCGAGCAGGAACGACAGCATGCCGGGTGGAATGCTCTGCCGCGCCTCTGCCTTGCTGATGAGCGCGGGAGGTTCGATTCCCGCGGCCGCGGCCGTCAGTTGCAGGAATGCGGTGGTGCTGGCGTAGTCCCCGTCGGTCACATTGAACACACCCTGCGCCGATGGGTGATCGACGGCGGCCACGATGGCTGCGACCAGGTCGTCAACGTGGATGCGGTTGCCCGGGCCGGCTTCGTCTTCGCGCAGGGCGGGTTCGCGCCGCTGCAGCCGTTCCAGCGGCAGCCGGTTCGGACCATAGATTCCTGGCACCCGCAGGATCACACAGCGCACGCCCCGGGCTGTGCACCAGGCCTGTGCCGTGCTTTCGGCTGCAACCCGCCGGCGCGAACGGTCGTTCGCCGGCGCGACTGGGGTGAACTCGTCGACGAGCGCGCCTTGCGCGTCGCCATAGACGCCGGTGGTGCTGATATAGATGAACACGGCGGGTGTGGCAGTGTTGAGCTGCGCGAGCAAAGATTCGAGCCGCGGATCCGTGGTGCCGCTGTCGGGCGGCGGAGCGAGGTAGACGACAGCTGCCTCGTCGGCGGCTGCAGCCAGCGCCGGTTGCAGTGCGGGGTCGATGGCGGCGTCGAGATCGATGCGCAGCGTAAGCACGCCAGCCGACTTCAAGCCGGGCTCGCTCTTGCCCGAGCGCACCAGCGCCAGTAGCGGCCGTCGGCCGGATTCGCGACGCGCGAGCCTCGAACCGACGTAACCGCAACCCACGATCAGGCATGATAGGGCGGCATCCATGCCGAAAGCATACGCGAAGGGATGTCCACGCCGTTGCGCCGTGCCGGAGTCCTACGTCGATGCCCCAAGTGACGATCGTGCCCACCGGTGAAAGTTTCGCCGTCGATCGCGGCGAATCCGTGCTGGCGGCGGCGCTGCGCGCCGGGCTCAACCTGCCGCACAGCTGCAAGGGGGGGCACTGCGCGTCCTGCCGCGCGCGGCTGCTGGCGGGCGAGACGACCTATCCGACGCGTGAACTTCCGCCGGGCATCTCACCGGAGGAGGCCGCCGACCGCTTCGTGCTGCTGTGCCAGGCCCAGGCCATCACCGACATCTCGATCGAGACACGCGAGGTGCGGCCCACTCCGGATGTCGAGGTCAAGAGCCTGCCGAGCCGGATCGATCACATGGAGCGCCTGGCGGACGACGTCATGGCCGTGTTCCTGAAGCTGCCGGTGGTCGAAGACCTGCACTACCGCGCCGGGCAATACATCGATTTCATCCTGTCGGGTGGGCGCCGTCGCAGCTTTTCGCTGGCCAGTGCACCGGCCGACGGCAAGATGCTCGAAGTGCACGTGCGTCGCGCATCGTCGAGCGGGTTCACCGGGCAGCTGTTCGACACGATGCGTGCAGGCACGCTGCTGCGCGTCGAAGGCCCGCTTGGACAGTTCTGGTTTCGGGGTGATTCGCCGCGGCATGCCGTGATGATCGGCGGCGGCACGGGCTATGCGCCGTTGCGGGCGATGCTGCGGCAGTTGCTGGCGGTCGGCGATCGCCGACCGCTCACGCTCTACTGGGGCGCGCGCACGACGCAGGACCTGTACGAGCACAACTGGCTGTCGAGCGTCGCCGCCATCCGCGCGGCGTTCGATTACCGGCCGGTCCTGTCCGAGCCGCAGGCCGAAGCGACGCCCTGGACCGGTCGCAGCGGTTTGGTGCACGAGGCGGCGCTGGCCGACCTCGGCGACGATCTCACGAAATACGATGTCTACGCGAGCGGCCCGCCCGCGATGGTGGAGGCGATTCGCCACACGTTCGTGGAGCGCGGACTGCCGCGCGCGCAGCTGTTCTTCGACTCGTTCGACTACGCGCCCGATACGCTGGCGGCGATGCGGAAGTCAGACGACAAATAGCGCGCGGTCAGGCGCTAACGCGGACACGGGAATCCGGAGAGTTCCGGAAGGCCGTCGCGCGACACGGACGTCGCGCGCTTGTGCCCTTTAGGGTGCGAGCCTACAGGGATGTATTCACGGTGTGCCTTCCGGAACTCTCCGGATTGCCGTGCCCGCTGGTTCGCGCCGACTCACCGCGCGCTGACAGTATCCGACTACCGCCGCCGCAAGCGTACGCGCGGCAAGGCAGGACGACGCCCAACCGAGCGTGCGACGCTGTCGCGCAGCACGGCGCGTGCGCGATCGCCCTCGCCGAGCTGCTCGAGCAACTCGGCGTAGAGCAGGCTGTTCTCGGCCGACGGCTTGCGGGCCAGCGACGCCTCGAGGTAACTGCGCGCCTTGCCGATCAGTTCGGCCTGCAGCGCGAGGCGGGCGCAGGCCGCGAGCAGCTCGGGGTCTTCCGGCGCCTTGCGCAACCAGTTCTCCGCGCGGTCCAGCGGGTTCAGCGAGTCGGGCAGCACAAGCTCGCCATAGAGCCGCACCAGGACAGCCTCAGGCTTGTCATCGATCGCTTCACGCAGCAGCTTCTCGGCGACGACCGGCGCCCCCGCGCTGACGAGCGCGCGTGCGTAGACGGCAATGGCTTGCGGCAATTTGCGCGTCGCGCGGGGCAGGTTCGACCACGCCTCGTTCGCCGCCGCAACATCGTGCCGCTCACCTGCAGATCGCAACTCCTCCAGCTGGACCTGCGCGAGAATCTCGTTGACCTGCGTCTCCGGCAGTTCCTTCGCGCTGCGCAGGCGCGGGCCGAGCGCGCGCAGTTGCTCGCCACGCCCGAGCTTCTGGCACAACCGCGCCATCAGTTCCAGCCCGCGTGAATTCAGGTCACCGGATGCATCGAGTTGTTCGAGGGTCTGCAGCGCGGCGGCGTCCTGCCCGCGTCGCATCTGCATTTCAGCGAGCGTCACCAGCGCGGCCGCCCGTTCCGAGGGGGCGGCGTCCTGTGCCAGCGCGAGCCACTCGTCACGACGCTCGACGGCGTCCTGCAGGTCGGCCGCGCGCGCTGCGACCAGGTAATTCGCTGCCGGCGAGTCAGCCTCCGGCGCGGCGCGCGAGAGCAGCTCTTCCGCGCTGCGCCAGCGACCCGCGGCCAGGTCGAGCAAGCCACGCTGGGTGTCGTCGCGTGCGCGACGCTTGCGGCGCTCCATGCGCAACGTCGCCAGGCGTCGTCGTGCCGTCAGCGACTCGACGACGGCACGCGCGAGGAAATACAGGCCGACGAGCAGCAGCAGGAACACGGGCACCGTCGTCTCGAGCAGCGATTGACCGACGCTGACCGCGACGTAGCCGGGATCCTCCAGCACGAGGTGCGCGATCAGGCCGCCACCGACCAGTGCCGACGCGGTGAGGACGCTGCCTTTCATGGCTTGGCGGGTGAGCTCGCCCGGATCACCCGTTGCAGCAGTTGCGCCGCGGTGCCGATTTCGGGCGCGGCCGGATCGACGTCGATTGCAGCGAGGCGTGCGACCTCTGCGCGTGCCGCGCTGACCGCTTCGTCGCCGGCGTCGAACGAGCGGTCGAGCAATTCCAGCGCGGACTGCATCGCCTGCATGTATCCCGGGCGATCCTGCTGCATGGCGGCGATGCGTGCCGCGAACAGCTGCAGTTCAAGCTGCTGCCGGCGCAGCGATTCCTCCTCCTGCGTGACCAGTCGCGAACGCAATGGATCGACGCGCCGATAGGAGAACAGGTCGCGCCACGCCTGGCGCAAACGGCGAGTGGCGCGATCGAATGCGCCTTCGGCGGCTTCGGGGTCGGGCATATCGAGGCGACGCGCCTTGGCGACGGGCACGCCGAGCACGCGGAAACCCGCCACGGCAGACTCGAGGGCCGCAAGCTGTGACAGTACGGACGAAAGATCGGGCACGTCGACTGCGCGCAGTGCCGCAAGTTCGCGCGCGAGTTGAGTCCGCACTTCGGTCACTGCAGGATCGGAGACGGTGGCAAGGCGCGCATCGGCGGATTCGAGTGCGGCGATCGCCGTTGGCACGTCGTGTTCGAGCCGCAGCCGCCGGGCGCCGAGTTCGAGCAGGTACAGGGCCTCCGCTCGCACCCACGAACGCTGCGGCGCGTCAGTGCGTGCCCGCAGTTCGGCGACGCTCTGGCCGAGTTCCCCCATCTGGGTGGGCACTTCGCGCAGCAGGCGGATCTGCGACCGCACCTGGTCGCTCGATTCCTGCAATTGCGTACCCACAGCACCGATCTGCGCCGCCAGCCTGTCCTGCGTCGCACGCAGTTCCAAGACCTGGCCACGCAGGCGGTCGATTCGTTCGTCGAACTGCCCGAAACGCCAATGCGCGTAGGCCGCGAGCAGCAAGGCGAGCCCGCCGACGGCGAACAGCATGGGACTCACGCCGCTGCCGGTCCGGCGCGAGTTCATGTCCGTGGTGAGGGATTCGATTTCGTTCGTCATCGGCACTCGCAGGCCATCCGCTCCGGCGCCATCGAATGCTATCACGCAGCCGGCGCAGGCCCGGTCGCGAGGCCGGCCAGGGCCGCGAGCACGGCCTCGTCTTCCGCGGTTGCCGCCGCGACGATGGGTCCGGTCCAACCGTGCTGCGCAGCGGCCGCAGCGACTCGCGGACCGGGCACGAGCAGTGTCCGGGTACGCAACCGTGCACCGTCTTCATCCGCGACGAGGTCGAGCAGCGCCTGCAGGACCTCGACGCTGGTCGCGACGACGACCAGCGAACCCGTATCCGCAAGCGCATGGCGCAGTTGGTCCGTCGCCGCCGCGGTCGGAGCAGCGACAGTGCGGCAGTACACTTCGAGTTCGAGCACGTCGGCGCCACGCGCCTGCAGCGCGTCGCGCAGCAGTTCACGACCACCGCGGCCCTTGACCAGCAGCACGCCGCGATCAGTCAGTGAGGCAAACTCCGGTAATTCCAGCAGTCCTTCAGAATTCGCGCTGGATGGCTGGGCATCGACCCTGACGCCTTGCTGCTCCAGCGCGCGTGCGGTCGCCCGGCCCACCGCCGCATGGCGGGTTGCAAGCGGAGCCGGACATTGCTCGAACAATGAATGGACCGCGTTGGCGCTGGTGAATACAGCCCAGTCCCAGTTGCGACTGCGCACGCGTGTGCGAGTGTCGTCGTCGAGCGCGACGCGGTCGATCTGCAAGGTGGGGTATGCAATGCACCTGGCGCCGGCGGAACGCGCCAGCTCGAGCATCCGGCCGGCCTGTGCCGCGGGCCGCGTGACGACGACGGTGATGCCGTCGAGCGCGCGATTCACGGCGTCGCGGCGGCCTCCTGCCGCAGGCGCTCCAGCAGCATTTCGGCGCCTGCCGCCTGCATGCGACGGGCCAGGTCACGGCCGAGAGACATCGCCGCAGCCGCCGGACCCGTGAGCCGGTCGCGGTAGGTCTCGCTGCCGTCCGGCGCGCCGATGAAGCCGCTCAAAGTCAGCGTGTCGCCGTCGAGCGTGGCATGCGCGGCAATGGGGGAATGGCAACTGCCGCCCAGCGTGGCGGCGAAGGCGCGTTCGGCTGTGAGGCGCGTGAAAGAATCCGCGTGATGCAGTGCTGCGAGGACGGCGCGGCTGCGCGCATCGTCGGCGCGGCTCTCGATCCCTATGACGCCCTGGCCGACCGCCGGCACCGACAAGTCGACGTCGAGTTCGTGCGTGATGTGCTGCGCGATGCCGAGCCGCTCCAGTCCGGCGCAGGCGAGCAGGATCGCATCGAGCTCACCCTCGTCTAGTCGGCGCAACCGGGTCTCGACGTTGCCGCGCAGCAGTTCCAGCCGCAGGTCCGGGCGCGCATGACGCAATTGTGCCTGCCGGCGAGGGCTCGACGTGCCGACCCGGGCACCCTGCGGCAGATCCTCGAAGCGCTTGCAACGGCGCGAGATGAAGGCGTCGAGCGGGTTGGCACGGGGCAACACGGCCACGATCGCAAAGCCCGGCGGCAGTTCGCTCGGCACGTCCTTCATCGAGTGCACCGCGATGTCCGCGCGGCCTTCCTGCATCGCGACTTCGAGTTCCTTGACGAACAGCCCCTTGCCGCCGACTTCGGCCAGCGCACGGTCGAGCACGCGGTCGCCCTGCGTGCTCATCGGCACGAGTTCGACGGGCAGTTCCGGATGCGCCGCGCGCAACAGGGCCTGGACGTGCTCGGCCTGCCACATGGCGAGCTTGCTGCGACGGGTCGCGATGCGCAGGGGCGTGTTCGACAAGACTCCACTCCTCGTGCCGCCAGGCGGCTTAAGCTTCGCTCGATGCCGGCGCGAGCGCTTCCGACGCGAACCGGAACAGCGCCACCAGCAGGCCCAGGACGATCGGCCCCAGGAACAGGCCGATGAACCCGAACGCAGAGAGGCCGCCCATGACGCCGATGAAGACGGCAAGGGTAGGCACTTCGGCGCGTCCGGAAATCAGCATTGGCCGCAGGATGTTGTCGACGCCGCCAACCACGATGACACCCCAGGCCGCCATGAACAGCGCATACCCAGGCTCGCCCTGGATCACCAGCCAGATTGTGGCCGGAATCCACATGACGGCGGTGCCGACGACCGGCACCAGGGCCAGCAAGACCGCGAGCACGCCGAAGACCAGCGGCGAGGGCAGGCCGGCGATGGCAAAACCGATGCCGAGCAGGGTGCCCTGCACCAGCGCCGTGAGCCCGATGCCCATGAACACGGCACGGGTGACCTCGATGAGGTGACGCCACAGTTTGCCGCGCAAGGCCGGCTCGATCGGCAGCATCTGCACGGCGACGCTGGCGAAGCGTGGGCCATCGCGTAGCACGAAGAACAGCACGAACAGCGTCAGCATGAAACTCACTATCGTGCCGACAGCGCCGAGAAACACCGTACCGCCCGACCCGGCCACGGCTTCGAGCAGCCGTTTGGCGCCGCTGACGATATAGGTTTCGATCTGGGCGAGCGAAATGCCGGCCGTCGCCTCCAGCCATTCGAGTGGCCTGGCCAGCAGCGGGATTTGCGACAGGTGAAGGTCGGTGGCGCGCAGGCTCGTCGTGTCGATGCGCCCCACGAGTTGCGATGCCTGCGATGCCACGGCACCGGCGATCGCAAAAATCGGCAGCAGCACCAGCAGGACGACGCCGACCGTCGTGATGGCGCTGGCAAGCTTCGGCCTGCCGCCGAGTCGCGCCGCGAGGGATGCGTTGAGCGGGGCAAGCAGCGAGCCAAGCAGGACGGCCCACAGCAAGGGCTGCCACAGCGGCTCCACGATGCGCCAGACCAGGTACAGCAGCGCCCCGATCAGCAGCAGCAGGCCGATCCGGGCAAAAAAAGTCCGGCGCATCGCGGCCACCTGTGGATCGGGCAGGGTGACCGTCGATTCGCCGATGTCATCGCCTGGGGAGTTCATGGGTCTCGCTTCATCCACGGGCGGGTCGGGATTGTCCGATGGACCGGGCCGCGTGTCACGAAGGTCGCGCAGTGGCGCCATGCAGCGCCGGGGTCGATTGGCGTGCCGTCGTGCCACGGCTCTCCGGCTTGGACGCCGGGACGTTCAAGCGGGTCTTGCGGAGGTTCCGCCGGGTTGCGCCGCGGCCGTCGCGAACAACGCGTCCTTCAGGCGAAACAGCACGGAGATGTCTTCGTCGCCGTGACCCTGCGCAATCAGCTCGTGGTACTGGGCGAGTGTTGCCTCGACCACGGGCAGTTCGACGCCGAACTTCGCGGCCATGTCGCGGCAGATCTTCAGGTCCTTTTCGTGCAGCCGCACCCGGAAGCCAGCCGGAAACGCGTCGCGCACGACGTTCGGCGCGCGGTTCACGAAATACCAGCTGGAGCCCGCGCCCTTGCCGAGCGTTTCGATCAACTGCGGCAATGGCAGCCCTTGCGCCTTGGCAAACGCCATCGCCTCCGCCACGGCCTGGATGACGCCGGCGCACATGATCTGGTTCGTCGCCTTGGCGGCCTGGCCCGCACCGCCAGCACCGAAATGCGTGATCGTGCGGCCCATTGCCTGCAGCGCAGGTTGCGCCTTCATGAAGGCCGACTCGGTGCCGCCGACCATGATGGCGAGGGTGCCATCGCGCGCGCCCTCGACCCCGCCGCTCACCGGCGCATCGAGAAACTCGCCGCCTTGCGCGGCCAGCCGGCGCGCGGCTTCCCGGGCCGTATCAGCGCTGACGGTGGAGCAGTCGATGACGAGTGCACCGGGGCGTAACCCGGGCAGCAGCGCGTCGACGACGGCGAGCACGTCGGAGTCAGCCGAGACGCAAAGCACGATGACGCCGCAGTCTCGCGCGAGCGCCGCGGGGTTCGCCGCCGCGACGACGCCTAGCTCCGCGGCGAGCTCGTCGGCACGGGCGGTCGTGCGGTTCCAGACTGCCCGCAACAGCCCCGCCTTGTGCACGTTGCGAGCCATCCCCCGGCCCATGGCGCCGAGGCCCGCAAACCCGACGTTGGCCTGGGTCACTGCTTCACTGGCCCGCGCAGAACTCGTCCATCGCCGTCTTGTAGCGTGCACGCGCCGTGTCAATTTCCTTGGCGTCCAGGTAGCGCCGCTCGCCCTCGGTCGCGCCCGGCTCGTACAGTCGTTGCGCAGTCATGACCTCCTCGTAGCGCACACGCGCCTCGAGACAGCGTTTCGCCTTGTCGGCAGCGGAGAGCTCTTGCGCCTGCTTACCCTCGACCGCCTGCTTCGAGGCTTCTTCCTGGGCCTGGTCCGCTTCGCCGTAGGACTTCATTTTCTCATCGTACTGACGCTGCACTTCGACCTTGTCGGTCTGTTTCGTCGCGACGTTGACCTTCTGGGCGGGCAGGCTGTCAGGACGATCGGTGTAGATCGGCCGACCTTGGGCGTCCTTGGTGACGAACACATCGCTGGCCTGGGCGGTTGCAAGGACCATCAGCGCGGCGACTGGCAGAAGTAACCTTTGCATGGTGCACTCCGGGAGGAAGGGGTTAGGGGTTAGGGGCTAGGGGTTAGCCGGAGTAGAACGCTTCGCGCAGCATCTGATCCTGCTAACCCCTGACCCCTATCCCCTAGCCCCTTGAAGTCTAACAGCAGCCTGATCGCGGCACCTGCTCCCTGGGCGCCGGAAACCCGACCCAGTTCAAGGATTTAGCGCAAAAAAAAGCGGGCGCC
>CAVUSC010000014.1:0-200155 GCA_963743995.1 uncultured Gammaproteobacteria bacterium | reverse complement strand
TGGCGCCACTTCGAGCAGCAGTTGCAGCCCGTGGTCCGGCGGCTCGCGGCAGCGGGCCTGGTCGACCTGGCAGGCAATGCGTTGCCGAAGCCGGCGTCCAGCTGACGAACCGGCGCGCGGAGATCAGGCGCTGCCGTCGACCGGCCGGTCACGAATCCACTGCGACAGCACCCACTTGATGCCACGCGCTGGCGCCAGGCCGGCGTGCAGCGTGTCGTAGTCCAGGGCGCCCGACGGCTGCACGTTCCGGAACAGCAGCGCGTCGCCTGCAGCCCGCCCTGTAGCGCAGTCCGATGCGGGGAAAGTCGGTCTCGCCGCCGTCGTAGTCGTCGTTGAGATAGACGAGCACCGTCCCCACGCGCTGTCCGCGCCGCTCGACTTCGCGCGCGAGGGCGGGCGTCGAGGGCTCCTGGAAGTCGCAATGAGCGGCGAAGTACTGCCCGGGCTCGTAGTGCAGCAGCTTGGCGACCTCGAATGATCGTGGCGATGTACCCGCCGCGTTCGCGATCCGCTCGACGATCAGCCGGAGCACCAGGTCGGCATTGCCGATGGTGTAGTCGGCCTCCGAATTGGTGCGCGTGCCCGCTTCGGTGAAGCCCTCGGCGTCCTTGCGGTAGATCTGCGCGCGCCGCAGGCCGCCGCGTGCCAGTTCGATCAGCCAGGCGCATTCGGCTGCCGACGCAAAGCCGTCGATCGCACGAATGTCGGGTGCAGTCGAGAGCACGCGGAACGGTCGCGGTTTCGTCCAGGCATCGAGGTCGACGCGTCGGCGCAGGCCCGGCCAGTCCGACGTCGATTCACGCGCGAGGAACTGCAGCTCGCGCTGCGCGCGCGGCCACCCGAGTTCGGCGGCGCGTTGCAGGTGGTCGAACGCCTCCGTCCAATCCTGCTGCCGCAGCACTCCCCATGCGGCAAACAACGCGAGTTGCGCCGTCGCTTCGCCGTCGCCGCGCGCCGCCGCGTCTGCAATGCAGGCGTAGCCCTCGCTCGGCGCAGGTGCGACGCCGATGCCGAGGAGCAGCCGCTGGCCAAGGATCTTGAGCGCGCCCGGGTCACCGTGCCGGGCGAGTTCACGCAGGGTTGCCGTTGCGACTTTCAGCATGCCTTGATCCGGACTTGCCAGGTGTCACCGATGAGAGTTAGATCGGGCGTGTCGCCCGGTTTTCGGCCAGTTGTCGGCAAGAGTAGCAGGGCTTTCGTACTCAATGCCCGGGTGCAGCCGCTGCCTGAAACCAATCGGAGCGCGCGGGGTCAGTAGTTTCATGGATACCCATTTGCGACTGTCGATCGTCCGGCTCGCACACTGCCTGCCGTGGCTGTCGCTGTCGCTGCTGGGCCTGCTGCCTGCGGGGTCAGCAGCGGAAACGACGGGGTCCCGCACCCTGGGCAGCGACCAGCCGCTTTACGCAGCCCCCACGCGCCCGGATCGAGTCGGCCGCATGCTTGCCGCGGTCCATGTCAACGGTTCGGGTCCCTACCGGTTCATCATCGACCTCGGCGCCAACCGGTCGGTGCTGTCAGCGCGACTGGCGGCGCAGCTCGGGCTCGCCACGGCGGGCACTGACTCGGTCGAAGTGCACGGGGTGACGGGTTCCGCGGTCGTTCCCATGGCCATCGTGGACGAAATGCGGGTCGGCACCATCGTGCTGGCCGATCAGCAGTTGCCGGTGCTGGCCGGCGCGGTCTTTGCCGACGCGGACGGCATCCTCGGTATCGACGGTCTGCAGCAGTCGCGCATCGAAGTCGATTTCCGCTACGACCGCGTCAAGATCGGAGTGTCTGACAGCCGCGGCGCACCGCACGGTTACCTGACGGTGCCTGCACGCATGATCAACGAGGGACTGCTGCTGGTCGCGGGGCGGGTGGGCAACGTCAAGACCCACGTGATCCTCGACACCGGGGCCGAATACACGATCGGCAACCTGCAGCTGCAGCAGGCGTTGAAGGGCGGCGCCCGCAAGGGCAACCAGCGCGATTCGGTCGTGACGGGAGCGACACCTGGAACAGCCAGTGGAGTCACGCATGCGACACCGGGCATCACGATCGGCGAAGCGCGACTGCGCAACATCCCGGTGACGTTCAGCGACCTGTATATCTTCTCGCTGTGGGGGCTCGCGGACGAGCCCGCGCTGATCTTAGGGATGGACGTCCTCGGCACCGTGCAGAAGTTCGTCGTCGACTACGGCCGCCGGGAATTCCAGATCAAGGCATACCCGCAGATCGGTGCCGGCGTGGACCGTTGCCTTGGGGGCACCTGCGGCACCCGCCTGAAAGGCTCGCCAAACTAACCGGCCGACTTCCCGCAAGCCTGCTCGGGCGAGGGCCAGCCCGCGTCGAGACGCAGCACACGATCACCGGTGGCCATGCCCAGCGCGGCGACCGTCCCCGCCTTGAGTTCCACCACGAGCACCACGGGCGCTCGCGATTCGATCGTCGCGAGCGAGCCGGGCTTCGCGTTCTGCTTGATCGTGACGATGCAGCCGCGCTGGTCGACGAACAACATGTCGAGCGGCAGCAGCGTGTTCTTCATCCACATCGCCACGTGCTGCGGCGGATCGTAAATGAAGATCATCGCCTGGTCGGGCCGCACGGCGCGGTCCTCGACGAACATGAATCCCTGCTCGCGTGTGTGCGGCGAATCGGCGCGCCAGGCTTCAAACAGGTGGCGGCGGAAGCTGGCGTGGGTTTCGACGGCGATGCGCTCGCGCGGAAACGCGCTGAGCGGCAGCGTGCCGGCCGGCGCGGCACCCACGGCGAGCGGCAGCAGGGCACAAAGCGCGAACAGCAGCCGGGCGGAAAGACAGGCGGACATGGGTCAATCCTGCGGGTAGTCGACGATTGCAGCCACGTCGAAACGCGTGACCAGCACCGAACCCGGGTCGCTCGCGCCGAGCGCGCGAGCTGGTTGCGTGCAGTAGCCGCGCGCCGACAGCCGGTATCGACCGTCGTGACCCGCAATAGGTTCCTGCTGCACCTCGTCGAGCGCGCACTTGTCGTCGCCCCGCGTGGAATAGAACGAGCCAGCGCCCTCACGCACCAGCGTTACGTTGGCCGCCACGTTGCGCGCCGACGTACCGGGCAGCAGGTTGGCGACGCCGATCACGATCAGCAGGGGGGCGGAATCGACGGTGCCTTTGTAAACCAGCCGCACGCCGTCGCCACCCGGTCGCGGGCCACCGACGCATTGCGCGACGACAGGTGCCGACCAGTCGATCTCGGCTTCGATCGCACCTTGCAGGCGCGCGCGCAGGAACCCTTCGGCCGCAGGCGCACAGAAAATGTCTGCAGGCAATCCACGCGCAGGGCCGCCGCTGGGGGTTTCGGCGTGGCCGCACCCGGTAACCAGCAGGGCGCAGCACGCCGCTGCCGCAATACGCGGCGCAATTTCAGGCGAAGACAGGTTCGTCGGCCGCGCGTGGCGCGCGGACGAGCAGCGACTTAGCCAACTGGCCATGGAGATAACCAATGCCCCTCGCGAGATGCAGCGTGACGGTGAGCAGCACTATCCCCAAGATCGATACCAGTGGCAACAAAGCCGGATGCGGCGACTCGATGGTGCCGTCGATCGTGATGAGGCCGGCGTGGTACAGCAGCACGACGATCGGGGCGATCGTGAGCGCGAGCGAGCACACGAGTCCGACGATGACGAACGTGAAGTAGAACACGCCGAGCGGCAGCATCAGCAGCAGGTACAGCAGCGTGCCCCAGGTGCGCGGATCCTTCAGCATTTCGAGCACGCGCTGCATCCAGCCCATGGGCGGGCCGGGATGCACCGGCCGGCGTGGCATGCGAGTTCCCAGCAGTGTTTCCACGATGCGGCCCTCGGCCAGCGCGAGCACCCGTGTCGTGCCGATGAAGAGCAGGAAGAACGGGATGCCGATGATCAGGATCGCGAAGCCGGCCGAGAGCGACAGGCCCGTCACCGCAAACGTGAAGTAGAAGATGCCGGTGGCGAGCGCGAGCAGCATGTAAGCCATGCCCAGGTAGGCACGCGGATCGGAGTACACGCCGAAGAAGCGGCCGAGCGTCGTGTACTTCGGCTTCGGCGGCGGCGTGCGCAACGCAGCCTGCACCCGGGTTTCGTTCGAGCGGTACGCGTCGGCAACCTCGCCCGGCGCGCCGTAACTCGCCACGATCCGGCCCAGCATCGTCTCTTCCGTCACGTCCGGATGCTGCGCCAGCTCCGCGCGCAGGTGTTCTTCCGCGTCATAGAGCGCGTCCTGCACCAGGGCGCGGTCGGCACCCTGCAGTTCGGCTCGAAGCAGGTCGAGGTAGTCCTCGACGGTGCGGGGGGTCGCGGCCGTCATGACGGCATCTCCTGTGCGGCGGAAGGGGAAGACTGGACGATGGAATCGACGAAGGCGCGGGTGCCGTGCCAGGTCTCGCGCCAGGCGGCGAGGACCTCGCGCCCGAGCGGCGTGATCCGGTAGTAGCGTCGGGGCGGTCCCGAGTACGAGGGGACCACGCGACTCGACAGCAGTCCCCCGCTGCTCATGTTGCGCAGCACCGGGTAGAGGGCACCCTGCTTGAAGGGGGCCGTGGACGTTTCGTCCGATGTGAGCTTGCGCGCGATCTCGTACCCGTACAGGTCGGTCTCCGCGTCGGCCAGCACCGACAGCAGTACCAATGAGGTCAGGCCGGCGCTCAGCTCGCGCTGGAACTTGCGGGCCTGGCCTTCTGCCGGCGTTTCGTCCCCCGGCGTAGGGGAGGTGGTTTGGTCGTCGTCCCGCGACATGGCGGTCCGTCTCCTTGGTAAGTGAAGCATAGTAGGCATTAAATACTATTACGAAGTCAATACTATAGTTCGTTGACCTATACTGATGCACCGCAGCAACGATCCAACGGCGTGTCGACTCTGTAACATCCTCTGAAAGCCAGTACTCGTCGGAGAGCCGTCGGATGTCGACCGAACAACAACGCATTGGAGCTCCACGCCGATACCTGAGCCGCCTCACCCGCGGCACGCTCGCCGTCATCATGGCTGGCGGCCGGGGGGAGCGGCTCAGGCAACTCACGGAGGACCGCTGCAAGCCCGCTGCGCCGTTCGGCGGCAAGTTCCGCATCATCGATTTCGTGCTCTCGAATTGCCTGAACTCGGGCATCCGGCAGATCTCGGTGCTGACGCAGTACAAGGCCCATTCGCTGATCCAGCACATCGGCAAGGGCTGGGGCTTCCTGCGCGGCGAGTTCGGCGAGTTCATCGAGACGATTCCCGCGCAGCAGCGCCGGGGCCCCGAGTGGTACCAGGGCACTGCCGACGCGCTGTGGCAGAACATGGACCTGATTCGCGCGCACCGGCCGCTGCACGTGCTGGTGCTTGCCGGCGATCACATCTACAAGATGGATTACGGCCCGATGATCGGCTTCCACGTCGAGAAGGAAGCGGACATCACCGTCGGCGTCGTCGAAGTGCCGCTCGAGCGGGCGCGCGAATTCGGCGTGCTGGCCGTCGATGACGGCAATCGCGTGCTCGGCTTCCAGGAAAAGCCGAACGATCCGCCACCCATGCCCGGCCGGCCGGATGTCGCGCTCGCCTCGATGGGCATCTACGTGTTCAATCCGCGCCTGCTCGAGCGGTTGCTGCGCGCCGACGCGGAGAAACCCGATTCTGCACACGACTTCGGCAAGAACATCATTCCCGAGGCGATCGACAACCTGCGTGTCTTCGCCTATCCGTTCGAGGACGTGCGCAGCAAGGCACAGCACTACTGGCGCGACGTCGGTACGATCGACGCGTACTACGACGCGAACATGGAGCTGGTGCGCGTCTCGCCCGAACTCAACATCTACGACGAGCAGTGGCCGATCTGGACCTACCAGGAACAGCTGCCGCCGGCCAAGTTCGTGTTCGACGACGAAAATCGCCGCGGCTGCGCGATCGACTCGATGGTGTCGGGCGGCTGCATCATCTCAGGCTCACGCGTGTCGAACTCGCTGCTGTTCTCGCAGGTGCGCGTGCACGACTATTCGACCGTGGACCGGTCGGTGGTCCTGCCGCGCGTGCGCATCGGCGAGCACTGCGTGATCCGCAATGCGATCATCGACGAGGGCGCGGTGGTGCCGGATGGCACGTCGATCGGCGTCGATCCCGTGCAGGACCGCGAGCGCTTCTACGTGAGCGAGAACGGCGTTACGCTCGTCACAGCGTCGATGCTGCGTGCGCCGGCGCGTGCCGGCGCCTGACCGTCGCCACCTGCACCACTGTACTGTCCTGGGGGATGTCGAAGATGCTGCTGCGAAATGGGTTTTTGCGGATGGTGGCCGTGCTGGCCGTGCTGGCGGCACTGACAGGCTGTTCCACCTTCAACCAGAAGCTCGAGTCGCCGGAACTGAGCCTGCTCGGCATCCAGATGCTGTCCACCGACATGTTCGCGCAGAAGTTCAGGGTCCGGGTGCTGGTCAAGAACCCCAACGAGCTCGAGATTCCCGTCCGTGGCATCGATTACACGATCATCCTGATGGGCGACAGCTTTGCCGAGGGCGTCAGCAGCGACCAGTTCCTGCTGCCGGCCAAGGGCGAGGCCGAATTCGACATGCTCATCACGACCAATTTCGTGAGCAGCTTCGGCCGCCTGCTGAGCCGCGTCGGCGGCAACAAGCTGCAGAACCTGCATTACGAAATCGTGGGTGAAGTGCTGGTCGACAAGGGGATGATCCGCAAGATCCCGTTCAGCCACCAGGGCACCGTCGATATTTCGCGCGCGACGGGACCGAAGCCGGGCGAGACCTAGTCGGCGACCGAGCCGGCCTTACTCGAGGCGCTCGATCTTGTGCAGCCAGCGCACGCCGTCGACGTGCATGCGATAGCCGCCGAGCGAGCCGCGTTCGATGGCTGCGTCGTACTCCTTGCCGGGTTGCAGGTGCAGCCGAGCGGGTGTGGCCACCGTTTCCTGCCAGACCTGGCCATCAGCCATCCGGAACACACCCAGGCCCGCGGCGTTGTAACGAACTTCGACGATGCGGACGGCGACCTTTTCGGCGGCGGCCAATGGCTCCGCTGCGCGCTTGCGTGACTGGGCCTGCTCCACGCCGAGGCTCTTTGCAGCGGTCGTTGTCGTATCAGTCGCCGGTGCTGCCGGAGCCTGCAGCGCGGCCTCGAGGCACCGGATGTGCGCGGCCGGGTCGGCATCGTACGCGGCGCGGCAACGCACGACCGGGTCGTCGCTGGCTGCGGCGGGCAGCGCTGCGACGAGCAGGATGGCTGCGTGCAGCAACTTCATGTTCGTCTCTCCCCAGGGTCGCCGTCGCGAGTGTAGGCACGGATGGCGGCCGGCCGCGAATCCGGAACCTGGAACAAGAAGGGGGCGGAGATTGCTCTCCACCCCCTCTGGTTGCGCCGGACCGAAGTCCGCAGCGGGTTACAGCCGGAAGTTGACGCCCACGAAGAAACTACGGCCGAGCACGTCATACAGCGACGGGTCGGTGTTCGCCTGCACGTTCGGCGAGTAGAGGCGCGGCTCCTGGTCCGTGAAGTTGATGATCGATGCGCGCACGGAGAAATTATCCGTGACGTCGTACTTTGCCCCGAGGTCGAGGTAGGTCGTGCTCGGCACACCGGTGTTGGAGAGCGGCGAGCCGCCCTTCACCGTGTTGGCGTGCACCATCGAGTCGATGTAGCGCACCGTCGCCGAGACCTGCCACGCATCACGCGTCCACGTCGACACCAGCGTGGACTTCCACTCCGGCACCGACGAGCCGGTGGTGGCGCCGATCGTGCCGACATAGTCGTACACGGGGCTGAGACTGGTCGTCTGCGATTCGTACTTCTCGGTCCACGTCGTGACCCACTGGAAGCCGAGGTCGCCGAACGTTTCGCCGATCGGCAAACCGTAGTTCACCGTGAAGTCGATGCCACTGGTATTGATGAAGGCCTGGTTCCGCTGCAGCTGCTGCAGCTCGACGACGCCGCCGTTCGATTGGTCGCGCTCGAACAACTGGCACCACGAATTGTTCGGATCGAAATTCGGGTTGGCGCCATCGCGATTGAAGCAGCGTTGGACGATGTCCTCCGCGGCGACTGCGTCGATCACGTCCTCGAGTTCGATCGTGAAGTAGTCGACCGATGCCGACAGGCGATTCAGGTAGTCGCTGTCCCACGGCGAGCTGAACACGATGCCTGCCGTCCACGAGTCGGCCGACTCGGGCTGCAGGTCCGGGTTGCCGCCGGTGATGCCGGTGGCCTGGCTCGACGGCTGCACGTACGCTACGCCGCCCGCGACGGCCGACTGTGTCGCGCACAGTGCCTGGACGGCTGCCGCATCCGGGCCGTTGCGGTACGTCGTCGCGATCGTGCCGGTGGTGTTGCACGGATCCTGGTTCGTGAATGTCGGGAAGTTGTTCACCTGCGGCGCAAACAGCTCGGCGATGCTCGGGCTGCGGACCGAGTGCTGGAAGCCGCCGCGGAACCGCACCGCGTCGGTCATCGTCCAGTCCATGGTCAACTTCCAAGTGTCGTCCTTGCCGGAGATATTGTTGTCTGTCGTGCGCCAGCCGCCGGTGAAGGACAAATCCTGGACGAACGGCACGTCCGACAGCACGGGGACCATGACCTCGGCGAAGTAATCGACGTAGTCGAGGTAGCCCGAGATCGGCAACTGCTGGTTGAAGCCGGCGACGATGCCCGGCTGCAGCGCGCTGTCCGGCTTGAAGTCGAAGTCGAGGTCGCGGTAGCTGGCGCCGATCGCCATCTTCACCGTGCCTGCCGGCAGGTCGAAAAGGTCGCCGTTGATGACGCCCTCGACCACGTTCTGCTCGATGACCGTGAGGTTCTTCGCTTCGAGGCTGATGTAGTCCTTGCAGGCCTGGCTGATCGGCGCGTTGCCGAACAGGTTGAGTCCGCCCTCGCAGATCGAGGCACCGCCGTCGGCGGCGTTGAGCAGGGTCTGCGTGCGGTCACGGCGGACATTGCCGCCCTGCAGTTCGGACTGCACCGAGCGGCCGTAGGAGTAGTAGACGTCGTACGTCCAGCTGTTCCAGATGTCGCCCTTGGTGCCGACGACCATCTGCCAGACGTCGTGATTGTTGTAACCCGTGCGGCCACCGAGGTCGTTGAAGCGCTTGGAGAACGAGAACGCCTCGTTCGGCACCGGGGTCACGGTCGTGACGCCGCCGACCGTGGTCGTGCGCGTCCGGCTTGCAAGCAGCGCGCGCAGTTCCTGCGGGATGAACGGGTTGGTCACCGGAACCGTGAAGCCCGTCGAGCCCGCCGCCGGTGTCGGCGCGAGTTCCTGCAGCGCGTTGTAGTTCGTGAACATCGCCTGCGCGTAGGGCTTGAAGTGATCGTTCACCTCGAGGTCGAAGTGCGAGTAGACGTTCCAGCGTTCCATCGGCAGGACGAGGATGTTGTCCGGCTCGAAGTTGTACGAGAAGAAGTCCGGGTAGAAGTTCGTCGCGATCCAGCTGTCGGGACCGTTGAAGCCGACGACGTCGCGCGGCGTGCCGGCCACGCCCGTGCAGAACAGCGAGCCGTCCGGATTGAAGCCGTAACCGGCCTGGCCGCCGTTCGTGTTGCACTGGTTGGCACCGAAGGCCGCATCGACCGCCGCCTGTGACGGCAACGCCGTCCCGGGCGACCAGCCGCCGCCCGGGAACGTGCCCGTCGTCGTGCTGGCCTGCCGCGAGAACCTGCGCGCGCCCTTGTAGATGGCTTCGCGATTGAAGTAGCTGACATTGAACACTGCGTTGCCGGCGCCATCGGCGAAGTCGCCGCCGAAGGTCAGGTCCGTGCCCCACTCGGTGCCGTCGCCCTTCTCCGTCGTGCGGTACGTGCTGTCGATGGCAAAGCCGTCGAAGCTGTTCTTCATGATGAAATTGACGACGCCCGCGACCGCGTCGGGACCGTACGTTGCGGCCGCGCCGCCCGAGATCACCTCGACTCGTTCGATCAGGGCGGAGGGAATCGTGTTCACGTCGACCGTACCGGCGCTGGTCGAACCCATTGCGCGACGCCCGTCGATCAGGACCAGGTTGCGGCCCGTGCCGAGGCCACGCAGGTCGATGAATGCCCGGCCGTTCGAACTCGGGTTGTTCGACTGCGAGCTCAGGTTCGGGACGACCTGCGGCAGCGTGTTCAGGAACTGCTCGACGGTGGTGTAGCCCGAGGCCTGCAGCGATTCGGCATTGACCGTCAGTATCGGGCTTTCGGCGATGGCGTCCCGCTGCGCGATGCGCGAGCCGGTCACCACGATCATCTCCAGCTCCTCGCCCTTGGTGTCCTGGGCGTAAGCGGGCAGTGCGGCCACCGCAGCGGCTGACAACAGGGCCAACCGGACGGCGGTTCGAAGTACGTTGGTCTCGGAGTTCACGATGTTCCCTCTACTGGCAGGTGCCGTTGGATTGGCTGTGAGCGTCCCGCGCTTCGTCGACTGTGGTAAACAGGCAACGAAGTGGGTGCACTTTTATAACGGCGTAGAGGTTTTGCAGCAACACGAATCAGGTGCCTTTTTAATTTTCTCGACCACCAAAAATACCCAGAAAAATAGGCATTTATTCGTATTTCGGATTTTGAGTGAGGCCTTGCCAAGGAGGGATTAATATCAAATGTTGCAGTAAAAAGACAATATGGTTCTGCAAATGTTGCTAAATAAGAACAAATTAAATAGCTCCCGCTACCGCGCCTTGGCGCAGCGGGGAGTCAACCAGATGGGGAAATCGGCCCTAGCGGGCCGGCAGCGCGTCGTACAAAGATTCGTACTCGCCGACGCGGGCATCCCAGGAGAAATCCTGCTGCATGCCGTTCTGCACCAGCCGGCGCCACACGCTCGGCCAGCCGTACCACTCGAGTGCCGTCAGCAGCGCCCAGCGCAAGCCACCCGCATCGAAATCATTGAACACGATGCCGGTGCCCTGGCTGGTCGCCGGATCGAAGTGCTGCACGCTGTCGGCGAGCCCACCGGTGCGCCGTACCACCGGCACCGTGCCGTACTTGAGGCTGTACATCTGGTTCAAGCCGCACGGCTCGTACAACGACGGCATCAGGAAGATGTCCGCCGCCGCCTCGATGAAATGCGCGAGCTCTTCGCTGTACCCGCTGTAAAACACCACGCGACCCGGCAAGCGCTCCTGCAGTTCGTGCATGAATCGCTCGTACTGCGCTTCGCCGCTGCCGAGCGCGACGAAGCGGCACTCGCGCTCCTGCAGCAGGCGTGGCAACACCTCGGCCAGCAGGTCGATGCCTTTCTGTCGCGTGAGGCGCGTCACCATGCCGATCAGCGGTACCGAAGCTGCCGCGGGCATGCGCAGCAGGTCGAGCAGGGCTTCCTTGTTGCGCGCCTTGCCGGTGAGGTCGCTCGCGTCGTAAGGGAAAGGCAGGTAGCGATCGGTCGCCGGATTCCAGTCGTCATAGTCGGCGCCATTCAGGATGCCGCTCACGGACTCGCCGCGGGCGCGCAAGTCCGCGTCGAGGCCGTAACCGCCGTCGGGCGTGCGAATCTCCTGCGCATAGGTCGGGCTGACGGTCGTTACGGCATCGGCGTAGAGAATGCCGTGTCGCATCGGGTTGATGCGGCCAAGGCCGAGGTCTGCCTGGTGCAAGGCCTCGATGCTCACGCCGGGACCGACGTCGGCCGCCGCACTGGCCGAGAACACGCCCTGGTACCCGATGTTGTGAATCGTGAACACACTGCGGGTCGCGCCGAAGATCCGGGTATCCCACGCATAGGCCGTGCGCAGCAGCAGCGGCGCAAAGGCAGTGTGCCAGTCGTGGCAATGCACGATGTCGGGCGCAAAGGCGAGATGCTGGCAGCACTCGAGCGCGGCCCGGGTCAGCATCAGGTAGCGCACGTGCTCGTCGTGCGCGTCGGAATAGATGAACGGGCGGTCGAAGACGGCGGGACAATCGACGAGTTGCACCCAAAGGTCCGACCTTGGCAGGCGCGCTTCGATCACGTCGTAACGGTATTCGGTGGTGCCGACCCGGACAGTCAGGTCCTGCAGTGCCTCGACGGGACGCTGGTCGCAACCTTGCAGGTCAGAGAGCGCGTGCAGCGGGGCGAAGACGCGTATGTCGTGACCACGCTGCAGCAAATGGCGCGAAAGTGCAGCTGCAACGTCGCCCAGGCCGCCGGTTTTGGCGAACGGTGAGATCTCCGCGGTCAGGAAACAGATGCGTTGGCGGGGCATGGCTGCGTTAGTTTGCCACAGCGTCACATCGGCTCAGCACGATCCGGGTGGCTGACACGCGCTGCGTCGGTATCCTTTACGACATGAAACACACCGTCCCTGAAGGGCGCGAGCCGCCGCCGGAGTTCCGCCGCATCGCACGCGCGATCGAATTCGTCGCGGCGAACGTCCGGCAGCAGCCGACGCTGGCCGACATCGCCGCCGCGGCGAATTGGAGTGAGTATCACTTCGCCCGCGAATTCCGCCGTTGGGCCGGCATTTCGCCCAAGCAATGGCTGCAGGAACTGTCGCTCGCGGCCGCGAAGCAGGCGCTCGACGACGAGCGATCCGTGCTGCAGGCCGCGATTGATGCCGGACTCTCGGGTCCTGGCCGGCTGCACGACCTGTTCGTGACGCTCGAGGCCGTGACGCCCGGCGAATACAAGTTGCGCGGGCAGGGCATGACGATGCGATTCGGCACGGCGCTCACGCCCTTCGGTCCTGCACTGATCGTGAGTTCTGCACGGGGAATCGCGTTCCTGGCGTTCGCCGACGAGGATGGCGCCTTCGACGGCTTCGAGGACTTCCGTGCGACCTGGTGCGATGCGGAGTGGGAGCGGGACGACACCGGCGCGAAACAGGTCGCGGAAACCATCTGGCGTGCGGCCCCCCGCGGGGAACGCAAGCTCACGCTCTGGGTGCATGGCAGCAACTTCCAGTTGCAGGTGTGGCGCGCGTTGCTTGCGGTGGGGCAGGAACGCACGCTGAGTTATGCGGCGCTCGCGGAATCGATTGGTCGCGGGTCCGCTTGCCGTGCCGTGGGCTCAGCGGTCGGTGCCAACCCGGTGGCCTGGCTCATACCCTGCCATCACGTGTTGCGCGCCAATGGCGCGCTGGGTGGCTATCGTTGGGGACTCGAGCGCAAGCGGGCCATGCTCGCGTGGGAACTGGCCCGTTCGGTCAGGGACGCTTCTCGTCGTCGTCCTTCTGCTTCTCTCGCTTCGGCAGGATCGCGCTGAGCATCGACTCCTGCATCTTGGCCAGCGCCTCGATGTTCTGACGCGTCAGGTCGGCCACGGTGGCGAGCGGCGTGTGCGCGACGATCTTCGAGATCTGCGCCTGCAACGATTCCTGCTGGTGCAGGAACGTTTCCACGCTCTTCTCCAGGAACCCGGCGAGGAAGCCCTGCATCGGGTTGCCATAGAAGCGGATGATCGACTCGAGCACGGTCGTGCTCAGGATCGGCCGGCCGAACTGCTCCTGCTCGGCGATGACCTGCAGCAGGATGTGACGGGTGATGTCGTGTCCGGTCTTGTCTTCGACGACACGGATCTTTTCGCCCTTCACGATCAACCCGCGGATGTCGTCGAGGGTGATGTGCCGGCTTTGCGAAGCGTCGTAAAGACGGCGGTTCGCGTACTTCTTGATCAGGCGTTCCTGGCTCATGGTCGCGAGTGTACCTGACCCATTGTGCGGTGCATGAAATGCGGTGCAAAAACGACAGCAGGCAGTGATCCCCGTTCGGGAATCACCGCCCGTGAAGGTGCTGTGCCTGGCTCAGGCAGCCTTGCCGCTGGCCAGCGTCGTCGCGTCCTCGATCCACTTGGCGAAGCCAGCCTGCGACTCGGTCGCCATTTCGGCGAGAGCCTGCTGCCGGGTCGTTGCCTTTTCGGCGAACTTCGTCGCGATTTCGCGCTGCTTCGACAGCAATGTCGGCAGGTCTTTGGCCTTGACGGTGGCGTTCAGCTGGTCGAGCGAAAGCTGCATCAGGTCGCCTGCCAGCTCGTACTGGAAGCGGGCGACGCGCTCGATGTTGCCCACCAGGACCTCGTTGAAGCGGGTCGCTGGGGTGAAAGCGCGCTTGGCAAAGTCGGTGTAGTCGGTCTTCGTGGGCATGGTGGCATCCTTCGAGGCGGTCAGGCGGGCGGTTTTGCTGCTCATGGCCGACATCTTAACCCAAGTTATTTTGCAGTGCAAAAAACCAGATCTACCGGACGTCCTGGACAAAGCGCTTGTTCTGGGCTGCGGTCCTGCGGCTCGCGCTATTTCGAGCCAGCACCCGCGTCGGCACGTTGGGTCGCGAGCCAGCGCGTCAAATCGTCCCGCACCGCATTCTTCCTGACCTTGCCGAGGGCCGTGCGCGGCAAGGCATCGACGAAACGAACGCCGATCGGGCACTTGAAATGCGCCAGGCGGTCGCGCGTCCAGGCGATCAGGTCTGCCGCCGTGGCGGCGCCCGATTCGCGAAGGACCACGACGGCGAACGGAGATTCGCCCCATTCCGGTGAGGGAACCCCGACCGTCGCGGCCTCGGCGACAGCGGGGTGGGCGAGCAGCACGCGATCGACCTCGATCGAAAACACGTTCTCGCCGCCCGTGATGATCATGTCCTTGATGCGATCGTGCAGGACCAGGAAGCCCTCGGCGTTGAGCGAGCCGCCGTCTCCCGTGCGCAGCCAGCCTCCGGGCAGGATCGTCTCGCGGGTGAGCTCCGGCTTGCGCCAGTACCCCTTCATGACATTCGGTCCCGCCACCTGGACCTCACCGTGCTGGCCAACAGGCACTTCGTCGAGCGTGACGGGGTCCACGACCCTCACCCGCAACCCTGGCACAGGCCGGCCGACCGATCGCAGTCGAGCCAGGAAGGTTGTCTCCGATTCCGTGGCAAGTTCGTCGTGGTGCTCCGGCGACAGGACGGAGATCAGGCCCGCCGACTCGGTCATGCCATACGACTGCAGGAACCGGCAGCCGAGCAGTGCCGTGGCATCGCGCAGCACCGGCAAGGGCATCACGGCTGCGCCGTAGATCAGGTACCGCATGCATGTCCAGTCCGCGCTGCGAGCTGCCGGCAGCTTCAGCACTCGTTCGAGCACGGTCGGCACCATCGCGACGTGGGTCACCTTCTGCGCGAGCAGGTTCTCCAGGATCTGTTCCGTGCCCGCGCCGAACTCGAGCAGCAGGCACGCTCCGTTGAGCATCGCGGCGAGCGAGAGGTCAATGCCGCCGATGTGGAACAGCGGCACCGGCGCCGCGCAGACGGAACGTTCGTCGAGCTCGATGCCGCGGTTGAGAAACGTCATCGCCGCACTGAGGTTGCGACCCGTCAGCTCGATTCCCTTCGGGACGCCCGTGGTGCCGGAGGAGTAGAGCACCAGTGCCGTATCATCCGGCTCCGGGTGGACGCCGGGGTCGATCGCTGTTGCGGCGTCGCGGAATGCCTCGAACTGGCCGGTGCCGAAGGTGACGACGCGACAGCCACCGGGCTCCGTGGCGGCGCTGCCGACGATGGAGCTGGCCGCACGGTCGACGATCAGGACGGACGGCTGAGCGTCGACGAGAATCGCCGCCACCTCTGTGCTGTTCAGCCGGTTGTTCACGATCACGGAGATCGCGCCGATCTTGGCAGCTCCAAACAGCACCTCGAAAACGACCGTCGAGTTGCCACACAGCAGCACCACCCGGTCGTCACGCTGCACTCCCGACTGAGTCAGCCACGCAGCGACCTGGTTCGAACGGCGATCCAGCTCCGCATAGGTGATGTCGCCCGTTGCATCGCGCACGGCCAATGCATGCGGTGTCGCAACGCCCCGACGTCGGATCACATCCGCCAGGTTGAGCATCGGTGTGCCATCGGCGTGCAGGGACGCCATGGCGCCGGCAACCGCATTGTCGACCCGTACGGCGGCGCCTGCGCTCGGCGCGCTGTCAGACATAGGCGCGGCTAGACATAGTTGACTGTCAGCCCGAGCAGTTGCTCCGCGACACGCGGCCGTTCCTGCGCCAGGCGCAGCGTCAGCGACGTCATCCGCGGTCTGCCTGAGCCCGTGACGAAGCTGACGCAACGGTCACCAAGGTTCACCCTTCGCGTCCCGCTCGGCTCCAGGTCGAGGAGCGTGGTCCACGCCGCGACCACGGCATCCGGATCCGCTACGGCGACTTCGACTTCCAGGATGTCGTTGACCGCGGCGCCCGGTTCCGGATGGACTCCGAGGTGGTCCCAGTACCACACCGCGGGATCGGGAATGCCGTCGATCTCGATGATCAGGCCGAGTTCCCATGGGCTGAACTGGGCCAACTCGTAACCCTGGACGACGTCCGCCAGGATCTCGGCAATACCCATCTCGCGCGCCCGGCGGCGAACGCCGACGACGTCGGAGTGCTGGATGGCCAGCATGTAGCCGCCACTCCCGCCGGCTTTCGCCAGCCACCGGCCGAGCGAGGTCGTGGCATCGCGGGGGCTGATGATTTCCAGGTATGAACCGTTGCCCACCGGGAGCGTGTTGTCGTCCATGTCGATGGTCTCGAGTCCCGGATCGACAAAGCCCGTGCCGAGGCCGAGCCGTGAGCGCAGCAACGCACCGGCTGCTGCGTTGTCCTCGGCAGCAATGATCACCTGCCGCAACTTCGCCCAGCTGCGACCCGCTTTCGGTACAGGACTCATGGGGGTTTTCGCCTTGCAGTGCACACGAGGAACGAGTCGATCCGGCGTTATACTGCATCACGGCCACTGGCCAGGGGGAATACGCATGAGCGCAGAAGTCTTGGCGATGCTGCAGGGCAAGATCGGCCAGGAGATCCACGCCAGTGACTGGCTCGAGATTTCCCAGCAGCGCATCGACGCCTTTGCGGCGGCGACGGGCGATCAGCAGTGGATCCACACGGACCCTGCGCGAGCCACGCGCGAGTCGCCCTGGAATTCGACGATCGCCCACGGGTACCTGACCCTGTCGTTGTACCCGCTGCTGCGGGGCCTCGTCGACGAAACCACGCCGCTGTTCCCCGGCGTGACGCGAGTCATCAACTACGGCCTCGACAAGCTGCGTTTCCCCAATGCCGTCCGTTCGGGCAGCCGGGTGCGGGCCCGCTGCGTGCTGCTCAAGATCGAGGACGTGCCGGGCGGCCTGCAGATGACGGAGCAGTACACGGTCGAAATCGACGGCGAGACCAAGCCCGCCTGCGTCGCCGAAGTGATCATGCGGGTCTATTTTTGACGCTTCTGCCGAGGAAATAGGGGACGCTCACCTATTTCCGGGACATAGGGTGAAATAGGTGAGCGTCCCCTATTTCCACTTCTGCCGAGATGCCTGCGCGGCATGACGCTTTGCCGCCAGCGTTGGCTATAGTCGCGACCATTGCCCACCAGGCGAAGGATCCAGCCATGATTTACGACAGCATCCTGCACACCATCGGCCGCACGCCCATCGTGCGCGTCAACCACCTTGCGCCGAAGCACGTGGACATCTACGTGAAGTGCGAGTTCTTCAATCCAGGGAGTTCGGTCAAGGACCGTCTCGCGATCGCGATCATCGAGGACGCGGAACGCAGCGGCGCACTCAAGCCTGGCCAGACCGTCGTCGAGGCGACGTCCGGCAACACAGGCATCGCGCTCGCCTTGGTCTGCGCCGCCAAGGGCTATCCGTTCGTCGCGGTCATGGTCGAGACCTTCTCGATCGAGCGGCGCAAGATCATGCGCATGCTCGGCGCCAAGGTGCTCCTGACACCGGCGGCCGAACGTGGCAGTGGAATGGTGCGCAAGGCCGAAGAGCTCGCGCAGAAGAACGGCTGGTTCCTCGCTCGCCAGTTCGAGAATCCCGCGAATCCCGCGTATCACCGCCAGACGACCGGTCCGGAAATCCTGGGCGACTTCGCGGGCCGCCGGCTCGACTTCTTCGTGTCGGGCTGGGGCACGGGCGGCACGCTCACCGGCGCGGGCGAGATGATCCGTCTCGCGCGCCCCGAAGTGCGCATCGTCGCCACCGAGCCTGCGGGGGCCGCGTTGTTGTCCGGCGCCGAATTCAAGCCGCACAAGATCCAGGGCTGGACGCCCGACTTCGTGCCGAAGGTGCTGAACCGTTCGGTGCCGCACGAGATAGTTCCAGTCACCGACGACGAGGCGATCGCTTCGGCGCGCGCACTTGCCGCCAGGGAAGGGATCTTCTGCGGGATTTCGTCGGGCGGAAATTTCGCGGCGGCGCTGAAAGTCGCGGAGAAGGCACCCGAGGGTTCCGTCATCCTGACCGTGCTGGCCGACACCGCCGAGCGTTACCTGTCGACGGTGCTGTTCGAAGGCATTGCCGAGGGATCCGACCCGGAACCTTGAGCGGAACGCCGGCGGGCAATTCGCCTACATCCGCGAGCGGCTGTCGTGCGAATCAGGGATAATCATAGGCTTCCCCTGATTCGCGCCGCCGCGCTCCCAAAACCTGATGCCTGATTCCCTGCGAAAGGTGCTGCTCGGCACCCTGATTGGCGCACTCGTCGTCGGCTTCGCCTGGCACCTTGCCGGCGAGCGCGCCAAGCGCGCGCCGGCAGCGATGAGCGCTGCGCCCGGCGCGGCCGCAACTGGTGGCAAGCCCGGAGGCGCTGCGGGCACGCCCGCCGGCGGGGCGGGTGGCGGCCCCGTCATCCCCGTCGTGGCGACACCCTCGCGCACCGAGCAACTCTCACTCGAAGTCGAGGCACTCGGCACCGCACGCGCCAGCGAGTCCATCGACGTCACGGCCAAGGTGTCCAACCTCGTTACCGCGATCCGGTTCACCGAAGGCCAGCAGGTTCGCAAGGGCGACGTTCTCGTCGAACTCGATGGCGCGCAGGCACGGGCCGACCTCGCGGTGGCCGAAGCCGCGCTCAAGGAAAGCACGAGCCAGCTGAAGCGAAGCCGTGAGTTGTACGAGACAAAAGTTCTTTCCGACCAGCAGATCGAGCAGATCGAATCGACCTACTCGGCAAACCTCGCGCGCGTCGCCGCAGCACGCTCGCGCCTCGGCGACACGGTCATTCGCGCGCCGTTCAATGGCCGGGTCGGACTGCGGCGCGCCAGCGTCGGCGGCCTCGTTGCCCCTGGCACCGTCATCACGACACTCGACGACACCAGCACGATCAAGCTTGATTTCGCCGTGCCGGAGCGTGTCGTGGCGGCGATGAAGCCCGGCCTCACGCTCGACGCGAGGAGCGTTGCGTACCCGGGCCAGGTGTTCGTGGGCACGGTCGCGAGTGTCGACTCGCGCGTCGATCCCAACACGCGTTCCGTCATCGTGCGGGCGCTGGTGCCGAATGGCGCAGGCCTGTTGAAGCCGGGCATGTTCCTCAACGTGCACCTTTCACGCGGCACGGCCGACGTGCTGGTGGTGCCGGAGGAGTCGCTGGTGCCGGAGCAGGGCGACGTGTTCGTCTACGTGGTGCAGGACGGCAAGGCGTCGAAGCGGAAGATCCAGACGGGGCAGCGCGCCGTCGGCACCGTGCAGGTCACGGATGGCTTGCAGGCCGGCGAAATCGTGGTCACCGAAGGCACGCAGAAGCTGCGTGACGGGACCAGTGTCAGCGTGACCGCGCCGGTTGCCGCACCGAAGCACCCCGTCGCGAGCCGGCGAGGGCACTGGTACCCCGCAATGAAGATCTCGGAAGTCTCGGTCAAGCGCCCGGTCTTTGCCGCGGTCATCAGCCTGATGCTGGTGATCCTCGGCCTGCTGTCGGCCTCGCGGCTGGCGGTGCGCGAGCTTCCCGACGTCGAGGCCCCGATCGTCTCGATCGACACCAACTACCTCGGTGCGTCGGCCGACGTCGTCGAGACCAAGATCACGCAGGTGATCGAAGAGCGCGTGGCCGGGCTCGAGGGCATCACCAAGATCACCTCGCAGAGCACCGATGGCCGCTCGAGCATCAACCTCGAGTTCGACCCGGGTCGCTCGGTCGACGAAGCCGCGAACGACGTCCGCGATCGCGTGGCGCGCGTCGCGGACGACCTGCCGCCCGAGGCGGATCCGCCCGAGGTCGGCAAGGTCGACTTCGGCGCCGACCCGGTCATCTGGCTCGCGCTGTCGAGCGACAAGATGGATTCACTCGAGCTCACCGACTTCGCCGAACGCGAGCTGGTCGATCGCTTCAGCGTGTTGCCCGGCGTCGCGCGGGTGCGCATGGGCGGAGCCCGGCGCTATGCGATGCGCGTCTGGATCGATCGCGAAGCTCTCGCCGCGCGGCAACTCACGGTGGCCGATATCGAAGCGTCATTGCGGCGCGAGAACGTGCAACTGCCCGCTGGCCGGCTCGAATCGTCCCAGCGCGAACTCACCCTGCGCACGGAAACAGGCCTCAACACCGAGCAGGAATTCCGCGAACTCGTCATCGGGCGAGGGGCGGGTGGTTACCTGGTCCGGCTGGGGGAAGTCGCTGACGTGCGACTTGCCGCCGAAAACGAGCGCACGATCTCGCGCACCAACGGCGTGCCGGGCATCAGCATCGGCATCGAACAGATTTCAAAAGCCAACACGCTCGAAGTGGCTCGGGCCGTTCGGGCCGAGCGCGAGCGCGTCCTGGGCGAACTGCCCGAAGGCACGCGTCTCGAGGTCAACCTCGATCGCTCCGTGTACATCGAATCGTCGATGATGGAGGTCGTCGAGGCGCTGCTGATCGCGATGGCCCTCGTGATCGCCGTCATTTACCTGTTCCTCGGCAACCTGCGGGCGACGCTCATCCCCGCGGTGACGATTCCGGTTTCGATCATCGCCGCGTTCATCGTGATGGGCGCGCTCGGGTTCTCGATCAACACGCTCACCCTGCTCGGCCTCGTGCTCGCGATCGGGCTGGTCGTCGACGACGCGATCGTCGTGCTCGAGAATATCTACCGGCGCATGGAGAATGGCGAACCTGCATTGATCGCATCGGTCGACGGCTCGCGCGAAATCGGCTTCGCCGTGGTCGCCACGACGATGGTGCTCGTCGCCGTGTTCCTGCCCATGTCGTTCCTGTCGGGGAACGTCGGCACGCTGTTCCGTGAGTTCGGCTTCACCATCGCGGCCGCGGTCGCCTTCTCTTCGCTCATCGCCCTGACGCTCACGCCGATGATGACGTCCAAGCTGTTCGCCAAGGGCGCGCATCGCTCGCGCATGACCGTGACGGTAGACGACTTCTTCCAGCGCCTGTCGGCGTGGTACGACCGCAACCTGCGGCGTGCGATGCGACGACCCTGGCTCGTCGTCGGCGGCACGATCGCCGCCACGGCGATGGCTGCGGTGCTGCTCAAGGTGCTGCCGAGCGAGCTCGCCCCGGTGGAAGACCGTGGCTTCGTCTTCATCGGCATGAACGGCCCGGAAGGCGCCTCGCTCGAATACATGGATCGCCACCTGCGCATCCTCGAAGAGATGGCGGCGAAGCAGATGGAGACGGGCGACGTGGTGCGCGTCAGCGCGCGCGTGCCGGGCGGCTTTGGCGGTGCCGGCAGCCAGATCAACGAGGCGCGTGGTTTCCTGCTGCTCGCGCCCTGGGGCGAGCGCGAGCGCAGCGCCGACCAGATCGCGCAGTCGCTGCGGGGGCCGCTCAGTGCAGTGCCGGGCGTGCGTGGGTTCGTGACGGTACCGGGTGGCTTTGGCGGCGGCGGAGCTCCGGTGCAGGTTGTGCTGCAGGGCACCGAGTACAAGGACCTGGTGCAGTGGCGCGACCTCCTGATGCAGCGCATGGGGGAGAACCCTGGCCTCACCAACGTCCAGTCGAACTACGAAGAGCGCAAGCCGCAGCTCAGCGTTGCTGTGGATCGCAACCGTGCAGCAGATCTGGGCGTCTCGCTGCAGACGGTTTCGCGAACGCTCGAAACCGTGCTCGGCTCGCGCATCGTGACCACCTACATCGACCGTGATCGCGAATACAACGTAATCCTGCAGGGTCGCGCCGAAGACCGCGCGACACCTACCGACCTTGACAACCTCTACGTGCGTTCCGATCGCACGGGCGAGCTGGTCCCGCTGTCGAACCTCGTCGAGCTGACCGAGCTGGCGGGACCGATGCGGCTCAACCGGTTCGACCGGCTGCGCTCGATCACCGTCAGTGCCGCGCTCACGCCTGGATACCCGCTCGGCGCTGGCCTGCAGTACGTCGAGAATGTCATCGAGAAAGAATTTCCGCCTTCGGTGAAGCTGGCCTTCGACGGCCCGTCGCGCGAGTTCAAGCAGTCGGGTTCGCAGCTTTACTGGATGTTCCTGCTGACGCTGGTGGTCGTGTTCCTGGTGCTGGCCGCGTTGTTCGAGAGCTTCCTGCACCCGTTCATCATCATCACCACGGTGCCGCTCGCGGTCATCGGCGCGCTGGTGGGTCTGTGGATGTACGGCATGTCGATCAACGTCTACAGCCAGATCGCCGCGATCATGCTGGTGGGACTCGCCGCCAAGAACGGCATCCTGATCGTCGAGTTCGCCAACCAGTTGCGTGACCGGGGCGTCGAGTACACCGAGGCGGTGATCGAAGCCGCGGCGATCCGCCTGCGCCCCGTGCTCATGACCAGCTTCTGCACCGCGTTCGGCGCCCTGCCGCTGATGCTGGCGGCCGGCGCGGGGGCGGGCTCGCTGCAGTCGATCGGCGTCGTTGTCTTCTACGGTGTGGTGATCTCGGTGCTGATGACCCTGGTCGTCGTACCAGCCGTCTATGCGTTGGTAGCCCGCAACACCGGATCGCCGGGAGAAGTGGCGCAGCGGCTCGAGCAGCTGCGCCAGAAGTTGCTGCCCGGCAGGCCGGTGACGGCACGCAACCCGCGGAATAATAAGTAAAAAGGCAAGTTTTTCCGGGCGAGTCGGCCGCCGGCCCGGGGGCTTGCTACAATCCCCTCCTGACCCCGGGGCACTCCACCCGCGCGTTGCGCGGCCCCTTTCGTTGTTGCGAAAGGGTGCTGGGACGTCCGCAACCGGCCATGGCACTGAGTCCTTACCAGCAACTCGAGCAGGAATTTCGCCGCCTCCACGCCTTCCAGGGCGCGGCAAGCCTGCTGCGATGGGATTCGGCCGTGATGATGCCGCGGGGCAGCGCCGACGTGCGGGGCGAACAACTCGCCGCCCTCGACGCCGAATGCCACGCCTTGCTTACCGCACCGAGGGTGTCGCGCCTGATCGAGCGCGCGCAGGCCAACCAGTCGCAGCTCGAGGACTGGCAACTCGCCAACCTGCGCGAGATGCGCCGCGAACGCGATCACGCGATCGCTACGCCCCTCACACTGATTACCCGCCTGGCGCGCGCCACGTCGCTCGCTGAAGTGCGCTGGCTCGAGGCGCGCCAGGAGAACAATTTCGCGCTGTTCGCGCCGCACCTCGAGGAAGTGGTCGGCCTGACCCGCGACAAGGCCCAGGTCCTGTCGCAGGCACTCGGCTTGGCGCCGTACGACTCGTTGATCGACGGCTTCAGCCCCGGCTTCCTGAGCGCCGACATCGACCAGCTCTTCAAGGTCGTGATCCGTCGCCTGCCGAACCTCATCCGTGAGGCCATCGAACTGCAGGCGGAACGCCCGCCGCTGCCGATCGTCGGCAAGGTCAGCCTGTCGAAGCAGCGCGCGCTCGCGCACGAAGTGATGCGCGTGATCGGCTTCCCGTTCGACCGCGGACGCCTCGACGAAAGCAGCCGTGCCTTCACGGAAGGCGTGTGGGGCGACGTGCGTATCGCGACCCGTTACGACGTCAACGAACCGTTCACGGGGCTGATGGGCGTGCTGCACGAAGTCGGGCAGGCGATGTACGACCTCGGCTTGCCGGCTGAATGGCGCGACCAGCCGGTCGGCCGCGACCGGGGCATGGCCCTCGAAGAAAGCCAGTCGTTGCTGCTCGAAATGATCCTCGGCCGCAGCCGGCCGTTCCTGGCCTGGTTGCGCCCGCTGCTCGAGAAGCACTTCGGTTGCACGGGACCCGAGTGGGACGTCGAGAATCTCTATCGGACGCTTACTCGCGTGCGCCGCAGCGCGATTCGCGCCGACGCGGACGAACTGACCTATCCCGTGCACATCATGCTGCGCTACGACCTGGAAAAGCAGATCTTCGAAGGCACGATGCCCGTCAAGGACCTGCCGGAGGCCTGGCGCGCCGGGTTCGACCGGCGTCTCGGCCTGCGCCCGGCCAACGACGCAGAAGGCTGCCTGCAGGATCCCCACTGGGCCCTCGGCCAATTCGGGTATTTTCCTTCCTATGCGCTCGGCTCGTTCATCGCCGCGCAGCTGCACGAGACCCTGCGCACGCAGAGCGAGCACTTCGATGCCGAGATCGCGAGCGGCCGTTTCGGCGGACTGTTCGAATGGCTGCGGCAGAACGTGCACGGGCGTGGCGCGAGTGTCGGCGCGCAGGAGCTGATCAAGGATGCGACGGGCAAGATGCTCACGGCGGCGCCGTGGTTGCGGTATGCCGAGTCGAAGTACCTGGAGTCCGAAGTCGAGGCCGCAGAGAAGGTCGCGGCCGGGATTGCCAGGGTCCAGCCAGTCCCCGAACTCCGGTCCTAGTACATCACGGCAGGCCAGCGGTCTGCAGCGTGGGGCCGACGTCGATCTTCGAGGCTTCCAGCTCCATCGCGATGGAAGCAGCCCGGCGACTCGCGAGCGCGACCGCGCCGCCACCTTCCAGCCAGTCGGCGAAGTCGCGGGCCTTGAGCGGTGGCGAGACGTAATTCCCCTGGACCTCGTCGCAGCCAAGCCATCCCACCATTTCCAGCGATTCCGGGTCCTCGATGCCCTCGGCCACCGACCGGATTCGCAGGGTCTTTGCCATTGCGAGAACCGCCGCGGTGACGCCCTGGGCACCGACGTCGGTGTACAGGTCGGCGATCAGCGACCGGTCCAGCTTCACGCAGTCGAACGGCAACCGGCGAATCTGGCCCAGCGACGAATATCCGGTTCCGAAATTGTCCATGGAAACCCGGACACCCTCGCGCCGCAGGGCCTCGAGCATTCGGCGGGCTTCCGGCGGGGCATGCACGATGCTCGTCTCGGTGATCTCGATCTCGAGTGCCTCGGCGGGCAGCCGGTTCTTCTCGAGCGCTGCCTTGAGCCGGGTGGCGAAGGTGGGCTGGCGCAGCTGGCGCGCGGCGATGTTGACCGACACGAAGAATTCGTCTTCGAAGCGGGCGCGCCAGGAGGCGAGCTGCCGGCAGGCTTCGTCGAGGGCCCAGTCGCCAATCTGGTCAATGAGGCCCGTTTCTTCGGCGATCGGCACGAACTCCTCCGGTCCGACGGCTCCGAGTTGCGGATGCTCCCAGCGCAGCAGGCATTCGACGCCCTTGAGGTCGAGCGTATCGCTCGACACGCGGGGCTGGTACACGAGGTGCAGTTCGCCCGCCTCGACCGCCCGCCGCAGCGCCGACTCGATCGCCATGCGTCGGCGTGAGCGAGCCAATGGCACCGGTGAAAACAGTTCGCAGGACTGCGGTTCCCGCGCCTGTTCGGACGCCGTGTGCGCGTTGGCCAGCCACTGCTCGGCGCCGGTGGTCGTGTCGCCATCGACCAGCGCGAGTCCAGCGCTGACGGCGGGGAGGAACTCTGCCTCGAGGGTCGTCGGCTGGCCGCACACACGCGCGAGCGCCGCGCATATCAGTTCCGCCATGCTATCGATCGGCTCGCAACTCTGGACCAGCAGCGCAAAACCCGCCTCGGCAGTGCGACACACCGTCGCGGTGGCGGCATGCCTGAGGAGGGTACTGCCAGCGCTCGCCTCCGCCAGGTTCTGGCCGATTCTCCGCGCCGTCTCGGACAGGACCTTGCACGCGACTTCGGCGCCGTGCGCCTGCACGATTCGGTCGAGACCGTGCACGCGGAAGGCCGCCACGCACAGGGCAATCCCGGCCTTGCGGTCCTTGAGCGCGATCGACAGTTGCTCGACGAGGTAGCGGCGGTTCGGCAGGCCCGTGGCGCTGTCGAAATAGGACAGTGTCCGCACGGCGTCTTCAGCGTGGCGCAGGCGCGTGAGGTCCTGCAGGGTGACAAGGACCGTGCGTGCTTGAGTCGAGCCAGCGGCCTGGACGAGTTCCGCTTCCTGGTGGATGTAGATCTCTTTGCCCGCGGCGGTTCGCACGCGGTGTTCGAAGCTGAACCGGCTATCGTCGGTGGCGCAGGCGATGAAAGCCTGTCGCGCCTGGATCTGCTCGGCCGGGTCGAGCATCGCGACGAACGACTCGTACCGGTCCATGGGCTCGACATCACGTTCGAGGATCTGGCCCACCATGGGCGACATGTCCAGGGTCCTGCCGTCGAGCGTCAGTTCCCAGTGGCCGACCCTCGCTATGCGCTGGGCCAGCAGCAGCTTGGCGCGACTCGACCGGAGATCGTCCTGCGTGGCGCGGTCGCGCAGCAGGAATCGCACGCGCTCGACCAGCAGGCGCGGGTTCATGCCTTTCTGCGCAAAGTCGCTCGCGCCTGCCGCAAAGGCGTCGCTGATCGAGACGATGTCGTTGCGACCAGTCAGCATCAGGATCGGCAGGTGTCGACCGTCTGCACGCTCACGGATTCGACGGCAAACTTCGATACCGGTCATTTTCGGCATGTTGACATCGAGAATCACGCAGTCGGGCTGAGTGGGCTCGAACTGCTGCACCGCCTCGTCGCCGTCGTTGGCGGTGTGGACGATGAACCCCGCCCCGCCGAGCGCGGCCTCGGCCAGCAACAGGTGTGCGGGATCGTCGTCCGCGATCAGGATCGTGGTGTTTCGGGTCGGATCCATGCGTGCGAAGTCTCCATGCGGACGAAGCGATCGGTGGGGTCCATTCCGGTCAGGTTCCGGTGCGGCGCCCGGCCTGGGCCCGAAGGGCAGCCTCGAGCTGCGCATATGCCTGTACGAAGTCGGCGGCCGCACGACGCGCGGTCTGCAGGTCTGCCTGCTCGAGCGTCGCGTTCTCGAACGCGTCGAGCTGCCCGGCGAGCCGGCGTCCGCCGAGGTTGCTGACAGCCGACTTGAGCGAATGTGCCGCGGCCCCCGCTGCTTCGAGTTCGCCGGCCTCGAGTGCCGCGGCGATCCGGCGCAGCGCCTCCGGCGCTGACGCGAACAGCATGTCGCACAGTCGCTCGAAGATCTGCGGCTTGCCCAGCCCCCGGATCGCGAGCACCTGCTCCTCGTCGAGCACCGGAACGTGGGGCGCAATCTCTTCTTGATACACGGACGCGTCGAGCAGCGTGAGGGTGGCGGTTGCGCTGAGGTCCGGTTCATCGGCTGTCGGCGGAGTTGCCGTGGCCGGCGTCGCCGGGTCGACCCGTTCCACCACCGCGGCAGGCTTCGGCGGCAGCAACGTGCCCCGGGCTGTCGCGACCGGATGGAGCAATTCTGCGAGCTGAGCCTGCGTGAACGGCTTCGCCAGGAACGAATCCATCCCGGCCGCCAGGCAACGTTCGCGATCGCGCGTCAGCGCATTTGCGGTCAGCGCGACGATCGCAGTCCGTGCCATGCCGCGGGCGCTCTCTTCGCGCCGGATCTCCATGGTGGCTGCATAGCCGTCCATCACCGGCATCTGGCAGTCCATGAGGATCACGTCGAAGGAGTTCGTGCGCCAGAGTTCCACGGTCGCGCGGCCGTCCTCGGCCATGACCACGTTGCAGCTGAGCTGCTCGAGCATGGCGCTTGCGACGGAGCGGTTGATCATGTTGTCGTCGGCGACCAGGACGGCGAGACCGAGGCCCGACAGGCGTTGGCCCGCAGGTTCAGCAGGGGACTCCGACGGCCCGGCGTCCGTGCCGTCGCGTGCCGCGCAGACCGTGCGCAGCAGGTTGCGCAACTGCTGCTGGCGCACGGGCTTGGCAATGCAGACGTCCGGTCGCACCGACCGGTTGCCGACCTGGCGTGGTTCGAAGTCGAACGCACTCAGCAATGCGATGTAGGTGTCGGGTACGGTGGACCCGAGGCGGATCGCGCGCAGCAGGTCTTCGGCCGTGGCGTCGGGCAGCGCATGATCGAGCAGAACGACGTCGAACGGCCGCCCAAGGCGCGCCGCACTGCTGACCAGGTTGTCGAGGGCGTGTCCACTTGTCGCGACCGTGACGTCGACTCCCCAGCTGGAGAGCACTTCCTGCATCGACATGTAACTCGTGGCCACGTCATCGACAATCAGCGTGCGCAAGCCCCGGAATTCGTCGCCGACCTCGACGGGAGCGGACTCCGCGATCGCGAAAGGCAACGCGAACGAGAAGGCGCTGCCGTGTCCGACCTGGCTGTGCAGGTCGATGCGCTCGCCGCCCAGCAGGCGCACCAGTCCGGCGGCGATCGACAGTCCCAGGCCCGTGCCGCCGACGCGGTTCGCATTCTCGAGCTGGGTGAAGGCCTCGAAGACCGCTGCGTGGTGGCTCGGCGCGATGCCCGGACCCGTGTCCGAGACGCGGAAGTGGAGCAGGCAGCGGCTCGCTTGCCCCAGGTCATCGACGCCGACGCGGACCTGGATTTCGCCGTGCTCGGTGTACTTGACCGCGTTCGAGAGCAGGTTGCCGAGCACTTGCCGCAGGCGCAGCGCATCGCCGATCACCACGGCTGGCACACCCGGTTCGACCTGGCAACTCAGTTCGACTTTCTTGGTCTCGGCGCGCCCGGCGTACAGCTGCGCGGCCTGCTCGACGAGGTCGCGGACTTCGAACGGCTCGCACACCAGGTCCATCTTGCCGGCTTCGATCTTCGAGTCGTCGAGAATGTCGTTGATGATCTGCATCATCGTACCAGCCGCCTCGCGCATCGAGTCGACGTAGCGTCGCTGGCGCTTGTCGAGCGTGGTGTCTGCGAGCAGTTCGGCCATCCCGAGCACACCGTTCATCGGCGTGCGGATCTCGTGGCTCATGTTGGCGAGGAACTGGTCCTTCGCCCGCATCATCGATTCCGCCCGCTCCAGCCGCAGTTCGATCTCGCGGGTGCGCTCCAGGATCTGCTGCCGCGCCGCGAGACGAACGTTACGCATGTCGCGCTCGTTGGCGGTGAGCCGGTCGGCCAGCGCGTGGAAATTGTCGGCGATTCGTGTCAGCTCGCTGCCGCGTCGCCCGTCCTCCGTCGGCGCCTGTTGCGGCTTGCCTTCGGGACGCGTGGCCTGCGCGAGTTGCGCGAGCGGCTCGACCACCTGGCGGATGAGACGGCGTGCCGCCAGCAGCGCCAGCACCAGGCCGAAGATGAGTATGAACGGCGTCTGCAGCAGCTCGCGCTGGGCCACGCGCCACGTGGAGGGCGTGGCGATCAGCAGGCCGAGCTGGCCGGTGAGACTGGCGGTGAGCGGGACGGGTTGCGTCACGAAAGTCAGCTTCTGGTGCAGGTCCGCGTCGAGCCGATTGCGCTCGTACCAGGTCGCCCGATCTGCGGTCAGGGCATGAGTACCGTCGAAGGAGACGACAGCGCTCGAATCGGGCGCGTTGCGGTCGAACGTCCAGAGCACTTCACCCGTTGGCAGTTGCAACGTGGCCGCGATCACGCCGGGGCGCGCCTGCACCGCCGCCAGTACATCGCCGCTGCCGAGGGGGTTGCCCTGCTGGAAGATCGCCGTCGTGACCTTGTTCACCTGGTGTCGCGACTGGACGTGGTTCGCCACGGTCTGGTACGTCGCAACGGCGAGCTGGGCGAACAGGATCGTCAGCGTGACCGCGGCAATGACGGTGATCTTCAGCTGGCCCGACAGCGACATGGAATCCCAGGCCTCGAGCCACCTCTGGCGCAGCTGCCGCCTGGTCGCGAGAGGGGGCTTTTTGTCCCGCGGCACCGCAGCCGGCTTGCGTTTGGGTTTCACGGGGGCGTCGTCCAGTCGCGCAGCTTGGTCGCGGCGTGCGCTACCATCACGGGCTGAGCGGAGGAATGATGAGTGCTTTGCATCGTAGTAGCGCTTGCGCGAATACCTCCCGTAGGCATTCCGACCGGGCGGTTGACAGAATATGGGCCCGCCAACGGTGAATCCGTGAACCGGCACAAGCATTTGGGCTTCGGCCCGGCCTGGCCGGTGACCAGGACGGGGACGATCGCCGGGTGCCGCCAATGCCAGGACCGGGGGTGGCCATTTCCGGCCGCGAGCGGTCGGTGATCGACGTGTCATCCCCGTCCATGGATCCACCCAGCAGCGAAGCACCCGTCAGGGCTGCGACCGCGCAATATCCGTCGAAGTCGTTCAAGCGGCTGCAAGCGCGCCTGCGTGGTCTCGTCGGCAAGGCCATCGAAGACTTCCGCATGATCGAGGACGGCGACCGTGTCATGGTCTGCCTCTCGGGCGGCAAGGATTCATACACGTTGCTCGACGTGCTGCTGTCGTTGCAGCGGAGCGCGCCGATCCGCTTCGACCTCGTGGCCGTCAACCTCGACCAGAAGCAGCCCGGCTTTCCGCAGCACGTGCTGCCGGACTACCTGACGGCGCTCGGCGTGCCGTTCCACGTCATCGAGCAGGATACGTACCGTGTCGTGAAGCGCGTGATTCCGGAAGGCCGCACGATGTGCGGACTGTGCTCGCGGCTGCGGCGCGGCGCCCTGTATCGCTACGCGTCGGAAAGCGGCATCACCAAGGTGGCGCTGGGCCACCATCGCGACGACATCGTCGAGACGTTGTTCCTGAACATGTTCTTCGGTGGCCGCATGAAGACGATGCCGCCGAAGCTGCTGTCGGAAGACGGCCGGCATATCGTGATCCGGCCCATGGCCTACGTGCCGGAGCGTGAGATCGAGCGCTACGCGCGCGCGCGGCAGTTCCCGATCATTCCGTGCACGCTCTGCGGTTCGCAGCAGCAACTGCAGCGGGTCACGGTGAAGAAGATGCTGACCGACTGGGAGCGCGAGTTTCCGGGACGCACCGAGGCGATCTTCTCGTCACTGTGCAACGTCACGACCTCGCATCTCGCGGATTCGAAGGCGTTCGACTTCGCGGCTCTCGAAGCTCGGCGCGCTGCGGCGTTGACGGGCCTGCAGCAGGCCGCACTCGCACGCGCCGATGAGGCAGCGACTCCGATTGCGTCGGGGCGTGAGCCCTGGGAAGAACTTTAGCGCTGCGGTTTTCGCACTCGTTTTCATGCGCCGGTCGGTTGCGTGCGCCGACAGGAGCGCACCCTGGTAGCGGATCATGGCGGCCGTTCCGGTGGTTTTTCCGGATCGCGGAAAGGCAGGCACGCTTCAACTCGCACCATGCGGCGGATTCGGTGCGCCTCCCGCGCCTTGGAAAGGCAGACACGCGGCGCGGGAGACGCACCGAATCTGCCGCCTGTGCGACTGCGCCTGAGCAATTTTTCGGCGGACCGAAAACTTGCACGGCGCAAGTGGCTTCGAGGTGCGAATACCGCCGCGGCAGATGGAATCTGCGGGACGCTGCCGACCAGAAGTTTATGAGCGGTGCGGGCTTTCTTGCCTGACAGCAAGATGCCCGGCGACTTGCGTCACCAGGCATCTCACCGCGAGTTGCGATTACGGGTTAGGGCCGTTGTGGCAGTCGTAGCAGCCGACCTGCGTACCCTTGGCCACGGTGCGCGTACCGAACTCGGTGTTCCAGGTGCGGACTGCCGCGGTCTTTGAGAGCACGGTGCCGCGGTAGTTCGGGCCGTGGCATACGGCGCACGCCTGCACGTTCCCTTCAGCGAGGTGCTCGTGTCCAGACGTCCAGCGCGAGTCCCCGACGTTGTGCATGCCGTGCGGGCCGTTCAGCGTGAGGGCGAGCGAGCCGGGGGCGTGGCAGGCTGAGCACTCGGCCACGGTGCCGGTATGTCCCTGCAGTTCCTTCGCCGCGACATTGTCGTTGTGCGTGTCGACCGGATTCGCCCAGATCGCATGCGTACTGTTGTGACAGGCTTCGCAGGCGATTCCGCTGTGACCCTTGCTGAAGCGGAACAACTGGCCGCTGTTCTCGGCAAACCGCTTGTTGCTCGCGAGTCGCGGCGAGGCGGCCGCATCCGCCGGGTCAAACGCAACGATCGTACGCAGGCCGTCGGATGCCATGAGCGACGGGTCA
The DNA here is from genome assembly GCA_963743995.1 of uncultured Gammaproteobacteria bacterium. Classification (GTDB taxonomy): domain Bacteria; phylum Pseudomonadota; class Gammaproteobacteria; order Steroidobacterales; family Steroidobacteraceae; genus RPQJ01. The sequence goes on along the minus strand of CAVUSC010000014.1, from coordinate 168,397 downwards.
AGCTGCTGATGGTTGACGGCGTCGCCAGTGTGGCAGGACTGGCAACGTGGCAGGTCCTGCCACGGACGGCGCGGCTTCAAGTCGTTCGTGCCGTCGATGCTGCCGCCCTTCAGCAGTGCCGCCATGCCACCGACCGCCTTCATGTCACCGTGGCAGTTCTGGCAGTTGACGGTCTCCGTCATGGCACCGCGCAGGCACTTGGTGTTCCTGCCGGGATGACAGGTGTAGCAGGCCTGTGTCTGTGTATTGGGCGTGCCACCGAGCCGGACCCAGGCGTCCGTGTACCCCTGCATCTTGTTGCTGTGATACGCGTGCATCGCGGCCGACATCGTGGGCGTGCCCACCTGCGCGCCGGCGGGACCGGTTCCCGCAAGGTCCAGCGCAGGGGAGTAGTGGCACGCGGCGCAGAGCACGGGCTTCGACGCCATCAGGGTGGTCTGGTTCATGTTGTCGTGCAGCAGCAGGACGTTCTCGCGCGTGCGGACCTCCTTGTTCGATGCCTGCGACCACCTGATCCCGGTTCGCTGCGCGGCGGTGCCGCCAATGTCGTGGCAGTCGGAGCACGTCGTTTCCTCGGACACGGGCAGGACGACGTCCAGGAAGGCAACGTCCTTGCCGGTCGCCTTCTCGGTCGCCACGAGCCGCACCAGCGGGTAACGGTTTGCGGCTCCCGCATCGTCCGTGGGAATGATCGGGATGCCTTCAGCCTTGAACAGTCCGCCAGCCGAATTCCACGACAAGGACTTGTTCGCCAGTGACGTCGTGTCGGCCGGCATGTAGAGGCCCTTGAGCCCCTGGCCCGGCAGCAGTTTTGCGCCGTACAGTGGTTCGGCGTACGTCCAGAAATTCGTCTTGGGGCCCAAGGTCGAGTTGAGACTCGAACTGTTGATCGATCCCGCGGGATCACGCACGGCCTGGTAGCGCAGGCTCACGGTCGAATCGTTCACCAGCGCCGGCTTGCCGGTCGAGCTGCGGCGCACGACCTGTGCGTTGACCACGTTGTAGGGTGGCAGGATGGAGAACACCGAGAAGTCGGCATCTACGCAGTGCATGCCGAGGTCGTTCGTCGCCAGGACCTTGTAGACCCAGGCGGTACTGACGGACGCCGAGCCCACCGTGACCGGCACTTTGATCGTGACCTTGCTGTCTCTGACCGACACCACCGTGCTGCCGGCCTTGATTCCCCTGACCGTCACGACGTTGCCGCTGACCGAGACCGTCGCGATACCGGTGCTCGCAGAGGTCGCTGACACCGTGCCCGAGTAGCTCCTGGCGGTGATCTTGCTGCTGGAACCGACGGCAAGCGACAACGACGTCGGTGACACGGTCATGGTCTTCACGACCGTGACCGGCAGGCGGACGTTCGGCGTCCTGGCGTCACGGACATGGACAGTTGCGCTGCCCTCGCTCACTCCGTAGACCGTCAGCGTCGCGCCGGTCGTCGATACGTTCGACAGCGACACCCTTGCCACGGCAGTGTTCTTCGACTCGGCCTGGATTTCCCCGCGGGTACCGTTGATCCTGACCGTGGCGCTGCTTCCTGCCGGCACCGCCACCTTGGTGGGCGACAGCGTCAGCGCCGATGCCTGACCCGCGAACAGGGCCGAGCTGAAAGTCACCAGGGCAAGTACGAGCCAATGGGCTCGAGTCCTGGTGTCGGTCGTCTGTGATCGATTCATGAGTTGTTCCCCCTGCGAGACGCGAGTCGTTGAGTGGCACGCACCTACACCTGGAGCGCGGCACCGTTGGACGCCGGAGAGCGCCGAATGAGTCTGCTTGTCATTTCCCCAGCCCTGAAACGTCGAAGCCCAGATTTCTCTGGGCTGCGGACGGGTGTTCCAGTCAATAGACGGTTGAGGACTGCGAATTCAATCGGTCGGCAGCTCGGAAGGACAGGAAGGGAAAGGGCGGAGTGGCTGTTTGGAGCGTCGGCTCCCGGCCTGGCCGCGCGGCGCACCGTCAGCCGGCGGCGCCATGACGCTACTTGCGCCGTGCAATTTTCCGGCGTGCCGGAAAAAATGGCTGAGGCGCTGAATAGCGGGCGTTCGGTCCGGGGCCTTTCCCAGAGCGCGTGTCTGCCTTTCCAAGCTCTGGGAAAGGCCCCGGACCGAACGCCCGCTACCACTCCCGACGCAAACTCCCCGCACGCCCGAAAAGCAGCAAGCGCCCAGCAGCGACGAACAGTCGCCACTGGACACCTCAGGCGCGCGGGTCAGAGCTGCTGCCGGATCCGCGAATGCTGGTAGCCGTAGAAGAAGTAGATGAGGAAGCCGATGCCCGTCCAGCCTGCCAACCGGATCCAGGTGTCGTGCGGCAGGAAGGCCGTCATCGCGAGACAGACGAACACGCCGGCCACGCCGGTGAACGTGGCGAACGGCACGCGAAACGGCCGCGGTGTTTCGGGCTGCGTGTGGCGCAGCACGACGACGCCGGCGCACACCGCGGTGAATGCCAGCAGGATGCCGATCGAGATCAATTCACCGAGCACGTCGAGCGGAAATACGCCGGCGAAGAAAGCTGCCACGATACCCGTGACGATCGTCGCCACGTGCGGCGTGCGGTACTTCGGATGCACCTTCTGCATCGACGGCGGCAACAGGCCGTCGCGCGCCATCGCCATGAAGATGCGCGGCTGGCCGAGCAGCGACATCAGGATCACCGAGGTGAGGCCCACGATCGCGCCGATCTTCACCGGCAGGCCGAGCCACTTCAGTTCGGGGTGCGCGTCGAGCGCCACCGCGACCGGCGCGGCGACATTGAGTTCCGTGTACGAGACCATGCCGGTCATCACCGCGGACATCAGGACGTACAGCACCGTCGAGATGAGCAGCGCGGCGATGATGCCCCATGGCACGTCGCGTTGCGGGTTGCGGGCCTCCTGGGCCGTCGTCGCGGCCTGGTCGAAGCCGATGTAGGCAAAAAAGATGATCGCGGCGCCCTGCATGATGCCGCTGAAGCCGAACTGTCCCGAGATGCCGGTATTTTTCGGCAGGTAGGGCTGCCAGAAATCGGGCGTGACGAACCTGATGCCGACCGCGATGAACAGGATGATGATCAGGATCTTGATGATCACCATCACGTTGTTGACGCGCGTCGACTGCTTCACGCCGACGTAGCAAACCCAAGTCAGCAGCGCGACGATGAAGACTGCCGGAACGTTGATCAGCGCACCCGTCGCCACCAGGTGATGGTCTGGGCCCTTGCCCAGCGGCGCATTGGTGAGCGCCTCTGGCAGGTGGAGACCGAACTCTGCGAGCAGGTTGACGACGTAACCGGACCAGCCGACGGCTACGGCCGCGCCCGACATCACGTATTCGAGCGCGAGGTTCCAGCCGACGAACCAGGCGACGCCTTCGCCGAGCGTGGCGTAGGTGTAGCTGTAGGCGCTGCCCGAGATCGGGATCATCGACGCCAGTTCGGCGTAGCAGAGTGCAGCCAGGCCGCAGCCGAAGGCGGCCACGAGAAAGGCGAGGGTGACGGCCGGCCCAGTGTGCTGGGCGGCCACGGTGCCCGTAAGCACGAAAATGCCGCTGCCGATCATCGATCCCAGGCCGACGGAGGTCAGTGCGCGGCGGTCCAGCACGCGGTTGAGCTTGGGCCCGGATTCGATCTCACGCGTGATCGCAGCCACCGATTTGCGGGCTACCAGCTGTTTCAGCACGGATTGCTCCCCCAGTGAATTTCGCCCAAGTCTCTCACAGCCGCACGGGCAGCCGCATCCCGTTGCCTTATCATTGGGACAATGACGCCGATGACGCCAGACCCCAGCGACGGACCCGACTTCTCCACCCCCCGTCCCATCGACGCGACGTACTGGGTCGTTCCCGGCCGACTGTTGGTGGGGGAGCATCCGGGCTCGCGTTCGCGTGCCCAGTCGATGGAGCGTCTGCGAAGGTTTCTCGAGGCCGGCATCACCTGTTTCATCGACCTGACCGAGCCGGACGAATTCCCGGCCTACGAAACGCTGCTCCCGTTCGAAACCCCGTCGGGGCACAGGGTCGAGTACCTGCGCGAGCCGATTCGCGACCACGGGGTGCCGGCCGACCGGGAAACGATGGGCCGCATCCTGGCCATGCTCGACGGCGCGCTGGAAACCGGCCATCGGGTGTACCTGCACTGCCGTGCCGGCATCGGCCGCAGTGCAATGGCCGCCGGCTGCTGGCTTGCCGAGCGAAATCCGGGCGGCGGCGAGGCCGCGCTGACCGAACTTGCCCAGTATTGGCAGCAATGCCTGCAATCGCGGTCGTGGGAGCACGTGCCGGAAACGAGCGAGCAGGTCGAGTTCGTGCGTGCATGGCAGCCGCTGCGACTGGCACCGCAGGGTCGAGTGCGCGCGGGACAGGCAATGGGACTCACTACAGGCAGCGTCGCTGCCCCGAACGCAGTCGGCGGGTTGTCGCTGGAACAACGCGTGCGCGGCGGCTGGTTCGGGTTGGCACTGGGTGACGCGCTCGGCGCAAGTCCTGCGGCCGCAGCCGCGAACAGCTCGCCGCTCGCCTGGACGCAGCCTGCGGCGCTCGCGCTCTGCCTCGTCGAGAGCCTGCACGCCGTCGGCCGTTGCGATTCGCGCGATCAGATCGAGCGCTACTGGCGCTGGTTCAAGGACGGCCACCTGTCGGCCACCGGCGAGCCCGGCGAAGCGCACGCGTCTCCCGATGTCGCGAAGGCGCTCGCCACTTTCCGGTGGCGTGGGTGGCCGGCAGCGGGTTCGCACGATACCAGGGACGCGGCGGCGACGAGCTTGCCGCGCGTACTTGCCGCCGCGCTGTTTGCAGGTAACGATCCCGCGGCCGCGATTGCGCTCGCGGCTGAGTGCTCGCGCACCACGCACCAGTCGCCGCTGATCCTTGACGCGTGTCGTTGCTACGCCGCGATGCTGGTCTGCGCACTGCGCGGCCAGCCGGCGCAGGATTGGCTCCAGGCACTGCCGGAACCGATGCCACTCATCTGGGTCGCCCGGCCGCTGCGCAAGGACCTGCAGGCAGTAATGTCCACGCCACCGGCCGCGGGCGGCGCGAAGGCGATCGGCGGCGCCATCGACGTGCTGCAGGCCCTTGCATTGGCGCGTCGCATCGTCAGCGATGCGCCGGATTTCAATGCGGCCATGGCCGCGACGAGGCGCAGCGTGCGCGACGACGCGGCCCTGCTCGGCGGAGTCGTTGGCGCGGTCTTCGGCCTGCAGCGCGGCGTAGACGCCTTGCCGGCCGCAGCAATCAACCGACTCGCGGGCCGCGCGCACCTCGACGCTGCGGCGGTGCGTTCCATGGCACACCTGGCGACGGGCGGAGTGACGGCGTGAAGCCTCGTCGACGCCGTGCACGCGAGCCGGCGTGGACGCGGCTCGACGACGAAGCGTTGCTGGACCTGCGTTTTTGCGACCTGCGCCTGACGCTGGCGCGTTCGGGCCTCGACGACGCGGTGCAGCGTCTTTACGAGGAACTGCGGCTGAAGGGGATCGTTTTCCGACCCCACGTCTGGCTATCCGAAGAATGGTTTTCGCCCGACGGCATTCCAGGCATCGCCATTCCGTTCTACCTGGCACACCCGCGCCTGCGGCGCCTCGAGCGACGTTTCATGCGCGAGGCTGAAGGCGGCAACGACAAGTGGTTGATGCGCATCCTGCGCCACGAGACGGGACACGCGATCGACACGGCGTTCGGCCTGCGCCGGCGCAAGTCGTGGCGCGATACGTTCGGCAAGGCCTCGCGGCGGTACCCGTCGCGGTATTTCCCGCGGCCGACCAGCCGCCGGTTCGTGCTGCACCTCGGTCACTGGTATGCGCAGAGCCATCCCACCGAGGACTTCGCGGAAACGTTCGCCGTCTGGTTGCCGCGCAATTCACGCTGGCGCAGCCAGTACGCCGGCTGGCCAGCGCTGCGCAAGCTTGAATACGTCGATGCAACGATGCGCAACCTGCAAGGCAAGCGTGCACTGCGCCTGAGTCGTGACGTCATCGAGCCGCTGGCCGAAAACACACGCACCTTGCGCGAGCATTACCGGCGCAAGCAGCGCCGCTATGAACTCAATACGGCGCGCACGTACGACCGCCGGCTGCTGCGCGTGTTCGGCACGGAGGAGGAGTGTCCGGACGGCCTGCAGGCAGGCCGGTTCCTGCGCAAGGTGCAGCCGCAGGTCGAGCGCCTGATGATCCGCCGTGCCAGAATGCACCCGTACCTGGTTCAGCACGTCCTGAAGATAGCGACTCAGCGCGCACGTCTCATGCACCTGCGGCTCCGGCACAACCAGCGCGACACCAAGCGGGAGGTGCTCGTCATGCTCGAACGCATCATGCTCGAGATGCTGCTGCGCGACCGCGAGAACTACGCCTTATGACCAAGAAACCCCTGCGCGTGCTCGTGCTGGTGCACGAAACCCTGGTGCCCCCCGAATCCACCGACGGCTACTCAGCCCAGGAGGTCGACGAGTGGCGCACCGAGTACGACGTGACCACGACGTTGAAGACGATGGGGCACGAGGTGAAAGTGCTTGGCATGGGCGACAACCTGGCCGAACTGCGGTCCACGATCATGGAGTGGAAGCCGGATATCGCCTTCAACCTCCTCGAGGAGTTCCAGGGCATCGTCACGTACGACCAGTACGTGGTTGCGTTCCTCGAACTGATGCGGCTCCCGTACACCGGCTGCAATCCGCGCGGCATGATGATCTCGCGCGACAAGGTCCTGTCGAAGCAGATCCTGGCTTACCACCGCATTCCCACGGCGCGGTACGCATTGCTGCCGCGCAAGCGCCGGTACGTCGAGCCGCGCAAGCTCATGTTCCCGCTGTTCGTGAAGTCGGCCACCGAGGATGCCTCGCTCGGGATCTCGCAGGCCTCGATCGTCTATGACGGCCAGAAGCTGCGCGAGCGCGTCCAGTTCATCCACGAGCAGACCACTTCGGACGCACTGGTCGAGGAATACATCGAGGGCCGCGAACTCTATATCGGGGTCATGGGCAACGATCGGCTGACGACCTTGCCGGTGTGGGAACTCAACTTCGGCACGCTGCCCGACGTGATGTCGATCGCAACGCGCAAGGTAAAGTGGGACCGCAAGTACCAGCAGCGGCACGGCATCGGCACCGGTCCCGCCCGCGACTTGCCGCCTGCGCAGTCGCTGCGTCTCGCGACGTTGGTGCGGCGCATCTACCGCGCGCTGTCGCTCAGCGGTTACGCCCGCATCGACCTGCGCCTGAAGCCGGACGGCGGGGTGTACGTGCTGGAGGCGAACGCGAATCCGAACCTGGCACAGGTCGAGGATTTTGCGACTTCGGCACTCGCCTGCGGCCAGGGCTACGACGCCGTGCTGGAGCGGATCCTGCAGTACGGACAGAATTACGACGCGGCCTGGCGGCAGTCCTGACTACGCGCCGATGTCCGAGGCGTGCGATCCGGCGCCTTTTCGCGAGCGCGTGTCTGCCTTTCCAAGCTCGGGGCAAGGCGCCGGATCGCACGCCTGGACGGCTAGAGCGTGTGGCCGGTCTTCTGGAAGTGCGTGCGCTCGAAGATCGTCTGGCAATCGATGCAGCGCAGCGCCTGCGGCGTGATCTCCAGCCGCTTCGGATCGATCGGTTTGTCGCAGACGGCGCAGTCGCCGTAGCTGCCGTCCGCCACGCGCATCAGCGCGGCGTCGATCGCGCGCAGTTCATCGAGGTCGCGGTCGATCTCGGCGAGGCCGACGTCCACGATCAGGTCGGCGAAGGATTCGTCCTCGAGGTCCCGCACCGAGTCCGCGATCTGCTGGTAGTGTTCCGAGTCGGCCTTGACCAGCGCCTGGCGGATCTCTTCGCGCAGCTGGACCTGGCGCGCGCGCATCGCCACTCGCAGCGCTTCGACGTGTTTGTTCCCGGGGGTACGGTTCATCGCCATCGTCCATGTGACACGCCCAAAGGATCGACTGCGAACCACGTCACTTAAATACGGAAGATGCGAAATTCCTTGCGCCTAATGCAGCCGGTCCTGCGGGTGCCCCGGGTCAGTCGGGCGGAAGTGCGCTGCGGTCCGGGAAGAGCGCGTCCTCGAAGCCGAAAAGACGCATGTCGGCGACACGCTGCGGAAACAGGATGCCGTCGAGGTGATCCACCTCGTGCTGCACGACGCGTGCGTGGAAGCCCGACACGGTGCGGTCGATCGGCACTCCTGCCAGGTCGAAGCCACGGTAGCGCAGGTTGGTATGGCGTGCGACCACGCCCCGCAAGCCCGGCACCGACAGGCATCCCTCCCAGGCCTCGTCGCGCTCGTCGCCGATCGGATCGAGCGTGGGATTGATCAGGACGGTGTAGGGCACCGGTTCGGCCTGTGGATACCGCGGATTGTGGGTCACCTCGAAAATCACGACGCGCAAGGACGCCCCGACTTGCGGCGCGGCGATGCCCGCCCCGTTCAGGGCGCGCATGGTGTGGTCCATGTCGGTCACGAGTTCGCGCAATTCCACCGTGCCGAAGCGCTCGACGGGGGCGGCGACCTGCTGCAGCAGCGGATGACCCATGCGGAGAACGGAGCGGATGGCCATGCGGATTTCCACGGGACGGGGCTGCAAGCGTAATCGACCGCAGCCGATTGACAAGGCCGGGAGGGGAGCGTAGCTAGGGCGCGGTCCCCACGAGGAGCCTGGGAGCAGACGATGGACAACGGCTTGCGCTGCTGGAAATGCGGGGCATCGCTCGCCGATTATTCGCTGCCGCTGCGGCGATTGGAGGAATGCCGGGCCTGCCGCGCGGAACTGCACGCGTGCCGCCTGTGCGAGTTCTACGACACCGGCAAGGCCAAGCACTGCCGCGAGACCGTCGCCGAAGAAGTGAAGGACAAGCAGGCAGCAAATTTCTGTGACTATTTCCGGCCGACACCCTCGGCCTACCGACCCGAGGCCGTCAGCGCGGCCGACAAGGCCAAGGCCGACCTCGAAGCGCTGTTCGGCCGCAAATAGCGACCAGGAGACGAACTTGACCATCAATCGACAGGCAGTGCTGACAAGCATTGCGGCCTTGACGTTGCTGACGGGCGCGGCGGGCGCCGGAGAATCGACCGCTGCCGGGACGACCGGCGAGACTGCGCCTGCCCTCACGGCCGTGCGACCCGAGATCTATGCCCCGGTGACGCTGTCCGCGGACCTGTCGTCCCTGAGCGCCAGCGAGCGGCAGCTGCTCGGGCTCTTCATCGAGGCCGGCGAGATCATGGACGATCTGTACTGGCGCCAGACGTACGGCGACCGCGATGCCTTGCTGAAAGGCATCGCCGATCCGCGTACCCGCGACTTCGTGGCGTTGAACTACGGCCCGTGGGACCGCCTGGCGGACAACGCGCCGTTCGTGGCCGGCATCGGCGCCAAGCCGGATGGCGCGGAGTTCTACCCCCACGACATGACACGCGAGGAGTTCGAGCAGGCGAACCTGCCGCAGTCGCGCAGCGAGTACACGCTGCTGCGTCGTGATGCCAAGGGCGCACTGAAGGTCGTGCCCTATCACGTCGAGTATCGCGATGCCGTCGAAAAGGCCGCGCAAAAGCTCGAGCAGGCGGCTGCGCTCGCGGCAGACCCCGGCCTGAAGAAGTACCTGTCGCTGCGTGCGCAGGCCCTGCGAACCGACGACTATCGCGCGAGCGATCGCGCATGGCTCGACATGAAGTCGAATCGCGTCGACATCGTGATCGGCCCGATCGAGACCTACGAAGATGCGCTGTTCGGCTACAAGGCGGCGTACGAGTCGTACGCCCTGATCAAGGACCTGGAGTGGAGCAAACGGCTCGAACGCTATGCCGCCATGCTGCCGGAACTGCAGCGCGGCCTGCCGGTACCGGACGCGTACAAGGCAGAGCAGCCGGGCACCGATTCCGACCTCAACGCGTACGACGCCGTGTACTACGCAGGCCACAGCAACGTGGCCTCGAAGACGATCGCGATCAACCTGCCGAACGACGAGCAGGTGCAGCTCGAGAAGGGCACGCGCCGGTTGCAGCTCAAGAACGCGATGCGCGCCAAGTTCGACAAGATCATGCTGCCGATCGCCGACGAGCTGGTCGTGCCGGAGCAGCGCAAGCACGTGACGTTCGACGCGTTCTTTGCCAACACCATGTTCCACGAGGTGGCGCACGGCCTGGGGATCAAGAAGACGCTCGACGGCAAAGGCACGGTTCGCGACGCGCTCAAGGAGCAGGCGAGCTGGCTCGAGGAAGGCAAGGCTGACATCCTCGGGCTGTACATGGTCACGAGGCTGCACGAGAAGGGCGAGCTCAGCGGTTCGCTCGAGGACTACTACGTGACGTTCCTGACCGGCATCTTCCGCTCGGTCCGCTGGGGCGCCGCCGAAGCTCACGGCCAGGCCAACATGGTCCGGTTCAATTACTTCGCGGATCGCGGCGCGTTCAGCCGCGATGCCAACGGCCACTACCGCGTGGACATGGCAAAGATGCGCAAGGCGATGGACGAGCTGTCGGCCGACATCCTCAAGCTGCAGGGCGACGGCAACTACGCAGGGGTCAAGGCACTGCTTGCCGAACTGGGCGTGCTGAAGCCCCAGCTGTCCGCCGACCTCGCACGCCTCGGCGACCGCAACATTCCGGTCGATGTCCGCTTCGAGCAGGGCAAGGCCGTCCTGGGCCTGAAGTAGGGCAAGACCGTGCCGAGCCAAGTCGAACGCGTCATCGAACCGCGGCCGCGCGACCTCGGCGATTTTGCCGTGCGTCGTGTACTGCCCGCGGTGGGCCTGCAGACCGTCGGACCCTTCATCTTCTTCGATCACATGGGACCCGCGGACTTTGGGCCGGGACAGGGCGTCAATGTGCGGCCACATCCGCACATCGGACTCGCAACCGTGACGTACCTGTTCGAGGGCGCGTTCATGCATCGCGACAGCCTCGGCACGGCTCAAGTGATCCGGCCGGGTGACGTCAACTGGATGGTGGCGGGGCGCGGCATCGTGCATTCGGAGCGCACACCGCCAGAGGTGAGGGACGCCTCGGGCCGCACGCGGGCGCATGGCATCCAGACGTGGGTCGCATTGCCTCGAGCGGAGGAGGAGCGGGAGCCGTCGTTCGCGCACCACGCTGCCGCCGGCCTGCCGCGCATAGCGCAGCCAGGCGCGATCCTCACCGTGATTGCCGGGACCGCCTACGGCCAGCGTTCGCCGGTCGAGGTGTTCTCGCCGACGCTGTACGTAGACGCGCAGCTGGCAGACGGGGCCCGGATCGAAGTGCCGGAGGAGCACGTGCAGCGCGCGTGTTACGTCGCGCAGGGTCGCATCGAGATCGGCGGCCAGGCCTATGACGAAGGCCAGTTCGCGGTGCTTGCGGCCGACACCGGTCCGGTGCCGGTCCGTGCACTCGATGCTTCGCGCTTGATGCTGGCCGGCGGTGCGCCGCTCGACGGGCCCCGCCACATCGACTGGAACTTCGTATCGAGCTCGCGAGAGCGTATCGAAGCGGCCAGGCGCGACTGGCGCGAGCATCGATTTGCGCCGGTGCCGGGAGACGATGAGCGGATTCCGCTGCCCGACGAGTGATGGCGGCGGCGCCTGTCGCACGGCGCGAAGTCAGCTTACCCTGGGTTCAGGCGCGTGCCGCAACCCCGGTACGTCTGTCCACCGGATTCCAGTGTCACGACCAGGTCGAATTCAACATCGCCGTCGTCAACGCAACGTTCGGCCCTGATCGTGGCCTTGATCGTGACCGCGTCATTCTGCGCCGTGAAGACGTTCGCACCGTCGGGCATCGTCGCAGCCTTCGCCTGCTCGAAGTCGAAGTGATCCTGCCCGAAATTCGTGGTCCAGCTGAGCCTGTCCGCGGGGCCGATTTCCAGCACCCAACCGGGCTCGTTGCCGAGCGCCCGGTACACCACGCCGCGTGCCCGTGCGTCTTCACGCAGGGAGCCGGCTCGCCGTTCCTCGCACTGCACGGCCGGCGCGCCCTGTCGCTCTAGCGTTGCGGTGCTGCCCTTGGTCCAGAACACCATCAGGTTGTCGGCATAGCGCACGCCTGATGCGCTGACCGTCTGGTCGAGCCGTCGCGTGCCGTCGTGGAAATCGATCGCAATTGCCTTTTCGCGCAACAGGTTGCGCATGACGAGCGTCTGGCCGTCCGCGCACTGCCAGACGTACGCGCGCAGGACGCCTGCGGGAACCGCGTCCGCGGCGGGCTCCTGCGTCGGTGCCGCCACGGGAGCCGCGGTAGCCTCCGTGCCAGTTTCGCTCCCGGGCGCTGTCTTGCGCTCGCAGCCCGCGGCAGCGAACAGCGCGACACCCGCCAGCGCGGTGATGAACAGGCGGGAGGACGTTCTTGGCGAGGTCGGCATGTGGATCACCGGACGGATGGAACGCGCCCGATCTTACACGGCTGCCTCAACAGTTGGCTTCGTGCAGCTGCGCCTTGGCCTCGCGCCAGCGTTGCCAGAGCCTGCCCGATTCGCGTGCCGTGTAGCCTGCCCGCATGCGTGCGTCGACTTCATCGAGCGTGGCCTGCAGTTTCTGGCAGGCCCTTGCGTGCTCATCCACCTCGGCGCTGGCGCCAGCATCGTCCCGGGCGGACGCCTGGCGCATGCTCGCCGATGGCGCTTGCCGGGCCCTGGTCAGGTCCGGCGCTGCGCCGGTCGCCACCGGGGCCGGCGTAGCAACCTTCAACTCCCGCACTGCGGAGGCGGGACCGCAGGGGCGATCGGCAAATATGACGTGGCCGGGCGTGACACAGCTGTAGACGAGGCGGCGTGTCGGCTGTGCGCGTTGCTTGACCGGCTCCAGCACCACGGAACCGCCGCTGCTCGACGGGGTATCGACGACCGGCAGCAGCAGCGTGCTGACGGCGCCCGACGACGAGGGCTGCAATACCAGCATCAATGTGACGAGGAACAGTTGAACGGCAGGACGTGGCACGGCGCACCCTCCATGACATGGAAGGCCATGCTGGTCCGACGGTGCGAAGGTGTCGCGCACGATTCATCGTGCGTGCGCACAATTAGACGACAGGCTACGGCGCCCGGCGCTGCTCAGGCCCTGCCGACGTTCGAGTCGGTCGGTGCGTGGAAGTACTGGCTCTCTTCGGAAAACTGCTCGACCAGCCGGCGCAACTCCGCCATCCGGGCGGCGGCCGTGCCGATGGCGAGGCAGTCCTCGCAGCGTGGATCGCCGCAGGGCTGGCGCGTATACAGCCAGTACTGCACTGCACCGGCCAGCAGGCCGTCCGCGATGTCCCACAAATCGGCCTTGTCGTCGCCGTCCGCGATCTGGTTGCCGAGGTCGACGGCGCGGCTGAAGGCTTCGTCGAACGGTTGGGAGTCTTCGGTTTGCGTAGTGGCAGTCACGATTGGGAAACGCAGTCAGTGGAACAACTGCGCGATGATACCAGACGCGCTTCCGGACGCAGCGTCGGAATCTGCGAAAACTGCTTATAAATCAGTTGATTCGAACGCTTCAGATACCGGCTTTGGCAAGTGCGTCGACGAACGCGCGCACGGCCCCGGCGAGGCCCGGGTGATCCGCTTCGAGACGCACGGCGGCGCTTTCCAGCGCGTCGGCCGGAGCAACGCTCTGGTTCGGGGCAGGGACGTCGCCGGTTGCGCCCTGCTCGGCCAGTGCCCGCTGAATCTCCGCCAGCGTGGCCTCCAGCAGCGCCCGCTGTTCCGGGTCGATCTGGGTGACGCCGGCCAGCTCTCGGTGCAGGTCGCGCAGCGTCTGTTGCAGTTCGCTCATCGCATTGCTCCGTCGAAACCCGTTGTCAGGAGTGTAGCAGTGACCAGTGTCACATCGGCTGTGGAAAGACCGGACGCCGCGCTGCCGTGTCCCACTAGAATGACGTTCTCGCACAGTAAGGAGTGCCGCATGAATCCTGCCATCCGACGTCTTTGCCTGTCGCTGCTCGCGACGGCCACGCTGTTCGCCACGCCGCTGGTCGCGCAGGCCGATTCGCCTCGCTTCGAGTTCACGCCGTTCGTCGGCGGGCGCATCGGGGGCAGCTTCGACGTGCCGAACGAAGGCGACGGCAGCTCGGTCGACCTCGGCAATGGCGTGAGCTACGGGATCGACCTGGGCCTGTACCGTGACAACCAGTCCTTCTACGAACTGCTGTACTCCACCCAGTCGACGAATCTCGACTCGAGCGACCCATTGCTCGACGGCGTGGACCTCCGTATCGACTACCTGCAGTTCGGCGGCACCGTGTTCTTTCCGCAGGACAGCGATTTCTTCGTACCCTACCTGTCGTTGACGATCGGCGCGACGTTCATGGAGCCGGACTACCGCGGCTACGACTCGGAGACCAAGTTTTCGGGCACCCTCGGCGGCGGTTTCCGCATTCCGTTCAACGACAACGTCTCGCTCAACCTCGGCCTGCGCGGCTACCTGACGCTCATCGATTCCGACACGAGCCTGTTCTGCGTCAGCGATGCCGAGGACGCCGGCTGCCTGTTGCGATCGTCGGGCAGCACGTTCTTCCAGGCCGAGGGCCAGCTAGGACTCAGCGTCCGGTTCTAGCGAGCATCGACGGAACGGCGCCGAGAGTTTGGCGCCGTGGTCTCCAGCGTTGCCGCACCCGGCAGGCTCATAGCGTGGGGACCGCGCTCGCGTCCTTAAGCTCGAGCGGCGACTCGGTGAACAGCACGCGCAGTCGCAGTCCCACCTGTTCCGGCAGCGTGAGTCCGTTACGGTCGCGCATGACGCGCACCAGCGTGGCCGGATCGTCGGTGATGATGTTGTCCACGTCGCGCTCGATCATGCGCAGCATCACGTCGGGCTTGTTCACCGTCCAGACGTGAACCTGCTTGCCCGCCGCTCTGGCCTGCTTCACCAGCGTTGCCGTGGCCCGCGCGGAATTGAGGCTGACGAAATCGGCGTCGGTCTTGATAACGTTGCCGACCGCAGCGGTGACGATCAGGCCGGTATCGATGCCCGGTTGCAGCTGTTCGACCTGCCGCAGCGAGGCCTGGTCGAGCGAGGTGATCACGACGTGGTCCAGGAACTGCTGCTCGCGCAGCAACGCGACGACCGCGGCGGCCAGTTCCGCGTCCGGCACGTTGTACTTGAGCTCGACATTGATGCGGAACTTGCCGCGCGCGAAGTCGATCACCTCGGCCAGCGTCGGCACGCGCTCGCCGGCGTACTGCGGCCCGCGCTTGCTGCCGATGTCGATCGCCTGGATTTCCGCCAGCGTCAGGTCCCTGACCTTGCGCGGGTCGCCGCCCATGCGCATCAGGTCGCCGTCGTGGATCACCACGATCGCACCGTCGCGCGTGCGCTGCACGTCGAGCTCGACATAGTCGGTCCCGGCCGCATACGCCTCTTCGAAGGCGGCCATCGAATTCTCGGGAGCCTGCAACGACGCGCCGCGATGAGCGGTGACGGCGACATCCTCCCGCACGTCCAGGCGATGCATCAGGAAGACCGTGGCGAGCAGCGCCAGCATGCCCAGGCAGAGCACGCCCCACAGGAATGGCCGACCCACGCGCGCACCCGTCGCTTCTGCCGCTGAGTCGGCGGGCGCCTGCAACAAGAGCGGTGCCTCGCGCTGCTCGCAGTACATGCGTGTGGCCAGGAACTGGTGACCTGCATATTGCAGCAGCGCGTAGATGAAGCTGAAACCGACGGTCATCGCCATGAAGAGCGCGACGAGCGGCAGGACCCGCTGCGGCTCGACGCCGGCCCAGTTCATTGCAAGATCGGTGAAACGGCGGCCGAAGCGGAAGCAGAGCGCGGCAATCGCAGTCAGGCAGAGCCACCACAGCAGTAACGGTGCGATCGATCGCAGCAGCCGCCCTTCGAGCATGCGTTCGCTCGCTCGCAGCACGTCGGCCGCCTGCAGCGGATGGAACATCGCGATGGGCAGCGCGTAGATCCAGCGCGCGAACTGCGCCAGCAATACGAGTCCGAGTCCCGCACCGGCGATGCCCGCGGCCAGCAGTGCCCGGCGCCATTCCGGCGGGTGCTCGGACAGGTAGTAATTGACGTCCCGCCCGGCGAGCGTCGTAAACCACACGAGCGCAAGGATCGCCAGGAACGGCAGCGCGAGCAGCGCCACGCGCGCGAACATGCGCGCACCGAGCCGCACTAGCAGGCGCAATTTGTTCGTGACGGCCCCGAGAGTCCCCCACAGCGTGACAGTGTGCTGTCCGATGGCATGCCCGGAGATCCAGGCATAACCGGCGAGTTGGGTGATCTGGAAGCTGATCGCCACGCCCACCGCGAGCAGCACGAACACGACGCCCGCCGGCGAGAGCACGAAGCGCGCGATGTCGAAATTGCTGATCACGGCGGACCCGGAGCGGGCGACGACCCGGTCGGTGAGCCAGCTGGCGAGCGGCGTGATCGCGATGAACCCAAGCAGTTGCACCAGCAATTGCCAGCCGATCACGATTCCCCAGCGCCGTCGGAAGTCACCACGCGTGCGGTCGAAGAGTCCCAGCAGATCCATGCGCTGCGCCTTTTGTCGTTGTGGTCGGCGCAACGACCGGGCGCCGTCCGGTCAGACGAGAACCCGTTCGATGCCGCCCGCGTTGGCCCGTTGCACGTAGGTTTCGAGCCAGGCGGGACCCAGCAGGTGCCGCGCCATCTCGACCACGATGTAGTCGGCGCCGGTGCCCGCGTCGTCATCGTACCGCGACAGGCCCTGCAAGCAAGACGGGCAGGAGGTCAATACCTTGATCTCGCCGTTGAAACCGTCGCTGCGGAGCTTGTCGGCGCCGTGCTCCATTTCGCGCTGCTTGCGGAACCGCACCTGGGTCGCGATATCCGGCCGCGCCACTGCGAACGTGCCGGACTCGCCGCAGCAGCGGTCGTTCTTCTCGATCCTGCCGTTGGTGGCCTCGGCCATCAGCGTGTTGACGACCTCGAGCGGGTCGTGGCTCTTCATCGGCGAGTGGCAGGGGTCGTGGTACATGTAACGCACGCCCGTTGCCTGCTCGAGCCGGATGCCCTTCTCGAGCAGGAACTCGTGGATGTCGAGGATGCGCGACCCCGGGAAGATCTGGTCGAACTCATAGCCCTGCAGCTGGTCGTGGCAGGTGCCACAGCTCACCACGACGGTCTTGATGTCGAGGTAGTTCAGCGTGTTCGCCACGCGGTGGAACAGCACGCGGTTGTCCGTGATGATCTTCTCGGCCTGGTCGAACTGCCCCGACCCGCGCTGCGGATAGCCACAGCAGAGATAGCCCGGCGGCAGCACCGTCTGCACTCCCGCGTGCCACAACATCGCCTGCGTTGCGAGACCCACCTGGGAAAAGAGCCGTTCCGACCCGCATCCCGGGAAATAGAACACGGCCTCCGAGTCGCTCGTCGTGCCCACCGGGTCGCGGATGATCGGGACGTAGTTGCGGTCCTCGACGTCGAGCAGGGCGCGCGCCGTCTTTTTCGGCAATCCGCCCGGCATCTTCTTGTTGATGAAGTGGATCACCTGTTCGCGCACGGGCGGCCGTCCGCCCGTAGTCGCCGGGGGTCGCCTCACCTGTACGGCCCCGAGCTTGCGGAGCGCCTGGTGGCCGAGGCGCTGCGCCTTGTAGCCCCAGTCGATCATGACCTTGCGGGTGAGCTTGATCGTGCGCGGGTCGTTCGTGTTCAGGAAGAACATCGCCGCCGACTTCGCCGGGTTGCTGCGGGCCGTTCCCAGCCGCCGCAGCACGTCACGCATGGCCATCGAGACGTCGCCGAAGTCGATGTCGACGGGACAGGGCGTCTCGCACTTGTGGCAGACGGTGCAGTGATCGGCGACGTCGCCGAACTCGTCCCAGTGCTGGATGGAGATGCCGCGGCGCGTCTGCTCCTCGTACAGGAACGCCTCGATCAGCATCGAGGTCGCGAGGATCTTGTTGCGCGGTGAATAGAGCAGGTTGGCGCCCGGCACGTGCGTGCTGCAGACGGGCTTGCACTTGCCGCAGCGCAGGCAGTCCTTGATCGCGTCGCTGATCTGCGCGATGTCCGATTGCTGCATGATCAGCGATTCGTGGCCGAGCAGGTTGAAGCTCGGCGTGTACGCGTTGCGCAGGTCCGCGCCCGGCAGCAGCTTGCCGGCGTTGAAATGTCCCTGCGGGTCGACGCGGCGCTTGTATTCCCGGAAGCCGAGCGTCTCGTCGTCGGTCAGGTACTCGAGCTTGGTGATGCCGATACCATGCTCGCCGGAGATCACGCCGCCCAGCTCGCGGGCCACGCGCATGATGCGGCCGACCGCGCGGTTTGCCGCCTGCAACATCTCGTAGTCATCGGAATTCACCGGGATGTTGGTGTGAACGTTGCCATCACCGGCGTGCATGTGCAGCGCGACGAACACGCGCCCGTGCAGCACACGCTGGTGAATTTCACCGAGTTCGGCCAGCAGCGGCACGAACGGGCCGCCGGCGAAGATGCGCGTGAACTGGCCGCGCAATTCGTGTTTCCAGGAGACGCGGATCGTGCGGTCCTGCAGCAGGTCGAACACCGTCAACCCGGGTTCGCCAGCGAGGCGACGAGTGGCCGCATCCACTGTCTCGTCGAGCCCCAGGTGGCGCAAGTCATCGAGCGCGTCGACGAGCGGCCGGTTCATATTGGCCGCATACCACGACCAGCGCGCGCGCACCTGGGCGATCGCCTCCAGGGCCTGCTCGATCCGCGTGCCCAGCACCTCGTGGCGTGGCATGCGGTCGATGTCGGCATCGCCGGTCTTGCCGAGCTTTGGTTCGCCGAGCAGGCAGGCCTCGAGTGCGTCGAGCAACTGCAGCTTGTTGGCGAGCGAGTACTCGATGTTGATGCGTTCGATCGCGTCCGTGTACTCGCCCAGGCGCTCGAGCGGGATGACCACGTCCTCGTTGATCTTGAAGGCGTTGGTGTGACGGGCGATCGCTGCAGTCTTCGCGCGGTCGCGCCAGAAGGCCTTGCGCGCCTCAGCGCCAGCGGCAATGAAGCCTTCGCCGTGGCGCGCGTTGGCGATGCGGACCACGTCCGAGGCGCAGCGCGATACGGCGGTCTCGTCGTCGCCGACGATGTCGCCGATCAGCACCATCTTGGGGAAGGCGCCGCGCTTGGATTTCGTCGTGTAGCCGACGGCCTTGAGGTAACGCTCGTCGAGGTGCTCCAGGCCGGCCAGTTGCACGCCACCCGTGCGCCCCTGGCCCGTGAGTGCGTCGCGAATCTCGACGATTGCCGGGATTGCGTCGCGTGCCTGCCCGAAGAACTCGAGACACACCGTGCGGATATGCGCAGGCATGCGGTGCACCACCCAGCGCGCGGACGTGATGATGCCGTCGCACCCCTCTTTCTGGATGCCGGGCAGGCCGCCGAGGAACTTGTCGGTGACGTCCTTGCCCAGGCCGGCCTTGCGAAACGTCGCCCCCGGGATCTCGAGCCGTTCGGTGCGCAGCACCTTGGCTGCGTCGGGCGAGCGCTGGCCGTCTTTCCACGTCAGCTCGAACGTCGCCACCGCCACGTCGTGAATCTTGCCGCGGTTGTGATCGATCCGCGTGACCTCTAGCCAGTTGCCCTCGGGATCGACCATGCGCCACCAGGCAAGGTTGTCGAGCGCGGTGCCCCAGAGCACGGCTTTCTTGCCGCCGGCGTTCATCGCGATGTTACCGCCGACGACGGAGGCATCGGCTGACGTCGGATCGACGGCGAAGACGAAACCCGCCTGGTGCGCGGCTTCCTCGACGCGTCGCGTCACCACGCCTGCTTCGGTGAAGAGCGTGGGTACCTGGTCCTCGACGCCGGGCAGCAACCGCGGCTCGACCTTGTCGATGCGCTCGAGCTTCTCGGTGTTGATGATGGCCGCAAACGGCGTCAGTGGCACGGCGCTGCCGGTGTAGCCGGTGCCGCCGCCGCGGGGAATGACGGTGAGCCCGCATTCGATGCATGCGCGGACGAGTCCGGGGATTTCATCTTCGGTGTCGGGCGCCAGCACGACGAACGGCGTCTCGATGCGCCAGTCGGTCGCGTCGGTGGCGTGCGCGACGCGGGCGAACGCGTCGAAGCAGACATTGTCGTTACGGGTGTGCGTCGCGAGTGCTTTGCGCGCCCGACGCCGCAGCGACTCGACCCTGGCGAACGAATCGGCGAAATCGAGCACGGCAGCCCGCGCAAACTCCAGCAGCTGGCCGACCTTGGCGTCGCGCACGGCGTCGCTGGCGTCGCGTCGCTTCTCGATATCGGCGAGCCGGTGGTGCAATGCCTCGACCAGCAGGTCGCGCCGCTGTGGATTGTCGAGCAGGTCCTGCTCGAGGTACGGGTTGCGCCGGACTACCCAGATGTCCCCCAGCACTTCATACAGCATGCGCGCCGAGCGGCCGGTGCGGCGCTCCGCGCGCAGATCGTCGAGCAATGCCCAGCCTGCGGTGCCGAGCAGGCGGGTGACGATCTCGCGGTCCGAGAACGACGTGTAGTTGTATGGGATCTCGCGCAGCCGCGGTGGCGGATCCAGCTCTGTGGCTGGCGGCGCGGTCGTGGAATGGGTTGGGAGGTGCGAGTCGATGATTAGTGCGTTCACTTAGCGGAATCGAGCTTGGCAGAGGCCGGAAGGGCGCCGCCATTGTTACCCGGCAGCGCGCCGACGGGTAGCGTGGTTGTACCGGTGGCGACGGCATCCACCGCGGGTTCGAAAGCCGCGGCCGCTGTCGTCGAACACCGGATCGCGGGCTTCGCCAATCCAGTCGCCGCACAGTTGCAGGCTGCTGACCAGCGAGACGATGACGGCAGCCGCATAGGGGATGGACTGCACCAGCAGCACGGTCACCCAGACCGTCAGGTCGGGGCTGCCGACGAGGCCCGGATTGTCGCCGTCCATTTGCGGAATGCTGCTCACGGCGAACGCGGCAACCCACAGTCCGCACATCAGGATGGCTTCCTCTCGCGCTGCGGCCAGCGACTGCAGCCACGCGTGGCGGGCCGTGCGCTTCGGCGTGCGGAAGAACGGGCGGTCCTTGTTGATGAAGCCGCTTAGTATCGCGGAACCGACGGTGTGCGACAGGCCGAGCCCGGCGATGGCCGCGGCGATGGTCTGGGTGAACGTCGCGCCCACCCGTGCCCGGTACAGGTGCAGCAGCTTGACGAGCTTGAACAGGAACAGCGACAGCGGCAGCACCGAGAACAGCATCAGCGGCGGCTCGATGTGGCGCGGGAACAGCACCATCACCAGCGACCAGGTGAGCGCGGCCAGGTTCACCAGCAGGTTGAAGCCGTCCGCCAGCCAGGGCAGCCAGCCGGCGACGAAGTGGTACCGCTGGCCCGCGGTCAGCCCCGTGTCGCGGCCGTGGATCAGCGCGTCGAAGTGACGGCGAAGTATCTGCATCGCACCGAACGCCCAGCGCGAGCGTTGCTTCTTGAAATCGAGGAACGTGTCAGGCATCAGCCCGCGGCCATAGCTGCGTGCGATGTACGTCGTCTCGTAGCCCTCGTCGAGGATGCGCAGGCCGAGTTCGGCGTCCTCCGTGATGCACCACTCCGACCAGCCGATGCGCTCGAGCAGGTCGCGCCGGACCATCGTCATCGTGCCGTGCTGGATGATCGCGTTGCGTTCGTTGCGCGTGACCATGCCGATGTGGAAGAAGCCGCGGTACTCGGCGTGGCACATCGCCTTGAATGCGCTCTCGCTCGCGTCACGGTAATCCTGCGGCGCCTGCACGACGCCGGTCCGCGGGTTGGCGAACGCCGGGGTCAGGTCGCGCAACCATTCCTTGCGAACCACATAGTCGGCGTCGATGACAGCCACCACGGTCGCGTCCGGCGCGGTGTGGCGCAGAGCGAAATTGAGCGCACCCGCCTTGAAGCCGTCGAGCGGGGCGACGTGGAAGAAGCGGAAACGGGAGCCGAGCTTCGTGCAGTGCGCCTCGACGGGTCGCCACACCGACTCGTCACGCGTGTTGTTGTCGATCACCAGGACTTCGAAGTCCGGGTAATCCAGGGCCGCGAGCGAGTCCAGCGTCTCGATCAGCATGTCCGGCGGCTCGTTGTAGGCCGGCACATGGATGGAGACTCGCGGCAGGTCCGTGTCCGCAACCTTGGCCGGTCGCAGCAGGCGATCGTGCATGGTCACCCAGCGTGCCTCGGCCCATTCATGGGCCTCCGCGAACAGCACGGCGACGACTCCAAGCATGCCGACCATCAGGACGGCGCCGACCAGCACGCTGGTCACGGTCAGGTACTGCTGCGAGAAGTCGTAGATCGTCCAGACCAGCAGCGTCGCGGTGGCGTACACGACGACGGCAAGAAAGCTGCGGCCCCGGTTACGCAACGTGTGGCTGTGAAAATAGAACAACCACAGCATGAAGGCCGCGGCGAGGACGGACGCGGCGGCGAGCACGTGCCAGTGCGGTACCCGCACGATCGGTGCGCGGAATTCGAATTTCTGCTGGCGGTCTGCGTCGTACACGCCCCAGTACGCTCCCACCTTGCCTTCGGCCGCCGCTTTCCACGGCTGGTCGAACGCTTCCATCACGAAATACTCGAGCCGCTGCTGTTCGGCGTACGCAAGGAACCGACGCAGGAACAGGGCTTCGTTCGCCGTGGTCGCGACGGCGGACTCGCGCGTGCGCCCCTCGCTCGGCCAGCCTACTTCACCGATCACGATCGGCTTGTTCGGGAACGCGCTCCGTACCTCGCCGAGCCTGGCGACGACATAACCGACGGCAGCTTCGACTTCGACGCCTTCCCAGTACGGCAGCATGTGTACCGTGATGAAGTCGACGTGCGCGACGAGCTCCGGATGCTTGATCCAGACGTGCCAGGGCTCGGCGGTGCTCACCGGCTGCTTCGTGGCGGCGCGCACGCGGTCGAGATGCGCAATGAGATCCTCGACCGGCAAGTCGCCACGGAGGATGACTTCGTTGCCGATGAGGATGCGCGTGACGTTGCGTTGGGTGTTGGCGAGCCGGATCGCCGCTTCGACTTCGCGGTCGTTCCGCTCGCGATCCGAGTCGATCCAGCTGCCGAGCATCACCTTCAGCCCGTGCTTGCGCGCAAGCGCCGGAATTTCGCCGAGGGTGCCGATTGCACTGTAGGTACGGACGGCGCGGGTCGTGCCGGAGAGCAGTTTCAGGTCCGCGTCGATCTGCTCGACGGTGGGGTCTTCGCCGGCGATTGCGTCCTGGTCCTTCTGGTACGGCTGGAACGCAAACCCGTGAATGACGCGCGGCAGGGCGGGTTCGGATGTCGGGCGATTGGCATAGCCCCATGCCGCCACCGTGACCAGGGCGAACAACAGGACGATCAGGAAACCCGATAGCTTTTTCATTCACCACCCGTGCGAAGAGCGGCGATTTTAGGTGCAGTGCAATACAGCGAGTGCGGGTCGCCGGGTGTCGGGTATTGGCGACAATCGGACGATTGCATCCATTGCCGCACCACCATGGCGCATTTCCTCCCAGAATCAGTGCGTTGCGCGTGTCGAACCGTCCGTCGCCAACGCCGTGACGCAGGGATTGCGTGCGCTTTGCCCGTCGGTGCAACGAATCTCGCCGCGACGATGCCGAGACGGTGCCGGTGGTCCGTTGCGCCGCGGTGGAGACGTAGGAATACTGGCATCTCAGACTCGCAACAAGGCGCTCCTCCCTGGCTGCAACTCGTCACCGGCACTACGCCAGGCCATGCCCGGGGCAGTACGAACGCCGGACTTCGACCACTCGAGGACGTCGGCGAACGTGGTCGGCCCTATGCGCGCTCGCGCTCGCCACCTGCGTTGTCAGTCCGGCGTGCTCGGAGCCGGGTCCGGGATGGATCGACGAACGGGTCGAACGGCTGCTCGGCCAGATGACCGACGCGGAAAAAATCGGTCAGTTGTCGCAGGTGAATGTCGAGCAAGGCGGACTCCCGCGCGACCTGCGCGCGGCCGTCGCGGCGGGCAAGGTGGGTGCAGTGCTCGGAGCGGCTGACGTCGCAACCGTCAATGAGCTGCAGCGCATCGCCGTGCATGACAGCCGGCTTGGCATTCCACTGCTGGTCGGGCGGGACGTCGTTCACGGCTTCAAGACCGTATTGCCCATCCCCCTCGGTCAGGCCGCGGCCTGGAACCCGGAGCTGGTACGGCAGGGTGCGCGCATGGCCGCACTCGAGGCAGCAGCGTCCGGGGTGAACTGGACTTTCGCGCCAATGATCGACATCGCGCGTGATCCACGTTGGGGCCGCATCGCCGAGAGTTTCGGCGAGGATCCGTACCTGACGGCCGTACTCGGCGTCGCCGCGATCCGTGGTTTCCAGGGAGACGACCTGTCGCGGCCGGGGGCGATCGCGGCATGCGCCAAGCATTTCGTCGGTTACGGGGCGAGCGAAGGCGGGCGGGATTACGGCTTCGTAGGTCTTCCCGAGATCGAGTTGCGCAACGTCTACCTGCCGCCCTTCAGGGCCGCGGCGGACGCGGGTGTCGCCTCGTTCATGACTGCGTTCAGTGATGTCAATGGCGTTCCAGCGTCGGCCAATCCCTTCCTCCTGCGCACGGTATTGCGTGACGAATGGAACTTCCCGGGCTTCGTTGTCAGCGACTGGGAATCGATCGTCGACATGGTCGTGCATGGCTTCGTCGCTAGTGAAAAGGACGCTGCGTTCGCAGCGCTGAGCGCCGGCGTCGATATGGAAATGGTGAGCACGACCTACCGCGATCACCTGCCCGCGCTGCTCGCCGAAAAACGCATCGACGCACGGCTGCTCGATGACGCCGTGCGCAGCGTGCTACGCGTGAAACTGCGGCTCGGGCTGTTCGAGCGAACGATGACGGACCCGGCCACGTATCCAGCCGTGGCGAGCGCCGCCCACCTTGCGCTCGCGCGCCAACTGGCGACGCAGAGCCTGGTGCTGCTGCAGAACCGCAATGGCGTGTTGCCGCTTGCGCCGAAGTCGCTGCATTCGCTGGCCGTGATCGGGCCGCTGGCTGACGATGCCTATGAACAACTTGGCACGTGGTCACCCGACGGCGACCCGGCGCTGAGCCTGACGCCGCTGCAGGCCATCCGGGAAATCGTGGGATCGCGCGTAACCGTCCGGCACGTGCCGGCGATGGCAACGTCACGCACCCGGACTGCGTCGGGATTCGCCGACGCCGTGGCGGCAGCCCGCAGTTCCGATGCAGCACTGCTGTTTCTCGGTGAAGAATCGATCCTGTCGGGTGAGGCGCGCTCGCGCGCCAGCATCGACCTGCCCGGCAACCAGATGGACCTTGTGCGGGCCGTGAAGCGTGCTGGCAAACCGGTCATCGTCGTCATCCTCGCTGGCCGGCCGTTGACGATCGAACCGATCCTCGCGGATGCCGACGCGATACTGTATGCATGGCACCCCGGCGTCATGGCGGGTCCTGCGATCGCCGACATCCTGTTCGGTGCCGAATCACCTTCCGGCAAGCTGCCGGTAACTTTTCCGCGCGTGGTCGGACAGGTGCCGCTCTATTACGCCCACCGCAACACGGGCAAACCGGCGTCGCCGACGAGCTTCCTGCACATCGACGACATCAAGGCGCGGACGCCGCAGGCCGGGATGAAGAACGCGTCGCAGTACCTCGACGCGGGTTACGCGCCGCTCTACGACTTCGGTTACGGGCTGTCATACACGAGCTTCGCGTATTCCGGCATTGCAGTGACGCCGTCCCGCGCGCGCGTTGGCGCCCCAGTCACTGTGCGCGCTGTCGTGAAGAACACAGGTCAGGTCGCCGGGGACGAGGTGGCGCAATTGTACGTGCAGGACCTGGTGGGCAGCGTCACGCGACCCGTGCGGGAGTTGAAAGGCTTCCACCGCATCCACCTAGAGCCCGGCGAGAGTCGCGAGGTATCGTTTCAGCTGACGGCGGACGACCTTGCATTCCATGGCCGCGACATGACACGTGCGACCGAGCCGGGCGCATTCCACGCTTGGATCGGTGGCAGCTCCACGGCAGAGCTGCGTGCAGACTTCGAGTTGACCGCCAACTGATGGATAACGGTATCACTGCTTGCGTCGGATTGGATGCGCACAAGGAGTCGATTGCGGCAGCAGTGGCGGTCGCGCCATGAACACCACCGAGATCTTCCTGATCGCGATGGTGATCATCTTCAGCGCTGCCGTACCTGGTCTGGCGACTCGGCCGCACCGAGTACTTCGCGCCGCTGGTCGTGGTGCAGATCGTCACCGGCATCGTGCTCGGGCCCGGCGTCCTCGGTGCGGTCTTTCCCGAGTACTACCGCTTCGTCTTCAACCCGGCCGTGATCCAGTCGCTGAACGGCATCGCCTGGTGGGCGGTGATGCTGTTCGTGCTGCATCGCGGGCATCGAGCTCGACCTGAAGCAGGCCTGGGAGCACCGGCGCGAGAGCAGCATCACCGCCGGTCTCGCGCTGGGCGTGCCGCTGCTGACTCGGCAGCGTCGCCGCCGCGGTCCTGCCTGGTTTCCGCGGCTGGATCGGCCCGCAGGCGCAGACCTGGCAATTCGTGCTCGGCGTGGGCATGGCCTGCGCGGTGACCGCGCTGCCGATCCTGATCCTGCTTCATGGAGAAGCTCGGCGATCCTGCGCACAGCCGCTCGGCCAGCGCATCCTGCGCTACGCGAGCCTGGACGACATCGCGATCTGGGGCGTGCTCGCGCTGATCCTGCATGGACTGGGAGCGCGTGGGCCGGCAGGCCGGGTTCCTCTCGCCTTCGTCGTCGCTGGCACTCGGCTTCCGCCGGCTGATGCAGCGGCTGCCGGAGCGCGACCGCTGGTACGTCGGCGCTGATCTGGCTGGCGCTGTGCGGCCTTCGGCGCCGACTGGGCCGGGCTGCACTTCATGGTCGGGCGCGTTCCTGGCCGGCGCGGTCATCGACGCGCGACTGGTTCGACCAGGAGCAGCTGGACTCGCTGCGCCACCACGTGCTGCTGGTGATGATGCCGGTGTTCTTCCTCAGCACCGGCCTGCGCACCGACTGGCAGGTGGGCGGCGCCGCGGTGTTCCTGGCCGCGGCGCTGCTGCTGGTGGCCTCGGTCGGCGGCAAGCTGATCGGCGTGCAGCTGGCCGGGCGCGTGCTGCAGTGGCAGCCGGGCGAGGCGTCGCTCATCGGCTGGCTGCTGCAGACCAAGGCGCTGATCATGATCATCTTCGCCAACATCCTGCTGGACAAGGCAGATCATCACCAGCGACGACGTTCACCGCGCTGCTGCTGATGGCCGTGGCCAGCACCATGCTGACCATTCCGGTGGTGACGCCGCGGCTGGCCCGGCTGCGCCACCTCATCGGGAAGACCGACTGAAGATCAGCTGGCCTTTGGGTTAAACGGCTTGCGGGCCGACCAAGCCTCTCAGTTCCAGAACCTCCACGGAGCGACCATCGATGCTGTATCTCGACCTCCCGACCAACGCCGATCTCATCGATCTCGCCGGCGCACGCAACGACATCAGCGTCTCCATTTTTCTGCCCACGACGCCGATCAGCATCGAGACGGACGCGGATCGCATCCTGCTGAAGAATCTCGCCAAGGAGGCCATCGACCAGTTGGAGGCAGCGGGCGCGGACAAGCGCCGGGTGCGCGCCCTGGCCGAGGAACTCGACGACCTGGTCGACGACGACGAATTCTGGCGCTTCCAGGCCCATGGCCTGGCGATCTACGCAACACCGGACAACCTGCGCAGCTTCCGCGTGCCAAACGCCCTGGTCCCGATGGTGGAGGTGTCCGATCGCTTTCACTTGAAGCCCCTGCTGCGTTCGATCACTTTCTGCAACGTCGGCTTCGTGCTGGCGCTGGCGGAAGGGAGCGTGCGACTGGTCGAGGTTTCGGCGGACCTGCCTGCCAGCGAGGTGAGCGTGGCAGGGCTACCCAAGGACGTTGCTTCCTCGGTGGGCAAGGCAAGCATCGCCGATCGTTCGCACAGCGGCCGGCTGGTGGGGGCCGAGGGGCAGAAAGTCCTGAAGCGGCAGTACGCACGGAAGATCGACAGCGCCTTGCGCGCGCTGCTTTCTGGCCGCGACGTCCCCTTGGTCCTGGCCTCCGTCGAGGCCCTGGGTGCCATCTATCGGTCAGTCAATACTTACCCGCACCTGGCCGCTGCAGGGGATCGAGGGCAATCCGGAGCGACAGACCGATGCGGAGTTGGCCGCCGCCGCGCGCGTCGTATTGGACAAGCTCTATTCCGACCAGGTTGCCGAGTGGGCTGCGCTCTTCGCCCGGCGCGGCAACGAGGGCCGGGCCACCACGGACATCGGCCAGGCTGCGCGGGCTGCCACCTTCGGTGCCGTTCACAGCATGCTGGTGGACATGGACCAGGTCGTGCACGGAACGGTCGACGACATCGATGGCGCCGTCACCTTCGCCGACGAACCGAGCGCGACGACCTATGGCGTTGTAGACGAGATCGCCCGGCGGGTGCTGCAGTCGGGCGGGCAGGTGTTGGCCGTAAGAAAGGGAGACATCCCCGACGGCAAGCCGTTGGCGGCAGTCCTGCGCTACGCAATCTAAAGATTGCCAACCGCGTGTGCCGCAGCCTCGCGGTGGTGGTCAGAACTTCCAGACGAGGTTCAGTTGCAGCGTGTCGAACGATGGCGTGCTGGCAGCATTCTCGAAATCCATCCAGCGCATCCGGTAGGCGCCGTCGGCCGCGAGTGAGTTGCTGAAGTTGTAGCGCATGCCTATGCCCAGTTCGTACGCAAGGCCGTCGACCGTCCGCGTGTCCTGCCAGGACGTGCAGATGTAACCCCACCACGGGTGCCACCAGCAGCCAACTTCCGGCGGCGCGGAGGCGATGTTGGTGTCGACCCAGGCCCAGCCCACGCCACCCACGACGTAGGGTGTGATCGGGCCAGTGAGGAACGTATAGGCGGCATCGAACATCAACGACATCGTGTCGAGGCTGCCGTCGGCCGTGAATGATTCGCCCGGCGTGTCGCCAGCGACGTCGGCGCTGTAATCCTTGCTGTCGTACGTGAAGTTCGACCCGACCCGCAGGCGGTCGGTGAAGTGGTAGCCGGCTCCGGCCATGAAACCGAAACTGCTGTCGACGTCGGCTGTCGAGCCGCCTTCAAAGTCGATGCTGGTCGAGTTGGACGCGATGACACCCACGGTGGCTTCCCACTGACCGGCCTGCGACGGCGCGCCGCCAAACTGCCAGCTGCCGTTACCGCTTTCGCCAGTGGCGCCTGCCGCTGCGGCGGTCCCGGTGCCGGCTGCGGCTGCTGCTGCGGCCTGATCCGCCGCGGT
Source organism: uncultured Gammaproteobacteria bacterium (assembly GCA_963743995.1). GTDB lineage: Bacteria > Pseudomonadota > Gammaproteobacteria > Steroidobacterales > Steroidobacteraceae > RPQJ01. The sequence goes on along the minus strand of CAVUSC010000014.1, from coordinate 139,349 downwards.
GTAGGCGTTGGCGGCCCGGACGTTTTCCGCCGCCTTGGCCAGGTCGTCGACCCCGAGCTTGCGGTACGAGGCCGCCAGGATCTTGAGTGCGTTGTCCACCGCCGGTGCGCCGTCGTAGCCTTCGACGACGCCCTTGGCGCGATTGGCCGCGCCCACGTAGGCGCCGCGCTTCAGGTAGAAGCGCGCCACCTCGATTTCGTAATCGGCCAGGCGGTTGCGCAGGAAGATCATGCGCTGGCGCGCATCGGCCGCGTATGGGCTCTTCGGGTACTGCTGCACGAGCACCTGGAAGGCCTGGAACGACTTGCGCGCCTCATGGGGCGGTCGCTTGGCGATGTCCGCCTTGAACTTGCGTTCGAGCCAGTTGGCGCCCGATTCGTAATACACGAGACCGCGAATGTAATAGGCGTAATCGACGCGCGGGTGCGTCGGATTCTCCCGGATGAACTGGTCCGACTGGTCGATCGCCGACTCGATCGAGCGGTTTTTGTAGTAGGCGTAGATCAGGTCCAGCTGGCCCTGCTTGGCCTGCTCGCTGAACGGGTAGCGAGCTTCGAGCATTTCGTACCGCTGGATGGCGCCAGGGTAGTTGTTGTTCTTGATGTCGTGGATGGCGTCCCGGTACAGCTGCTCCGGCGAGCCCTCGATGACCTTGTCCCCCTTGTCCTTGTCCCAGAACTTGAGGCTGCTGCAGCCGCTGGTGCCGAGCAGTGCCAACGCGAGCAGGGCCGAAGCGAGTAATCGTCGGGAAAAGGCAGCAGCCATGGGGGATCCTGGGTCGAGCCCTGCGGAAGGGCGTGAAGTATATAGAATTCGACCCCATGCCGACCTCAACCGTTCAACTCAGCCTGCAGATTCCCGCCACCGAGGCGGGCCAGCGCCTCGACCAGGCGCTCGCCCGGCTGCTGCCCGATTACTCCCGCAGCCGCCTGAAGACGTGGATCGACGCAGGCGAAGTGCGGGTCGACGGGGACGTGCGCCGACCCCGGGACAAGGTCAACGGTGGTGAAACCGTTGCGATCAACGGCACGGTGACCGAGGAGTCCACTGCCGTGGCACAGGCCATTCCGTTGCTGATGGCGTACGAGGACAAGCACGTTTTCATCGTCAACAAGCCCGCCGGGTTGGTCGTGCATCCCGGTGCGGGCAATCCCGACCAGACATTGCAGAACGCGCTGCTGTCACGCGATGCGGAACTGGGCAAGTTGCCGCGCGCGGGCATCGTGCACCGACTCGACAAGGACACGAGCGGACTGCTGATCGTGGCGCGCACGCTCAAGGCACATACGGCGCTGGTGCGGATGCTGGAGGCACGCGAGATACATCGCGAATACGAGACCATCTGCCGTGGCGTGATGACGGCGGGCGGCACGATCGACGCACCGATCGACCGGCATCCCACCGACCGCGTGCGCATGGCGATCCGCGACGGTGGCCGCGACGCCGTCACGCACTACCGCGTCATCCGCCGCTTCCGGGCTCACACGCACGTACGGGTGCAGCTCGAGACCGGGCGCACGCACCAGATCCGGGTGCATCTTGCGCACGCCAATTACCCGATCGTCGGCGACCGTGTGTACGGCGGCCGGCTCGCGTTGCCGAAAGGCGCGACCGAGGAGCTGCGAGTCGCGTTACGGGAGTTCCCGCGACAGGCACTGCATGCGGCAAAACTGCAGCTGGAGCATCCGGTGACGGGCAAGGCGCTCGAAGCCCAGGCGCCGTTGCCCGACGACATGCTGGCGCTGCTCGCGGTGCTCGCGGCGGACCTCGCCACCGTCAAGGCATGACCGAGGGCGTGACTTCGCCGCGCGGGTCGTGGCTGACGCCCGATTGGGACGTCGCGCCGTCGGTGCGCGCGCTTTCCACGCTGCGCGGCGGTGGCCTGAGCGTAAAGCCTTTCGCGAGCTTCAACCTCGCGCAGCACGTCGGTGACGATCCGGAAACCGTGCGCGCGAATCGCGCTGTGCTGCGGGCGGCGGCGAAATTGCCCGCCGAGCCGTTGTGGCTCGAGCAGGTGCACGGCATCGAGGTCGTCGCACATACGGGGCCCAACGTGAGCGATGGCTCGCCGCGGCGAGCGGATGCAACGGTCGCTTTCGAGCCGGGTCGTGTCTGCGCGGTGCTGACCGCCGATTGCCTCCCGGTCGTTTTTGCGGACCGCGCGGGCACGCGCATCGGCGTGGCTCACGCGGGTTGGCGCGGATTAGTCGGCGGCGTGCTCGAAGCCACCGTGTCGGCGCTGCAGACGGAGCCGGGCCAGCTGGTGGCATGGCTCGGACCGGCGATCGGTCCCTCAGCGTTCGAAGTCGGGCCCGACGTGCGTGCGGCTTTCATCGCTCGCGACGGTGCCAACGAGGCGGCTTTCGTGCGCAACGCGGCCGGGCGCTTCCAGGCCGACCTGTACGACCTGGCGCGCCGCGCTCTGGCGCGTGCCGGTCTCCATCAAGTCAGTGGCGGCGGACGCTGCACGCACCGCGAGGCTGCCGATTTCTTTTCGTTCCGTCGCGACGGGGGCCAGACCGGCCGCATGGCGACACTGGCGTGGCTCGTACCCCTCACCACCACCGGTTCGCACGCGGATCGCGTGCTAACCTGACCGGCATTCCCGTCTCCGTACGCAGAAGAACGACCCTTGAGCAGCCTGACCCTGATCGTCGTGTTCACGGCGCTGAGCGGTGCATTGAGCGCCCTGGCGGCGGGCGTGTTCCTGGCGCTCGACGCGCGCTGGCGCACGGCCGTGCTGCCGCACCTCGTCAGCTTTGCGACCGGCACGCTGCTCGGCGCCGCATTCCTCGGCCTGATACCACACGCGCTCGACGGCGCCGGCCCAGGCTCGGCGCACCGGATCGGCCTTGCGCTCCTGGTCGGCATCCTGCTGTTTTTCATGCTCGAGAAGTTCGTGCTCTGGCGTCACTGCCATGACGACCCCTGCGAGATGCACTCGCCCGGACACGATGCCCGCGATCGCGCCTCGGCCAACCTGATCCTGGCCGGCGATACGTTTCACAACCTGCTCGACGGCGTGCTCGTGGCGGCCGCGTTCATGACCAACCCGCAACTCGGCATCGTCACGGCGCTCGCCGTTTTCGCCCACGAAATCCCGCAGGAAGTCGGCGACCTCGCGATCCTGCTCCAAGGCGGCTTCAGCCGCGCCCGGGCGATGACCCTGAACCTGGTTTCGAGCCTGACTTCGGTGGTGGGTGGCGTGATCGCGTACTACGCGCTCAACACCGCCTTGGACTTCCTGCCGTATGCGCTTGCACTGGCCGCCGCCAGCTTCATTTACGTAGCCGTGGCCGACCTGATCCCTGGGCTGCACCGCCGCGTGGACCTGCGCGCCAGCCTCGGCCAGGTGATGTTCATCGCCCTGGGGGTGGGGTTGGTGTACCTGACGCACCAGGGCATGCACTAGGAAGGCCTTCCGGGCCTTCCTCCCCCTTTTTTCTGGCGGGTCCGGCCCCACTTCTGGGCGCATACCGTCCCACGGACAGAGCCCCCATGCGCCAAGACAAGTTCACGACCAAGCTCCAGGCCGCGCTGCAGGAATCGCAGTCGCTCGCGCTGGGCCGCGACCACCAGATCATCGAGCCGATCCACCTCATGCAGGCCCTGCTCGACCAGCAGGGCGGCACCGTGCGGCCGTTGCTCGACAAGTGCGGCGCCAACATCAACACGTTGCGTTCGCAATTGCGGGAGGCGCTCGACCGCTTGCCCAAGGTCGAGGGCACCGGTGGCGAGGTGCACCTGTCGAACGACCTCGCGCGGCTGCTGAACCTCACCGACAAGATCGCGCAGAAGCGTGGTGACCAGTACATCACCAGCGAGCTGTTCATCCTCGCCGCGCTCGACGACAAGGGACCGCTCGCCCGGATCCTCAAGGACGCCGGCGTGCAGAAGGCAGCGATCGAGCGCGCGATCGACGAAATCCGCGGCGGGGCGAAAGTTGACGACCCGAACGTCGAGGAGCAGCGCGGCGCGCTCGAGAAGTACACGATCGACCTGACCGAGCGCGCGGAGCAGGGCAAGCTCGATCCGGTCATCGGCCGCGACGACGAAATCCGCCGCACGATCCAGGTATTGCAGCGTCGCACCAAGAACAACCCGGTGCTGATCGGCGAACCGGGCGTCGGCAAGACCGCGATCGTCGAAGGCCTCGCGCTGCGCATCGTCAACAAGGAAGTGCCGGAGAGCCTGCGCGACAAGCGCATCCTCTCGCTCGACATGGGTTCGCTGATCGCGGGCTCGAAATTCCGCGGCGAGTTCGAGGAGCGCCTCAAGGGCGTGCTGAGCGACCTCGCCAAGCAGGAAGGCCGCGTCATCCTGTTCATCGACGAGCTGCACACGATGGTCGGCGCCGGCAAGGCCGAAGGCTCGATGGATGCCGGCAACATGCTGAAACCCGCGCTCGCACGCGGTGAGTTGCATTGCGTCGGCGCCACTACGCTCGACGAATACCGCAAGTACGTCGAGAAGGACAAGGCGCTCGAGCGCCGCTTCCAGAAGGTGCTGGTCAACGAGCCCTCGGTCGAGGATACGATCGCGATCCTGCGCGGCCTGAAGGAGCGCTATGCGGTCCACCACAAGGTCGAGATCACGGACCCGGCCATCGTCGCTGCAGCCACGCTCTCTCATCGCTACATCACGGATCGGCAGTTGCCCGACAAGGCGATCGACCTGATCGACGAAGCCGCTTCGCGCATCCGCATGGAGATGGACTCCAAGCCGGAGGAAATGGACCGGCTCGACCGCCGCATCATCCAGCTCAAGATGGAGCGCGAGGCGCTCAAGAAGGAGAAGGACGAGGCGTCGAAGAAACGGCTCGAGGCGCTCGACGAGCAGTTGGGCGATCTCGGCAAGGAGTACGCCGACTTCGAGGAAATCTGGAAAGCGGAAAAGGCTTCGGCGCAGGGTGCCGCGCAGATCACGCAGCAACTCGAGGATGCGCGCCAGGCGTTCGAGACCGCGCGTCGCGCCGGCGACCTCGCCCGCATGTCCGAACTGCAGTACGGCAAGCTGCCGGAACTCGAGAAGCGCTTGAAGTCGGCGCAGGAAAGCGAGACGAAGGCGCCGACGCTCGTCCGCAACAAGGTGACCGAGGAGGAGATCGCGGAAGTCGTCTCGAAGTGGACCGGCATCCCGGTCTCGAAGATGCTCGAGGGCGAGCGCGAGAAGCTGCTACGCATGGAAGAGGCACTGGCGAAGCGTGTCGTCGGGCAGGACGAGGCGGTCAAGGCTGTCTCTGACGCGATCCGGCGTTCGCGTGCCGGCCTCTCCGATCCGAATCGGCCGAACGGCTCGTTCCTGTTCCTGGGCCCCACGGGTGTCGGCAAGACCGAGTTGTGCAAGGCACTGGCCGAATTCCTCTTCGACACCGAAGAAGCGATGGTGCGCATCGACATGTCGGAGTTCATGGAGAAGCATTCCGTGGCGCGGCTCATCGGCGCGCCGCCGGGATACGTGGGCTACGAAGAAGGCGGATACCTGACGGAGGCGGTGCGCCGACGTCCGTACGCGGTGATCCTGCTCGATGAGGTCGAGAAGGCGCACCCGGACGTGTTCAACGTGCTGCTGCAGGTGCTCGACGACGGCCGACTCACGGACGGGCAGGGGCGCACCGTCGATTTCCGCAACTCCGTCGTGATCATGACTTCGAACCTCGGCTCGAACGTGATCCAGGAACTGGCGGGCGAGTCGAACTACGTCCACATGAAAGCGGCCGTGATGGAAATCGTGGGCCAGCACTTCCGCCCCGAGTTCATCAACCGGGTGGACGAGGTGGTCGTGTTCCACCCGCTCGGCAAGGACCACATCCGCGAGATCGTCGACATCCAGCTCGGCAACCTGCGCCGGCGGCTCGCCGACCGCGACTTGGGCCTCGAACTGGACGATGCCGCCCGCGACCTGCTTGGCGAGGCAGGGTTCGACCCGGTGTACGGGGCACGGCCGCTGAAGCGCGCGATCCAGCACCAGCTCGAGAACCCGCTGGCCCAGCGCATCCTGCGCGGGGAATTCGCGCCGGGTGACACGATCCGGGTGACGGTCAAGGACGGCGACCTCGCGTTCGAGCGTGTCGTCGTCCCGGTATAATCCGCGGCCGATTCGACTACCCTAGGCCACGTTTCACCGCGCCGGACCGACCATGCCGATCTACGAATACCAGTGCCAGAAGTGCCACCACCACCTGGAGGCGTTGCAGAAGTTCTCCGACAAGCCGTTGCGCGAATGCCCCGAGTGCGGCAAGCACACGCTGCTGCGCCTGATGTCGGCGCCGATGTTCCGGCTCGCAGGCAGCGGCTGGTACGAGACCGATTTCAAGTCGGACAAGGAGAACAAGCGCAACCTGGCCGGCAAGGACGATGGCCCGCCTGCCGAAAGTGCGTCGCCCGTGGCAACGGACAGCAAGGCCGACAAGCCGGACAAGGCCGACAAGCCGGACGTAAAGGTCGCGTCGAAAGCTGAGCCTGTAGCTACGAAGAAGAGCGCAGCGGCGCGGAAGCCCGTGGCGAAACCTGTCGCACGAGCCAAGCCGGTCGCGAAGAAATCCGCACCGAAAAAGACCGTCCGCAAACGCTGAGTCGAGCCGGGCCACGGTCCCGCGCCGGAGTGAACAGAGTGGCTGATCCGAGACCGATCAACGACGTCGACGATGATGGCATCGGCAAGGGGGGGCGCCCGAGTTTTGCGCGCCGGCTGCGCAATTACCTGATCGCGGGGTTGCTGATCTGGATTCCCGTCATGGTGACGGTCTGGGTCATCCGCTTCCTGTCGGGCATCCTCGACCAGTCCCTCGTACTGTTGCCGCCGTCCTGGCGTCCTGAGGCGCTCGTCGGCCAATACGTGCCTGGCGTCGGCGTCATCCTGTCGTTCCTGCTCCTGGTCATGACAGGTATCGTGGTCCGCAATCTGTTCGGCGGCCAGATCGTCGCCGGGTTCGAGAACCTCGTGCGTCGGATTCCGGTAATCGGCGCGATCTACGGCGGCGCCAAGACCTTCAGCGAGACCGTGCTCACCGACAAGGGCAAGTCATTCAAGCAGGTGGTCCTGGTCGAGTTCCCGCGTAAGGGCCTGTTCAGCATCGGTTTCATCACTTGCGAGGACATGGACGAGGTCCAGGCCCGGACCGAGCAGGACGTGGTTTGCGTTTTCGTGCCGACCACGCCGAACCCGACCACGGGATTCCTGGTCGCGGTCGACCGCAATGAGATCGTCCGTCTGGACATGAGCGTGGACGACGCCATCAAGATGCTGCTGACCCTCGGCGTTGTCGTTCCGAGGTGGCAAAAGCCCCCCGTTGCGGCCGATCTTGCGCTGCAGCAACCCCCTCCGTAACATCCTGCGGCTCCGCGTGGCGGACTGGCCCAAAAGCCGTACGCCGAGCACCTTTTGACTGGATTTCCCTCATGCCCATGCGCACTCACTATTGCGGCGACGTCAACGAGCGTCTCGTCGGCTCCACGGTCGAAGTGGCGGGCTGGGTCCACCGTCGCCGCGACCACGGTGGCGTCATTTTCGTCGACCTGCGCGACCGGGACGGCCTCCTGCAGGTGGTCTTCGACCCCGATGCCGCCGACGTCTTCGCCGAGGCAGAGCGTCTCCGCGGCGAGTGGGTGATCAAGGTGACTGGTACGGTGCGCCCGCGTCCCGCGGGCACGGCCAACGCGAGCCTCGCCTCGGGCCAGGTCGAACTGCTCGCGCGCGGCATCGAAGTGCTGAACCGTTCCGAGCCGATCCCGTTCCAGCTCGACGAGGACGTGAAGGAAGAAACGCGGCTCAAGTACCGCTACATCGACCTGCGTCGCGACGTGATGCAGAAGCGCCTGCGCCAGCGTCACGCGATCACGCGCTCGATGCGCGAGTACCTCGACGGCAACGGCTTCATCGACGTCGAGACGCCGATGCTGACCAAGGCCACGCCGGAAGGAGCGCGCGACTACCTGGTGCCGAGCCGCACGCAGCCCGGGAAGTTCTTCGCGCTGCCGCAGTCGCCGCAGATATTCAAGCAGCTGCTGATGATGTCGGGCTTCGACCGCTACTACCAGATCGTGCGTTGCTTCCGCGACGAAGACCTGCGCGCCGACCGCCAGCCCGAGTTCACCCAGCTCGACATCGAGACCTCGTTCCTGACACGCGACGAGATCATGGGTCTCATGGAGAGCCTGGTTCGCAAGCTCTTCAAGGACGTGCTCGGCCAGCCACTGCCCGAACCGTTCCCGCGCATGACTTACGCCGAGGCGCTGCGCCGTTACGCGTCCGACAAGCCGGACCTGCGCATCCCGCTCGAGCTCGTCGACGTTGCCGACCTGGTCAAGGACTGCGAGTTCAAAGTCTTCTCCGGCCCGGCCGCGGACCCGGACGGCCGTGTCGCCGCGCTGCGCGTGCCGCAGGGTGGCGAGAAGCTCTCGCGCAAGCAGATCGACGACTACACCTCGTTCGTCGCGCGCTACGGGGCGAAAGGCCTCGCGTACGTCAAGGTCAACGATGCGGCGAAAGGCCGCGAAGGGTTGCAGTCGCCGATCCTCAAGTTCCTGTCCGACGCGGCGGTCGCGGGCCTGATGCAACGGACCGACGCGCAGACCGGCGACTTGATCTTTTTCGGCGCGGACAAGGCCAGGGTCGTCAACGACGCGATCGGCGCGTTGCGCATCAAGGTCGGCCAGGACCTTGGCCTGGTGGCGGCAGGCTGGGCTCCGCTCTGGGTCATCGACTTCCCGATGTTCGAGTGGGATCCCGACTCGAAGCGCTGGGCGGCGATGCACCATCCGTTCACTTCGCCGGTCAACGACGACCCGGCAGCGCTCAAGGCCAATCCGGGCCAGGCGCTTGCGCGTGCGTACGACATGGTGCTGAACGGTTCTGAAATCGGCGGCGGCTCGGTGCGTATCCATCGCAACGACATGCAGTCCACGGTGTTCGAGATGCTCGGCATCGGCGCGGAGGAGGCCGAGAAGAAATTCGGTTTCCTGCTCGACGCGCTCAAGTTCGGCGCGCCGCCGCATGGCGGCATCGCGTTCGGCCTCGATCGCCTGGCGATGCTGATGGCCGGCGCCGACTCGATCCGTGACGTCATCGCGTTCCCGAAGACGCAGACAGCGACCTGCCCCTTGACCGACGCGCCGACCGAGGTCTCGGAGCAGCAGCTGCGCGACCTGCACATTCGCGTCAAGCTGCCCCAGAAATAGGGGACATTCACCTATTTCCAAACGCAGTGCTGGTCGTGCATGGACGGTTGCCGGATATAGGTGAATGTCCCCTATTTCTCAGCGCGAGCCGGTCATCCTCGTTCACGGCCTGTGGATGTCCGGGCTGGAGTTCGGGGTGCTGCGCCAGCGCCTGCAGTCGCGGCACGGTTTCGACGTGCACGTGTTCTCGTACCCATCCATGCACGGCGACGTCGACGAGATCGTGGCCGAGCTCGCCGCATTCGCCCGTGAACGCGCCGCCAGCACTGGCCGGGTTCACCTCGTGGGCCACAGTCTCGGCGGCGCGATCGTTTATCGCGCGTTGGAGCGCGGCGTGCGTGACCTGCCCGGCAATGCCGTGCTGCTCGGCTCCCCCTTGAACGGCAGCCGCGCGGCGAGCGGCGTGGGGCGCATCTCCATGCTGCGACCGCTGATCGGACCCCACGCGTTCCAGGAACTGGCGGAACCCTGTGGCCGGTGCTGGCCCGCTGATTGCGGGCGCTCGCTCGGTGCCATCGCTGGTACCCGGCCGCTGGGTACCGGCCAGTTCTTCGCGCACTTCGACGAAGAGAATGACGGCACCGTTGCGGTGAGCGAGACGGTGATTCCTGGCCTCAACGATCACGTCGCGTTGCCGCACAGTCACGTCGGCATGCTGTTTGCGAATGACGTCGCCGCGCAGGTCGGACATTTCTTGCGGCATGGGCGCTTCGCGCACGAGGCGGTCGGGCAGCGGTAGACGACGAACCAGGACGGAAGGTTGGTGAGGGCGTCCGTTCCCTGCCTTGTCCGGGCGACCGGAAAGTCAGGCACGCAACAATTGCGGGCGTTCAATCCGGTGCCTTCCCCCGAGCTTGGAACGGCAGACACGCGCTCGGGGAAAGGCTCCGGTTCATCCGCTTGCGAGGCTGCGCCCGCGGTTTTGCCTGATTCCGGGAAATCGCACGGCGTTATCAATGTCGACGAGGCTACATTGCATGACATGCAGCGCTTGTGTCGTGCCAATTGCCGGAAGCGGACCGTCATAGGGGAAAATCGATCCTGAACGGACTGTCGTGCCCGGACAAAGCAGACGCTCGCGGACTTCGCCAAGAGATCGGGATCCGGTGGTTGATTCTGATGGCGTCGCCGCGGCAGGCTCGATCCCTGAGCCTGCCGTCCTATCGGGCCAATCGGGTTCCATGGCACGACCATTGCCGATCGATCGGCGATTGCCAGACTCAGAACTTCATGCTGACACTCGCATAAATCGAACGGCCTGCCCCGGGTACGGGCGTGCCCCACTGCGGCTCATTGGGCGGCATCGGGACCATCATGGTCGTGCCCTGACCGACGTAGGCGCCGCCCAGCGGCAGTTCGTAGAAGCGGTCGAACAGGTTCTCGATGCCGAGTTCCGCGCTCCAGGTGGCTCGCTCGTAGCGGCTGCGCAGGTGAGCAAGGCCGTAGCCCGCGGTCTGCATTTCGTTGCGCACGGCGGAGACATCATCCTTCGCCGCCACGAACTCACCCTCCAGTGAATTGCGCCACGAACCAAGTTCATGCGTCAGGGCCAGCTTGGCGTGCAGCGGCATGATGTTGTAAAGGTTGCCGTCCGTGTCCTCGTTCGTGCCCCGGGTGTAGCTCGCCACGAGTTGGGTCGAGAACTTGCCGTAGTCCGTCATGCCCGTCAGACGGTAGTCCGCCGCGAGGTCCGCGCCGTAGAGTTGGGCGGACTGGTTGACGTACTTGAGCACGGTGAAGTTGCCGACCACCGGCACTGCGCGGGGTGCATTTGTTGCGGCGTCCCACTGCACGGCGTCGATGTAGTCCTGCACGTCCGTGAAGTACGGCGTCACCTTGACGCTCCATTGCTCCGAGCCGGCATCGTGCCAGTCGGCCGTGACGCTCACCGTGCGAGCCACCTCGGGCTTCAGGTTCACGTCGCCCACGTAGCCATTGCCGTCGCCGACGAAGTTGTTCATGAACGCCGCCATCTGCCAGGTGGACCAGGTGTAGCGCTCGTACAGGTTGGGCGAGCGGGTCTTCTGCCCCAGGCCGATCTCGTAGGTCTGGGTATCCGCCGGCGTGAAGCGAGCGAGCCAGGACAGGTCCCAGTTGTCGTCCGACTTGCCGCGTGACTCAGTGTTGAAGAGCGCCGCGTCCCGCGTCTGGTTGCCCATGCCGCCGACTCCGCTGGTCGGATAGGAGTCGAGGTTGTAGCCGTGCACCGGGCCGGCATTCATGTCCACGGTTTCAAAGCGGATGCCCAGGATGTGCGTCCAGCGTTCCTTGCTGACTTCCCATTCCCCATAGGCGGCATAACGGTCACGCTGCCCGTCGTTCAGGTTCAGGAAGTCGTAGGGCCACATGCCCGCGCCGGAGGGCGGCCACCAGTCGTCCAGCCGATTTTCCTGATACTCGCCGCCGACGCGCAGCAGGCTCTGCTCGGCCAGCGGGATCGCCGCGCTGACTGTGACTCCCGTGTTCTTGCCGTCGGTCTTCATCGGCATGCCGGCGGCGCAACCAATCATCTGGCCGCTCACCATCATTGAGCCGGAAATCGGCGAGCACGGTGTGCCGTTTACGGCCGTGTCCCCGCCCGAGCCGCTGGGCGGTTGCCCGGGGCCATACCAGAAGCGCTTGTCGTCGCCGAAATCCATTTCGTGCTCGGTATGCTGGTAATAAGCCCGCGCCTGCAGGGTTCCCCAGCCGAGGCTGCCGGTGTAGGCAAGATTGAACTGGTCGCTCTTGTTCTCGGTCATGTCCATGCGCTGGTTGGCATAGCCCTCGTACGGGATGTCCTGGAAACCATAGGTGAAGTCCAGCAGGTGACCGCCACTCTGCCAGGCGAGCCGGACCGCCTGGTTGCTGGATTCGTAGGCGGAGGACCCCACTTCGTCCGTCGGCAGCGTGTGGCCTGCTCGACCCGTGAACGTGTAGTTCTTGAAATTGTCGCCGGCCGTGTAGTTGTCGGATTGGGTGTAGGCGCCGGTGTAGCCGAGGCTCACGCTCTCGGTGGCAAAGGTGCCGGAGAGATTCCCGCCCCAGCCATCGTTGTTGCTGCGATAGAACGTACCGGCTTCACCCTGCAGGAGATGAGCGCCGGGCTGCGCGAACGCCGGGTCCGCCGAGCGCACCACGATGCTGCCGCCGATGCTGTCACCACCCACGCTCACCGGCGTGACACCGGCGTACACGTCGATGTTCGCCACCGCCGTGGGGTCGATGTAGGACAGTGGTGAGTTCATGTGGTTGGGACAGGCAGCCACGAGGTCCATGCCATTCACCTGAGTGCGCAGGCGGTCGTCCGCAAGACCACGAATGGCCGGCAGGCTGGAAACGCCCCCGGCGCCATAGACGCTCACCCCGGGCAGGTCCGCGAGCAGGCGGGCGGTGTCGCTGGTGCGGGCGCGTCTGCGGGCAATCTCGGCGCTGCCGAGGTCAATGGCGCCGAGGCTGGGGGTGAGAATCCGGCGAGCGGTGACCAGGATTTCTTCGAGGTTGGCGCCATCTTCCGCCGCCACGCCTTGGGCGGCGTAAAGGGCCAGGAATACGCCAACTGTGATCTGACGAGGTCGCATGTCTTCAAACTCCGGAATCAAAATGGGTAATGAGCGCCGTGGCGAAACCTCGCCGGCTCGACGTCAAGCGCAGTCCGACGCTGAAGTGATCCGAACGTCACCGGTTCATCGCGATGCCATGCGCACGGACCCAACGATGCGGGCGGCCGCGACAGGTTTGCGAGCAAGACTTCTTGATACCCAACGGTCAGCTGCCGGCACGCCAGTGACGGCGTCCAACGTCGCTCGGGCAGTCGAGCCTTAGGCGGGGCGGACGATGGGAGGAGGCGCCCTCGGCGAGTGGGCGCGGTGCGGCGTCCGGCATACGATGGCCGGTTCCGGCAGTGAAGTGACGGCCTCGGGCGCCGCCGGACCGTCGAGCATCGGCAACGAGATCGTCGGCGGCGCACCCGTGCCGGCGGCCGCGAAGACACAGGGTGCCTCGTGATGCGTACGATTGCTGGGCGTCTGTCCATCGCCCTTGGCAGGCGACTGTGTGCCCTGCGGCAGCGGCCCGGCACCATGGCACATCTGCATGGTGGGCGAGTGATCTGCGCCCGTGCCCGGCATGAAGCCGGGCGGCACCAGCAGACGGCACGCCAGGGCCGGCAATAGAAGCAGCGTGACCCAGAGGTGGGTCCTGCGGCTTCGTGTCCAGCGGACGTTCATGAAACGAGTCTAGATCAGGGCGCGTGCTCCGCGACCTTCGGTTATCCGCAATTCACCGCGGTCCTGTCTCGCAGACGGGAGACCTGCGTCCCTAAGCGGCGAGCGCGTTACAGGCCTTGGCGCACGCGAGGCATGCTTCGCGACAGTCCTTGCACTCGGCGTGGTGTGCGGCGTGTGGTTCGCACGCTTCGGCGCACGTGTCGCAGAACCGCGCGCAGGTCATGGCGAGGGACCGGATGTTCGCAGGTGTTGCATTGGCGAAACCGGCCACGTCGGCCATGGCCCCGACGACGGACAACATGTTCATCACGGCGCGCTGACAAGCCGCCATGGTGTCCATTCCGGCGGCTAGATGGTCGGTACAGCGTGCGAGGCACACGCGGCCGGCGCGCAGGCACTCCGCGGTCGAATCGACGACGGCCTTGTGCTGGGCCGAGAGGGGTGCCGGCGTCGGCGCAACTTTCCCGGCAGGCGCGGACTGCGCGGGGGTCGCGGCACTCGTCAGGGCGGCCCCCAGGCCGGCCAATCCCGCGAGGACCTCGCGGCGTTGCAAACGGCTCTCTGTGGGCATGTAGACCTCCATCGCTACCGCAGGAAGGCGTGAGTTTTCATCATCACATGCGCCGCGGCGTCCGGGCAAAGGCGATGTCTAGGACCGCTTGACGTGCAGATGCGAGTGTCGCGAGAGCTTAGCGCCGCCATGTGAATGCGTTTCAGTCGAGACCTCGGTAGGCACCAGCACCAGGCGCCCGTGCCGGACACCACGCTCCGCGATGACGTGATCGGCGTAGTGGCGAACGTCTCCGACTCGGCCCCGCAGGACGTTGACCTCCATACAGCTGTCGTGATCCAGGTGAACATGCAGCGTCGCGATCGACAGGTCGTGATGATCATGCGCCGCGTGCGTGAGCCGGCTCGCGAGTTCCCGGGCGTCGTGATCGAAGACATAGATGGCAGCCCCGAGGCACTGCGCATTCGGTGAGGCGTCGAGCGCCGACTGCTCGAGGCCGGCGCGCACCAGGTCACGAATGGCCTCGCTGCGGTTGGCGTACTGGCGATCGGCCATGAACTCGTCCAGACGACTCATGAGGTCGTCGTCGAGCGTGATGGTGGTGCGCTGCATCAGGGGCCTCCGTGGCCGGGATAGGGTATGCACTTATTTGATAAACATCATACTGCCGGCTAGTCTCCGGAGCCGGGGCACCGCCAGTCGACGGATTTCGGGAGTTCATGATGGACAGCCTACCCATGCCGCGCAATTGGCGAGGCCCGCAGCAGGTGACCCTCGCGGTACTTGCCATCCTGGTGACGCCTGATTGCGTCATGGCATCGGGCATTCCAACCGGAACTCCGCTTGAAGAGATCGTAGTCACCGCCCAGCGCATCGGACTGATCGGCGAGTCACGGGCCGCGAGCGAAGGCATCGTCACCAGCGTGCAGCTCCAGGGCCGGCCGATCCTGCGACCCGGCGAGGTGCTCGAGGTCGTGCCGGGCCTGGTCGTCACGCAGCACAGTGGCGACGGCAAGGCGAACCAGTATTTCCTGCGCGGCTTCAACCTCGACCACGGCACCGACTTTGCGAGCTACGTGGACGGCGTGCCGGTGAACATGCCCACCCACGCGCACGGCCAGGGCTATGCCGACATCAATTTCCTCATCCACGAGCTGGTGGACACCGTGCACTACCGCAAGGGCCCCTACTTTGCGGAGGAGGGAAACTTCTCGGCGGCCGGCGCGGCGCGCATTTCCTACGTGCGCGACAGCGGCGCTCCGACGCTGGGCCTGACGGTGGGCGAGGACAATTACTATCGATTGTTCGCCAGTGCGTCGCCGCAGTTGGCGGGCGGAACGCTGCTCCTGGGCCTCGACTGGTCGCAGACCGACGGGCCATGGACGCTGCCGGAGGATTTCCAGAAGACCAGCGGGGTCATCAAGTTCAGTCGCGGCACGTCCGAGGCCGGGTTCTCCGTCACGGGCATGGGCTACGACGGCAGCTGGGACAGCACCGACCAG
This sequence comes from uncultured Gammaproteobacteria bacterium, assembly GCA_963743995.1. GTDB lineage: Bacteria > Pseudomonadota > Gammaproteobacteria > Steroidobacterales > Steroidobacteraceae > RPQJ01. The sequence goes on along the minus strand of CAVUSC010000014.1, from coordinate 123,949 downwards.
ATTCCGCAACGGGCGATCGATGCCGGGCTGATCCCGCGCTTCGGGCACGTGGACCCGACCACGGGCGGTGAGTCTCATCGCTACAGCCTGTCGGTCGACGCGTGGTCCCGCCACGACGGGCGCGGCTGGACGGCGCTGGCCTACGCCATCGACTACCACCTCGACCTGATCTCGAACTTCACTTACGCGCTCGACCAGGACAACGGCGACCAGTTCGAGCAGTACGACAGTCGCCGGGTGTACGGGGGGCACTTCGAGTACGACCTGCCGGCCTCGTTGAACAGCCTGGACGGCGCACTGCGCGCCGGCGTCGAGTTCCGCCAGGACGACATTCAACCCGTTGCCCTGTATCTGACACAGGCCCGCGAGCGGTTCGACACGATCCGCCGGGACGACGTGCGCCAGACGCAGTACTCGGCCTATGTCTCCCATGACCAGCGCTGGACCGACTGGCTGCGCACCGAGGCAGGTCTGCGCTTCGATCACGTTGATTTCTCGGTTGACAGCGATCTCCCTGCCAACTCCGGCGACGAGACCGATTCGATCGTAGGGCCGAAACTCACGGTCGTGCTGGGACCGTGGGCCGAGACGGAGGTCTTCCTGAATGCGGGCCGCGGCTTCCACACCAACGACGCCCGTGGCACGACGATTCGAGTCGACCCGACCGACGGGTCGACGCCCGTCCAACCCGTCGATCCGATCGTGCCGGCCATCGGGTATGAAGTCGGGTTCCGGACAGCGGCCGTGCCCAAGGCGCAGTTCTCGGCCGCCTTGTGGAACCTCGACATCGACTCGGAGTTGCTGTTCGTCGGCGACGGCGGCATCACCGAGCCGAGCCGTGCGACCCGGCGCTACGGCGTCGAACTCGGCGCGTACTGGACCCCGCTCGAAGCGGTGATCGTGGATGCCGACTATTCGTGGTCACACGCCCGGTTCACCGAGTCCGACCCCGCCGGCGACTACATTCCCGGTGCCGTCGAGACGGTCGTATCGGTCGGCCTCAGCATCCAGCGCGAGACGGGATGGTTCGGTGGAGCCCGCTGGCGTTACTTCGGCCCTGCCCCGCTCATCGAGGACAACAGTGTTCGCTCGAATTCGACCTCGACCGTCAATGCGCAGGCCGGCTATCGCTTCTCGCCGCGTCTGAGCGTGATGGCGTCGGTCTTCAACCTGTTCGATGCCGAGGCCAACGACATCAGTTACTTCTATGAGTCGCAGCTGCCTGGAGAGTCGCAGCCCGTCGCTGACATTCACTTCCACCCCGCCGAGCCGCGCACGCTGCGGGTCGCGGCGACCTTGCGGTTCTGACGTGCGACGTGATTTCATCAATCGGCCGTCGCTTAAGCGGGGAAGGCTGTAACGAACTGGTGAGGGAGGATTGATCATGGCGCACGATCACGACCATCCGAAGAAGCACAGCCACGTGCATGCTCATCAGCACGCGCACGAGCACGTGCATTCCCACGAGCACACGCATCAGCACGGCGATCTGGTGCATTCGCATCCGCACGATCACGCGCATGCGCACCCGCACGAACATCAGCACGAGCATGAGCACGACGCTTCGGCGCACCAGCATCCAGAGACCCCGCATTTCGTGCCGGTGGAGAAGGACGCCCACGCCGATCACCTTCATGTGGATCTTGGCGGGGAGTCACACGAGACCGAGCCGCACGATCACGATCACTGATGCTTGATCTCGGGCAGAGCCCTGAGTTGCAGCCAGTTGATGCTACTGCCCCAGCGCGACCCCCTTCTAAGTTCAGGCATTGAGATTAGGCGGATAACGCCATCCAATAACTGCTTTCGGCGGCAACTCCCTATGACCGTTTGTGGCCGAAATTGAGCCTACGCGAATGTCCGCTTCGTACCACGGTTCCGACTAACCCCTAACCCTGTCCGCCTATTTCGCGGGCGTCCAGCCGCCACCGAGCGCGCGGTACAGGTCAACGTAACCGACCACGCGCGAGAGTTGCGATTGCGCGAGTTCGATTTCCGACGAGAACAGCTGGCGTTCGGCATCGAGCACTTCGATGTAGCTAACTACGCCCGCTTTGTAGCGCTTCTTCTGCAGGTCGAGCAGCCGGTAGGCGGCGTCGCGCCGGATGATGGTCTCGGCAATGATGTCGCGTGTCTTGTCGGTCACGGCCAGCGCATCGGCGGTCTCGCGGTACGCCTGCAGCACGCCGCTGCGATAGGCCAGTTCCGACTGCTTCAACTGGGCCTGTGACACTTCGACGGTGCCGGTGCCGTAACCCGACTGGTAGATCGGCATGTTGACGAACGGTCCGACCGAGAACAGCTCCTGCGCGGGATCGTTGCCGTTCAGCAGCTTGCCGAGGTCCGGGCTGATCACGCCGAAGAACGACGTCAGGCCGAGCGACAGGTACGGGAACCTGCTGGCTTCGGCAACGCCGACGTTCGCCGTCGCCGCGTGCAGCTCGTTCTCGAGTTGCCGCAGGTCGGGCCGACGCGCCAGCAGTTGTGCCGGCAGGCCGACCGGGATGTCGTCCGGTATCGGGAAGACGAACGGCTGGCTGGGCCGGCTGACCGGACCGGGACCATCGCCGAGCAGCAGGCGCAGCAGGTTCTCGGTCTGCACGCGCGTGAGCTCTGCCTGCGGCAACTGCGAGCGCGTGGCGGCCAGTTGCGACAGTGCCTGCATCTCTTCGGTCGCCGAGGCCACGCCGTTGCGCTTCAGCGAACGCACGAGGTCCAGCGAGGATCCCTGGCTCACGATCGTGCGCTCGATGATCGCGATCTCTTCGTCGATCTCGCGCAGGCGGAACCACGTCGTCGCGACGTCTGCCACGAGCGCGTTGACCACGCCACGCTGGAAGTCCTCGGTCGCGAGCAACTGCGCGCGTGCCGCTTCGTCGGCGCGCCGCAGGCGTCCGAACAGGTCGATTTCCCAGTTGAGCGTCAGGCCGAGCGAGTAGCTGCTGTCGTCCGGCGTGCCGGGTGAAGGCGAGGTGTTGCCACCAAGGCTCACGTTGGGGCCGAGGTAACTGCGCGCCACGCGCGCACGGCCCCGGAATTCTTCGACCCGCGCCGCTGCGATCTTCAAGTCGAGGTTGTTGGCGAGCGCGGTCTCGATCACCGCCTGCAAGCCGGCATCGTTGAAGACCTCGGCCCAGTGCTTATCGGCGAACGAGGTCGCCTCCTGGGGTGTGAGCACGCCCCGGAATTCGACGGGCACCGGCAGCTGCGGACGCTCGTAATCCGGGCCGATTGCGCATCCGCCCAGGGTGAGTGCCACCGCCACGGCTAGCGCGTGGGTCGGGCGCTTCATGCGGAGGTTGCCTCGGTCGCCGTCGTCGCTGGGGGAGCTGCAGGCGGCGCATCGCCGTCGAATCGCTCCGACAGTCCCTGGATCAGCACGTAAAAGGCAGGCACGGCGAGAGTCGTGAGGATGGTTGCGAAGATCATGCCGCCGAAGACGGTGATACCCACTGAAACCTTTGACGCTGCGCCCGCGCCGCTGGCAAGGACCAGCGGAACGACGCCGAGGATGAACGCGAACGACGTCATCAGGATCGGCCGCAGTCGCAGTCGCGCCGCATCGAGTGCCGCTTCAAAGATCGGCATGCCCTGCTCGCGGTTCATCTTGGCGAACTCGACGATGAGGATCGCGTTCTTTGCCGACAGTCCCACCAGCGTGACCAGCCCGATCTGGCCGTACACGTTGAACGGGATGCCGACCAGCTTGAGCGCGAACAGCGCGCCCATCAGGCCGAAGGGCGTGGCGAGCAGCACTGCGAACGGCACGGCCCAGCTCTCGTAAAGCGCCGCGAGGAACAGGAAGACGACGACGATCGACAGCCCGAGCACGACCGTCGAGGCGTTGCCCGCCTCGATCTCCTGCTTGCTCTGTCCTGACCACTCGATGCCGTAACCGTCCGGAAGGGTTTCCGCTGCGACTTCTTCCAGCGCGCGGATGGCATCGCCCGAACTCGCGCCGGGGGCCGGTGTGCCGCTGAATGCAGCCGTGCGATACAGGTTGTAGCGCTGCATGAAGCGCGCCCCCGTACCGCGTTGCCAGCTCGTCAGCGTGTCGAGCGGCACCATGCCGCCGTCGCGGTTGCGCACGAACAGCCGCGCAATGTCGGTGACCTCCTGGCGGAAGTCCGGTTCGGCCTGCAGCGTCACCTTGTAGTTGCGGCCGAAGCGGCTGAAGTCGTTCACCTGGTAGCCGCCGAGGAACGTCTGCAGCGTGGTGAAGACGTCGCTCACCGGCACGCCAAGCTTCTTCGCCTTCTCGCGGTCGACGTACAGCTGGAAATTCGGCGTGCTGGCGCTGAACGTCGTGCTGATGCGGCCGATCTCGGGTCGCTGCTGGGCTGTGGCGATGAAATCCTGCGCCACCTGCGCCAGTTCCTGCGGCGGCTGGTTCGACTTCGCCTGCAACATCAGCGAAAAGCCGGAGACCGAGCCGAATCCAGGCAGCGCGGGCGGATTGAACGGCATGATGACCGCTTCGGGGATGCCCGCGCCGAGTCCGTACAGTTGCATCAGGATCGACCGCACGCCCAACTCGGCGGTGGTGCGCTCGCCCCAGGGCTTGAGCTTCACGATGACCAGCGCCCCGTTCGACGCCGCGGTGCCGGAGAGCAGGTCGAAACCGGACACGCCGACCACCGAGTCCACGCCCGGGATCGCGCGCGCCAGCGGATCCACCTGGGCCAGGATGGCGTCCGTGCGCTCCTGCGACGCGGCGTCGGGCAACAGCACCTGCATGAAGACGGCGCCTTTGTCCTCGTCCGGCACGAAGCCGGTCGGCACGGCCCGGAACAGCCCGACGGTCACGAAGATCACGATGCCGAGCGTGAGCAGCACGAGCAGCGTGCGTCGGGCGAGCACCGCCGCGGCCGCGCCATAGTGCGCGTTGACACGGTCGAACCCGGAGTTGAAGGCCCGGAAGAACCGGGCGAGGAGGCCGTTGCTTTCCTCGTGCGGTTTCATCAGCAGGATGCAGAGCGTTGGCGTCAACGTGATCGCGACGACCGCCGAGAACATCGTCGACACGGCGACCGTCACCGCAAATTGCTTGTACAGCTGCCCGGTCACGCCCGGGATGAATCCCATCGGGATGAACACCGCCGCGAGGATCAGGGCGATGGCCATCACCGGCCCCTGCACTTCCTCCATGGCCTTGATCGTCGCTTCGCGCACCGCGAGACCGTTGCGCATCTTGTGCTCGACAGCTTCGACCACGACGATGGCGTCGTCGACGACGATGCCGATCGCAAGCACCATGCCGAACAGTGACAGCGTGTTGATCGTGAACCCGAGCACCTGGAAGGCCGCGAACGTCGCGACGAGCGACACGGGCACGGCGAGCATCGGGATCAGCGTGGTGCGCCAGTTCTGCAGGAACAGGAACACCACGATCAGCACGAGGATGAGCGCCTCGATGAAGGTGTGGAGCACCTCTTCGACCGAGGCCTCGACGAACTCGGAGGTGTCATAGACGATCTTGTAATCGAGCCCCTTCGGGAACTCGCGTGCCAGGCGCGTGATCTGCGCCTTCAACAAGCCCGCCGTCTCGAGTGCATTCGCGCCCGGCACCAGCGACACCGACACCAGCGCGGCGGACTGGCCGTTCAGCGTCGAGACATTGCTGTAGCTGCGCGCGCCGAGTTCGACCCGCCCGATATCCTTGATGCGGATGAACGATCCGTCCGGCTTCGAGCCGACGATGATGTCCGCGAACTCCTCGGCTTTGACCAGGCGGCCCCGCACGCGCAGCGAATACTGGAAGCTCTGGCCCCGCGTCGCGGGCGGCTGTCCGACCTGTCCCGCCGGCACCTGCACGTTCTGTTCGCGAATCGCCGCTGCCACGTCGCTCGCGGAAATGCCGAGCGAGGCCATGCGGTCGGGCCGCAGCCAGATCCGCATGCCGAAATCCGAGCCGAAGACCTTGACGTCGCCCACGCCCTTGACGCGCTTCAGTTCGTCGACGATGTAGACGTAGCCGTAGTTGCTGATGAACAACGGGTCGTAGGTGCCGTCCGGCGAGTAGATCGCGAAATACAGCAGGGTGTCCGGGGATTGCTTGCGCACGGTGACGCCGGCGTTGATCACCTCGGACGGCAACTGCGAGTTGGCCTGCGCGACCCGGTTCTGCACTTCGACGGCAGCCAGGTCGGGATCCCGCTCGAGTTCGAAGGTCACTGAGATCGCCGCGCTGCCGTCGTCGCCGCTCACCGAGTTGATGTACAGCATGTCGGTGGCGCCGTTGATCTGCTGGTCCATCGGCGCACTGACCGACTCCTCGACGACGTCCGAACTTGCGCCGAGGTAGAAGCCGTTCACCTGCACGGTGGGCAACGCGATGTTGGGGAACTCGCCGATCGGCAGGCCGATCAGCGACAGCGTGCCGATCAGCAGCAGGAAGAGCGAAATGACGATCGCGAAGACCGGGCGATCGATGAAGAAACGTGACATCGACGACGGCTCAGCGGGTCGCGTCGGCCGGGGCAGCCGCTGCCGCGTTCGACGATGCCGGACGGTCGAAGTCCTCGAGCGTCACCGCGACGACTTTCAGCGGCGAGCCGGGCCGCGCCTTCTGCAGGCCTTCCACCACCACGCGGTCGCCGGGCTCGAGCCCACTGGCGATCACCTGGCGGTTGCCGAAGCGCGGGCCGAGCGTGACAGGTCGCAGCTCTGCCTTGTCCTCGGCCCCGACCACGGTCAGGAAGTATTTGCCCAGTTGCTCCTGCACGGCGCGATCCGGCACGACCATCGCGTTGACCGACTGGCCGGTGGTGGCGCGGACACGGGCGAACATGCCGGGAATCAGCGCGTGCTGCGGATTCGGGAACTCGGCGCGGATCTTCAGCGTGCCGGTCGTCGGGTCGACGGCCCGGTCCCCAAAATTGATGAGTCCCATCAGCGGATAGTCGGAACCGTCGCTCAGGATCAGCTTCACGATCCGCACCGGGTCGTCGGCCGCCACGCTGGTGGAGCCGTGACGCTTGGAGAACTCGAGAAACTCCGTCTCGCTGATCTGGAAATAGACCCAGGCTGGATCGTCGCTCGAGATGGTACCGAGCTGCGTCTGGCCGGCCGTCACGAGATCGCCGGGAAATACCTGGACGGCGCCGATACGGCCCTGCAGGGGCGCGCGAATCTGCGCGTACTCGATCCCGAGCCGGGTCTGGTCCAGCGCGGCGCGGCTGGCCTGGACCTGAGCTTCGGCCTGGCGGGCCGCGGCCACGGCGTTGTCGTAGACCTGCCGGGCGATCGCTTCATCGGCCAGCAGTGGCCGATACCGCTCGACGTCCTGGCGGGAACGCGAAAGGTTCGCCTCGGCGGACGCCAGCTGCGCCTCGGCATTGGCCACCTGCGCGCGGAACTCGCGCGGGTCGATGGAGTAGAGGAGTTGGCCTTTCTCGACGATCGCGCCATCGTCGAAGTGCTTCTGCAGCAGGATGCCGGAGACCATGGAACGGATGTCGACTTCCTGCGAGCCCTTCACCTCGCCGACCTTGTCGGCATACATCACCGTCGGGCTCGCCGCAGCGGTGATCGCCTTGACCTCGACCGGCGCGGCCGGGGATGCTGCCGGCGGCTTTCTGCCGCAACCAACCAGGCTGAGACCGGCCATCAAGGCCAGGCACGCCGCGACGATGAGTCGCAGGCGTAAACGCGATTGTGCTGAACTCACCGGGGGCGTCTCCGGGTCGCTTCTTGTTTTGCCTGAATTTCGGCACAAGTAGTCTAACTGCCTGCTGCGGCAGGCGTCAGTCGCCGTCGCGGAAATCGTTCAGGTCGAACTGCCCATTTTGGGCACTCTTGACCGGCGGTGCAGCGGATGCCGTAGATTCGACGGGCACCCCCGGGAGGGGTCTGGGTACAAATGATCGATCGCAGCCGACTCCGCGAGCGTCATCGCGAACTGTCTTACGTTACCGGCCGGTTCATGACCGAGCACTTGATCCGAGTCCACAAGTTGTTCGAAGGCGACTTGACGGCCGCGATCGTGCTGGCCACGGTGGCCCAGCACAACGTCCAGCGGTATTACGACGAGATCGGGCGGAATGCGCCCGAGGGTTTCGATCCGTTGGTTGCTGCCGACGAGCACCTGCCGCACCTGCGACCGTGCAACGCGTTGTCCGTAAGTGCGGCGACCGGTGTCCCGCGCGAGACGGTGCGCCGCAAGGTCCGGTGGCTCGTCGATAAGGGGTGGCTCAGCGTCGGCGAGCGTGGCCAGCTGTGTGTCGTAAGCGGGATGTCCAGGGATTTCCAGGACTTCGACATCGAGACAACCGAGCGGTTGCTCGAGTGCATGCAGGCCTTGACGCGGGTGCTCGACGCGCCGGCGGTTGGCAAGTGACGCAACGATCGACGCCGCGACCTCACGCCGGATCGCTGCGTTCGTCCAGCAGTTCCTTCAGCCGATAGAGCACGTCGAGTGCCGCGCGCGGACTGAGCGATTCGGGGTCGACGCCCTCGAGCATCCGGCGCAGCACGGATTCCGTTTCGTTCTCCGGCATCGACAACGAGAGTTCCTGCTGCGGAGTCGGCGGCCGCGTCGCGTGCTCGCGCTGCTCCAGTTCGTGCAGGTAGCGACGGGCTTCACCGATCACGGTCTTCGGCACGCCCGCCAGTCGTGCGACCTGCAGGCCGTAGCTCTGGTTGGCCGGGCCTTCCCGGACGGCGTGCAGGAAGACGAGCTGGTCGCCATGTTCAGTCGCGTCGAGGTGCACGTTGGCGCAGGCGGGTAGCTCGTCGGCGAGCGCCGTCAGCTCGAAGTAGTGCGTCGCGAACAACGTGAACGCGCCGATCTCGCGTCCCAGGTGCCGGGCGCACGCCCACGCCAGCGACAGGCCATCGAACGTGCTGGTGCCGCGACCAATCTCGTCCATCAGCACGAGGCTGTCGCGCGTGGCGTTGTTCAGGATGTTCGCGGCCTCCGTCATCTCGACCATGAACGTCGAGCGACCGCCGGCGAGGTCGTCCGCCGCGCCGATGCGCGTGAACACGCGATCGACCGGCCCGATGCGCGCGGATTCGGCCGGCACGTAGCTGCCAATGCCGGCGAGGATCACGATCAGCGCCGCCTGTCGCATGTACGTCGACTTGCCGCCCATGTTCGGGCCCGTGACGATCAGCATGCGTCGCCCGTCGCGCAGGTCGAGGTCGTTCGGCACGAACGGGCCATCGATGTGCTGCTCGACCACCAGGTGGCGGCCGCCACGGATGTCGATGCGCGATGCATCGCAAAGTTCGGGTTGCGTCAGCCGCAATGCAATCGCGCGCTCGGCAAGGTTGCCGAGCACATCGAGCGCAGCCAGCGCGGCCGCCGTCGCCTGCAACGCGGGCAGGGTGTCGGTGAGCGTGTCCAGCAGGCCCTCATAGAGCTCGCGTTCGCGGGCCATCGCCCGGTCGCGCGCACCGAGCACCTTGTCTTCGAACGACTTCAGTTCGTTGGTGATGTAACGCTCGGCGTTCTTGACCGTTTGCCGGCGCACCCAGTCGGCCGGCACGCGATCGGCCTGGCTGCGGCTCACCTCGATGAAGTAGCCCTGCACGCGGTTGTAGCCGAACCGCAGGTTCTGGAAGCCGGTGCGCTCGCGTTCGCGATTCTCGAGGTCGAGCAGCGCGTCGTCGCTGTGCTCGCTGATGCGTCGAAGTTCATCGAGGTCGGCGTCGAAACCCGTGGCGAAGACGCCACCCTCGCGCAGCAGGGCGGGCGGTGTCTCGACCAGCGCCTGCAACAGGTGCTGGTGGATCGCGGGATGCGTGCCGACGCCGGCGGCCAGGCGCTGCAGCAGCGGGGCGTCCAGTGTAGCGAGCAATGTCTGCAACTCGGGGAGGCAACCCAGCGCCTCGCGCAGCTGTGACAGGTCGCGGGGACGCGCGGACCGCAGCGCCACGCGGGCCAGGATGCGTTCGACGTCGCCGACCTTGCGCAGCAGCGTGTGCAACGACGCGTGCGATCCCGCATCGATCAACGTCGAGATCGCCTGCAGCCGCAGCATGCGAGGCTCGACGCCGCGCAATGGGCGCTGGATCCAGCGCCGCAGTTCGCGTCCACCCATGGCCGTGGCTGTTCGATCGAGCACGTCGATCAGTGTGCTGTCGCTGCGCCCGGACAAGCTGCTGTCGAGTTCGAGGTTGCGACGGGTAGAGGCATCGAGCAGCAGCGCGTCCTCGCGCAACTCCGTCCGGATGCCGCGCAGATGGGGCAGGGCGGACTTCTGCGTCTCACGCACATAGTTGAGCAGGCAACCGGCCGCGCCGATCGCAAGCGGCTTTCCCGCGAGGCCAAAGCCCGCGAGATCGCGGGTGCCGAATTGGTCGCACAACTGCCGCTCGGCGCTGCCGGCGTCGAAATGCCACGGCGGCCGCTGCCGCACGCAGATGTCGGTGCGACCCTGCAGCCGTTCCAGCGCGCTTTCCGGAACCAGCAATTCCGCCGGGCGGAGCCGTTCCAGTTCCGCGGCGAGCGCTTCCTCGCCCGACGCCTGCAGCGCGTGGAAGCGGCCGCTCGAGAGTTCCAGCCAGGCGAGGCCGAAACCATCGGCCCCGGGCGCAATGGCCGCGAGTAATGTGTCACGGCGCTCGTCCAGCAGCGAGTCGTCCGTCACGGTGCCGGGAGTGACCACGCGCACCACCTGGCGCTCGACGGGTCCCTTCGATTTCGCCGGGTCGCCGATCTGTTCGCAGATGGCGACCGACTCGCCTTTGCGCACCGCTCGCGCGAGGTAGTTGTCGAGTGTCTGCACCGGCACGCCCGCCATGGGGATCGGCTCGCCGCCGGACGTGCCGCGCGCGGTCAGCGTGATGTCCAGCAGGCGCGAGGCCTTGCGTGCGTCGTCGAAAAACAGCTCGTAGAAATCCCCCATGCGATAGAACAGCAGCACGTCCGGGTACTGCGCCTTGATGCGCAGGTACTGGGTGATGACGGGGGAATTGGGCGGGGACTTGAGCTGTTCTGTCACGCTGCGGGATTCTAGCCTTTCGCACAGCCGGTCAGCGATCGGGAGCACAGTCCCGGTGCCGTCAGGCGCGCTTCATTGTCTCGACCCGGATGGTTCAAACTAAGCCGGTCCGGCCGGCCTGGCCCGCGAGGTTCCCGCATGCGCAAGACGATCGATTTCCTGCTCAACGACTGGCTCGATGTTGCCTCACTTGCCGCGCGCGAGCGGTACAGCGAACACAGCCGCGAAACCTTCGAGTCGGTGCTCGATACCTGCCAGCGCATCGCGGACGAGAAATTCGCGCCGTTCAATCGGCTGGTCGACGTGCAGGAACCCCGTCTCGAGAACGGAGCGGTCATCCTGCCGCAATGTGCCTACGACGCGGCGCGTGCTTACGTCGAATCCGGAATGATCGCGGCGACGCAGGACTACGACGTCGGCGGCATGCAACTGCCCTACGTCATCGAACTCGCCGCCAATGTGTTCTTCGCCAAGGCGGGGATCGGCCTCGGCGGCGGCGGCATGCTCACCGTCGGCAACGCCAACCTGCTGATGGCGCACGGCACGCCGGCGCAGAAGACGGCCTTTGCGCAGCAGGAAATCGACGGCAAGTGGTTCGGCACCATGTGCCTCTCGGAACCGCAGGCCGGTTCGAGTCTCTCCGACATCCTGACGCGTGCGACGCCCGACGGCGATGATTTTGCCACGGACGAACTCGGCCCGCGATACCGGCTGACCGGCAACAAGATGTGGATCAGCAATGGCGAGCACGACATGTCCGAGAACATCGTGCACCTCGTGCTGGCCAAGATTCCCGCTGCGGATGGCAAGCTGGTCCCCGGCGTACGCGGGATTTCACTGTTCATCGTGCCGAAGCGGCTGGTGAATGCCGCGGGCGAGCTCACCGGCGAGCGCAACGACGTCGCGCTGGCGGGCCTCAATCACAAGATGGGTTACCGTGGGTTGCCCAACACGCTGCTCAATTTTGGCGAGGGCACATTCCCCGTGAGCGGCCGCCCCGGCGCCATTGGCTATCTCGTCGGCCAACCCGGTGACGGCCTCCGGTGCATGTTCCACATGATGAACGAGGCCCGCATCGGCGTCGGACTCGGCGCCGTGGGCATCGGGTATGCCGGGTACGAGGCGAGTCTGGAGTACGCCCGCAATCGCCGGCAGGGACGGCCGTCGACGCCGGCCGGGAAGGACCCGGCGTCTCCACCGGTGAGCATCATCGAGCACGCAGACGTGAAACGAATGCTGCTGGCCCAGAAGTCCTACGTGGAAGGCGGACTGGCGCTCGAACTGTATTGCGGCCGGCTGGTGGACGAAGCGCGGACCGGCTCCGTCGAGAGCGTGCCTGCGATCAAGGCACTGCTCGAGATCCTGACGCCAGTCGCCAAGAGCTGGCCGAGCGAATGGTGCCTCGAAGCCAACAACCTCGCGATCCAGGTGCACGGCGGGTACGGCTATACGCGTGACTTTCCGGTCGAGCAGTACTGGCGCGACAACCGCCTCAACATGATTCACGAGGGCACGCATGGCATCCAGGGGCTCGACCTGCTCGGCCGCAAGGTGCTGCTGGACGAGGGCAGGACGCTCGACCTGCTGGCGCAACGTATCCGGACGACCGTGCAGCAAGCCAGCGCCCCTGCCGAGTTGCAGGAAGGCTCCATCGCTGTCGCGAGTGGGCTGCAGACCCTGCTGGAGGCCACCCGCGCAGCCTGGAGCACGCGGGAGCCCGACGCGGCGTTGGCGAACGCAACCCACTACCTGCAGGCCTTCGGCCACGTCGTCGTGGCCTGGTTGTGGCTCGACGTGGCCCGAGCGGCCGTGGAAGCATCCGCGGCCGCGGGCGCCGACGTCGCCTTCCTGCGAGGCAAGGTGCAGGCGGCGCGCTATTTCTTCGATTACGAACTGCCGAAGATCGACGCCTGGCTGGCCGTCGTGGCGGAGCGGAACCCGACCTGCCGCGAGATGCAGGACGCCTGGTTCGACGGCTGACAGGCTTGGCACGGCAGCGCAACTGCGGCTTGTCGCCAGGGCCGGTGTCCCGCAAATAGCAAGCCGTGCGGGCGCTGCAAGGCTAGAATCCGCGACCGAACACTTGGCGCCATGCGGGCCCGAATCCCGTACGAGCGCCGGCCATCACCGACCACCTCAGGAGCGATGCACCGATGAAATTCCTCAAGCTTTCGATTGCGGCCCTCTGCCTGGCATCTGCGTCCGGTTGCAGCACGCCGGACGCCACGGCAACGCCCGCCGCTGCACCTGCACCTGCGGCAGCACCTGCCACGGCACCCAGGGGCCAGGCCGTGGTCGCTACCGTCGAAGTGACCGCGACCGTGACGGCGATCAACCAGGCGACGCGTGAAGTCACGCTGAGGAAAGACGACGGCACCGAGGTCACTTTCGTCGCCAGCGAGGACGTCCAGAACCTCCCGCAGGTGAAAGTCGGCGACGTGCTGCACGTGGTGTACGCCGAAGCGCTGGCGTACGAAGTCAGGAAGGGCGGCACGACGGCGGCGCCGACGACGGCGATTGCCGGCGGTGCAGCCGAGCTCGGTCAGCGGCCGGCCGGCGCGATCGCGCGCCAGACGACCGCAACGGTCGCGATCACGGCCATCGACCGGCAGGCGCCGTCGGTGACGTTCCAGGGGCCTGCGGGCAATACGCGCACGATCAAGGTGCTGCATCCCGAACGACTCGAAGGCGTGAACGTGGGTGACACGGTTGACCTGACCTTCACCGAAGCGCTCGCCATCAAGGTCGTGGCAGCGCCCGCCAAGTAATCCGGCTGGCTCCTGTCAGCGCCCGCTCGGTGTACAACGCACCGGGCGGTTGCGGTCGGCGGCGAGTTCGACCCGCTCAGCGCGGGTCGGGCAGGCCCGGCGTCAGCGGAACGAGTAGACCCACGAGGCGGCCAGACGGTCGACGTTGGTCTCGCCGATCGTGTTGGAATCGCCGAGCCCGTCGAAGTGCTGGTAATCGAGCCGCACGCTCCATGCGGACGAGTACCGGTACGACGCGCCGACGCCGTACAGCAGGTTCTGGCTATCTTCCGACAAGTTGTCGTTGATCGAAGCCAGGCTGCTGCGCGCATGCGCCGTCAGCGTCGTGTCGGCGAAGATCACGCCGAGCCGCGCGTAAACCTCCCATGACCGGCTGATCGGCCAGATGCCGAGGGCGGAGGCGGCAATGCCCGTCGCGTCCGTCTCCGCGCTGACCCGCAGCTCATCGGTGGTCGTGCCATCGGTCACGTCGCCGCGCGCTTCGTACTTGCCGGTGCCGAGCGTCATCCATTCCGCCTCGACGGCCAGGTACGGCAGGATCCGGTAGCCGGCGAACACGCCCAGCGACGCGTCGTTTTCGCTCGTGCTGGAGGACGCCGAAAGCACGTCGAGACCGCTCGCCGACAGCGCATCGGAGATCGCGGCATCGAGCGCGTTCTTGTCGATGTCCATCTTGGTCGCGCCGACATTGAACCCGACGTAGAAACCACGAGTTTCGTCAGCCTGCGCGACGGTCGCGCCGAGGGCCATTACTGTGGCGACAGTCAGGCCAAGCATGCGATTCATTGTCAGCTCCGGTATCAGGTTGATCCAAGACCTACATTAGCTTGCCCGCTGCATTCGCGCGAGTCACGGTGAATACGGTACGACTCATTTCACATATTTACCGGCTGGGACCAAAGAAAAAGCCGGGCCACGCAGGGCCCGGCTTCGACTCGCACCGCGCGCGGCGGAGCAACGAGTGCTACTTCTTCTCGACCGGCGCGACGGGTGCCGACTGGCCCGCGACAAACGGGTACTGGGCGAAAATCGCCGCAACTGCGTTCGTGATCGTGCCTTCCTTGTCCTGCATCATCTTGGAGGTGACCACGTCCTCGAGTCCGCCCTGGAACACGGCCTGGCGCTTCTCACGGTCGATGACGTCCATGACCAGCGTGCCGACGTTGTAGCGGCGTGTCGTCACTTCCGAACCGCCGTAACCGTAAGCGCCATACGGCGCGCCATACCAGCCACGATAGCCATAGGACGGGCCGTAGTACGGCGCAGGAGTCGACTGGATGTCGGTCTTCTCCTCGAGCTTGCCCTTGAAGTTCAGGATCAGGTCGGGGTTGTCGGACTTGGCATAGCCGCGTGCTTCCATTTCGCGCGATGCCGCCTGCTGCATCATCTGCTGCGCGATCGACTGGAACTCGGCGGGGTTGCCGCTCGCAGTCGACAGGAAGTTGTAGGTCTTGTACTTGCCGAAGTCGACGCTGCGGTCGTAGTCGCCACGAACGTCGGGACCGCTGGCGCAACCGCCGACGAGGGCAGCGGCGGCCACCAGTGCCGCGACGAACGGCGCGCAGGTCAATCGTGTCTTGAACATGTGGAATTACCTCGCAATTATTTGGCGAGCGGAATGGCCTGGATGCCCGGCAGGCGCAGCAGCGTGTTGAGCTTGTTCTCGACTTGCACGAAGCGCAGCACCTTGGCCGTCGGCAGGACCTTGTCCAGCTTCTTGGCCGTGCCCTTGACCAGCGTGATCTCATCGTCCTGCAGCGTGAACCAGTCCTTCAGCAAGCCCTTGGCGGCGGCGTCAGTCATCGAGTCGTAGTTGGAGGAGTAGGCATTGATGAGATCGACGCCGCGCTGCATCAGCTTCTTGCGGTCGGCCTGGTAGGCATCGTAGATCGGCGTGAACGCAGTCAGCTGCGCGTCGTCGAGGGCCATGGCCTTGAGCACGACCGCGCGCTTGTCAGCCTGTATCTGGGCGATCAGTTGCTGCGTGTCGTCGTAAGTCGACTGCGCCTGGGCCGCGAACGGCGCCGCGACCGACAGCAGGGCGGTGGCAGCAAGGGCTAGCTTGAAGTTCTTCATGTAGGGGCTCCGTGGAATCCTGGTTTGCTTATTGTGCGAGCGGGATGAGGCCGTAGACTTCGCGCCGCAGCATGTTGTCGAGACGGGTCTCGATCTGCGCGTAACGCAACGCCTTCACCGGCGGCAGGACCTTGGCGACCTTCTTGGTGTAGGTCTGCTTGAGGGCTTCGCGATCCTGCTCGATCTTCATCTTGGTCTTCAGCATCGCCGTGGCGTCGGCGTCGGTCATCGCGCCGTACTTGGCGGCGTAGTCGTCGACCAGCGCCAGGAACTGGTCATTGAGCTTCTTGGCCTTGCCTTCGTACTCGTCGTAGACCGGCCAGAACGCGCGGCTCTCGGCCTCCGTGAGCTCGAGGTTCTGCGCGTACACCGAGCGCTTGTCGGTCATCACCTGCTTGAGGATGATCTGCTCGTCCGTCTTGGCGCCTTCCACCGTTGGGGCGGCTTGCGCCTGGCTCAGGACGGGGAAGGCAACGACGGCGAGCGCCACTGCGAGGGAAGCGATTTTCATGGGTTCCTGCCTGTTTGTTGGGTAATCCAAGCCCCAGCTCGCAAGATGAGCGACCGCGCAACGCTGCTCGCAAGGGGCCGCTAGAATTGTCGCATGACGGCCCCCACCGATGTTGACCTGCAGCAGCTCGCCCGAGCCGTTGGAGTCCGCTTGCAGGCCCGGGACGAGATGCTGGTCACGGCCGAATCCTGCACCGGCGGCTGGATCGCCAAGGCGTGCACGGACGTGGCCGGCAGTTCGCGGTGGTTTCATGGCGGGGTGGTCGCGTATTCGAACTCCCTGAAGGCTGCCTGGCTGGGCGTGCCCGGGGACCTGCTGGCGCAGCACGGCGCGGTCAGCGAGCCCGTCGTTAAAGCGATGGCCACGGGGGTCCTGGCTCGCACCGGCAGCACTGTCGCTGTGGCGGTGAGCGGCGTGGCAGGTCCGGATGGCGGCACCGTCGACAAACCCGTGGGAACGGTCTGGCTGGCCTGGGCCTGGCGCGGGAGTGACGGTTCGTTGCGTACCGAAACACGTCGCGAGCAGTTCCCGGGTGGGCGCGACGAGGTGCGGCGCTGGACCGTCCGGCGTGCCCTGGAGCGGCTGCGTGCAGAATGAGTGACCGGCTTTTTTTCGCGCTGTGGCCGGACCTTGTCCTGCGCCAGGAGCTTGGTGCCCGCGTCGCGGAACTCACCGGATCGATCGACGGCAAGCCACAGCGCCCCGACCAGTGGCACGTCACGCTCGAATTCATGGGCGAGGTTCCTCGGGAGCGTCAGCCTGCGTTGCGAGCCGCCGCCGACCGTGTGAGCCGCTCGCCCGTCGCGATCGAGTTCGATCGGGTCGAGCATTGGCGCAAGCCGCAGGTCGTGTGCCTGGTGGCGAGTCGCGTGCCAACGGGGCTCGCGGCACTCGTCACGCAGTTGCGAGTGGAGCTCGCGCGGGATGGCTTCGCGATCGAGGCACGGCCGTTCCGCCCGCACGTGACGCTCGCGCGCAAGGTGCGAGCAGCCACGGATGCGCTCCTCGAACCACCGTTTGAGTGGCAGTCGCGTGGCTTTGCGCTCGTGCGCTCCGTGGCCGATCCGGCAGGCTCACGCTATGAGCCTCTGGACTGGTGGAATCTCGCGGTCAAAGGCGGTTAAGAAACCGGCGATTCCGGGCAATTTTTCGGGCCGCCGGCGGGCAGGGCTGTGGAATAATGCAGCCATCCCGCAGAACTCTTTTTCCGAGCCGGGCCAGCCCGGCTCCCACGCCCAACTCATGAGCAACGCAATGGAAGAAAACCGCAAGAAGGCCCTGGTCGCAGCGCTCGGCCAGATCGAGAAGCAGTTCGGCAAGGGCTCGGTCATGCGCCTTGGCGACTCCAACAGCTACGACGTGGAAGTCGTCTCCACCGGCTCGCTCGGGCTCGACATCGCGCTCGGCGTCGGTGGCCTGCCGAAGGGCCGCGTCATCGAGATCTACGGGCCGGAATCCTCGGGCAAGACAACGCTCGCGCTCACGGTCGTCGCACAAGTGCAGCGCAACGGTGGCACGGCCGCCTTCGTCGACGCCGAACACGCCCTCGACCCGGCCTATGCCGAGAAACTCGGCGTGGACGTCAACGAGTTGCTCGTCTCGCAGCCGGACAACGGCGAGCAGGCGCTCGAAATCACCGACATGCTGGTCCGCTCCAATGCAGTCGACATCGTCGTCGTCGACTCCGTGGCTGCACTCACGCCCAAGGCAGAAATCGAAGGCGAGATGGGCGACATGCAGATGGGCGCGCAGGCACGGCTCATGTCGCAGGCGCTGCGCAAGCTCACCGGCAACATCAAGCGTTCGAACACGATCGTCATCTTCATCAACCAGATCCGCATGAAGATCGGCGTGATGTTCGGCAATCCCGAGACCACCACCGGCGGCAACGCGCTCAAGTTCTACGCGTCCGTCCGCCTCGATATCCGCCGTATCGGCGCGATCAAGCAGGGCGAGGAAGTCGTCGGCAACCAGACGCGCGTCAAGGTCGTCAAGAACAAGGTCGCACCGCCGTTCCGTGAGGCCGAGTTCGAGATCATGTACGGCGTCGGCATCTCGCGCGAAGGCGAGATCATCGACCTCGGCGTGCTGCAGAACATCGTCGAGAAGTCGGGTTCCTGGTACTCCTACAAGGGTGAACGCATCGGCCAGGGCAAGGAGAACGTCCGCACGTACCTCACCCAGCACCCGGACACCGCGCGCGACATCGAAACCGCCATCCGGGCCAAGTTGCTGGTGCCGAAGAAGGGCGAGGCGGCCGCTGGTGAGGCGTCGGAAGCCTGAGCCGGGAGCGGCGGCGGAGGCGGATCAGCGCACCGTCCAGACCGCGGCCTACGCACTGCTCGCGGGGCGTGACTTCAGCCGCCACGAACTCACCGCACGCCTGCTCCGCAAGGGGTATGGCGCTGCGGTGGTCGAGTCGGCCGTGGCCGCCATCGTGCAGGAAGGGTTCCTGCGCGAAGAGCGGTTTGCCGAGCAGTTCGTCACCCAGCGCGCGGGGCGCGGCCAGGGGCCGCTGCGCGTCCGCATGGGCCTGCGCGACAAAGGCGTCGAATCCGAAACGATCGATCAGGCGTTCGACGCGACGGAAACGGACTGGGTCCAGGCAGCCCGGGAAGCGCGCCGCCGCAAGTTCGGTTTGTTGCCTCCAGCCGACTACCGTGAACGTGCAAAACAGGCACGCTTCCTCCAATATCGCGGGTTTTCTTCGGACCAGATCCGGGCCGCCCTCGGCTCGGGCGACGACGACCTGGATTTATGACAAGCACGCCTCCGGCCCCGGCCACCTTCATGACGAGCGCGCAGCTGCGCACCGCGTTCCTCGACTTCTTCAAGGACCGCGGCCACGTCGTCGTGCCCTCCAGTTCGCTCGTCCCGGGCAACGACCCGACGCTGCTCTTCACCAACGCGGGAATGGTCCAGTTCAAGGACCTGTTCCTGGGCAAGGAAAAGCGCAGCTACGTGCGCGCCGCCACCTCGCAGCGCTGCGTGCGCGCCGGCGGCAAGCACAACGACCTCGAGAACGTCGGCTACACGTCGCGCCACCACACGTTCTTCGAGATGCTGGGCAACTTCAGCTTCGGCGACTACTTCAAGCAGGACGCGATCCGCTTCGCCTGGGACTTCATCACCGGCACGCTCGGCATTCCGTCGTCGAAGCTCTGGGTCACCGTGTTCGAAGACGACGACGGCGCCGCGGAAATCTGGCTGAAGGAAATCGGCGTCGACCCGGCGCGCCTGACGCGCATGGGCGCCAAGTCGAACTTCTGGGCGATGGGTGACACGGGTCCGTGCGGTCCGTGCACTGAAATCTTCTACGACCACGGCCCCGACGTGGCCGGCGGTCCGCCGGGTTCGCCCGACGAGGACGGCGACCGTTACGTCGAAATCTGGAACCTCGTATTCATGCAGTTCGACCGCTCGGCGGACGGCACGATGACGCCGTTACCGAAGCCGTCCGTGGATACGGGCATGGGTCTCGAACGCGTCGCGGCCGTGATGCAGGGTGTGCACAGCAATTATGAGATCGACCTGTTCCGCCACCTGATCGCGGCGGCGGCGAAGGCTACTGGCACCGGCGATCTCGCCTCGAACTCGCTGCGCGTGATCGCGGACCACCTGCGTGCCACGTCGTTCCTGATCGCCGACGGCGTGCTGCCGTCGAACGAAGGCCGCGGTTACGTGCTGCGGCGGATCATGCGTCGCGCAATCCGGCACGGCTTCATGCTCGGCCAGCGCCAGGCGTTCTTTCACACGCTGGTGCGCACACTCGAGCAGGAGATGGGCGCCGCCTATCCAGAGCTCACGGCGCAGCGCGCGCACATCGAGAAGGTCATCCTGCAGGAAGAAGAGCGCTTCGCCGAAACGCTGGCGCAGGGCATGGCCTTGCTCGACACCGCGATTGGCGCGCTGGGCGGCAAGCAGGAAATCCCGGGCGAGACGGTGTTCCGCCTCTATGACACCTACGGCTTTCCGGTGGACCTCACGAGCGACATCGCGCGCGAGCGCGGCCTCTCGATCGACGAGCCGGGATTCGAGTCCGCGATGAACGCGCAGCGGGCAATGTCGCGTGCCGCCAGCAAATTCAACGTCGACCTGCGTGGCGACATGAGTGTCGACAGCCAGACTTCGTTCGTCGGGTACGACGGCGAAACCGGCCAGGGCCACGTGGTCGCGCTGTTCCGGGGCAAGGAGGCGGTCGTCGAGCTGAAAGCAGGCGAAGACGGCCAGGTGGTGCTCGACGTCACGCCGTTCTATGCGGAAAGCGGCGGCCAGGTCGGCGACACCGGCGAACTCGCGACGCCCTCAGCGCGTTTCGTCGTTGCTGATACGCAAAAACTCGGCATGGCGCACGTGCACGCGGGCAAACTCGCCGCCGGCACGCTGAAGCTTGGCGACACGGTTGCCGCGACGGTGGATGGCGTCCGTCGAGACGCAACCCGCGCCAATCACTCTGCCACGCACCTGCTGCATGCAGCGTTGCGCCAGGTCCTCGGCACTCATGTCACGCAGAAAGGTTCGCTGGTCGCGCCAGATCGACTGCGATTCGATTTTTCGCACTATTCGGGCGTCGCGCCCGACGAGCTGCAGCGAATCGAGTCGATCGTAAACGCCGAGATTCGCCGCAATGCGGATGCCGAAACCAACGTGATGGATTTCGATGCTGCCGTGGCGGCGGGCGCGATGGCGCTCTTCGGCGAGAAGTACGACGACAAGGTGCGCGTGCTGCGCATCGGAGCGTTTTCGACGGAGCTCTGCGGTGGCACCCACGTGCGTCGAGCCGGCGACATCGGCTTGTTCAAAATCGTGAGTGAAGGCGGCGTCGCCGCGGGCGTGCGTCGCATAGAGGCGGTCACGGGGCACGGCGCGTACCAGTACGTGGTCGAGACGGACCAAAAGCTGCGCGATGTGGCCGGACTCGTGCGCGGCTCGCGGGACGACGTCGACGAGAAGGTCAGGCAGTTGCTCGACCGGGCGCGTCGCATGGAGAAAGAGATCGCGCAGCTCAAGGAAAAGCTGGCGAGCGGCAGCGGTCGCGACATGGCGGCCGAGGCGCTGACGATCGGTCCGGGCGTGAAACTCGTTGCGGCGACAGTCGAAGGTGCCGACGCTGCTGCGCTGCGCACTGCCGTGGATCAGCTTAAAAACAAGCTCGGCAGCGCGATCATCGTGCTCGGTTCGCCGGCCGGCGACGACAAGGTGATGCTCATCGCAGGTGTCACTGGCGACCTCACCGCGCGCGTGAAGGCGGGCGACATCGTCAATCACGTGGCGAAGCAAGTTGGTGGCAAGGGCGGAGGTCGCGCGGATCTCGCGCAGGCCGGGGGCACGCAACCGGCGAACCTGGCCGCTGCGCTTGACGGTCTTGCGACGTGGCTCGCGCCACAAGTGTCGTGACAAGTTGACGCTTCCGCACCATCGGAAGAATCCGCTTCACTTAAGCAAAAAAAATCGAACCAATCCGGACGATTCGGTTGCGAGTCCGTACTGACATTTCCTGCCGCGCGAGTTAATGTGCGCCCTCGGAAATGTCGTGCATATTCATGCGCATAACGTTCCGGGCGGTGGTTAAGGGAAGTAGGGGGTGGCGCCGGTGGAAGCCGGTGTCGGCGCTGATGCGGAAGCGGTCCTCGCCGGATGTACACACAGTATCGAAGGGACTCAAGTCCGACGCAGCATTGGGCCAAGCAGGCTAGGAGAACTCCATGTTGATCCTCACGAGACGCGTCGGCGAAACCGTCATGATCGGCAACGACGTGACCGTTACCGTCCTTGGCGTCAAAGGCAACCAGGTGCGCGTCGGCGTCAATGCGCCTCGCGACGTGGCCGTCCATCGCGAAGAGATCTTTGAGCGCATCAAGCGCGAAGAAGAGGGCGGGGGCAGTGCGACGACATCGGCGCGTCCCGCGACCGTACGCACGAACGGCAATGGCCATGCCGTGAATAGCATGGACCACGAACCGTATACCTGATCGGCAACAGCACGTTCTGTCGGTCCGTTGTTTCTTCCCGAGACTCGGCTGACCTGCTTGTCGGGACTTCCGGGGCCGCCCGGCAGCCAAGCAATCCGCCAATTTCCTGCCGCAAGCTTTACGGGGCGGCTCCGGACGTTTATCCTTCGCGGCTCTCCTAAAAACGGAGAGATGGCCGAGTGGTCGAAGGCGCGCCCCTGCTAAGGGCGTAAGGGTCAAAAGCCCTTCGAGGGTTCGAATCCCTCTCTCTCCGCCAGGACGTTCATCACGCGCCCGTAGCTCAGTTGGATAGAGCGTCTGGCTACGAACCAGAAGGTCGGGAGTTCGAATCTCTCCGGGCGCACCAGTGAAATGGAAAAGGGTCCCTCGCAAGTGGGGCCCTTTTTCATTTCACACGGTCACGCCGGAGAGACGTCAGGGACTCCCGACGACGTCGGGAGGTCGACAACCACGCGCAGCGTGGTTGGACGTTGACGATTCGCGCGCGACAGCGGAGCGCATCGGCAACGGTCCCATCGGGACGCCGCAGTAGCGAAGCGGCGGCGCAATCTCTCCGGGCCTGCTCCGGCGTGCGAGCAGCGCCAGCAGGCACGCGAGCAGCCACGCGGCATCGATCGCGCCACCGCCACCGCCACCACCACCACCACCTGCGCCGCTGGTCACGGGAAACTTCGGCGTGATCGTGACTTGCGCCGAGCCGGAGCGGGTGTTGTCGGCATTCGAAATGGCGCTCACGGTCACCGTCGCGGAGGCGGGCACCGTGGCAGGCGCTGTGTAGTGGCCCGACGTCGATATGGTGCCCACCGTTGCATTACCGCCCGTGACGCCGTCGACCTGCCAGGTCACAGCGGAGTTCGACGTATTCTGAACCGTTGCGGTAAACGCCTGCGTGCCGGCGCCCGCGCTGACGCTTGCAGTGCTTGGAGATACTGTAACCGTGACAGGCTCAAGCGCCCTTACGTTTACATCGGCGAAGTCTTGCGCGCCCACATTGTCGGTCACGGTCAATCGCAACGTGACGACGCCGCTGTTCGTCGCCGTGAATGAAGCGTTCTCCAGGTTGGCGTTAGCGATCACTGGCGGCGCCCCGCTGGATGAGGCCACCGACCACGCGTAACCGGCGATCGATCGGTTGTTGGACGCAAAGCTGCCGGAACCATCGAGGGTGACCGTTTGTCCGGACGCAGTCGTCGTCGGATTGGCGGTTGGGACGGCCACTGGGCGCAGCGCCTCGTTCACCGACCCATTGGCGTTAGCCATTCCAGCGCCGCAAGTGTCGGTCGTGCAGTTGCACTCACTCGGTTGCAGGTCGGACCCGCCGGCGGGAACGTGGCAATCCGGCACGGTCGTATCCGGCGATTTCGGAAAGGGCTTGGAACCGCCGCGCAGCCGGCCGATCAGTTGTGCCGCGTCGAGCTGATCATTCACTGCTGCCATGAGCGCCGCGATTCCCGCCACGATTGGCGCCGAAAAACTCGTGCCGACGTTGAAATTGATCTGGTCGGTGTACGTGCTGGCCCCGGGTGTCGTGACGCCGCTGTTCGACGTGCTGTCGATCGAATACAGGCAGGCACCGCTCGGGTTGACGCAATTGCCGCCCGGCGCGCCGAGAGCAACCTCCCGGCCGAGGCTGCTGAATCCGACCTTGGTTCCGGCGTGCCGCAAGGCGGCGACGGCGGCTACGCCCTGGCAGTTCGCGGGTGAACCGACCGGCCCGCTCTCGTTGCCCGCGGCAACCACGACGAGCACGCCGCGCGCGACGACCTGGGAGATCGCATCCTGCCAGGATGCGGGGCAACTGCCGGTGCTGCCCAGGCTCAGGTTGATGATCTTTGCGGGGTCCGGGTTATCCGGCACACCGCTGACCGGAATGCCCGCCGCCCACAGCACTGCCGAGATGATGTCGGAGTCGTCGCCTCCGCATTTGCCGAGGGCGCGCACGGGCAGGATCCGCCCACTCCACGCAATGCCCGCGAGTCCGGTAGCGTTGTTGGTCATTGCGCCGACGATGCCGGACACCAGCGTGCCGTGCCAGGAGCTGCTGGACGACTGGCACCAGTCGCCGGGGTCAGAAGCGTCCGCATCGGGCCCGTCGCCGTCGTTCGCAGTCGCGAGGTCCGTGATGAAATCGTAGCCGTCGAGTAGCCGTCCCGCGGATGCCACGCGCCCGAGATCCGGATGATCGAAGCGCACACCGGTATCAACCACTGCGATGACGATCCCGTCACCCCCTTGCGTCG
Organism: uncultured Gammaproteobacteria bacterium; assembly: GCA_963743995.1. Lineage (GTDB taxonomy): Bacteria > Pseudomonadota > Gammaproteobacteria > Steroidobacterales > Steroidobacteraceae > RPQJ01. The sequence continues at coordinate 99,433 of CAVUSC010000014.1, read as the reverse complement.
TATCCCAGGCGCCTATCGCGTCGATGGCGCTCGGTGTGCTGGCATCGTTCTTGAGGTGCCATTGATTGTCCTGGAACAGCGGGTCGTTGGGCGTTGCCAGGATGTGGCGCCTGTAATCGGGCTCTGCGTATGCAACAGCCGGGTCGGCCCGCAGTCGCGCGAGAGTCGTCGCCAGTGTTTCACCCGAGCCTTGCGGTCGCACTTGCATGGCGTGCATCCCGGCGACCAGCTCGCGCGATTCCTCGAGCGTCAGGCGGGCGCGTTGAGCGGCTGCAATTGCCCGCTCCTTTCCCCGGTCCCCTTGTTTCATGCTGCCTTGGCGAGACGCGGCGTCCAGGCCTTCCTCGCGGAACCTCACAATCAAGTTCTGGACGCCGGTCACAGCCGCCTCCGCGCGCTGCCCGCGAACCGGATTGACGCCTGTGCCTGCGCCGAGCGACAGCGTGCAGGTCGTCAGCGATAAACAAAGCAGTAGCCTGGATGCAAGCATTTCCTTGGCCGCGAACCTGTGCGAATTCGTCTGTGTCGAACCAGATGCCACTACATTCCGGGCACAGTTCCAGTCCACCCGTGTCCACCCCTCGAGCATAGCCCAGGATCTTCCCCTATCGGGCATTCACCCTTCCCAGGTGACACCCGCGTCCTGCCCGTCTGCACAGGGGTTGTACAACGCCACGACGTTTCGTTACAAATTTGAGCATCGAACCACGGAGGCTTCCATGATCACCAACCACGCAGCAGGCACCAACGTCCACGAGATCGCCTCAGGCATCTATCGTATCAACACGCCGGTCGCGCTTCCGGGTGTGCCTGACGGTTTCAACTTCAACCAGTACCTCATCGTCGACGAAGCTCCGCTCCTGTTCCATACCGGTCCGCGACGCCTGTTCCAGTTCGTGCACGAGGCAGTCGTCCGCGTGCTGCCGGTCGAGCGCTTGCGCTACGTGGGCTTCTCGCATTTCGAGGCCGACGAATGTGGCTCGCTCAACGAATGGCTGGGCGCGGCGCCTCACGCCGAGCCGCTCTGCGGACAGATCGCCGCGATGGTTTCCGTCAATGACGTGGCAGACCGGCCAGCCCACGCGCTCGCCGACGGCGAGGTGTTGAATCTGGGCCGGCACTCGGTGCGCTGGTTCGACACGCCGCACGTGCCGCACGGTTGGGACTGCGGCCTGATGATGGAGTCGTCCACGCGCACTTTCCTGTGTGGGGATCTCTTCACCCAGGGCGGCGCTGGCGGGAAACCGCTCACCGAGGCGGATATTCTCGGGCCGAGTGAAGCGTTCCGCGCGCCAATGGACTACTTCGCCCACGCCCCGGCGACCGGGGCGATCCTCGAACGACTGGCGGCCGAGCAACCGACGACGCTCGCCTGCATGCACGGCAGCGCGTGGCAGGGTGACGGCGCGGGGCTGCTGCGTGCGCTCGCTGGGCGCCTGCAGGCCGATCCACGCCGCTGATGCCGCATGCTGCCGGACACGCACTATTTCTGTCCCGACGGTGTCGAAATCGAGCGGAGCCGTTCGACCATGAGATGCAGAGGGTGGTGCTTCCGGGTACAACCTCGACAGTTCAACGAGTTGGGATCGCTGGAGGGAGCGCCATGAAGTACCTGTGCCTCGCTTACGAGGAAGAGGAAAAGCTCGATGCACTGTCGCGTGCGGAATGGGACGCGCTGCGGCAGGAGACACTCGGCTACGTGGACGAACTCACGCGCAGTGGCCGGTTGCTCGTCACCCACGCCCTGCAGAGCGTGCGCAGCGCGACCACGGTGCGCGTGCGCCAGGGGCGGCTGTCGACGACGGATGGTCCGTTCGCCGAGACCAAGGAAAGTCTTGGGGGATTCTTCCTGGTCGAAGCCCGCGACCTCAACGAAGCGATCCAGATCGCCTCGCGCTGGCCGTCGGCTCGCATCGGCAGTATCGAGGTGCGCCCGATCGAGGAAGCCTTGCGCGCCGAGGGTCGTTACGGCGACGCACTTTGAGTTCAGAAACCGGATCGCTGACCCCGATACATCAACTGAAGGAGAATTCACATGCCTGGATACGTGGACGGCTTCGTGCTGCCGGTGCCGACGAAGAACATGGCGGCCTATCGCAAGATGGCGCGTCTCGGCTGCAAGATCATGCGCGAACTCGGTGCGCTGGCCTACGTCGAGGCCGTGGCCGACGACGTCAAGCCCGGGAAACTGACCTCTTTTCCGCAGAGCGTAAAGCTCAAGCGCGGCGAGACGGTCGTTTTCTCGTACATCGTCTACAAGTCGCGCAAGGACCGTGATCGCATCAACGCACTGTTCATGAGCGATCCGCGACTGAAGAAGTACATGGACCCGAAGCTCATGCCGTTCGACGGCAAGCGCATGTTCTGGGGCGGCTTCAAGACCTTCGTCTCGTTCTGAGTCCAATGCGTTGATGAAGCTCTATGGCCACCCGTTTTCGTCGTATTGCCAGAAGGTGCTGATCGCGCTGTTCGAGAACGACACCCCGTTCGAGTTGCAGCTGCTTGGACCGGGGGCCGATCGGCTCGCGGCGGAGCACGCAACGCTGTGGCCGTTCCAGCGCATCCCGGTGCTGGTGGACGCGGGTCGCACGGTGGTGGAATCGACCATCATCATCGAGTACCTCGGCCTGGAACATCCCGGGCCGGTGCGCCTGGTCCCCGAGGAGCCACGCGCTGCGCTCAATGTGCGGATGATGGACCGCTTCTTCGACAACTACGTCATGACGCCGATGCAGAAGTTCGTGTTCGACAGCCTGCGCGCCGAGGGGATCGAGACCCGCAGGGCCTCGCCGAGGCACGGGCGACTCTCGACACGGCGTATCGCTGGTTGAACGACGTATTGGCAGGACGGGAGTGGGCGGCGGGCGGGGACTTCAGCCTGGCCGACTGCGCCGCTGCCCCCGCGCTGTTCTACGCCGATTGGGTTCACCCGATCGGCGAGGCATTCTCGTCCGTACTCGCCTATCGGCGGCGGTTGCTCGCGCGACCGTCCTTCGCGAGAGCGGTCGACGAAGCGCGGGAGTACCGTCCACTTTTCCCATTGGGAGCCCCTGACCGCGACTGACTGCGCGGCTGGGGCGCCGCGCGGATAGCTGCCGCCGTCCCGATGGTGTCAGCGGCGTGGCCTGACTATAGTGGGCCGGAGCACCGTTGCGCTCGTCGTCGCCGACGTCCACTTGAAGAAGCAGAAGACAGGCACTCAATCCGGCTCCACGGCAGTGACGCCGAACCTCGCGCACGTGCACGCCGCACGGCCGAGCGCCGGAACGGAACGTGCTGCGGGCATCGCTGCCCGCGTGGGGCCGGAACGTGCTGGTGCGATCCTGCGCAGGCAGCCAGGTGGCGATGGCGTTCGAGGCCCTGGGCGATCGCTGGTCCGCGCTCGTGCTGCGCGAAGTGTTCCAGGGGGCACGTCGCTTCGAGGAGTTCGTCGCCGCCACCGGCGCGAGCCGCGCGACGCTGACCCAGCGCCTGCGCGCGCTGGTCGACGAGGGCATCCTGCACCGTCACCCGTACCAGACGCGACCCACGCGCTACGAATATCGATTGACGCGGATGGGCCTGGACCTCTATCCGACCATGCTGATGTACTGGCTCTGGGAGCAGCGCTACGGCGGAGGTTCCGGCCTGCCGCGGGAACTGGTGCACACGTCGTGTGGCAACGCGATGCTGCCGCTGCTCATCTGTCGCGCGTGTCGCGAGCCGATCGACATCGGCGACATTCGCGTCGAGGTCGTGGCGATTCCCGACGAGCACCAGGTGAGCCTGCCCAAGAACTGCCTGCACACGGGCGCCAACTCCTGGCGCCAGGCCGATGACCAGCCCGTCCAGGCCATCGACGTGATCGGTGACCGCTGGACGGCGCTCGTGCAGGCGGCCGCGTATTACGGCCTGCACCGGTTCGCGGACATCCAGGCAGCCCTGTCGGTGTCCACGAACACGCTCGCGGACCGGCTGCGCCTGCTGGTGCAGGCCGGCGTGTTTTCGAGATCACCGTACCAGGACAACCCACCACGGCATGCCTACGGGCTCACGGAGAAGGGGCGTGCCCTTTATCTGCCGGCCTTTACCTTGCACCAGTGGGCCGACCGGTGGCTGCTGCGCGGACGGGTCGCTCCGATCCAGTTGACGCATCGCCCGTGTGGCGCGGTGGTGGAGGGCGTCGTCGTGTGCGATCACTGCCGCGAGGAATTGCGTCCATCCGCTGTCGAGCCGCGCAAGCCGTGATGCCCGACACGAGGCCCCATCCGGCGTGGTTCGACCCGGCCATGCCGACCCGCGAGGCCAGCGTGCTGCCGTGCCTGCTGGCAACGCGAGCTGCCACGACGCCGGCGCGTGATTTCCTGCTGTTCGAGGACGGCAAGCGCTGGACGTATGGCGAGACGCACGCGCTCGCGCGGCGCGCGGCGTCGGGTCTGCGCTGCCTCGGCGTGCAGGAAGGCGACAAAGTGCTGGTCTGGCTGCCCAATGGGCCGGACGCCATTCGCGCGTGGTTCGGCACCAACCTCGCCGGAGCCTGTTTTGCCCCGCTCAACATCGCCTACCGCGGGCGGCTGCTGGCGCACGCGATCGAGCAGTCCGGCGCCCGCATAATGGTGGTGCACGCAGGGCTCGTCGACAGGTTGCTCGAGATCCCGGCCCACCGTCTCGAGACACTCATCGTCGTCGGCGAACGGCCCGCGGGTTTCGACTGGGCAGGCACGGTCGTCGGCGCCGAGTCGCTCGACGTCGATGATGACGGCGCGACGGACGCCCATGTCGAGCGCTGGGATGCGCAGACGATCATCTTCACGTCGGGAACGACGGGCCCTTCCAAGGGCGTGTTGTGCTCCTACCTGCAGATTTACACCACGGCGCGCACCCAGTACGGCTACATGAACAGCGAGGATCGCATCCTCATCGAGCTGCCGTTGTTCCATATCGCCGGCGTCGGTTCGATCATGGGGACGCTCGCGACCGGGTGTTCGGCGGTGCTGTGCGAGAGTTTCAGCACCGACCGTTTCTGGGAGCGTGTGCGCCGCTTCGGCGCCACGACGACGAGCGGCTTGATCGGCTCGATGCCGGCGTTCCTGCTCAAGTTGCCGCCGCAACCGGACGATGCGGACAACACGCTGCGGCACGCGATTGCACCGCTGACGCGCCAGGCCATCGAGCTCGCGCAGCGGCACGATTTCCACTACAGCTCGGGCTTCAACATGACGGAGCTCTCGGTGCCGTTGGCGACCGACGTCGACACGGACGTCACCGCCAGCTGCGGGCGACCGCGCACGGGGTGCGAGTGCCGCATCGTCGATGCGAACGACATCGAGTGCCCGCCGGGAGTGCCGGGCGAACTCGTCGTGCGTCACGACCTGCCGTGGACCACATCGCTCGGGTACATCAATCAGCCGGAGGCGAATGCGCGAGCGTGGCGCAACGGCTGGTTCCACACCGGCGACCTGCTCTATCGCGACGAGAAGGGCGACTTTTTCTTCGTCGACCGCCTGAAGGATTCGATCCGCCGCCGCGGCGAAAACATCTCGTCGGTGGAAGTCGAGGCCGAGGTGTTTGCCTTCCCCGGCGTCGCGGAAGTGGCGGCGGTCGGCGTGCCGAGCGCGGACGGCGACCAGGACGTGCTCGTCGCCGTGGCCGCCGTAGCCGGCAGTCCGCCGATCGACGCGGCCGAACTCGTGCGGTTCCTCATCCCGCGCATGCCGCACTACATGGTGCCGCGCTACGTGCGCGTGATGGCGTCGCTGCCGAAGACGCCAACCAACAAGATCCGCAAGGTCGAGATCCGCGAGCAGGGCGTCACGCCCGACTGCATGGACCGAGTCGCCAGTGGCATCGAGGTGCGCCGGACGAAGCTCGACTGAAGCCGCGTCCGGCGTGCGTACCTACTTCTGCACCTTCTGGTTCATCTCGAAGTAATCTCGCCACTTCGCAATCTTGCCGTCACGGAACTCCATGATTCCCATGTACGGGTGCGCGACCCGGTCGCCCGTGCGCTTGTCGGTATATTCCTCGTAGCCCTCGATGAAGAGGCAGTCGTCGCTTTCGGCGACGCGGTCGACGCGCCAGACGACGTCCTCGGCAATCGTGCGGTAGCGGGACAGGAATTTCCGCACGCCCGCCTTGCCGTTCACTCCCGGGCTGCCGACGTGGAACTGGTACTCGACGTCCTCGGTGAGGAAGTCGAGGAAGCGCTCGTTGTCCTGCGCCTGGGTCGCTTCCATGATGGCCTGCAGCGCCTGTCTCATCGGTGACATGGTCGGGTCCTCGCTGTGCAGATTGCGGATGATTGCGTCGTCAGAATCCGAGCTGGCGTGCGGCGAGGTCGCTCAGGACTTCCTCGGTGCCGCCGCCAATGGCGAAAATGCGGGCCTCGCGATAGATGCGCTCGACGCGCGTCGAACCGGCATAGGCCTGGCCGCCCAGCACGTGCATCGCGTCGCGAGCACTCCGTTCGAGCGTGCGGGTCGCCTGCACCTTCAGCATCGCTATGTCCGCGATGGCCGCGTCGCCGCCCTGCAAGCGCCAGATGCACAGGTCCATGTAGGCATAGGTGGCGTGGATTTCCCGCACCAGGTCCACCAGCTTGTGCCGCAGGGCCTGGTGCTCGACGAGCCGTTTGCCGAACGCCTCGCGGCGCTGCGCCCAGTCGATTGCCTCGGCGACGGCTGCCCGCGACATCGCGAGCGTCGCGGCGATCCCGCTCAGGCGCTCGACGTTGAACTGCTTCGCCAGACCGGCGAAGCCGCGATTCTCGGCGCCGATCAGCCGGTCGAGGGGCACGCGCACGTCGCGGAACTCGATCGTGCCGTTGCTCGCGCTGTACCACTGCAGGCCAGGGACCGGGCGCCGCTCGATGCCCGCACTCTGCGCGTCGATCAGCAGCAGCGAAATGCCGCCGGCGCCGGCGCCGCCCGTGCGCACGGCCGCGAGGATGGAGTCCGCGCGCAGGGCGCCGGAGATCAAGGTTTTCGAGCCGTTGACGAGCCAGTGGTCGTCGCGACGTTCGGCCCGCGTCTGCACGGCCCCCGCGTCGGACCCGCCGGACGGCTCCGTGACTGCGAACGCTATGCGGTGCCTGCCCGCGAGCACTGGGCGCGCTACCTGTTCGAGCAATTCTTCCGAACCGAATTGGACGACGGGCGGCAGGCCGACCCAGTGCGTGGCCAGGTCCGCGAAAACCACTCCGGAGCCGGGACGATGCAATTCCTCCGCGAAGATCACGCGGTAGTACGGATCGGCATCCTCGGTGTGCCCGCCGACGCGCTCGGGAAAGCCGACGCCGAGCAGGCCCTGTCGTGCCGCCGACTCGTACAGTGAATCGGGAAACGTGCCCACGGCTTCCCATGCAGCCAGGTGAGGTTCGATTTCCTGCGTGACGAACCGCCGCACGCGGGCCCGCCATTGGTCATGAGCCGCGGTCATGAAGGGCGAAGGCGGTCGCAGCCCGTCGAAGTCCAGGAGGCTGGCGGCCGGGGAGGATCTCTGCATGGTGGCGTTTCCTTGCTGCGCGATGCCTGCCGCCTTACGCCGGGCGCCCGGTTTCAGCGTGGCATCGATTGACGGTATCCGATCCTGCGCGGTAGAGTCAGTACAGTCTAGCAAGTGACGCCCCTTTGAACACAAGCACCTTCGTGACGCCGGGACTCGACCGCGGGATATCCCGGTTTGCCCTGCCGCTGCGCCTGCCCGTCGTCGCCGCACCGATGTTCCTGATCACCGGTCCCGAGCTGGTAATCGAGGCCTGCCGTGCCGGCATCGTCGGCGCCTTCCCGACGGTCAACGCACGCACGGTCGAAGAACTTGATGCGTGGATGACCCGCATCACCGACGCGCTGCGTGTGGACGCCGTGGCGCGACCAGGGGCCACGATCGGGCCTTGGGCGGCCAACCTGATCACGCACTCGACCAACCTTCGCCTGCAGCAGGACCTCGAGCTCGTGGCCCGCTACCGGCCGCCGGTCGTGATCACCGCACTCGGCAGCCCGAAGCCCGCCATCGATATCGTGCACGGCTACGGTGGGCTCGTCATCGCGGACGTGGTCAACCTGACGCTGGCGAAAAAGGCGATCGACGCTGGCGCGGACGGCCTGGCCTGCATCTCTTCGGGCGCGGGCGGGCACACGGGCTTTCTGTCGCCGTTCGCGTTCATTTCCGCCGTGCGTGAACTCACGGACGGCCTCGTCATCGTCGGCGGCGGCATCGCCGACGGATATGGCGTGGCCGGGGCGATCGCCGCGGGTGCGGACCTCGTCTACATGGGGACGCGGTTCATCGCCACGCCGGAGTGCCGGGCCGTCGACGAGTACAAGCAGATGGTCGTCGCAGCCAATGTCGACGACCTGCTGGTCAGCGCGTCGATCACGGGCACGCCGGCCTCCTGGCTCAAGCCGAGCCTGAGCCGCAACGGCTTCGACGTGAACGCCATGCCGGACAAGCCCGAACGCAATTACGACAGCAGCAGCGCGGGACCGAAACGCTGGAAAGACGTCTGGGCGGCGGGGCAGGGGGTCGGCGCGATCCGGGCGATCGAGCCCGTCAGCGTGGTCGTCGACACGCTCGCGCGTGAGTACGAGGCGGCGCTTGCGCGTGTTGCAGCACTGTCTACGGCGAGCAAGGCCCGACCCGCCTGACGCCAGATTCCGTGCCGGTTACGCGAGCGTCGACTTAGCGGGGAACCCTGGTCGTGCCGAGCAATGCCGACGCACGGCGTGCGGCCACGGCTGCCGACAGGCCCCAGGTGAGCCCCTGCAACAGCCGGCGCGGACGCAGGACCACGACCACTGCAACGATCGCGCCGGCCAGCAGCAGCGGATGCGAGGCGGCACGGCGCGCGACGTTCACCGCGGCATCGACGTGGCGCAGCGAATGGGTCACGTCGTCGGCGCTGAATGCGAGTTCCGTGCGCTGCCGCTCGCTGCGGGCCACGAGCAGCACGCGCTTGTGCGCAAGCTCCCGACGTGAGTTCACCGCGGACTCCGTCGGCCGAGCTGCTCGAGGTCGTGCCCGAGTTCGCCCAGGGTGGCGGACAACAAGCGTGTCCGGCGCTGCGTCCGAGCGCGAACGACGAAGTACGCGACGACGGCGAGCGTGCCGAAGCCGGCGGCGACGCCCGCGACGGCGGCCACCCGGTGTGTGTCCCAGAATGCGGCGATGACTGCGACCGCACTGAACAGCAGCGCGAGGTTGGCCAGCGCGAGCACGAGCATCGCGCCAACCGTCAGCGCAACCACGCGCTGCAGTTCTTCTTCGAGCTCGGTGCCGAACAGCTCGACCCGTGTGTGCGCGATCGCGACCAAAGTCGCCAGCAGCGAACGCAGGGAATCGAACAGGCCGCCAGTCGTCCTGCCAGGTGCGTCGAAATCGCCCATCGTGGTGCGCGCCGTTTGCCAGCGCTCAGCGTCGGCCGATCAGCAGCCCGACCAGGAATCCCACGCCCGCCGCCACGCCGATCGATGGCCACGGATTTTCATGCACGTAGGCGTTCGTTTTCTGCGCAGCCTCGCGCGCCTGGGCAGCGACATCGTGCTCGAACTCGTGCAGTCTCTCGCGGGCCTTGTGCAGCGACTCCTCCGCGTGCGCGCGAGCCTTGGCGGCACGTTCACTCGCGTCGCCCGCCGTGGCTTTCAGGAGATTCTCGGTGTCGCGGACGACAGCCTGCAGATCCGCCATCAGCCGTTCCGTACTGGTGCTCGGAGTATCCATGTGTCTGCCTCCTTGGCAATGACTTGCCTGCGCAGGAAAATGCGCCATGAACCGACTTTACGCCGCCGGGCCGTCCAGCGGAACCCGTAGAAGTCGGCTGTCGCTACTTTCCCCCAGCTGCCACGGAGGAACGACCGCCGAGCTGCCGCTGACCGGGGCGCGAATCCGGCAGCACCACGATGGCATCGTAACCATGCAGCAGTGCCCGTTGCTGCCACAGGTCCTCGGGCGTGGTCGTGTCCTTGAACAGGCGCTGGTACGGCCGCAGCGCGCGCAGGTCCACCAGGGTGGGTGTGCGGGGCTCGGCCGCTGGCAGCAACGGGCGCAGCCAGGCCGGATAGTCCTCGTACGTGCGGTAGCCCGCTCCGAGCATGATCACAAAGATACCGTAGGCTTTCGATCCCTGCGCGATCGCCATCTCGTGCGCGAGGTTCCCGATCGGAAAGGCCTGCGTCGGGTTCTTGCCGTGGTAAAGGTGGTTGGCGCCGAACTTGAACATCGCCTTCGGCACGTTCCCGCGAGCGGCCACGGCCCGATAGCGCTGCAGGAAGTTTTCTTTCAGCGTTTCCTCGCGCACGGTGTTGTTGTACAGGCCGACGAATTCGCCGGCTTCGGCGCGCCGGTAGTAGCCGAAAATTTCAGCCGACTTGGCCAGTCGGGCCTGCAAGCGTGCCGCGCGTGAATCGGCGGGTGAACGGAAGACGGCCGCGAGTTCCGCCAGGTCGGTGGCTGTCTGCGGCGCAATGAGCCAGTTGACCGAGTACCTGGGTCCCGGATCAGCGTCTCGCGCGGCCGTGAGCAGTGAGTTCGCCCGGTCACGTGCAACCGGGTCGGGCGCGAGCGTGACCAGTTCCTCCAGGTATCGGCTCGCTCCCGTCGCCTGCTCGACGCCCCAGATCGCATCCGGGCCGGGTACCAATTTGCCGACCATGGCGAGCAGCGAAAGGTCCTCGTCGGTGTCGAACTCGAACAGGGTCGGCCAGCGCCGTGTCAGTGCCGCGATGTGGTCGGCGTGTCCACGCACCGCCGGCGCCAGTGCTTCTTCGATGGCCAGCGGATCCTGTTCGACCACGAGGTGCCGGTAGCCGTGCTGGTCGTGCAGCATGTGGAACAGGGCGCCGGCAAAGATCGGCGTGGCATGATCCATGTGGTCCTCTCCGAACAGCACGAACTGGCAGTCCGCCGTCTGCTCGCGCAGGAACTGCGCGCCATTCCCGGTCAGCGATGCGTCGTCGTAAGCGAAAGCATGACTGCTCCGGGCCACCAGCTCTGCCGGGGTGGGCACCTGCGCGACGGCAAGTGCGGCTTGTGCCGCCAGGATAAAGGCGAGCAGGAGTCTGCAGGACATGGGTCTTCTCCCGATAGGTTCGAATCAGCGTGCATCGACCTGGCACTCTGTTCGATGCAGCGGGCCCCGCCAAAGGTTGCACCTTGAATCCCGGGCCATTGCGTTATGGATGGCGGGTCGTCAGACTCCGCGTCCGCCGCAAGGCATGGCAGTAGAGTGATTCGCTGAATGAACAGCATGGGCAGGCAGATTGCCGAGTCACAGGTCATCCCGGGGCAGGTATCCAGTGGCGTGGACCGGTGCCCGCTTCCCGCCCATCAGATCGACGACAGGACCCGCAATCTCGCCTGGGACCCGCACGAAATCTGGTTGCAGCGCATCAAGCAGCCCCGCGAAAGTGCGGCGAGGGCTGCAGGGAAAATCGCGGCGTAATCGACGGCGGCGAACCGCACGCATGACCACACGCAAACGCGTCACTCCCGATCTTGGCCGGCTCGATCGCGTCGTCGCCGATGCACGCCGCACACGGGACCAGCGTGAGCAGGGCTACCGCGCGCAGGCCTTGAAGCTGTTCCCCTGGATCTGCGGGCGTTGTGCCCGCGAGTTCTCGCAAGCCAACCTGCACGAGCTCACGGTTCACCACAAGAACCACGACCACGACCACAACCCGCCCGACGGCAGCAACTGGGAACTGCTCTGCCTCTATTGCCATGACAACGAGCACCAGCGCCACGTCGACCAGGGCAGCACGGCGTTGCGCGAGGATGAACGTGCCGGCGCAACTCACTCACCCTTCGCCGACCTGGCGTCGCTGCTGAAGAAGGGCGACTGAAGCTGGCGTGGCTAGACCGGCAACGTCCGGATCCGCTTGCCCGTCGCTGCGAACATCGCATTGATCACCGCTGGCGTGGCTGGCGGCAGACCCGGTTCACCGATGCCGCCCGGCGCTTCCATGCTCGGCACGATGTGCACTTCGACCTTGGGCATCTCGTCCATGCGCAGCATCGGGTAGTCGTCGAAGTTCGACTGCTCGACGCGCCCGTTCTTGAACGTGATCTTCTCGTGCAGGGCGGCGCTGAGCCCGTAGACGACTGCGCCTTCGACCTGGCGGTGGATCACGTCGGGATTGACCGTGCGACCGCAGTCGACGGCAGCAACGATCCGGTGCACGCGTGGCTTGCCGTTGGCATCGACCGAGACTTCCGCCACCTGCGCGACGAAGCTGCCGAAACAGTTCGTGATCGCCACGCCCCGGTGCACGCCTTTGGGCAGCGGCGAACCCCAGCCCGCCTTTGCCGCCGCAAGATCGAGCACGCCGCGCAGCCGTGGCTGCTTGGCGAGCAACGAGCGACGGAACTCGACGGGGTCCTTGCCGGCGGCAGCCGCAATCTCGTCGATGAACGCTTCGATGAAATACACGTTCTGTGAATGGCCGACCGAGCGCCAGAACCAGACGGGAACGCCAGGCTCCGCCTGCGCGTATTCCACTCGCAGGTTGGGGAAGGCGTACAGCATGTCGCCGATGCCTTCGACCGCCGGCTCATCGATGCCTTTCGGCAACTCCCGCACGAATCCCGCCGCCACCATCAGTGCGGGGCAGGCGACGCGCGCGGTGAGCGAGACCGGATTGCCAGCCGCATCGAGACCGGCCGTGAAGCGCGTCACCGACGCCGGACGGTAGAACCAGCCGCGCATGTCGTCTTCGCGCGTGTAGACGAGCTTGACGGGTGCACCCGCTGCTTTCGAGAGCAGCGTCGAGGCGATCACGAAATCCGGCGCGAAGCGTCGGCCGAAGCCACCGCCGAGGTACGTCGTGTGCACCTGGACCTTTTCCGGCGGCAAGCCCGTCAACTGGGCGACGATGCCCTGGTGCGGGCCCGGTCCCTGCGTCGGTGCCCACACTTCGGCGTCGCCCGCGCGCACCCAGGCGGTGCAGTTCATCGGTTCCATGCACGCGTGCGCGAGGTAGGGGGCTTCGTAGACGGCCTCGATCGTCTTCGCGACGGCGACACCGACGTCGCCTTCATTGCGCGCCACCACGCCGGGCTTCGTCGTTGCGTCGGCCAACAGCTTCGAGATGCCTTCGGATGACAACGACGCAAGCGCGCCTTCGTCCCATTTCACGACCAGTGCGTCACGGCCTTTCAGCGCAGTCCAGTAACTCTCGGCCAGCACGGCGACGCCCTGCGGAATACGCACGACCTGCTTCACGCCGGGAATGGCCTTGGCCGCCGTGTCGTCGACCGAGACGACCGTCGCGCCGGGAACGGGTGCATGCACCATGACCGCCGTGAGCAGTCCCGGCAGTTTGACGTCGATGCCGAAGCCCGCAGTGCCGTTGACCTTGGCCGGCGTGTCGATGCGCGGCAGGCCCTTGCCGAGGATGCGGAAATCCTTCGGGTCCTTGAGCGTCGGGTTTGCCGGCACCGGCAGTTTCGCTGCGGCAGCGACGAGTTCACCGTAACCGGCCGACTTGCCATTGGGCCCGGTGACGCGGCCGTCCTGCGTGTGGCAGCGGTCGGCATCCACACCCCATTGCGCTGCGGCCGCGGTGACCAGCATTTCGCGCGCCGCCGCGCCCGCCTTGCGCATCGGTTCGTAGTGACCACGGATCGCAGTCGAGCCGCCCGTCGCCTGCATGCCGATCAATGGATTGATGTACGCCTTGTCGACCGGCGCCTGTTCGAGCTTGACGCTCTTCCAGTCGGCGTCGAGTTCCTCGGCCACCAGCGAGGCGATGCCCATGTGCACGCCCTGGCCCATTTCGGACAGGCCGCAGATGACCGTGACCTGTCCGTCCGCCGCGATGCGCAGGAACGCGTTCGGCGCAAAGCCGCCAGCGACTGGGGTTGCTGCCGCCGCAGCCTGGCCGAACCGCGAAGCCACTGGCAGCGTGAAGCCGATGACGAGTGCGCCGGTGGCAGCCGCCGAACCCTTGAGGAAATCGCGACGCGACGTGAATGCATTGGTGTTCATGGCTGTCTCCTTGCCTCAGGCGCCGAGCGTCGCGGCCGCATCCTTGATCGCGGCGCGAATACGGTTGTAGGTGCCGCAGCGGCAAAGGTTCCGTCGCATCGCTCCGTCGATGTCCGCGTCGTTGGGCCTGGGATTGCGGGCCAGCAACGCGGCTGCGCTCATGATCTGCCCGCTCTGGCAGTAGCCGCATTGCGGCACGTCGTTGCGAATCCATGCGGCCTGCAGGGCCTGGCCGATCCGGTCCGAATCCATCGCCTCGATCGTGGTCACCTGCTTGCCTGCCACCGCCTCGATCGTGGTCACGCACGCGCGTGTCGGCCTGCCGTCGACGAGCACTGTGCAAGCGCCGCAGGCGGCAATGCCACACCCGAACTTGGTGCCCATGTAGCCGAGTTCATCGCGCAAGGCCCACAGCAGCGGGGTATCGGGGGTGGCGGACAACTGCACGGTCTTGCCGTTGAGCGAGAGTGAAATCATGGAGTGTCCCCAGGCGCAGGAATGGATGCAGGATATGGACGCAGGTATGAAGGTGCCGTCGGGCCGGCCACCGTGATTTAGTATAAGGCGCACAGATGGATGGATCACTGCATCAATTGCTGCCGATGTACGAACAGGCACGCGCGGAACGGGCGCCGCTCGTGCTCGCCACGATCGTCGCCACGCGCGGCTCGACCTACCGCAAGGCCGGGGCACAGATGCTGATCGGCACGGGCGGCCACTACGAGGGAATCCTCTCTGGGGGTTGCCTGGAGGGCGACTTGGCTGCGCATGCGGCATCCGTGCTCGAAACCGGCACGCCGAAGTTGGTCCGTTACGACAATCGTGGCGATGACGACCTGCTGTGGGGACTTGGCGCCGGCTGCGAAGGTGGCATGGATGTCTGGCTCCTCCGGCTTGATCCGGAGGCCGATTGGGAGCCCTTCGCGACCCTGGCACAGAGTTTCGAGCAGCGCGCGCGCGCCCAGTATGCCTTCGTGCTCGATTCTGCGGCGCCGGCCCTGCCCGCGGGCGCGACGCTCTGGCTGGCTGGCGGTCCGACGCTGCCCCCGGGTCTGCCTGAACCCGTCGCCGCGTGGCTGGCGTCGCGGATCGACGAGCCCCAAGGCCCGGCCGTTGCAGGAACCATCGAGTTCGATGGTCCACCAGTGCGTTTATTCGTCGCCAGTACCCCGGTGCAACGCGAGTTGCTGTTGATCGGCGGGGGCCCGGACGCCCTGCCGGTCGTGGAAATCGGTGCGACGCTGGGTTGGCGCGTAACGGTGGCAGATCACCGGCCGGCGTACGCGGACCCGGCGCGATTCCCGCGCGCGCGGCGGGTGCTGCAGACCACGCCGTCGCAACTGGGTCAGCACGTGGACCTGGCGCGGTTCGATGCGGCGGTCATCATGTGCCATCACATCGCGACCGACCTCGCGGCGCTCGAGGCACTGGCAACGACTTCGATCCCTTACGTGGGATTGCTTGGCCCGGCGTCACGACGCCAACGATTGCTGGCCGATCTTGGTGCGGCATCCACGGCGAGGTTCGGACCGCGACTGCACGCGCCGGTCGGGCTCGAACTCGGCGGGCGCGATCCCGCGAGCATCGCGCTCGCGATCACCGCCGAAATCCAGGCGCATCTGCATGGCAAGCGACACGGGCAGGTACTGGATCGCAATACGGTCGCCTCCAGCCTGCACATCATGGTGCTCGCCGCCGGCAGTTCGTCGCGTTTTGGATCGCCGAAGCAGCTCGCCGACATCGCGGGACGACCGCTGCTCGCGCGATCGCTGGATACCGTGTCGCAGCTGGAGCGACGGCACGCCATTACCGTCGTGCTCGGCGCGCACGCCGAGCGTCTCGAGCCGCTGGTCCGCGCAGCAGCATGCAGCGTTGCCTACAACCCGGAACACGCACAGGGCATGGCGAGTTCCATCCGCGTGGGACTGGCGCAGGCGCCGTTCGATGCCCGTGGCGTACTGATTGCGCTGGCGGACCAGGTCGCCGTGACGGCCGAGGACCTGCGGCGGCTCGTCTCGCGGTGGGAACAGCAGCCCGACCGCATCGTTGCCGCGCAGTACGCCGGCACCGTTGGCGTGCCCGCCATCTTCCCGTCCGACCTGTTCCGGGAACTGGCCGGTCTGCAGGGCGATCGCGGCGCGCGTGCCGTGCTGGTACGCCATGCGGAACGAGTGATCAGCGTGCCCATGCCTTCTGCGGCGCAGGACGTCGATACGCTGGCGGACCTGGTCGTCAACGCACCGTCCTGATCGGCGCGCGGATACCCGTCAATTGTTGCGGGCCGCGGTCACGAGCATCCAGTCGAACGCCACGGCAGTGGTCGCGTGAATCGGGGCATAACTGAACGTGACCACCCAGTCACGCAGCGCCCGTTGCACGCAGCCGTCGCCGGCTTCCGAGGTGGCATCGCTGACGTGACCATTGCGCTGGACATGGAAGTTCGTCCGGTACACCGCACCTGGCGTGACCTCGCATTCGCGCGGGAGGTCGAGTTCGGCGGCCCCGAGCAGTTGCAATGTCGGTGCCGGTGGGGCGGGGCCGCGGGTGGGGGCGACGCACCCGGACACCAGCGACAGAACCAGCAGTGCGGGCAGCGTTCGCCAACACTCGGGGCGAAAAAGACGTTCGTCGCGAGCTCTCATAGCAGCCTCCTCGGGCACTGAACGCCTGGCGATTCCTGCGGACAATGTACGCGCATTGCATTGCAGCAATCATCGGGCGCCGGATGTCCACGCATGAAGTCGTCCTGCCAGGCATTGGTGAATCCGTGAGGGCCACAGTCCACTGTGCGGGCGCACTGTGCAAGACTCCGTGCCACACACAAACAATACCGGGCTGAACCCAGGCACGACGAACGGCCCGGACCAGGGGGAACGATACATGCAACCCATCGGCGACGTCGCTCGCGCCATCGGCATTGATCCCGCCGTGCTGGAACCGTACGGTCACTACAAGGCCAAGCTGCCGCTGTCGGCCATTCGTGGCCGTCCAGAGCGCGGCAAGCTCGTGCTGGTCTCCGCCATCACGCCAACGCCAGCGGGCGAGGGCAAGACCACCACCACCATCGGCCTCGTCCAGGGCCTCAAGAAGATCGGCGTGCGTAGTGCCGCTGCATTGCGCGAGCCAAGCCTCGGACCTGTCTTCGGCATGAAGGGGGGCGGGGCGGGCGGCGGCGCATCCGAAGTGTTGCCGATGATGGACATCAACCTGCACTTCAACGGCGATTTCCACGCCGTCTCGAGCGCGCACAACCTGTTGGCAGCACTCGTCGACAACACGCTGCACAACGGCAACCAGTGCCGGCTCGACCCGCGGCACGTCACCTGGAAACGGGTCATCGACATGAACGATCGCGCGCTGCGCGACATCGTCATCGGCTTGGGTGGCCGTTCGGAAGGCATTCCGCGCGAGAGCGGTTTCGACATCACGGCAGCGAGCGAAGTGATGGCGATCCTGTGCCTCGCCAGCGACATACCGGACCTCAAGGCGCGGCTCGGACGCATCGTCGTCGGTTACTCGTCAGATGGAGTGGCGGTCACGGCCAGCGACCTCAATGCGGTGGGCGCCATGGCGGCACTGATGAGCCAGGCCATCAAGCCGAACCTGGTGCAGACGACCGAAGGTGCGCCCGCGTTCGTCCATGGCGGGCCCTTCGCCAACATCGCGCACGGCACGAACAGCATCACGGCGACGCGTGCGGCGCTCACCTACGCCGACATCGTCGTGACCGAGGCGGGATTCGCGTTCGAACTCGGCGCGGAGAAGTTCTTCGACATCAATTGCCGGTACGGCGGCTTCGCGCCCGCGTGCACGGTGCTGGTGACGACGATCCGCGCGCTCAAGATGCACGGCGGCAAGCCATTGGCGGACGTCGGCAAGCCCGACGTCGAGGCGATGACCCGCGGCTTTTCCAACATGGAAAAGCACATCGAGAGCATCCGCAAGTTCGGGCAATCCTGCGTCGTGGCGATCAACGGCTTTCCGACGGATACGCCGGAAGAAGTGGCCGCGCTGCAGCAGCACTGTGCCACCCTCGGCGTCCGCGCAGTGGCGGCGCAGCCTTTCAGTCAAGGAGGCAGCGGCTGCATCGAGCTGGCGGAAGTCGTGCGGGACCTGGTTGCAGTCACGGAACCCGGCTTCACGCCGCTGTACGACTGGAACGACACGATCGAGCACAAGATCGCGACGGTCGCGCGCGAAATGTACGGCGCGCAGGCCGTGGATTACACGGCGCGCGCCAGGCGCGACCTTGCGCAACTGAAGAAAGCCGGGTTCGACAAGCTGCCGATCTGCATTGCGAAGACCCAGCAGTCTTTGTCCGACAATCCGGCATTGCTGGGCCGGCCGAAGGACTTCCTCGTCACCGTTCGCGAAATCCAGCTCGCCGCGGGGGCGGGGTTCGTCGTTCCGATCACCGGCGAGATCCTGCGCATGCCGGGTCTGCCGAAGGTGCCGATGTCCGGCCGGTTCGACTTGTCGGATGAAGGCGAGGTGCTGTTCTCCAAGCCCTGATCAAGCAGAAGCTCGCAACGCCAGCGCGCCGATGACGAGCGCGACGAGCGCGACGATGTCGGCTGTCACCACCCGTCCCATCTGCGGATTGTAGCCGCCGCTCGACCCTGCGAGCAGCAGGAACGAAACGACGCTGACGAACGCGGCGATGAAAGCGATGACCTGCAGGTGCGGCTTGAATGCCGCGTACACCAGGAAAGTGCCGAACAGGCCGAACAGCACCGCGCGGTGCCGCATCAGGATGGCGAGGTTGGGCTCGGTGAAGTCGAGGCCGTAGAGCGCCGCCAGGCGCCCGGAGCCGAGCACGCCCGCCAGTGGCAGCAGGTGGATGATCGCCGCGACGATCAGGCAGGTCGTCACCACGTAGCGCATCGTGCGTCTCCTCCAGCGAATGAACCCGGTGGTCGGTCGATCGCTGCTGGCAACGCCCGGGGAACGGCGTCAGGGTCGCGGGCGATAGCGATCTCGCAGCTCGGTCTGCCGCGAGCGCATCGACTGCGCCTTGCCGCCGATCCAGACGTATTCGGCGTAGCTCGTCACTTCGAGCGGATCACCGGACCACAGCACCAAGTCTGCGGGCGAGCCCGCTGCAATGCGACCGGCTGCGGTGCCGAGGCCGAACACGTCCGCCGGCGTACTGGTCAGCGCTGCCAGCGCGGCCTCATGCGGCAGGCCATTGGCGACGGCCACGCCGGCGCCCTGGCGCACCTTGTGCGCCTGGTTCGTGCCCGCAGAGAAATGCGTGAACATGATCGGCACGCCCGCGCGCTGCAGGCGTGCCGCGTTTTCCAGCGTTGCGCCGATCTGGTCGAACGTGCCGGGGAGGTCGAGCAAGGGTTCGAGTACCACCGGCACGTGGGCACTGGCGAGCAGATCGGCCACCTGGGGTGCCTGCGCGCCACCGATGATCACGGGTTTCACGCCATGTTTCACCGAGAAGTCCAGCACCTGGCGGATGTCGACCGCGCGATCCACGGCGAACGCGATGCGGCCGCCGGCGAGGTAGTGCGCGAAAACCTCGCGCCCCGTGGGCGTCAGCAGGCGCACGTCGCCGGCCTGCAACGGCTTGCCCGGCAATGCTTCGCGCGTCGCCTGCTCGAGCAGCATGAATTGCGCGCCGCGGCTGTAGCCGACGCCTTCGGTTGCGGACGAACCCAGGTCGAGGAACTGCGTGCGGCTCGCCGCAACGAAGGGACTGCCGCTGCCATCGAGACGCGCGACCGCGCCCTGGCCGGCGAACAACGTGCCAGACGCATTCGGCGCGATCATCGCGAACGTGATGCCTTCAGCGCGATTGACGCCGATCGCAACCGCATCGGCATTGAAGGACGGCGTGACGTCGAACTCCGGCCGGGGCACGAAGTGCGGCCCGGACGTGCCGCTGCCCACCAGGGCCGAGCGGTCGACCGTGGCCGACTCCTGCTCGATCTCGCTGATGCCGAGGGCCGTGATGCCGCCGAACAATCCGGGCGTCAATGGGCGGCCGTTGGCTTCGATGACGGTGGCGCCTGCCGCTGCCAGGCCCTTGCCGACCTCGACGACGCTGCCACCACGCACCAGCACGTCAGCGTGTTCGAGCGTGCCGCTGCCAGTCATCGTATGCACCCTGGCGCCGCGGATCAGTACGTCCTGACCGTTTGCAGGCGTGGCGAGGCCAAGGGCGGCCAACAGCAGCGCGGACACTGGAGCGAGACGCACGCGGTTCATCGTGCTGCTCCAGGCTGGCCGAGCAGGAAATCGGAGCGTGGCGCACTCGGCGGGTGACTGCGGTCGAAGGCGAGCGCGCCGTCGATGTAGATGAGATCGGGCCGCGCGTAGACGCTGAACGGATCACGATTCCAGATCACGACGTCAGCGACTTTCCCCGGTTCGAGGGTGCCGACCCGGTCGGAGATGCCGAGCGCCCTGGCCGGGTTCGACGTGACCCAGCGGATCGCGCGCTCGGGCGGAATCGAGAGCCCAGCACGGTTGCCGCGCGCCATCGCTTTCGCGGCCTCCTGGTTCAGGCGCTGGATGCCCTCTTCCGAATCCGAGTGCACGATCGCGCAGCCATTCTTCGGCGCGTCGACGTACGCCAGGTTTTCCCAGATGCCGTCGTAGGCTTCGAGCTTGAAGCCCCACCAGTCGGCCCACAGCGCTCCGCACACGCCTTCCTGCGCGAGGCGGTCCGCGATCTTGTACGCCTCGACACCGTGGTGGAACGCCGCGATCCTGAAGTGATATTCCCTGGCCAGGTCGAGCATCACGGCCATCTCGTCTGCGCGGTAGCAGTGCACCTGCACCTGCACCTGTCCCTGCATCGCAGCGACCAGGGTTTCGAGCCGCAGGTCGCGTTTCGGTGGCGTGGGTCGCTCCGCCGGATCGCGGTCCTTGTCCTTCTTCCTGTCGTAGGCCGCGAGCTCCGTCTCGTACTTCTGCCACTGGTGCTGGTAATCCTCGGCGTCGGCGAAGGCCTGCCGATAGCCGGCCACGTTACCCATGCGCGTCGACGGGGGCTGCTTGCGTTCGCCATAGACACGCTTGGGGTTTTCGCCGCAGGCCATCTTCAAGCCTTGCGGCGCACCGGGAAATTTCATGGCCTGGTACGTCGTGGCCGGGACGTTGCGCAGCGTCACGCCGCGGCCGCCGATCAGGTTGGCCGAACCGGGCAGCACCTGCATCGTCGTCACACCGCCCGCAAGCGCCGTGGCGAAGCCGGGATCCTGTGGCCAAACCGAGTGCTCGGCCCAGACGCCTGCAGTCACTGGATCGGTGGCTTCGTTGCCATCCTGCGTGGCGTTGATGCCAGGGCTTGCGTACACACCGAGGTGCGAGTGCACGTCGATCAACCCAGGCGTCACCCAGCGGCCTTGAGCATCGATCGCAGTGGCGTCACCCTGCGGCAGTGCGGTGCCGAGCTCCGCGATCTTGCCGTCGCGGATGAGCACGTCGGCTCCGTCGAGACGGCGTCCCGTCCCGTCGAGGACGGTCGCGTTGCGGATCAGGATCGGTGCGCTGGACGGCGCCTGGTACGTGGACGGGTAGGGTTCGGGGGCCGCCTGGGCCGCCAAGGCGAAGAAGGCGAGCGTGGCCCCGCCGAACTGTATCAACGTCATCTGGCTCATCCTCCTGCCGGCTGCGCAGCATAACGGAACACACCTTCGTTGCTGCAACCATCTACCATCGGCGCACAAGAATACGCAGGGGGGGCTGCCATGCGGGACTGGATTGCGGCGTTTGCCCGGAGGGCAGGCAACTACGTGCCGGAGGCCGCCGCGTCCTCCGTCATCATGTTGGTCGCGCTGGTCGGCACGTCCCTCGCATTGGGCGACAGCCTGTTCACCAACCTCGACGCCTACTATCGCGGTCTCTGGATGCTGCTGCCTTTCAGCATGCAGATGACGCTGATCCTCGTGCTCAGCACGGTGCTCAGCTTGACCGAGGCATTCCGTCGCGCGATTCGCCGCATCGCAGGGCTGCCGCAGACGGTCACGCAGGTGATCGCGCTGGCGGTGGGCGTGAATTCCATCCTGAGCTACCTGTACTGGGGTCTTGGCCTGGCCATGGGGCCGCTGATCGCCGTGTACTTCGCCGAAGCCGCGGAACGCAAAGGCCTGCGCATCGATTTCCCGTTCTTCCTCGCAACGGTGTTCGCCGCCGGATCCGTCTGGCAGTTCGGGCTGTCGTCGACGGCTGCCCTGTTGGCGGCAACGCCCGGAAATTTCCTGGAGCAGGAGGCCGGCATCATGACGCTCCGCACCACGATCGGCTCGTTGCCCGCGCTCATGGTGACGCTCGTGTTCCCGCTGTCGCTGATCGTGCTCGCGTGTTACCTGATGCCCAGGCAGGTCAAGCCGATCTCGGCGTTCCCACAGGCGGTCGCGTTGGCACAGCCGGCTTCCGAGCCGGGTCCCGCCACCCAGGGGGAGGCGTCCGGATTTTCTGGCTGGACTGAACGTACGTTCCTGTTTCCCTTCCTGCTCGGCATCGCGCTCGTGGCCTGGCTGTACCACCATTTCGTCAACAAGGGTCTCGGCCTCGAACTCAACTCGATGGTCACCGTGCTGCTGTTGCTGGCGCTGATGATGCAGCGCAGTTTCGGCGCGTTCTCGCGGGCGATGGCCAAGGCCGTCGTGTCGTGCTGGCCGGTCATCGTGCTGTACCAGCTCTATGGCGGCGTCGCGGGCGTGCTGCAGTTCACGCAGGTCGGTCCGTGGTTCGCGCAACTGTTCGCCGACCTGGCGACACCGCTGACGTTTCCGCTGCTGACCGCGGTCGGCGCTTCGATCATCGCGATCTTCGTGCCCTCGAGCGGTGGTCAGTGGATCATCCAGGGTTTCGTCACCGTCACCTCGGCGAGCGCAGTGGGTGCAACGCCGCAGCAGGGGCTGCTCGCGCTCGGGGTCGGCGACCAGATGGGTAACCTGCTGGCGCCTTTCTGGGTCGTCGTCGCAGCGGGCATCGCGCGCATCGACTTCCGCGAAATATTCGGTCACCTGGTCGTCTTCGCCGCACTCTGGTTCGTCGTCGGTGTCGGCATTTTCACGTTCGTGCAGTGACGGTCGTCAGGCGTGTCACGATGTCCGCAGCCGCCGGAAACCGCGCCAGCAACGCGTCACGCCGACCTAGCTCGAACTTCGAGAACTCGAAGCCGGGCGCAACGGTGCAACCGACCAGCGCGTAAGGTGAGCCGGCCGCGGGTGCGGCTCCAAACCATCGGCCGGCCGGCACCAGGTGTTGGGGCACTTCGCCGCGCGACAGGTCTTTGCCCAGTCGCGTGACGCGGGCGTCCGAATCCGGCTCGGTTGCATCGAGTTCGTAGATCTCGAGGGTGCCGCCCAGGTAGTGATGCCAGCCCTCGTCGGCGTCGATCCGATGCAACCGCGAGACGTGGCCTGCCGGCAGCAGGAAATAGATCATCGTCGCAGCCGCGCGTCCGCCGTCCACGTGTGTCGCAGCCCGGTAGGTTTCCCGATAGAAGCCGCCCTCGGGGTGGGGCAGCAGGCCGAGGTCGTGGACGAGATCCTCCACGGCGGGCAACGACGTCATTCTCTGGCTCCGTGTCTGGCAGTCGCCTATATTGCCAAAGAACGGAGGAACCGATGGCCGACAGCAAACTGCTCAACCTGCTCGACTTGAGCTTCGTGCTCATGGAAACGCGACAGACGCCGATGCACGTCGCGGGTCTGCAGACGTTCACGCCACCGGCGGGCGCGCCGCGCGATTACCCGCGCATCGTCTATGAATACCTGCGCAGCTTCCCGGTGACGGCGGCCCCGTTCAATTTCGTGCTGCGTGGAGTCGGCTCAGGTCGCCTGCGCCCCACGTTCGAAGTGGCGAAGAAGGTCGATCTCGACTACCACCTGCGGCACTCCGCCTTGCCGTATCCGGGTGGCGAGCGCGAGTTGGGTATCCTCGTCTCGCGGCTGCATTCGAATCCGATGGACCTCGATCGCCCGCTCTGGGAGGTCCACCTGATCGAAGGCCTGCAGGGAGCGCGCTTCGCGCTGTACTGCAAACTGCATCACTCGCTCGCGGACGGCGTCTCGGGCGTCGGCCTCCTCAACTTTTCGACCGATCCACAGGCAAGTGAAACACCGCCGATCTGGGCAGCGGAGCGATCACGCAAGGAACGCACCGCGAAGAA
Source organism: uncultured Gammaproteobacteria bacterium (assembly GCA_963743995.1). Classification (GTDB taxonomy): domain Bacteria; phylum Pseudomonadota; class Gammaproteobacteria; order Steroidobacterales; family Steroidobacteraceae; genus RPQJ01. Next base: position 75,335 of record CAVUSC010000014.1, on the reverse strand, counting down.
CGCTGGCCGGTTCGGCGCGTTCGGCATGCTGCAGGCGGCTTTTGCCAGCCAGGCCAGGGAATTGCCGAGCCTGGTGCAGGGCCTCGCCGGCACCCTGAAGGCCGCGTTCGGCGTGAAGCCGAGTCCCGACTTCACGTCGCTGGCGGAAGCACCCCGCACGATCTTCAACGTCAACGTCACGCCGCAACGGCGTGTGGCCACGCAGGCATGCAGCCTCGATCGCCTGAAAGCCATTGGCGAGGCCGCGGGCGGCAGCATCAATGACGTGGTGCTTGCCGCCTGCAGTGGGGCGATGCGGCGCTACCTGCTCGAGATCGGCAAGTTGCCGCGCAAGTCGCTGGTGACCTCGATCCCCGTGGCGTTGCCGCGCGACACGAGCCAGGCCGGCGGCAATGCCATCAGCTTCGCGAACGTGCGCATGGGCACCGACATCGAGGACGTGCGCGAGCGGTTCGACGTGATTCGTCGCAGCAGCACCGCCGGTCGCGACTTCCTGAAGCAGATGAGCACGCAGGCGCTGCTGAATTACACGGTGTTGATCAGCTCGCCGCAGATCCTGACGCGCCTGCCGGGCGTCGGTGCGAGCGTACCGCCGACCTACAACATCATCATCTCGAACGTGCCTGGCCCGCGCAGCAAGCTTTACTTCCTGGGCGCGGAGATGGAAGCCTATTTCCCGATCTCGGCGCTGTTCCACGGCCAGGCGCTCAACATCACGGTGCTGAGCTACGCGGGCGGGCTGTATTTCGGCTTCACCGGGTGTGCCGACAAGGTGCCGCACCTGCAGCGTCTCGCCGTGTACACGGGTGAGGCAATCGAGGAACTGGAGCGGGTCTTCCTGCGGGGCGCCGCGAGGACGACGAGGAAGGCGGGAAAGGCGGGAAAGGCGGGGAAGGTGAGGAAGGCGGGAAAGGCGGGGAAGGTGAGGAAGGCGGGGAAGGCCAGGAAGGTCAGGAAGGCCTGAGCCAGTCTTGCGCTACCAGGTCTCCGACCAGGGGCGCAGGTCCAGTTCGAACGTCCAGGCGTCGCGAGGTTGCTGGTGCAGGAACCAGTACGCGTCGGCGATGTGCTCCGGCGCCAGGATGCCGTCCTCGCTCTTCAGTGCGTAGCGTTCCGGGAAGTTGTCGCGGATGAAGGCCGTGTCGATTGCGCCATCGATGATGGAGTGCGCGACGTGCACGTTGAGCGGGCCGAGTTCGCGCGCCATGCTCTGGGCCAGCGCGCGCAATGCGTGCTTGGCGCCGGCAAAGGCCGCGAAATTCGCTGCCCCGCGCAGGCTCGCCGTGGCACCCGTAAAGATCATCGTGCCACGCCGGCGGGCGGCCATGCGTCGCGCCACGGCCTGTCCGGTCAGGAAGCCGGAGAAACAGGCCATTTCCCAGATCTTGAAGTACTTGCGCGCACTTTCGTCGAGGACGCTGCACGGCACGTTGGCGCCAATGTTGAAGACGAACACTTCGATGTCGCCGATGCGCTGTTCGATGTCCTCGACCAGCGCCGCAACTTCGTCTTCCTTGCGCGCATCCGATCCGAAACCGTGCGCGTCTCCACCGGAAGCGCGGATCGCGGCCACCAGTGGTTGCAGCTTCTCGGCCGAACGGCGCGTCAAGCACGCAGCATACCCTTCACGGGCGAATCGGCGCGCAATCGCGGCGCCGGTCGCATCACCTGCGCCGATCACGAGCGCGACAGGCTTGCGACGCGGTGCGTTCATGGACGGGGTCAGCGCAGGAACTTGCTGGCGATCCCCATGATGTCGTCGAGCGGATTGCCGTCGCCGTCCAGGTCGAGCATGCCGGCGAGGCCCTGCGACTGAGATGCGCCGCCCTGACCGAGCAAGCCGCCGAGCAGGCCGCCGAGGTCACCGAGGCCGCCATTCGCTGGTCCAGCCGACTGACCCGCGCCCTGCTTTGCCATGAAACCGGCGACGAGCATCGCAAGCATCGGCAGCATCTTCTTGAGCAGGGCTGGGTCCAGGCCCGTCGTGGTCGCCGCGTTCTGCGCCACCGTGCGGCTCACTTCGGGCGTGCCGAAAATCTGCCCGAGCACGTCGTTGCCGCGTCCGACGTTCGTCGGCTGCGGGCGCAGCACGTCGTCGAGCAAGCTGCCGCCGCCCAGGTTGCCAAGCATGCCGGCGAGGCCGTCCAGACCGGACGGTTGCGCCTGGGCTTGCTTCTTGAATCCGCCGAGCAGGGCGGGCATCAGCGCAGCGGCGCCCGCGGTGACTTGCGATTCGTCGACGCCGAGTTCCTTCGCGACCGACTGCAGTCCGCCCAGCTGGTTCAGAATGTCCATGACCTGCATGTTCTATGTCCTGTATGGATGAGGTTGTCAGCGCAGTGTCAGCAGGTGCTCGCCGTAGGCGCGCACGTCGTCCCAATCGGTGTAGTCGATCACGGCCGTGGTGTCCGTCGGACCGTTCGTCATCTGCATGATGAGCCGGATCATGAACCGGTCCAGCCATGGCCACGCAGGATAGTCGACCTTGCCCGCGATCACTTTCAGGTCGCGCGGTCGCCACGGCGAAAGCTGCAGGAATTTCTGCATGTAACGGTTGCCCGCGACGGTCGACTTCTCCGGCACGCGCGCCACCACGGAGACGTTGAAGAAGCTGTTGGGTTTCGACTCGAGTTGCGCCCGGTGCCGGGTGACGAACTCCATCACCGACTTGTCGTACTTGCCGTAGAGCACGGGGGCGCCGAGGACGACGACGTCGTAGCGACTCCAGTCCACTCCTTCGTGCTCGGCTTCGACCAGGTTCATCATCGCGGCGTGGCCGCCGGTCGAGCCGATGTGCTCGCACAGCCGGCGCGCGATGCGGGCCGTGTGCCCACCGCGGCTCATGTACAGGATCAGGACAGCAGTCATGGTTGCCGTTGAGGAGTCGCAGGAACGGACATCTTAGTACAGCACCGGGGCTGCGAAGAATGCCAGAATGCCGTTCCAATGACCCCTGCAAGGAGGTGAATGCATGACCTCCAGTCTGTATTCGGCCCGTGAAGAATGGCTGAACTGCGCGGTGCACGTCGTCGGCGTCGTCGCGAGCCTGGTGGCCCTGCCCGTGCTGGTGCTGACGGCCCACCGAACGGGCGACCCCTGGCTGCTGCTGGGTGGCCTGACTTTCGGCCTGAGCGCGCTGCTGATGTTCTCGACTTCGTCGCTCTACCATGCGGCGAAGAACCCGGCTCTGCGGCAGCGCCTGCGGCGGATCGATCATGCCGCCATCTACCTGCTGATCGCCGGAACCTACACGCCGTTTACGCTCGGCGCATTGCGCGGCAGCTGGGGATGGTCGCTGGCGGCCATCATCTGGACGCTCGCCCTGCTCGGTATCGTCTTCAAGACGACGTCCCTCGGATTTCGTTTTCACCGCACGTCGGTCGCGCTGTATGTCGCCATGGGCTGGCTCGCAGTCGTGGCCGCGAAGCCGTTGATGCAGCACCTGTCGACGCTCGAGCTCAGCTGGCTCGTCGCCGGCGGGCTTTGCTACACCCTTGGGGTCGCGTTCTACGTCTGGAAGAGCCGCCCCTACACGCATGCCATCTGGCATGTCTTCGTGCTGGCGGGTGTCGCCTGTCACTTCGTGACGGTGCTGAGCATCTCGTCGGGCTGAACGCCGGCCGGGCGCAGTTGCAGGCGGAACTCCCGGCGCAGCAGCCCGAGGCTGAGCAACGCCTGCAGCGTCGTCGTGCCCACGACCAGCCACCACACGTGGCGCAACTCCAGGCCCGGCTGGTGCGCGAGCAGCAGCAGCGGCAGGACGAAAGTCAGCAGGCGCGAGGCGCTGCTCAGCAGGGCGGGCACCGTATTGCCCAGGGCCTGGAACATGCTTGAGCAAGTGATGGTCAGTGCGCTCGGGACGAAGTTCCAGGAGATGAACGCGAGGAATTCCGCGCCGATCCTGATCACCGGTGCTTCATCGGTGAAGCCGGCGATCAACGTCGCCGGGGCGATGTGACACGCGATGCTCATGACCAGCATCAGGCTGCCGCCGAAGAGCGCCGCGAACTTGAAGGTCTGCCGCACGCGGTCGTGGTTGCCCGCACCGAAGTTCTGGCCCGCAATCGGCGCGGCCGCGAACGCGACGGCGATCACGGGCAGGAACATCGATTGCATCACGCGCTGGCCGATGCCGAAGGCGGCCTGTGCTTCCGAGCCGAAGCGGGCGATCACGACATAGATCACCGCCATGTTGACGAACATCAGCAGGAATTCGGCGCCCGCGGGCAGGCCGACCGCGAGGATGCGTCGCACCGGCGCGAGTTGCATGGGCAGCAAGGCGCGGTTGACCGTCACCGTATGTTCCAGCCGGAGAAAGTAGAACATCAGGACGATCACGCCGATGGCAATCGCGAGCGTGCTGGCGAGCCCTGCGCCGGCGACGCCGAGCGGCCGGCCGGTGCCCCAGCCGCCGATCAGGATCGGTGCCAGCACCGCGTTGATCACCACGGTCAGCACCTGCACCAGCATCGTCGGCTTGACGATACCCGTGCCGCGCAGCGCCGATGCCATGCCGACGACCGCAAACTGCAAGGCGAGACCCGGCAGGTACCACAGCAGGTACGTCGTGCCGGCAGCGGCAGTCGCTGCATCCGCCGCCATCAAGCGCATGTAGGCCGGCGCCAGCAGGTAGCCGGCCACGAGCACCGAAAGACCCACGATGGCTGCCAGTGCGAGACTCTGGTTGAAGATCACGTTGGCGTCCTGGAGGTCGCGACGCCCCACGGCTTGCGACACCAGGGCAACCGTGCCGACCGCAAGCACCTGGGTGAGCGCCATGATCAGGAACGTGACATTGCCTGCAGTGCTGACGCCTGCGATCGCGTCGTCGCCCAGCCGGCCGACGAAATAGAGGTCGATCAGGAAGTACAGCGTCTGGAAGATCATGCCGATCGCAATCGGCGCTGCCATGGCCAGTACTTGCCGCGATACGGGTCCCTGAGTAAGGTCTTTCATGGTCGTACGGTGGTGCGATCAGGGAGGGGGCGGAGAGTGTTACGCAAGGGCTGGCCGGAACCCGCATTGTTCATTCTCGCCGCATGCATTGCCATCGCACTGCAAGGGTGTGCGGCGCTCGATGCAGCGGCGGTGGCACAAACCCATCGTCTCGACGAGGCCCCGTACTACGTGGACCTGTCGCCGCCGCTGCCGTCACCCGGCAGTTGCGCCATCATCCTGCCGGTCACGCTCGACCCCGGCCTGCGCCAGCAGGCGGGCTACGAGACGCGCGCAGCGGAGTTCGACGCCCTGCTCGCGGCCCTCAATGCGCGGATGGCAAGCGGGTCTGTCCCAGGCTGCGTCAGTTTTGTGTCGAACGCGATCGCGGCGGGTGCGCCCCGCGCCTATGTCGGGACAGCGGATTCGGACTATGCACCGGCGGAAGGTGCGTCGCAGCGGCTGCCCCACGACCGCTTCTCGCCAATGATCCTGCACCTGGAGCGGCCGACCGCAGCCTGGCGCGACACTGTCGGGCCGGAGATCGCGCGCAACGCGGTGCCTTACGCGATCGCCATCCAACTCGGCGTCAGCCAGTACTCGAAAGGCTATTCAGGCACTGTCCGCAAGGAAGTCGTGTTGGGCACGGGTTACCGCCAGCCGATCAAGTTCCTGACAGCCGAGGACAAACCGGTGGAAGTGCTGCACCTGACCGGCGTCCTGGTGGATGTACAGGGTCGTCCGGTTCGTGCGGGTGCGGAGGGGATCGTCCTGCGCGATACGCCGTTCGTCGCGCAGGCAGTCGACGCCGAACGGGTCTTCGACACGGTCGAGTTACAGCACGTGTTGTCGTCGGAGCGTCGCGGCGAACTGCCCGGAACGCCGCTCAAGCTCGACGTTGCTTTCGACAACCTCGTCGCGCAGCTCACGCGCGGGACCGTGCAGGTACCCGCGCGCTGAGCTACCGTCAATTCATTCCTTGTCGAGGTAGACGCGGGTGCCCTTCAGCGTCGACTCGACGAGCTTCACCTCGTAGTCCGGACCCTTGTGCTTCTTCACCAGCACGTCCTCGCCGTCGTCCGTCTCGACGTGATAGACCTTCGGATCGAGAGCCTTCTTGAACGTGTTCTTGATGTCGGTGGCCACGCCGTTCTCGCTGCGGCCTTTTTCGATGTTGACGACGACCTCCGTCGCGGTGCCCTTGTCCGGTGTCACGCGGAACAGCAGCGTGCCCGTGTTGTTCGCGCCCTCGCGCACCTTGATGCGCCACTTGTTCGACAGCTTGAGCGGTGCGGCTGGAGCGATTGGAGCTGCCGCGGCGTCCGTGGCAGCCGGTGTCGCGACGGCAGGCTCCTGGGCGAAGGCGGGGATCGAGGACAGCGAGAGGCAGGCGGCCAGGCCGAGCATGCCGAGAGTGTGGAAATTCATGGTTCGACGAACTCCTGATTATTCTGATTCGTACGCGGACCCCGGTAGCAGATACGGGAGGAGCGCAAGGCTGTCAACCGGACGCCCGAGCCCGTGTAGGTGCAGGACCACGCCGTGTCGCCTGACGCACGGGATCTGGGCTTTTTCAGGTAGTTCAAGAACAAAGATTCGCGTCGTGGTGAACTCGACCGCCTCGTTACGGTCCGAAAACTCAGGCGGCAATGCCCCCAGGGTTGGTTGCTGCCCTGCAGTTCAAGGTTGTTGAATAGGAGGTCGACACATGTCCAACCAGGGCAATCGAGTTGGAAGCGGCGGCGGCATCAGCAGCGGCAGCTCCAATCGTGGTTTCGCCGCGATGGATCAGGCGAAGCAGCGCGAGATCGCGAGCAAGGGCGGTTCGGCATCGGGGGGCAATTTCGCCAACGACCCGGAACGCGCACGCGAAGCTGGCCGCAAGGGCGGCGAGGTTTCCGGCGGCAACTTTGCCAATGACCCTGGTCGCGCCGCGGAAGCGGGGCGCAAGGGCGGCGAGGCGTCCCGGGGTAGCGGCAGCCGCAATCAACGGGCGGTCGATCGGGCCAGCCGGAACCCGCAACCCATTGACAATGGCGACACCGGCGGCGATACCAGCAACGGCAACCGCTGACCGTACAGCTTCCGCGCGCCGCGCCGTCGCTGAGGCCCGCGGCGGCGGCTGCACTCGTTTCCTGGCGCGCGGGGTCCACCTGCGCACCCGGGTGTGCCAGGCACTCCGGTTGGGCCATTGCAGTGCGGAAATTCCGGTTGCCGCGCACAGCGAAACGCAGCACAGTGCGCGGCGCCATGAACGCACTGCCGCAGTCCGCCGGCCACCTGCGGGCCGTACCCGAAGAAGTTGAAGTCGCCATTGTCGGTGCCGGTTTCGGCGGCCTGTGCATGGCCATCCGCTTGCTGGCGGCGGGCGAGCGTCGCTTCACCATCCTCGAGAAAGGCGCGGAAGTCGGCGGCACGTGGCGCGACAACTCGTACCCGGGCGCCGAGTGCGACGTGCAGTCGCATCTTTACTCATACTCGTTCGCGGCCAAGCACGATTGGAGCCAGCGGTACGCCGGTTGGCAGGAAATCCAGCAGTACATCCTCGATACCACCGCGCGTTTCGGCGTGCGTCCGTTCATACGATTCAAGCAGCAAGTCACCGGCCTGCATTTCGACCCGGACACGGCCCGCTGGCGAGTCATCATGGCGTCAGGCCTCGAGCTGCGCGCACGTCACGTCGTGCTCGCCACCGGCCCGCTGCACGTTCCGAACTTGCCGCGGCTGCCCGGGCTCGAGCGCTTTGCCGGGAAGGTGTTCCATTCGGCGCAGTGGGATCACGGCTATGAACTGGCCGGGAAGCGCATCGCATCGATCGGCACCGGCGGCAGCGCGATCCAGTACTGCCCGCGCATTGCACCTGCGGCGGCCAGGTTGCATGTTTTTCAGCGCACGCCCGCCTGGGTGATTCCGCGCGATGTCCGCACCTACAGCGAGGCAGCCAAAGAGCGCTTCGGGCGGTTCGACTTGCTGCGGCGCCTGCATCGCGCACGCCTGTATTGGACCAACGAGTCGCGCGTCTGGCCGATCTTTCATCCTGCACTGGCGCGCGGACTGCAGCGGCTTGCACGGTGGAACATCCGCCGTGCAGTCGGCGACGCGACGCTGGCGCGCAAGCTGACGCCCGACTACACGATCGGTTGCAAGCGGGTGCTGATCTCCAACGAGTGGTATCCGATGTTCCGCCGGCCCAACGTCGAACTCGTGACCGAGGACATCCAGGAAGTCCGCGAGCACTCGATCGTCACCACCGACGGCGTCGAGCGTGACGTCGACTGCATCATTCTCGGCACGGGCTTCGTCGTCGACCCGCGCATTTACATGCAGGCCTTCCCGGTCACGGGCCTGCCAGGCCATGAACTCGCCCGCGACTGGCAGGCGGGTGCCGAGGCGTACTACGGAATTTCGGTCACGGGCTACCCGAACCTGCACCAGCTGGTCGGACCGAACACGGCGCTTGGACACAACTCGATCATCTTCATGATCGAGGCGCAGGTGCAGTACGTCTGTGACTGCCTGCGCACGCTGCGCGAGCGCGGCGCCGACTACCTCGACGTGCAGGCCACGGCCCAGGCAAGGTTCAACGAGGGCATACAGCGCGGCCTGCAGGGCACGGTCTGGAGTTCCGGCTGCCGCAGCTGGTACCAGCAGGCGGACGGACGCAACTTCACGCTCTGGCCCCACTCGACCTGGCGCTACTGGCTGCAGACGCGCAAGGTCGATGCCGCGCAGTATCGGTTCGGGCGGGCGCAGGAAAGCGCGGTTGCCAAGCACGGGGATTGAAAGTCCGCGTGTCGATGGTTCGATTCCGTCCCTGGCCACCATCTTTCAGCGGTGCAAAAGTTGTCTGGCATCACCCGCGCACCATCGGGGGCGATTTTGCCCTGAAAACGGGTGACCTGCGGACTATCGGTCCGCGTGTGCTGTAGCGACAGTTGCCCGTGCAACGTCCATACATCACGCAGCGTGACGACCCGCGGACCTCACCGTGGCCAGTGCCTTCGACTTCTTGAGAACCCGCCGTGCTTGCCAGAGGTCGTATGCGGTCTGCTGTGCCAGCCACTGCTCAGCCGCACCACCGCGGTCACGTCCCAGCCAACGCTCAATGCGCAGCGCCATTGCGGGGCTGATCGAAGCCCGGCCGTTGAGAATCTTCGAAAGAGTGGTGCGATCGACGCCCAACTGGTTTGCAGCTTCGCCGACCTGCAGGCCGAGTGCCGGCAGCACGTCGTCCCGCAGCGTCAATCCAGGATGAGGGGGGTTATACATCTCGCTCATAGCAACCTCAGTGGTAATCCTGAAAATCGACGAGTTCAGCGTCGCCGTCATTGAAAGTAAACGTCAGCCGCCAGTTTCCATTGACACTCACGCTCCAATGGTTCGCGAGCTTTCCCTTGAGGGGGTGCAGCCCCCAGCCGGGGACGTTCATGGCCGACGGATCACTGGCGACATTGAGCGCCGCGAGTTGCCTAGCCAACCTGGGCGCGTGCGCGGCCGTGATCCCCGCCTTACTGCCGGTCCTGAAGAATCGCTCGACGCCCTTGTGGCGAAAAGACTTTATCACCAGATCATTGTAGCGTATGGCGCAACACGCCACAAGGAGATTGCCTCCAGCGCAGTAATGCACGCACGGCAATCGCACCCGCATCACGCACCCGGACGGGCAAGTCCTTGAGTACGGCTTCGAGCCGAACGGCAATCTGTTCTCCCTGAAATGGAATTCGACATCGACCTCACTGGCGTCGATCTTTTCCGATGAGTTCGCTCGTCGTCGCCTGATCAATCGCGACACGGCCGGTTCCAACACCACGTTGGACTATCGAGAGCTCTCGCGCTTGAAGTCGATCCGGCACAACCTGGACGGCTTGGCCACAGGCAACGACGTAGGTGTCATCTTTCGGCGTAATGGAGCCACTGGGTATTCGGCATATAGGAGCCAGGCAACTTTCGGCATAGAGGAGCCACTGCCAGACTGAGCGCGGGCATCTCGAGCACGCGGCCACCGCTACCCTCGGACCTTTTCGGTCCGGGGAGAGAGCAGTGGGTCGCCGGAGATTCGAGATGCATCACTATCGACAGGTCCTGGTGCGGGTACTGATAAGTTAACGGCATCGGCTGAGCAGAATTCCTTCGCGATCCTTATGCCGCAACTGCTTCGTTCCAACATTCAAACGCACGCGCTCGACGGAGCCGGTAGAACGCCGCCCACACCAGTTGCCGCTGCAGGTTGAACAGGTTGTAGACGACGGCGTGGGCGCCCAGGAACCGCTGCGCCTGCTCGGCCGAACTGAAGCGGCGCATGCCCCGCTCGCGGGCCCGGGTCGGCTGGTGGGATAGCTCCGCCCTGTTGTTCGCGTAACGATCGGTGCCGTGGATCGTCTCCGGCATCAGGTCCCGGCGGGCGACGCGGTAGCTACCCAGCTTGTCGGTCACAATCTTCCGCGGGCTCTTGCCGTGAGATCGGAGCAGCCGCCGGAAGAATCGCTTGGCCGCCTCGGCGTCTCTCCGCGCCTGCAGGTACACGTCGATGACGTCACCGTCCTGATCCACCGCCCGCCACAGGTAGTGACGCTGACCGGCAATCTTGACGAACACTTCGTCGATGAAGAACGTGTCGCCGAATCCGGCGTGCTTGCGCCGAAGTCGCCGCGAACAATGTGGGCCGAACTTGTTGCACCACAGCCGCACCGACGCGTAGCTCACCTCGATGTCGCGGTGGCTGAGACGGAAACGATGGTAGAGCCAGACCGCGTATTGAATGATGACGGGTGGGAATCGGAATCGTTTGTAGAGATTCGCAGGTCGCTACATATGGGAATGGTCGCCCAAGCCCACTTAACTTGACAGTACCGGTGGCGGGAGGCGGGGTGACTCTGTCACGGACGCGGTAAAGATGGAATTCATATTCCAGCTTGCTTTCATATTTTGCTGCGGTGCGCGTTGAAACGGCCTCGCGGTTGGGCGTATACGGGGCCATACAAACAAGACGAATGACTGGGACGTCATCGCAGGGGAACGGGGAGCCGTCAGCCGGACGTCCGCTGACGGCGGAAGTGTCGAGAATTCACGTCCGACCACGTTGCATCATGCTGCGCGCGTGCTTTCATCGCGATATCGGAGCGCGCGCAGAGAAATAAGAATCGGGGCATCGCGGGCGCGCGGAGTGCGTCAGTTCCCGCGGGGAGTCAGGGATGACACGACAGGCCAATGCTGTGTCGGGAGCGGCGGATTGCGAGAAGGCAAGCCAGGCCATGGAACGCCGGCGAGGTCCGCGACGGCGCTCGGACCGCCATGGATGGAACAGCGCCGCGGTGGCGGGCGCCGCGGCGCTGGCAACCCTCGACAAGCTCAATCGCGGCGTGGTCCTGCTCGATGTGGCCGGTGCCGTCTGCTTCGCGAACCAGGCCGCGGAGGCGATGGCGGCAAGGAAGGACGGCCTGCGGGTGCGTCGCGGCCGGCTGCAGTTTGAGGCCGTCGACACGAACGCAGCCTTCGAAGCGTTTCTCAGCAACGGGAGCGGCACCGCCGGATGGCGGCAGCCTGGTGCTGCGCGTGGAGTGGGACACGACAGCGCGATCCGTATCGTGTGCTGGTGAGTCCGCTTGGGCCGCGGCCCGGGCGACGCCGCTGCGGGCTACTGCGTCTTCATCTACGAGCCGAGTGGCGGGCATCGGCCGGTGCCTGCGGTCGTGCTGCAGCAGTTGTATGGCCTGACGACGGCGGAAGCGCGACTCGCCAACGAACTGTTCGGTGGACGGTCGCTGGTCGAATCCGCGCAGGCCGCCGGCATCAGCGTCAACACGGCGAAGTCGGTGTTGAAGCGAATCTTCACCAAGTGTGCGGTCAGCAGCCAGAGCGAACTGGTGCTGCTGCTGTCGCTGGGGCCGCGGACGCTGTGAGTGTGGGATCGGCTGTAAAGAAGTACGACACACCCGAATGGGGGATGTGCGCCGACGTACAGAGTGCGTAGCTTCCCGCCAAAGACGTCGCTGGCCGTGGGATGGATCACCGTGTCGGCGGCAGAGAGTCCAGGGAAGACTAAGGAAGCCAGCAGGGGTGCTGGTTCGTCGGTCGAAGGAACTAAGAAGAGCCGAGTCTGGATGATGGGAGAGATTCCTCGATCGCGACCGTCTGACGGACCTGCCCTGAGCCGGGGCGGGGTCCGTGCGCGCGTGCGCGCGGTTCGGAACAGGGAGTTGACGAATGAGCACGCAACGAAGAGTCGGGTCCGGTTGGACGCAACTCGAGGCGAGTTCGCCGAGCCATGCACAGACCGATCTGGCTTTCGGGCCTCCCGCTTTCGTTGATTGTTGCATTCGTAACGGCCACGGCCGGCGCGGCGCCGGTCCTGACGGTGGACCCGGCGAGCTACGTACTGGTCTCGAGCACGCCGTTCGGCCGTAACCGGGTCGACTACAGCTACACCGCCGAAGTCGTCAATTCCGGCAGTGGTGCGCAGGGGGTCTCAGCCATCGCGCGACAGCCGGCCACCGGAGTACGGATCGTCGAGGGCAACCTGAGCTTCGGAGATGTCGGGCCCGGTGAGCGCAAGCGCAGTACCGATACGTTCACGATCCGGCGCGACCCGAACGCGCCGTTCGATCCGCTCACGGCCGTCAACTGGCGGACGAGCTTCACGAGCCGCTCGAACGAACCGCCGGTGGCGGATGCCGGCGCCGATCAGAGCGTGTTCCAGGGTGCCACGGTCACGCTCAACGGCAGTGCGTCAACGGACCCGGACGGGGACGCACTCCGGTACCGCTGGAGCTTTGTCAGCAAGCCGCGAGGCAGCCGGACGACGCTGGATGCGCGGCGTGTGGTCGCGCCGACGTTCGTGGCGGATGTCGTCGGCACCTATGAGCTGCAGCTGATCGTCAACGACAGAATCGTCGACAGCGCCGCCGGACACGGTGATTGTCACGACCGAGACCGTGAATGCGACTCCGGTCGCCAACGCAGGCGCCGACCAGAGCGTGCGCTACGGTGCCACCGTGCAGTTGAACGGCACGGGCTCAAGCGACGCCGATGGCAATCCGCTGACATTCAGCTGGTCGTTCGTCAGCCGGCCGTCCGGCAGTCAGGCGGCGTTGCTCGATGCGACGGGTCCGACACCGACCTTCGAGGCCGATCGCTCCGGCGACTACGTGGTCAGCCTGGTGGTGAACGATGGTCGGGTGAACAGTGCGCCCGACACACTCGTTGTGACCACGTCGAACTCCGCGCCGGTCGCGAATGCCGGGGCCGGACCAGACGGTGGCCATTGGCGGGCTGGTCGCGCTCGATGGCGGGGCGTCGAACGACGCGGACGGCAATCCGCTGACCTATGAATGGAGTCTGCTGGCGAAGCCGGCGACGAGCACGGCCGTGCTGGCCGGGGCGAATACCGGTACGCCGGGTTTCACGGCCGATGCCAACGGTGACTACGTCGTGCAGCTGATCGTGAACGACGGGCTCGAGAGCAGCGCTGGGGATACGGTGCTGATCTCGACGATCAACTCGGCGCCCGTTGCGAATGCGGGTCCGGATCAGGCGGTTCGGCCCGGCACCGAGGTCGTGCTGGACGGTCAGCAGTCGTCCGATCCGGACAGCGACCCGTTGTCGTTCGACTGGGCGCTGACCACGAGGCCGGCGGGTTCCAGTTCGACGCTGGATATCGCCAATCTACCCGTCATTACCTTCACGCCGGACCAGAGCGGTCTCTACGTCGTGCAGTTGATCGTCAACGATGGGCGCACGCCGAGTGCGCCGGATACGGCGAGCATCACGGCACGGGACAACGTGCCGACCGTCGGCGACGACACGGCCAGCGTGGCGGAGGACAGTTCGGTCACGGTGGCGGTGCTCGCCAACGACACCGATCCGCTCGGTGGGACGCTGACGCCCGCCATTGCGGCGTCGCCGCTGCACGGTACGGCCGAGGTGCAAGGTGCGGCCATCGTCTATGCGCCGGCGCCTGAACTTCTCCGGCACCGACACGTTCACCTATCGCGTCTCGAATGCGGAGACAACCTCCGCGGCCGCGACGGTGACGGTCACGGTGACGCCGGTCAACGATCCGCCGGTGGCGGCGAATGACGCAGCGACGACCGATCGCGACGTCGCGGTCACTGTCACGGTGCTCGGCAATGACACGGACGTCGACGGTGATGCGCTCGCCGTCATCGCGACCACGCAGCCCGCGAACGGCTCGGTGACGACCAACGGCACGACCGTCACGTACACGCCGAGTGCCGGGTACTCGGGCAGCGACAGTTTTGGTTACACGGTGTCGGATGGCCAGGCGACGAGTTCGGCGACCGTGACGGTCACGGTCAGTGGGCCGTCGGACACGACGCCGCCGGTGATTGCGCCCATCGTGGTCGGAACGCAGGGCAACAATGGCTGGTACACGAGCAACGTGTCGGTGACCTGGACGATTGTCGATGACGAAGTCGGGCATCTCGAGCACGGAGGGCTGTACGCCCGGGACGGTCAGCGCGGATACCACCGGTGCCACGTACACGTGCGCTGCGACGAGTGCGGGCGGCACCGCGACCGAGTCGGTGGTCATCAGGCGCGATGCGACTCGGCCCACCTCGATCGCGACACCGGTGCCGGCACCGAACGCGGCCGATTGGAACAACACCGACGTCACGGTCACGTTCTCCGGCGCCGATGGTCCGATCGGCTCGGGCATTGCAACCTGCACCGTGCCCAGGGTGCTGGCGGGCGAGGGGCTCTTCTCCGGCGTGCAAGGGTTCTGCACGGACGCGGCGGGCAACGACTCGAGCAACACAGCCGTGGCGCCGAACATTCGCATTGATCGGACACCTCCGTCCGCCAGCATCACGACGCCGGCTTCGAATGCCGAGTACGCCGTCGGGGCCGTGGTGACGGCCGGCTATGGCTGCAGCGACGGGCTGTCGGGAGTCGGGACCTGCGCGGGAACCGTGGCGACGGGAGCCGCGATCGACACAATTGCGACGGGCGTGAAGAGCTTTGCGGTGACCGCGACGGATGCGGCGGGTAACACGTCGACCGTGACGCACAACTACACGGTCACCGTGGTGATCCCGCCGGTCGTGGCCGGCAACGACAGCGCGAGTACGAACCAGGGCGAAGCGGTGAGCGTCGCCGTGCTCAGCAACGATTCGGGCGGCGGTGGAGCGCTGTCGGTCAGTGCGGTGACGCAGGGCACGAATGGCACCGTCACGATCGACGGAACGTCCGTGACGTACACGCCCGAAGCGAGCTTCTTCGGTACGGACAGCTTCACCTACACGGTGACCGACGGGCTGACGAGTGCGTCGGCACGGTGACCGTGACGGTCAACGAGGCGGTGGATGCGAGCCCACCGGTGATCACGCCGAACGTGGTGGGCACGCTGGGCGGCGACGGCTGGTACGTGTCCGGGGTTGAGGTGACCTGGACGGTCGAGGATCCGGAGAGCGCGATCGACTCGAGCACCGGTTGCGAGCGGGTGTACGTGATCGAGGACACGGCGGGTCGGACGCTGACCTGCAGCTGCGACGAGTGCGGGTGGGACGAGCACGCAGTGCGTGACGATCAGGAAGGATGCGTCGGCGCCTGCGATCCGGTTCCCGACGCCGCCGCCGGGGGCGGGGTATTACCTCGGGCAGGTCGTCGAGGCGGACTACGAGTGCACGGACGTCGGCGCCGGTGTGGCGACGTGCGAAGGCACGACGGCCGATGGCGCGGCGATCGACACGGCGACGCTGGGTGAGAAGACGTACGACGTGACGGGGACGGATCAGGCGGGCAACGCGCAGACGTTCACGCGCACGTACAACGTCGTCAATCGTGGTGAGGTGATCATCACGACGGTGGCGGGGGGTGGGCCGATTGACTCCGTGCCGGCGCTGGCCGCGCCCGTCGGCAACCCGACCTCTGTCGCGGTCGACGCGGGTGGTCGGCGCTACATCGTTTCGGGCCACCGGATCCTGCAGGTCGACGCGTCGGGCGAACTTACGGCGTTTGCCGGCCGCGATTCGGCGGGTAACTCCGGCGACGGTGGCCCGGCTCGGGAGGCGGCGTTGCATTTTCCGAAGGGACTGGCAGTCGATTCGTCGGGCCGAGTCTACATCGCTGATGCCCAGAACAATCGGATCCGCCGTGTCGACCCGGCCACGGGCCTGATTACTACCGTGGCCGGGGGCGGCGTTGGCGGCGACGGCAGTCTCGCGATCAATGCTTCGCTAAGTGCTCCGTACGGCGTGGTCGTTGATGCCCTGGGCAACCTGCTCATCGCCGACGCCGGAAATCATCGCATTCGAAAGGTTGCCGCGGCTACTGGCGTGATCAGTACGCTGGCAGGTACCGGCGCGCGCGGCTTCAGTGGCGACGACGGTTCCGCCAGTCTCGCCCAGTTCGATTCGCCCGCGGCTCTGGCGGTGGGACCGGACAGCGATGTCTACGTGCTGGACCAGTACAACCAGCGCGTGCGCAGGATCGACGCAGCCACCGGAATCATCACGACTGTGGCGGGTAACGGAACAACGGGCTTTGGTGGTGACGGTGGTTTCGCCACGGAGGCTCCACTCGGCGCGTACTCCAACTCGATTGCGGTCGATGCAAACGGGCACCTGTACATCGCGGATCGCGCCAACAACCGCATCAGGCGGGTCGATGCACTGACCGGTGTCATCACCACTTTCGCGGGCACCGGCGTCGGATCCTTCGGCGGTGACGGTGGTCCTGCGACTGCGGCCATGCTGGACGATCCAGACGGGGTTGCTGTGGACCTCGCCGGGAATGTCCACATTGCGGATACGAATAGCCGCCGGATTCGCGTCGCTGGCGCGACAAGTGGAACTATCAACACGTCGGTTGGCAATGGCACGTACTCGCTGGACGCCGAGCCGGGTCTGGCCACCAGGGCAGGTATCTCTGGGGCTGGCAGGATCAGCGTTGCCCCGAATGGCGACGTCTACCTGTCCCATCTGGCGGAGAACCGCATACGCCGGATCGCCACGAACACCGGGCAGATTTCAACCGTCGCCGGAAACGGGCAACTCGGATTCCAGGGCGACGGCGGCCCGGCGGCCTCGGCGTGGCTCAATATGTCCGGAGGGACCTCGGGCGGCACCGCGCTTGATGCGGTTGGCAACCTGTTTATCGCTGATACCGGGAACGGCCGGATCCGCTTTGTCGACGCCGCGACCGGGGTGATTTCGACCTTTGCTGCAGGTCTCGGCGAGCCGATAGACGTTGCGGTCGACGCAGCGGGAAATGCGTTCGTGGTCGATCAGCGCAATCACGTGGTGTATCGCGTCGACGGCCAGACGCGCGCAGTGACGATTGTGGCCGGAAATGGAAGCGCAGGATTCGGTGGCGACGAAGGACCGGCAACAGCGGCGAGCCTCAATACGCCGATGTCTATTGCGGTAGGCGCCGACGGTGCGGTCTTCATCGCCGATGCACGCAACAATCGGGTCCGTCGCGTTGATCCGGTGACCAACGTCATCACCACTGTCGCGGGCAACGGAAGTTCCGGTTCCACCGGCGATGGCGGCCCGGCGACCTCGGCAGGTGTCAGGCCCTGGAGCGTTGCCGTGGACAGCGCTGGCAACCTGCTGATCGGTGACCGATCCGGTCATCGTGTCCGGCGCGTCGACGCGCACACGCAGGACATCACGACACTGGCGGGTACGGGGACGGCCGGGTTCGGAGGCGACGGAGGCTCTCCCGCCATTGCGAGGCTCGACGGAGGATCGTACTTGATCGACGTCACCGTCTCCGCAGCCGGTGAGGTCTATTTGTACGACTCCAACGCGCGCGTAAGGCGCGTCGGCCCCGCCGGCGGCTACGTCGATGCGACGCCACCCTCTGTGGTCGCGAACGTCTTCGGCACGGTTGGTACCAACGACTGGTACACCAGCGATGTGTCGGTCACCTGGACCGTGACAGATCCGGATCGCCGATTGTCCAGCAGACTGGCTGCGACGCACAGTCGGTGACGGCTGACACCGCCGGTGTGACATTCACCTGCACCGCCACCAGCGGCGGCGGACCGACGACGCAGTCGGTGACGATCAAGCGCGATGCGACGGCGCCGGTGGTGCAGCTGTTCACGCCCGCGAATGACGCGAGCTACGAGCAGAACGCGGTCGTCAATGCGGACTACGGCTGCGACGACGTGCTGTCCGGCATCGCGACCTGCAGCGGATCCGGTGGCGACGGGTGCGGCGATCGACACGGCCACTGCGGGGGCGAAGAGCTTTGCGGTGACCGCGACGGATGCGGCGGGCAACACGGCGACCGTGACGCACAACTACACGGTGAGCGAGTCGACGCCGCCGGTCGATGCGGTGAACGACACCGCGACGACGCCCGAAGACCAGCCGATCACGATTGCGGTGCTCGGCAACGACACCGGTGGCGGTGGGCCGCTGTCGATCACGGCGGTGACCCAGGGAGCCAACGGTGCAGTAAGTATCGTAGGCGTCAACGCGGTCTACACGCCGAATGCGAATTTCAACGGCAGCGATACGTTCACCTACACCGCGAGCGACGGCACGACCAGCGACTCGGCGACGCGTGACGGTGACCGTCGAGGCGGTGAATGATCCGCCGGTGGCGGTGGACGATGCGGCCAGCACCGCCCAGGGCGTCGCGGTGACGGTCGACGTGCTGGCGAACGACACCGATGTCGAGGGCGACACGCTGACGGTCGCCGCCGTGAGCAATGGCGCGCACGGCAGTGTGGCGATCGTCGGCGGGGCCGTGACGTACACGCCGGTCGAGACGTACTTCGGATCCGATACCTTCACGTACACGGTGTCGGACGGGACGGACACGGACATCGGCACCGTGACGGTCACGGTGACACCGACCGCGTTGGCGGCTGCTGACGACACGGCGACGACGCAGGAGAACACACCGGTCACCGTCGCGGTACTCGACAACGATGCCGGCAACAACCTGTCGATCACGGCCGTGACACAGGGCGCCCACGGCGCGGTCACGACGGACGGTGCCACGGCGACGTACACGCCGGAGGACCAGTACAACGGCCCCGACACGTTTACGTATACGGTCACGGACGGCGTCGATACGGCAACGGCGTCCGTCAGCGTCACAGTCGCGGAGGTCAACGACCGGCCGATTGCGGTGGCGGGTCCGGACAAGGAGATCCTCGAGACGGAGGTGGCGCAGCTGGTGGGTAGTGGGTCCTACGATCCGGAAGGTCAGCCGCTGACCTACCAGTGGACTGTGCTCAGCACGCCTTCGGCGACGGCGACCGCCCAGCTGTCGAATCCGACTGCGGCGGATCCAACCGTGACCGTCAATGAGCCGGGCGACTACGTATTCCGCCTGGTTGTGTCCGATGACGGTGGCCAGACCAGCGAGCCGGACGACGTACTGGTCGCGGCGATTACGGCCCCTGGGCTATCGGTCAACGACATCACCGCTGTCGAGGGGGATAGCGGCGAGATCGATGCGACATTCGCGGTGACCCTGACGCGCACGGATCCACGCTCGAGTGCACGGGATGTACTCGTCAACTATGCGACGCAGGGTGGTACCGCGCAGGCGCCCGACGATTTCATTGCAGCGTCCGGGCAGCTCGTATTCCTGGCCGGCACGTCGGGGGAGCAGACCGTCGTGGTCAGGGTTAAAGGGGATACGGCGTTTGAGGCCGATGAGACGTTCTCGCTGGTGCTCTCGGGGGTCGTCAACGGCAAGCTGACCAAGGGAACCGGTTTGGCCACGATCCTGAATGACGATCAGGATCCCGCGCTGCAGGTGACGATCTCACCCGCGTCGACGACACTCGAGACCTATTCGAGTGGCAACCTGACGGTCACGCTCGGTGCTCCGGCACCGACTGGCGGACGGGTGGTGGCGCTCGTCTCGACAGTCCGGGTGTAGTCGCCGTGACCCCTTCGGTTGCGATCCCGGCAGGCGCTTTGGCTGGCCAGGCAACGATCGAGAGCGGCAGTACCGCTGGACAGGCCCGCATCGATGCGAGCTTCAGTGGCTCCTACACCGGTTCGGCCCTGGTCGATGTGGCTCCTCGTACCGCATCGATCGTGGTTGCGCAGACGCTGATCGGTGTCGGTCGAGCGACCGCGGCACAGTTGACGCTTGCGCGTCCCGCGCCTGCCGGTGGTGTCACGGTGACGCTGACCAGTGACAATCCGACCGTTGCGACGGTTGCGCCATCGTCCGTCGAGTTCCTGGAAGGAGAGACCAGCAAGGCACTTACGATTACCGGGACGGGGACGGGGCTGGCATCGATCACCGGCACTGCCACCGGCTTCAACGTGACCGGCGGCAACGTCAATGTGACCTCGGCGGTGTTGCTGCTCGGGCCTATTCCGACTCTGGGCCTCGGGCAGTCGGCTGGCCTGCAGCTGAGCCTCAGCGAGCCGGCCGCTTCCGATGTGGTCGTGGTGCTTGCGAGCAGCGATGAGAATGTGGCTACGGTAACCTCGCCGGTGACGATTGCCGCCGGTAGTTCCTCGTCAGCGGTCGCGCCACAGGTCACCGGTACGGGGCTGGGTACGGCGACCATCTCTGCGGTAGAGACGGGTACCGGCTACGCGTCGGACACGGAAACTGTCACGGTCGCACTCACTGCGACGCTGGGCCAGGACAACATCTCTGTTCGTGCCGCTCGTACGCAGAATCTCGCGGTCCAGCTGTCGGCGCCGGCGCCGGTCGGTGGCTACAGCGTCACTCTGGCGTCGAATGACACGGCGATCGCAACCGTTGAACCGGCGTCGCTAGTGATTGCGGAGGGCCAGACGTCGGCGCAGGCGATTGTGACCGGGGTCGCCGAGGGTGTGACCGTCGTGCGATTGAGCGTCGGAGGCACCGAGGTCGACCAGGCGACGGTCACCGTCGGGTCCTGCTGCGCGCATCGAGGTTTGCGCGATCGGACTCGGCTGCAGCAACTCGAACCTGCAGTTGAGGATCGGCAAGGATCTGCAGCTGGGCTTCACGGCTCGGCTGGAGGAGGCGCCGCCCGCGGCGGTCACACTGTCGGCGACCAGCGACGATGGCGCCCGGCTGCTGGTGTCGACCGGCGAGGCACTCGGTGGAGCTGTCGCGGTGCAACACGCCGGGGTGACCGATGCGGTTGCGCGCAGCTTCTGGGCGCAGGCACTCGCAGCGCAGCCGGCCGTGATTACGATGTCGGCCGAGGGTTATGCCGACACGACGGTGACGGTGAGCGGTGATCCGGCGGGATTCATGCTCAGCCTGGTCTCAGGCGAACTGAACCTGGACGTTCGGGACGCGAACCAACCGCTGTCACTCGTCGCGGCGCGACTTGAACCTGGATGGCACGTTTGCGGCTCAACAGGAAGTACGCGGCGGGCTCACGGTCAACGTGCCGGTGACGAGCTCGGTGCCGGCGGTGGGGACGATCACCACCAGTCCGGTGGTGATGCAGGCGGTGGCGGACGGCAACGTGACTCGGGGGCAGCGACTGCGTTCGATCCGCTCGTCGGGTGGCACGACGACCATCGAAGTCGCCGTGCCGGCCGGCTTCAGCACGCCGGCGAATACGCCGAACCAGTACTTCCGAACGGTCACGGTCAATGTGGATGCACCACGGATCTGCCTGTGGAACTACGGGTGCAACGCCGGCAGCGTGACGTTGCGGGTCGGTGAGGACCTGCAGGCGTGGATGCCGGTCTACCTGGAGAGTGCGCCGGACGGCGCCGGTGACGATCACGGCGACGTCGGCGGCTGGTCGGTGGCACTGGTGTCGGCGAGCGAGACGGGTGCGGGCGCAGTCGCGGCAACGGTGCCGAACGTGGCGAACACGAGTCGCCGGGAGCTGTGGGTGCACGGGCTCGCGCAGGGCCAGAGCACGCAGGTGACGCTGTCGGCGCCGGGCTACGCAGAGCCTGGTGATCGACGTCGGTGGTGGATCCGTCGGGGTTTGTGCTGTACGGCTACTACCCGAGCAGCGTGTTCACGACCAACTCGTCGGCGGCGAACACTGCATTCAGTGTGTACGCGATGCGCCTGAACGCGGATCTGACGGCCGGCTGAGCAACAGGAGGTGCGTGGCGGGCTGACGGTCAACGTGCCGGTGACGAGCTCGGTGCCGGCGGTGGGGACGATCACGACCAGTCCGGTGGTGATGCAGGCGGTGGCGGATGGCAACGCTGAGCTGCGGCACGACGCAGTTCGACCCGGTGTCGGGCGGCACGACCACGCTGGCGGTTGGTGCGCCGGCGGGGTTCGAGACACCGGACACGGCCAGCCAGTACTACTACCACGCCAGCCTGACCGTCGACGTCGTGGCACCGAAGATCTGCCTGTCGAACTACGGGTGTAACGCCAGCAACGTGACGTTGCAGGTCGGTGAAGATCTGCAGGCGTGGATGCCGGTCTACCTGGAGAGTGCACCGGAGGCGCCGGTGACGATCACGGCGACGTCGGCGGCGGTTCGGTGGCACTGGTGTCGGCGAGCGAGACGGGTGCGGGCGCAGTCGTCGGCAACGGTGGCGAACGTGGCGAACACGAGTCGCCGGGATCTGTGGGTGCACGGGCTCGCGCAGGGCCAGAGCACGCAGGTGACGCTGTCGGCGCCGGGCTACGCAGAGCCTGGTGATCGATGTCGGCGTGGATCCGTCGGGGTTTGTGCTGTATCGGCTACTACCCGAAGCAGCGCGTTCACGACCAACTCGTCGGCGGCGAACACTGCACTCAGTCTGTACGCGGTGCGCCTGAACGCGGATCTGACGGCCGGCTGAGCAACAGGAGGTGCGTGGCGGGCTCACGGTCAACGTGCCGGTGACGAGCTCGGTGCCGGCGGTGGGGACGATCACGACCAGTCCGGTGGTGATGCAGGCGGTGGCGGATGGCAACGCTGAGCTGCTGGCACGACGCAGTTCGACCCGGTGTCGGGCGGCACGACGACGCTGACGGTTGCTGCGCCGGCGGGGTTCGAGACACCGGACACGGTCAGCCAGTACTACTACCACGCCAGCCTGACCGTCGACGTCGTGGCACCGAAGATCTGCCTGTCGAACTACGGGTGCAACGCCAGCAACGTGACGTTGCAGGTCGGTGAAGATCTGCAGGCGTGGATGCCGGTCTACCTGGAGAGTGCACCGGAGGCGCCGGTGACGATCACGGCGACGTCGGCGGCTGGTACGGTGGCACTGGTGTCGGCGAGCGAGACGGGTGCGGGCGCAGTCTCGGCAACGGTGGCGAACGTGGCGAACACGAGTCGCCGGGATCTGTGGGTGCATGGGCTCGCGCAGGGCCAGAGCACGCAGGTGACGCTGTCGGCACCGGGCTACGCAGAGCCTGGTGATCGATGTCGGTCGTGGATCCGTCGGGGTTTGTGCTGTATGGCTACTACCCGAGCAGCGCGTTCACACCAACTCGTCGGCGGCGAACACTGCATTCAGTGTGTACGCGATGCGCCTGAACGCGGACCTGACGGCCGGCTGAGCAACAGGAGGTGCGTGGCGGGCTGACGGTCAACGTGCCGGTGACGAGCTCGGTGCCGGCGGTGGGGACGATCACGACCAGTCCGGTGGTGATGCAGGCGGTGGCGGATGGCAACCTGACTGCTGGCACGACGCAGTTCGACCCGGTGTCGGGCGGCACGACCACGCTGGCGGTTGCTGCGCCGGCGGGGTTCGAGACACCGGACACGGTCAGCCAGTACTACTACCACGCCAGCCTGACAGCGACCGTGACGGCACCACGCATCTTCGTCAATTTCTCCGACGCGCCGACCGAATTGCGCATTGGCGAGGACCTGCAGGTGCGCGTGTACGTGTCGCTGGAGACGGCGCCCATCACCCGGTGACCCTCCAGGTAGCCAGCGACAACAGCTCGAGGGCGCGTGTCGCCAACACCGAAACCGGCTTGGGGGCTGCGGCCGCCAGCATCGCGGGAGTCGACTCGACCGGCTATCGGTTCGCGTGGATTCACGGCATTGGCGTGGGCGTTCCGGCCACGGTGACGTTCTCTGCGCCGGGCTACCAGAGCACGACGATCGCGGTAGCGGTGGATCCGTCGGGGTTCGTCACGACGACTCAAGACTTCTTGACCACGACGACGTCGAGCAACGAATCGATCACGATCGTTGCCGCACGACTGGAACCGGGCACGGGACGGTATGTCGAGACCCAGGAAGTTCGCGGTGGACTGACGGTGCAGATGCCGGTGACGAGTTCGCGCCAGGTGCGGGCACGATCACCACGAGCCCGGTGTTTGCACAGGCGGTCGCTGATGGCGGCGTCAGTAATGCGGCAGTCACCGAGTTCGATCCTGGGCAGTACACCCGGGGTCGTCCGAGATCCAGATCGGTGTGCCGCCGACTTCGACACTGCGACCAGCGGCGGTCAGCACGATCGGTTCGTGTACGGAACAGTGGTTGCGCCGTGACGTGAGGCCGTGCGGCGGCTGACGACCGCCGCACGGTGACTTGATTGGATGCAGAAGACGACGGTGTGGGCACCAGCAGGGTATTGACAAGTTAACGGCGTCGGACGAGTGGAAGCTGCTCGCCACCCTCACGCCGCAACTGCTTCGTTCCAACATTCAAACGCACGCGCTCGACGGAGCCGGTAGAACGCCGCCCACACCAGTTGCCGCTGCAGGTTGAACAGGTTGTAGACGACGGCGTGGGCGCCCAGGAACCGCTGCGCCTGCTCGGCCGAACTGAAGCGGCGCATGCCCCGCTCGCGGGCCCGGGTCGGCTGGTGGGATAGCTCCGCCCTGTTGTTCGCGTAACGATCGGTGCCGTGGATCGTCTCCGGCATCAGGTCCCGGCGGGCGACGCGGTAGCTACCCAGCTTGTCGGTCACAATCTTCCGCGGGCTCTTGCCGTGAGATCGGAGCAGCCGCCGGAAGAATCGCTTGGCCGCCTCGGCGTCTCTCCGCGCCTGCAGGTACACGTCGATGACGTCACCGTCCTGATCCACCGCCCGCCACAGGTAGTGACGCTGACCGGCAATCTTGACGAGCACTTCGTCGATGAAGAACGTGTCGCCGAATCCGGCGTGCTTGCGCCGAAGTCGCCGCGAACAATGTGGGCCGAACTTGTTGCACCACAGCCGCACCGACGCGTAGCTCACCTCGATCCGCGTCCGGCAGTCTCGATGTCGCGGTGGCTGAGACGGAAACGATGGTAGAGCCAGACCGCGTATTGAATGATGACGGGTGGGAATCGGAATCGTTTGTAGAGATTCGCAGGTCGCTACATATGGGAATGGTCGCCCAAGCCCACTTAACTTGACAGTACCTCGCGGAGGCCCAACTCGTTCGATCGATGTCACGCAAGGCGTGCTCCCCGGACAACGCTGCGTGCGAAGGATTCTTTGGTCGCCTGAAGAACGAATGGTTCTACTCGCACGACTGGCTGGTCACAGCCATCGAGGAGTTCGTCGCGGCCCTGGACGCCTACATCCGCTGGTACAACGAGGCACGGGTTAAGATTTCGCTGGGCTCGTGCAGCCCGGTCGAGTACCGCAGAAAGCTGGGAATCGCTGCTTAACCAGTCCAAGTTTTATGCCGCATCCCCGACGTTGTTCAATCCTCGACGCCGGTTAACAGGCCAATGCGATCTGCGCGCGGGTGATCGGCACGATTCGACGCGAGTGCCTGGATTGGTTGATCCCGCCATCGGAGATTGTGCCGTCTGCGACACCACTGACCCGCCATTGGATCGGTGAGTGCCTCGGCGTGCGCGCCAGATCGGTGCTGGTTGGCTTGCATCACGAATATCTGCCGGCGCCAGCGTTGGCGTGATCGAGCAATTGCGGAGCACAATCGAATCATGATGAAAAAGCGCCAACAGGTCATGAGGGTAAGAACCCGGTCGACACCACACGACGGCGAGCTGCGCCGGGACGCCGAGGAACTCGTTGCAGCCGAGGGCCGCTGGCGGGTCGTCGGGCCGGGCAGACCCCCGACGCGGGCGCCGCACAATTATCGGTACGTGGACGAACTCGTGCGCCTGCAGTTCGAGCTCCTCAAGATGCAGGAGTGGGTGCGTCTGCAGGGCCTCAAAGTCTGCGTCCTGTTTGAGGGCCGTGACGCGGCCGGCAAGGGCGGCGTCATCAAGCGCATCACCGAGTCATTGAACCCGCGCGTCTGTCGCGTGGTGGCGCTCGCTACGCCCACCGAGCGCGAACGCACGCAGTGGTACTTCCAGCGCTATGTCGAGCATCTGCCGGCGGCTGGCGAGATCGTGCTCTTCGACCGCAGCTGGTACAACCGCGCCGGCGTCGAGCGCGTCATGGGCTTCTGCAGCGACGAGGAGTACCAGGAGTTCCTGCGCGCCTGCCCGCTGTTCGAGGAGATGCTGGTCCGCTCCGGCATCTGTCTCGTCAAGTACTGGTTCTCCGTCAACGACGAGGAACAGGAGGTCCGCTTCACCGAGCGCATGCAGAACCCCATCAAGCGCTGGAAGCTGAGCGCGATGGACATTGAGGCTCGCAAGTACTGGGTCGAGTACTCACGCGCCAAGGACCTGATGCTCGAGCACACGGACCGCAAGGCGACCCCGTGGTACATCGTCGACGCCGACAACAAGAAGCGCGCGCGCCTGAACTGCATCGCCCACTTGCTCGGCCAGGTCCCCTACAGGGACCTGAGTCCGGTCGAACTCGACCTCCCCCCTCGCCAGCCTGACACCGGCTACAAACGCCCGAAAAAGTCGAGCCAGGGCTGGATTCCGCAGATCTATTGATACCGAGCAGGGCGGACGGCGAAAGCGGGCTGATGCTCACGCCGTCGATCAATCTCGTTCACGGCACGATACGCAGCACGCTCCCGTCACCGCCGCCCGTGTACGAAATCCCCCAGTTCGACGTGTACAGCGCGCCGTCGGGACCGGCCACGAGCCCGTTCGGGAGGCTGGCGAATCCGGACAGCACCACCTTGCGCTCGCCGGTCCTGGGATCGAATCTGACGAGATTGGCGCTATCGGTCGTCCACTGGTTGTCGTAGGGGAAAATCTCGACGCCGTACAGCCGATGGCCGCGCCACGCCAGGCCGACGAGCGGATTGAGCGACTGGAACGGCAACGAATAGCCTGAGAAGTACTTGTCGAACACGGCGAGTTCGGCCTTCCCCCCGTCCTCACCGAATGTGCCGACAAAGAAGTCGTTGCCGCGGCGGGTCATCACGATCGGGTTGTGTTCCTGGTTGTCGAACGACATGTCATAAAGCGTCTCGATCGATCCGTTCGACGGGTCGACACGCAGCAGGAAGCCGCGGTTGGTCTCGACCACGTAGAGGTACTTGCCGACTGCGATCATCGAATGGAACACGCCGCCCGGTTCCTGGTCGGTGGTCGCCGGATCGGTGTCCTTGATGAAGTGCGGCGGGTTTGCCGCATGCCAGGCGTTGAGGTTGGCGACCTTGGTCGTCGACCCGTCCCGGTTGACCCGCAGGATCGCTGGCAGATCATCGGGCAGGGCATGCGAGCAACCGCCCATCTCGATCAGCACATAGAGTGTGCGGCCTACGAACGCCACGTCGGTCGGCCCGAAGCCGCCTCCAGTGACGTCGGATCATGCTCGGAAGATTGTCGACCACCGTCTCCTTCGTGCCGTTTGGCAGCACGCGGGTCACGCGACCGCTGTAGCCGGCCGTGAAAGGGCTGTAGATGTTGACGTTGACCGGACAATCGGGTTCGATGTCGGCTGGCGTCTGTCGCACCGCCGGTGCCGGCCTCGGCTACGTACAGGTTGCCGTCCGGACCGAACGCGAGGCCGCGCGGATTGGTCAGGCCGGTGGCGTACGTCGTCACGGATGGTCGGGAGGACGCGTGTTTCCCATCGCTCTCCCGTTCGAAGGAATCCGCGTAGAGGGCACTGGAGCTCACGAGCGCGAAAGCGGTGAGCACGGCTGCAGGTTGGAGTATTTTGCTGATCATGGACGTATCGCTCCTGTTCTGTTCGCCACCAACAAGTCGGGCTCGAGTCCGTTTCTGTTACCTGACTAGACGCAATCCGAGGTCGAAACCCGACATTTGACCAGGGCAGGATTCGCGTGCTCGCGTACTGAGCCTCTCCAGAGGAGCCGATGACCGAGATCACCCGGCTGCTGCAGCAGGTCCAGGCAGGCGACGCGAGCGCCCGCGAGGCGCTGTTTGCCGCGACCTACCCGTTCCTGGAGCGGCTGGCCCGGGCGCGGCTGCGTGACGGCGGGCGGAACACCCTCCTGGACACGCGCGGGCTGGTGCACGAGTCGTACCTCCGCTACGTGCGGGCGGGCGAGCTGAAGGCCGAGGATCGGCGTGCGTTTTTCGCGTTTGCGTCCCAGGTGATGCGCTCGGTGATCGTTTCCAGCGCCCGCGAACGTGCCGCCGAGAAGCGCGGTGCCGGACGGCGGCCGCTGACTCTGTCGACGGACGTGGCGGAGCAGTTGCCGGCGGGTGAGGACGACATCCTGCGAGTGCACGATGCGCTCGAGTCGCTGGCACAGGTCGATGCGCGCCTCGCCCAGGTGGTGCAGATGCGCTACTTCGGTGGTTACAGCGAGCAGGAGATCGCCGAGACGCTGGACGTCACCGAACGCACCGTGCTGCGGCTGTGGCTGAAGGCCAGGCTGATGCTGCGGGCGGCAATGGAGTAGGACCCGCGCCGCATGAGCCTGACTAGACCTGAGATGGCGCGCCTCGGGGAGTTGCTGGACGAGGCACTGCCGCTGTCGTTGGAGCAGCGGCGGACCTGGCTCGACAGCCTGTCGAGCGGGGACGAGTCGCTGGTGCGGACGCTGCGCGATGGGTTGCTCGACGAGGAAGCAGAAGCAGGCGGGCCGCTGGACCGTCCGCCGCGCATCGAGGCAAGCGACACCGGCGAGGATACGGCGGCCGGTCGCCATCCCGGCGAGCGGCTCGGTGCCTACGAACTGCAGCGCCTGCTGGGGTCCGGCGGCATGGCGGACGTCTGGCTCGCCTGCCGCACCGACGGTGCGTTCGAGCGCCAGGTGGCGTTGAAGATCCCGCGTCTGCAAAGCCGGCCCGTGGAGATGACGGCGCGCTTCGCGCTCGAACGCAGCATCCTCGCCACGCTGGAGTATCCGGGGATCGCCCGCCTATACGACGCCGGCGTGGATGCCAGCGGCGTTCCCTATATAGCGATGGAATACGTACAGGGCGAGCCGCTGGTGGCGTGGTGCGATGCGCGCGGGCTCGACCGAACGACGCGCATCCGGTTGTTCCTGCAGGTGTTGGATGCGGTCGCCTACGCCCACGGGCGAAACGTGATCCACCGCGACCTCAAGCCTTCGAACATCCTGGTGACCGCGCAAGGGGAGGTGCGGCTGCTGGATTTCGGCGTGGCCCGGCTGCTGCAGCCGGAAACCGACTCCGCGCTGTTGACGCGCGCCTACGGCGTCGCCGTGACGCCGGAGTACGCGAGCCCGGAATTGCTGCACGGCGAGTCCATCGACTCGCGCAGCGACATCTATTCGCTCGGCGTCGTGCTGCACGAATTACTGACCGGCGCGCGTCCGGCCCAGCCGACACGGCCGGCGACCGGCGACACCACACGCTTGCATGGCGTGTTGGACGACGTCGTAAAGAAGGCGCTGCAGCCGGATCCGGGCGAACGCTATCCGGACGTCGCGAGCCTCGCCGCGGCGCTGCGGTCGTTCGCCGACGGACGAGGGCAATCCCTGTCGGGCCTGCTGAAGATCCGCCACCTGTGGGTTGGCGGCCTAGCCGCGCTCATCGGAATGGCGGCGCTGCTCGCCTGGACCTTGCAGCAGCGCGACCAGGAGCGCTGGGCGCGCGAGGACGCGCTGCCGCGACTGCAGGCGCTGATTGCCGCTGACGAGTACGCGGCCGCTTTCGATCTCGCCCGCGAGATCGAACGCTTCCTGCCGCGCGACCCGGTTCTGCGCGAGCTTGAGCCTGCGTTCTCGGCAAGAGTTGTGCTCGACACCGCACCGGACGGGGCCAAGGTGTTCTACCGGCCCTACGCCAGTGGGGAGGAGGACTGGCGGTTCATCGGCGAGACGCCGCTCCGGCACGTCGCCGTGCCGATCGGTGTCGGGCTCTGGCGCATCGAAAAGGATGGCTACGACACCGCGCTGCTGGCGCTGCGCAATCCCGGGCTGCAGCTCGGTAACGCTCCCGACGCCGACATCCGGCAGCTCGTGCAGGGCGTCGACCTCACGATTCCGCTCGCCGCTGCGGTGACGTCGCCGGACGGCATGGTGCTCGTGCCGGCGCTTCCAGCGCTGATCCCTGCGGTCGGCGACAACGGTCCCGTCGCAGTGCCCGCGTTCTTCATCGATCGCTTCGAGGTCCGCAATCGGGATTTCAGGGAATTCGTCGATGCTGGCGGATACACCGAGGCCGGCCATTGGCGGGATCTGCCGTTCGACGGCGGTGGCGAATGGCGGACCACTGTCGCCGCGTTCGTCGACCCGACTGGCCGGCAAGGTCCCTCGACCTGGCGCGCGGGCACATTTCCGGACGACGCGGCCGACCACCCCGTGACCGGTGTCAGCTGGTACGAGGCGGCGGCGTACTGTCGATTCCGCGGCAATGAGCTGCCGACGGCCTTTCACTGGTACCGCGCCGCCGGATCGATCGTCGAGTTCTATGAATCGGTCTCGTCGGCGATCGTGCACGCCAGCAATTTCGCCGGCCGGGAACTCGCGCCCGTCGGCCGATTCGGCGGCGTCGGACCTCACGGCACCTACGACATGGCTGGCAACGCGCGGGAATGGCTGTGGACCCAGGGTTCCCTGGGCCGCTGGGTCGCGGGCGGCGCCTTTGCCGAGCCGCGGTACCTGTACTTGGGGCCGGAAGAGGCACTGCCGGCCGACCGATCGGCCGCCACCGGATTCCGCTGCATGCGACCGGTCCAGACCGGACCTGCGCACGAAAACCTGCGTCGGCCGGTCGTTGCGCAGTCTGTTGACTATGCGGCCATGAAGCCGGTCGGTGATGCCGCGTACTCGGTTCTCGCGCAACAACTCGACTACCAGCAGACACCGTTCACGCCGCGTGTCGAGACAGCCGCTTCGTCGAATCCCGCGTGGACGGTCGAACGGGTCACGCTCCCGACCGGCTACGACAACATGTCGTTTGCGGTGCAGCTGTTCCTGCCGGCTGACCGCCGTTCGCCGCCTGGCGTCATTTTCTACATGCCGCACGCGGGTGAGTTCTTCGCGCCGGTCGCGACCGCGGATTTTGATCCGTCGGCTGGCGCCGCTCCACTCGACTTCCTGGTGAAGTCGGGTTGGGCGCTGGCGGTGGTGGCTTTCGACGGCGCCTACGAGCGCCAGTGGTCGGCCGAGCGCGGGCAGTCGATGAACTACGCCGAGCGCTTCCGGCTGCAACAGCGGCATTGGCGCGAGGAACTGGGGCGGACGATCGATTACCTGAGCACGCGCGACGACATCGATGCCGGCAAGCTCGGCTGGTTCGGCAGCAGTTTTGGCGCGGGCCCGATGCTGCCGCTCCTCGCCGTCGAGAGGCGCATCGGTGCGGCCGTGCTCTATAGCGGCGGGACGGGTCTGCGCAGTGCCTTGCCCGCCAGCGAACAGGCGTACAACTACATGCCGCGCGTGACCCAGCCGGTGCTGATGCTGAATGGCCGCTGGGACATCGAATACCCGCTTGCCGCGCAGCAGCGGCTGCTCGAGCTGCTGGGCTCGCCCGCGGACCAGAAAAAAGCACGTGCTGTTCGAGGCCGGCCACGGCAACCTGCCGCGGTTCCAGGTCGAGAAGGAGGCCCTGGACTGGTTCGAGCGCCACCTCGCCTCCGCCGACAGGTGACGAGTGATGTGCCCGGAAGTCGGAGTTCCGCCCCCAAGCCTCGCTCGGCAGAGCGAGGTACCCAGTGGGGGACGTCACCCTAGAACGAATACTTGGTCGTGAACTGCAACCGGTCGAGGGAGCCGTCGTCGCCATTCTCGAGCTCGCGCACGGCGTGGCGGAACTCCGCGCCGATGTCGAGCTTCGGCAGCGGCGTATACCAGGTGTTGACCGTCCAGCTCTCGCTCGACTTGTTGACGCCGCCCCCCGTCAAGCCGGCCTCGTTGTCGTAGTCGCCCAGCGCGTAGTACAGGTTGCTGCGCAACTTGGGCGACCAGACGTGGCGATACGCGATGAAGCCGGCGTAACCGTCGATGGTCTCGAGGTCGCCACCCCCGTCGAGCACCACGTCGTTGCTGAAGTTCAGGCCGACGTAGCGCCCGAGATTGCCGCCGAGCAGCATCCAGCGGATGTCGTCCTTGCCGATCATGAACTTGCCGGACAGGCTGCCGGTCATCGACCAAGTGTTGGCGTCGATCGCGCCGGCGCCGGTCGTTTCGTACTTGAGTTCGCGGGCGAGGCCGGCCATCGAGAAATGACCCCAGTCGCCCTTCCAGGTGTAGCGGGCGGTGAGGTCGGGCAGCGAGTTGTCGTCGGAGGTGATGCGGGCATTGCCGCCAGTGCCGCCGCCGAACGGCGTGATGGTCGTCTCGGGGTTTTCCACGGACAGCGACAAACCGCCCTTCGTGTAACGCACCTGTGGCTGCCTTACGAACACGGTCCCATCGGTCGGGCCGATGAAGTCGACAGCATCCGGCAGCACGGCGACGTCCTGGAAGTTCGTCCAGGTCTGGCCGACGAGCCACTCGCGCCACTGTATGTAGGCGTGCCGCAGGACCGGCGCGTAAGTGTTGGTGATGCGCTGGTCGCCGGTGATCGAGCCGAAGAAGTCGACTTCGAAGCGGGTCGAGAGCTTGTCGCCGCCTTCGAGAATCGTGTCGGTGCCGAAGTTGATGCGCGTCTGCTTGGCGTGCGCGTCGAAGTCCGTGCCTTCGCTCACGCCACCGATCGGCGTGCCTCCGGGCACGTAGAAGTCGCGCGCAGAGTTATTCTCCGGCAGTTCGCCGTCAGACGTGTCCGTCCACATGCCGTCGACCTTGGCATAGCCCGTCAGCACGAAGCTGGTGCCGGGTGCGGCATTCGGCAGGATCGTGCCCGGCTGGATGGCTTTCGCGGGCGCCGCAACCGGTGCGGCAGCGACCGTGCCCGCGGCGGCAGGTGCCGCAATGGCGGCGGGCGCCACTTTCTTCTCTGCCACGAGCTGCTGGACGAGCTTCTCGAGTTCCGCGACGCGAGCTTCGAGTTCCTTCTCCTTCGCAGTCCCGGCGCCGGCCAGCGTGGATGCGCTGATGAGCGCGACACCGAGCGCGACCGCGATCGAGCGGCGCAGTGCGTTGGATGGATGGCGCAGGTGCTGGGCGTGCGGCATGGACGGATTCCCCCGGATGAGTCGTGCGATGCGGCGATCGTGGCCCCGGGCATCACGCATGGGTATTCGCCTTTGGTCGCAGTGGAGAACCGTTGGACAGACCAGGTCTCGCGTGTAATCTGGCAGCCAATGTCCCGCCAGATCATTGTCGCCGACGACCATCCACTGTTCCGCGAAGCGATGAAGGCCGCGGTCGGCCGTCTCGACCGAGGCGTCGGTTTCGTCGAGGCGGACTCGGTCGCCGCGATGCTCGCCGCCGCCGAAGCGAATCCTGGAGCGGACCTGCTGCTGCTCGATCTCAACATGCCCGGTGCGCACGGTTTCAACGCGCTCGCGCACGTGCGCGGGAGCCGGCCAGAGCTGCCGGTCGTCATCGTCTCTGCGGACGACGACCCGCAGACGATCGCAGCGTCGCTGCGCTTCGGCGCGCAGGGGTTCATCCCGAAGTCGACGGAAGCCGGCCAGATCGGCAAGGCGATCGAGGCGGTCCTGGCCGGCGAAATCTACACGCCGCCGGGTTACCAGCCGCCACGCGCTCCCGCCACGTCCGCCGAAGAAATCGAGATTGCGCACCGCGTCGCCGACCTGACGCCGCAGCAGTTCCGCGTGCTCGGCATGCTGTGCGTGGGCTTGCTGAACAAGCAGATCGCGTACGACCTCGACGTGTCGGAAGCGACGGTGAAGGCGCACGTCACCGCGATCCTGCGCAAACTCGGCGTAACGACCCGGACACAGGCGGTGCTCGCAGCTGGCCGGCTCGCCATCGATCGCGCGAGCGTCAAGCCGCCGCCCGAGGAGTTCGACTAGCTGCGGTTCGCCGTCGCGAGCAGCGCACCCAGCAGGCCGCGCAGTGCCGCGGGCTTCACCGGCTTGCGCAGCACCTTGTAGCCGAGCACGCGCGCCCGCTCCGCGACTTCGGCACCGTGGTCTGCAGTCACCAGCGCAGCTGGCGCGTGCGATACACCGCCGACGCGCAGCGACTGCAGCAGGTCCAGTCCGTCGCAAGCATCATCGCCCAGTCGATAGTCCGCGAGGACCACATCGGGCGAATGCTGGATGAATACGTTGCGGGCTTCCTCGGCCGTGCTCGCCCGCAGCACGCGCAAGCCCCAGCGTTCGAGCAGCGTCTGCATGCCGTCGAGGATCGCTGCCTCGTTGTCGATGCAGAGCACGGTGCCGCCCACGAGACTCGCGGGTGATGCGGGGCCGGGCGCGATCTCGGGAGTTGCCAAAGGCCGTGCGGCCACTTCGAGCTGCACGCTGAACATCGAACCCCGCCCGACCTCGGAACGCAGGCTCAGGTCGAGTTGCAGCACGCGGGCGATGCGATCGCAGATCGAGAGCCCGAGCCCGAGACCCTTCTCGCCCCAGGGAGAAGGATGGTCCAGGCCGCGGAACTCGTCGAAGATCACCTTGCGGTGCTGCTCGGCGATGCCGGGACCCGTGTCCCAGACCTGGACCTCGCTGCGCGCCCCGTGCCGGCGGCAGCCCACCACGACGCCACCGCGCTGCGTGTAGCGCAGGGCGTTCGAAACCAGGTTCTGCAGCAGGCGTCGCAGCAGCACGCGATCGCTGCGCACGTACAGCGCAGTGCGGCGGATGTGCAGCCGCAGGTTGCGACGGGCTGCCGCCGGGGTGAACTGGCGTTCGAGATCGCTGAAGACGTCATCGAGGGCGAACACGGTGATCTCGGTGCGCATGGAACCGCTTTCGAGCCGTGCGATGTCGAGCATGTCGTCGAGCACTTCCTCGGCGGCGCGCAGCGAGCCTTCGATGCGTCCCGCAATCTCGCGGACGGACTTTTCATCGACGGGTGCATCGCTGAGCGCTGACGCGAACAGGCGCGCTGCGTTCAACGGTTGCAACAGGTCGTGGCTCGCCGCGGCGACGAACCGCGTCTTGGTCGCATTCGCCTGCTCGGCGGCCAGCTTGGCGGCGGCTTCGGCCTGCAGCGCAATCGACAATGCGTGGGTGCGTTCGGACACGCGCTGCTCGAGGTTCTGCTTGGCTTCGAGCAGCTGCTGTTCGTTGTGCTTGAAGTCCGTAATGTCGGTGTAGGTCGTGACGTACCCGCCGTCCGGCATCGGCTGGCCGCGCATCTCGTACACGCGTCCGTTGCGGCGCTGGCGCTGGATCACGTAGCGCGTGCCCGCCCGCAGGTGATCGATGCGCTTGCGGATCTGCTCCTCTGGATCGCCGTCGCCGAATTCGCCACGCATCGCGTTCCACCGGATCAGGTCCGCGACCGGGCGGCCGATGCGGATCATGTCAGGCGGGTACTCGAACATCTCCTGGTACCGGCCGTTCCAGGCGACGAGGCGGGCCTCGCTGTCGGCCACCGAGATGCCCTGCGCCACGTTTTCCATCGTCGCCTGCAGCAGCTGGCGGCTGAAGCGCAGTTCCTGCGAGGTCTCATCGAGCAGTTCCGCGACCTCCTCGGCGGCGAGACCGCGTCCACGCAACGCGTGGGTAAACATCAGGCGGGCAGACGATGCACCGATCGCGCCGGCAAGCACTCGTTCCATGTGTTGCATGAGCCCGCGATCGGCGGGGTCGGTCTGGCGGGGCAGCGGCCGCATCGTCTGCAGGTAGTGCTCGCGCAGCGAGGCGTCGGCTGCAGCATTACCGACAATGCGTTCGGCAATGGCGAGGACGTCGCCGACCCTGGCGCTCGTCACGACCGGTGCGGCCGACGCGGGCAGGGCCGGACGCACGAACTGGGTGGCGGCCATGCGGTCACGCAACGACGTGCGCCCGAGCAGCGACAGCCCCACCAGCACCGCCACGTTGCCGGCCAGCGCGAGCAGCGCGCCGCTCGTCACCGGGCTCATGTGGGCGAGCAGCGACCACTCGTAGAGAAACCGTAAGTTGCCGCTGGCGCCGAGGCTGGCCGCGCCCGGCATGCCGCCAGGACTGAAGTTTGGCAGCAGCAAGGTATAGGTCCAGAGCACGAATCCCGTCGCCAGGCCCCAGAAGACGGCGCTGCGAGTGGCGCGCCTCCAGTACAGCCCCGCCAGTATCGGCGGCGCGAACTGGGCTACGGCGGCGAACGCCAGCAGGCCGATCGACGCGAGGCTCGCCGGCACTACCGTGTTGCGGTGATAAGCGTAGGCGAGCAGTGCCAGCAGCAGGATCGAGACGCGACGGAGCCACAGCACGCCGCGGCCGATGTCGCTGCCTTCCGTCGGCTTGAGCCAGCGGCTGCGCCAGAGCACCGGCATCACGAGGTCGTTGGTGATCATCGTGGCCAGCGCAATGCTGGACACGATCACCATGGCAGTCGCGGCCGACAGCCCGCCGAGGAAGGCAATGACTGCGAGCGACGGCACGTTGCTCGTCATCGGCAGCGTAAGCACGAGGAAATCGGGATTGCCGGCCGGTGCAAGCCCGGCGCCGAGCCCGGCCAGCACCACCGGCACGACCAGCAACGTAAACACAGCGAGGTAGGTGGTGAACACGATGCGTGCGGTGCGCAGGTCCCGCGGATCGGCGCATTCGACGATGCCGACGAGGAACTGTCGCGGCAGGCAGAAGATTGCGGCAGCCGCGAGCGCGGTCGTCGTCAGGAAATCGGCGGGGAACACGCGCTCGAGCGTACCCAGTTGCGTGGCGGACAGCGCCGGCGCGGCCTCGAGTTGCAGCATCGCGAAGACGCCGACGGCCCCGAACGCGACCAGCTTCACGATCGACTCGAACGCGATGGCGAGCATCACGCCCTCGTGGTGCTCAGTGGCGTCGAGCCGGCGCGTGCCGAATAGCATGGCGAATGCCGCCATCATCAGGGCCACCCACAAGTCGGTGTCCGCATACCACGCGGAATTCGCGCCGAGGGACCCGGTCAGCACGTCGATGCTGGTGCCGACGGCTTTGTACTGCAGCGCCAGGTACGGCACCCCGGCGGTCAGCGCAATCACTGCGACCAGTGCCGCTAGCGTCGGACTCTTGCCGAAGCGGGACGAGATCAGGTCGGCGATCGAGGTGATGTTGTGGGCGCGGACGATCGCGACCAGCCGTTGAAGTAATGGCATGCCGAACAGCAGCATCAGCGCCGGCCCGAGGTAGATCGGAACGTACGTCCAGCCGTCGCGCACGGCCGTACCTACGGCGCCGAAAAATGTCCACGTCGTGCAGTACACGCCGAGGGCCAGGCTGTAGATCCACGGGCGCAGCCGCGCGTGACCCGGGTACACCGAACGACGCTCGCCATAGAATGCAACGCCGAACAGCACCAGCAGGTAGCCGATGGCGAGCGCGGAGAGCAGGAAGCCCGAGACCATCGGGCAACTCTAGGCAGCGCGAGGTCCCTGCGACAAGCGGAATTACCGCTCGGGTCGTCCCTCAGGGACGGCGGGGTCCCGGAAAAAAGGCATTCGTGCGCCGGATGTACTCAGCGTAGCCCGGCCGCCGCTTGCCGATGTCTCGCTCGAGCAGCGTCACGCCCGAGACACGCAGCAGCAACACGCTCATGAGGGCGGGGCCGACCAGCGACCACCACGCGCCGGCCGCCAGCGCAATGAGCCCGAAGCCCCACCAGACACAGAAATCACCGAAGTAGTTGGGGTGACGCGTGAGTCCCCACAAGCCCTGGTCCATCACCTGCCCGGCATTGGCCGGATCGGCCTTGAAGCGCGTGAGTTGCCAGTCGCCGACGGCCTCGAAGTACAGGCCGACCAGGCAGAGCGCCGCGCCCGCATAGTCGAGCCAGCCCAGGGGACCCGCGTCGCCGGCGATCGCGCCGAGCAGCGGCACCGAGATCACCCAGGCGAGCACGGCCTGCAGGCCGAACACGAGGTACAGGCTTTTCCAGGCGAAGCCCGGCTCGTTCCGGCGCCGGATCTTCTGGTAGCGCCGGTCCTCCTCATGGCCGAAGTTGCGTCGTCCCAGGTATATCGCGAGCCGCAGTCCCCACACGGTGACCAGCACCAGCACCAGTTGCGCGCGCGGCCCGAGCGGCAACGTGTTCGACGCGTAGCTGAAGGCTGCGAGCACGAACATCAACGACCACAGCGTGTCCACGATCGTGACATTGCGCAGCTGAACGCTGACCAGCCAGGTCAGGAAACCAGCGCCGAGCAGGAAGGGCAGGGCGTGCAGCCAGGTCTGGAGCATTCGGAGGGCCTCGGTTGGAGTTCTGGTGGGTGGTGGAGGAGTGCGATCGCGAGCGCTTTCAGTGCGACGCCAGCAGTTCGGCGAGCAGCGCATCTTCGATGTTGCCCCCCGACAGTGTCACCGCCACGGTGCGTCCTTGGACCGCGAGCTTGCCAGCCAGCACGGCTGCAAGCGCCACGGCACCGCCCGGCTCGACGACGAGCTTCAACGTGCGCGCGGCGAAGACGATGGCCTGCCGCACCTCGTCGTCGGACACGGCGAGTCCGCCGCGCAGCAGCGGTTGGTTGATGGCGAAGGTGAGTTCACCGGGGATCGGGGCGAGCAATGCGTCGCAGAACGAATGGGGTACGCCTGGCTCATTGCGCTGACGCCGGCCCGCTGCCAGCGAACGACGGTGATCGTCGTGCGCCTCGGGCTCGGCTGTCCATACTCCCGCCTGCGGTGCCAGGTGCGCCATGGCGATGACAATGCCGGCCGTGAGGCCGCCGCCACTGCAGCAGACGACCACGTCGTCGAGTGTCAGGCCGATCTCCGCAGCCTGTTCGGCGATCTCGAGTCCCGTCGTGCCCTGGCCGGCGATGATGTCC
Organism: uncultured Gammaproteobacteria bacterium; assembly: GCA_963743995.1. Lineage (GTDB taxonomy): Bacteria > Pseudomonadota > Gammaproteobacteria > Steroidobacterales > Steroidobacteraceae > RPQJ01. The sequence continues at coordinate 36,511 of CAVUSC010000014.1, read as the reverse complement.
GGGTCGTCGTAAGACGGCACCAGAGTCGCGCCGCGTTCAGTGGCAAGCTTCGCTGCGATCTGCTCGCGGCTTTCGTGGATCCGGTCGTACTCGACGATTTCAGCACCCAGGTTGCGCGTGTTCTGCAGCTTGATCCGCGGTGCGTCGGACGGCATCACGATCGTTGCGCGGATGCCGAGTCGCCGCGCAGCCTTGGCCACGCCCTGTGCGTGGTTGCCCGATGAAAAAGCGACGACGCCGGCCGCACGCTCTGTTGCGTTCAATTGCACGAGCCGGTTCCAGGCGCCGCGAAACTTGAACGACCCGGTGTGCTGCAGCGTCTCGAGCTTGAGCAGGATGCGTCCACCGGTAAGCTGGTCGAGCGGCGTGCCGGCCAGCAATGGAGTGCGACGGGAATGCCCCTGGAGCCGGCGTGCGGCGGCGCGAACGTCGTCGAAGTCGGGAATGCGGGTCATCGGGCCAAGGGTCCCCTGTCGGTGCTGGGCGAATCGTCGCACCATAGGCGCGTGAGCGTACAACAAACACTACCGGCAGGCTGCCAGCCCGAATGCCGCGGTTGCCGTCATCGGTTGCTGACCATGGCCGCGAGCGCCGCACAAAAGGAGGAGTACCTGCGGCGCGCCCTCGAGCGCTGGCGCCCGCAGCTGCAACCCGTGCGCTCGCCGCGTGACGACCAGCGCTTCGGCTATCGCGATCGAGTCACCCTGAACGCACGCTTCGACGCAGCGGCGGGCTGGCGGTTCGGGATGATGCGTCGTGACGAACTGATTCCGATCCACGACTGTCCCGTGCATTCGGTTCGCGTCAACAGGCTGGTCGCGCTGCTGCGGACCACGTTGCCGCCGTGCGCGAGTTTTCCGCTGGCGTACCTGCATGTCGCGGGCGGGCAGGCCACGCTGATCGTCAAGGCAAGAACCTATGCGCCCGCGGACCTCGATGACTTGCGTGCGGGATTGCCTGCGACGGGCATCGAAGGTCTGTGGGTGCATTGCCATGCGGCGGCCGGCCGCAAGTTGTTCGCGCGCTCGGGCTGGTCGCTGTCCTGGGGCGTGCCACGTTCGTTCGACGCGACAGGGCTCGTGCACGGACCTGCTGCCTTCCAGCAACTGCTGCCCGACCTGCACGTTGAGTCGGTCGCGCTGGCCCGCTTTCATCTCGAACCCGCGCCGGGTGTGGCGGTGCTCGACCTGTACAGCGGGATTGGCGCGACGTTGCGAGAATGGCAGCAGGCGGGGGCGGCCGTGCTCGGCATCGAACTCGCCGGCGGCGCGGTCGACTGCGCACGGCTCAATGCGCCGGGTGCCGTCGTGTTGCGCGGGACGTGCGAGCAGCGCCTGCCGCAGGTCCGTGAATGGTGGCACCACGGCAATGCATCCCGCCATGCGGGCTACGTCAACCCGCCGCGGTCGGGTCTCGAGCCGCCGTTGCTCGAGGCGCTGGCGCACGAGTTGCGCCCCGACCGCCTGGCCTACCTTTCGTGCAGTGCGGGGACGCTGGCGCGAGACCTCGCCGCGTTCGAGGCGACAGGGTACGAGGTGCGTTCAATTGTGCCGTTCGACTTCTTCCCCGGGACGCATCACGTCGAGTGCCTGGCCTTGCTCACGCTCGGCCGGTGACTCCCGCTCAATCGATGCCGGGAATCCAGCGTTGGGCGGCATTCGGTGACTTCGGCAGCGGGTACCGGCTCGACGGCTTTGCCTTTGCCTGGCCGTCCGTGAAAGCAGTGATCACGCTCGCGCAGGCACCGGTGTTGATCCACTGCAGCGCGGCCTGCGTCAGGCCATCCGAGGGATCGCCCATCTGGGCGCCGAGGGTGTCGCCTGCAGCGCAGGCGAAGCCCATGCTCGACGCAAGTCCGTCGTAGTAGTCGGTGGCGCCGCTGGCATTGACCGTCTTGAACGTGACGAGTCGCAGCCGATCCGGGCAGGCATTGGCGAGATCGAAAGCGAGCTGGCCCACGGGCTTGCCGTACGTGTCGCTGCCGACGATGGCCACTTCGGCCCATGCGCGCATGGCGTTGATGTTGATCTCGCTGGCCGATGCCGTCGCATCGGTGGTCAGGAACGCGATACGCACGGGGCGGACCGACTGTGCCTGTGGCTGGAAGCGAACGGTCGAGTTCTGCCCGGATTTGTTCGCGCTGTAGACCACTGAGTACTGCGTGTCGGCCGCACTGAGATCGCCGGCGAGCAGGTTGTCGATCAGTTCGGCCGTGCTGACGAGTCCGCCGCCGTTGTAACGCAGGTCGATGATGAAATCGCGCACGTCCTGCGTCCGGAACGACTGGAAGGCCGTGCGCAACTGTGGATCCGCCGTGCTGATGTAGCTGCGCAGGTTCAGGTAACCCACGCCGGTCGTGCCGGCCACGGGCAGGATGCGCGTACCGAACGCATCCGAGACCGGGTCGATTGTCACCGTGCGCTTGGTCAGCTGCAGGTCGATCGTCTGGCCATTGCGCAGCACGCGCAGTCCGCGCTGCAGCCCGGCATCGGCAGGTCCGAGCAGGTCCGTGAACGTGGTCGTGCCATCGGCGAGGGACTGCGTGAGCGGGATGAAGCCGCTGCCCTGGTCGACGGCGATGGCCTCGTCGCCACGTTGCAGCCCGGCGTCGGCTGCGGGGCTGCCCTCGAACACATCGAGGATGAACGGTCGGTTACCGGCGTCCGTGCGTGACTGGAAGCCGAACCCCACGAACTGCCCTTCGCCGAGTAACGAGTCCTCGGCGGACTTGGTCGTCACGTAGCTGAAGAAACGATCCTTGCCCTGGCCGCGAGCCGTCGCGGTCAAGGCGTCGAGCAGGTCTTCGGCGGTTGGGTACGACGCCAGGTCCACTGCAACCGGCAACAGTTCGGGGAACAGGTACCACTCGCGAGTGACGTTCAGGACCCACTGCTTGCGCGCGGTTTCACCGCAGGGATCGCCTGTCCCGCCACCCGTGCCGACGCCGGAGCCGCCGCCGCCTCCGCCGCATGCCGCCAATGTGGTCAGCGCGGCGAGCGCCATCAGGATCAGGAGGCGGCGTGCGAAGCGGGCTGCAGGCATGGTGGGTCCGGGGCGCAAGGGAGGCGCAGTGTCCCGCAGGTGCTGTGCCTCGGCCATAGCCCAGATCGCAAATCGACGTCGGCCTTTTTTACATATGATGGCGCCCGCGCAACAACCTGAGTTGTAAGCATCTGTTTTTTAACGAATTCGAACATATGGCAAGGCTATTGCACAGGACTGGTGCGAAATCAAGCCAACGGCATGGGGGCGGTGGGCAATGTTTTTGCGGACAGGACTCATCGTGCTGTTGCTGGCACCTGCCGCAGGCATGTACCTGTCCGGTTTCCCGGATGCCGCCCGCAACGTGGCCCTGGGCGCGGCCCTCGCGTTTCATCTCGGCGTGCTCGCGCGACCCCTCGCGCCTTTCAGTTTCCTGATCGCTGGCCTGTACGCGGCGGCAGCGATCACCGCCAATATTACCGACGGCGTGGCGGCGCTCATCGTCGCCTCGGCCGCTGCCACGGGTGCGGCAAGCTCGCTCGGGTATCACCGCGGCCTGCTGGCCATGCTCGCCGCCGCGCTGATCGGCTCCTTCGAACCGGCGACGGCGGACATCGTGGCCTATCGCAGCCTGTCGATGTTCGGTGGCTGCATGTACGGGCTCCTGCTGGTCTGCACCGCGGGGCGAATGCTCGTCGTCCATCGGCCGCTGGCGGTGCATTCGACGACGGCGCTGAGCTATTCCGTGCTGCTGGCCGTGCTGGTTCTGGTTGCCTGGCTCACTGCGCGCATGGCCGGGCTCGAGCAGGCCTGGTGGCTGCCGCTCACCGTGGCCGCGCTCGGCGAGCCCTGGCTGCGCAGCACGCCGGGCAAGGCCGTTGCGCGCCTGGCATTGGCACTGGCAGGCACGCTGCTGACGCTGGCGATGTTCGAAAGCCTGGTGGAGCCTGCGTTGCGTGCCGCAGGCGCGGTCACGCTGCTGCTCGCCATGTTGACGCTCGGGCGGGAACGCCCGGACCTGCAGGATTTCCTGCTGACGCCGGTGCTCGTGTTGCTCGCCGCGGGCGGCACCCAGTATTCGTCGGGCGTCTACGTCGGTGGCACGCTGCTTGCGTTCGCCATCGTCTCGACGTTCACGGTGCTCGGCAAATGGGTGCTGTGGACAGTGCGGCCCGACATCGGTCACGTCGCCTCCGCCTGAGTCGCAACCGGCCGGATGGGTCCGCGCGCCTCACTTCGACAACATCTGCTGCATGCGGGGCCGGCTCGCCGCATAGCGGCGATGCACGTCCACGTAGGTCGACTCGTAGAGTGCGTCGATCTCGTGCGGCTGACCGAAGTGGCGCGTGAATCCCGGACATTCCGGTTCCAGCGCAAGTTCTGCGGCCTGCATCAGGTGCGCCAGCAGTCCGCGTGGATCCTCGTCGCCCACTGCGATGCGGATGGTCGTGAGCGAGATACCCGCTTCGCGCAACGCGTCTGCGGACAATTCCGAGTGACTGGTCAGGGCCGGGCAAACGACCACGGTGTTCACCTGGCCAAGCGTGACTTGCAGGCCGAACGCCGGTTCGAGGCAGTCGAAGAAACGCTGGAACGCGTGTCGTGAAATTCCGCGGCCCATCTCGGTGTCGAGGTCGATCGTGAACAACGGCGCCGGCAAACCCAGGAACATCAGGCGCTCGCGCAAAGCGTAGTTTTCGTTGCCCTCGACCGCGGAGCACCGGACGTTGATTGCGGGATGCGCGGCGAGCGCGCGTGCCAGCACCAGTGTGTTGATGGTCTTCAGCAGCACGCGCACTTCGACCGTGCGCATGCCGTTGATCACCTCGAACGCCTTGTCCGCGTCGAGGAACGCGCCCTTGATGTAGTACACGTTCCAGAACAGGCTTTCGTCCCAGCGGTAGACGCACGGCTTGCCGTCTGGCGTCGTCGTGGCCACGCTGTCGCCCTTGGGGATGAACATCCGCTCGTTGCGTCCGATGCAGACGCCTGCCGTCGTCGTGCCGGTACCCGCCAGGTCCTTGGTGTAGGAGTGGATGACGAAATCCGGACGCTCCATGGGGTCCTTGCGCTGCAGCACGGGCTGCAGGATCGGCGTGCCGACGGTCGCGTCGCAGATCACGGTGAGCCCGTATTCGTGCGCGGCACGGCAGATCGCCGGCACGTCGAGCACATAGCCGTGCGGATTGCACGGCGACTCGAGGAAGACGTAGATGCGACGGCTCCTTTCCATGCGGTCGCGGTGTTTTGCGAGCGTTGCCTGCAATGCGCGGCTGAAGTCCTCGACCGTGAAGCCGTCGAACCATTCGACGGCGACGTCCAGGTTGCTCTTCTTGGCATACCAGTCGTGCAGCAGCTGGTAGGTGCCACCGTACACGTTGCGGCTCGACAGCACGACATCGTTGTAGCCGACGAGGTTCGACAGCGTCGCGTCGATCGCGGCCATCCCGGAGTTGAAGTTCCATGCGAGATACTCGCCCGCCAGCGGGCCGGCCTCGAGGTCGACGATGTGGTTGGCGAGGCTGATCGACGTCGGGTTCAGCAGGCGCGAGTAGATTTCGTGCAGTGGCTCGCGGCCCTTGAAGGCGTCCTCGACCCACTCGGTGCACGCATACAGGTACGTCGCGGTGCGCGTGATGACGGGCGTGGCGCTGAAGATCGCCGTGACGTTGTCGAAGATGGGGTAGGGGCCCTTGATCGCCGATTGCGTCGAATCGTGCAGCAGCGACTGGTACGACTTGCGCAGCGGGTTCTGCAGCGTGTCGAGGATCTTGGCGAGCTGGAAACAGAGGAACCGCTTGGCGTTGAAGCGCGCCACGCGGTCGCTCGGCTCGAGATCCGCGAGTTCGCGCAGGGTCACTTCCCACAGCTGATGCGCCGCAGCATTGCCGGCGTACAGGTGGGTGGCGAACTCGGCCATCCGGCGGCCGAATTCGGTCTGCGGGTCGATCGAGAAGTGCCTGAGCTGCTCGTCGACGAGTTCAGGGATGGCCGCGGAGCGCGTGGTGTTGCGGCGCGGGCTCAGTTCGCGCACGCGCGCGAAATCCAGCGAAGGTTTTTCCATCGCCGGATGTTACCCCAGTCTCCACCGTTGCTCCCTCTCCGGCGCGAGCGGGAGAGGGTTGGGGTGAGGGCCGTGGGTTCTTAAGCCGCTGCCAACGCCTGCTCGAGATCCGCCAGCAGGTCGTCGATGTGCTCGATGCCGACCGACAGCCGCACCATGTCCGCACTGACACCCGCCCGTTCCAGTTCGGCCGCATTCAGCTGCCGGTGCGTAGTGCTGGCGGGATGGCAGGCGAGCGATTTGGCATCGCCGATGTTGACGAGCCGGACGAACAGCTTGAGCGCGTCCTGGAAGCGGCTGCCGCCGGCGAGCCCTCCGTCGATGCCGAACGTAAGGATGCCCGAGGCGCGGCCACCCATGTACTTCTGCGCGAGCGCGTGGCTCGCGTGATCGGGCAGGCCGGCGTAGTTTACCCAGCGCACCTTCGGGTGCCGTTGCAGGTACTGCGCGACGGCGAGCGCGTTGTCGCAGATGCGGTCCATGCGCAGGGCCAGCGTCTCGATGCCCTGCAGGATCAGGAAGCTGTTGAACGGCGAGATCGCCGCGCCCATGTTGCGCAGCGGCACGACACGGGCGCGACCGATGAACGCGGCCGGGCCGAACGCCTCGGTGTAGACGACGCCGTGGTACGAGACGTCCGGCGTGTTGAGGCGCGGGAACTTGTCAGCGTGCGCTGCCCAGGGAAACGTGCCGGAGTCCACCAGCGCGCCGCCGATGCTGTTGCCATGGCCGCCGAGGTACTTCGTGAGCGAGTGCACGACGATGTCCGCCCCGTGTTCGAACGGCCGGCACAGGTACGGCGAAGGGACCGTGTTGTCGACGATCAGCGGGATGCCATGCCGGTGCGCGATTTCGGCGAGCACCGCGAAGTCGGTGACGTTGCCCGCCGGGTTGCCGACCGACTCGCAGAAAATTGCGCGGGTATTCGGGTCGATGAGCTTCTCGAACGCGTCCGGCTGGCGGTGATCGGCGAACTTCACCGAGATGCCGTATTGCGGCAGCGTGTGCGCGAACAGGTTGTAGGTGCCGCCGTAAAGCGCGGACGAACTGATGATGTTCTGGCCGGCCTCGGTGATGGTCAGCAACGCGTAGGTGATGGCCGCCTGGCCGGAGGCCAAACCGAGCGCACCCACGCCGCCCTCCAGCGCCGCCACGCGCTTTTCGAGTACGTCCGTCGTCGGGTTCATGATGCGTGTATAGATATTGCCGGCGACCTTGAGGTCGAACAGGTCGGCGCCGTGCTGCGTGTCGTCGAATGCGTAAGAGGTTGTCTGGTAGATTGGAACCGCGACGGCCCGGGTGGTCGGGTCGGGCGAGTAGCCGGCGTGGACGACGAGGGTCTCGAGCTTCATGGGACGGTTCCGGACTTGCGTTGTTGCGAGGGAGGGGATTCTAGTCGTGCGTCGGCCTGCCACGCCCGTATCACGGGCCTGTCGGCAGCGCTCGGTCTGTGGCCATAGCCGGCGGTTCTGAGAATCCTTGCTGGAATTGACTTGGGTCATGGTTGAGCACGCGCGATAGGCGCAGCCTGATGCGCCATGGGGGTTGGGCGCGACCACCCCGTCACGAGGAAGAAAGGCAGGCCATGCGCATCGATCACTCACCACCCGCCGCCTGGCTGCGGCTGGGCATGGCGTGCATCGTTGCGACCTCGACCATTGACACGCTTGCCGCCGTGGCGGTAGCCGGGTCGAGCGACGACCTCGAGACCATCACGGTCTATGCGCGTCGACTGACGCCGGTGTCCCGGGTCGCCGCAACGGTGACGGTGATCGACCAGGCGCGCATCGAGGCGACGCTCGCGACCGACATCCGTGAACTCGTGCGCTACGAGCCGGGGATCAGCGTCCGCAACGATCCGTTCCGGTTCGGCCTCGACACGATTTCGGTGCGCGGACTCGGCGGTAATCGTGTCGCCGTCGAGATCGACGGCATTCCGGCCGCGGGCGGCTTTGCCGTGGGCAGCTATGCCGACTCGGGCCGTGCCTATGTCGATCCGGCCTTCGTCGATCGCGTCGAGATACTGCGCGGTCCGGCGTCGTCACTGTACGGCAGCGATGCGATCGGTGGCGTCGTCGCGATGACCACACTGACACCCGAACGCCTGCTCCAACCGGCATCAAGCACGTACGTCGTCCGGACCGAGGCCGGGTACGACACGGAGAACGCGGCAGCGCGTGCAGCGGTCCTTGCAGCCGGCACGGTGGTTGAAGCGAACTGGCTCGTCGGCTACTCGCGACGTACAGGCCGCGAGTCCGATACGGCCGCCGACGTCACACCGAACCCCAGCGACTTCACCAACGACTCGGCCCTGCTTAAGGTGACGGGAGTCGTGCCGGGCGGTCCGCTGGCATTCACGGCCGAAGCCGGACGAATGCGGCAGTCGACAGAAGTCGACGCGTTCCTCGGGGTGGGGCGCTTCGCCAGCACTACCGTGCTCGAGGGCGATGACACGATGCTGCGCTATCGCGCGAGCCTGCAACAGTCACTTGACGCGGCGAACGCTGCATTCGATTCAGCCGGTTGGAGCATCTACTGGCAGGGTACGGAGACCGAGCAGGACACGTACGAGGTGCGCAAGGCCGTGCCCCCGCGCACGCCGCCGACGCAACTCGATCGCACGTTTAATTTCGAAGAAAGCACGCTGGGATTCGAGTTCACTGCGCTCAGGAGCCTTGGGTCGGGGCCGGTCATGCACGACCTCGTGTACGGCATCGAAGCCACGCGTTCCGAGCTCGACGAGTTGCGGGACGGATTGCAGACCAGCCTCACGACGGGTGTCACCACGCCCACGATACTCGGTGAGACGTTTCCGCTGCGGGATTTGCCCCTCTCGACGGTGCTGGAGGTTGGCGCGTTCGTGCAGGACGAGATTCGGTTCGCGCACTCGCGCTGGGCACTCGTCCCTGCACTGCGCGTCGATTACTACGATCTTGCGCCGCAGACGGATCGCATCTACCGTGAAGACAACCCGTCGACGTCGCCTGTGGGAGTGGACGAATTGTCCTTCGCGCCGAAGTTCGGTGCGATCTTTCAGGTCAGCGACCGGCTGGCGTCTTCGTCCAGTACGCGCATGGGTTCCGCTCGCCGCCGCCGGAGGACGTCAACATCGGGCTCGAAGTTCCCCTGTTCAACGTACGGGCGATTCCAAATCCAGACCTGCAGCCCGAGACAAGTGATGGCTTCGAGGCTGGCCTGCGGCTGACAGGAACCCCTTTGTCGCTGACGGCCAGTGCCTTCCACACGGAGTACAGCGACTTCATCGAATCGAAGGTGAACCTGGGCACCGATCCCGCAACAGGCATGACGCTGTTCCAGTCGCAGAACGTCGCCGAGGCGCGCATCTACGGTATCGAACTGGATACGCGAATTGCGGCTGGCACATGGTCGCCGGGGCTCGAAGGGTGGACCGGACGGCTCGCAGCATCGTGGACGCGGGTGACGACCTGGTGCGCGACAAGCCGCTCAACTCGATCGACCCGCCTCGGCTGGTTCTGGGTGTGCGGTACGACGCGCCGTCGGCGCGTTGGGGCTCGGAACTCGCCTTGACGGCCGTGGAGGCTCAGCGTGACGTCGATCGCAGCAGGGCAGACCTGTATCGCACCGACAGCTACGCCACGCTCGACTGGCTGGCTGAGCTAAGCCTCGGCCCGCGACTGCGGCTGAACGTCGGCCTGTTCAACTTGACGGACATCGCGTACATCGAATGGGACGGACATCCGCCGGGCGTGAGCGGTGACCCCCGATTCCGTACTACACGCGCGCGGGTTTCAACGCGTCCGCCAGCCTGCGCTTCGAGTTCTGACGCGGGCGCGACACCCACTGTTGCTGGTGCCGCCGCCGTTCGAGATTCTCGGCGATCGACCACCGCGACGTGGCGTTCGGGCCTGTCGAGGCCGATCGAGTATTCATAGACGTTCTGGTCAGACTCGAGGTCCGTCCAGGAAACGGACTTCTGGTCGCTGGACACCGCTGGCACCAGGAAACCGGTCGGCCAGTTGCCCTGACCGAACACCGGTGCCGGTGCCGTGGGGTCGCCCGGCGGATCGATCGCCAGTGCGACCGCCTGGTAGCCGTCGGTCGGCAGGCGGAAGCCTGCGTTGTAGGCTTCGTCGCCGAGCGTCACGGTGATCAGCACGTTGCCGGGCGGAAACGACGAGAGATCGATGTTGCCTGCGTTGAGATCATGCCGGACTGGCAGCCGCCGCCCGTCACGCAAAAGCCTTCGCTGGCGCTCGCGAAGACGAGCGCGTTGTTCTGCCAGCCTATCGTGACGCCCGCCGTGCCGATCTGGTTCGGATCGGTCGTGGCCGCGACCAACGGCTCTGACACGGGTGGCGCGGCGGGCGTGGCTGCAGGTGCCGGCGTCGCTTCGATGGCGGCCTGTTCAGCCGGCTTCGAGCATCCGGCGAGAAGGATGGCGGCGCCGACCGCCAGCATCAAAGTCTTCGATTGAATGTGCATGCAATATTCTCCCTGTGTGGAACTTCAGTTGTTTCGTCCTGACAAGACCGGGGTCGGCCAGCGGCTGCGACGACCGTCCCCTGCACGAAACCGTAGAGGCAATCTGCTCGTTGATGGATCACTGCGCGGCCGCCACCTGCAGCGTGCCCAGCGACGGGTGATGTTCCAACACCGATGCCAGGTCCGGATGCCGGAAGCCGTTGGTTGCGAGGCTCGTCGTGATGGCCCGGGCGGCATCCAGCCTGCCCAGCGCGGCATGCGCCTCGGCCAGCAGCACCAGCCCGTCGGGCCCCTCGGCCGTCCCCGGCGCGACAGACAGACACGACTTCCAGCCACAACGAATCGGCACGGCTGACCAGTCGCGCTTGCCCGGCCAGCGCTGCGCAGTAGAGACGCAGGGTGCGAGGGTCCGGCTTGTCCTTCGCGATCGATCCTCGCAGGTTGCGCGCCACTTCGGCAAACAGCGTGCGTGCGGCCTGCGCGTCCCCGTTCCTGGCACGCACCCGCGCCAGCGTGACTTGCGGCAGGGCCAGGTTCTGGTCCCGCCACTGGGAAACGTCGCGGTCTCGCGCCACCAGTCGTTCGGCGATCCCGATCGAGCGCATCAAGCTGGCGCGCGCCTGCGCAACTTTACCGAGGTGCAGTTGAGCCTCGCCGAGCACGGCATGGGCCATCGAGGTCCGGTCTGCCCGTTCCAGGTTGTCGGGCTCCATCGCCAGCAACTCGTCGAAGGCGCGCGCTGCGGCCTCGGCCTGCGCCTCCGCCTCCAGCAGTTTGCCCGCCGCAATCTCGATCTGGGCCAGTCGGTACGAGGCCGTCGCCGTGTTGTTGCGGATCAGCGCATTGTCGGAGCGTCCGGACGACCCTGGCATACATGGCGAGTCGCCAGTCGCGCGGTGCGCGCGTCGGCCACCTTGGCCTGCCGAATCCGATCGGCCAGCCAGGCGTAAGACTGGCCATGGCTGATGATCTGATCGACATCGGTGGCGTTGGCCTGCAGGATTCTTCCTGACACATCCAGCGCCTTGCGGAAGTAACCCTCCGCAGCGATGGCGTCTCCCAGGTCCCACGACAGGGTGCCGAGGTTGCTGTAGGCGAAGCCCAGTTCCTTTTGCCAATCGGCATTGTCCGGCTCGATCGCCACCAGTTGCCGGGCGTGATCGTGGTATTGCGTGAACTGTTGGCGGGCCCTCGCCGAGTCGCCACGCTGCCAGGCGATGTAGCCGATCGAGAACTCGGCCTGTGCGTGGTCGAAGATGCGCTGCGGATTGCGCGGATCGCGCGCCAGTTGCTCCCTGCGTTGTCGCCGCGGCGGCTTCGTACGCCTTCAGCGCGGCACCGAGGTCGCCGCGCAGGTTGTCGATTTCGCCGACCAGCAACTGCGCCCGGGCCCGGCGGCCCAGCGCGTCGGGGTCGGCCTGGCCGAGATCACGCGCGTCATAGTAGGCGAGGGCGCGCTTGCCGACAGCATCGAGCACGTCGAGACGACCGACCGCGTTGAGACGCGTGCGCAGGTCGGTCAGCATGAACTCCACGAGTCCCTCGGCGTCCTTGCGTGCCGCTTCGGCATCCGTTTGCGCCAGGCGGGCGGCGTTGCGCTGACGCAGGGCGTCCATGGCCAGCCCAGCAAACAGGATGACGAGCGCTGCGAGCCCTGCGGCAAGCGCACGCAGGCGGCGCGACCGCCGCTGGTTCTCGCGCTGGACAAGTTCGTCGAGCCGGGTGCCGGTAAGGCCGGCGACCAGCTTCGACACGGCAAACCTCCTGCCGTCTCCGCCCGGCCGCAAGTCCGCGGCCATCGGCTCCGTGCGCACATCCGACACCACCCCATCGGTGCCGACGTGAAAACGCAGCGCCTCGGGAAAGCACTCCGTTGCCGGGTCGCCTGAGAACGGTTCGCCGTCGAGGATGATCGCGCGCACGCGCCCTTCGCCATGCATGCGCTTGAAGGAACGAACTTCCTCGTTGACCCAGCGCGAGGCGGCGGCGGCCGGCGAGCACAACACCACGAGAAACAGCGAGTTCTGCAGTGCCGCCGTGATCTCCGTCGATAGATCCGTTGCCGTGCCGAGTTCGTCCCGGTCACGGAAGATCGGCTGCAGGCGTTCGGGAACCGGACCGTAAGGGGTGTCGCGGCCGACGATGGCCGGGGGCAGTCGGTAGGTTTCAAGCTTGCGATGCAGCCACTCGCCCCACTTCGCATCGCGATGGCTGTAGCTGATGAAGGCCCTGTACCGAGCGGATCCGTCCACCAATGTTCCCCTGTCCTTGTCCGGAGAATATGGCGGCAGCCGCGCCAAGGCCAGCATCCCGACCAGGCATAAGCAACGGCTGCGCTTCCAGGCCGGTGGCCGCCCGCCCATCCGTCGATGCTGCATGATTAAATGCCGGCATGGGTAACGCATTCGACGTCCTGAACGACGCTGACCTCGACCCTGCGTCTGTGGCGCGGCACCAAAGCGCGTGGGTCGGTGAAGCAACCCACCAGGCACCTGAAGCTGTATGAGTTCGAGGCCTGTCCGTACTGTCGACTGGTGCGCGAGGCGCTGACCGAGCTCGACCTCGACGCACTGATCTACCCGACGCCGCATGGCGGCAAGCGCTTCCGGCCGAAGGTCGTGGAGTTGGGCGGCAAGCGGCAGTTCCCGTTCCTGGTGGATCCCAATACTGGCGAGTCGATGTACGAGTCCGACGCCATCATCGAATACCTGTACCGGCGCTACGGCGGGAGGGCGGCACCACCGCGTTTCTTGCGCCCGTTCGACGTCACCTCGTCCGTGCTTTCCGGCATGCCGCGATTGCGGGCAGGCGCCCAGGCCCGGCCGTCGAAAGCGCCGAGGCGCCCGCTGGAACTCTTCAGTTTCGAGTCCAGCCCCTATTCACGGCGAGTGCGCGAACTGCTCTGCGAACTCGAACTTCCTTACCTGCTGCGCAGCACCGGCAAGGCCCGGTGGCAGGACCTCGGACCACCGGTATTACGGGCGACGCTTTTCCCAACGATGCCGGTCGAGGGTCGGAATCGGGTCGAACTGCTCGAGCGCGCGGGCAAGGTGCAGGTGCCTTACCTCGTCGATCCGAACTCGGGCACGGCGATGTTCGAGTCGGACGCGATTCGCGACTACCTGCTCGCCACGTATGCAAAGTAGCACCGTGACAATCGGCACGACGGACATCGCCGTGTCACGACTCGCGTGGGGCATGTGGCGCTTCCATGATGATGATCTGACTCACGCGCGCGCGCTCGTCGACGCGGCCTTCGATGCGGGCATCAACTTGTTCGATACCGCGGACATCTACGGCTTCAACGGCCGTGAAGGCTTCGGCAACGCCGAGGTCTTGCTGGGTCGACTGTTCGCTGCGGATCCGGGCTTGCGCCCGAGAATGGTGCTCGCGAGCAAGGGCGGAATCATCCCGGGCGTGCCTTACGATTCCAGCGCCGGGTACCTGACCGAAGCCTGCGAGGCGTCGTTACGGCGTCTTCGCACGGATCACCTCGACCTGTTCCAGGTTCATCGCCCGGACCTGCTCACGCACCCTGCGGCCGTGGCCCGAACGCTCGAGAGCCTGGTCGCGAGTGGCAAGGCGCGTGCGGTCGGTGTGTCGAACTACACGCCGACGCAGACGGCTGCGCTCGTCGAGCAACTGCAGATTCCACTGGCCAGCATCCAGCCCGAGTTCTCGCCACTCGTCATCGAGCCGGTCGCCGACGGCACGCTCGATCTCGCCATGCAGCACGGAATCTCGGTGCTCGCGTGGTCGCCGCTGGCGGGTGGCCGACTTGGCGCACCGGGCGATGATGAGCGAGCGAAGCGTGTCTGTGCCGAACTCGACGCACAAGCGACGCGCTGCGGCGTTTCGCGCGCCGCCGCAGCTTACGCATGGAGCATGGCGCATCCGGCCGGCATCATCCCGATCGTCGGCAGCCAGCAGGTAAGCCGAATCCGCGAGGCTGCCGACGCATACCAGGTCGTCTGGTCCCGTGCCGACTGGTACCGGGTCCTGGTTGCCGCACGCGGAGTTGCATTGCCCTGAAGGCGATTGACACGGCCTGGCGCAGTGAGGCGAAAGTTCTGGCCGTGGCAGAGAAAACGGGCCCCGCCTTTGGCGAGCGGAGCCCGAGTCGCGCGGGTGTCCGGAACTCGGATCAGTACACGTCCTCGCCGGTGTTGTGCACGTTGAACTTGCCCGTCGGCGTGACGATGCGCGGATCGTCGATGACTTTCTTGAGCTTCAGCGTCTTGTCGTCGACGACGACCAGTGCTGACCGCTGGTCCTTGCCGTTCCACACGGAGAACCACACTTCATCGCCAGCCGCGTTGTATTCCGGCTGCACGATGCGCTTGGGGCCTTCGCCAAGGTTCGCCCATTCGGCGATCGGCAACACCTGGTAACCCGCCTCGAGGTTGGTGGTGTCGAACACGGCCACGCTCTGCGCGATCTTCGGATCGGGATTGAGCGGCGCGTCCACCCACAGGTGCTTCGACTTCGGGTGCGTCTTGACGAACAGCGAGCCGCCACCCTGGCCCTTCAGCACGCGGACCACTTTCCAGGCGTTGTCCTTGTGCTTGACGGGGTCGGTGCCGACCAGCGTGATCTTGTCGTTGCCGAGCGCGCTGGTCGCCCACACCGGACCGTATTTCGGGTCGACGAAGTTGGCGCCGCGACCCGGGTGCGGAATCTTGTCGACGTCGATCAAGGCCGTGAGTTTCTGCTCCTTCGAGTCGATGACCGCAATCTTGTCGGACTGGTTCGCCGCCGTCAGGAAGTAGCGCTTGGTGCTGTCCCAGCCGCCGTCGTGCAGGAACCGTGCGGCGCCGATCGTCGTGGTCTTGAGGTTCTTGATGTCCTCGTAGTTGACCAGCAGGACCTGCCCGGTCTCCTTCACATTGACGATGAACTCCGGATGTTCATGCGACGCGACGATGGCGGCCACGCGCGGCTCCGGATGGAACTCCTGCGTGTCCACGGTCATGCCGCGGGTCGAGACGACCTTGAGCGGCTCGAGTGTCGCGCCGTCCATGATCGTGAACTGCGGCGGCCAGTAGGCGCCTGCAATCGCGTACTTGTCTTCGTAGCCCTTGTACTTCGACGTTTCGACCGAGCGTGCCTCGAGGCCGATCTTGATCTCGGCGACGCGATCCGGCACCGGCATGTACAGATCGATCAGGTCGATGCGTCCATCGCGGCCGATCGTGTACACGTAGCGGCGCGAATCGGACAGGCGCGAGATGTGCACCGCGTAGCCCGTCTTGATCACGGTGATGATCTCGTAGGTGTCGCCGTCGACCAGTGCCACCTGGCCGGCGTCACGCAACGTGACCGCGAAGATGTTGTCGAGGTTGAACTTGTTCTGCTGCGTCGTCGGCCGTTGCTCGACGGGGATCAGCACCTTCCAGGTGTTCATCATGTCCTTGATGCCCCACTCGGGCGGCTGCGGCGGCTCGTGCTGCACGAAGCGCGCCATGATGTCGACTTCGGCGGCCGTCAGCTCGCCCGACTTGCCCCAGCTGGGCATGCCAGCGGGCGAGCCCTGGTTGATGAAGACCTTGAGGTACTCCGTGCCCTTCGGCTGCGTGATGTCCGGCGTCAATGGCTTTCCGGTCGCACCCTTGCGCAGCACGCCGTGGCAGCCGGCACAACGCTGAAAGTAGATCTGCTGCGCGTGCTCGAATTCGGCCATCGTCATGTTCGGCGCGCCGGGCGTCACGCGGATCTGCGCATCCGCGCCGCCGACCGGCGAGGCCGCGCCCTGGTATTGCAGCTCACCGACCGTGGTCGGGTGCTGCGTCGGCGAGTCGGCCTTGATGCCTTCCTTCGCCGCCTGCGCGCGTTCTGCCGCTACGCGCTCGACGGCGATGCTGCCGCCCTTGTTGCCCCACGAGTTCAGTACGTAGGTCACGACGTCGGCAATCTGCTGGTCGCTGAGCTGCGTCATCGCGGGCATGACGGAATTAAACTTCTGGCCGTTGACGGTGACTTCACCCTGCAGGCCCCGCACGACGACGCCCACGGCGCGGTCGGGATCCGCCAGCAGGTAGTCGGACTTCGCCAGGGGCGGGAATGCGCCAGGCAGGCCCAGTCCCGATTCCTGGTGACAGGCAATGCACGCAACCTTGAAGACGTCCTCGCCGGCCTTCAGCCGCGCGGCGCCAGGCGCAGCACCAGCAGCCACTTCGGCCTGGTGCACCTGGGGTGAACTCGCACTCGTGGCGGGCTGCTGTGCCAGCGCGGCTGTCCCGAAGGCAGCCAGCAGCGGCAGCGCGATCCAGCTGGCCTGTCGCGGGCGCAGTTGCGGAATGGTTGGGCGCATCGTGTTCTCCTTCTTCGACCTGGCAGGCGAATCACCTGGCGATTCGGTTAACCCGACTCTAGGAGGTGCCCAGTCTGCGCGCCTTGACCGGGATCAAGGCCAACATGCGGCTGGACGGCTGTCAGACGGGCTTGTCGAGCACCGCCAACAGTCGCGCGCGGCTCGGAACCTGCAACGTGCGTCCCTGCACGACGATCACCTCGGAATCCGCGAGCGTGCGCAGGATCCTGGACAGGGTCTCCGGCTTCATGGATAGCCGCGAAGCGATTTCCTGGCGGGACTCATGCAGCAGGATCGCGTGCGGTCCGTCGCCCTCGTCCGGCAGCCGCGCCTCCAGCATGCGCACCAGGCGGTGTGTCGCGCTTTCGAGCGTCAGGTATTCGATCTCACGGATGCGCATGTGCAATCGCTGGCTCAAGTGACCGAGCATGCGCAGGCAGGTTTCGGGACTTTCACGCAGCAGGCCGATGTAGTCGGTGCTCGAGAAGCGGGCAATCCGCGACGAGCCGACCGCCACCGCCGACACCGGGTAGACCGGCCCGGCCATGAACATCACGGCTTCGGCAAAGCTCTGTCCGGGGCCGAGGATGTCGACGATCTTTTCCTCGCCCGCCTTCGAATACAGCACCAGGTTCACCTGGCCGTCGACGACGACGTAGAAATGCCTCGCCGGCTGGCCACGGTCGAACAGCAGCTGGCCCGATTCGGCGGTCATCACCTGGGCGGTCGAGATCACGCGCTGCAGTTGCGGCGGGGAAAGTCCGGCGAACAGGTGATGGGCGCGGAGACCCGCGAGCGCGGCAGTCGAGTCGTTATCCGTCATGCCAGGCTAGTCTGGCGCATGGCCGCCTTGCACGGTGTAAGAAAATGCTGACACGTCCCCGGGCTGGTTCTGGGGCGTCAGGACACTGACGCGGCCAGGAACCCCAACGGGTGATGCGCGCGGGCCACGCTGTACAGGAAAGCGACCGTCAGCAGCGCGGCGAAGAAGGCTGCTGCGCGGACACCCTGCGTGCGCCCTCGCTTCAAGGCAATGCTGCCGAGCAGCACGTATACGACGAGCAGCGTCACTTTCATGGTGAGCCAGCCGGTCCCGACCGGGTACTGGTGAATCACCGTCATCAGCATCAGGGCGAAGGTCAGCAGCATCGTGTCGACCAGGTACGACGGGTACTTGAGCCAGGCAGACTGTACGTGCGGTGATCGAGCGAGCATCAGGCAGCCGCGCAGGACGAACAGGCACACTGAGAGCAGCGCGAACCCGATGTGTGCCTGGCGCAGCGTGAGGTAGTACTCGGCCATCAGCCGGGCATGCCGTCCACGCGCGGGTTGACGTAGATGCCGCCGACACGCTGCACCCAGACGGCCACGGCGGCCGTCCACAGCCCGACGCTCGCGAGCAGGAACCATTGCACGGCGACCGGGGCCTGCACGATTTCACTCAGTACGCGACTGGCTGCTCCGAGCTGCAATGCAACGAAGCAGCCGAGCGTGATGCGGTCCATCTCGAGGCGTCGCCCGGAATGCCCCATCGTCACTCGTGTGACCATCGCCACCAGCATGCCGCCGAAGAAACCCATGCCGAGCGCGTGGACTGGTGCGCGTCCGAGCGCCCACTCGCCGGTCAGGACGAAGGCGCCGTCGCGGGTCAGCTGCAGCAACACTGCCACTGGCAACCACGCGAAACTCGCATAGAGCGTCCAGAGCAGCGGATTGCCGCGTGCCCGCAGCGAGGTCCAGCGCACGGCGCATGTCAGCGTCAGCAGCAGGAGCGCGGCATCCACCGACGGCAGCACGCCGAGTGCACCTGCCGTTCCCAGCAGCAGGCGCGCGTAGCAGAGTGCGACCACGGTGACGAGGATCCAGGTCGGACGCCACGGCACGTAACCCTTGACCGCACTCTGCGAAAAGAACGGGATCATGCGGTGACAGACCGCGAAAAAGACGGGCAGCAGGCCGCCCCACAGCGAGGTGCGCACCGCGAAGTGCAGCGCGAAGTCGTCCTGGCTGTCGACGCCGTAGGCGAAGCCGGCCAGGGCCACGAGCTGGACGCAGAGCGCCGTCAGCACGACGACGGCATGCGACACGACCTGTTGCGAGGCGATCAGCACGCGAAACAAGGCGACGATGCCGAACAGCAGCGCCGCGCCCGTTGCGCCGCAACCCGCGAGCAGCCACATCGACCCGGCGAACGTGCCGGCAAGCCATAGCACCGTTCCCGTCGCGAACAGTGTAGCGGTCGCCACGTACTCGGTTCGCGTGATGGACGGGCCATTCATCCAGCGGGGAAACACGGTGAACAGGAAACCGAAGAACATCGTCGGCAACACGGCAAACAGCATGAGCCAGGCGTGGGCCCAGAGCGGTGCCGGCTGCAGCACGAGTGCGAGGAGCGGTGCGCCGGTGTAGCGCGCGACGATGTGCAGGGCCCACCACGCGCTCGCGAGCAGCAGGCTCAGCAGCCCGGCAAAGAACAACGTGCGGTGCGGTGCGGCCAGCAGGGCGACGCCTGTGCCCAAGGTTGGTTCAGTCGTTCTCATGCTGGTTTGTGATCCCAGGGGCGCGCCGGGGTTCCCGTAAAACAGGCAGCGGACGCCCGTGTGGACGCCCGCTGCCCGGAACCGGGGCTTGCGCCCTTATCGGCCAACCTCCGTTTCGACGGTGGCCGGAGTTCCCACCGTCATGGTGTCCCTGGCCTTGCCGACAAAGCGCCGGAAGACAAAGATCGCCAGCAGGCCGACGCCGATGCTGAAGATCAGGTCGCCTGGCATGCGCATCCACACGATGGTCTGCATCAGCGGCTGCTGCAGGAACTCGGCCGACCGCGCGTACCAGAAGCCTTCGGTGACTGCGGCGTGCACCTGGATCAGGCCGAGGGGCGCGAGCGACAGCACCGCCATCGCAGCGAGACCGATGTTGAGTGTCCAGAAAGCTCCACTCAGCAACTTCTCGTCCCAGTAGGACGTGCGGCCGAGGCCGCGCAGGCAGAACAGCATCAGGCCGATGCCGAGCATGCCGTACACGCCAAAGAGCGCGGTATGGCCGTGCAGCGGGGTCGTGTTGAGGCCCTGCATGTAGTACAGCGCCAGCGGTGGGTTGATCAGGAAGCCGAACAAGCCCGCGCCTACCAGGTTCCAGAACGCCACCGAGACGAAGAACAGGATCGGCCACTTGTAGGCCGCGACCCAGGGTTTCGCCTTGCTGTGCTTGTAGTTCTCATAGCCCTCGAAGCCGATCAGCACGAGCGGCACGACTTCGAGCGCCGAGAACGAGGCGCCGAGCGCGAGCACGCCCGTCGGCGTGCCGGCCCAGTACAGGTGGTGGAACGTTCCGAGCACGCCACCCGTGAGGAAGACGACAGTCGCGAACAGCACCGCGGTCGTGGCGACCTTCACGCGAACCAGCCCGAGTTTCGTGAACAGGAAGGCAATGACCGCCGTGGCAAAGACTTCAAAGAAGCCCTCGACCCAAAGGTGGACCACCCACCAGCGCCAGTACTCGACCATCGACAGGTGCGTGTTGCGGCCCCACATCAGGCCCGCGCCGTAGAAGAGGCCGATCGCGATCGTCGACAGGAACAGCAGCATCGTGATCGAGCGGCTGTCGTCACGCGCCTTGAGGGCTGGCCAGAGGGCGCGGCCCACCAGCACCAGCCACAGCATCAGGCCGATGAACAGGAAGATCTGCCAGAAGCGGCCGATGTCCGTGTACTCGTACCCTTGGTGGCCGAACCAGAAGTTCGCGGTGAGCCCCATTTTCTGCATCACGGCGAACCACTGGCCGCCGAGCGCGCCGACCACGATGACCAGCAGGCAGGCGAACAGGAAGTTCACGCCGAACCGCTGGAATCGCGGTTCGTGCCCCGATATGGCGGGCGCGATGTAGAGCCCGGTAGCGAGCCAGGCCGTGGCGATCCAGAGTACGGCGAGTTGCAGGTGCCAGCTGCGCGTCACGGCGTAGGGCAGGTACTCTGCGAGCGGGAAGCCGTAGAACGCCTGGCCTTCAACGGCATAGTGCGCCGTTATGCCTCCCAGGAAGACCTGCGTGACGATCAGGGCCGTGACGACCCAAAAGTATTTTGCGGTCGCCTTCATCGACGGCGTCGCCACCAGCGACTTGAGTGGATCCGTGTCGGGCACCACCGGGTGCTCTTCGTCGCCGCGATTCATTGCGTAGAACCAGACGAGGCCGCCGATGCCGGCCAGCATCACCAGGATACTGACGAACGTCCACATGTAAGTCGGCGCGGTCGGCACGTTGCCCACGAGCGGCTCCGACGGCCAGTTGCTCGTGTACGTGATCGTGTCGTCGGGACGGTTCGTGACCGTGGCCCATGACGTCCAGAAGAAGAACGCAGTCATCGCCTCGCGCCGCGCGGCATCGGGCACCGGATTCTCTGCCATCGCGTATTGCGCGCGCAGGGTGTTGAGTTCCGGGTCCGTGCCGAAGAGTCCTTTGTAATGCTCCGCGACCTGCCCGATGACAACGGCGCGATCCTCGGACACCGTGATGATGCCAGTGGCCGGGTCGTAGGTATTGCCGCGCATCTCGTCCTGCAGCCGCGACCGCAGAGCAGCCTGCTGGCCGCGCTCCAGTGCCTCGTAGGACTTGCCGTGGTCGCGTTGCGCCCAGAGTTCCAGCAGCCCCGTCGCTTCGCGGTGCAGCCAGTCGGCCGACCAGTCCGGGGCGACGTAGGCGCCATGCCCCCAGATCGACCCGAGCTGTTGCCCGCCTGTCGTCTGCCATACCTCGCGGCCGGTGTGCAGATCGTCGAGCGTGAAGAGCGTCTCCCCGGTTACGGTCTTCACGGCAGTGGGCATCGGCGGGGCGGCGAGGTAGATCTCGCGACCCATGAAGAGCAGCAGCCCGAACGAGAGCACGAGAATTGCCCCCAGGACTTTCCAGAGTCGGCTTGCGTCGGTCATTTTTCACTCCAGTGGCGGTCCGCGGCGTCCGCGGCCTGGGGCGAATCGTGAGTGCGGGGCCAGTCCTGCGCCTTGATTGAGATCAAGTCCGCCGGATTCGGCGTAAGGGATAGCCGAAAGGGGAGCGCCAGGTCAGCGGCAAGTCGCTCGCCCCGGGGTTGGGGCCAGGCCGGCTGCTAAGGTGCAAGCTGCTCGAGGAAGTCGAGCACCGCAGCGCGCTCGGTGGCGTCGGGGATGCCCCCCAACTTCATCTGCGTGCCAGGCACCATGGCTTTCGGGTTCGTCAGGAACTGGTCGAGCCTGGCGCGGTCCCATGCGCCTGCCAGGGATTTCAGTGCTGGTGAATAGTCGAATCCCTCGACGCTGCCGACCTTGCGCCCGACGACGCCCCACAGTGGCGGCGCCTCCTGGAGTGGCTCGTCCTTGAGGTAGGAATGGCAGGCGATGCAGGGCTCGAAGGCCTCAGGCACCTGCAGCTCGTCCGAGGCCCGTGACTGATCCAACAGCAGTGAGGCGACGATGGCAAAGAGTGCCGACCGCGCCAGCAGGGAGGTGTTATGGCCGTCTTCCCTGGCGACTTGCTGACCGGATGTCATCGTCCCCTGTCCTGGTGCCTGATCCGCTCGACAGGGTGGATCATGCCTCGCGGGACGGCGGTGAACAACGACGCTGTGACACTGGCAGGGCCCGCTGCGTTCAGATCGCCTTGCTGAATCGCTGTCCCGATGCCTGCACGGATGGCAGGTAGGCATCGAAGGCCATCGCGAGGTGCCGCAGCAGCAACCGGCCGGCCGGCAGCACGCGCAGGCCGGGGGCCGCGAATGCCGCGAGGCCGTCCGCGACCATCGGTTCGAGTGCGACGAGTTCGCTGGCGAAGTACTGGCGGAAGTCGATGTCGTGACGCTTTGCCGTGGCGTCGTAGTCGAGCACGCCATAGCACATGATCTGCTGGATCACGTCGCGGCGAATGACGTCGTCACCGGTCATGGTGTAACCGCGGTGCACGGGCAGTTCGCCGCGGTCGATCGCGCCGTAATACTCCGGCAGCGACTTCAGGTTCTGGATGTAGTGATCGCCGACCTTGCCGATCGAACTCACGCCGAGCCCGATGAGGTCACAGTAGCCGCGCGTCGAATAGCCCTGGAAGTTCCGGTACATCGTGCCGGACTCCTGCGCCAGCACGAGTTCGTCGTCGGGCAGGGCAAAATGGTCCATGCCGATGTAGATGTAGCCGGCGGCCGACAGCTTGTCGATCGTCAGCTCGAGCAGCTGCAGGCGCGTCTCGGGAGTCGCGAGGTCCTCGACCTTGATCTGCTTCTGCGGCTTGAACATCTGCGGCAGGTGTGCGTACGCGTAGACCGCGAAACGGTTCGGCCGCGCCGACAGCACGGTGTCGAGGGTCTGCGCAAAGCCCTGCACGGACTGTTTCGGCAGGCCGTAGATCAGGTCGACGCTGACCGAGTTGAAGCCGAATTCGCGCGCTTCGCGGATCAGGCGCAACGTGTCGGGCACGGACTGGACGCGGTTCACCGCCTCCTGCACGGCCGGGTCGAAGTCCTGGATGCCGAGGCTGCAGCGATTGAAACCGATGCGATACAGGTCGCGCAGCGTGTCGGTCGTGATCGTGCGTGGATCGAGTTCGATGGAGTACTCGCGGCCTTCATCGGAAGACAACCTGAAGTGCTGTCCCATCTTCTCGACCAGCCGCTCGATCTCGAGCGAGGTCAGGAACGTCGGCGTGCCGCCGCCGAAGTGCAGCTGCTCGACGACGCGGTCGCGGTCATACAGCTCGCCCTGCATCTCGATTTCGCGGTGCAGCCGGTACAGGTACGCCTCGGCCTTCTCGTGGTTGCGGGTGATGACCTTGGTGCAGCCGCAGTAGAAGCACGGGCTCGAGCAGAACGGGATGTGGACGTACAGCGACAGCGGCCGTGGGATCGGGTCCTGGTTGCTCGCGACGGCCACGGCCCGGTACTCGTTGACCCCGAAGCGGTCCGAGAATTGCACCGCGGTCGGGTACGAGGTGTATCGCGGGCCGGAACGGTCGTAACGGCGGACTAGGTCTTCATCGAACCGGATCTGGTGCGAGTTCATCAGCGTTCCTGGACTGCGTGGAGCGGGGTCGAGCCTGCGGCCTGGCCCGCCATCCTGCCTTGATGTGCGTCAAGGATGAGAATTTGTCTAAGCTGGCCCTCGGTTTCAAGCCGAAGTTTCCGCAACCGCCGTGGAAAACACCGATGGGGCGGGCGGCGGGCGCGGCATGCCCCGGTGGGGCCTGGCGGGCGATCCGCTAGAATTGGCGGAGTTTTGCCGGAGGTTCACCCCTTGACCGTTCCCAACACCCCAGTGATCCCGATCGAGACCGATGCCCTGATTGTGGGCGCCGGCCCGGCCGGCCTGTTCCAGGTTTTTGAACTAGGCTTGCTCGGCATCAAGAGCCACATCGTCGACACCCTCAAGCACCCGGGCGGCCAGTGCGCGGAGTTGTATCCCGACAAGCCCATTTACGACATCCCGGCGCTGCCGATCTGCGGCGCGCAGGAGCTCGTCGATCGCCTGATGCAGCAGATCGCTCCGATGGGGCCGGTGTTTCATTTCGGCGAGGAAGTGGCCGAACTGCAGAAGCAGGACGACGGCCGGTTCTTCCTGCGCACGTCGGCCGGGACCGAATTCCTGGCAAGGACGGTCGTGATCGCCGCCGGGCTCGGTTCGTTCCAGCCGCGCCGACTCGGCGTCGAGGGTTGTGACGCCTTCGAAGACCGGCAGGTGCACTATCGAGTGCGCAGCGCGGCAGAGTTCGCCGGCCAGCGGCTCGTGATTTTCGGCGGCGGTGACTCGGCGCTCGACTGGGTCATCGACCTGAACGGCAAGGCAAGGCACATCGTGCACGTGCATCGCCGCAATGAATTCAAGGCGGCGCCCGCATCAGTCGCGCGCATGCGTGAGCTGGTCGCGGCCGGCAGGATGGAATACGTCGAAGGCATTGCATCCGCCATCGCGATCGAAGACGGCCGGCTCATCGGCGTGACGATCAAGCGCTCGGACGGCACCACGCAGGACGTGGGCGCCGACCACCTGCTGGCGTTCTTTGGCCTGCACCCGAAGCTTGGCCCGATTGCCGAGTGGGGCTTCGAGCTCGAGAAGAAGGCGATCAAGGTCGACACGGCGAAATTCCAGACCAACGTGCCGGGCATTTTCGCGATCGGCGACATCAATGCCTACCCGGGCAAGAAGAAGCTGATCCTGAGCGGCTTCCACGAGGCGGCGCTGGCGGCCTTCGCCATCGCGGAGCACCTGAATCCGGCGAAGAAGGTGCACCTGCAGTACACGACGACCAGTCCCATCATGCAGAAGCGGCTCGGCGTGACGGATTGAGCGCCGCATGAGCAACGTGCTCGCCGACCTGCTCCAGCTGCTCGACCTGGAGCGACTGGAAATCAACCTGTTCCGGGGGGAGAGCCGCGACATCGGCAGCCCGCAGGTATTTGGCGGGCAGGTGCTCGGACAGGCGCTGATGGCCGCAAGCCGCACGGTCGAACCCGAGCGCGCCGTGCATTCGCTGCACTCGTATTTTCTCCGGCGCGGCGACTTCAATGCGCCGATCGTCTATGAAGTCGACCGCAGCCGCGACGGCGCGAGTTTCACCAATCGTCGCGTCGTCGCGATCCAGCATGGGCAGCAGATCTTCCACCTGTCGGCCTCGTTCCAGTTGCCAGAGGACGGGCCGGACCACCAGGTGGCGGCGCCGGCGGTGTCACCGCCCGAAGAATTGCCGGACCTCACGGCCACGGTGCGGCGACGGCTGAAGGACATGCCGGAGCAGCAGCGGCGATTCTGGGAGCGGGACCGTCCTTTCGAGTTTCGCTCGGTGGAGGCAATCGACGACGGGCGGCCGCGCCCCGGCGTGCGTCACATCTGGTTCCGGCTCGCGGGCCAGTGCCCCGGCGA
This sequence comes from uncultured Gammaproteobacteria bacterium, assembly GCA_963743995.1. Lineage (GTDB taxonomy): Bacteria > Pseudomonadota > Gammaproteobacteria > Steroidobacterales > Steroidobacteraceae > RPQJ01. Next base: position 10,818 of record CAVUSC010000014.1, on the reverse strand, counting down.
TGTCGTGCTGAACCGCTGCCTGCTGGCCTACGTCTCGGACTTCCACCTGCTCGAGACGGCGACGCTGCCGCACGGCCTGTCGTTTCACACGGGCGACGTCCTGCTGGCCAGCCTCGATCACGGGATGTGGTTCCACCGCCCGTTCCGCATCGATGACTGGCTGTTGTATGCGCTGATCAGCCCGAGCAGCAGCGGCGCCCGCGGCATGGCGTTCGGGCGTGTCTTCGACCGCGCCGGCCGGCTCGTCGCCAGCACGGCGCAGGAAGGCCTGATGCGCGTGCGCGAAGTCTGAAGCGCTCCCTTACTTCACCGCGAGTTCGAATCGCACCTGTTGCTCGTTGGCCGAGACCTTGCCGTCTCGCGCCAGGAAAACCCGCTCCGGCGGCAGTCCCGTGTCCGTGAGCAGTGCGGCTTGCACAGCCGTGCCACGCTGCTGCCCAAGCTTTTCCAGGTCCTGTGGCTCGGCGACCGCGCGCGCGCGGCTTTCCTTTTCGAGCCACGCCAGGCGCGCCTGCCCGGCCTGCGCCTTGGCTTCCTTGCGTGAAACGCCGTCCGCCGGCTTTTCCGGCTCGGGCACGACGGGCTCTGCTCCCGCCAGTTGCGTGTACAACAACGTCAGCACTTCGTCCTGTTGCTCGGGTGTCAAGGTTGCGAATGCGGGCACCGTCGCCGCCTCGTCGGCGCGCTTCTTGCCCAGCAACACCTTGCGCGACGCCGCCTGCAGTTCGCGCTGGTATCGCGCTTCAGCCAGGGCCGCGCCATCGAGCGACGCGTCCGCGCCGATCGGCACGTCGAGCCGCAAGTCCGATTTCGGGGCGAGACTCTTTCCCAGCGCACCCAGGCGCTCCGCAGCGACTGGATCAAGCTCGGCCGAGCCCGGCGCGAAGTCGACGAACTGCGCTTCCTCGGCGCCCTTGAACAGCGCGCCGAGCGCCTTGAACGGCGCTGTCACCGCTTTTGCCAGGATGTTCTTGATGATCTGCCAGACGATCGGACCGACGCGGAATGAAGGGTCGTCGATCGTGCCGCTCACCGGGATCTCGAGGTTGATGACGCCGTCGGCGTCCTTGAGCAGGGACGTCGCGAACTTGACGGGCAACGTCGCCTCGTCCTTGGCCGCGGTGGCTTCGCCCCATTCGAGCTGGTCGATGCGGATCTTGTGCTGTGCCTCGAGCTTGCGGTTGTCGACCTGGTAATGCAGCTCTGTGAACAGCTTGCCCTTCGCGATGTTGTAACCCGCGAACTTGCCCGAATACGGGTTGAACACCGGCAGCGAGATGTTCTCGAACTTGAGGGTGATGTCGGTAAAGCGCTCGTACGCGAACGGTTGGGTCGTGCCGGAGATCAGCACGGGCGAATACTCGCCGATGTTGCCTTCGAGCTTGACCGTCGCGCGCGAGTTCGGATCACTCGACATCCCGGTGATCACGCCGTCGAGCGAGCCGATCGCGGCGGCGAAATTCGGCTGCACGCTGAAATCCGCGAAGTCCATCGTCCCGTCCACGACCTGCATCTCGCGGATGCGGATGGGCATGCCGGTTTCCTTCAGTTCCGCCGGTGGTGCCGCGGCCGCGAGTTTGCGGGCCTTCGCTGCCGCTTCCTCGGCCTGTCTTTCCGCCCGGATCTCGGCGCGCGATTTCCTGCGCTTGGCCGCGACTTCCTGCGCGGCCTTGTCGGCCTTCGACTGTGCGACCGCCGCAGCCGTGCCCTGCGGGTCGAACACGGCAGAGACGTTGAGCACCGCGTCGGAGCTCACGATCACCCGGGTGAACGGCCTGACGACGCGCACGCGATCGATGCTGAGCGAGTCGGGTGCCATTGCGAACTGCAACTTCGACAGCTCGATCCGTTCGAAATTGGCGAAGTCCTGCTCGAGTGCATTGTCGATCGACTTGAAGTTCGCGATGGCCGCATTGCCCGCAAACTGCAGTTCCGGCTGGCCCGTGCCGGCTGGCGCAAGGGTGAGCTTGCCATTCGTCGCGACCGTGCCTTGCCGGATTGTCAGGTCGGTCGTGCCGTTGGCGTAGGGCTGCAGTGCCTGGAGTGGGAAGTCGGCAAGGTCGATGTCGACGTCGGCCGCGAAGGGCTCTGGCACCACGTGGCCGGTCCCCGCCAGCTTCGCGGCGCCATTGATCGTGGCATTGAACTTCACCGGCAGCGGCTGTGTCAGGTCGAGACTCGCGCCGGTCGCCGTCACGTCGAGGGGTGCCAGTTCGAAACGCGCCACCGGGTTGACGGCGCGGTCTTCGTAACTCACCGCTGCATCGCTCAGGGCCACGCTCGCGACCGTAACGTTCCAGGGCGCTTCTGCGGCGACGGGCGTCGCTGAGGGTTGGCCGGGCTTTGCGGGAACGTTTGCAGTCATCGTTTCAGGTGCCTGCGGCGCCCCTGGTGAGATGGGCTCCGCAGCAGCAGGCGGCCCGGCGAACAACTGGTCGATGTTCAGCGTGCCGTCGGGCATCGTCCAGACGTCGGCCTTGACGCCCTCGGCGGCGATCGCGCCGAACGACACGGTGTTGGCCGGCATCGCGATCTTCGTGTCGCTGATAACCACCGTCGGCAAAGTGACGTAATCCTGCTCGACGCCCTGTGCGCGCAGGGCCAGGCCATTGATCTGCATCTGCGGCAGCCGCACTTCGAGCTGCATGGCCTCGCCGAGAGTAACGCTGTACGACCCGCTCAGGTTCATCTCGCCGCGCGGAATGACGAAAGGCAGCTCGACTCCGGCGACCTCGAGCACGCCGGGAATGTTCAGGTTGGTGATCGTGAGGTCGCCTGAGGACGACACCTGCGGCGCGAGCGCGAAGGTGCCGCGCCATTCCATCAGCTCGGCATTCTGTGTCTTCGCCGTGAGCCCGAACGCGCCGCCCTCGGGCGTGGTCTTGAAGTTCTCGAGCTTGAAGTTGACCGGCGTGAGCTGTCGCTCGAGCGGAACCCGCCGGGCCAGGTCGGCGAACTGCACGGTGCCGTCACCGAGCGCGAACTGCTGGATCCAGACGACGGGCAGGGGCTCGTCCGCGTCCTCCTCTTCTTCGGGCAGGGCGAGATCCGCCAGGTTGACCGATCCATCCGGCCGAATGACGGCGCGTGCCAGCGGTGCGTCGAGCTGCACGTCCTTGAAGACGAACGCTCGCTGCCACAGCGACGACACCTCGAAGTCGATGAAGAGGCGACGGAACGCAAGCATCGGCTTGCCATCCGTGTCGGGCAGCGACAGGTCCTTGATTTCGGCCTGCAGCTTGAACGGATCGATCCGAATGGCGCCGAGCGTCAGCTCGCGCCCGTAGTTCTCGCGGACGAAGTCGATCGCCTGGCTGCGTACGATGCGGGGCGCGGCATAGAAGCCGAGGAGGGCATAGAGGCCCGTCAGCGCCAGGACCACGGCAGCGGCCCAGAAAAGCTTGGACTTCAGGATGTTCCCCACGCGTGCACCTTCGGTTTTCGGGCACTGTAGCCACGATTGCCGGTCGGTCACAAGCGCAAACGGGCTCCCCCGGCCGAATTGCCTGCTAGTCCGGCAGGACTTTGCCCGGATTCATGATGCCGCGCGGATCGAGAGCCTGCTTGATCGAGCGCATGGTCGCGAGCGCGACCGGGTCCTTGTAGCGTGCAAGGGTGTCACGCTTGAGTTGGCCGATGCCGTGTTCCGCGCTGATCGACCCCCTGAATTCCTGCACGCACGCATGCACTGCGTGACCCAGGGCCTCCTGCAGTGCCAGGAATCCCTGGCGATCGGCGCCGCCAGTGGGCTCGCTCACGTTGAAGTGCAGGTTGCCGTCACCGACGTGCCCGTAGGCAACGAGACGCGCGGTGGGCGCCACCCGCGCGACTGCTGCGCTCGCCATGTCCATGAAGGCGGCCAGCGCGGCGACCGGTACCGACACGTCGTGCTTGATGCTGGCTCCCTCGTGACGCTGCGCTTCCGGCACCGACTCGCGCAGGCGCCAGAACGCATCGCGTTGGGTGAGCGATTCGGCAAGCGTGGCGTCGAGTACGCCGCCGGGCCCCATTGCGGCACCGAGTGCGTCTTCGAGCAGGCCCCGCAGGTGCGGATCGTGACGTGCCGTCGACACCTCGCACAGCACGTAGGCCGGGTACGGCGTGCCCAGCGGATCGGTCACGCCTGGGATGTGGCGTGTCGTGAATTCGACAGCGATGCGCGGCAGGTACTCGAACGTCGTGACGCAGTCGCCCGTGGCTTCGCGCAGCCGTGCGAGCAGATCGACGGCGGCCTGCATGCCGGGCACCGCAACGAATGCGGTTTCGATCGAGCGTGGCCGTGGGAACAGCTTCAGGCTCGCCGCGGTGATGATCCCGAGCGTCCCTTCGGCGCCGATGAACAGGTCACGCAGGTCGTACCCGGTATTGTCCTTGCGCAAGCTCGACAGGCCGTCGATCACGCGCCCGTCGGCCAGCACGACCTCGAGGCCCAGCACGAGATCACGGGCGACGCCGTAGCGCACGGCTGCGAGACCACCGGCGTTGGTCGAAAGGTTGCCGCCGATCTGGCAACTGCCTTCCGACCCCAATGACAACGGGAACAGCCGGTCGACGGTTTGCGCTGCCGCCTGCACGTCGAGCAGCACGCAACCCGCCTCCGCGACCAGCGAGAAATTGGCCGCATCGACGGCCCGGATGCGGTTCAGCCGGTGCAGCGACAGCACGAGCTGGTCGCCGCGGGCGTTCGGCGTGGCGCCGCCACAATAACTGGTGTTGCCGCCCTGGGGCACGACGGCGATACGCGCCGCGTGGCACAGAGCGAGCACCTGCGCGGCTTCGGCGGTGGTGGCTGGACACGCTACAAACGGCGTCGCGCCGCGGTAGAGTCCCCGGAAATCGGTCAGGAAACGTGCGGTCAGGTCGGGCGAGTCGATGCAGCCCGCGGCGCCGAGAAGGTTCCGGATGCGCTGGAGCGCGTCAGCCTGCGCGGCGGGTGCGGCTGGCTGCATCCGGACCTGCGACGCTCAGGCCGGACGCGGCGCGGCCACCTTGGCCACGACCAGGGAGGCACCGACAGCGGCAGCCAGCACGAGGATCGAGGCGAGCGCGTTGGTAAGCAGGTTCGGTGCCAGCAGCAGCACGAGGCCGAACCCCAGCATCATGAAGCCGGAGATCAGCTTGAGCAGGCGGCCTTCGGATTCGCTCAACTTGCGTGCGCCCATGGTCCTGGTGAATACCGTCACGATCGCGAGCAGCGGCAGCACGTAGATCACGTTGTACGCCGCGAGCCATGCATAGTACTGCCACGACTCGAGGTCCGCGAGCGTCAGTGCGCGCGTGTACACCATCGGGAAACCAGCGGTGCACAGCAGCTCGTACGAGTTGGCGACGATGGCGAGCAGCACGGTGCTGACCATCATCGGGCCCATGTTGCCCGACGCGACCACCTCGCGCATGCGCTTGAACAGGCCGGGCTTGGCGGCATCGGGGATGGACAGGCTCGGCCCCACCTTGAACCAGAAATAGTCCTTGATGTTGAGCGCCGCGACGGTCAGCGCGAGCAAGCCAGCCAGGAACGTGATCACGCGCAGTTCGCCGGCGATCAGGAAAACATTGAGCCACGCCGCCATGAAGACGAAGTACACGACTCCTGAAAACAGCACGAAGGTGCCACCGATGAGCGCCATGCGCGTGCGGCTCTTCGCGTGCACCAGCAAGCTCAGCAGGAACAGCAGTACGAAGAACGCGCAAGGGTTGAACGCATCCATGCCCGCGAGCACGAGCGTCAGGATCGGCAGCGAAAAGGCTCGCGCATCCACCTGGCCGACGAACGGCACGTTGATGGTCGTGCCGGTCTTTGCCTCGGCGGCCGCAAGCTGCGTCGTGGCGCCGGACGCTCCAGCCGCGACCGGATCGGGCGCCCCCGGATTCGCGAGTCGCCGTTCGTGGCAGGCGGTGAGCGCGTCTTCGAGTTGCTTGCCCGTGGTTTCCGCAGCGTCGTAGCCGATCATGACCTGGCGGCAGAATACGAGACCCGGCACCGAGAGTGCCTCGACGCCGAGTGACTGTGCCGTGTCGAAATAGAAACGCGCGTTGTCGCGATTGTCCTTGACCACGTAGCGCTCGACCTTGAGCCACTGGTACCTCGTCTCGAGTCCGGCGATGAACGGCTTCGCGGCCTGGCAGTGCGGGCAGGTCGGCGAGTAGAAGTAGTACAGCCGGACGGTGGGTGTGCCGTCCGGGGCGGTGCCGTACCAGAAGTCGTCGGACTGCGGGTCGCCGGTCGCGGCGCCGGCAAGACCGGAAATGCACAACAGCACCAGCAGCCAGGCCAGTCGGATTGCGGACATGCAGTGCAGACCTGTGGTTGCGGGGGAGCGCGAATTCTAACGGGACGGCCGGGGGTCTCGCTCCGTTCTTCTACCGATGCCGGTAGCGGGAATGTGTCACTTGGCGCGGGGCCGCAGCCGTGACGGTGGCGGAGCCAGCTTTCCGGGCTCCGGCGGCGACGTCATCAGCCAGTCCGGGTTCGGCAATTCGCAGAAAATTTCGCGCAGGGCCTCCCCCCACCGTTCGCGGATGCGGTGGAAATACTCGTTGGTCGAATTGATGTCGACGTGGCTGCTGACGCGGCATTCGTCGCGCCGGACAATGACGAGGTCGAGCGGCAGGCCCACCGACAGGTTCGAGCGGATCGTCGAGTCCATCGAGATCAGCGCACATTTCGCGGCTTCGCTCAGCGGCATGCTGCGGCGGATCACCCGGTCGATGATGGGCTTGCCGTACTTCGACTCGCCGATCTGGAAGTACGACGTGTCGGGCGTGGCTTCGACGAAATTACCCGCCGCATAGATCTGGAACAGGCGCGGCGCCTCGTCCTTGATCTGGCCGCCGAGGATGAACGACGCGTTGAACTCGATGCCCTGCAGTCGCAGCGCCTCGGCATCGCGCTGGTGCATTTCACGCATGGCGCTGCCGACACAGCGCGCCGCCTCGAACAGGTTCGGGCAATTCAGCAGGCTCGACTCGCCCTGCGTGCTCATGCGTTCCGCCAGCAGGTTGAGCGCGCCTTGCGTGATGGCGAGGTTGCCGGCCGACATCAGCACGATCACCCGGTCGCCCGCGCGCTCGAACACCGTGGTCTTGCGGAACGTGTTGATCTGGTCGACGCCGGCGCTGGTGCGCGAATCCGACAGGAACACGAGGCCCGCATCCAGCAGCATCGCTACGCAATACGTCATGAGGGATCCGGTGGTGCGGTGGGGATAGGAATGGTAGGCCCGCAGTGCCGTCGCTGCATAGCGCGAACCCGGTGGCAGGTACTCATTGTTGCTGATGGGAGCCGGCCTGTGCGGCGGGGGCTGCGCCAAAGTCGGCCAGCTTGACGGCGACACTCAGTTGCTCGCGGCCGCCGCCGCGGCGTACGCCGCGCACGGGTGCAGCGTCGAGATAGTCGCGCCCGACGGCGAGGCGGCAATGCGCCGCGCCAGCCGCTTCGCCATGCGTGACGTCGAGGCTCAGCCAGCCGTCGTTGCCGCCGATCCAGGCGTCCACCCAGGCGTGGCTGGCGACCTCGCCGGTCTCCCCGGTGTAGACGTAGCCGCTCACGTAGCGGGCAGGGATGCCGGCAGCCCGGCAACAGGCGACGAACACGTGGGCCTGGTCCTGGCAGACGCCGAAGCCGAGGTCGAGCACTTCGGCCGCGGAATGGCTGACGTCGGTGATGCCGGGTTCATACTCGACTGCGTTGCGCACGCCGGCGACGAGGTCGAGCAGCGTGGCACGGGAGGGCGGATGACGCCCCAGGTGGCGTTCGGCGATCTCGCGCAGGCTGGTGCTGGGCCGCGTCAGCGCCGTCGGGGCGAGAAACGCAAGCTGCGAAAGCTCACCTGCCAGCGGTGGCATCGTGCGGTTGCCCGCGTCGTCGGGCGCAATGTCGGCGATGCCTTCGACGACGATCCGCATCTCCTTGTGCGGCGCCTCCATCGTCACGACGTGCGTGACGTTGCCGTACGGGTCGATCTGCTCTAGGCGTTCGCCCGGCAACGTGATGCGCCAGGCCAGCACGCGCTGCCCGCGCTCGGCCCGCGGCGTGAGCTTCAGCGACTGGATGCTGTAGCTCACTGTCTCTTCGTAGACGTAACAGGTCTCGTGACGGATGTGCAGTTGCATGGTGTGCCCTGGGGTTGCGGCCGTCAGGCTGGAACGATGTGGCCGAGGAAATCGCGGCCGATGCGGTCGTTCAGGTCCCACACGCGCTCGCTCACGTCCTGCAGCAAGGCTTCCGCGCCGCCCGCACCGAGCGTGTCGAGCGTGCCGAAGCGGAGCATCGAGTGCAACACGCCGGCGCGGCGGTGCGTTTCACCCGACTGCGCATTGGCGACGGCAGCGAGGTTGTCGAACACGAGTTCGGCGGAGCGGAGCAACGAGCGCGGCACGTCGGGTCGGAAGGCGGCGAATTCGACCACGTGCATCGGCGTGACCCGGTCACGCGAGACGCGCCGGAAGATTTCGTAGGCCGACAGCGACCGCAACAGCACGGTCCACGGCAGGTAGTCGTGCGTCACGGGCTCGCCCGCGTTGTCGGTGGCTTCGCAGGCCAACCGGATGCGCAGCAGGCGCGCCACGCCGTCGGCACGTTCGAGGAACGTGCCCATCTGCATGAAGTGGTAGCCCTCGTCGCGCAGCATCGAGCCGAGCACCACGCCACGAGCGAGGTGCGCGCGGTACTTTACCCACTCGATGAACTCGGCCACGTTGCGGGCCGAAAACCGGTTCGGCGCGTTGCTGCGGGCCTCGAGCCAGGTGGAGTTGAAGGTCTCCCACATCTCGCTCGAGATCGAGCCGCGCACGGCCCGGGCGTTCTCGCGCGCCGCGCGCAGGCAGTTCAGGATGCTCGACGGATTCTCGCGGTCGAAGGCCAGGAAGTCGATGACGCGATGCGTCTCGTAGTCTTCACCGAAGCGCGCGGCGTACTCGTCGGCGAAGTTCAGCGTCGACAGCGTCAGGCCCCAGCCAACGCCTTCGCTGGTGCTCTTGCGCGGCAGCAGCGACAAGCGGTACTGCACATCGAGCGTGCGTGCGAGGTTCTCGGCGCGCTCGGCGTAGCGCCCCAGCCAGTAGACATGATCGGCGGTGCGGCTCAGCACGCGGTCAGTCCTCCAGCACCCAGGTGTCTTTCGTGCCGCCGCCCTGCGACGAATTCACCACGAGCGAGCCGGCGCGCAGCGCGACGCGCGTCAGTCCGCCGGGCACGATGGTGATCTCCCTGCCCGACAGGACGAACGGCCGCAGGTCGATGTGACGCGGCGCCACGCCTTGTTCGACGAACGTCGGGCACGTCGACAGCGCCAGGGTCGGCTGGGCGATGTACTTTTCCGGCGCCGCGAGTATGCGCAGGCGGAAGTCTTCCCGCTCCGCCTGCGAGGCCGTCGGTCCGATCAGCATTCCGTAGCCGCCGGCGCCGTGCACTTCCTTCACGACCAGTTCGTCGAGGTGCGCAAGCGTGTAGGCAAGGTCGTCGGGCTTGCGCAGGACGCGCGTCGGCACGTTCGACAGCAGCGGCTCCTCGCCGAGGTAGAACCGGACCATGTCCGGCACGTAGGGGTAGATCGACTTGTCGTCGGCGATGCCGGTGCCGATGGCGTTGGCAATGGTCACGCGACCGGCTCGATAAGCCGACATCAGGCCGGGCACGCCCAGGGCGGAATCCGAACGGAAGACCAGCGGGTCGAGGAAGTCGTCATCGATGCGACGGTAGATGACGTCGACGCGCTGCGGGCCCTGCGTGGTTCGCATGTAGACGAAACCGCCGCGCACGAACAGGTCCTGGCCCTCGACGAGTTCGACGCCCATCTGCTGCGCCAGGAACGCGTGTTCGAAATAGGCGCTGTTGTGCGCGCCCGGCGTCAGCACCACGACCACCGGCGCGGCGACGCCGGCAGGCGCGACGCTCGCGAGGTTCTCGAGCAACCGGTCCGGATAGTGTTCGACGGGCGCAACGCGATTGAGGGCGAACAGTTCCGGGAACAGCCGCATCATCATCTTGCGGTCTTCGAGCATGTACGACACGCCCGACGGCACGCGCAGGTTGTCTTCGAGGACGTAGAACTCGCCCTGGCCGGCGCGCACGACGTCGATGCCGGCGATGTGGGCGTAGATGCCGCCGGGAACGTCGAGCCCCTGCATTTCCGGGCGGTACTGGCTGTTGCAGAAGATCTGCTCGGGGTTCAGCACGCCGGCGCGCAGGATGTCCTGGCCGTGGTAAATGTCGGCAATGAATGCGTTCAGCGCCTGCACGCGCTGGCGCAGGCCGGCGGCGAGCTTGCGCCACTCGCTGGCCGAAAGGATGCGCGGCACGATGTCGAACGGGATCAGGCGCTCGTTGCCGTCCTGCTCGCCGTACACCGCGAACGTGATCCCCACGCGGTGGAACAGGCTGTCGGCTTCGGCGCGTTTCTGGCGCAGCGCGTCTTCGGGTTCCCGGATCAGCCAGTCTGAATAGACCGCATAAGGCGGGCGCACCTGCCCGTCGGCGGTGTACATCTCGTCGAACGGCACGGCAGTGGTGGCGGCAGGTTCCATGGAGCGTTGGCAGGGGGTCCGGTTGCTCTAGCGAGAATCGTGCCAAGCCCGAAACGCTCACGATCCGGCCCCTCCTGCGCCCAAGCGGTGCAGGGAAAGGGATGGATCGAAGTTTACGACCCAATTTGGTGCGAAGTTTGCCGCTCGTGTGGCAGGCGTTTGACGGACGGTTCAGTACCGGCCGTGGGTCTTGTAGAGGTAGTTCGTCAGTTCAGCGGTCTGCATCGAAAGCCGCCGCTGCAACTCATGCACGACGCGGACGATCGCGCGCATGACGCGGTAGACCACGTGGGG
>CAVUSC010000013.1:0-19700 GCA_963743995.1 uncultured Gammaproteobacteria bacterium | reverse complement strand
CACGCGTGCCCGCGAGGCGTACTTCCTCGAGTACGCGGCGGCGATACGCCGCGTCGCCCGCATGCCGTTGATGGTCACCGGCGGCTTTCGCACGCGCGCCGGCATGGCATCCGCGCTCGGTGATGCACTGGGCGCAGGAGACTGCGACGTGATCGGCCTGGGGCGTCCGCTTTGCTGGATGCCGGATTTTCCGCGCCGGTTGCTGGCCGGCGAATGCGATGGGATCGAGAACCTCGACGATCGACTGCGGTTGCGTGAGCGCGGCTGGTTGTCGCCGCAGGGCGCGAGCGTCGCAGCCAAGGCACTCAACGCGTTTGCTGCGCAGTCCTGGTACTACTGCCAGATCTTCCAGCTGGCGAAGGGCCAGCCCGCGGATATTTCCCGCGGCGTGGTGTCGACCTTGCGTGAATACCTTGGCACTGAGCTGAGGGCGGCCTATGCGACGCGACGGGTCTACCCGAGAAGGGGATAGGGATCAGGGACTGGCCGGAAGTGGCTGCGCCGTGGATCATCTCAACCGGCCGCTGCCCTGCTGCAGTGCCGACGTTCCGCGGATCGTGTGACAGGCGCGCTGCCGAGCATCTCGCCCAGGCTGCCACTGGTCTCAGCCGACGCGTACCTCGTCGGTCCAGACCCTGAACCCCGTCAGTGTGGCGGGGCCGAACGTGGTGCTGATCGCGACGTCCCCCGCGTCGCGACCGCGAGCGATCAATACCCGGCCGATGCGTGGCGTGTTGTTGCGGGGATCGAACGTGTGCCAGCTGGCCGTCGAGGAACGCTTCGAACCAGGCAGCGAAGTCCATCGGGCCTGCCGGCGGCACGCCGATGTCGCCGAGGTAGCCGGTGCAGTAGCGCGCCGGGATGTTCATGCAGCGGCAGAAGGCAACGGCGAGGTGCGCGTAGTCACGGCAGACGCCGGTCTTGTCGTGGAACGCCTCCAGAGCGGTACGAGTCCGGCGCGCGTGCTCGTAGCCGAAGGCGATGTGCCGATGAACGTAGTCACAGATTGCCTGGACACGACCCCAGCCCGTCGGCGCCTGTGCAAAGAGGCTCCAGGCCGACTCCGACAGCCGATCGGTCTCGCAATAGCGACTTCCCAGCAGGAACTGCAGTACCTCCTCGGGCAGGTCGTTCACCGGGACCTGTTGCGCGTGCGGCACGAGGGCGTCAGGTGCCCCGGTATCGTTCACGATCGCATTGGCAGTAATACGAGTGCGCCCCGCCGGCGCCACGATGCGTTCGCACCAGTTGCCGAAGCCGTCGCGGTAGCCCGCGATCGGGACCGACGGGTCGATCACCAGGTGATCGGGACCGACGAGATCGGACGCACGCGTGTAGTGCACGTGCACGTTGAATAGCATGGGGGTCGGCTGCGGACAGTCGTAGACCATCTCGAAGCCAACGCGTATCTGCATCACAACTCCCCTCGCTCCATGTCCCGGACGCTCACCAGCGCAGGTCCGGCAACTCGCGAAACACGCGTCGCGTTCCCTCGCTCCACTCGTTGCGGAGCACCGTAAAATAGGCGTCCCCTTCCTCGAAGCGTCGGCGCATCCTGACTTCGAGGCTGTCTCGCTCGTAGCAGATCAGGTCGATCGGCATGCCGACCGACAGGTTGCTGCGCATCGTCGAATCGAACGACACCAGCACGCACTTCGCGGCGTCCGGGAGTGGCGTGAGTCGAGTGATCACGCGATCGATGATCGGCTTGCCGTACTTGGTTTCGCCTGTCTGCAGGAATGGGGTCTCGATGCCGGCCTCGATGAAATTGCCCTCGGCGTAGATCCGGAACAGCCGCATGGGTTCTCCCCGGACCTGCCCGCCGACGATGAACGAGGCATTGAAGGTGATATCGCTCTGCTCGAGGAACTTGCCGTCCCGCCGCTCGATGTCGCGCATCGCATCCGCGACCAGCGTCGCGCCATCAAACATCGTCTTCGCCGTCCACAGGTTGGCAGATCCGCTTCCCTCGGCGCAGCGCTGGTTCAGTACGCTGATCACCGCCTGGGTGCCGGCGAGGTTGCCGGAACTCAGCAGCACGATGACGCGGTCGCCGGCACGCTCGAACACAGTCATCTTGCAGAACGTGGAGTAGTTGTCCACGCCGGCGTGCGTGCGGGTGTCCGAGGCAAAGACCATGCCCTCGTCGAGCTTCACGCCCACACAGTAAGTCATGCCAGGGCTCCTTCGTTCATTTGACACCGCTCCTAGTGCTGCGCAAACCACTGCAGCGCGAGCTCCGCTACGCGTTCCGGCTGCTCGAGCGGCAACCAGTGCCCCGCGCGCTCGATGCGTTCGTACCGCCACGGCGCCTGCATGCGTCTTGCCGAATCGCGCATCTGGTCCTCGGCGAGAAAATGGTCGCCGCTGCTCCAGACGCCGAGCGTTGGCACGGTGCACGACTCCCAGGGCCCGAACAGCACGCGTCGCAGGTTGGCGCGGTACCAGTTGAGTCCGGCCGTGAGGCGGCCAGGCCGCGACAGATCCCGCACGCAATCCTCGATGCGTGGATGCTGCCGCCCCCAGCCACGCAGGCCGGCGTAGCCGCGTTGCGCGAGCCAGCGCTCCGCTGCCCCCGGCACTTGCCAGGCGAGCGTGTAGAGGCCCTTCAGCTTCTGCTCGAGCCCCGCGACGGCGTACTGGCGCGGGTGACCCACGGAAAGGGCCACCTGCGACCGGACCAGGTGAGGATGTTCCAGCGCCAGGCACCAGCCCGCGACCGCACCCCAATCGTGGCCGATCACGCGCACGGGCGCGTTGCCTGCCATCTGCCCGATCAGCGTACGCAGGTCGGCGACGATGTGCCCCAACGCATACTCACCGACCGTGACCGGCGCATCCGAGCGGCCGAAACCCCGCAGGTCTGGTGCGATGACGCGAAAACCTGCTGCCACGAGCAGTGGCGTGACTTCGTGCCAGAGTTCGCACGAATCGGGGAAGCCATGCAGCAAGAGCACGACGGGGCCAGTCCCTTCCTGTCGCACGTGGAGGACTGCGCCGCTGGCGGGCAATCGGGCATGGGTGGGCCGCGACATCAGTGCCTCCGGGCGTGCAAAGGGAAGCGCCGTCAGACTGAGCTTACCTCACGCGAGCCCGGGTTGTGACTGCGCGGCCTTTCTACCTGTCGCGTGGCGAGGCATGATCCCTCCCATTCCGACGTCGTTCGGCAGGTCCAGGGATCCAGGATGAACCTTTGCAAGCTACTGTTTACGAGCGCGCTCGTGCTGCTCGTCGCTGCCTGTGCGACCAGTCCCACCGGGCGCCGGCAATTGATGCTCGTCTCCGAGGAGCAGGCCATCAGTTCGTCGCGCCAGGCGTACGCGCAGGAGATGGGCAAGTACCAGAAGCAAGGCAAGCTCGTCACCGATCCCCGTGTGCTGGAGCGCACGCGCGTGATCACCGAGCGTCTCGTGGCGCAGGCCGTCAAGATGCGGCCCGACAGCGCGAAGTGGCAATGGAGCGTGCAGGTCATCGACGATCCGAAGACGGTCAATGCCTGGTGCATGGCGGGCGGGCGCATGGCGCTCTACACGGGCCTGCTCAAGCAGGTCGACCCGACCGACGACGAGCTTGCGCAGGTCATGGGTCACGAGATTGCGCACGCGCTGGCGAACCACACCGCGGAGCGCATGTCGACCGCGATGGCGGCCAACGCGGGCATCCTTGCGGCGGGCGTCATGTCGGACAATCCGGGGCAGTCGATGGCCGTCGCTGCAAGTGTCGCGGCTCTTGCGATCAAGCTGCCCAACAGCCGCGCGGCAGAGACCGAGGCCGACCAGATCGGCATCGAGCTCGCCGCGCGGGCGGGCTACGATCCGCGCGCCGCGAGCACGCTCTGGCAGAAGATGGGCAAGGTTGGCGGCAGCTCGCCGCCCGAATTCCTGAGCACGCACCCCAGCGATGTCTCGCGGCAGCAGCGCCTCGGTGCACTCGCACCGAAGATGATGCCGTACTACCAGGCGGGCGGAGCGCGCCCGACGTATCCGGTGCGCATGGGACCGGCGGGCGTCTGACCTGCCATCCATGACCTCGGGACCGCTCCTGCCTCCGGTTGCCGCGGTCCGCCCGCACGCAGTCGCCTCGCCACACGGAATCCGCGTCGACGACTACTACTGGCTGCGCGACGACACGCGCACGGCGCCCGACGTCCTCGAGCACCTGCGTGCCGAGAATGCCTATCGCGAGGCGATGATGGCGTCGTTGCGGCCCCTCGAAGGGGAGCTGTACCGGGAAATCGTCGGGCGCATCCGCCAGGACGATTCGAGCGTGCCATACCGGGACAACGGTTACTGGTACCTGCACCGCTACGACATTGGCGACGAATATCCCGTCTATGCGCGCCGCGCCGGCGGGGCGGAGGGCCCCGAGCAGATGCTGCTCGACCTGCGCGAGAACTCGCGCGGCCTCGATTACTACGATGTCGGTTCGATCGAGGTCAGCCACGACAACCGCCTGCTCGCGTTCACCGAAGACGCGGTCGGCCGTCGCCAGTACACACTGCGCTTCAAGTCGCTCGTTACCGGTGAATTGCTGCCGGACGTGATTCCGAACGTCGAAGAAGGCGTCGTGTGGGCGGCAGACAACCGTCGGGTGCTGTACGTCGAGAAAGACCCGGTCACGCTGCTTGGCCTGCGAGTGCGTGTGCATGAACTGGGCACGGATCCCGCGCACGACCCGGTCGTGCACGAGGAGACTGACGAGGCGTTCTACACCTCGGTGGGGCTGACGAAAGACCGGCGGTTCCTGCTGATCGATTCGAGCAGCACCGTGACGACTGAAGTTCGCTACGCGCCCCTCGACGATCCAGCGCTGAAGTTCAACGTGTTCCTGCCGCGCAGCCGCGGCCACGAATATTCGGTGGACCACGTCGGTGAGCGCTGGGTGATCCGCAGCAACTGGCAGGCGGTGAACTTCCGGCTGCTCGAGGCCGCGGCGGAGGACGTGGGGCAACGCGCGCGCTGGCGCGAACTCGTCGCGCACCGTGCGGACGTGCTGGTGGCGGGCTTCGACGTCTTCGAGGACTTCCTCGCGATCGAGGAGCGAGTCGAGGGCCTGCGCAAGATCCGCATCCGGCCGTGGGCCGGCGGGCCCGAATTCCACATCGACTCGGACGAGCCCGCGTACCGCATGGCGCTCGACGCGAACGAGGAGGTGGACAGCGCGATCGTGCGCTACACGTATACGTCGCTCACCACGCCGCGGACCACGTACGACTACGACACGCGCACCGGCGGGCGGGTGCTGCTGAAGCGCGAGCCGGTGCTGGGCGACTTCGATCCGTCGCAGTACGCAACCGAGTACCTGTGGGTGCCGGCGCGGGACGGTGAGCGCGTGCCCGTCGCGATCGTCTATCGCCGCAATTTGTTTCGTCGCGACGGCAGGGCGCCGCTGCTGCAGTACGGCTATGGGGCGTACGGCATTTCGTCCGATCCGCACTTCTCCTCGAGTGTGCTGTCGCTGCTCGATCGTGGTTTCGTCTACGCGATTGCGCAGGTGCGGGGCGGACAGGAGCGCGGGCGCCCCTGGTACGAGGCAGGCCGGCTGCTCGAGAAGAAGCATTCGTTCGAGGACTTCATCGACGTGACGCGGTACCTCGTCGCCGGAGGGTATGCGGACGCGCAGCGAGTGTTCGCTCGAGGCGGCAGTGCCGGTGGCCTGCTCGTCGCCGCGGCTGCGAACATGGCGCCGGAACTTTATCGCGGCATCGTCGCGCACGTGCCCTTCGTCGACATCGTCACCACCATGCTCGACGAGAGCATCCCGCTGACCACGAACGAATACGACGAGTGGGGCGACCCGAACGAGCGTGCGTTCTACGACTACATGCTGGGTTATGCGCCCTACGACAACGTCACCGCGCAGGCGTATCCGGCGCTGTACGTGACGACTGGCCTGTGGGACAGCCAGGTGCAGTACTACGAGCCCGTGAAATGGGTGGCAAAACTGCGACGGCTCAAGACCGACGATCGCCTGCTGGTGATGCGCATCAACCTGGAAGCCGGTCACGGTGGCAAGTCCGGCCGGTTCGAGCACCTGCACGAGGTGGCGGAGGAGTACGCGTTCGTGCTCGACCAGGCGGGGCTTGGTCGCAGCACGAACGCTCAAGGGCGGAAATAGGGGACGCTCACCTATTTCCCCGATATCCCCCACCGATTTCCCTATTTCTGACAGGAAATAGGTGAGCGTCCCCTATTTCGGCGGCGGCACCGGGAACCCGCGCTTGCGCATCAGCGCCGCGATGCCGGGATCACGACCGCGGAACTGGCGGTACGCGATGGTCGGGTCGATCGTGTTGCCCACGGCAAAGACGTTGTCGCGCAGCCGCTTGGCCACTTCCTTGTCCCACGGACCGCCTGCCTCGGTGAATGCTTCCCACGCGTCCGCCGTGATCGTGTCCGACCACAGGTAGCTGTAGTAGCCAGCCGAGTAGCCGTCGCCCGAGAACACGTGGTTGAACTGCGGCGTGCGGTGCCGCATCACGATCTCGGAGGGCATGCCGAGCGCGGTCAGCGTCTCACGCTCGAACTTGTCCGGGTCGATCTTCTGCGCGCCGGCGAGGTGCAGCTTCATGTCCACGAGCGCGCTGGACAGGTACTCGACCGTCTTGAAGCCTTCGTTGAATTTCTCCGCCGCATCGATCTTGGCCACCAGTTCAGCCGGGATCGGCTTGCCGGTCTGGTAGTGCAGCGCGTACTTGTTGAGGATCTCCGGCGTCGACAGCCAGTGCTCGAGCAACTGCGACGGGAACTCGACGTAGTCGCGCGCGACCGAAGTACCCGCCACCGACGGATAGTTCACGCTCGAACTCAGGCCGTGCAGCGCGTGGCCGAATTCGTGGAACAGCGTGCGGGCGTCTTCCCAGCTGACCAGCACCGGCTCGCCGGGCTTGCCCTTCACGAAGTTCGAGTTGTTGGAGACGATCGTCTTGATGTCGCCGTCGAACCTTTCCTGCGTGCGGTAGGCATTCATCCACGCCCCCGAACGCTTGCCCTTGCGCGCGTACGGGTCGAAATACCAGAGTCCGACCAGTTCGCCCTTCGGGTTGGTGACTTCCCAGACGCGCACGTCCGGGTGGTACACCGGCACCTTGCTCGCGTCGACCGGCTTGAAGCTGAAGCCGAACAGCTCCTTCGCCATGTAGAACATGCCTTCACGCAGGTTCTCGAGCTGCATGTACGGCGTGATCTGCGTCTCGTCGAGGTCGTACTTCGCCTTGCGCACCTTTTCGGCGTAATAGCGGTAGTCCCACGGCTCGATCTTGATGCCAGCCTTCTCGTCGTCGGCGATCTGCTGCATGTCCGCGACTTCCTCATGGACCCGTGCGACGGCCGGCGTCCAGACCGCTTCCATGAGTTCCATGGCGCGCTCGGGCGTCTTCGCCATTGTGTTCTCGAGACGCCAGTGGGCGTGCGTCGGGAACCCGAGCAGCTGCGCCCGCTCGGCACGCAGCTGCAGGATCTGCGTGATGATCGAGTTGTTGTCGGTCGCCCCGCCGTTGTCGCCGCGGTTGACGAACATGCGCCACGCCTGCTCGCGCAGCGCGCGGTTCTCCGAATACGTCAGGAACGGCTCGATGCTCGAACGCGTGTTGGCAATCGCCCACTTGCCCTTCTGGCCGCGCCCCGCGGCGCCTTCTGCCATGCCGTCGCGAATACCCTGCGGCAGGCCGGCGAGATCGGCTTCCCTGTCGAGGTAGATCACGCCGTCGTTTTCGTCCTTCAGCACGTTCTGGCCAAAGGCCGTGAACAGCTTGGCGAGTTCCTGGTTGATCTCGGCCGTGCGCTTCTTGGCCGCGGCGTCCAGCTTGGCGCCAGCGCGTACGAAGTTCGTGTAGTACACCCAGGTCAGGCGCTGCTGCTCGGGCGTGAGGCCCGCGGTCTCGCGGGTCTCGTAGACCTTGGCGACGCGCTCGAACAGCTTCGGGTTCTGTGTGATCTGGTCGTAGAACGCGGCCAGCTTCGGCGCCATGACCCGCTCGACTGCCTGCACGGCATCGTCATTGAGCGTGGAACTGTAGATCCCGTAGACGGTGCTGACACGGTCGAGCGTGCGGCCGGTGCGCTCCATCGCTGCGATCGTGTTCTCGAATGTCGGCGCCGCGGGATCGCTCGCGATGCGGTCGATCTCGGCGAGTTGCTGCGTCATGGACGCTTCGAGCGCCGGCTGCAGGTCGGTGACCTGGACCTTGTCGAACGGTGGGATGCCGCCGTAAGGCCCCGTCCACGGGGCAAGCAGCACATTGGCAGGAGTAGCGGACGTGTCGGCGGATTTCATATCGGCAGCGTCGATGGCAGAAACGGTGAGCAGCGCGCAAGCGCCGGCGGTGGCCAGCAAGGTCTTCATGGACGGTCGGTCCTCGGATGGGGTCGTGCCGCGGGCACGGAGGTGCCAAGGGTACCTGACCCGGCGTTTCGTCCCAACCCGTGCGGGCCGCGATTCGTCGCGCCGGCAGTACCGTTCAGCGCGTCCGGGTTTCGGCCGCGATTTTCGCCGGTAGCCCGAAGTAGGCGCGCAACACGGGATGCTGGAATGCGGCGGCAGCAAGGGCCGTGAAAAGCGCGACGGACCCCAGGATCATGGCCAGCCTGACGTAGGGTTCATCGTGGCGCAGGCGCAGTTGCGCCAGGCCCACGGTGGTCAGGATCCACTCGATCACCGCGATGGCGAGGACGAGCTGGAGCGTCCGGGCAGCCCAGGGGCGCGGCACGGCCAGCAGGCCCGCCAGCAGCAGCACGAGTGCGGCAAGCGGCATCGTGCCCGCATGAAGCAGGTGGGCGGCGAGCAGGAGCAGGGCGAGAAACGGCAACGCGAGCAGGCCGGCAAGACGCATGCAGGGGGGGCCTCAGTCCTTTTCCCAGACCAAGTCTGATTTCTGTTGCACTGCCGTCTCGATCATGTCCAGCAACGGCACGGCGCGCAGGTGGAGCTTGATCGGCCGCTCGCGCGGCTCATCGTCCCCGTCCTCGTCGCGACTGGCTGCCGCGGCCAGGGGCGCGGGCGACAGCTCTTCGCCGTGCAATTCGAGCCCGGCGCGCAACTTCGCGAGGAACATGGACAGGTCGGCCGCCAACACGGCGCTCGGGACGGTGCCGGAATGCCCGCCGAGCTTGACCAGTGCGACGGCGGGCTCGCCCTGCATCAGCAACTGCCCGTGGCGTGTCGAGAATTTGACGATCATCAGCAGCCTCTCTTGGTTGCGAACGGCCGCGGGCGGCGGAGACTGCAGCCACTGTAGCCATCGGTCTCGTATTCTACGGGCACGCCGAACGCCGAGTCCCTTGCCAAGGCGAATTCTTTGCTTGTCCCGTCCATTGCAAGGTAGATTTTCACCCATGGAACTCTCCGCACTCGCCCGAGTCCTCGGCGCGCTGGCCCTTTTGCTTGCGTTGGCCGCGGACCCTGCGTTGGCCGCCGACCCGGCACCGCCGCCCCCGAATTCGCCCCCGCGCACGATGAGCGACGTGCTGGCTGCCAGCACCCCGGCCGACTGGCGACCGCTCGACCCGGAAAACACGCTTTACCTGCAACTCCCGCAGGGCAGGGTGGTCATCGAACTTGCACCGGCCTTCGCGCCGCTGCATGCACAGAACCTGCGGGCGCTCGCCCGCGGCAAGTACTTCGATGGGCTGGCCATCGTCCGTTCGCAGGACAATTTCGTGGTTCAATGGGGCGACCCGGACGGCAAGCGCAGTCTCGGTGCAGCGCGCGACAAACTGCCACCCGAGTTCACGGTCAGGATGACAGCAGCGCTGCCATTCGAGCTGCTGCCGGACCGCGACGGTTACGCGCCCGAAGTCGGATTCAGCCAGGGCTTTCCCGCCGGTCGCGATCCAGCCAGGGGCGAAGCATGGCTCGCGCATTGTTATGCGATGGTGGGCGCAGGACGCGGCAACGAGGCGGACAGCGGCAGTGGCGCCGAACTCTACGTGGTAACGGGTCATGCCCCGCGCCAGCTCGATCGCAACATTGCGCTGGTGGGACGCGTCGTGAAGGGCATGGAGCTGCTGGCCACGCAGCCGCGCGGATCCGGCCCGATGGGGTTCTACGAAAAGGCCGAACAGCACGTACCGATCACGAGTGTCCGGGTGGCGACGGACGTGCCGGCGGCGGAGCGCGAGAACCTCGAGGTCCTGCGCACCGACACCGAACGCTTTCGCGAGCTGGTCGAGGCGCGGCGCAATCGCCGCGACGACTGGTACCTGGTGCCCGCGGGTTACATCGATCTCTGCAACGTACCGATCGTCGCGCGGCCACGACCCTAGCGGTCGCGTCGATGGATCGCTTCGGGGGAAGCAAGCATGGAAAGAATCTGGCTCGAAAATTACCCGCCCGGCGTTCCGCACGACGTCGACCTGGCGCAGTATTCCTCGCTGGTCGACCTGATCGATCACGGCTTCCGCGAGCACGCGTCGCGCAACGCGTACGCCTACATGGACCGGTTCTTCACTTTCAGTGAAATTGACCGGTACTCCGCGGCCTTCGGGTCCTGGTTGCAGGCGCTGGGCCTCGCCAAGGGCGCGCGCGTCGCGATCATGATGCCGAACGTGGTGCAGTATCCGATTGCGCTGGCAGGCGTGCTGCGTGCCGGCTACGTGGTCGTGAACGTCAATCCGCTGTACACGCCGCGCGAGCTCGAGCACCAGCTCAAGGACTCCGGCGCCGAAGTGATCGTGATCCTGGAGAATTTTGCAGCGACGCTGCAGCAGGTGATTGCGCGCACGGAGATCAAGCAGGTCGTCGTGGCGTCCCTCGGTGAAATGCTCGGCTTCCCGAAGAGCGCGATCGTCAATTTCGCCGTGCGCCGGCTGAAGAAGCTGGTGCCGGAGTTCTCCCTGCCGGGCCACGTCAAGTTCACCGAGACCCTCGATGCCGGCGCGCGGCGCAAGCTCGAGCCGGTTCACCTGACGCAGCAGGACGTCGCCTTCCTGCAATACACGGGCGGGACCACCGGCGTGTCGAAAGGCGCGACGCTCACCCACGGTAACCTCGTCGCCAACGTGCTGCAGATGGAGGCGTGGACCATGCCCGCGCTGCAAGACACTACACGCGGCCCGGTGCCCGAGCAGTTCGTCTACATCTGCGCGCTGCCGCTGTATCACGTGTTCGCGCTGGTCGTGAACTGCCTCTTTGGCATGCGCATCGGCACGCTCAACGTGCTGATCACCAATCCGCGCGACATCGCGGGCTTCGCCAAGGAGCTGGGCAAGTACAAGTTCAACGTGCTGCCCGGCGTGAACACGCTCTACAACGCGCTGCTCGAGAACGCGGAGTTCCGCAAGCTCGATTTCTCGAGCCTGCGCGTCGCGAACGGTGGCGGCATGGCGGTGCAGAAGGCGACGAGCGAGAAGTGGCTGGCGCTCACCGGCCTGCCGATCATCGAAGGCTACGGACTCTCCGAGACGTCGCCGGTTGCGACCTGCAATCCGATCTCGAACCGCGAGTACAACGGTACGATCGGCCTGCCGTTTCCGAGCACCGAAATCCAGATCCTCGACGACGCGGGCCGGCCACTGCCGCTCGGGCAGCCGGGCGAGATCGCGATTCGCGGTCCGCAGGTGATGGCGGGTTACTGGAACCGCCCCGACGAAACCGCGAAGGTGATGACGCCGGACGGATTCTTCAAGTCGGGCGACATCGGCATCATGGACGAGCGTGGTTACATCAAGATCGTGGACCGCAAGAAGGACATGATCCTGGTGTCGGGTTTCAACGTGTACCCGAACGAGATTGAGCAGGTCATTACTTCGCACCCCGGCGTCGTGGAATGCGCTGCGGTTGGCGTGCCCGACGAGCGCTCGGGCGAGGCCGTGAAGGTGTTCGTCGTCCGCAAGGACCCGTCGCTCACGGTCGAGCAGCTGATGGATTTCTGCCGCGAGAACTTCACGGGGTACAAGAAGCCGAAGTACATAGAGTTCCGCGACGAGCTGCCCAAGAGCAACGTCGGCAAGATCCTGCGGCGCGAGCTGCGGGATGCGGCGGTTGCGCGGTTCAGGTCAAGTCGGCCTGAACGGCGACCTGGGGTTAGGAACGAAGCAGCCGGCTGCGGGTGGCTCTGCCAGAGTGCTGATTCACGACACACCGGGCCGTCGTGATTGGTGGCCCAGATTGCCTTGTGGGAGTGGATCCAATGACGGCCGCGGATGCCGTAGTTCGTCAGTCGGCCGCCGATACCCGCTAGACTCGGCCACACGGGGGAGCAACCGATGTGACCGAGCGGACCGAAGGGGAGAGCACCTGGGACCGGCTGCGCCGTCGCAAGGTGGTGCAGTGGGGCATTGCCTACGCCGCGGGCGCTTGGGGCCTGCTGCAGGGCCTCGCCTATGTCACCGACACGTTCCACTGGCCCGAATACATCCAGCAGAGCGTCACCCTCGCGCTGCTGATTGGCATGCCCGTCGTGCTCGTGCTCGCGTGGTACCACGGCGACCGCGGCGAGCAACGCGTCACCCGCGCCGAACTTACCATCATCACGCTGCTGTTTCTGCTGGGTGGCGGGATTTTCTGGCGTTACGATCGCGCGAGCGAAGAATCACGAGCTGCGCCGGCGGACACTGCTGCGACAGTGTCCGCAGAACGCGCGCCGACTCAAACCACCGACGTGCGTCCCTCGATCGCAGTTCTGCCGTTCGAGAATCGAAGCGCCAAGCAGGACGATGCCTTTTTCGTTGACGGCATCCACGACGACATTCTGACGCAGCTCACCAAGATCGGCGCGATGAAGGTCATCGCCCGCACCTCCGTCGAGCAGTTTCGCGACACTAAACTCACGACGAAAGAGATCGGTGAAAAACTGAGTGTCACACGGGTCGTCGAAGGTGGCGTGCAGCGCGCTGGCGACCGGGTTCGGGTCACAGTTCAGCTGATTGACGCCGCGACCGACGCGCACCTATGGGCGGAGAGCTACGACCGAGAACTTACCGCCGCGAATGTCTTTGCCATCCAGAGCGAGGTCGCCATAGCCATCGCTGGTGCCCTGAATGCTACGCTCAGCCCATCACAGAGGGCGCGAGTGACTGCGGTTCTGACGCACAACCTCGAAGCGTGGGAAGCCTACCAACTGGGCAGGCAGCGGATGGCGAGTCGGGCGAGCGCGGATCTGGTGGCAGCCGAAAAGTACTTTCGGAAGGCTAACAAACTCGATCCGAAATTTCCGCTCCCATACTCGGGTCTGGCGGAGACGCTGGTAATGCAGACCGGATGGAGCGGCATTCCAGAATCGACCAATCTCCCTCGGGCCGAGCAATCGGCCCGCAAGGCGCTGGAGCTCGGCCCGAACCTGGCCGAGTCATGGGCAGCGTCGGCCTTGGTAGCCAGGGCAAAAGGCGACGGCCAGCGGGCCGACGTCGAGAACCGCAGATCGATTGCACTCAATCCAAACTATGCGACGGCCTACCTGCGATTGGCATCGCTATTGCTGGACCAAGGTCATTCGGACGAAGCTCTGACCTATTCGAAGCGGGGCCTTGATCTCGATCCGCTATCGTCTGCGAGCATTTTCAGCTACGCGCGGAACCTGACGGCCGCTGGACGTTTTGATGAGGCTGTTGCCAGCTATCGGAAGCTCATCGAGCTCGACCCGTTGCGGCCCAACGCGTACCGGGACCTCGCGATGCTCAGCGCGTACGTGCGAAATGACTTCGTGGCTGCCATTCCGTTCGCAGAAAAATTGGTTGACTTGGACCCGGGCGCCCCATATGCAAGGTGCAACCTCGCGCAGTTGTATTTTGACCTTGGCGATCACGCTCAGGCGGCGCGCGTCATGGACCTGGCACGGAGGCGCTTTCCAGGCTCCGCGGACGTACTCGCGTACAGCGCCTACTTTCATCTATTGCAGGGCGACGCGGTTGCCGCCGAACGGTTCGCGCGACAGGCCCAGGTAATCGACTCGGATGTCTTTTATTCTGCTTTTGTGCTCGCCGCGATCGACGCGAAGCGCGGGAACTATGCAAGTGCTCGTGCCCATTACGCGAAGCTTGTCCCGCGGCTGTTGGACACAGGATCGCCTGCAATTCTGGCCTACGATCTCGCGTTGGTACCCAACCTGGTGCCCATCCTGCTCATGACCGGGGAGACAGAGCGGGCAACGCAGTTGCTCGATCGCGCGCGCGAGGTGATCAAGACAATGCCGCGCCTGAGCGAGGGTGGCTACGGCATTGCCGACGTGCAAATCTACGCACTGCGCGGCGAAAAAACCAAGGCACTAGAGCTGCTCCGTAAAGCCGCGGAAGTCGGCTGGCGCCTCGATTGGCGATACTACCGCGATGTCGACCCGGCTCTCGCCTCGATCCGCGACGACCCCGAATTCAAGTCGGTGTTCGCCGACATCGAGCGCGACATGGCGCGCCAGCGCACCGAGCTCGCCAAACAACCGAAGGACGCGCCGCTCGACCTCGCGCTTTCTCACTAACCATTTGCCAGCAGAACGGGCGAGTTCCGGCCCAGCGCGACCTGTATATTTGTCGTCCGCGGGCTATTGCCCGCGGAACACCGGCGACCGTCGCTGCATGAACGCCTGCATCGCCTCGCCCAGGTCTTCGGAGTGCAGGAACGCGGCATTCCACACGGCGACGTAGTCGAGATTGGCATCCACTTCGCGTCGCGAGGCAAATCCGAGCACGTGCTTCGAGCCCTGCACGGCGAGCGGTGAATTCGCAGCGATGCTCATCGCCAGCTCATGTGCGCGGGTCATCAGCGCCGCAGGGTCCGGTAGCACGTCATTGAGCAACTGCACTTCGCGCGCACGCTGCGCGGTGTAATCGCCGCCAGTGAAGATCCATTCGCGCGCGGCGCCATCGCCGATCACGCGCGGCAAGCGCTGCAGCGAGCCCACGTCGGCCACCATCGCGATGCGTGTCTCACGCACCGAGAACGTCGCTTCTGCCGAGGCCAACCGGATGTCGCACGCCGTGATCAGGTCCATGCCCGCGCCGATGCACGCGCCGTGCACCGCTGCGATGACCGGCTTGTTAGTGTTGGCGAAACACGAGCACGTATGCTGGTACGCGCGGATGTCGTCGTACAACTGGCGTCGCTTCGCCACCGCCGAGCCTTCGCCTCCCGTCAGTGAACCGCCGCCGCCGAGACCTTGCGCGTGGTCCATCAGGTCTATGCCGGCGCAAAACGCCTTGCCCTTGCCGGCGAGCACGATCACACGCACCTCCGGATCGGCATCGAGTGACGCCACTGCCTGGGGAATGCTGTGCCACAGTGCGCGATGCAGCGCATTTAGCTTTTCCGGACGGTCGAGGAACAGCGTAGCGACGCCGCCATCACGCTCGATGGCGAGGTTGGCAAGGGACTCTGGCATGGTCGGTCTTCTTTGTGAGGCAGAGATAAGAATCGGTAGGACGCGTGCTCAGTTCGTGCGGCGCCGCGTCGAGCGGCGCGCGAGGTTCATTGCGCCACGCAAAAGGACATCGGCAGCGCCGGGCGCGAGCGCGCCGAGTTTCTCCAGCAGTGCGCTGCCAGGCGGCACGGCCACTTCGGCCAGCCTGAGCCGGACCGCCGCGAACACAGCCCACACGACCCATGCGGCCGGCATGTTGAGCGCCTTCGGCCAGAATCCTTCAGTTTCCGAGTTCAACGCTGCTCCTTCGGCCATCGGCGTATCGATGACGCCCGGCAGCACGAGAGACACGCCCACGTTGCTGCCCATCAATTCGGTGCGCAGCGACTCGGTCAGGCCGACGAGCGCGAACTTGCTGGCACAGTAGCCACCGAGCGGCGAGTAGCCACGACGGCCCGCCAGCGACGCGATGTTGACGATGTGACCGCCGGAGTCCTGCTGCTGCATCTGTCGCACGGCCGCCTGCATCACGTGCAGTGCGCCGAACAGATTCACGTCGAGCATGCGCTGCAGGTCGGCCGAGTCGATCTCGGCGACGGTGGCTGGAAGCAGGATGCCCGCGTTGTTGACCACGACGTCGACGCGGCCGAAGCGCTGCACCGCCTTGCGGAAGCAGGCCGCGACGGCGGCAGCGTTCGTGACGTCGGTGGCGACCGAGAGTGCCTCGGCGCCTGATGCGCGCGCCTGGGTCGCCACCTTGGCGAGAGCCGAAGCGCGACGGGCGACCAGCACGACGTTGGCGCCGGCTACGGCGAAAGCAAGCGCCGTTTCGCGGCCGATGCCGCTCGAGGCGCCCGTGACGAGG
Organism: uncultured Gammaproteobacteria bacterium; assembly: GCA_963743995.1. GTDB lineage: Bacteria > Pseudomonadota > Gammaproteobacteria > Steroidobacterales > Steroidobacteraceae > RPQJ01. The sequence goes on along the minus strand of CAVUSC010000013.1, from coordinate 3,549 downwards.
ACGGTCTTGCCGTCGAAGCGCAGGGCAGGGAGTTTCATGCCCGCAGCCTAGCGCGGAAATAGGGGACGCTCACCTATTTCCCCCTATTTCTCCTATGAGAAATAGGTGAGCGTCCCCTATTTCCTAGGAGGGGTTACTGCAGGACGGCGGCGACCGGGACGTGCTTGTAGCCCAGTTCCTTCGCCACGGCGGCATTGGTGACCTGGCCTTCGTGCACGTTCAGGCCGTTCGCCAGGTGCGGGTCGGCGCGCAACGCCTTCTGCCAGCCGAGGTCGGCCAGCTTGCGCGCGAACGGCAGCGTCGCGTTGTTGAGCGCGAACGTCGACGTGCGCGGCACCGCGCCCGGCATGTTGGCGACGCAGTAATGGATCACGTCGTCGATGACGTACGTCGGGTCCGCATGTGTCGTCGCCTTGCTGGTCTCGAAGCAGCCGCCCTGGTCGATCGAGATGTCGACCAGCACCGAGCCCGCCTTCATCCGCCGCACCATGTCGCGCGTGACGAGCTTGGGTGCCGCGGCGCCGGCGATCAGCACTGCGCCGACCACGAGATCGGCTTCCATGACCAGCGCGTCGATGTGGTCCTGCGTCGAATATTCGGTGCGCAGGGTGGCGCCGAAGATCGACGAGAGCTCGCGCAACCGCTTCACCGAACGATCGACCACCGTGACGTCTGCGCGCAGGCCCACGGCCATCTCGGCGGCATGCGTGCCCGAGACGCCGCCGCCGAGGATCACGACCTTGGCAGGCGCCACGCCCGGCACGCCGCCGAGCAGGATGCCGCGGCCGCCATTCGCCTTCTGCAGGCAGTAAGCGCCGACCTGGATCGACATGCGGCCCGCGACTTCGCTCATCGGCGTCAGCAGCGGCAGCGAACCGTCCGGTGCAGTCACCGTTTCGTACGCGATGCAGGTCGCGCCCGATTTCACCAGGGCCTCGGTCTGTTTGGGATCCGGCGCGAGGTGCAGGTAGGTGTACAGGATCTGGCCCTTGCGCAGCATCGCGCATTCCTGCGGCTGCGGTTCCTTCACCTTCACGATCATGTCGCTGGCGGCGAACACCTCGGCGGCGGTGGCAGCGATCTTCGCGCCGACGCGCTGGTAGTCCGCGTCCGCGAAGCCGATGCCAGCAGCCGCGCCGGTTTCCACCAGCACTTCGTGGCCAGCCCCGATGAGTTCGCGCGCCGCTGCCGGCACGAGACCGACCCGGTATTCGTGGACCTTGATTTCCTTCGGCACGCCGATACGCATGACTTTCTCCCCGATCTGGATTGTGTGGTGCGCCATGGCAGGCACATCGCGCAAGGATAGTGGCCCGGCAGGCGTGGAATCGTGCGAAGTCGGGCTCAATAGAGTCTGATGAAGCAAGTTAATGCTTCAAAATCGTTGAAAAGCAGCAGATACTGCGAATATGAAGCTCGACCGGGTCGACAACCAGATCCTCGCCGCCCTGCAGCAGGATGGCCGCCTCAGCAACCGCGAACTGGCCGAGCACGTGCACCTGAGCGAGTCTGCCTGCCTGCGCCGGATGCGCGCGCTGGAAGAATCGGGTGTCATCGACCGGTATGCGGCGCTCGTAAATCAGGCCAAAGTCGGGTTGCCGGGCAACGTCTTCGTCAGCATCACGCTCAACCGCCAGGAGCAGGCCGATCTCGCGGCCTTCGAAGAAGCGGTGAAGCGCGTTCCCGAAGTCATGGAGTGCTACCTGATGACGGGCCAGCAGGATTACCTGTTGCGCGTCGTCGTCTCCGATCCCGCGGACTTCGAACGCCTGCACAGCCAGCACCTGACGCGCCTGCCGGGAGTGGCGCGCGTGCAATCGAGCTTCGCCCTGCGTACGGTACGCAAGGGCAACGAGCTGCCGTTGCGCCACGAGCCCTGATTCGGATCGACCGCGAGGAAGCCCACGCATGAGTCACACATGAGCCTGGTTGCCCAGCTGGTCTTGATCGCAGGCCTGTTGCTGGCCGCGTTGTTCATCCTGGCATGGCGGCGACTCGAGCGTTCACACGGCGCGACCGACGCCCGGGCGCGGGAGCAGCCACCGACGTGGGGCGGCATGCTGCTCGGCTTCGTCGCCAACTTCTTCGACACGCTCGGTATTGGCTCGTTTGCTTCCACCACCGCGTGGATCAAGTTCCGCAGTCTCATTCCCGACGAATTGATTCCGGGCACGCTGAACGTCGGTCATGCGCTGCCGACCATCACGCAGGCCATCATCTTCACGACGGCGATCGCTGTGGCGCCGCTGACGCTCGTGTCGATGGTCGCCGCGGCCGTGGCCGGCGGTTATCTAGGCGCCGGCATCGTCTCGAGGCTGCCGCGCCGCGCGATCCAGATCGGCATGGGAGTGGCGCTGCTCATTGCCGCTGCGCTCTTCGTGATGAAGATCCTGGGCGTGCTGCCGTCCGGCGGCAATGCACTCGGACTGAGCGGCGGCGTGCTGGTCTTCGCGATCGCGGTGAATTTCGTGCTCGGGGCACTGATGCAACTGGGGATCGGCCTGTATGCCCCGTGCCTGATGCTCGTGAGCCTGCTCGGCATGAATCCGATTGCCGCCTTCCCCATCATGATGGCCTCGTGCGCGTGCCTGATGCCTATCGGCAGCCTCAAGTTCATTCGCGGGCGCAAGTACGACCGGCGTACGGCCATCGGGCTGGCCATCGGCGGGATCCCAGGCGTTTTCCTGGCCGCGTTTGTCGTGAAGTCGCTGCCACTGCAGTGGCTGTACTGGCTCGTCGTGATCGTCGTGCTGTACGCCGCGATCCTGATGCTGCGCTCGGCACTGCAGCCGCAACCTGCCGGAGAACACCCATGACTCGTCCCGCTCGGCTCGATGCAGCCGCTGTCCAAGCCCTGGCAACGTCGCTTCCCGGCTGGGCACTCACCGACGACGGCAAATCGATCTCGCGTCGATTCAAGTTCCCGGACTTCGATGCGACGATGTCATACCTGAACCGCCTTGCGGCGGTGGCCAACGCGCACGATCACCACCCGGACATGAAGGTCGGCTACAACTACTGCGAGGTGTTGTTCACCACGCACGACGCGGGTGGTCTGACCGAGCTCGACGCGACGTGCGCGCGGGCTGCCCAGCAACTGGCCGACACCGCGGCATCGCCGCAGGCAGCGCGCAAGTACGCGTGGAGCGAGGTGCCCGCCGAGCAGCTGAATCCGTCGATGCTGCGCCGCATGGTGCACGGCGACCGAATTCTCGTCGCCGACATGCAGTTCAAGAACGGTTTCGTCGTGCCGCTGCACCATCACGTCAACGAGCAGGTGACGTTGGTGAAAGCGGGCCTGATCCGCTTTCGCCTGGGTGCGGACCGCAGCCAGGTCATCGACGTGCACCCGGGCGAGGTGCTGATCATTCCTTCGAATGTGCCGCACGAAGCTGAGATGATCGGCGACGTGGAAGAGATGGATGTCTTCACGCCGCTGCGCGAGGACTGGATCAGCGGCACCGACGACTACCTGCGGCGCTGATCCACGACATCGACGAGCGCTTGCCGGCACGACGCGGCAGCAGCCTTCAGGTCGTGGATGGACCT
>CAVUSC010000012.1:0-53867 GCA_963743995.1 uncultured Gammaproteobacteria bacterium | reverse complement strand
GTATTTTGGCCGGCCTGGTGCTTTACCCGTCGTGGCGATGGCGTTCGGTTTTCGGCGTCATGCCCGCAAGAGAATGACGGGATGGCGCATGCTCGAGCACGCGGACCAGCGCAAGAATTGAAGTGGAGCGGGTGATGGGAATCGAACCCACGCGACCAGCCCGGTAACGCGCGCCAGAACAATTACTTACGGACGATGGCGGCACGGCGTGTGATTGACGTGTGAATGCCCAGCGAACCATCCCTCGCGAATGACCAGTGCCCCAATAGCGGACGCTGTAAGCCCGGGATCGACCCAAATTCACCCGTGGTTGTGCGAATCTTCCTGCCGAATTCGGTGTCGCGCCATCGTGCAACCGGATCCCGGCGATCCTCCATCATCGCTCCGCAGCAGCAGAGGTCCGAAGACGTGAACAGCCCGAGTCTCTCGCCGAGAATTTGCGTTTCCGTGCTCGCCGGAGTGTTGCTTGCGGTCGACCTGCTGGCTGTAACCGCGCAGGCTGATCCGATCGATGACTACGTCGCACTGCAGATGCGGCGACAGCATGTGCCCGGCGTGTCGCTTGCTGTCGTGCAGGACGGGCGTGTCGTGAAACAACAGGCGTACGGCTTCGCCGACCTGGAACAAAAGGTACCAGTCACGCCCGATACGGTCTTCGAGATCGGCTCCATAACCAAACAGTTTGTTGCGGCCGCGCTCATGACGCTCGTCGAGCAAGGCGCGATTGACCTGGACCAGCCTGCATCCAAGTATCTGTCCGATCTGCCGCCCGCGTGGCGTGAGGTGACGGTCCGGCAATTGCTCACGCATACGTCGGGCATTCCCGACTTCGAGGAAATCCTGGGCTACGGCGCATACCGTACTCCCACTACCGCACAGCAGCTGATTGCGGTGGCGGCCGCCAAGCCGATGGATTTCTCGCCCGGCACCCAATGGTACTACAGCAACACGGGTTACTATTTGCTGGGCCTTCTCATCGAGAAGGTCAGTGGGGCGCCCTACCTGTCCTTGATCGAGAAGCGCATTTTCGCCCGTGCGGGCATGACGCGAACGCGCAGCAGCGTTCCGACGGAAGTCATTGCAGGCCGCGCATCCGGATACGCGCTCGAAGACGGCCGTCTCGTGAACCGCGACGCAATCCAACCAACAGCCGTCGGCGCCGCGGGTGATCTCGTGTCGACGACGGGCGACCTGGTGAAGTGGAATGCGATGCTGGATGCGCAGTCGGTCCTGACGACGGAGAGCTACGTCCAGACCTGGACGAACCACGCCCTGGCGGATGGGTCGGCCAGCGGTTACGGCTTTGGCTGGTTCGTGTCGCCGATCCGTGGGCACCGGGTGCAGGAGCATTCTGGCGGTACGGCCGGATTCAGTGCTGACATCCTGCGATTGCCAGACGACCGCGTGACGGTCATCGTGCTGACGAACAGTTACGACGCCAATCCTGCCGGGTTGGCGAGTCACATTGCGACACAGTTTGTGCCGAGTCTCGTGTACTCGACGATTCCAGACACGAAGCCGTCGCTCACCCGGAAACTATTCGATTACTACTCGCACCGTCTCGACGGTGAGGTCTATGCCAAGGACCTTACCGCGGAGTTTGCTGAGAAAGTTCGACCTCGGTGGGACAAAGGACACGATTTCTTTCGTGCACTCGGTCCACCTCTCAACATTGAGCGAGTTCAGCGGGACACCGACGATGAGGCGAATTCATACAGGTATCGTGTGCGGTATGGGGAAACCGCGCTAATCATCGTCGCCACGGTCGACGGCAAGGGCCGGATCAAGAACCTTAGATCGACGGAGGAGTAGGATTCGGTCGATGCGCCGCGCATCCGCCCTTCGGACGAAGCATGCCGGGGGAAGGGAATGGAGCGGGTGATGGGAATCGAACCCACGCTAGTAGCTTGGGAAGCTACAGTTCTACCATTGAACTACACCCGCTGGCTGACCCTGATTCTATGCAGGTTCCCGACGGCCAGCAAATCAGTAGCATGCCCTGCTCGGCAGGGTAACCGTCGAGCACTCGTCGAGGAGTGCCCGACATACCGACGTCAGCAGGCGGCCGGCGCTACTTGCTGGGCGGGAACAACTGGTCCAGCGCGCGATTGATGACGTCCTCGTGTGTCTGGCCCATGGCCTTTAGCGAGCTCTGCATCGACTGACCATACCCGAGGATCGACTGGTCGCGGGCGTCCCGTAGATCGATGCGCAGGTCGTACAGGTACATGCGCATGTCCCACATCCACTTGTCGACGTAGGTCACGACGTAGGTCGCCCCGGCCGGGCGTTGCGCGACCGTCCCCGCGGTCGCCTGAAGGCCTCGCGCCTGCATCGCCTTTGCGATCGTCGAGGCGAGGTCGCGGTCATCCTTGTCGTGCCGCTGCACGAAGTAACTGCCAGTCTGTACCTGCTCCTTCGGCAACGTCAGCTCGCCCGAGGTATTGCCGACGCAGCCAACGAGCAACAAAGCCAGCAGGCCGAGGTTGATGCGGTGCAGCCCGGAAACGAACGATGTTTTCATCGCGTTACTCCCGGAATCACGGGGCCGGCTTAGAGAGCGTGCTGCGGACGGCTTCGTCGCGCACGAGTTCGGTGAACCGGAGCTCGAAAGTCCGAGCAGCGTTCGTCGCGTTGCCCGATTCGAAGCCACCGCTGCCGACGTCCTCCCCCTTCGTCCTGCTCTGGGCCAGGAGTGCGCCGCTGCTGTCGAAGACGCTGAGCTGCAGGTCGTATAGCGTCTTCATCTTCATCATGACGTCGGTCTTCCATTCAAAGACGCGTAGCTCCAGTTTGCGTGGCGCCGACTCGGTGCCGCCAACGACCGCAAAGCCCTGCTGCTGAAGCGCATTGGCGATCGCGTCACGCATTTCTGCTGCGAGCGGCCGGCCGCTCCCGGTACGTACGTCGAACGGGTTGCCGAAGCCACCCCGCTGCAGGCCGACGAAGTCCGGCTTCTTGTCACCGCTGAGCACGTATGGACGGACGTCGACGACGTCGACGGCCAGCTTGCCGCTGCCGGACACCGGCAACCCGGTGATCGCGTTGCCGTAATCGTACCGATTTCCGATCGCACAACCGCCGAGGATCAGCAAGGTCGTGGCAAACGCCGCGAACCTAACCGCTCGAACGAACACAGTCTTCATGACGGTCCCTTCATTGACGCCGAAAGGCGCTCTATATCCATTGAAAACCTACGCCAAGTGCGAATCTTTCGCCATCTTGGCCTTCCGCAGCAGGCGGTAGCCACAATCACTCAGCGCCCTGCTGCCGGAACCAATCCAGAGCGGTCGCCGTGCGCCAAGGCGATTGGTTCACTCGAGGAAGGGGATCGAGCCCGTGCCGATCAATCAGCCATGGAACATCGCCCTTGACCTACGCGCACCCTCGCGGCCTGCACATCGCAACATGACATCCAGCTTCGCTCGAGGAGGGTGAACGCGAGCGTCGCTTGCATAAGATTTAATGGCAACTCATGTACGCCGTCGCGCCGGGTCGCCGTTGCCTTTTGAGGTATTCGCTCGTACGGTGCCCCGCACGAGTCGGCGTTGATTTTTGCGCAGCTCTTGCGGAGGGTCGGGGGATAAAGAGCATACGAGCGACCACACGCATGCTCCATGTTCAGTACGAATCGCAAAACGCATATCAGTCGTGGGCCAACTACGCCACCTGGCAACAAGCCTCCCGCTCTGAGTGCTGCGACTCGATCGGAATTCCGTTTGCGTCAAGTACTGGCCCGTTGGGTGCATTGACCGGGCCCGCGCGCCGGCAGTGCTACGGGTTGCGGGCAGTCGCCGCCATCGCCTCACGTCGCGCGGCGAACGCATTCGCATTGGCTTGCACCAGTACGTTCTTCGGCGCAAGCGTCAACGCCGTTTGCATATCCGACTCGGCAGCCGCCAGGTCGCCGGTCGCGCGGCGCAGGATGGCACGGTTCGAGTGCACGAACGCGAGACGCCGGTTGAGGTCCTGCCGCGAGTCACTGGCGCCATATCGCATCGATGCAAGATTCAATGCTGTATCGCATGCCCTGCCCGCCTGCTCGAACTGACCGAGCTTGGTGTGGGCCACGCATGCATTCGATTCCAGCCACATCCCCTCCAGCGGCGAGACGCGCGACCGCGAGGCCGCAACAGCCCTAGCCGCGGCCGCATAGTTACCGTCAGCTAGGTACTGGCCTCCGGGCGCATCCACCGCAGCCGCCATCTCAAACGCGGGCAGTGCGTAAGCCATGCCCGGAGCGAGGACGATGCAGACTGTGGTCGCAAGTACGATCTTTATAGGCGTCGCGTGGCGCGGAACCTGTCGCGAACCACGTGTATCGGTGAACTGGCGCATTGGGAGTCTCCTCGAGTGTCAGCCCGCAGGCTGTGTGCAAGCGAGGCTAGACACTGTGCTGCAGTGCGACAAACGCTCCATTCTCACGTCCATGCGTGAGCGGAACTGCGTCACCGGCCACCGAACTCGGTAAGCGTCCAGTCGCGAAACGCCCGCACCTCCGGTCGCTGCAGGTCGTTTTCGCGCGCCGTGAACCAGTAGATGTCGCCCAGTGACACCTCGCGTCCATCGACCCGGATCAATGCCCCGGTCTCGAACCACGCCGAGGCGAGGTGCGTCGGCGCAAGTGCCAGTCCGAGTCCATGCTCGGCGGCGCGCAGCAACGAGAACATGGCATCGAACTCGAGCACCGACGCGCCAGGTCGCAGCGCGATGCCGGTCGCTCGCGACCACCGTGCCCACCAGTCTGGCCAGCAACGATGCACCAGCAGCGTCGCCTCGGCTGGCAGGTAGTCCGTCAACGGACCGAGTGCTGCGCGGTACTGTGGCGAGCAGGTGGCAGCCACGCGCAGGTCGAACAGCGCGAGAGCGTGCACGCCTTCGGGCCGCTGCGCGGTGAGCAGGATCGCTGCATCGGCATCCAACGGGTGCGTGGTCGGGCGGGGCTCGGACGATTCAAGCCGCAGGTCCACCTGGGGCCAGCGTGCACCGAAGCCGGACAGGCGGGGAATGAGGTACTCGCTCGCAAAGAATTGCGGCGCCGTCACGCGCAGACGCTGCCGCTGCAGGCGTTGCGCGACATTGGCCAGCGACTGCTCCACGGCATCGAGCAGCGGGGCAACCTCGTCGAACAAAGTGCGGCCGGCCTCGGTCAGCAATACTGCGCGGGTGCGGCGCTCGAACAGCGCGATGCCGAGGTTCGCCTCCAGCTCGCGCACGCGATGACTCACCGCGGACGGTGTCAGGAACAACTGCTGCGATGCCTGCTTGAAGCTGGACAGGCGCGCGGCGGCACAGAACACCTGGAGGTGCCGCACTGAGGCCGGCGATACTTTGGCCATGCAGTGAATGGTGCAAACTGCATGCCATGAACAATGATGGGGCCGTCCGCGGACCACGACTTCCGCATCGCAGCGGTCGCGACATGGCGCGAGCCGCTAAGGTGCGTAGAGAACTGCGCGCGCGCCGGCATGGTGCAGAATATCGCTCGTCAGATCCCGTCGCAGCCGGTGCCGGCCAACCGGTACGCTAGGCGCCAATGACCGCCGTCCAGTTCCGCAATCCCGAAGTCCGCCTCTCCGAAGCGCTGACCAACACCCGGCACGCAATCGAGGGGCACGAGGTCACGCTGCGCGAGTTGCTCGCGCTCGTCGGCGAGCAGGGGCTGCTCGTCTTCTGCGCCATCCTGGCGATGCCGTTCCTGCTGCCGGTGTCGCTGCCGTTCATGAGTACAGCGCTCGGAGCGCCCATGCTGTTCATCGCCTACGCGGTGACGATGAACCGGGTACCGTGGCTGCCACATCGGCTGCTCGATCATTCGTTGCCGTGCGCAACGGTGCAGCACGTGCTCGAGCGTGCGGCCAGGGCGGCCGCTCGATTCGAGCATCTCGTGCGTCCGCGGCTGCTGGAGCTGACGGCAACGCCTGCCGTGAACGCCGTGAATGGCGCCGTGCTCCTGGTCGTGGTGCTCGCATTGATGGCGCCGCTGCCGCTGATCCCACTGGCCAACACGCTCCCGGGCATCGCCATCATCCTGATGTGCCTCGGCATGGCGGAACGCGACGGCGTGCTGCTGCTGATCGGGCACCTGGTCGCGCTGGTGTCGGTGCTGTACGTCGGCACCCTGTTCTACTTTGCCGCCAAGGCCGGCAGCAACCCCCAGGCGACCTTCGACATGGCCCGGCAGTTCGTCGAGCGGGTGTTCGGCGGCTGAAGGCCGGGCCTGCGCGCGATGGCGTATGGTTGAGGGTCGCGATGCGATCCATCCGGGTCCGGCATCCCAAGGAGGACTCATGCAACGAAATCACCTGGTCGCCAGCCTGGCCAGCCTGGCACTCCTGCTGGCGGCGGTACCCGGCCTGGCGCTGGCGCAGCACGAACATCAGCAACACGCGACGCACGGTGCCGATGGCGCCGTGGGGCAACTGCAGCTGAAGGATGGCCAGAAGTGGCCGACGGATGCTCCGCTGCGCACGGGAATGGCCGGCATCGGTGCAGCCTTCGACGCCGACCACCCGGCCATCCACGCGGGCAAGCAGACCGACGCGCAGTACCTGGCGCTCGCCAAGCGCATCGATCAGCAGGTGCAGTCGATCGTCGCCAACTGCCACTTGCCGGCCGATGCCGATGCCAGCCTGCACCTGGTCATCGCCGACCTGCTGCAGGGCGTAGCGCTGATGCGGGGTGAGGACTCGACGCGCTCACGTCACGACGGCGCTGCACTGGTGCACGGCGCATTGCGTGCCTACGGTCAGTACTTCGATGACCCGGCGTGGCAGCCGGACCCGCCCATGCATGGCAAATGAGGCGGGAATCCCTAACGACAATGCGGCCCCTGCGCCGCGGCTCGGGGCGCTCACTGGTTGATCATGTCGTCGAGACTCCACTCATGCTGCCGCTCGTAGCGTGCGGCGAGAAAATCGACGAACGACCGCACCTTGGCCGACAAGTGTCGCCGGCTCGGATAGACCGCGGCGATCGGTGACCGCGGCGGCCGGTGATCTGGCAACAACGGCAACAGTTGCCCGGCACGGATCTCGTGCGCCACGATGAAATCCGGCTCGTATACGACGCCCATGCCCTGCACAGCGAGCGACGCAAGCACCTGCCCATTGTTGGCGCGATGTCGCGGCGGAATCCGCACCGACACCCGCGAGTCGCGTCCGTCCTTGCCTTCAAACTGCCAGGTGTTGGGCATGCCGACGTTGGTGTAGCTCAGGCATTCGTGTTGCGCGAGGTCTGCGGGTGCCAGGATCGGTTGGCTGCGCCGTTGCAGGTAGGCCGGTGCTGCACAACAGACTATTTGCGTCCAGCCCAGCCGCTTCGACACCATGCCCTGCGAACCGATGTTTCCGATGCGGATCGCCAGGTCGAATCCGTCCTCGACCAGGTCGACGACACGATCGGAGAGATCGAGGTCGAGCAGCAGGCCCGGATGGAGCGCGCTGAACTCCGCGAGCGCCGGCGCCAGGTAACGCGTGCCGAAGCTGACCCCGCAGGTGATGCGCAGCGTGCCCTTGGGCTCCACTGCGGCAACGCGCACCGAGGCTTCGGCGTCTTCGAGATCGGACAGTAGTTGCACGCTGTGCTCATAGAACGACTGGCCGGCTTCGGTGAGCGACAGGCGCCGCGTCGTACGGTTGAGGAGTCGCACGCCCAGGTGCGCTTCGAGTTCCGAGACCTGCCGGGACACGGCCGAGGTGGACAGTCCGAGCCGTTCCGCCGCCCGTGAAAAACTGCCCAGTTCGACGACTTTGGCGAAGGTGCTGACAGCCAGGAAGCGATCCATGCACTCTATTGTTGCATTTTTCGCAATTATAATTCCACGTGATTGATATTTATCCCTTTAATTGACTGGATCAGGATGCATTCCTGCACCAGGCACAGGGCCCGGCGCCCCGCCACTTGATCAACCCCCGTCCCAGCCAAGGACGCAACCCAGGAAGACTCAGCCCATGAAGCTTTACTACACGCCAGGCGCCTGCTCACAGGCCCCGCACATTGCAATCAACGAACTCGGCCTTGCGTACGAGCCGGTCAAGGTGGACCTGGTCAAGCACACGCTGCCGGATGGCACCGACTTCTACGCGATCAATCCGAAGGGCTATGTCCCGATGCTCGAACTGGATGACGGCACGCGGCTCACCGAAGTGGGTGTCCTGCTGCAGTACGTCGCCGACCAGAAGCCGGGCACGATCGCACCCGCCTTCGGCACCAAGGCGCGCTGGCAGTTGATGGAGTGGCTCAACTTCATCTCGACCGAAGTGCATAAAGGCTTCGGTCCATTGTGGAACCCGCAGAACCCGGCCGACGTGCGCGAGCGGACCGTGCAGGCGCTCGGCAACCGGTTCACGTTCATCTCGAAGTCACTCGAGCAGCAGCCGTTCCTGACGGGCGACACGTTTTCGATCGCCGACGCTTACTTGTGGGTGGTGCTGAACTGGGCCGACTACCACAAGGTCGACCTCGCCCCGTGGCCCGCCTTGCAGCAGTTCCGTGCACGCGTCGCCGCGCGTCCGGCCGTGCAGGCAACGCTGAAAGCCGAAGGCCTGGTGAAGTAACGCACCCTTACCCCAACCCTCTCCCGCCCGCGCGGGCGAGGGCGCTGGATCCGAGGTGCAGATGGGGTAGCCGATGAACCGATTCCCGACACTGTTTCTCTCGCACGGCTCGCCGATGCACGCGCTCGATCCAGGCGGCGCCGGCCTGGCGTGGCGCGCTATCGCGGATTCGCTGCCGAGACCGCGTGCGATCCTGATGGTGTCGGCGCACTGGGAAACGTCGCTGCCGATGCTGACGGGCGGCGCCCAGCTGAAGACGATCCACGACTTCGGCGGCTTCCCCGAACCGCTGTACAAGTTGCGCTACGACGCGCCGGGCTCGCCCGAGGTCGCCGAGGAGACTGCAGCACTACTGCGCGATGCGGGAATCACTTCCTCGATCAATGGGTGTCGCGGCATCGACCACGGTGCGTGGGTGCCGTTGCGCTGGATGTACCCGGCCGCCGACGTGCCAGTCGTGCAACTGTCGGTGCAGCCGGGACTCGGCACTCCGCATCACTTGCAGATGGGGCATGCATTGCAGCCGCTCACCGGACACGACGTGCTCGTGATCGGCTCGGGTCACGTGACTCACAACCTGCGTGACTGGATGTCGAGTCGCAATACGTTGCAGCCGCTGCCGTACGTATCGGCGTTCTCGCAGTGGCTGGAAAGTCACCTTGCGAGTGACGACGAATCGGCGCTGCTCGCCTACCGCGAGCAGGCGCCTGAGGCCGCGCGTGCGCATCCCACGGAGGAGCACTTCCTGCCGTTGTTCGTTGCGCTGGGCGCAGCCGGATCCGAGGTGAGATCGAGCCGGATCTACGCGGGCATGGAAGGCGCGGCCCTGTCGATGGACGCCTACCGTTTCGATACGCACTGAGCCATCAGGTCGGTAGCACGTCACGCCCTGGGCGCCGCCGATGCAACCACAGGTTTGCCACGCGTCGAGCAGAAAGTGCGGCGGGCAGTCCCCACGTGAGCATCCGCAAGATGCGGCTGGGCCTCAGCACGACGGCCGCCACGATGACGAATCCCACCAGCAGCGCGGGAGTGGCGGCCACTCTCCGCGACGCGACGACCGCGGCATCCACGACCCACAGCGATCGCCCGACGTCGTCGGCCGTGAGCGCCAGGTCGCGACGCTGCGAATCGCATTGCGCCATGAGCGCGGCCCGTCGCAGGGCGAGTGTTTCGCCACGGGTCATGGCGCGCGCGTGCCGAGTTGCTCCAGATCCCGCTCAAGTTCGCCAAGTGTCGCGACCAGCAGTCGCGTCGTCCGCTGCCCGCGGCGCGCAGTCAGGATGTAAGCGACTACGGCAAAGATGACGAAGCCCACGGCTACCAGCGCGGCCGCCGCAACCCGATGCGTCTCCCAGGCGGATGCTACGATCGTCAACCCGGCAAACAGCAATGCAAGGCTCGCGAGTGCCAGTACGATCATGGCCCCGACGAGCATCCCGACGATCCGTCGGATTTCCTGCTCGAGTTCGTTGCCGAACAGCTCGGCTCGTGTCCGCGCCATCGCGACCAATGTCCCGAGCAGCGTTCGTGCGGACTCGAACAGGCCGCCGGGCGCTCGCCCGGGCAATTCATCTTGGCGGACCAGGGGTATGTCCATTTCCGCCGTGGCTTAGCGCCGGCCGACCAGCAATCCAGCGATGAACGCGACGCCAGCTGCGACGCCGATCGACGGCCAGGGATTCTCGTGAACATAACCGTTGGTTGCGTTGGCGGCGGCCTTTGCCCGCTCCATCATCTGCTGTTCCATCTCGACGATGCGAGTCCGCGCGTGACGCAAAGACTGCTCGGCACGCGTTCGGGCCTTGACGGCCAGCTCGCTGGCATCGCCAGCAGTGGCATGCACCAACCCTTCCGCATCGTTGACGAAATTCTTCAGGTCCTGCACGAACTGTCCGTTGCCCGTATCCATACGTTCCATGGTCTTGCTCCTTGATGCATTGAATGATGAGTGACCAGCGGTGGTGCTCATGACGGAAAGGCGACCAGCAGGTCCGCGAGCTCGTCGGCGTGCTCTTCTTCCACCGCCATGATCTCTTCGAGCATTCGGCGCGTGGTCGGATCCTGGTCACCGAGGTACTGGATGAACTGGCGATAGCTGTCGATTGCAATGCGCTCGGCCACCAGGTCTTCCTTGATCATCCCCGCGAGCGACTCGCCGGCGATGTATTCGGCGTGGCTGCGGCGCGACAGGCCGTCCGGCGCGAAATCGGGCTCGCCACCGAGCTGCACGATTCGCGCGGCGATCAGGTCGGCGTGCCCCTGCTCTTCGTTCGAATGGACGAGGAACTCCTGGGCAACGCTCTGCGAATGGATGCCGCGCGCCATGAAGTGGTGGCGGCGATAGCGCAGGACACAGACCAGTTCCGTGGCCAGCGAATCGTTCAGCATCTGCAGCACGGCGTTGCGATCGGCCGTGTAGCCCGCCGTGACGGCGCCTTCGTCGATGCGGGCGCGAGCGCGGCTGCGCATGGCCGCGACGTCAGTCTCTACCGATGGATGTTGCATGCTGGTTCCCATCGAATGTGGGACTCAGCTTGCGACTTTCCGCCGCCTGGTTCCGTTCGCTATCGCACGCATCGATGCGTCACGCCGAAGTAGCCGCCCGGAAAAGTTGAGGCCCGGACTTTGCCGGGCCTCCTCTTGGTTTACGCCTGCGAGCCGTAGCTCCTGGGCTTGGGGCGTCGGGCGCCACCGCCCGGCCGGCCATGCGCCTGTCCGCCGGTGCCCTGGGCCTGCCCTGCTCCCTGGCGATGACGCTGGGCCTGCGGCTTGGCGTGACGCTGCTGCTGGGCGCGCGGATCGACGTGACGCGGCTCGCGCGCCTTCCCTTCGCCCGACGGACGCGGAATCTGCGTGCGATCGAGCGGCAGCACGTTGATCTTGCGGCCGAGCACGCGCTCGATCGCGCGGAGGCGATCACGCTCGTCGTCCGAGACCAGCGACAGCGCCTGGCCCGTGGAACCAGCGCGGCCGGTGCGGCCGATGCGGTGCACGTAATCTTCCGGCACGTGCGGCAGCTCGTAGTTGACGACCTGCGGCAGTTCGGTGATGTCGAGGCCGCGTGCCGCGATGTCGGTCGCGACCAGCACCTGCACCTTGTATTCCTTGAAGTCTTCGAGCGCGCGCGTGCGGGCACTCTGCGACTTGTTGCCGTGGATCGCGGCGCACTGTATCCCGTCGTGCGTCAACTGCTCGGCCAGGCGATTGGCGCCGTGCTTGGTGCGGGTGAAGACGAGCGTCTGTGCATTGGGGCCGGATTTGAGCAGGTGGCTGAGCACGGCGCGCTTCTCGCCCTGCGAGACCAGGTGCACGCGGTGGTCGACGAGCTCGGTCGGCGCATTGCGCGGCGCGACTTCGATCGTCAGCGGATTACGCAGCAGGCCGTTGGCGAGTCCGCGGATGTCTTCCGAGAACGTCGCCGAGAACAGCATGTTCTGGCGGTTCGGCGGCAGCATCGCAAGCACGCGACGGATGTCGCGGATGAAGCCCATGTCGAGCATCCGGTCTGCTTCGTCGAGGATGAGGTAGCGCACGCTGCGCAGGTCGATGTTGCGCTCGTTCGCGTGATCGAGCAGGCGACCGGGCGTGGCGACGACGATGTCGACACCGCGACGCAGCAGGTCGATCTGCGGGCGCGGGCTCACGCCGCCGAAGATCAGCGCCGACTGCTGGCGCAGGTGGGTGCCGAGATCGGCGATGGACTGCTGGACCTGGGCCGCAAGCTCACGGGTCGGAACGAGCACGAGTGCGCGCGGCGCGCGCGAGCCACGCGGGTTCGGCTGATCGTCGTGCAGCTTCTGCAGCAGCGGGAGCGCGAAGGCGGCCGTCTTGCCGGTGCCCGTCTGGGCCGCAGCAAGCAGGTCGCGGCCTTCTAGCACTGCTGGAATGCCGCGCGACTGGATGGGGGTTGGCTGCGTGTAGCCCATTTCGACGACTGCACGCACGAGCTCGGCCTGGAGGCCGAAATTTTCAAATGACATTTAGAGACTTATCCGAGCACCTGCTCTGGCCGTTAATTGGGGACGTGCACCTATTTTCAGTGAAATAGGTGCACGTCCCCAATTAGCGGCCAGGACCGGACTGGCGCCGTAACTTTGATGAATCGAGCAGCGAAATGCAGACTTCGATCAGTCTGCAGGAGGGGCCGCATAGGCATTCCCATGGAGGGAAGCGCTGAAGACTCTCGTGCGCAGACCGGACTGCGCGGCGGCAAACTGTGGCGGAAGTGTACCTGAAACCGTTATTTCGTGCCAGCCAGCGTAGTGAGCAGCACGTACCAGTGATCGAGGCCGGCATAAAATGCCTCGACTGGAATGCGTTCGTTCAATCCGTGCGCGAATTCGTCCGAGGATTTCATGAAGAGGCTGCTGACGCCGTATGTTGGAATGCCTGCACCGCGGAACGTCGAACCGTCCGTGTAGTAAGGCGCCATGTCGGGCACGATCGGGACGCCCGGATAGCTCGCTCGGACCGCCTTGGTCACGGCGGCGGTGACATCGTCACGCAATGGGGACGGCGGACCCTCGTACGAGTCGCCGCTCAACTTCACTTCAACCTTGTCACCGGCCACTTGCTGGAGTGTGTCACGGACCTCTGCGACGCGGGTGCCCGGGAAGATCCGGCAATTCACGGTTGCCGTCGCCGACTGCGGCAGCGCGTTGTCCGCATGTCCGCCGGCGAGCATCGTCGCGACGCAAGTGGTGCGGGTGCGACCAACCATCGACGGCGACCTGGCGAGCACCGCGGCCGCCCCAGGATCGCCTGGATTCGCCGCGAACCTTGCCATGGCCTGCCCCAGTTCGCCGGGGGTAGACGAAGCCGCCGCCTTGAAGCCGCCGATCGTCCAGTCGTTCCACTTGATCGGGAATGAATATCCCTGCACCGCCTTGAGCGCATCAGCGAGTTCATAGATGGCGTTGTCGGGGCGCGGCTGCGAACTGTGACCTCCCGGGTTTTGCGTCGTGAGGGTATAGCTGGCGTAGGATTTCTCTGCGCCCTGCAACTTGTAGTACTGCGGCTTACCCGTGCTGCTGTCGAGCGAGCCGCCACCCCCATCGCCGTTCAGGGCGAACTCGGCATCGGTCAGTTCGCGATACTTCGTCGCGAGTTCCCTGGTCGTGGCCATCGTCGTCTCCTCGTCGCCGGAGAAGGCGATGATGAGGTCGCGCGTGGGTACGAACTTTTCGGCCTTGAGCCGCAGGAACGTGGCGGTCACCAGGGCAATCTCACCCTTGACGTCCTGCGTGCCGCGACCGAAGAAATAGCCGTCCTCCTCGATCAGCTTGAATGGATCGCGCTGCCAGTCCTCGGGCTTCGCCGTGACGACGTCCATGTGGGCGAGCACGAGGATCGGCCTGCCCCCCTTGCCATTGCCGCGATAGCGCACGACGAGCGAGGCCGTTTCACCCGTGGGCAGGATGTGGATGTCGTCTGCGGGGAACCCGCCGGCCCGGAAGCGATCCGCCAGGTATCCGGCTACTGCCGGCACCTGGCCGAGTCCGGCGGAGCTCGGCATGGTGATGATCTTGTCCAGGATGTCGCGCGCATCGGCGCGCACGTCGGCCGGTGCGTCGGCGTGCGCCGTCACTGCAAGGCTGCACACCAGAGCCGTCATCGATCCCATCAGTCGCATCCGCATCCTGTCACCCGTCGCGTTCATCGATGTTGCGATCATTCGTTTCGTTCAATGCGCAGAAGTTTCGCCGACATAAGCCTGCACGGCCTGTTCGAGCTCACGCGCGGGCACGCCAGCGCCGATGGCTTCTGCCAGCCACTCATCCACGAGCGCCTGCAACGCCGGATCCGGCGCCATCAGAATCCGCTTTTCGCCCCGAGTCAACGTGCCGGGGTACGTTCGGCACAACTGGCCTGGCCAGCGGCGAGCCTGCAGCTCGGCTTCGACGTCATCGGTGACCATCACGTCGGCCCGGCCTGCCACGATTTCCGCGAACACGCCGCGGTTGTCCGGATGCACGACGATCCGTGCCTGGTGCACGTTCTCCCGCACATAGCGCTCGTTGGTCCCGCCCGGATTCACGATCACCCGGACGCCGGGGCGATCGAGTTCGGCTGGCGTATCGAATCGCTCCCGGTCGGCACAGCGCGCGATCAAGGTCTTGCCGCCTTCGTGGTAGGCCGCCGAGTAACGACCCAATGCCGCCCGCTCCGGCGTGTAGCTGATGCCGCTCAGCGCGACGTCGAACCGTCCGTCGCGCAGGTCATCGACGAGACCGGGCCAGCTGGTGCGGACGAACACCGGCTCGGCACCGAGATGCGCGGCCAGGTCGCGTGCCAACTCGATATCCGCGCCGGACAAATGCCCATTGGCCTCGAGACTGAATGGAGCGTAATCGCCGGTGGTGGCCACGCGGAGCACCTGCGTCGCACGAACACGGTCCAGTACTGGACCGCCCGTGGCCCGCACGACTTCAAGCAGCACGTTCATCACGGCGGTGGCATCGCCCGCCGGAAGCCGATGCCGCAGTACCGTGGCCTGCATCTGCTCCCTCACACTGGCAGCGGTGTCGTCACGCAACGGCGCCAGCAGGTACAGAGCTGCAAACTGGCGTTCATTCGTAGCATCTATTCGCTCGCGCACGGCCTGCAAGTCCGCGGGCTGGTCGCAGGGCGCGCAGCGTCCTGCGTACTTCCATTCGTCGTGCCAGTGCTGCTGGAGGTCACGAGCGAGACGTACCTGCTCGGCAAAGAACGCCCGTGTAGTGGCGGGATCGAGGCCAAGCGAATCGGCGCGGTCCGCAACCTGCTGCAGGACGATGGCTTCGCGTTCCGCATCGAGGATCGGCGCGCCCGACAGCCATTTGGTAGCAGCGACGTCGCGCATGCTCGCCAGCCGCTCATCGATTGCCTGCACGAGGGACTGTGCCGCCTTCGCGTCGGCAAATACCGCCGACGGTGCTGCAACAGCACTTGGAGCAGCCGCAGTTGCAGTTGCTGCGACTGACGCTGCAGGCGGCACTGCGGGTGTCGCGGCGCAACCCGAGAGCGCCGTGCCAGCCACGAGTACTGCGAGGAACGCCAGGCTGACTCCCCTCGCAAGAACGAACGAATTGCGCACGGAATCCGGGGTCACGCTTTTTTCCTGGCCCGGCCCCGCACCACGCTGCGCATCTCCAGCCAGCCCGCGAGCAGATCCAGTTCGTCGCGCAGGCCGGCATCGACAGCGCGCCGGTCCACGCCCGGTTCGTAGTGCGTCTTGATGACGCGCAACTTGCCAGCCGCGCGGTCGGACTTCAGGTCGACGCGTGCAACGAGGCTTTCGCCCAGCAGGAATGGCAACACGTAGTAGCCATGGATTCGCTTGTGCGCCGGCGTGTAGATCTCCAAGCGGTAATGAAAGTCGAACAGGCGCTGCAGCCGGTCGCGAAACCAGACGAGCGAATCGAATGGCGACAACAGCGCGCGAACGTCGATGCTCGCGGGCACCCGGGCTCCGGCAGCGATGTACGACGGGCCCTTCCACCCTTCCACCTGCACGGGCAGCAGGTCCCGCGACTCGACGAGTTCAGCGATGCGGGATTTTGCATCCGCCGGGGCGAGCCTGAAGTAGTCGCGCAGGTCGCGCTCGGTGGCAACTCCCAGCGCCACGCTCGCAATGCGCAGCAACTCGCGGTGCGCGCCCTCGACCGCCGGCGTCGGGGCATCGACGACGGCCTGCGGCAGTACCCGCTCGGTCAGGTCATAGACGCGCTCGAAGCGTCGCCGAGAATGCGTAGTGATCTGGCCCGTCCAGAACAGCCATTCGAGTGCGAGCTTGCCCTCGCTCCACCCCCACCAGCTGCCCTTGCGGCGGTCACCGGTGCCGATCTCGGACACACCGAGCGGGCCACGATCGCGAATCTCCGCCAGCACCTCGCCGCAGAACTCGGCCCGATCGCGCCCGATTCGCGAGACATTGCCCCATGTGCCGTCGCCGTTCTTCGCGCGCTGCATGCGCCAGCGCAATAGCGGCTGGTGCTCGACCGGCAACAGCGACGCTTCGTGGCCCCAGTATTCGAACACCTGCCGCCGGCGTCCGCCGTAGGCCGCTTCGTCCAGCAGCGGCATTTCGTACGAGCCGAGCCGGGAGAACAACGGCAGG
This sequence comes from uncultured Gammaproteobacteria bacterium, assembly GCA_963743995.1. Lineage (GTDB taxonomy): Bacteria > Pseudomonadota > Gammaproteobacteria > Steroidobacterales > Steroidobacteraceae > RPQJ01. The sequence goes on along the minus strand of CAVUSC010000012.1, from coordinate 37,208 downwards.
TAGTGCGACCGGACCAGCACATTGACCGAGTCGATCTGCAGCAGGCCTAGAGCGCGCACGGTGCGAACGACGTCGGCCTTGCCGATGTCCCGACCGGGTCGTGGACGGCCGAACCCCTGCGCCGCCAGCGCGACCCGGCGTGCCTCTGGCAGCGACAACGAGTCGCGTGGCCTGCGGAGGTTGCTCATGCACGCGATGATACCGGCGCGTTACGCTTGGCACCTCGCCATCCTCCGCGGAGTGCTTGAATGATCCGCTATTCGGCAGACGTAATCGTGATCGGCGCAGGCATTGCGGGGGTAACAGCCGCCATCGAGTTGCTGGACCGCGGCCGGCGTGTCCTGCTGCTGGATCGCGATACCGAAGAGAACATGGGCGGTCTCGCGAAGGAGAGCTTCGGCGGCATCTGGTTTGCCGGCACTCCGCTGCAGAAGCGCTACGGTATTCGCGACGGCGCGCAGCAGGGGCTGCGCGACTGGCATGCGTTTGCGGACTTCGGGCCGGACGACCACTGGCCGCGTGCCTGGGCCGAGGCTTACGTCCAACGCGCCAACGAGGAAATCTACGATTGGCTGCGCGGCATTGGCGTGCAGTTCATGCCGATGCCCCTGTGGGTCGAGCGCGGACTGCACACCCCGGGCAACTCAGTGCCGCGGTGGCACATCGTCTGGGGCACCGGCCACGAGCTGCAGGTGGTGCTGAATGCACACCTGCTGGCGCGACCGAACCGCGACCATCTAGACCTGCGGTTCGACCACCGTGTCGAGTCGCTGGTGGTGACCAATGGCCGCGTGACCGGCTGCCGCGGTCGGCTCGAAGGCGCCGACGATGAGTTCGAGGCAGTCGCCGAGAACGTCGTGATCGCAAGCGGCGGCATCAACGGCAACCTCGACCGAGTGCGGCAGAACTGGCATGCGGACTGGTCGCAACCACCGGCCACGCTGCTGAACGGCTCGCACAAGTACGCAGACGGCACGCTGCACGACGCGGCGGCCGCGCACGGCGCGCGCATCACGCACCTGGACTGGCAGTGGAACTACGCCGCGGGCGTGCACCACTGGCAGCCGCGCAAGCCGTCGCATGGGCTCTCGCTCGTGCCGCCGAAATCAGCGTTGTGGCTCAACTGGCGCGGCGAGCGCATCGGCCCGATGCCGCTGGTCACCGGCTTCGACACGCACGACCTGGTCGCACAGATCTGTCGCCAGGAGCGCGCCTATTCCTGGCAGCTGTTGAACCGCCGGATCATGCTCAAGGAACTCGCAATCTCGGGCGGTGAATTCAATCCGGCGTTCCGGCGCAAGAACAGGCTGGCCGTCGCACGCGACATGGTGCTCGGCAACCACTGGCTTTACGACCAGATGACGCAATTCTGTCCGGACGTCGTGGTTGCGCCCACGGTCGAAGCGTTGGTCGAGAAGATGAACGGCCTGTCCGGCGACGGGTCGGTCAACGTCGATGCGGTCCGCACGGCGGCAACGAATTACGACGACATCATCGCTCTCGGCCCGCGGTTCCACACCGACGAGCAATTGCGCCGCATCGAGTTCGCGCGCCGCTGGGTTGGCGACCGGCTGCGAACCTGCAAGTTCCAGCCGATCCTCGAGCCGTCGGCCGGCCCGCTGATCGCCATCCGCGAGTTCATCATCAGCCGCAAGAGCATGGGCGGACTGCAGACCGACCTGGAATGCCGCGTGCTCGGACATACCGGCGAACCGCTTCCCGGGCTGTATGCCGCGGGCGAAAGCGCCGGCTTTGGCGGTGGCGGGATGAACGGCAAGCGCGGCCTCGAAGGCACGTTCCTCGGCGGGTGCCTGCTTGGTGGCCGGATAGCGGGCGGGGTCGCCTGACGGAGCCCTCGCCCGGCCTGGCAGAACCCACACCCGCCCTGCGGGCGACCTCTCCCGCTTGAGGCGGGAGAGGTGAGTGTCAGACGAAGCGATTTGCCATCCGCTCAGGCAGGCTCCTTACCTTGAAGGCGAAGAGGATCTTGAGCACGCCGATGATGATCGCCCAGGTCGCGATCATCAGGATCACGGACAAGCCGCCCAGCGCGGGCCGCAAGATCACGAGGATGCCGAACAGGATCGACAGTCCACCCGCGAGATAGAGGAGCCATTCGCGTTCGGTCGCTGCGCGCACCTTGTGACCGAGCATCACGAGGAACACGCCGAGCACGATCGCCTCGAACGCAACCAGCAGGATGAACGCCTGCATGCTGATGCGCGGATTGAGCAGCGCGTAGCCACCGGCAAGGACGCCGAGCGCGCCGATCAGCAGCATGATCCACCAGCCGTCCTTGTCACGATTGCGGATCGACCCGATGACGTTGGAGACACCGTCGACCAGGATCGCAGCGGCGAAGAACACCGCAACGACCAGCCAGGCGGTCATCGGCTGCGAAAAGGCCAGCAAGCCGAAGATCACGCTGGCAATGCCGCCGACCAGGAACACCCACCAGGTGCGCTTGCACAGGGTCCTGGCATCGCCGCCGAGCCTCGAGAGCAGCAGTCCGTCCGATTGAGCCATCGATTTTCTCCACGCCCGGTGACCGGGCTTTATGATTGCCATCCCCCGCAGCAGCGAAACTCTAGACCCTTGCCGTCATCGAATCCAGACATCGTGAAGACGGGCGAAGCTGCAGCGACCGCGCCGTCGGGCACGTCGAGACACCGCGCGATCCGCAGCTTCGTCGTGCGCGCGGGTCGCATGACCGGCGCGCAGGAGCGCGCCTGGCGGGAACTGTGGCCCGCGCTCGGCATCGATAACGGTAACGAGCCGCTCGACCTCGCAACTGTCTTCGGGCGTGAGGCGCCGGTGGCCCTCGAGATCGGTTTCGGCAATGGCGAGACCCTGGTAGCGCTGGCAACCGCCCACGCCGATCGCAATTATCTCGGCCTTGAAGTGCATCCACCGGGTGTCGGTCACCTGCTGTTGCGTTGCGAAGCAGGCAAGCTCGGCAATGTGCGCGTGATCTGCGAAGACGCCGTGCAGGTCCTGCAGCGGCGGATACCGGACGCCTCGCTCGACGAAGTGCTGCTGTATTTCCCGGACCCGTGGCCGAAGAAGCGGCATCACAAGCGTCGCATCGTGCAGCCGGCGTTCGTGGAACTCGTCGCGCGCAAGCTCAAGCCCGGTGGCGTGTTGCGCATGGCGACCGACTGGCAGCCGTATGCAGAACACATGCTGGCCACGGCAGGCAGCAGCACGGCATTGCAGAACCTGTCGGCGACGGGTGATTACATGGACCGGCCGGACAGCCGCCCGCTCACGCGATTCGAGCGGCGTGGCCAGCGGCTGGGACACGGCGTATGGGACCTCGCGTTTCGCCGGCCGGTGTAAAGACAGGTAGTGACAGGGCAGCGGCCCCTTCCCCTGCTTCCTGACCTTCCTGACCTTCCTCCCCTTTCTCCCCTTCCCTCACGCCATCGCCCCGCGCACGCCGTCGATCACGAACTGAGCTGCGAGCGCCGCGAGCAGGACGCCGAGCAACCGACCCAGCACCGCGCTGCCTGTCACTCCGACGACACGCATCACCGGGCCCGTCACCAGCATCAGCGCCAGCGTCAACGCAAGCACCACGCCGATGACGGCGAGCTGCGCAAAGAACTGCGGCGAACCGAAGGGAACGGCGGCAAATGCCAGCAGGATGGTCGCGATAGCACCGGGGCCCGCGATCATCGGAAACGCGAGCGGAAACACCGAGATGTCGACGCGGTGATGGGCTTCCTCGCCTTCGCCCGGCGTAATCGAGCGCACGCCTGATTCGCGCGCGAACACCATCTCGATCGCGAGCATGAACAACAGTATACCGCCGCCGATCTTGAAGGCGTCGACGCTGATGCCGAGCACATTGAGCAACGACGTGCCGCCGACGGCGAACAGGATGCACACCACCGCGGAGATGGCGACGGCCTTGCAGGACATCCGTCGCCGGTAGGCGTCGTCCGAGCCTTCCGTCAGTCCGGCGAGGATGGGCAGGAGCGATAACGGCTCCACCACCACCAGCAGGACCACGAAGAATTTCACCAGTTCGTCGATCATCGTGCCTTCGCGTGTTTCGCGACTTGAACTCCGGGCCACGCAGGTCTAAAACAAACACAGGATACCAAGTGCAAGGAAGCGTCGAGGACAAGACGATGAACAATCCCGCACCCGTCGTTGGCAAGTGGTACGCGCGCCCTGGAGCCGATTCCTTCGAAGTGGTCGCGATCGACCGCGACGACTCCACGATCGAGCTGCAGTACTTCGACGGCACCATCGAAGAACTCGATTTCGACGAGTGGCGCGAGGAAGAGATCATCGCTGCTTCGCCGCCCGAGGACTGGACCGGCTCGGTCGACGTCGACCCGGAAGACACCGAGAATGAGTTCGACGTGGCGCCGGGCAATGGCAGCAGCCCGTTCGACGCCATCGATCGTGGCGAAGCGGACGGCTACTCCGAACTCGAATTGCCCGATGAATCCAGCGAGCGCCCGGCGAGCTGAGCAGGTTTCAGTTCGGGTCCCGCAACGGCACCGAATCGTCCAGCAGCACATAGCCGTGCCGTACATGCACTGGCAGCGACTGCAGCCCCAGGCCGAGGCAGGGCCCGGCCAGGCAATTTCCGGTGGCCATTTCGAACAACGCTCCGTGCATCACGCAGCGAATCGTCGTGCCACCCGGCACCAGGAATTGATCCGGGTGCCAGTTGAGCGGGAAGCCGGCGTGCGGACAGTAATTGACGTAGCCGTAAACGTGCTCGCCCTGCCGCACCACGAAGCCTTTCAGCGGCCATTCGCCCTGGCCCATCGTGAATCCACGCGCACCCGGGTCCGCCAGTTCATGCAGCGGGCAGATCACTCGCGTGAGGTCCACGGTGTGCACCGGGTCAAGCCTCTCGAACACCGGCCGTGCCCAGAGCCTTGTCGACCATGCCCCGGCGCATCATGAACCAGAACAGCAGGATGCCGGGCAGCGCGAGCAAGGTCGAGAACAGGTAGAAGTTCACGTAGCCGAGCGACTCGATCAGCGCTCCCGCGGTCGTGCCGGTCAGGACGCGCCCGACCACGCTCGCGGCGGCTGAGATCAACGCGTACTGGGCCGCGGTGAACTGCAGGTCGCAAAGCGCGGAGAAGTACGCGACCACTACCACGCCGCCGAAGCCACTCGCCAGGTTCTCGAACCCGATGGCGGCGGCCATGCCGGCGTTGCTGTGCCCCACTGCAGCCAGCGCGGCGAAACTCAGGTTGGAGAGACACATGAGCACAAGGGCCAGCAGCACCGAACGCTGCAATCCGAGCCGCGTGAAAAGAACGCCACCGATGAAGATGCCGGCCAGGTAGGCCCAGAACCCGAACGCGACGTCGTAGACTGCAATCTCGTCGTTGCTGAATCCCAGGTCGTTGAACAACAAGCGGAAGGTCAGGTTGGCCAGCGTGTCGCCAACCTTGTGAACGAGAATGAACAACAGGACGGTCCAGGCACCATTGCGTCGCAGAAACTCTGCGAACGGGCCGACGATGGCATGCCCGATTGCCGCCAGGCCCTGCTTCTGATTGGTGACCAGGTGCCGCGAAGGCTCGCCCACCAGCAGCCCCGTCAACATGGCCGGCAACGCAAACAACGCGCACGCCATGTAAGCGGCCGACCAGCCCCAGCGGCCCGCGACGACCAATGCGATCGCGCCTGCCGTGGCGGAGCCGATCCGCCAGCCATACTGCGACATCCCCGACCCGACGCCGAGCTGGTGCGGCTTGAGCGTTTCGATGCGATAGGCGTCGATGACGATGTCGAAGGTCGCCCCCGCCACACCCACCAGCACCGCAGCGATGACGGTCGCCTTGATGCTGGCTGCCGGATCCACCAGCGCCAGGTTCACCACCGCGGCGATCACGCCGGCACCCGCGAGCAACAGCCACGAGACACGCTGGCCGAGCCGGCCGAGCAGTGGAATGCGCACGCCATCGACGACCCAGGCCCACAGCACCTTGAGGTTGTAGGCGAGAAACGCGAGCGTGAACGCCGTGACGGTCTTCTTGTCGATGCCGTCCTGCGCGAGACGCGTGGTGAGCGTTGCACCGATCATGGCGTACGGGAAACCCGACGAGATGCCGACGAAGAAGGCGGCGAGGGCTTCCTTCTCGAAGTAGGGACGCACAGCGCTCCAGGCGCCGCGCGAACTCGCCGCGGTCCCGTTCACAGGTCGTACGTCACGGTGAGCGGCGCGTGATCGGAAAAACGCTGTGCCTTGTAGATTTCGGCGCTGCGGACGCTGCCGCGCAGTCCCGGGCTCAGCACGTGGTAATCGATGCGCCAACCCACGTTGTTCGACCACGCCTGGCCGCGGTTCGACCACCACGTGTACTGGTCGGGCTCGGCATTCACTTCGCGGAACGCGTCGACGTACTTCACGTCGTCGAACAGCTCGTCGAGCCACGCGCGCTCCTCAGGCAGGAAACCCGAGTTCTTGCGGTTCGAGCGCCAGTTGCGCAGGTCGATTTCCTTGTGCGCGATGTTCCAGTCGCCGCACAGGATGTAGTCGCGCTTCCTGCGCTTCAAGGTTCGCAGGTAGGGCATGAATTCCGCAAGGAAGCGGAATTTCGCCTGCTGGCGATCCTCGCTCGACGAGCCCGATGGCAGGTAGAGCGAGATCACGCTCAGGTTCTTGAAGCGCGCCTCGATGTAGCGCCCCTCGCCGTCGAACTCCTTCGAGCCGTGACCGGCCACGACCGTCAGCGGCTTCTCGCGCGAATAGACGGCCACGCCGCTGTAGCCTTTCTTTACTGCGTCGAAGTAATAGCAGTGGTAGCCGGCTGGGTGGTAATGCGCGTCGGTGATCTGGTCGCGCTGGCACTTCGTCTCCTGCACGCAGACGACATCGGCGTCCTGGGACGGCAGCCAGTCGAAAAAGCCCTTGCGCGCCGCAGAGCGGATGCCGTTCGCGTTGAGGGTGATGATGCGCATGGGCGCAAAGTATAAAGTACACGCCCATGCACCCACCCGACTTCATCCGCCTCTGCATCGAACTGGGCGTTCTCCGCTTCGGCGAGTTCACGCTGAAATCCGGCCGCAAGAGCCCGTACTTCTTCAACGCGGGCCTGTTCAACACCGGCCATGCCATCGGCTCGCTCGGGCGTTTCTATGCCCGCACCGCCGCGCAGTCGGGCGTTTCGTTCGACATGCTGTTCGGGCCGGCCTACAAGGGCATCCCGCTGGTCACGGCGACGGCCGCTGCGATGGCCGAGCACGAGGGTCGCAATCTCCCCTTTGCATTCAACCGCAAGGAAGCCAAGGACCACGGCGAAGGCGGCACGATCGTCGGCGCCCCGCTGAAGGGTCGCGTCCTGATCGTGGACGACGTGATCACGGCCGGAACGGCTATCCGCGAATCCGTCGAGATCATCCGGGCGCAGGGGGCCACGCCGGCGGCCGTCCTGATCGCGCTCGACCGTGAAGAACGTGGCCAGGGTGAGAGATCTGCCGTTCAGGAGGTGCAGGATGAGTTTGGCTTGCCGGTCATCGCGGTGTTGCGACTGCGCGACTTGATGGCCCACCTCGAAGCCATCGGCGACAGTGCAGCGCTGAAATCAGTGCGGGCCTACCGCGACCAGTACGGCGTCTGAAGGCGCCCCCAGTTTGAAGCAGGTCACAATGCTGAGCCCTGCCGACCCCAAAATGCTGCAAACCGGAGGGGGTCTGGCCTCACAATCCCCGTCATGCGCGCAGTTCACCTGATCGCTTCTGGCTCGACGCCCGCCCGAGTCCGTCTCGGCGTCGCCGCTGCCATGCTGCTGCTGGCCGGTGCCCTGACGGTCGGTGTTGCTGATGCGGCGCAGAAAAAGAAGCGGCCGTCCGGGAAGTCGCTCAGTGACGAGTACGTTTACCGTTGCAAGAGCGCCTCCGGCCACAGTTTCTTCGGCCAGAACATCCCGCCGGAGTGCATGGGCGCCGACGTCGAGGTGCTCGACGAGACCGGGCGTGTAGTGCGCATGATTCCGGGAGCGAAAACACTCGAGCAGATCGCCGCACAGAAGGCTGCAGACGATGCCAGGACTGCCGCAGCGCAGCGCGACCGCACGTTGCTGGCCACTTACCTGTCGGTCGCCGACATCGAGCGCCTGCGTGACCAGCGCATCGACCTGCTCGAACAGCAGAACGTCGTGACGCGCCAGTACATCACCAACCTGCGCGCGCGCGAGGCGCGGTTGATGGAATCCGTGCAGCGCTTCCGGCCGTACAGCGCGAAGCCGAATGCGCCGGCGCTGCCGGAGCAGATCGCGAGCGAAATCGTGAACACGGTGAAGGGCCTGCAGGTCTATGAACAGGAGCTGGCAAAGAACACGACGGAACGCGAACGCGTGACGCAGGAATTTGCCGCGGACATCAGCCGGTTCAAAGAGCTGAAGGGCATCAAGTAGGAAAATAGGGGACGCTCACCTTTTTTCCTGCCGGAAATAGGTGAGCGTCCCCTATTTTCCTACCCCCTTCCCGAACTTCCGAAGCCCCCGGCTCCCCGGTCGCTGGCCGAGAACTCCTCGACCACCTCGAACTCCACCTGCACGACCGGCACCACGACCATCTGCGCGATGCGCTCGCCGGGCTCGATCGTGAACATCGACTGGCCCCGGTTCCAGCACGAAACCATCACCTGCCCCTGGTAGTCCGAGTCGATCAGGCCGACGAGGTTGCCGAGCACGATGCCATGCTTGTGGCCGAGGCCGGAACGCGGCAGCAACATGGCGGCCAGGCCCGGATCCGCGAGGTGGATGGCGATCCCGGTCGGAATCAACTGTGTCTCGCCCGGTTTGAGCTCGAGCGGCGCATCGAGGCACGCGCGCAGGTCCAAGCCGGCGGAGCCAGGCGTCGCGTAATGCGGCAGCGGGTAGGCGTTGCCGATGCGGGCGTCGAGGATGCGCACCTGCAGTTGCGGTCGCCGTGCAGTCATCGCAACCTGCTGCCGGCAAAACGTTCGGCAATTGCGGCGATCAACTCACTTGCGAGCCGGCACTTGGGCGCGCGCTCGAGTTCGCGCTTGCCGCCAGGCCAGTACAGCGTGAGCGCGTTGTCGTCGCAATCGAAGGCGAGGCCTTCACCCACCTGGTTCGCGGCGATCATGTCGAGTTTCTTGCCTTCGAGCTTGCCCAATGCATTGCGCTCGACATTCTGCGTCTCGGCGGCAAAGCCGACGACGAACGGTCGCGGCGACCCGGCAGCCACTGTCGCCAGGATGTCGGGCGTGCGAGCAAGTTGCAGCGACAACTCGTCACTGGTCTTCTTGATCTTGTGTTCCGCGATCTCTCGCATGCGGTAGTCGGAAACGGCGGCGGCAGCGATGAAGATGTCGGTATCGGCGATCTCGGCCTGCACGGCATTCATCATCTGCTCGGCCGTCTCGACGTCGATGCGTCTCAGGCCGGCCGGCGTGGGTACGTTGACCGGCCCGCTGACGATGACGACGCTCGCGCCGGCATCACGGGCCGCCTCGGCGACCGCGTAACCCATCTTGCCCGAACTGCGATTGGTGATGAAACGCACGGGATCGATGCGCTCGCGCGTCGGGCCGGCGGTGACGACAACCTTGCGACCCCGCAACGCGCCAGCGGTTGCGACGCGCGGCGTCGCGAACACGGCCTCGACGATGTCCTGCGGTTCGACCATGCGGCCAGCGCCAGTCTCGCCGCAGGCCTGGCTGCCATCCGCGGGACCAAGGATCATCAGGCCGCGCTGGCGCAGCGTGGCGACGTTGGCTTGAGTCGCCGGGTTGCCCCACATCAGTCGATTCATCGCCGGGACCACGACGATGGGCACGTCCGTGGCAAGGCACAGCGTCGACAGCAGGTCGTCTGCCAGGCCGTGCGCGAGCCGCGCAATGAAATCGGCCGTCGCCGGCGCGATGACGATGCGCTGCGGCCAGCGCGCGAGTTCAATGTGTCCCATGGCCGCTTCGGCGGCAGCGTCCCACAAGTCCGTGCGCACGGGACGACCCGACAGCGCCTGGAACGTAAGCGGCGTCACGAACTGCTGCGCGCCGGCGGTCATGACGACCTGCACGTCGGCGCCGCGTTCCTTGAGCCGGCGCGTCAGTTCGGCGCTCTTGTAGGCGGCGATGCCGCCCGTGACGCCGAGCACGACACGCGTCACTGGGGCTTCTGGTGCTGACATGGCGGGCGATTATGGGGGCGGGTCGCGTGGCGCGGCAAAGGGACTGTCCACATTCTGGTGCGGCGGTCTCAGGTCATAACCGGCGGCTCTGGCAATGGAGCGCGCGGCCCGGCTCTGCCTTCCGACCCTCACGCTGCGACTATTTCTGGCACTCCGGGCAGAAATACGTCGAGCGTTGGCCCTGGACCAGGTGCCGGATCGGGGTTTCGCAGCGCCGGCAGGGCTCCCCCGCCCGCTCATAGACGAACAACCGCTGGCGGAAATAGCCGGGCGTGCCGTCTGCGTTCACGTAGTCACGCAGCGTGGTACCGCCCTGGTGGATCGCCTCGCCGAGGACCTGCCGGATCGACTCGACGATGCGCTGCCATTCCGCTGGCCTGATCCGCCCGGCCGCCCGTCGCGGTCGGACTCCCGCCCGAAACAGGGCCTCGCTTGCATAGATGTTGCCGACACCGACGACGACGTGCTGATCCATCAGGAACAGTTTCACCCCAGCCTTGCGGCGCTTCGCCCTGGCCGCGAGGAGTTCCGCCGTGAAGCCGCTTTCGAGCGGCTCCGGCCCGAGTTCGACCAGCAATGGATGTTCATTTACCGGTCCCGTGCACCAGAGCAAGCTGCCGAACCGGCGCGGATCGTTGAAACGCAGGCACTGGCCGGAGTCGAGCACGAGGTCGTAGTGGTCGTGCAACAGCCGCGCCGAATTGGCCGGCATCACCCGCAGGCTGCCCGACATGCCGAGGTGCGCGATGAGTGAACCCCGATCCAGGTCGATCAGCAGGTACTTGGCGCGCCGGCGCACGTCGTGGATGCGCTGGCCGACCAGTTCATGCACGAGCGTCGGTTCGACGCGCCACCGCAGGCGCGGCTCGCGCAGGTCGAACGCGGTGACCACATGGCCGACGATCGCTTCGCGCACGCCGCGACGCGTGGTTTCAACTTCGGGCAACTCGGGCATCAGGTTCGCGACGTTCCGCTATTTGCCCGGAAATAACAGAGGGTTCGGTCCGCACGCCCGTGGTCGCGCAGGCGCCACCTCCGCTACGAGACGGAGCCAGAAACGAAAAACCCGCCGATTCGGCGGGTTCTTCTGGCATCCGGCGATACCGGACGCGGCGAGCTCGACCAAGGACTACTTGATCTTCGCTTCCTTGTAGGGCACGTGCTTGCGGGCTTTCGGGTCGAACTTCTTGACCTCCAGCTTCTCCGGGTGGAGACGCTTGTTCTTCGTGGTCGTGTAGAAGTGGCCGGTGCCAGCGGTCGAAACGAGTTTGATCTTGTCGCGCATGTGAATAACTCCTGCGGCTGGCGGGCCGTCAGACCTTGACGCCCTGGGCGCGAAGCTCGCTGACGACGACCTCGATGCCCTTCTTGTCGATCGTGCGCATGGCATTGCCGGACACGCGCAGGCTGACCCAGCGCTTTTCAGTTTCGAGCCAGAAACGCTGCGTGTGCAGGTTCGGCAGGAAGCGGCGGCGCTTGCGGTTGTTGGCGTGCGAAACGGTGTTGCCGCTCATCGGCCGCTTGCCGGTGACCTGACAGACTTTCGACATGGTGCTGATCCTGTAACAGACGGGCCGGCCGAAGGGCGGACCCCGATAAACGAGCCGCGTTTTATACCAGTCCCTCCCCGCCGAGGCAAGCCTCGGCGGGGAGGGAGAAGGGGCTCTGGGAAATTGGGGAGCGTCCCCAATTTCCCCTCTTGTTTCTATAGCAGGCCTCTTTCTGCAAAGGAGACGCAGGCGCCGTCCCCGACCACGATATGGTCCAGCACCCGGATATCGACCAGGGCCAGGGCGTCCCGGAGCCGACCAGTGATCAACTCGTCGGCCTGACTGGGTTCGGCGATGCCCGACGGGTGGTTGTGCGCGAGGATCACCGCCGCGGCATTGCGGGTCAGCGCCAGCTTGACGACTTCCCGCGGGTGGACGCTGGCGCCGTCGATCGTGCCGCGAAAAACCTCGTCAAAAGCGATGACCCGGTGCCGATTGTCCAGGAACAGGCAACAAAAGACTTCATGTTCTCGGTCCCGGAGCCGGGCCCGAAGGAACTCCCGGGTTGCCCGGGGGTTGGCTAGCGGTGGGCCAGCGAGCATCTGCTCTGCATAGTGCCGCCGGGACAGCTCGAGCGCAGCCTGCAGCAGCGCGTACTTGGCCGAGCCTAGTCCCGGGGTACGGCAGACTGCCTGTCGCTCGGCCGACAACAACCCCCGCAACGACTTGAATTCACCCAGCAATCCACGGGCGGTGTCGACCGCCGTCCGGCCGCGGGTTCCCGATTGCAGCAGGATCGCAAGCAATTCGGCCTCTGAAAGCGCCGTCGCACCCAGCTTGAGCAACTTCTCGCGCGGACGTTCGGCTTCGGGCCAGAGTGGCAGCGGCAGGGACGACATCGGGGCTCCTCGGATGAGAAGCGCCATGGTCGAGGCGTCCGGGGGCGGCGACACGACCGATATGCGGCGGATGTGCGCCGAAATAGCGCGTGCGGCGCGCGGACGTCACAGTGCTTTCCTGGCGAAGCGCTCGCGCAGGGCGTCGGCCACGGCGGGATGCACGAATTCAGAAATGTTGCCACCGAGGCTCGCGATCTCGCGGATCAGCGTCGACGAAATGAAGTTGAACTGCTCGGTCGGCGTCAGGAACACCGTCTCGACCTGGTCGGTCAGGTGCCGGCTCATGGTCGCAAGCTGGAATTCGAATTCGAAATCCGACACCGCGCGCAGGCCGCGCATCATCACGTTGAGCCCGTTGACGCGCGCAAATTCCACGGTGAGCCCCGTGTAACCCATGACCTCGACGTTATCGAGGTCGGCGAGCACGATCTTGACCAGCTCGATGCGTTTCTCCAGTGGAAACAAGGGCGCCTTGCCCGGGTTCGCGGCGATCGCGACCACGACCTTGTCGAAAATCCGGCTCGCGCGCCGGACCAGGTCGTTGTGGCCGTTCGTAAATGGATCGAACGTGCCTGGATACATTGCGCGGCTGCTCATTCACCCCCCCGTGCGTGTTGGTCTTCGTTCCGGACCGGCGAGCCCCGGCGGGCGAGATGATAGCCGACGTCGCCCGCACGCTTGCTGCGAACCAGCGTCCATCCGGTCGGCAGCGTCGGCTCACCGCGCACCGCCGCGTCTTCCAGGTAAATCCGTGCTTCGGGCGCAAGCCACCCGCCTCGCTCCAACGTTGCCGCCAGGTCGGGCAGCCACTGCTCCGCGTAGGGCGGATCGAGGAACACGGTATCGAACGGCCGCGACGGAGGTGCCGCGCGCTGCAGCCACGCAAATGCATCCATGTGTTCGACGCGCCCGCGGTCGCAGCGGAACTGGACGAGCGCCTCGCTGATCGCCCGCGCGGCGACCGGGTCTCGCTCGACGAACACGACTTCCGCGGCGCCGCGTGAAAGCGCCTCCAACCCCAATGCGCCGCTGCCGGCAAACAAGTCCAGGCAACGCGTGCCGGCCAGTTCGAACTGGAGCCAGTTAAACACAGTCTCGCGGACCCGGTCCGGTGTCGGGCGCAGGCCTGCCGCCGGTGGGAAATGCAGCTTGCGACCGCGCCAGTCGCCACCGATGATTCGTACTTCGAAGCGGCGGCCTGCCGGGCCAGTCGCGCGATGTGTCGGGGGACCGGTCCGTGGACCGTTTGTTGCTTTCGCAAAACGGCCCGTGCGCGGAGTTTCCGGGCGATTGTTGCGCGGCATCGTCAGGCGAGCGTAGGCTTTGCGGCGACTAGTATTAACGCGCGATGTTACGCGCGGCTCAAACCGAGGGGATAGTCAAATGTTCGAGTCCAGGAACAGGCCGTTCGCGCCGGCGCTCGCAGCTATGTTGGCAGGCATCGCGCTGGCCGGATGCCATGCGTCGAGTGACGGACCGGAATCGCCGCCGCCTCCAACTGAAATCGCGAAGGCGAACTTCAACATCGCGACGGGCCAGCTCCCGTACCCGACCGATCTCTTCTTCGCACCCTCGGCGGCAGTGCCACTTGCCGACGGCACTCTGAACCTGCCCTCGATTGCGTATCGCCCGGCATCGATGCAGAACGCACTGAATGCCCTCGACGGCTGGTCGACGTCGGCCACGCTCGACACGAGTTTTTCCTTGCCCCTCGACGCCGCATCGATCAGCGGCACCTCGGTCAAGATCGTCAAGCTGTGGCTGAATCCCAGCACCAAGGCGCCGGTGAATCCAGCCGATCCACTGCAGGCGGGTTTCCTGCCCGTCGGCGCGACGAGTCCCGTTGCCGGAGTCATGACCTACGGCACTGACTTCACCGCCGACGTCTCCGACGATGTCGACTCGGTCGGCAAAATCCTGCGCATCACACCGCTCAAGCCATGGGAAGCCAGTCGTGGACCCGCGGTCAACAGCAGCGGCCCGAACGCGGGCCGCGTGTTCAACGTCGGCTACCTCGTGATCCTCACCAACGGCCTGAAGGCGACCAGTGGCGCGGCGATGACGCCCGACACGTTCTACAGCGACATCAAGGCGGCGCCGGCCGATTGCAGCACGTTCACGAACGCGACGCAGAAGGCCGTCTGCCAGCTCACCAAGGCCCACCTCGGCATTGCACAGGCGACAGGCACGAACCCGGCTGACATCGTAATGTCGTGGAGCTTCTCGACGCAGGCGACGACGGACACGCTCAACGCCGTGACGGGCATCGCCGCTGCAACCAACGCCGCATTCCCGAATCGCACGTTGATCGTGCCTGCGTTCAACGCGACGCTCGGCCGCATCCTGACGACCAAGGACGCGAACGCCGGCCTGCAGGGCAAGGCCAACATCTACCTCGGGTCGACGGTGCTGCCGTACTACCTGACGCCGGCCGCGAGCACGACGGACCGCGCTTCCGTACTGACCAAGTTCTGGACTGCGGCCGCGGCACCGCCCGCACCGTTGACGGACACGGCCAGCCGCAACCTCACGCTGTTCAATCCGGTGCCGGCCAAGGTCGCCGACGTCACCGTGCCGCTGCTGGTCACGGTCCCGAACGCCACTTCGGCCTGCCCGGGCAAGCCCGCCGGCGGCTGGCCGGTGGTGATCGTGCAGCACGGCATCACGGGCAATCGTTCGCAGGCGCTCGCGATGGCGGACGGGTTCGCCGACCAGTGCTTCATCGTGGCGTCGATCGACCTGCCGCTGCACGGCATCACCGCGACAAGCGCGACAGATCCGCTGACCGCTTTCCACTGCTCGCCTGCACCAGCGCCGGCAAACCCGGCGTGCCTCGGCGCCGTCGAGCGCACGTTCGACGTCGACCTCGTCAACAACAGCACTGGCGCCGCAGTCGCTGACGGCAAGATCGATTCTTCGGGCACGCACTTCATCAACCTGTCGAGCCCGCTCACCGGGCGTGACAACCTGCGCCAGGGCGTGGCCGACACGATCATGTTGTCCAAGTCGATCAAGACGTTGATAGTGGCACAGGCGGCGCCGGGCTCGTTGCCGGCCGGTCCGGTCGGTGTCGACGCGACGCGCACACACTTCACCGGCCTCTCGCTCGGCTCCATCGTGGGTGGCACCGCCGGCAAGTTCGCCGCGGCGGACCTCCGCACGGTGTCGCTGTCGGTGCCAGGCGGCGTGATCACCAAGCTGCTGCTCGACTCCGCCGCGTTCGGTCCCGTCATCACTGCGGGCGTGAACGCACAGGGCCTGACGCCGGGCAGCTACCTGTTCAACCTGTATTTCCGTGACTTCCAGGCCGTGATCGACTCGGGCGACCCGATCAATCACATCTTCGACACGCAAGCGCGCGTTCCCACGCACCTGTTCAAGGTGTTGAACGATGGCGTCGTGCCGAACAACTCGACCGACCGCCTGATCCTTGCGGGCAGCCTGCGCAAACTGAAGACACTGGGTCCGAACGCTGTCGGCCCGGGCACCGGCGCCTACACGTTCTTCAAGGTCGGTTCCCACGGCACGCTGTTCGATCCGACGACCAGCCTGCCGGCTACGATGGAAATGCAGGCGCAGAGCATCGGCTTTGCGGCCAGCGCACCACTGACCGGAGGCCCGTTCGTGCCGCTGGGCCTGATGGACGCGAGCGTGCTCGACCTGCTGTAAGCGCGCGGTTCAGCCTGTGGATACGAAGGGCGGGAGCGATCCCGCCCTTCTTTTTTGCGGTCCGCTACAATCGCGGCTCCCTACGCCTGGACGACGACGCAACACCATGGGTTTATTCGGTTTCCGGTCGAAGAAGACCGGCGCGGGCGACCAGCCCGACGCCGAGGAAGCCGCGCCTGCAGTTGCCGAGCCTGCGTCGACCAGCAACGAGACGCCGAAGCAGGGCTGGCTCGCGCGCATGCGCGCCAAGCTGAACCGTGGCGACTCATGGCTCACCTATGACCTCACCAACCTGCTGCCCGGCGGCAAGATCGACGAGGCCGTCCTCGACGAACTCGAGACGCGCCTGATCGCCGCCGACGTCGGCATCGAGACGACGGAGAAGATCCTGTCCTCGCTGCGCGGTCGCGTGCAACGCAAGGAACTCGGCGACCTGGCGGCGCTGCTGGCCGCGTTGCGCTCGGCCATGCTCGAGATCCTGCAGCCCGTGGCGCAGCCGCTCGTCATCGATACCGACCGCAAGCCGTTCGTGATTCTCGTGGTAGGCGTCAACGGCTCCGGCAAGACGACGACGATCGGCAAACTCGCGCATCGATACAGCGCCGAAGGCCGCAAGCTGCTGCTGGCTGCGGGCGACACGTTCCGCGCCGCCGCGATCGAGCAGCTGCAGGTCTGGGGCGAACGCAACAACGTTCCGGTGATCGCGCAGGGCGCAGGGGCAGACCCGGCGGCGGTCACGTTCGACGCCCTGCAGTCCGCGCAGGCGCGCGGCACCGACGTGCTGATCGCCGACACTGCGGGCCGACTGCATACGCAGAGCAACCTGATGGCCGAGCTGAAGAAGGTGCGACGCGTGCTGACCCGGCTCGACCCGACGGCGCCACACGAAGTGCTGCTCGTCCTCGATGGCAGCCAGGGCCAGAACGCGCTGGCGCAGGCGCAGCAGTTCCACCAGGCCGTGGGCGTCACGGGCCTCGTCATGACCAAGCTCGACGGCACGGCCAAGGGCGGCATCGTGCTGGCCATCGCCGACACGCTGAAGCTGCCGATCCGTTTCATCGGCATCGGCGAGACGGCAGCCGATTTCGACGTGTTCGACGCCGGCGCATTCGTCGACGCCGTGTTGTCGCCTCAACGCACGGGAACCGGCGCGTGATCCGTTTCGATCACGTTTCCAAACGCTACCCGAACGGACGCGAGGCGGTCAGCGACCTTTCACTCGACATCGCTCGCGGCGAGATGGTGTTTCTCACGGGTCACTCGGGCGCGGGCAAGAGCACGTTGCTCAAGCTGATCGCGCTGATCGAGCGTCCGAGCAAAGGCACGCTGGTCGTCAACGGCCAGAACACGTCCGCCCTGCCGCGCTCGAAGATTCCTGCATTTCGCCGCCAGATCGGCGTCGTGTTCCAGGACCACAAGCTGCTGATGGACCGGCCGGTCTACGACAACGTCGGCCTGCCCCTCGTGATCGCCGGCGTGCCCGAGAAGGAAATCCAGAAGCGGGTGCGCGCCGCTCTCGACCAGGTGGGCCTGCTCGGCCGCGAACGCACGCGACCGATCGAGCTCTCGACCGGCGAGCAGCAGCGCGTCGGCATCGCGCGGGCGATCATCGGCAAGCCGGCACTGCTGATCGCCGACGAACCCACCGGCAACCTCGACCCCGACCTTGCAATCGAGGTCATGAACATCTTCAAGCGCTTCAATGAAGTCGGCGTGACGGTGCTGATCGCAAGCCACGACATCCACCTGATCGAGCGCTTCGGCGTGCGACGCGTGATCCTGGCGCAAGGCCGCGCCGTCGATTCCTGGGACGCAAACCCCGCGCCGTTCTTTCCCGAGATCCGGGTGGAATGACCATGAACCAGTGGTTCGAACGGCACGTGCAGACGCTGGTGGGCTCGCTGGGCCGGCTCTGGCAACAGCCCTTCGCGACGATGCTGACGATCGTGGTGATCGGCATCGCCCTCGCGTTGCCAGCCTGCCTGCACGTGCTGGTGCAGAACGTGCGGGTCGCGAGTGGCGGCTGGAACAGCGCCCTCGACATCTCTGTTTACATGAAGCCGGATGCGTCGCTGGAACAGGCGAAGCGCGCCGCCGAGCGCATCCGGCAGCGCCGCGACGTCGACGAGGTCACGCTGGTCGAAGCCGACGCCGCGCTCGCGGAATTCCGCCGCGACTCGGGATTCGGCGCCGCGCTCGACGCCCTCAAGAACAATCCGCTGCCGCACGCGCTCGTGGTGCGTCCGGACGCCGAATACCGTGAGGCGGGTCGTGTGCAGGAGCTCTCGAGCGAGCTCAAGAAGATCGACGGCGTCGACATCGTGCAGCTCGACACCGAGTGGGTCAGCCGCTTCAACGCGATCCTCGACGTGATCCGGCGCGGCGTGTTCCTTGCCGCCGGACTCTTCTCGCTCGGCATTCTCGTAATCATCGGCAACACGATCCGCCTCGACATCGAAAACCGTCGCGGCGAGATCGAAGTGACGAAGCTCGTTGGCGGCAGCGACGCATTCGTGCGCCGGCCGTTTCTCTACAACGGCGTGTGGTACGGCCTGGCCGGCGGACTCATCGCGGGACTCATCGTCGCGATTGTCGTAGCCGTGCTCAGCGCGCCAGTGCAGCGCATCGCTGGACTCTACGGCAGCCAGTTCGAGCTGCAGGGTGTGGGCTTCATCGGCTGGGTCGCGCTGCTGCTGGGCGGCGCGGTGCTCGGCTGGCTCGGCTCGTTCATCGTGGCCACACGCGAGCTGCGCGAGATCGAGCCGAAGTAGGAAGGCCGGGAAGGCCAGGACGGGCAAGAAGTGACGGGCAAGAAGTCTGGAAAGGGCGACCTCTCCGAACTTCCTGGCCTTCCTGGCCTTCCTGGCCTTCCTAGCGTCCGCAACAACCTGCTGTTTTGTAAACAGTTTCTCTCGTTTTGGCCCGGTTATGAGGAACTTCCAAGGACGTTTAGCACTCCAAATCGCAGACTGCTAATATCTGCTTCAACCAGTACTGAGAGGTACTTTGAACCGATGACCACGGCCACCGCCCTCGTTCCCCGCACGCCCGCTGAACTGGCCCTTGCCGGTCCGCTCGGCAGCTTCGACGCTTACGCCGATACGGTCAGCCGCATCCCGGTGTTGAGCCGCGAAGACGAGCAAGCGCTTGCCATCCGCTACCACAGCGATGGCGATCTCGATGCGGCGCGCCAGCTCGTGCTGTCGCACCTGCGGTTCGTGCTGCACATTGCGCGCGGCTATGCCGGCTATGGCCTGCCGATGGGCGACCTCGTGCAGGAAGGCAACGTGGGCCTGATGAAGGCCGTGAAGCGCTTCGACCCGGCGGTCGGCGTTCGCCTGGTCTCGTTCGCGGTCCACTGGATCCGTGCCGAGATCCACGAATACGTGCTGCGCAACTGGCGCCTGGTGAAGGTGGCCACGACCAAGGCGCAGCGCAAGTTGTTCTTCAACCTGCGCAAGTTCAAGAAGAACCTGGGCTGGTTGTCGGCGGCGGAAACCTCGGCCATTGCGCGGGACCTGGGCGTCTCCGAGCACGACGTGACCGAGATGGAGCGGCGCCTGTCGTCGCGCGACGTTTCGTACGACCCGACGCCGGAGTCGGACGATGAGGATTCGTCGTCGTATTCACCGTCGGCGTACCTGCCGGCTCCGGATTCGGATCCGGCCGTGGCGATCGAAAACGCCGAATGGGACGACGACGTCGGCGAGCGCGTTGCGCACGCGATGACGCAGCTCGACGAGCGCAGCCGCGCGATCCTGCGCGCGCGCTGGATGGACGAGCCCAAGGCCACGCTGCACGACCTCGCCGACTTGTATGGCGTGTCGGCTGAACGCATCCGCCAGATCGAGGCGAATGCGATCAAGAAGCTGCAGAAGCTCGTCGTTGCCTGACTCACCTCTCCCGCTTCAGCGGGAGAGGTGTAATAGGGGACGCTCACCTATTTCTGCAGAGAAATAGGTGAGCGTCCCCATTTCCCATTTCCCCTTCCTGTCCTTCCTCAGCCCTGCTTCGCCTTCTGCACGCTCTCCTCGGTCACCGGCACGATCGTGATCTCGACACGGCGGTTCTGCGCGCGCCCTTCCTCGGTCTCGTTGCTCGCAACCGGGTGATCCTTGCCCGCACCGATCGTCACCACGCGTGATCGATCCACGCCGTGGCTGCCCAGGTACGAGGCAACGCTGCTTGCCCGCTTCTCGGACAACGTCTGGTTGTACGCGGCGCTGCCGACGCTGTCGGTGTGCCCCGCTACTTCGATGACCGTCTTGTCGTACTCGCTGAGCGTGCCGGCGACCTTGTCGAGCACCGGGTAGAACTGCGAGTTCAGGTTGGCGCTGTCGAAGGCAAACGTCACACCGCCAGGGATGTCGAGCGTGATGTTGTCGCCCTTGCGGACGACATCGACTCCGGTGCCGGCCATCTGCTGGCGCAGCTTTGCTTCCTGCTTGTCCATGTAATAGCCGACCGAACCGCCTACGAGCGCGCCCGCGGCCGCTCCAATCATCGCGGACTTGAACGGGTTGTTGCCCGCGCTCAGCAGGCCAACGACTGCACCTGCTGCGGCACCGTAGCCGGCCCCCTTACGCGTCTTCTCCTTCTCCGGGTTGGTGGCCATGTCTTCCATGGACGCGCACCCGGCGAGAGCAACCGAGGCGGCGGCGAACAGGGCGATGAAGCCAGAACGGGCGGTGCGATTCATGTTGAACTCCTGAAAAACTTTTCACAGTCCATTGTAAGGTCTGCATTTGTCGCGTGATTATAAAAGTGCGGTTGATACTGGGTCGATCGCGGCGGCGCGCACTGCGGCGGTGACGGCCCGATGGGTATCCAGATTCAAAGGGTCGGGCAAAAGTTCCTCGGGACCGGCTCGCTTCGCCAATGCGTGGGCTGCCGCGACCAGCATCTCGTCGGTGAACCGGGGCACTCCTGCCTCGAGGGCACCCTTGAACAACCCCGGAAACGCGGCAACGTTGTTGATGCCCTTGCCGTCGGCCGCAAACACGGCACCGCGCTCAAGCGCGACCAGCGGTTCGATCTCGGCATCCGGGTTCGAAAGTGCGAAAACGATCTGCCCGGGTCGTACCCACTCGGGCTTGATCAGCCCCCTCACGCCGGTGGTCGCGACCACGATGTCTGCCTGGGCCATCACCTCCGTCAGCGTCAACGGCTCGCCACCGAGCGCCCTGAAGCGTTCGATGGCCTCGGGCCGCAAGTCCGCCCCGACCAGGCGCTGCACGCCCTGGGCCCGCAGCAACCGGGCGATGCCGAGACCCGCCGCACCCAACCCGACCTGTCCGATCACCGAGGTCGCGAGCTTGCGGCCGACGCGCTTGGTGGCATTGACCAGCGCGGCCAGCGCGACGACCGCCGTGCCGTGCTGGTCGTCGTGCAGCACCGGGATCGAGAGCCGCCGCACCAGCCCGGCCTCGATCGCGAAGCACTCGGGTGCCGCGATGTCCTCGAGCTGGATGGCGCCAAACGAAGGCGCAATCGCCGCGATGGTCTCGATGATGCGTTCGGGATCGTGCGAATCGATCAGGATCGGCACGGCGGTGATGCCGACCAGGGCGGCGAACAACGCAGCCTTGCCCTCCATCACCGGCAGGCCCGCCAGCGGCCCGATGTCACCGAGCCCCAGGATCGCCGTGCCGTTGGTCACGACCGCAACCGTATTCGGGCGGTTCGTATACAGCGCGGCCTTCGCCGGATCGTCCCGGATCGCCAGGCAGACGCGGGCCACGCCAGGCGTGTAGATGTCGCGCAGGATCTGCTGCGACGTGATCGCGAGCGTCGCCTGCATGTGGATCTTGCCGCCGCGATGCCGGTTGAACACGCGGTCGGACTTGCCGACGAAACGCGCGTTGGGCAGCGCGTCGATCCTGGAATAAAAGTCCGGATTCGCCTGCTCGTCGACCTCGACGGTGATTTCCCAGAGCGTGCGGCCCTGTTCACGGCGCAACGACTGCAGGTGCTCGATGGCGAGGCGCTCGTCAGCAATGACGGCCAGCACGCTGGCCAGGGAGCCGGGCTTGTGGAAGGTTTCGACGAGCAGAATTTCTGGGATTTTCATGGCGTCCCGTCCGGCCCGTCAGCATAGGGCCGCTGCGGGGTATCGGGCCACACTTTCCATTAGAATCGCGTTCCCACCGCGCACATAAACCGACCGGGAGCCCCCGTGCCCGCCAATGCCCTGAATCCGCTCGACCTGTTCGACGTCCGCGCCTCGCTCTCGGAAGAGGAACGCATGGTGCAGGACTCGGTCGCGCGTTTCGTCGACGACGCCGTGCTCCCGATCATCCGGACGCACTTCGAGAATCACACGTTCCCGCACGAGCTGGTCGGCGAGCTCGCAGGACTCGGCCTGCTCGGCAGCTCGCTCGAGGGCTACGGCTGCGCCGGCATGAACGCGGTCAGCTACGGCGTAATCTGCCAGGAGCTCGAACGCGGCGATTCGGGATTGCGCAGCTTCGTGTCGGTGCAGTCCTCGCTGTGCATGTACCCGATCTACACCTACGGCAGCGAAGAGCAGAAGCAGCACTACCTGCCGCGCATGGCGCGGGGTGAACTGATCGGCGCGTTCGGACTCACGGAACCGCACGGCGGCTCGGACCCGGCCAACATGAAGACGCACGCGAAGCGACGCGGCAGCGACTGGGTACTGAACGGCGCCAAGATGTGGATCACCAATTCACCGATCGCCCACATCTTCATCATCTGGGCACGGACCGACGAAGGCATCCGCGGTTTCCTGGTGGAGCGCGGCACGAAAGGCCTCGAGACGCCGGAGATCGAGAAAAAGTTCTCGCTGCGCGCGTCGGCGACGGGTGCGATCTTCCTGGCCGACGTCGTCGTGCCGGGCTCTGCCCTGCTGCCGGGCACCACGTGTGGCATCAAGGCGCCGCTGTCGTGCCTGACCCAGGCGCGTTACGGGATCACCTGGGGCGTGATCGGCGCGGCGCAGGCGTGCCTGCAGGAAGTGCTCGAGTATTCGAAGACGCGCATCCTGTTCAACCGCCCGCTCGCCGCGACGCAGGCGATCCAGATCCGCCTCGCCGAGATGTCGCGCAAGATCACGCTGGCGCAGTTGCTGTCGCTGCAACTCGGGCGGCTGAAGGACCAGGGCCTGATGTCGCCATCGCACGTGTCCCTCGCCAAGTGGAACAACTGTCGTGCGGCGATCGAAGTCGCACGCGACGCGCGCGACATCCTCGGCGGCTCCGGCATCAGTGCCGAGTACGTTCCGATCCGGCACGCCCTCAACCTCGAGAGCGTCATCACGTACGAAGGCACCGAGACGATCCACCAGCTCACGATCGGTCGCGAGCTGACGGGCATCAACGCGTTCTGAACCTTCTCACCTCTCCCATGCACGCATGGGAGAGGTCGCGCGCAGCGCGGGAGAGGGAGCAGACTACTTGCGCGTGACTGCGTACTCGACCGTTACCACGGCCTTGACCAGCTTCTCGACGGTGCTCGTGTCGTAGCTGCCGTAATCGGCGGTCTCCGTCGAATTCGGTGACGTGATCTGGAACACGCCCTGCGAGGCGGCGCGCAACGGCCCGACCGTCACCCCGCTGTTCGCGGCGAACTGTTGCGCACGCAACAGGGAATCCTTGGTGGCCTCGCCGATCAACCGCACTTTGACTGCATTGAGATCGGTGAAAAAATACTGTGGTGGCATCGCATTGATCGCGACACCGTCGCTGATCAGTCGTGAAGCACCCGTGGCCACGGTGCGGATCAGCGCAACGTTCGGCGACGAGAACTCGAACTGACGATTGAGTTCGTACCCAAGGACGCGTCCCGTCTGCGTACCACCCGGGCCGAACTCGAACACGGTCTGGGTATTGACAGTGCCCTGCTGCAGGTTCTTCGCGTCGGCACCCGCGACCGACTCGATGTACTTCACGACACGCGCCGAGTCGTGCTCGAGCTTGCCGTACGCCGTCGGCAGGTCCGCTGCGCGCACGCTGACGGTTGCGCGCCAGGTGCCGGCGTCGGAGACGACTTTCTCTTCGGCATAGCCTTTCACGGTGATCTTGTCGCCCGCCAGCTTGATGCGCTCGAGACTCGACGCAACGATCCAGGCGGACAGCACCAGCCCTATGGCGAGCGCTGCACCGAGCGCGAGGAAAGCCACTGTCGTCTGCCCGCGCTGCCGGGTGACGGTCGAAACTGAGTGTGAAGAGTGGTTGAACATCAAAGTTTCCTTGTCCGGCAGCGACTTACGCACGCTTCGTGTCGGCATTTTTTACGAAATCGATAGCCGGCGGCAGGCCCGGACCGTCTGCACCGCCTGCTCGCGTTGCAAGCCACTGAAATCGCGTTGCTTTTTTTTTCTGGCACGCGGCTTGCTTATACCAATTGTCCTTCATTGGCCCCAGAAGAGCAGAAGAAACGCCGCAGGGCGAAGGATGGGCAAGCCAGCTCACGGTGGGGATGTCCGCCAGGGGATTGCACAGGAAGGGACAAAGACGAAATAAGTCGGAGCGTGCAATAGGAATTCTGGTTGCAGAACGCGAACAAGAATTAGAGCAGAATAAAAAGAAGAACGGCGTTCGATGAGTGACCCGGCCCCGCACCTGCGGGGCTTTTTCTTTTCTGACTCGCCGCGGCGGGTTACGGAACTTCACTCCCTGACCGCCCGTCGTTCGCGTCGATGGCAATCACGCGATCACCAGCCTCGAGCCGCAGCGTGGAATCGTTCCAGCAGCCGAACCGGCGCTGGCCGCGACGGACCTCGACGATCACCGTGCCCACGGTTTCACGCGCCGCGCGTCCCACCTCTTCCGGTCGGGCCTCGCGCTCGACGAGCTGGCACTGGCCGCGATAGGACAGTAGTTCCGACACGAAATCGATCGTGCCCCGCGTCCTGACCGCGTCGGCCATCAGGTAGCCGCCGAAGCGTGACGGCGACACGATCTCGTCGGCACCGCCCGTGCGCACGATTTTCACGTTCTCCGGTTCGGCGACGCTGGCGATGATGCGCACTTTGCTCGCCAGCGCGCGAACCGTCAGGACGATCAGTACGGTGGTGTCGTCACGGCCGACGCTGACGATGACCGAATGCGCACGCTGCACGCCGGCCATCCGCAGGATCTCCTCGCTCGACGCATCGCCGTGCAAGCCGATGAACCCGCGGTCGGCGGCACGCGTGACTTCCTCGCGGTCCGGATCGATCACGGCGATCTGCTCCTGCTCCCAGCCACGCAACAGCAGTTCGGAGGCGGCGATCGAACCGCTGTGACCGTAGCCACACAGGATGACGTGGTCCTTCAATTCGCGCTGCAAACGCAACATGCGCCATTCCTCGATGAGCCGCTGGATGATGAGCTGATATGCCGTGCCCAGGAACGTCAGCCAGACGAAGATCCGCACCGGGGTGACAAAGAACGCGTCGATGAGACGCGCCTGGTCGGACACC
This sequence comes from uncultured Gammaproteobacteria bacterium, assembly GCA_963743995.1. Taxonomy (GTDB): domain Bacteria; phylum Pseudomonadota; class Gammaproteobacteria; order Steroidobacterales; family Steroidobacteraceae; genus RPQJ01. The sequence goes on along the minus strand of CAVUSC010000012.1, from coordinate 11,586 downwards.
GGGACGATATCGCCGTAGCCAACGGTCGTGATGGTGACCATCGTGAAATAAAAGACGTCGGATACCGACACGTTGCCGTCGATCTGGTCCCGCAGGCCGTCGCGGTCGAGCAGGAAGACCAGGAACACCGACGCCACCATCAACAGCACGAAACCCGCGCGCAGCAACAAAGTGACTTCGGGAGGTCGCGCGGCGCGCCGGATCAGGAGCGGCAACGCGCCGTCACCCCGTTCGGCACGGATCCGGTGCATCGTGCGGCGCACCCAGCCAAGGCGAAACCGCCTCGACCCGGTCATGTGGCCGGTCCGGCGTGAAGAACAGGCATCAATACCCCATCAGGGGCGGTGGATCGCCGCCCGGCGCGACGCCGAATATAGCGCACGCCGCCGCGGGGATTGGCGCTGCGACGAAAGGGAGGGCGGTCAGGCGACCGCGAGCGGCGCCAGTTCGTAGCCGATGATCTCGCGGGTCTGGGGATCGAGGATCGGCGTGCCGCTGTTCCAGCGGCCGGCAACCCTGGCCGTCTCGAGCAGGCTGCGGCTCGGCACCACGGAAGCCAGCATCAACCCGCCCTGGGGATCGCGTACGAAGGCGGTCACCGACGAACTCGGATTGCCAGAGGAAGCCGGTTCGGGAAACAGCAGGGCGAGGACTTCTTCAGGACTGATCGTTTCGGACATCGTCGTTGTATGCAGTTGATCCCGGGATGGATAAAGCAACTTGCATGCCAGCTCAGCGGCCCTACGATTCCAGTCACTTCGGCCTGCTTGGGCGAGCCCTGGGTGACAGCGCACGTCCATCCCGGTGACCAACACTGTCCATCCGTGCGGCCCGTCACAGTGGGCACGTCCGCCCTCGCGGTCGCCAAGCGCAAAACAGGCGCGCATTAAGTAAACTCAGCGACCGGACGCAGCCGCTGGCGCGGCGGAGAGCAATGAACAGCACCACAAACGAGCTGCCGGACATCGTTGCGCATCGCGGCAATGCCATCGAGTATCCGGAGAACACGTTGCAGGCACTGGAGTCCGCCGTGGCTCTCGGCGTGCGCCACGTCGAATTCGACGTGCAGCTGACGGCCGACCTCGTGCCCGTCGTGTTCCACGATTCGGACCTCGCCCGCGTAGCCAACCGCCCCGAAAGCGTGCATTCCCTGTCCTGGACGCAACTCGCCGACATCCCGGTCGGCGAGGCCCATCGCTTCGGCGACCTTTTTGCCCACACCCGCGCTCCGTCACTGGCGCAGGCGGTCGATGCCATCGCCGGCTGGAATGACGTCAGCGCTTTCGTCGAGATAAAGCGCGCAAGCATGCGCAAGTTCGGTCGCGAAGCCGTGCTGCGCCAGGTGAGCCAGGTGCTGCAGCCCGTGCTCGACCGGTGCGTGCTGATTTCGTTCGACCTCGCCGCCATCAAGCTGCTGCGGCTGATGACGGGTGCGCGAATCGGCTGGGTGCTGGATTCGTACGACGCCGACAGCCTGCGTGAAGCGACGACGCTTGCACCCGAGTTCCTGTTCTGCAACCTGGAACGCGTGCCGATCGGCACCGAGGAACTGTGGCCGGGCCCTTGGGACTGGGCAATCTACGAAGTGCGTGACCTCGAGACGGCACGGCACTGCCACGGTCTCGGCGCACGCTTCGTCGAGACGATGGCCGTGCGCAGCCTGCGCACTGCGTACGCCGAGGCCCAACCTGGCAGATGAGTTCCCGCGAAAACGACGAGGACCTGGCCTGGCTCGCCGGTGAGCTGAGCGCCATCCGCCGCGAGCTGATGCCTCCCAGCGATTCCCGCGCGCTGTACCTCGCGCTCGACCAGGGCGGCACGTCGAGTCGCGCCGTCCTGTTCGACGCCGTCGGCCGCGAAGTGGCGTCCGCCCACGTTCCGATCGAGACGCGCAGGCACGGCGCCGACCGCGTGGAGCATGACGCGGCCGAACTGCTGCAGTCACTGCGGACGGCCGTGCACGATGCCTGCGAGTCACCGCTCGCCGCCGGGCGCCCGATCGTCGCCGCGGGCCTCGCCACCCAGCGCTCGACCATCTGTTGCTGGGACCGCAGCGACGGGAAGGCCCTCAGCCCCGCACTGTCCTGGCAGGATCGACGCAACGCGGCCTGGCTGCAGCAACACCTTGGCGCTCGCTCCGGACTGGGTGCGGGAACTCACGGGGCTGCCGCTGTCACCGCACTATGGCGCGAGCAAGCTGCGCTGGTGCCTGGACGAACTGCCGGAGGTGCGCCTGGCGTTGCGCGACGAACGGCTCTGCGCAGGGCCACTCGCGAGTTTTCTCGTGCAGGGCCTTTGCTCTTCCGGCGAAGCGTTTGCGGACCCCGCCAATGCCGCACGCACCTTGCTGTTCGATCCCGCCGTCCTCGACTGGTCGCCGCCGCTGCTCGAGGCGTTTGGCATTCCCGCGGCCGTGCTGCCACGTTGCGTCGGCACGTGCCATCATTTCGGCACTATTCCCATCGATGCCGAGCGGCGTGCGCCGTTGCTGGCGTGCAGCGGAGATCAGTCCGCCGCGGTCTTCGCATTCGGGCCACCGGCTACGACGACGGCGTACGTAAACGCAGGAACCGGCGCGTTCGTGCAACGGGTATTGCGCGACGGCGCCAGCCCGGCGCCGCGTGGATTGCTGAAGAGCGTGCTGTACGCACGGACTGACGACGTCGCGAGCGCGCTCCATTGCCACGAGGGCACCGTTAACGGCGCCCATGCTGCGCTCGAGTGGGTGGGCAAGCGCGTGGCAATCGACGTCAAGCGCTCGCTCACGACCCTGTCTGCAGCGCTCGCCGATGGTGACGTGCCGTTGCTGTTCATGAACGGTGTCGGCGGGCTCGGTGCGCCGTACTGGCTGCCCGACTTCCAGACTGAGTTCGTGCCCGTTGCCGACGGCTCCGGTGTGGGCGCGGACAATGCGACCGAACTGCAGCAGATCGGTGCCGTCGTCGAGAGCATCGCCTTCCTGATCGCATTGAACGTGCTCGCCATGCAGCGTGCAGCGCCCCTGCAGCGATTGACGATCACCGGTGGACTGGCGGTGTGCGACTATCTTTGCGAGGTCCTCGCCGCAGCTACGCAGATGACGGTGGAGCGTCCCGCGTTGCTGGAGGCGACGTCTCGCGGCATCGCGTACCTGGCCGCGGGTCAACCTCAGGATTGGCAGTCCGTGCCGATCGAACGATCGTTTGCCCCGCCTGGCGAGCATCCCGCCCTGGACCGGTTCGATCAGTGGCGCGCGGCGATGGCCGTCCGCGTCGGCGCGGCAAGGACCTCAGACTGACTCGAACGTGCCGAGGATTTGCCGCTCGACCCAGGTCGGCCCGGCGACGCCGTCGAAATAGCCGCAGTGGCCGCCATGGCGCGTGCGCGTGACTTCCAGCACGGGCGGCCGCGCGATCCGCTCGAGGTCGGCCGCGGGGATGATCGGGTCATCGTCCGCGGCGATGATGCGAACGCGCGCCGCGCGCAAACCTTCCAACGGCTCGAGTACCCGGCCGACCAGCGCGTAGCCGCGCAGGTAGGCCGGCAGCGACGGAAATCCGCCGTAACCACACGCCAGCCGATGGGTCATCTCGGTGAGGTTGCCAAGTTCCAGGATGTCGTCCAACGAGTGATATACATCCGGCCACGCAGCGCGCTTCTTGCGCAGCGAGCGACGCCACTTCCACACGAAGTACTCGCGATACAGAGCCCAGCCGGATTCGAGGCGCGTGAGCGTGTGCTCGGGATCGAGCACCGGGCACACCGCGACGATGCGCGAGACGTCGATACCAGCGTCGGCCGCACGGGCGCCGACCCGCAGGCAGAAATTGCCGCCAAGCGAGAACCCGCCGAGCACCAGCCGTTTGCCTGGATGGTGCCGCTGCAGTTCGCGCACCGCACCGACCACTTCGGCGATGCGGCACGAGTGAAAGATGCCGGCATTCAGGTGGTGGCTGTCACCGTGATCGCGCAGGTTGAGACGCGCTACGTCGTAGCCTGCCGCGAAGAGATGCTGACCGAGCGAGAGCAGGTACAGCGAGTTGGCACTGCCTTCCCAGCCGTGCAGCAGCACGGCGAGCCGGTCGGACGGTGGACGCCCGGACTCCGCCTGGGTTGCGACCAGCGCGAGCAGTCGGACGCCGTCGCCACAGTCGAGGACCTGCTCGCGTGACGCCTGGCGCAACACCGTTGCACCGCGCTCCACGCTCGCACGCCGCAATGGCAGGCTCGGGTAGATTGACTGCACGTGGTGATGCCGCAGCCGCCAGGGCGGCACGAAGTCAATCGAAGTGCCGGTGACTTGTCGAGGCGCGTCGCTCATGCGGGAGCAGGCGGCGGATTCCAGACGCGATCGCGGACGATCTCGATGAGGCTCGAGCCGGGCAGGGATTCGACGAAGTGATCGCCCATCAGTTGCGACGGAGTGCGGTGACCGGGCTCCGCGGGCTTGCCGTCGAGCAGGTGCTGGGCAACCGCGAGCGCCGCATGCACGGTGACGTCGTAGCCGTTGGCGACACGAACGCGTGCCGTCACCCGGTCCCCGCTCGGGGCCTGGGCCTCGCCCCAGACCAGCATGTGGTTCGACGCGCGCGCAGCCGCGTCCGGCCCGGCCGGGCCTTTGGTCACCATGCGCTTCAGCAATCCCTGCAGCGGACCAAACCGCAGCAGTCCGCCGATGGTGTTCAAACGCTTGAGCTTGGCGATGCTGGCTGCCGGCATCGCGATGTAGCACTCGATGTTGCCTATGCCAGTCGTCCAGTAGGCGGTGCTGACGTCGCCCCACGGAATCGTCACCGCGGTGCGCGCACCCGCGCCGAAATCGATGTCGCGCTGGCGGAACGCGTGGGCCACCGGCGTAATGCGACCTGCGCTGCGGATGCGGCCACCTCGCGACAGGTTCTCGATGCTGGTCTTGAGCGTGCCGCGGCTCGGCCGTCCGGTCGAGGCAAACCCCAGGGCCAGGTACGTTGCGTCCGGTAATTCCTGCTTGAGGCGCGCCGCCACGCAATCCGTCGGCACGACGTCGAAGCCGGTGGCCGGGCACAGCACCACCCCTGCCTGCCGGGCCGCCGCGTCACGCGCATGGATGGCTTCGAGCACGTCGATTTCGCCGGTGATGTCGAGGTAATGGCTGCGCTGTCGCAGGCACGCCTCGACCATGGGTGCCGAGGTGGCCGAAAACGGTCCCGCACAATGCAAAGTCACGGCCGCACCGTGCAGCGCACCGTCGAGCGCATCGGGATCGTCGAGCGACGCGACGCGATGGTCGCACCCAAGCTCCGTCGCGAGGGTGGCTACGGCCAACTCATTGCGACCGGCCAACACGGGCCGCAGCCCTCGGCGAGCCGCTTCGCGCGCGATCAATTCGCCCGTGTACCCCGTGGCGCCATAGATGACCAGCCGAGCCGCACTCATGGGGCGGGCAGGACGTGGAATTCGACGCGATTGTTCTGGGCGGCGACCGTGTTCCACGTGCCGGCCGTGGTTTTTTCTTCCTGCACCGGGTAGGCAACAGGCTGGTTGCGCCCGCCGCTCACCACTTCGACCTGGATGTCGCCGCCAGTGCGGCGCCGCAAGGTCGCGACGAAGTTGGCGAAGTCGACCGATTGCCGCTGCGCCGCCGACAACGCGTCATCGAAGGGATTGCCTACCAGGTCGCACTTGTTCGCCGGCACGTTGATCTCGGCAGGCACGAATCCTTCATCGGCGTTGCCGCTGAGACAGAAATCACCGACGTAGGATTCGACGCGGATCCGGCCCTTGAACTGCTCGGTCTCGAGCTTCGAGGCCATCGCACGCAGCCGCTCGAGGCGACTGCCCGCCAGCGGGGTCTCGCCGTAAGGCACGTATTCCGTCGCCACCGGGCCGGGGATCGTGGTCAGCGGCGTGTTGCTGGCCACCGTGGCGCTGGCAGTAGCGGCCGCTACCATCGCCTCCGCTTTGGCCCGTTCGACCGCTGCCTGCGAGTCTGCGAGCTCGCGCGTGAGCGACGTGTTGGTGAGATTGGCCTGCCACGCCACGTAGCCGAGCACCACTGCGGGAACGGCCGCGAAGAGCGCGGTCAGCAGGACCGGCCACCAATGACGGGGCGGTCGCGGTGGCGTGAGTGCTTCGATGGACGGCGGCGGCGGGATCTTGCCGATGCTCTCCTTCAATTCGCTGGTCAGCCGGCGCGCAAATGCCTCGAACGTGGCGAGCATGAAGCGCCGCTGCTCGCCGAGCTGATCCTTGACCAGTTGCTGGACGGAGTTGCGCAGGCCCGCCTGCAATTCGGACGCGAGCGTCGGCGTAAAAGCCATCGCAGCGGACGACCCTGCGAGCGGGGCGGTCGACAGTGCCGGCCGGGTGGCGGTGGCCGATAGCGCATCGAACGTCACACTGTCATCGGTGCTCGTGGCCGCCAGTGCGGCCGCCAGCGCCACGTCATCGGGAGCGTTTTCGGCCGCGATGGCCGCCGCCGCCGCGGGACCCGGAAACAAAGCCGTGCGCTGCGTCCGGCGATCGGGCAGCAAATGCAGCTGGTACAGGATCCGGGAGACGTCGACCGGTCGCACCGTCTTCGGCAGCACGCCGACCGCGCCAAGTGCGCGCGCCTGGCTGACGTACAGTTCGCCTTCCTGCGAGGTGTACATCATCAGCGGGATCGTCGCGGTCAACGGGTCGGCCTTGATAGTCTGCACCGCCTGGAACCCGTCCATGCCGGGCATCAGGTGATCCATGAAAATAACGTCGGGACGGCTCCGCTGCAGATACTCGAGTGCCTGTTCAGCCGACTCGGCCGTATCGACGGTCATGCCGTGCTGCTCGAGCATCCGGCTCAGGATGACTCTGGCCGATCGCGAATCGTCCACGATCAGGGCGCGCTTGCCCGTAGTCATTTAGTCCCTGGGTCCTTCTGGAGGCACCTGACAGGTGCCGCGTGTACCGGCTTTCTACCTTGAATGACGCCCGAAGCCAATCCCGGCAAGTGGAAGTGGTGCCTCTTGACCCCCGGCGTATGCTCTGATCATCGACTGAGTCAAGTAAGCAAAGGAGGCATCCCGACATGCCATATACAACCCAGGACATTCGTAATATCGCTCTCGTGGGCCAAGCCGGCGCGGGCAAGACGCTGCTGGCCGAAGCCTTGCTCGCGCAGTCCGGCGCCATCCGGTCCAAGGGGTCGCTCGCCCGTGGCACGACGGTGTGCGACTTCGATCCACAGGAAAAGGCCCTGCTCCACTCCCTCGATGCCGCCATCTGCGGCTTCGAGACGCAGGGTCGTCGCGTCAACATGATCGACACCCCGGGATACCCCGACTTCCTCGGCCGCACATTGAGCGCGCTCGAAGCGGTCGAGACGGCGGTGATTGTCGTGAGCGCGGTCAACGGCGTCGAACCGATGACCCAGCGCATGATGGATTTCGCCAGGACGCGGGGCCTGTGCCGGCTCATCGTCGTCAACAAGATCGACACGCGCGAAGCACGCACCGAGCAAGTGATGGCGGAACTGCGCGAGACGTTCGGCAAAAGCTGCCTGCCGCTGAACCTGCCTGCCGAAGGCGGTGCCTCGGTCGTCGATTGCTTCTTCCAGTCCCAGGGCAAGGCGACCGATTTCTCATCGGTGGCCGCCGCGCACACCGAGATCATCGACCAGGTGGTCGAGGTCGACGAAGCACTGATGGCTCTCTACCTGGAACAAGGCGAGGAACTGTTGAATCCCGAACAGTTGCACGACCCGTTCGAGCAGGCGCTGCGTGAGGACCACCTGATCCCGGTCTGCTTCTGCTCCGCCGAAACCGGGGCGGGCATCCCGGAACTGTTGGCCGTGCTTGCACGCCTCGCGCCGAACCCGGCCGAAGGCAACCCGCCACCGTTCCTCAAGGGCGAAGGCGACGCGGCCGAGCGCGTCGAGATCAGCCCCGATCCGGCGAAGCACGTCCTCGCGCACGTGTTCAAGGTCACGATCGATCCGTTCGTCGGCAAGATGGGCATTTTCCGGGTGCACCAGGGCACGGTGCGGCCCGGCGCGCAGTTGCTGGTGGGCGACGCCCGCAAGCCGATCAAGCTGGCACACCTGTTCCAGTTGCAAGGCAAAGACCACGTGGAGATCACCCAGGCCATGCCGGGCGACATCTGCGCGGTGCCCAAGATCGACGAAATCCATTTCGACGCCGTGTTGCACGACTCGCACGACGAAGACAACCATCACCTGAAGTCGGTGACGTTTCCGCCGGCCATGCTCGGGCTGGCGATCCGCACCGAGAAGCGCGGCGACGAACAGAAGCTGTCCGAAGGCCTGCACCGCCTGATGGCCGAGGACCCGTGCGTGCGCGTCGAGCATCACGTCGCGCAGAACGAGACGGTGCTATACGGCCTCGGTGACCTGCACCTGCGCGTGATACTGCAGCGCCTGACGGAGCGCTACGGCGTGTCGGTCAAGACGAGCCCGCCCGCCGTGCCCTACCGCGAAACGATCACCCGCCCGGCCGAAGGTCACTGCCGCCACAAGAAGCAGACGGGTGGCGCCGGCCAGTTCGGCGAGGTGTACCTGCGCATCGAGCCGCTCGAACGCGGCGCAGGCTTCGAGTTCGTCGACGACGTCGTGGGCGGCGCGATCCCGGGCCAGTTCATCCCCGCGGTCGAGAAAGGCGTGCGGCAGGTGCTGACCGAAGGCGCGATCGCCGGTTTCAACCTGCAGGACATCCGCGTCAGCGTCTACGACGGCAAGCATCACGCGGTGGACTCGAAGGAAGTGGCCTTCGTATCGGCAGGTCGCAAGGCCTTCGTCGAGGCCATCAAGCAGGCGGCGCCGATCGTGCTCGAGCCAATCGTGCGCATCGTCATCAGTTGCCCGACGTCGTCCATCGGTGACGTCAGCAGCGACCTGGCAACACGACGCGCGCGCATCAACGGCCAGGACACGCTGCAGGGGGGACGATCGGAAATCATGGCGCTCGTGCCACTCGGCGAGCTGCAGGATTATCTGTCGCGGCTCAAGGCGTTGACCGGCGGCGAAGGCACGTACACGATGGACCTCAGTCATTACGATCCGGTGCCGCTGCGGCGACAGCAGGAACTGGTAGCCGCCTTCAAACCGCAGGAAGAGACGGACTGACCGTCGCATCGCAGGGCCTACGCTGTACGCATTCGTGCACATCGAGAAGACTGCGGGCAGGACGGTGCGGGCCGTCCTGCTGCGGTCCTTCGGTACGGGTCATTGCGAGATTCGCACGCCGTACTCGCGCCGCGAGCCCGAGCTCGAGGACCGGCGCGTGCACGTCACGGCCGCCGACTTGCACCGGGTTCGACGCATCTACCGGGGACTGCGCGGCATCGCAGGCCACAACGTCAAACCCTACTCGGACCTGGACACCGAGTACCCGGGCATCCGCTACCTCACGTTCCTGCGCGATCCCGTGCAGCGCTACCTGTCTCACTTCAAGAACCGCTCGCGTGCCTACGGCCGCGAGGACTTCGAGCGCTGGACGGGTGCGCCATGGACCCACAACTGGCAGACGAAGATGCTCGCGGGCGAGGCGAGCGCGCAGAAGGCGATCGACCTGCTCGCGACCCGCGTGGGCTACGTGGGACTCACCGAGACCTTCGACGAATCCCTGCTGGCGCTCGGCCAGTGGCTCGGCGAGCCGTCGTTCCGGCCGGAGTACCGCCCGGTGAACCGGCTGGAGGAGAAGAGCCGCAGCCGTGACGTGGCCCGCGAGCAGACTGACCTCGGCTACCTCGAGGAGCCCGCGATCCGCGAGCGGCTGCGCGCGGTCAACGCACTCGACCAGCAGGTCTACGATTACGCCGTGCGCGAGTTCTGCACTCGCCAGCGGCTCGCCTACCGGGGCGATCTCGCCGCGGACGTGGCTGCGCTGCGCGAGCGCAACCGGCAGGCAACCGACTGGGACGAGCCGCTGTCGAGCCGCCTGCTGCGCAACGGGATCTACAAGCCGGCGCTGGCCCTGCGTCTCGCTTGAACTGGTTCAGCCCCCATCGTCTTCCCCGGGATCGCGCAGTTCGAGACCGACGCCGCGCTTGAGCCGCCGCCACAGGGCCCGCCATGGCTGGTCGGGTCGGGTGGGATTGGCGTGCGGCCAGGGCTGCGAGGGCACCGGCCGGTCGAGCAGCTCGCATAACGGCCCCCACTCCCGCAGTTTCGTAGGGTCGAGCTCGAGGTACTGGCCGGGCCGACTGCGGAAGTGCTCGCGCACGGCCGCGTTGTGCGCTCGGTACGCGTCGAGCCAGGCCTGGCGGCTTTGAGGACTGACGCCGGGGTTGGCGTGCTTGCCGAACATCCAGACACGCATCGGCCGGATGCGACGGTTGCGATAGAAGCGCACGCAGCTCTCGATCCACGGCTGCTCGTCGCGCACCGTCAGGATGAACTTCGCGTCTGGAAACTGCGCATGCATTTCGCGCCAGAGATGAAAGTACGGATTGTCGGTGAAGGCGTCGAACAGGTCGAACGTCGGCAACCGGTAGTTGCCCGCTTCGATCTGCTGCAGCAGCGTCGCGCCGTCGTCGGCGCCGGGATAGCTGCCGGGCTTGTCGCCGTTGATCGTGCGATAACCCAGGACTTTCAGCGCTTCGTAGATCGTCGTCGTGCCGGTCTTGTAGAAACCAATCGCAAAGACCTTGCGGGTGTCGGGAGTGCGCTGCATGCGTGCGATTCTGAACTCAGCCGCGCCGTTGCGCGAGATCGCCAGCCTCCTTCGCCAGGGTGAGAAGCCGCTCCACGGTGACGGCGCGTTGTTGCGGCGTCAGCGAGGCGTCGAGTCGCACCACGAGATCGAGGAAATCCGCGCGGCTGGTTGCTATCGCCTTGCGGTACCCGGGCGTCCACAGGCGGTCCGGTTCGGCGATCAGCACGCGCATGCGCTCGTCGAACACGGCCCGCGGCCCCGACCGCACGCGCAACGTGGCCGCGAGCTCCTCGCGCCAGAGGCGACGGTTCTCGCGCCACTCAAACATGAACGGGCGCGCCGTCCAGGCATAGTCGCGGACCAGCTGGCGTTGCTGCGGACTCAACGGGCCGGTCATGCGCTCGATGTTCCTGCGCAGCGACTTCTCGCGCCGGGAGCGGTGATCCTCCGGGGTCTTTCCCGAATATTCCCGCCAGGTCTTCTCGTCGACCTGCTGCAGGCTTTCGAGCAGTTCATGTACCTGGCGGTCGCTGAGCGTTACCGCGAGTGAGGCATAACCGGGCGCCGCCTGCTCGAAGATACGCCGCCAGTAGACCTCGGCCTGTTGTGCGGCGTCCTCGAGGCTTGCGCGCGTGACACCGGAGCGGACTTGCGACGCCAGGCCCTGAAGAAACGCGTCGTAGCGCTCGAGCTCCTGGCTGCGATGCCAGTCCAGGTTGTGTTCAAGTGTGCGCGCGAGGCTGGCGCTCTGGCTGCCGTCGAGCGACACGAGCCCGCGCACATAGAGACCCACCAGCGTATCGAGCCGCGGGTACACGAGCGACGCGCCGCAACCGGCCAGGCCCGCCAGCAGCAGCACGGTGAGCAGGGACCTTGCGATCCAGCAGCGCAGGTGAAGGTCAGGCTTGGTCATCGTCGGGGGCGGGTGCCAGGTCCAGTGTCATGGCGAGAGGTGGCGCATCCACTGCTTCGATCAACT
>CAVUSC010000011.1:0-102945 GCA_963743995.1 uncultured Gammaproteobacteria bacterium | reverse complement strand
TGGCTTCGCTGACGTCGCACCAGGCGTAGAACGTGCCCGCGGCCGGCAGGACCTTGAAGCCGGGCAGGGCGTTGAGGCCGGCATTGAAGTAGTCGTGCCGCGCCTTGAAGTGCTTGTTCATCTCGCCGACGCAGGCCTGGTCGCCGTTCAGCGCCGCGGCAGCCGCCTTCTGCGCGATCGAGTTCGGGTTCGAGGTGCTCTGGCTCTGGATCGTCGACATCGCCGTCACGATCTCGACCGGGCCGCCGCAATACCCGATGCGCCAGCCCGTCATCGCGTAGCTCTTCGACACGCCGTTGATCGTCACCGTGCGGTCGTAGAGGTCGGGACACGCCGTCAGGAAACTGCAGAACGGCTCCGGTGCCCAGTAGATGTGCTCGTACATGTCGTCGGTCGCGACCACGATGCGCGGGTGCTTGCGCAGCACGGCGCCGAGCGCCTCGAGTTCGGCGCGGGTATAGGCCGCGCCCGTCGGATTGCTCGGGCTGTTGAGCATGAACACGCGGGTTCGCGGCGTGATCGCGGCTTCGAGCTGTGCGGCCGTGATCTTGTAGCCCTGGTCGGGCCCGGCATAGGGCATGACCGGCACGCCGTCGGCGAGCAGCGCCATGTCCGGGTACGAGACCCAGTACGGCGCCGGAATCACGACCTCGTCGCCCGGGTCGATCACCGCCATGAACAGGTTGTAGATCGTCTGCTTGGCGCCCGTCGAGACCAGGATCTGCGGCCGCGTGTAAGCGATGGCGTTGTCGCGCTTGAACTTCGCGATGATCGCGTCCTTCAGTTCCGGGATGCCCTCGACGGCCGTGTAGCGGGTAAAGCCGTCGCGGATGGCGTCCACGCCCGCGTCCGCGATGTGCGTCGGGGTGTCGAAGTCCGGCTCGCCGACGCCCAGCCCGATGATGTCGTGTCCCTCGGCCTTGAGCCTGGCGACGCGGCCGGTGAGGGCGACGGTGGGGGACGGCTTGACGCGCTTGACGCGCTCGGCGAGTTGGACGGGCACTGGGGGATTCCGGGGGGTGAAAAAGACGCCGCATTTTAGGCTAATCTGGCGGTCCTCCCAAGGCAGATGACACCGATCGGCGGCAACTACCGATGACCGACGTTCCCCGCGCTTTTCAGTTGCAGTCTGACTACCAGCCGGCGGGTGACCAGCCCGAGGCGATCGCGCGCCTGGTCGAAGGGCTGCGCAACGGCCTGGCGCACCAGACGCTGCTGGGAGTGACGGGAAGCGGCAAGACATTTTCAGCGTCGCCAACGTGATCCAGCAGGTCCAGCGCCCGACGCTGGTGATGGCGCACAACAAGACGCTGGCCGCGCAGCTCTACGGCGAGTTCAAGGAGTTCTTCCCGAACAACTCGGTCGAGTACTTCGTCAGCTACTACGACTACTACCAGCCGGAAGCGTACGTGCCGTCGTCGGACACGTTCATCGAGAAGGACGCGTCGATCAACGAGCACATCGAGCAGATGCGTCTCTCGGCCACCAAGGCGCTGCTGGAGCGGCCCGACGCGATCATCGTCGCGACGGTCTCCGCGATCTACGGCCTCGGCGATCCGAAGGCCTACCTGAGCATGGTGCTGCACCTGGTCGCGCGGCGAGCGCATCGACCAGCGCAAGCTGCTGCGCCGGCTGACGGACATGCAGTACACGCGCAACGAGCTCGACCTGACGCAGGGCACCTACCGCGTGCGCGGCGACGTCATCGACGTGTTCCCGGCCGAATCCGAGCGCGAGGCCGTGCGCATCGAGTTGTTCGACGACGACATCGAGACGCTCAGCTACTTCGATCCGCTCACGGGCGAAGTCCTGCGCAAGGTGCCGCGGCTCACCGTCTATCCGTCGTCGCATTACGTGACGCCGCGCGAACGGGTCGACAGCGCGATCGAGAACATCCGCGAGGAACTGCGCGAGCGGCTCAAGGAACTGCGCGCGGCCGACAAGGGCCTGGAGGCGCAACGGCTCGAGCAGCGCACCACGTTCGACCTCGAGATGATGATGGAGGTCGGGTACTGCTCCGGCATCGAGAACTACTCGCGGTACCTGTCGGGCCGGCAGGCGGGTGAGCCGCCACCGACGCTGTTCGATTACCTGCCGCCGGGCGCGCTGCTGGTCGTCGACGAAAGCCACGTGACGATCCCGCAGATCGGCGGCATGTACCGCGGCGACCGTTCGCGCAAGGAAACCCTGGTCCAGTACGGCTTCCGCCTGCCCTCGGCGCTCGACAACCGGCCGCTGCGCTTCGACGAGTGGGAGGCACTCGCGCCACAGATGATCTGCGTCTCGGCCACGCCGGGCCCGTACGAGCTGAGCCACTCGGCCGGCGACATCGTCGAGCAGGTCGTGCGTCCAACCGGGCTCATCGATCCCGAGGTCGAGATTCGCCCGGTGCGCACGCAGGTGGACGACGTGCTGTCGGAGATCCATCGCTGCGTCGCCGCGCACCAGCGCGTGCTGATCACCACGCTGACCAAGCGCATGGCCGAGGACCTCACCGACTACCTGAACGAGCACGGCGTGAAGGTGCGCTACCTGCACTCGGACATCGAGACGGTCGAGCGCGTCGAGATCATCCGCGACCTGCGTCTCGGCAAGTTCGACGTGCTGGTCGGCATCAACCTGCTGCGCGAAGGCCTCGACATGCCCGAGGTCGCGCTCGTTGCGATCCTCGACGCGGACAAGGAAGGGTTCCTGCGCTCGACGGGCGCGCTGATCCAGACGATCGGCCGGGCCGCGCGCAACGTGCACGGCCGCGCGATCCTGTACGCCGACCGCGTGACGGGCTCGATGCAGCGGGCGCTCGACGAGACCGATCGCCGCCGCGCGAAGCAGATCGAATACAACCTGAAGCACGGCATCACGCCGCAGTCGATCGTCAAGGCCGTGCAGGACATCATGGAAGGCGCCCGCAGCGAGGGCGACCGGGACGGCCGTCGCGGCGCGGGCCTGGACGAGGACGACCTGTTGCTCGCGCCGGAGCAGGCCATGAAGCGGATCAAGAAGCTCGAAGCCGAGATGTACAAGCACGCCCGCAACCTCGAGTTCGAGGAGGCGGCCCGGCTGCGCGACCAGATCGAGAAGCTGCGGCACCAGGCGTTCGGTGTCCCGGATTCGCGGGCCGGGTAGCGGAAATAGGGGACGCTCACCTATTCCGCCGAAATAGGTGAGCGTCCCCTATTTCCGCTAGCCCATTTCTTCGCTACTTCCTGTATCCTTCGCGGCTCGTTTGAGGGCGCATAGCTCAGCGGTAGAGCACTACCTTGACATGGTAGGGGTCCGTGGTTCGATCCCACGTGCGCCCACCATTCCGCAGGCAAAGAATTGCCACATCTGCTGTGAATGGACGGAACCTCATTTAACGAGTCACAGCATCCAGGAACGATCCTGTGGGTCGCGCCGTCGTGCTGCCTGCACTTCGCGACATAAGCGATACGCCGTCGTCGATAGACCTGACGACAGACATTATGTCCATCGCATAAGTCACTGAAAAATAAAGAACAGTTAATTTGGCACAGTTCGTGCTCCTGTCACGGTATGGGTGCAGTTTCATATCGTGACCGTTGCTGCCACCGGCAACGGACCAAGCAGGAGAAAGTTGCAGTGAAGAGCAAGAAGTTGTTGAGCGCGACCGCCCTCGGCGGAATCCTGATGCTGGCCTCGGCGGGTGCGCAGGCAGGCTTCGTCCTGACCGATCCCGCCGGATCGTCATTCACGTTGGGCGGCGCGGGTACCGGCGTGAACGATTTCCAGGCCAGTCTCGCTGGTGTTGGAGTGGCGACGCCCGCCCTGGGTCGGGTTCTCGGCGTCGACGGCAAGGGCATCGTGACGGCCACGTTCTTCGGCTCGGAGGCCGGCTACAACAATGTGTTCTCGATGGGTGACGCGATCCCCGGCACCTGGGTCATCGTGAATCTTGACGGGACCAAAGACGATGCCCGTCATCACACTGCCTGACGGCAGCCAACGCAGTTTCGACCAGCCCGTCACCGTGGCCGGCCTGGCTGCGAGCATCGGCGCGGGTCTCGCCAAGGCGGCGCTCGCCGGTCGCGTCGACGGCAAGCTCGTCGACACCTCGCACGTCATCGATCACGACGCCACGTCTCCATCGTCACCGGCAGGGACGCGGACGGGCTCGAGATCATCCGTCACTCCACCGCGCACCTGCTGGCGCAGGCCGTGCAGGCGGTCTACCCGGAAGCGCAGGTCACCATCGGTCCCGTGATCGAGGACGGCTTCTACTACGACTTCGCCTTCAGCCGGCCCTTCACGCCGGAAGACCTCGCGAAGTTCGAAGCGAAGATGCACGAGCTCGCCAAGGCCGACCTCAAGGTCGAGCGCAAGCTCATGCCGCGCGACGAGGCGGTCGAGACGTTCAGGAAGCTCGGCGAGCACTACAAGGCCGAGATCATCGCGAGCATCCCGGCGAACGAAGACATCAGCCTGTACGGGCAGGGCGACTGGTTCGACCTGTGCCGCGGTCCGCACGTGCCCAGCACGGGCAAGCTCGGCGCGTTCAAGCTGATGAAGGTCGCGGGCGCCTACTGGCGCGGCGACTCGAAGAACGAAATGCTCCAGCGCATCTACGGCACCGCGTGGGCCGACGAGAAGTCGCTGAAGGCCTACCTCACCCGCCTCGAGGAAGCCGAGAAGCGCGACCATCGCCGCGTCGGCCGCGAGCTCGGCCTGTTCCACACGCAGGAAGAGGCGGTGGGCAGCGTGTTCTGGCACCCGAAGGGCCACACCCTCTGGCGCACCGTCGAAACCTACATGCGCGACCGGCTCGAAACAGCCGGCTACGTCGAGGTCAAGACGCCGCAGCTGCTCGACCGCGTGCTGTGGGAAAAGTCGGGCCACTGGGAAAACTACCGGCCCAACATGTTCATCGCCGAGTCCGAGGATCGCATCCTCGCGGTCAAGCCGATGAACTGCCCGGGCCACGTGCTGATCTACCGCCAGGGCATCAAGTCCTACCGCGACCTGCCGCTGCGCATGGCCGAGTTCGGCGCCTGCCATCGCAACGAGCCCTCGGGCGCGCTGCACGGCCTGATGCGGGTGCGCGCGTTCACGCAGGACGATGCGCACATCTTCTGCACCGAAGACCAGGTCAACGCCGAGACGGTCGCGTTCTGCGACCTGCTGCTGAGCGTCTACAAGGATTTCGGCTTCGAGGAAGTGGCCGTCAAGTTCTCGGACCGTCCGGCCAAGCGCGCCGGCAGCGACGCCACCTGGGACAAGGCCGAAGCCGCCCTCAAGTCGGCGGTCGAAACCGCGGGCCTCGAATACACGCTGAATCCGGGGGAGGGCGCCTTCTACGGTCCGAAGCTCGAATTCGTGCTGCGGGACGCCATCGGCCGCGACTGGCAGTGCGGCACCCTGCAGGTCGATTTCGTGCTGCCGGAGCGCCTGGGCGCCGAGTACGTCGGCGAGGACGGGGCCGTGCACCGGCCGGTCATGCTGCACCGGGCCATCCTGGGCTCCATGGAGCGTTTCCTCGGGATTCTCATCGAAAACCACGCCGGGAAGTTCCCGACCTGGCTCGCGCCGGTGCAGGCCGTGGTGATGAATATTACGGACGGACAGGCCGATTACGTGCGCAAAGCAACCGAATTCCTGAAAAATCAGGGGCTTCGGGTCGAAATGGATTTGCGAAACGAGAAAGTCGGCTTTAAAATCCGCGAACACACCCTGCAGCGGGTCCCGTACCTGCTGGTCGCGGGCGACCGCGAGTCAGGGTCAAACTCGTTGGCCGTGCGCACGCGCAGCGGCAAGGACCTCGGGTCGATGGGACTGGAAACCCTCGCCTCGAAGCTTGCCGACGAAGTCGCGAGCCGCGGCCGTATTGTTTTAGCTTTAGAGGATTGATCGCATCACTGCTCCAACGACCAAGCGCATCCGGCGCAACCACGAGATCACGGCCCCGCAACTTCGCGTCATTGGCGCGGACGGAGAACAAGTCGGGGTGATGACCCGCTTCGAGGCGCTCGAAATGGCCGCCGCGCAGGAGCTCGATCTCATCGAAGTTTCGCCGATGGCGGAACCGCCGGTGTGCCGGATCATCGATTTCGGCAAGTTCCAGTTCGAGACGAACAAGAAAGCCGCGATCGCGAAGAAGAAGCAGAAACAGATACAGATCAAGGAAGTGAAGTTTCGCCCTGGAACCGACGAAGGCGACTATCAGATCAAGCTCAGGAATCTGATTCGCTTTTTCGAGGAAGGGGACAAGGCCAAGGTAACGTTGCGTTTCCGTGGCCGCGAAATGGCGCACACGGACCTCGGCCGGCAGATGCTGATGCGTTTGCAGCAAGACCTCGCCGGAGTGGCGGTGGTCGAGCAGCATCCGCTGATGGAAGGCCGGCAGATGGTCATGATGCTCGCGCCAAAAAAGAAGTAAGGGCGGTTTCGGCCGCTTCTTCGCCCTCGAACCGTGGCGCAAGCCATGGGGAAATGGGCCATGAAAAATTAGGAGTTATTGCATGCCCAAGTTGAAGACCAACCGGGCCGCGGCAAAGCGTTTTCGCAAGACAGCGAACGGCTTCAAGCGCGGTCAGTCGCAGAAGCGACACATCCTCACCAAGAAGTCGAGCAAGCGTAAGCGGAATCTGCGTGGCACCACCATGGTCGCCAAGCAGGATCTCTGCCGTCTCGAACAATTGCTGCCCCACGCCTAGGAGGTGACCCATGGCACGAGTTAAACGTGGCGTCATCGCTGGACGCCGGCACAAGAAGGTCCTCGCCAAGGCGAAGGGTTACTACAACGCACGCCGCAAGGTGTACCGCACGGCGAAGCAGGCGGTCATCAAGGCCGGCCAGTACGCCTACCGCGATCGCAAGGCCAAGAAGCGTGATTTCCGCGCGCTGTGGATCACTCGCATCAACGCGGGCGCCCGCACGTTCGAGATGTCGTACAGCCGCCTGATGGCGGGCCTCAAGGCCGCCGGCCTCGAGATCGACCGCAAGCTCCTCGCGGACCTCGCGGTGCACGACATCGAAGCGTTCGGCAAGATCGTCGAGCAGGCCAAGAAGAGCCTCCCGCCGCCGCGTAAGGTTGCGGCAGGGCGAAGGCATCGCCTGATCGCGCGGAGCTGCGGTCCCCGATCGTAGCGTCGAGAAGGCCGGAACGCGCAAGCGCCCCGGCCTTTTTATTTCCACGAATAGCGGCTGCCGCAATTTCGACGGATACCGGCCCGATGAGCGACACGACCACGACCCTCGGCCTCGACGACCTCGCGGCGGACGCCCGGGTCCGCGTCGCGGCCTGCGCGAGCCTCGCGGACCTCGAAGCGCTCAAGGTCGAGTTGTTCGGCAAGAAGGGCGCGATCACGGCGCAGCTGAAGTCGCTCGGCGCGCTGGCGCCCGACGAACGCAAGGCGGCGGGCGCGCGCATCAACGCCGTGCGCGACGAACTCGGCGCCGCGTTCGAGGCGCGCAAGGCGGAACTCGACGCGCGTCGAACTGCGAGCGCAAGCTCGCCGCGGGTCGCATCGACGTGACGCAGCCGGGCCGCGGCCAGCAGCCGGGCGGCCTGCATCCGGTGACGCGCACGCGCCGGCGCATCGAGGCGATCTTCCGCAACGCCGGCTTCTCGGTCGAGGACGGCCCCGAAGTCGAGGACGACTGGCACAACTTCGAGGCGCTCAACATTCCCGCGAACCATCCGGCGCGCGCGATGCACGACACGTTCTACTTTCCGGACGGCCGGCTGCTGCGCACGCACACGTCGCCGGTGCAGGTGCGCGCGATGCTGCGCGACAAGCCGCCGCTGCGCATGATCATGCCGGGGCGCGTCTACCGCTGCGATTCCGACATGACGCACACGCCGATGTTCCACCAGGTCGAAGGCCTCGTCATCGACGAGGGCGTGAGCTTCGCCAACCTCAAGTCGGTGCTGCACGAGTTCATGCAGCAGTACTTCGAGCGTCGACCTCGGCATCCGCTTCCGGCCGTCGTATTTCCCGTTCACCGAGCCGTCGGCCGAGGTCGACATCGAGTGCGTGTTCTGCAGCGGCGCGGGTTGCCGCGTCTGCAAGCAGACGGGCTGGCTCGAGGTCGCGGGCTGCGGCATGGTGCACCCGAACGTGCTGCGCAACGTCGGCATCGATCCCGAGCGCTACACCGGCTACGCGTTCGGCATGGGCATCGAGCGCCTGACGATGCTGCGCTACAACGTCAACGACATCCGCCTCTACTTCGAGAACGACCTGCGCTTCCTGCGGCAGTTCGGCTGAGCCGGTAAGCGACGATGCGCATCAGTCTGCAGTGGTTGAGTGAATGGATCGGCGGGCCGCTGCCCGCGCCGAAGGACCTCGCCGCGCGCCTCACGATGGCGGGCCTCGAGATCGAAGGCGTCGAGGCGGCGGCGCCGCCGCTGCCCGGCGTGGTCGTCGGCGAGATCGTCGAGCGCGTGCAAGCATCCCGAACGCCGACACGCTGAGCGTCTGCCAGGTCGACACCGGCAGCGGAACGCGTGCAGATCGTCTGCGGCGCGCCGAACGCGCGCGCGGGCCTGAAGGCGCCGCTCGCCACCGTCGGCGCGAAGCTGCCGGGCGGCATGGAGATCGGCAAGGCGAAGCTGCGCGGCGTCGAGTCGTTCGGCATGCTGTGTTCGGCGCGCGAACTCGGCGCTGTCCGAAGACGTCGAGCGGCCTGCTCGAACTGCCGGCCGAGCTGCGGACGGGTGCGCCGCTGGTCGCGGCGCTCGGTCTCGACGACACGATGCTCGAGGTCAACCTGACGCCGAACCGCGGCGACTGCATGAGCGTGCTCGGCATCGCGCGCGAAGTCGCGGCGCTCACCGGCCAGCCGCTGACCGGGCCCGCGCTGGCGCCGGTCGCCGCGACGTCCGACGATGAGTTCCCGGTCGAACTCACGCCGGGGGCGGTTGCGTGCGCTTCGCCTCGCGCGTGATCCGCGGACTCGACCCGCAGGCCAAGTCGCCGGCCTGGATGCAGGAGCGACTGCGTCGCGCCGGGCTGCGCCCGATCAGCGCCGCGGTCGACGTCACCAACTACGTGATGCTCGAACTCGGCCAGCCGATGCACGCGTACGACCTGCGCGAACTCGCGGGCGGCATCGTCGTGCGCCGCGCGCGGGACGGCGAGACGCTCAAGCTGCTCGACGGCCGCGACGTCACGCTCGACGACGACGGTGCTCGTGATCGCCGATCACGACAAAGGCGCTGGGCCTCGCCGGCGTGATGGGCGGCGACCACTCGGGCATCGGCGACGACACCACCGACGTGCTGCTCGAGGTCGCGTACTTCCTGCCCGACGCGATCGCGGGCCGCGGCCGTCGCTACGGCCTGGTCACCGATGCCTCGCAGCGCTTCGAGCGCGGCGTCGATCCCACGCTGCAGGAACGCGCGATCGAACGTGCCACGGCGCTGCTGTGCGCCTGCGCGGGTGGCACGCCGGGCCCGACGCAGCTGGCCGAGCTCGCGAGCGAATTGCCACGGTCGCGAGCGTGCCGCTGCGTCCCGAGCGTGCGCGGCGCGTCATCGGCGCCGACATCGACGATGCGACGATCGCCGCGATGCTCGACGGGCTCGGCATGCAGCTCGACCGCGCCGCGGCGGTGCGTGGCGCGTGACGCCGCCGACGTGGCGCTTCGACATCGCGATCGAGGAAGACCTGATCGAGGAAATCGCGCGCATGCACGGGTTCGACCGCATTCCCGAGACCGTGCAGCCGGCGCGGCAGCCGATTCCCGCCGTAGACCGAAACGCGCATCCGCGGCGACGCCGCGGCCGACATGCTCGTGCAGCGCGGCTACTTCGAGGCGATCACCTACAGTTTCATCGAGCCGGGCCGGCAGGCACTGTTCGCGCCCGGGCGCGCGAGCCTGACGCTCAGCAATCCGATCTCGGCCGAACTCGCGACGATGCGCGTGTCGCTGTGGCCGGGCCTCGCGGCAGCGCTGGCATCGAACCAGCGCCGGCAGCAGTCGCGCGTGCGCCTGTTCGAAGTCGGCCGCAAGTTCGTCGTCGCGCGCGAGGACGGCGCGCTGCGCGAAGTGCCCGTGATCGCGGGCATCGCTGCTGGGTCCGCCGTGCCCGAGCAGTGGGGCGCGCCGCGGACCGCCGTCGACTTCTTCGACGTGCGGGCCGACGTCGAAGCGCTGCTGCGCGCGACCGGTGCGGCGGACGAATTCCGCTTCGTGGCCGGCCGAGCATCCGGCACTGCATCCGGGCCAGACGGCGGAGATTCGGCGCGGTGACGCGCACGCTCGGCTGGATCGGCCGACTGCATCCCGACGTCGAGCGCCGGCTCGACTTGACATATTCCGGCATCGTTTTCGAGCTCGAACTCGAGGTCGCGCTGGCGGCCGCGGTGCCGCATTTCCACGAAGTTTCGCGGTTTCCCGCCGTGCGCCGCGACCTCGCGATCGTCGTCGACGAGGCGGTGCCTGTGCAGAAACTGCTCGACTGCGTTCAGCAACGCGGCGGGCACGGTGCTGCGCGACACGACGGTGTTCGACATTTACCGCGGAACGGGCATCGAAACAGGTCGCAAGAGTGTGGCGATAGGCTTGAATTTGCAGGACGTTTCGCGCACCCTTACTGACGATGAGACGGATGCCATCGTGGCTCGGGTCGTCTCCGACCTGGAGCGGGAGTGCTCCGCCACGATACGAGACCGATAAGACAAAAAAATGGCATTGACCAAGGCGGAAATCGCGGAAGCACTGTTCGACCAGCTCGGCCTCAACAAGCGTGAGGCCCGTGAGCTCGTCGACCTGTTCTTCGAAGAATTGCGGATGGCCCTCGCCCACGGCGAGCAGGTCAAGCTCTCCGGTTTCGGCAACTTCGACCTGCGCAGCAAGAACCAGCGCCCGGGTCGCAACCCGAAGACCGGCGAGGAAATCCCGATCAGCGCACGGCGCGTCGTGACCTTCCGTCCCGGCCAGAAACTGAAGGCGCGCGTGGAAGCGTATGCTGGAACCCAGCAATAACGACGAACTCCCGGCGATCCCGGGCAAGCGCTACTTCACGATCGGTGAGGTCAGCGAGCTGTGCGGCGTCAAGCCGCACGTGCTGCGTTACTGGGAGCAGGAATTTCCCCAGCTCAAGCCCGTCAAGCGGCGGGGCAACCGTCGCTATTACCAGCGCCAGGACGTGCTCGTGATCCGCCAGATCCGCGCGCTGCTGTACGACCAGGGTTTCACGATCGGCGGTGCCCGCAACCGGCTCGAGGGCGAGGAAGCCCGCGAGGACGTCACCCAGACCCATCAGCTGGCGCGGCAGCTGCGCGTCGAGCTCGAAGAACTGATCAAAATCCTGCGGCGGTAGGGGAGGCTTCCCTATTTCCGGTCGAAATTGGCGAGCTTCCCCAGTTATACCCGGTTATAATCCGCGCCCGGTCGGAGCGTGGCGCAGTCTGGTAGCGCACTTGCATGGGGTGCAAGGGGTCGGAGGTTCGAATCCTCTCGCTCCGACCAATACAACCAGGCAATCAGACGATCAGCAAAGGCCCTCGCAAGAGGGCCTTCGTCGTTGCAGTCCCAAGAGGCCCAGGGATGAATCCAGTGCGGATTGCAGTGGTCGGTCTGGGAAAGATCGCGCGTGATCAACACGTGCCGTCGATTCGAGCGAGCAACGCATTTGAACTGGTGGCTGCCGCCAGTCCGCACAGCCATCTCGACACGTTGCCGTCCTACGACAGCCTCGAGACGCTGCTGCAGGCGCATCCTGACGTGCAAGCGGTGGCACTTTGCATGCCCCCACAGGCACGGGCTGCTATCGCACGCGTCGCGCTTCAACGCGGTTGCCATGTCCTGCTCGAGAAGCCACCCGGCACAGCGGTCGCTGAAGTCGAGGAGTTGGCCAGGCTTGCCGAGGAACGGCGCCTGACCTTGTTTGCGTCATGGCACTCCCGGCACGGCTGCGCCGTCGAGCCTGCGCGAGCCTGGCTCGAGCGCACACGCATTCGGAATGCCTCCATCACCTGGAAGGAAGATGTCCGGGTCTGGCATCCGGGACAGGACTGGATCTGGACCGCCGAGGGCTTCGGCGCTTTCGATCCCGGTATCAATGCGCTTTCGATCCTGACCCGTATCGCACCTGGCGCACTCATGCTGAAAGCGGCCGAGCTGCAGTACCCGTCCAACCGCGCGGCGCCGAGCGCGGCCCGACTGTCGATGACGCTGGATGGCGCGCCGGTCGAAATGGAACTCGACATCCTTCACCCAGGCACCCCAACCTGGGAAATCGACGTTGCAACGGATGCGCGGACGCCTGTCGCTGGGTGCGGGCGGAACCGTCCTGCACATTGATGGCTCTCCGGTGACCACCACGCCAGTGCAGGAATACGTGGCTTTGTATGCTCATTTTGCGGCGCTGATCAGCTCCGGGAGCAGCGACGTGGACACGGTTCCACTGCGACTGGTGCTCGACGCCCTGTCTGAGGGCAACCGAATCATCACGGCCCCATTCCTGGACACTTGATGCCAAGGCGATCCTGCCGTCCATTTGATATCGTGAGCGCCATGGACAACGCAAAGACGAAATCGATCCTGACGGTGGCCCTGATGGCGGCATTCGCCGACGGGCTGAAGGATGAGCGCGAACGCGAGGCGATCCGCAAACTGGCGGAAGCGCTCGGCGCCGAAGCCAGCATCGACCTGCCGGCCTGGTACCGCGACGTGCTGCTGTCGCGGCCCGACTTGAAGGAGGCCGTGCAGCCGCTCGATACGCAGGGGCTGCGCCAGTACGCCTATGAAATGGCTGTCGGCGTCATCAATGCCGACGGTTCGCAGAACGCCGCCGAAGCGAGTTTCCTGGCCGAACTGGCCGCTGCGCTGCAGTTGCCGTCGGCTGCGGCGGAGTCTGTTGCGCAACAGGCGAGTGCAATGGCCGCTGCGGCCGTGCCGACCGGCCCCGAGGCTCCTGCCGGCGTGGCGCCTGCTTCACCGCCGCCTGCCGTGGCCGGCACCGTCCTGGGCAAGGCCAACGTCAGCGATGCCGAACTGGACAAGACGATCTTGAAGTCGTCGATCACCAACGCGGCCCTCGAACTGCTGCCCGAGTCGATCGCGTCGATGGCGATCATTCCATTGCAGCTGCGCCTCGTGTATCGGATCGGCAAGGCGTACGGCTACGAGATGGATACTTCGCACGCGAAGGATTTCATTGCCACGCTCGGTGTCGGCCTCACGTCGCAGTACGTCGAACAGATCGGACGCAAGCTGCTGGGCGGTTTGCTCGGTGGCATCGGTGGCGGGATGGGCCGGTCGCTCGGCCGGCAGGCCGCCAGTTCGGGCCTCACGTTCGCCACGACGTACGCGATCGGTCGCGTGGCCCAGCGCTACTACGCGGGCGGTCGCACGCTCGACTCGGCGACGCTGAAGGCGACGTTCACGTCGCTGGTGGCCGAGGCACGCGGCATGGCGCCGCAATACCAGTCACAGATCGAGCAGGCGGCGCAGACCATCGACACGCGCAACCTGATGTCGCTGGTGAAGCAGGGCAGGAAGGGGTTAGGAAGGTTAGGGACTAGTGAAGCGACACTAGCCGTCGTCGCTTCGCCATCCGACTCCCTACCCCTGCCCTGACCGCATGCATGCGGTCGGCACGCTCGAGGTGCGGAATCGCGTTGAACGACACCAGCCGGGCAACGCTCGCGGGCGGCCGGATGACCTCCGTCACGCTGGTGTTGCGCGTCTGCAGGTTCAGCTGGATCGCCGTGTCGGCGCCAGCGTCCAGCACTTCCGAGACGTACCGGCCAATCACGCCACCGGACGTGACGATCAGCACGTTGTCGTCGCGCATGAGCCCTTCACACGCCGCGGCAACCCCGGCACGGATGCGGGCGCCGAACTCGCTCCAGCTTTCGCCGCCGGCGATGGGCTCATCGCGCTCTGACCATTTCTGCATGGCGCTGCGAATCGCGGCGAAGTACTCGCGTCGATCACCCGAGGCCCGGATTTCCAGCAGTCGATCGCCCTCGAAGAAGCGCAGCAGCGACAGGTGGTCGTATTCGTTGAAGCGCGCGTCCTGGGCGAAGTCGCGCGGCCGGTCGAGCATGTTGACGACCAGCTCGCACGTCGACACTTGCCGCTGCAGTGTGCCGGCCAGCACCCGCGCGAACCGCAGTCCGCGTGCCGCGAAGTGCTCGCCGAGCCACGTCGACTGGCGTGCGCCGAGGTCGGTGATCGAATCGTAATTGCCCGCAAAGTCGGGCTGGCCGTGGCGGACGAGGTAAAGATAGGGCATAAGCCTCCCAGTTTAGCCCGGAAGACCCCATGCCCAAGGCCGTGCCATCGAGCCCGTTCCAGCCGTCCGGCGTCATCACGCTGACGACGGATTTCGGCCTCAAGGATCCCTTCGTGGGCGTCATGAAAGGGCAGGTGCTGCGCCGGTTCCCGGCCGCGCGCCTGGTCGACCTGACGCACGAGATCCTGGTGCATTGGCCAACCGAGGCCGGCTTCTGGCTGGGACGCTCGTACGGGTACTTCCCGCCGGGCACGGTGCACGTGGCGGTCGTCGATCCGGGCGTCGGCAGTTCCCGCGATATCGCCGTGGTCGAGGCCGACGGGCAGCTGTTCCTGGCGCCGGACAATGGCCTGCTGGCCGGCGTGCTCGAGCGGCTCGAATCGGCTCCCATCCTCAGGCGGCTCGACGAAGGCGTGCTGCGAGACTTGGGGCTTCACCGGCCGAGCGCCACCTTTCACGGCCGCGACATCTTTGCGCCGTTGGCGGCCGAACTGGCGGCTGGCCGGCTGGCCCCGGCAGCCCTGGGCCCCGTGGTTGCGGAACTCGTGCCGGGCTGGATGGATGAACCCGTCCTGACCGGAAGCCAACTGCACGGCGCAGTGGTGACGGTGGACCACTTCGGCAACCTGTTGACCAACCTGGACGCCGAACGGGTGGCGCAGGTGCCCACGCCGGTGGTTCGGGCCGGCGGACAGGAGATCGCTGTCCGGCGCACCTATTCCGACGTCCGGCCCGGGGACTATGTCGCGTTGATCAACTCGTTCGGGGTGCTCGAGGTGGCCAGGGCCCAGCAAAGCGCGGCTGAGGGCCTCGGTCTTGGCCGGGGCGCGCCGATCGTCGTTACGCCGCGCCGGAGCTGACCGCCAGCCGAGCGGGCAGGGGAACCGGTCCCCACCTTTCAGGTCTGATTGGACGAACTGTCCCGACGCACAAAGCCGTTGCACCGCAACACGAATCGGTTGAGATGCAAACCGATCCGTGTATAGTTCGCAGCCTTGTGTTCGTGCTGTAGTGGGCAGCGCATTGATATATCAGGATTTTCTCTCGGGGCCGCGCAATGGAACGAGACGAGGAACACTTCGACTTGGACGAAGAGTTTGTAGCTGGAGCTGAGGAAGAAGATTACGACCGGTTCATCGACAGGGTGGATCGGCGCAAGCAGGCGGCTGCCGTAAAGAAAGGCAAGGCGGCCTGGAGCAAGCTCGAGGACGTGCTCGCCGAGAAACGCTTGCAGAAAGAACTCAAGGATTTCTACGAAGACAAGTAGTCCGTCCGGACCAACACGGGCCCCCGGCTCCTGACTCGGGGAGCCAGTGACTGTCCGGTCCGCCAAGCGGCGCCGGAGCAGGTCAGGAAGAATGAAGGCGACGCCACAGCGCGTTGCGCCGGGGTCCGCTCGAATGACCAGCCATACCGAATCGAACTGGGTCGTCCTGAAGTTTGGCGGCACCAGCGTTTCGAGTGTCAGCAACTGGAAGAACGTCGCCGGCGTCGTCAAGGCGCGACTCGCCGAAGGTCTCCACCCCGTCATCGTGCACTCGGCTCTGTCCGGCATCACGGACCGCCTCGAGCAACTGCTCGCGAAAGCGCTGACCGGCGAATGGGAGCCGGTCATGGACCAGATCGAGCGACGTCACCTCGACCTCGCGCGTGATCTCGGCATTCACATCGAGTCCGAACTCGATCGTCACTTCACCGATCTGCGTCGCAGCGCCGAGGGCATTCACCTGATCGGTGAAATCAGCGACCGGCTGCGCGCACGCGTGATGGCGAATGGCGAGTTGATGGCGACACGCATCGGTGCCGCCTTCCTGCAGGCCGAAGGCATCGCCGCGCAGTGGCTCGACGCCCGCACGTTGCTGCATGCCGAAGTGCGGCCCGGCGCCACCGAGCGTGCGAACTACCTTTCCGCCACGTGTGTGTTCGAACCGGACACCGCGTTCCAGGAGCGGCTGGCGTCGGGCGGCAACGTGCTGATCACGCAGGGTTTCATCGCCAGCGACGCGCACGGCGATACCGTGCTGCTCGGTCGCGGCGGCTCCGACACGTCGGGCAGCTATTTCGCGTCGAAGCTCGGCGCACGGCGCCTCGAAATCTGGACCGACGTGCCGGGCATGTTCACGTCGAATCCCAAGTCCGTGTCGAACGCGCGGCTGCTCAAGTCGCTCGACTACGACGAGGCGCAGGAGATCGCGAGCAGTGGTGCCAAGGTGCTGCATCCGCGCTGCATCCTGCCGGTGAAGCAGTACGCCATTCCGCTGACCGTGCACGCCACGCAGCAGCCCGAGCTCGAAGGCACGGTCATCACCGCCACGGGCGGCGACGGCGGCGCGCGCGTGAAGGCGGTCTGCATCAAGAAGAACATCACGTTGCTCTCGCTCGAAACACTCGGCATGTGGCACCAGGTCGGGTTCCTCGCCGATGCATTCGCCGTTTTCAAGGAGCACGGCCTGTCGGTCGACCTCGTGTCGACATCGGAGACCAGCGTCACCGTGTCGCTCGATCCGGCCGCAAACACGCTCGACAGCCGGGCGCTGGAGACACTGGTCACCGCGCTGACGAAGCTCTGCCGCGTCGAAGTCATCGGGCCCTGCGCGGCGGTGAGCCTCGTCGGGCGCAGCATTCGTGCGACGCTGCACCGCCTGGGCGACGCACTCGAGCTGTTCGAGGAACAACGCATCTACCTGGTCACGCAGGCGGCCAACGACCTCAACATCACGTTCGTCGTCGATGAAGAGCAGGGTGACCGCCTGGTGCGCCGCCTGCACGACGTCATCGTCTGGAATGCGCCGTCTGATCACGTGCTGGGCCCGACCTGGGAGCAGATCCACGGCCTCGGGCCCGTGCTGCCCGCGGGCGGGCCGCCATGGTGGCAGGAGCGCCGCGAGGAACTGCAGCGGATCGCCCACGAACATGGCAGTGCTTACGTCTACGACCGCGCGTCGGTGGAGCTTGCCGCGCAGCAGTTGCTGGGCATTCGGGGTGTCGATCGCATTTTCTACGCGATGAAGGCCAACCCGCACCCGGTGCTGCTGCAGACGTTCGCGGGGCTCGGGCTGTCGTTCGAATGCGTATCGCGCGGCGAATGCGAGCGAGTGATGCAGGTGGTGCCTGGGATCGATCCGTCCCGCATCCTGTTCACGCCCAACTTTGCCCCGCGCAGCGAGTATGAGTGGGCCATCGAGCAAGGCGTCAACCTGACCATCGACAACGTCTACGCGCTGCGCGAGTGGGGTGAACTGTTCCGCAACCGAGACGTGCTGATCCGCATCGACACGGGGTTCGGCCGTGGTCACCACGATCACGTCCGCACGGCGGGCGTGCATTCGAAGTTCGGCGTACCGCTCTTCGAGCTGGATGAAGTCGAACGTCTCGTGCAGCTGGTGGGAGCGCGCGTCGTCGCCTTGCATGCGCACACCGGCAGCGGCGTGTTCGACGTGCGCAACTGGAAAGAGGTCGGCCACATGCTCGGCGGACTCGCGCAACGTTTTCCGCATGCCAGGGCCATCGATCTCGGTGGCGGCCTCGGCGTGCCCGAGAAGCCAGGGCAGGTCCCGGTGGACCTCGCGGCCCTGCAGGGCATCATCGACGACATCCGGGCGAAGTGGCCGCAGGTCGGGCTCTGGCTCGAACCCGGCCGGTTCCTGGTGGCGCAGGGCGGCGTGCTGGTCGTCGAGGTGACGCAGCTGAAGGGCAAGGGCGCGGTGCAGTATGTCGGGGTGTCGACCGGCATGAACTCCCTGATCCGCCCGGCGCTCTACGGCGCGCACCACGACATCGTCAACCTCACGCGCTTCGGCGAACCGGGCACCGAGGTGTACAACGTCGTGGGTCCGATCTGCGAATCGGCCGATTACCTCGGGCACGAGCGACTGTTGCCCGCGACGAAGGAGGGCGACGTACTGTTGATTGCGAACACGGGGGCCTACGGCCACGCGATGAGTTCGAACTACAACCTGCGCGAACCCGCGTGCGAAGTGATCATCTGAGCGGGCCGCTGGCGGCCGGAGTGAGCTTGTGAAGACTGCAATCGTTGGCTGGCGTGGCATGGTGGGCTCGGTGCTCATGCAGCGCATGACGCTCGAGCGCGACCTCGACCACGTGGACCCGGTCTTTTTCAGCACGTCGCAGGCAGG
The DNA here is from genome assembly GCA_963743995.1 of uncultured Gammaproteobacteria bacterium. Lineage (GTDB taxonomy): Bacteria > Pseudomonadota > Gammaproteobacteria > Steroidobacterales > Steroidobacteraceae > RPQJ01. The sequence goes on along the minus strand of CAVUSC010000011.1, from coordinate 84,603 downwards.
TGGCGCGGGCCCGGTGATCAATGGGCGTCCATCCGGCGCGTTGCGGGACGCCAACGACCTGCAGGCGCTCGCGCAATGCGACGCGATCGTCACCTGCCAGGGCGGCGACTACACGAACGACATCCATCCAAAGCTGCGCGCGGCCGGCTGGAAGGGCTACTGGATCGACGCAGCGTCCGCGTTGCGGATGAAGAACGACGCCGTGATCATCCTCGATCCCGTGAACCGCGGCGTGATCGACGCCGCGCTCGCGTCCGGGGTGCGTGACTACATCGGCGGCAACTGCACGGTGTCGCTGATGATGATGGCCCTCGGCGGACTGTTCCGCGCGGACCTCATCGAGTGGATCACCTCGATGACCTACCAGGCAGCTTCCGGCGCCGGTGCGCAGAACATGCGCGAACTGGTCGAGCAGATGGGCAGCGTGCATTCAGCCGCAGCCCCGCTGCTGCGCGACCCGGCGAGTGCCATCCTCGACATCGACCGGGTCGTGACCGGCCAGTTGCGTTCGCCGGACCTGCCCCAGGCCCATTTCGGCGTGGCGCTTGCGGGCAGCCTGATCCCCTGGATCGACAAGGACATGGGTAACGGCGTCAGTCGCGAGGAATGGAAGGGCAGCGCCGAAACCAACAAGATTCTCGGACGCGCGGAAGGCGCTGCGATTCCGGTCGAAGGCATCTGCGTGCGTGTCGGCGCGATGCGTTGCCACAGCCAGGCGATGACCATCAAGTTGAAACGCGACCTGCCATTGGCGGAGATCGAGCACCTGCTTGCCAGCGGCAACGAGTGGGTGCGGCTCGTGCCAAATACGCGCGAGGCGTCGATAGCAGGCCTCACGCCTGCGGCAGTGAGCGGCACGCTGCACGTCCCGATTGGTCGCGTGCGCAAGCTGGCGCTGGGCGGCGACTACCTGACGGCCTTTACCGTTGGCGACCAGTTGCTGTGGGGTGCGGCCGAGCCGATCCGCCGCATGCTGCGCATCCTTGCCGAACGGCAACACGGCTGAGTCCGCTCGCATGTCCGACCAGCGCGCCCAGCCCTCGCTCGACGACCTGGCCGCGCAGCTTGCGGAATTTGCACGCGCGCGCGACTGGGACCAGTTTCACGCGCCGAAGAACCTGGCGATGGCGCTCGCCGGTGAAGTCGGCGAACTGCTCGAGCACTTCCAGTGGCTGACGGAGCAACAGAGCGCGGACCTGCCGGCCGACGTCAAGGATGCCGTGGCGCTCGAGATGGCAGACGTCCTGCTTTACCTGGTTCGCCTGGCCGCCAAGCTCGAGATCGATCTCGGCGCCGCCGCGGTGCGCAAGATCGGTTTGAACGCGCTCAAGTACCCGGTCGAGAATTTTCGCGGCAGTTCGCGCAAGTACGACGATCCCGCGTGAAGTGAGGAGCCGCTCGTGAGCAGCACTGGCACGACCACCGGAATCGTCAGCCTCCGCGGCCAGCGGGTGCTGGTGACACAGGCCCGGGAATTCATGGGTCCAGCGTTGTGCTCCGTGCTGGCCGAAGCGGGTGCCGACGTCATTGCGGACGAGTCCGACTTGATCGATCCGGCGACACCTGCGGCCATCGTCGATAAAGCGGGGCGCGTGGACGTCCTGGTGGCGAACCTGGCGTTGCTGGCTCCGTCGACACCGGCCGTTGACGCTTCCGACGACGAATGGCAGGCCGTCTTTCGTGGCCTGGTCGACCCGCTGCCGCGGCTGGTGCGGGCAGTGCTGCCGCAGATGATCGAGCGCCGGTCGGGCAAGATCCTGGTCATCGGAAGTGCATCGGCGCTGCGCGGCATGAAGCGCGCATCGACCTACAGCGCGGCCCGGGGAGCCCAACTGGCGTACGTCCAGGCCGTCGGCGTCGAAGTGGCCCCGCACAACGTGCAGGTCAACGCGATCGCACAGAACTTCGTCGAGAACCCGATGTATTTCCCCGCCGAGGTGCAGGCACTTCCGGCATTCCAGGAACGGCTCAAGCGCGACGTTCCGTTGGGCAGGCTGGTGGGGGCGAGGGAGGACGCGCTGTTCGCGGCCTACCTGTGCAGCGGCGCGGCCGACTGCTTCGTCGGCCAGGTCTTTCCGGTGTGCGGTGGGTGGGTGACGCGGTGAACCTTCACCTCTCCCGCGAGGCGCGGGAGAGGTCGCGCGCAGCGCGGGAGAGGGAGGGGATCAGTCGTACAGTTCTGCCGGCACGTTGCCGCCGTTCAGGGCGATCTGGCGCAGGACTTCCTTGTGCAACCAGACGTTCATCCTGGCCGAGTCGTGCATGTACTCGGCCGGACAGCCGAGTTCTGTCGCGAGTTCCTTGCGCTCCGTGAGGCTGCTTTCCATGCCGAGCAGCTTCATCAGGTCGACGATGGAGGTGCGCCAGTTCAGCTTCTGCGGAGTCTGGGCGGCCCAGCCTTCCAGCATCGAGACTACGTCCACCATGTCCATCGGTTCGGGCTTGGGCGGCGGGGGCGGAGGTGCCGGCGCAACTGCAGCAGGCGCAGGTGCTGCCTGTGTCTGCATTGGCGGTGGCGGAGGGGGCGGTGGAGCGGCTTTTTTCTTCAGGCCCAGCTTCTCGAGGATTGATCCAAACAAGCTCATGGCATGTCCCTATGGTGTGGTGAGTAGGATATCGACACGGAGCGTACTGCAGCTCCCTGCCTGAGACGAGTCTAACGTTCCGCATGTTTTGCGTGCTGCAGGGATTATGCAGCTGGGAAGCCAAATGTCCGCCGAAGACAGTCGACCTGCTGCCAGTGATGTATCCGTCTCGCGCGCATTGCCGCGCACCGTGGTCGTGCTTGGACTCGTTTCGCTGCTGAACGACGCATCGAGTGAAATGATTACACCGTTGTTGCCGATCTTCCTCACGGCAACGCTGGGCGCCGGACCGGCGATCGTCGGGCTCGTCGAGGGCCTCGCCGAAGCCACTTCGAGCGTACTGAAACTCGTGGCAGGACGGCTCGCGGATCGCGGCGTGGACCCGAAATCACTGGTGCTCGCGGGATACGGCCTGTCCAATGCGACCCGCCCCTTGATCGGGCTGGCTGCGGCCTGGAGCTCCGTGCTGCTGCTGCGGTTTCTCGATCGCGTCGGCAAGGGGTTGCGGACAGCGCCCAGGGACGCGTTGATTGCCGGAGCCACGCACGCGGCCGACCGTGGCCGTGCCTTCGGCTTTCACCGCTCGATGGATCACGCGGGTGCCGTCATCGGCCCCTTGCTCGCGTTCGCCCTGCTGTCGATGCACGTCGAACTCAAGCATGTGTTCCTTGCGTCGGTCGTGCCCGGCCTGCTCGTGCTTGCGCTGCTCGCGTTTGGCCTGCCGCGCGGGCGGCCGTTCGTTGCGCTGCCGCGCGCATCGTTCTCATGGCATTCGCTGCATGGCCGCCTGAGGGCGATGATCATCGCGGCGGGCTGGCTCGCACTCGCCAGCGTGCCGGAGGTCTTCGTGGTGCTGTGGGCGACCGGCGCGGGGCTCGCCGTGCACTGGGTGCCGCTGGTATGGGCGGCCGCGAGCCTGGCCAAGATGGCGATCGCGATGCCGGCCGGAATCGTCTCGGATCGTCTCGGCCGCATTCCGGTCCTGCTCGGCGGCTGGACCCTGCGTGTGTTCGTGTTGCTGCTGCTGGCGGCGCGGCCCGCACCGCCCGCCTGGCAGGTGTGGCTGCTGTTCATTGCATACGCTGCCACCCTTGCCGTGACGGAGCCCGCGGAGCGTTCGGTCATCGGTGATCACGCGTCCGAACACGAACGCGGTACGGCGTACGGCCTGTATCACCTGGCGAGCGGGCTGCTGGTGCTGCCGGGCGCAGTCATCTTCGGCATGATCTGGCAGCACTTCGGTTCGAGCACGGCATTCACGACGGCGGCGATCGTCACCGCAATCGGTGCGTCATGGATGTCGTGGCTGGCGCGTGGATCGGCCACCCGCGCCGGGTAGGCATGCAGTCGCTCCGGCTCTAGAGGCTGCCCGAAACGCGCGAGCCATGGCGCGACGCGAGTTCGTCGACGACTTGCTCGAGCGTCAGGTTGCGCGATTTCAGCAGCACCAGCAGGTGATACAGCAGGTCCGCGCATTCACCGACCAGTTCCGGATCGTCGCGCGTCACCGCGGCGAGCGCCGTCTCGACACCTTCCTCACCCACCTTCTGCGCGATGCGGCCGATGCCGCTGGAGAAGAGTCGGGCGGTGTAGCTACCCTCCGGGCTTTCGGCGATGCGCTGCGCGATCGTCGACTGCAGCGTCGCGAGGAACGCGATGCGCGAAACCTGCGGCTCGCGCGCCTCGGCGAAGCACGTGGGTGTGCCGTTGTGGCAGGTCGGGCCGTCGGGATGAGCCAGGACCAGGATCGAGTCGCGGTCGCAATCGGCGCTCACGTGCGCGACGTGCAGGAAATGGCCCGACGTTTCGCCCTTGGTCCAGAGCTGGTTGCGGCTGCGGCTGAAAAAAGTGACGCGCCCGTCGGTCAGCGTGCGGCGCAGCGCCGCCTCGTTCATGTAGCCCAGCATCAGCACGCGTCCATCCACCGCGTGCTGGACGATCGCGGGCAGCAGGCCACCACCCTTGTCCCAGTCGAGCCGTGCCAGGTTCAGGTCGTTCATGGACGGATCTCCACGCGTCGTTCGCGCAGGTAGCCTTTCAGGTCCGGGATGGCGATGGCACCGCTGTGGAAGACGCTCGCTGCCAGCGCTCCGTCGACGTCGGCAGCGGCAAAGACGCTGGCGAAATGTTCCATCGTGCCGGCACCCCCCGAGGCGATCAGCGGCACCCGGCAGATACTGCGCACGGCCCGCAGTTGGCGCAAGTCATACCCCTGGCGCACCCCGTCGCTCGCCATGCAGTTGAGGACGATTTCGCCAGCGCCGCGGTCCTGCACTTCACCCACCCAATCGAGCGTGGCGCGCCGTGTGCTGCGTGAGCGGTCGGGATCCCCCGTGAACTGGTAAACCTCGAACTCGTCGCCCACGGTCTGGCTGTCGATGCCGACGACCACGCACTGGGAACCGAAGCGCCGGGCCAGCGCTTCCACGAGTCCGGGGTCGGCCAGGGCAGGGGAGTTCACGGAGATCTTCTCAGCGCCAGAGTTGAGGACCTCTTCGGCTTCGGCGACCGTGCGGATGCCGCCAGCCACGCAGAACGGGATGTCGAGCACCCGGGCGACACGCGCGATCCAGGTGCGATCCACGGAACGGTTCTCCGGACTGGCGGTGATGTCGTAAAAGACCAACTCGTCGGCGCCTTCCGCGCAGTAACGGGCGGCCAGTTCGAGGATGTCGCCCACGACCTTGTGGTCGCGAAAGCGCACGCCCTTCACGACCTGGCCATCGCGAACGTCGAGGCAGGGAATTATGCGCTTGGCAAGAATGGGGCGAGCTCCTCGGCCGGGATGCGATTCTCGAGCAGGGCACGGCCGCTGATCACGGCCGCGGCGCCCGTGGCTGCGAGCGCCACCAGGTCGGCACCGCAGCTCACGCCACCGGATGCCTGCCACTGAATCGTCGAAAAGCGTCGAGCCGCCTCGGCGTACAGCGCCAGGTTCGGGCCCGAGAGCGCGCCGTCGCGGGCGACGTCCGTGCACAGCACGTGCAGAGCTTCGTGCGGCAGGTAACTCGCGACTGCGTCCCACAGGCTTGCCTCAGTCTGTGATTCCCATCCGTGCGTGGTGAGGCGCGGGGTGCCGCCTGCGTCGATTCGGACGTCGAACGCCAGCACGATGCGGTCGGGACCGAATTCGCGCAGCCACTGCTGGACTTCAGCGGGTTGCGTCACCGCCACGCTGCCAACGACGATGCGCTGCACGCCAAGATCGAGCAAATCCCGGGCGACGGCGCGCGAGCGGACACCACCGCCGACCTGGATGGCGGTGTCCGGGTACGCTTGCGCCAGGCCGGCGATTGCCGCCCGGTTGCCCTGCGACCCGTCGCGTGCGCCATCGAGGTCGACGACATGGACGTACCGGGCACCAAAGTCGCGGTAGCGCTCCAGGACCAGGCGCGGGTCGTTGCCGTAGACGGTCTCGGCGTCGAAGCGCCCCTGCAGCAGGCGCACGCATTGACCACCGCGGAGGTCGATGGCGGGAACCAGCTGCATGTCAGGCCAATGCCAGGAAATTGGCGAGCAGCTGCTGTCCCGCGCGGGACGAGCGTTCGGGATGAAACTGCGCGCCGTGGAAATTCGCATGGCGGACGATGGCCGAGAACTCGCCGCCGTAGTCGGTGACTGCTTCCGTCCACGGCCCGACGGGAGCCGCGTAGCTGTGGACGAAATAGACGTAGGTCCCGCCGTCGAGACCGCGCATCAACGGGGAATCCGTCTGCGGGACGACCTGGTTCCAGCCCATGTGCGGGACCGGGAAACCCTGTCGGTCGGGAAACCGGGTGACCCGGGCCGGCAGAATGCCGAGGCAGTCCGTGTCGCCTTCCTCGCTGCCTGCAAACAGCAGCTGCATGCCGAGACAGATGCCGAGCACGGGTTGGGTCAGGGTTGGAATGACGGCGGCCAGTCCCAGCGAGCGCAGCCGCTCCATCGCATCGGCCGCGGCACCCACGCCGGGCAGGATGACCCGCGGCGCGCGACGCAGCTCGTCCGCATCGGACGTCAGCTGTGAAGACACGCCGAGCCGATCGAGCGCGAAGCGCAGCGACGCGATGTTGGCGCCGCCGTTGGCAATGATCGCGACCTCCGTCATTTCAAAGGACGCCCTTGCTGCTGGGAAGTTCGGTGCCTTCGACCCGCAGCGCCTGGCGCAACGCGCGACCCGTGCACTTGAAGCAGGCCTCGATCATGTGATGCGCGTTGTCGCCCGTTACCTTCACGTGCACGGCGGCCAGCAAGCTGTCGGCCAGCGAACGGAAGAAGTGAGGCACCAGTTCGGTGGGCAGGCCGCCCACGGACTCGCGGCCGAACTTGCCTTCGAAGACGGCATACGCGCGGCCCGACAGGTCGATCGCCACCTGCGCCTGCGACTCGTCCATGGGCAACACGAAGCCGAAGCGTGCAATGCCGCGCTTGTCGCCCAGCGCCTCACGCAAGGCCTGGCCCAATGCGAGCGCACAGTCTTCGACCGTGTGATGCTCGTCGATTTCCAGGTCGCCCGTGCACGTGAGTTCGAGCGCGAAGCCGCCGTGACGCGCGACCTGCTCGAGCATGTGATCGTAGAAGCCGATGCCGGTGGCGATCGCAATCGGACCGGAGTCGTCGAGATTGACGCGCACCCGGATGTCGGTCTCTTTGGTCTTGCGCAGGACGGTCGCTACGCGGGGCGGGCGGCGAAGTCTCCCGACGATGGCTGCCCACGTGTGGCCATCACGGCCATCGGCATGAACCCGCAGGCCCTGGATGCCGAGATTCGCGGCCAGCTGCAGGTCCGTCTCGCGATCGCCGATCACATAACTGTGGTCCAGGTCGATGGGGTTGTCGCGCAGGTAGTCGGTCAACAGGCCGGTCTTCGGCTTGCGGCAGTCACAGCCATCGGCCAGCCGATGCGGGCAGAAAAACTCCGCGTCGAAACTGATGCCTTGCGAGGCGAAGAGGGTGCGGATGAAATCCTGCGGTTCGTGGAACGTCGGTGCCGGAAACGTCTCGGTGCCGAGACCGTCCTGGTTGCTCACGAGGACGAAGCGGTAGCCGGCTGCCTTGAGCTCGAGAAGCGCCGGGATTACCCCCGGCAACAGGCGAATCTTCGCCAGGCTGTCGACCTGCTCGTCGCCGGGCTCTTCCACCAGCGTGCCGTCACGATCGATGAACAGGACGCGTGCTGCGCTCATGTCCGCTCCACCGCGGCGAGGAGCCGCTGGTTCTGCTCGGGCGTGCCGATCGAAATTCGCAGGCAGTTCGCCAGCCCCGGGTACGAAGAAAAGTCGCGCACGATCAGTCCGACCGCCTTGCCAGCCGCGAAGAACTGCTTTGCGTCGTGGCACTCGAGCAACAGGAAATTGGCAGCGGAGGGCCAGACCCGCCTGACGCTGGCGCAGCGCTCGAGGCGCTCCTGCATGCGGCTGCGTTCGTCGAGCAGCGTGCGGATACGAGCCGCCGACGACGCGCGCTGGGGGGCCTCGGTCAACGCAAGGACTTCATCGACCGTCGACGCGGGGATCGCATACGGCGGGATGATCCGCCGCAACAGCCCGATGATTTCGTCGCTCGCGATCACGGTGCCGAGGCGTGCGCCGGCCAGTGCATAGGCCTTCGACAGCGTGCGCAGGATGACCAGGTTCGGGAATTCCTGCAGTCGCCCCGCCAGGCTCGCTCGACCGCAGAACTCGACATAGGCTTCGTCGACCACGACCAGCGCGACGTCGGCCAGTGCGGCGCACACGCGCAGCATCGAGGCCTCGTCGAGCAGGTTGCCCGTCGGGTTGTTGGGCGAGCACAGGAACACGATTTTCGCCCGCCGGCCCGCGGCAATGACCTGCTCCGCATCGAGCGCAAAGCCGTCGCCTACCAGCGGGACTTCGAGCACACCCGCACCCTGGATCCGCGCCGCGACCTTGTAGAAGCCGAAGGTGGGTGGCGTGATCACCACGTTGTCCTGCCCGGCGCGGCAGAAGGCGCGCACGAGCAGGTCGATGGCCTCGTCGCTGCCACGACCGACCAGCAGCTGGCGGGCGGGCACACCGTATAGCTGCGACATGCGCTCGACCAGTGCGTGGGGCTGCGGCTCCGGGTACCGATTCAGGCCGGACGGCGAGTTGTCACCCGCAGCGCGCCACGGCATTTCGTTTGCGTGCATCCGCTCGAGCGAGGGATCCCAGGCGGCGTGCTGGTACGGCTGCAGTTCGACGATGTCGGGGCGCGCCAGTCGCAGGATTGAAGCACTCATGAATGGCCTGCCTGCGCCAGCGCATCGAGGCGCACCGTGACCGCATTGGCGTGCGCGTCGAGCGACTCGAGCTGCGCCAGCGTGCGTGCCGTCGGTCCGAGGTTGCGCAAGCCGTCCGCGGTCAGTTCCTGCACCGTGATGCGCTTGACGAAGTCCAGCACGCTCAGCCCGCTGTAGGCGCGGGCGTGGCCGTACGTGGGCAGCACGTGGTTGGTGCCGCTGCAGTAGTCGCCCATCGTTTCCGGTGTCCACTTGCCGAGAAAGACGGAGCCGGCATTGCGCACCTGCACCAGCAGGTCGCGCGGGTTCGTCACCTGCAGGATCAGGTGCTCCGGCGCGTACCGATTCGCCACCTGCATCGCGACTTTCATGTCCGGCACGATGATGACGCGGCTTTCGGCGATCGCCTTGCTCGCGATCTCGCGCCGTGGCAGGGCCGTGAGTTGCCGGACCACCTCGGCCACACAGGCTTCGGCCACCTTGCGGGAGATCGTGACCAGCACGACCTGCGCGTCCACGCTGTGTTCTGCCTGCGCCAACAGGTCGGCAGCGACGAAGGCAGGTCGTGCCGATTCGTCGGCAATGACCATGACTTCCGATGGGCCGGCGGGTAAGTCCAGGGCCGCACCGTCGGCGTCCTGCGCCACGAGCTGCTTCGCCGCCGTGACCCAGGAATTGCCGGGCCCGAAGATCTTGACGACCTTGGGCACGGAAGCCGTGCCATACGCCATTGCGGCGACGGCCTGCGCGCCGCCCAGCTTGAAGACCTTGCGGATGCCGCACAGCCCCGCCGCCACGAGCACCGCGGGATCGGCCGCGCCGTCGGGACGGGGTGGCGTGCACATGACTCGGACCGGGCACCCGGCGATCATGGCCGGGATGGCGAGCATGAGCGCGGTTGAAGGCAGCGGCGCGGTTCCAGCCGGCACGTACAACCCGACGGCCTCGAGCGCCACGGTCATGCGCTCGCAGACGACGCCCGGCGCGGTTTCGATGCGCAGCGGCGGGAGCACCTGTGGTTCATGGAAGCGGGTGACCGTCTCGACGGCACGTTCGAGCGCTGCGTGTTGTGCCGTCGTGAGCATGGCTTCGGCGGCGGCGAACTCGGCGTCCGACACGACGAACGATTCGAGCTGGACGCCGTCGAGCCTGGCCGTGTATTCGCGCAGGGCTTCGTCGCCGCGGGCGCGCACGTCATCGATGATGCGGCGGACCTGGTCGAACTGGCTGGCGGCGTCGCGCTGGGACGGACGTCGCAGCACGGAGTCGCGACGCGCTTCGTCGAGCGTGTTCCAGTCCAGGATGTCGAGCGGACTCTTCATGCGAGCATCTTCTCTACGGGCAGCACGAGCACGGCGCTGGCGCCGGCGGCCTTGAGGCTTTCGAGGGTTTCCCAGAACACGGTTTCGCGGCACACGGCGTGTACCGCGACCTTGTCGCCCGTGCCGTCGAGCGGGATCACGGTCGGCGACTCGCTGCCGGGCAGCAGCTTCGCGATCTGCGCCAGGGCCGAACGCGGCGCGTGCAGCATGATGTACTTGCTTTCACGCACCTGCTGCACGCCATCGACCCGGACCAGCAACCGGCGGACCCAATCGGCCTTGATGTCGGGCAGGGCGACCGGCGTGCGCACCAGGCAGACCTGGCTTTCGAGCACGACGGCCACCTCACGCAGGTGATTCGCCGTCAAGGTCGAACCCGTGGAGACGAGGTCGCAGATCAGGTCGGCCCGGCCGAGCCGCGGCGCAATCTCGACCGCACCGGACAACGTGACGATTTCAGCGGTGATGCCGTTCGCGCGGAGGTATCGCTCCAGCACGTGCGGATAGGTCGTGGCGATGCGTTTGCCGGCGACGCTCTGCAGCCCCTCGAACACGAACTCGTGCGGCACCGCGAGCGACAGGCGGCAGCGGCCGAAATCGAGCTTCTGCAGGATCTCGATGCGCGGCGTGGTGCCGCGGGCCAGCATCCCCAGGCGCTTTTCCTCGAGCACGTTCAGTCCGACGAGACCGAGGTCGCAGACGTCTTCCTGCACCAGGTCGGGAATGTCGTCGTCGCGCACGAACAGCACGTCGAGCGGCATGTTCTCGCCGTAGCACATCAGCTGGTCCTTGCCGCGGCTGAACTTGAGGCCGCAGCGATGCAGCAGGTCCAGCGACTCGTCGGTGAGGCGTCCTGATTTCTGCAGGGCGATGCGCAGTCGTTGCTGGCGGTCCATCAGCGTTCTCCGAGGCGGCGCGCCGCCAGTGCGTAGCCGCCGTTGCCGGCACCGAGGTAGCGGGCGACTCGCCCGATGGTCGTGACGCTGACGCCGGTCTGCTTCGCGATTTCGCGATAGGGCATGCCCGCCTGCAGCAGTCCGACCACTGTCCAACGATCGGCGAGGGCCTGCAACTCGGCGGGCGTGCAGAGATCGCGCAGGAAATCGCGGCACTCGTCGACGGTGCGCAGGGTCAGCAGTGCCTGGCACAGCGCGCGTTCGGCGGCCGCTTCCTGGCGGGGGGAAATTCCACGGTGGTTCTTCACGGGTCTCGATCAGCGGGCGTGTATTAATGTGCTAGCACATTAATACATTGGAACGAGCGGCGCAACCGCAAGCGGAGTCGCGCGAAGCAAAGGGGGCCAGACCTGCCGCGCCGACGTCGATTCCGGTCCGGACGGGCTCCGAAAGCCGTCCGCGGCATGGACGCCGCGGCCGGAGCCCCCATGGATGGGTTTACGGCGTCTTTCGGGGCCCGTCCGGATCGGGAGCGGCTGGCGGCGCCACTCGTAGTCCGACCTTGGCTTCGCGCAGACTGCGTCTCGGTTGCACCGCCGTTCCTTGCGCTAACGTGCTGTCACACCTAAACTTCATCCCGCTCATCGAGACCGGCTGAGGGAATGGCCCTTTGAAGCCGGGGCAACCATCGGGCCCAACCCGCCCGAACTGGTGCCAACTCCACGGGGACCTTGCGCGTCGCCGGAAGATGAGTTGCAGCGAGGCTGCCCCGCCCGGAGTAATGACCGACGGGGGTGTTGGTCGCCGCAACCCATCCCCATGCGCGCAAGATTCGTCCACTCGTGTCTCTCGACAGGCAGGCCGGCACGCGCCTCGATTGGCGTGCCAAGAGTTTGTCCAGAATCAGCGCGAGTTCGAGCAGCCACCGTGTCGTCGTCCGTTACCAAGAGCAACAACCCCGCAGTCGTGGAAGCTGCGTTCGTCCCGGAAGACGCTGCACCGGACGGTGCCGCTGACCCGTCATCGATGGACCCGGCCATGGCCCTGCGGCCCATCGCGCTGCCGCCGGGCTACACCTGCGTCGAGGGCATCCTCGTGCTCGACCAGCAACCCTTCCCGTTGCATTTTGGCGGCGAGCTGCCGCGCGTCGAGATCGCGTACCGGTTAGCCGGCGCCGAGGGTGCTCCGGTGGTGGCAGTCCTCGGCGGCATTTCGGCAGGTCGCAATGTCTTCCAGGTCCGTGACGGCGTGGCGGGCTGGTGGGACGAAATCGCCGGGCCCGGCAAGGCGCTCGACACGGACCGCTTCCGGATCCTGGGTATCGACTTCCTCGGCGGCAGTCACCGCACGACGGGGCCCGGTCCGGGCGAAGTGTTCCCAAGCGTCAGCGCGCATGACCAGGCGAGGTGCCTGGTGGCAGTGATGGACCAACTCGGCATCGACAGCCTGCACGGCTGCATTGGCGCATCCTACGGCGGCATGGTCACGCTGGTGATCGGTGCCAGGCACCCGCGGCGACTGCGGCACGGCATCGTCGTCAGCGCTGCGCACCGCACGCATCCGATGTCGACGGCGTGGCGCAGCGTCCAGCGCAATTTCGTGCGCTATGCCATCGAGCATGGCGAGGGCGAGCAAGGACTCGCGTTGGCGCGGGCGCTCGCCATGACGACGTACCGCTCCGTGCGCGAATTCGAGGACCGCTTCCCGGGCGAGCCCATGCGCAACGACGGCCGCTTCGTGTTCCCGGTCGAGGCGTACATCGTATCGCGCGGCGAGGCGTATTCGCGAACCTATCGGCCGGAGGCGTTCGTCTGCCTGTCGGAGTCGATCGACCTGCACCGCATCGAACCCGAGACCATCGTCGTGCCGATGACCCTGGTCGCCGTGCTGGAGGACCAACTGGTGCCGCCGGCGGACATGCGCACGCTGCGCGACCGTTGCGGCAGCGCCTGCCAGTTGGTCGAGATCAGTTCGATGTACGGGCACGACGCTTTCTTCAAGGAGTCGGCAGTGCTGCGCGATGTTTTCTACCGCGCGCTCGAATAGACCAGCCGCGAAACAGACCATTCACGATAAAGACAAGTCACGAAACGCACCCCATGAGCCAGCAAGACAGCATCAAGACCCGCACCGTGCGGGCGGCCCTCGAGACGGATACCCAGCACGGCGCCGTCGTGCCGCCGATTCACCTGACCTCGACGTTCGCGTTCAGCGGCTACGGCGAGAAGCGGGAGTACGACTACTCACGGTCGGGGAATCCGACGCGCGACGCCCTCGGGCGAGCGCTCGCGGACCTCGAAGGCGGCGCCGGCGCGGTCGTTACCGCTTCGGGCATGGGTGCCGTCTCGCTCGTCACGCAATTGTTCAAGCCCGACCAGGTCGCCGTGGTGCCGCACGATTGCTATGGCGGAACCTACCGGCTCTTCAATGCGCTGAACCTGCGCGGAGCCCTGCAGGTTCGATTCGTCGACTTCCAGGATTCCGCCGCCCTGGCAGCGGCCATCGCCGCCAAGCCGGCGCTGGTCTGGATCGAGACGCCGAGCAATCCGCTGCTGCGCATCGTGGACATCGCGGCCGTTGCAGGCCAGGCGAAGGCCGCCGGTGCGATGGTGGTGGCCGACAATACCTTCCTGTCGCCGGTGTGGCAGCAGCCGCTGGCGCTGGGTGCCGATCTCGTCATCCATTCGACCACCAAGTACCTGAACGGTCACAGCGACGTCGTGGGTGGCGCGGTGATTGCAGCCACGGCCGAACTGCACGACCAGGTGAAGTGGTGGGGGAACTGCATCGGCGTCACCGGGGCACCGTTCGACAGCTTCCTGACCCTGCGTGGACTGCGCACGCTGCACGCTCGCATGCGCGCGCATGGCGAGAACGCGCAGCGCATCGCGGAACTGCTGGCCGCGCATCCCGCGGTGGCTCGCGTCTACTACCCGGGACTCGCCACCCATCCTGGCCATGACGTCGCCAGGCGCCAGCAGGACGGTTTCGGCGCGATGGTGAGTTTCGAACTCGTTGGCCACGTCGAGAACGTCAAGGCGTTGCTCGGCCACATGGAACTGTTCTCGCTCGCGGAGTCGCTGGGCGGCGTCGAGAGCCTCGTGGCGCATCCGGCCAGCATGACGCATGCGGCGATGGATGAAGCCGCGCGGGAGCGAGCGGGCATCTCGGCGACGTTGGTGCGCCTGTCGGTCGGGATCGAAGAGGGCGATGACCTCGCACGCGACCTCTCAGCCGGTCTCGCGGCCGCTGCCCGGGTCTGAAAAAAAGAAGGCCGGCATTCCTGCCGGCCTTCGCTGGGACCCGAGCTGCCTCATTCCCTGAGACAAAGACTAACCCGACTCAAGTCCGCACAACTCGGAAATTCGATCGCTAAACCTGGGGGCAGGAGCCTGCGGCTGCCTGCGGACGCGCAGTATAGCGCCGACAAACCGGTCGGAGTCCAGTGGGAATCGGGTCTTTGATCGGTCGTCGCGGGGTTCTAAAGCCTGGCTTGACAGTTTCTGTGGATAAAACTGTAAGTCATTGAAAATTAAAGAGTTGACATTATCCGTTCGACGATGGCGGTGCCGGCCTCCCGGCTGCCAACGGGCGCACTGGACGGCAGGGCGATGTCCGCCGTGCGCACCCCCGCGCTGACTGCGTCCTCGACGGCGGACTCGACCGCCACGGCCTCCACTTCGAGCCCGAGCGAGTACCGCAGCAGCATCGCCGCACTCAGGATCGTGCCGTACGGATTGGCGATGCCGCGCCCCGCAATGTCCGGCGCGGAGCCGTGAATCGGTTCGTAGAGCCCGTTCGTGCCTTCGCCGAGCGACGCAGACGGCAGCAGGCCGAGCGACCCGGCGATCATGGAAGCCTCGTCGGTCAGGATGTCGCCGAACATGTTCTCGGTGAGCAGCACGTCGAACGACGTGGGTCGCCGCATGAGGTGCATCGCGGCGGCGTCGACGAGCATGTGCTCGAACTCGACCTGCGGGTACTCCTCGCGCAACACCCGCTCGACGACTGCGCGCCACAGGCGCGAGGTTTCCAGCACGTTGGCCTTGTCGACCGAGACGATGCGCCGGCGACGACCCATGGCCAGTCGCGCCGCGACGCGCGTCACGCGCTCGACTTCGAGCGTGGTGTACGTGCAGACGTCTTCGGCTTCGTTGACCGTGCGGCTTTTCCTGCCGAAGTAGATGCCGCCCGTGAGCTCCCGCACGACCATGATGTCGGTGCCGTTGATGACCTCGGCCTTGAGCGGGGACGCGTCGAGCATCGACGCCATGGTGCGAACAGGGCGCAGGTTGGCGAACACGCCAAGCGTGCGGCGCAGTTCCAGCAGACCCTGTTCTGGCCGCACACGGGCGCCGGGATCGGACCACTTCGGGCCACCGACCGCCCCGAGCAGCGTCGCCGCACTTTCGCGGCATGCGTCGATCGTGCGGGGCGGCAGTGCCGAGCCGGAAGCGTCAATCGCCGCTCCACCGATCAGGGCAGCGGAGAATTCGAAGTCGTGACCGAACTTCGAGCCCACGGCCTGCAACACGCGCACGGCCTCGGCCGTCACCTCGGGGCCGATCCCGTCACCCCCGAGAACCGCGATGCGCGCCTTCATGCGCCTTCCCGCGTGCGCTCGTAGCGTTCGATCGCGTCCATCTGCTGCAGCAGGTAACCGAGCTCATCGATGCCGTTCATCAGGCAATACCGGGAGAACGACTCGAGCGGAAACGCGACGGCACGACCGCCTGGCAGGCGCAGGGTCGTGGCGGGCAGGTCGACTTCGACTTCGACGCCGGGATTTGCCAACAGCCACTCGTGCGTCGCTTCGTCCACGACCACTGGCAGCAGTCCGTTCTTCAGGCTGTTGTTGCGGAAGATGTCCGCGATCTCGGTGCTGATGACCACGCGGATGCCGAAATCGAGCAGCGCCCACGGTGCATGCTCACGCGAGGAGCCGCAGCCGATGTTGCGACCCGCCACGAGCACCTGGCAGCCCTTGGCCGCCGGCTGGTTCAACACGAAGTCGGGTTTCGGCTGGCCAGCCTTGTCGTAGCGCCAGTCGGCGAACAGCGAGACGCCGAGGCCTTCGCGGACCGTGGTCGTCAGGAAGCGGGCCGGAATGATCTGGTCCGTGTCGATGTTGGTGGACGGCATGACGACCGTCCGCGAGCGGATGACTGTGATCGGGTCCATGTGCTGGTTCTGTGTAGTTGGCGCGCCGCGGCTCAGCCGAGGAACTCGCGCGGGTCGGTGACGCGACCGCGCACGGCGGCAGCGGCGGCGGAGGCCGGGCTGGCCAGCAGGGTGCGCGACCCGATGCCTTGCCGGCCTTCGAAGTTGCGGTTGCTGGTGCTGACGCAGTACTGACCGGCGTCGACGAGGTCGCCGTTCATCCCCAGGCACATCGAGCAACCCGACTCGCGCCATTCCGCGCCCGCGTCCGTGAAGACCTTGGCCAGGCCGCGTTGCTCGGCTTCCAGCTTGATCTGCTGCGAGCCAGGCACGATCAGGGCACGCACACCCCTGGCAACCTTGCGCCCGCGCAGGATGGCCGCGGCGGCTTCCAGGTCCGAGATGCGCGCGTTGGTGCAACTGCCGATGAAGACGACCTGCACCGGCTTCTCGGCCATGCGCTCACCCGCGGTGAGGCCCATGTACGCCAGCGACTTCGCAAACACGGCATCGCCCGGACGCTCCGGCACCGTGCCGCTGATCGTAGTGACCATGCCCGGGTTGGTGCCGAACGTGATCATCGGCTCGAGCGCGCTGGCGTCGAACTTCACCGATTTATCGAACGTAGCACCCGCATCGCTGCGCAGCGTGCTCCAGTCGGCCACGGCCCTGTCCCAGTCCGCGCCGGTCGGCGCGAAAGGCCGGCCTTTCAGGTATTCGCAGGTGGTCTCGTCGGGCGCGACCATGCCAGCACGTGCGCCCGCCTCGATGGACATGTTGCAGACGGTCATGCGCTCGTCCATCGACATCGCTTCGATGGCAGAGCCACGGAACTCGATGACGTGGCCGGTGCCGCCGTTGACGCCGATCCTGCCGATCACCGCGAGCACGACGTCCTTGGCCGACACGCCGGCCGGCAGCCGGCCATTGACGACGATCTCGAGCGTCTTCGGCTTGCGCTGCAGCAGGCATTGCGTGGCCAGCACGTAGCCGACCTCGGTGGTACCGATGCCGAAGGCGAGGGCACCGAACGCGCCGTGCGTGCTGGTGTGGCTGTCGCCGCACACGATGGTCTTGCCGGGCTGCGTGGCACCCTGCTCGGGCCCGATGATGTGCACGATGCCGCGGCGCGAGTCCTGCAACCCGATCAGGTTCACGCCGAACTCGGCGCAGTTCACTTCCAGCTGGCGCACCTGCCGGGCGGCCGATTCGAGCTTGATCGGCAGGCCGCCGAAGATCTGGGCCGTGTCGGTGGGCGTCGAGTGGTCCATCGTCGCGAGCGTGCGGTCGAGCCGGCGAACCTTGAGGTTGCGGGCGCGCAGCACGTCGAACGCCTGGGGAGAAGTGACTTCGTGCGTCAGGTGCAGGTCGATGTACAGGATCGCAGGCGTGTCGGCCGTCTCGGGCACGACGACGTGCCGTTGCCACACTTTCTCGAACAGGCTCTGCGCAGTCATTCCAGCTCCGGTCGCTTGTTTCAGACAGCCGCGGCCGGCGACGTCTCGTTCTGGTCGGCGCCGCGGCGGCGCGAGGATTCGATGGCGTTGATCACTTCGATGAAAGCCCGCACGCCCGACTCGACGATATCGGTCGTGACGCTGGTGCCGCGGTAGCTGCGGTTGTTGTACTCGCAGGTGACGACGGCTTCGCCCTGGGCATCTTCACCGCTCGACACGCTGCGTACTTCGAACTTGCGCAGCTTCACGAACACGCCGGTCGCCTGCTCGATGGCCTTCAGCGCAGCGTCAACCGGGCCGTCGCCCGACGATTCCTGCGTGACGATGCGGCCGTCGACATGGCGCAGCACGACCCGGCCCGTGGCGAAGCGCGTCGAGTCGCTGACGACGTGCAGGTTCTCGAGGTGCCAGGGGCCGCCGTCGTGGCCGATCTCGGCCTTGAGCACGAGCGCCTCGATGTCGCCGTCGAAAAGTTCCTTCTTCTTGTCGGCCAGCGACTTGAAGTCGTCGAACACTCGCGCCAGTTCGGCGTCGGACAGCTCGAAGCCGAGTTCCTTGATGCGCTCGCGCAGCGCGGCGCGGCCGCTGTGCTTGCCGAGCACCAGGTTCGTGCGCGACATGCCGACGTCGTGCGGACGCATGATCTCGTACGTCGAGTGGTGCTTCAGCATGCCGTGCTGGTGGATGCCGGATTCGTGCGCGAACGCGTTCTCGCCGACCACTGCCTTGTTGCGCGGAATCGGCATGCCCGTGATGCTCGAGAGCAGGCGGCTCGTCGGAAACAGTCGCTTGGTGTCGATGCCGGTGTGCAGGCCGTAGATGCCTTCGCGCACCTTGAGCGCCATCGTGATTTCTTCGAGCGACGCATTGCCCGCACGCTCGCCGATGCCGTTGATCGTGCATTCCACCTGGCGCGCGCCGCCGCGGACGGCGGCCAGGCTGTTGGCCACGGCCATGCCGAGGTCGTTGTGGCAGTGCACGCTGAAAGTGACCTTGTCCGCGCCGCGAACGTTCTGTGTCAGGAACGCGAAGACTTCGTGGAACTCCTCCGGCACCGTGTAGCCGACGGTGTCGGGCACGTTGATCGTGGTCGCGCCGGCTTCGATCACGGCTTCGACCACCTCGCGCAGGAATTCCGGTTCGGTGCGCGAGGCATCCTCGGGCGAGAACTCGATGTCATCGCACAGGCTGCGCGCGTACTTCACGCCTTCGACGGCCGTGTGGATGATCTGTTCCTTGGCCATGTTGAGCTTGTGCTCGCGATGGATCGCGCTGGTGGCGAGGAACACGTGGATGCGCGGCCTCGCGGCCACCTTGACTGCGCTCCAGGCCTTGTCGATGTCCTCACGGTTGCAGCGCGCGAGACCCGCGATGATCGGGCCCCGCACTTCGCGCGCGATCTCGTGCACGGCTTCCCAGTCGCCCGGCGAGGCGACCGGGAACCCGGCCTCGATGACGTCCACGCCCAGTTCGGCCAGGGCGCGCGCCATCCGCAGCTTTTCGGGCTGCGTCATGCTGCACCCCGGCGATTGCTCGCCATCGCGCAGCGTGGTGTCGAAGATCAGCACGCGGTTCGGGTCGCGGTTGGACATGGTCGTCACCGTGGTGGAGAGGCGAGGGGAGGGACTCAGCCCTGGTTCAACCAGGGCATGCGGGCACGAAGTTGCACGCCGACCTTTTCGATCGGGTGCGCCAGGTCCTTCTTCATCAGGGCGTCGTACTTCTTGCGGCCCGTCTTGTTTTCGCGGATCCAGACGCGCGCGAAGCTGCCGTCCTGGATCTCGCCCAGGATCTTCTTCATCTCCTTCTTCGTCGCCTTGTTCACGACGCGCGGGCCGCGCGTGAGGTCACCCCACTTGGCGGTGTGCGAGATGTACTTGTGCATCTTGGCGAGGCCGCCTTCGTGCAGCAGGTCGACGATCAGCTTCAGTTCGTGCAGGCACTCGTAGTAGGCGACTTCGGGCTGGTAGCCGGCTTCGACCAGCGTTTCGTAGCCCTTGAGCACGAGTTCGGTCGCGCCGCCGCACAGCACGGCCTGCTCGCCGAAGAGGTCCGTCTCGGTCTCTTCCTTGAAGGTCGTTTCGATCACGCCGGCGCGCGTGCCGCCGATGCCGTCGGCATAAGTGAGCGCCTTGGCCTTGGCCTTGCCCGAGGCGTCCTGTGCGATTGCAATCAGGCACGGCACGCCGCGGCCTTCCTGGTACTGGCGGCGCACGAGGCCGCCCGGGCCCTTCGGCGCGATCAGCACGACGTCGAGGTCCTTGCGCGGCTTGATCTGCTTGAAGTGGATGTTGAAGCCGTGTGCAAACAGCAGCGTCGCGCCCTGGCCGAGGTTCGGCAGGATTTCCTTGTAGTTCTCGGCCTGCGTGGTGTCAGGTGTCAGCAGCGCGACCAGCGTGGCGCCCTTGACGGCTTCGGCCGGCGTGGCAACGGCGAGTCCGTCCTTCTTGGCCTGCTTCCAGCTGTCGCCCTTGCGCACGCCGATGACGACGTCGTAGCCCGAATCCTTGAGGTTCAACGCATGCGCGCGACCCTGGCTGCCGTAGCCGACCACGGTGATCTTCGCGCCCTTGAGCGCTTTCTTGTCGACGTCTTTCTTCGAATACGCACGCATCTTTGCCATCTCCTCGGAATCATTTCCGTTTTGCCGTAACTAAAACTAAAAACCCCGCTGCGGCTGGCTGGCCGTGCGGGGTTCCTGATGTCCAATCGCGCCTTGGCGCTCTCAGCCCGGAGCCCCGCACCTCCGCAGGGGAAGCAGGGTAAGCGACGCAAGCAGCAGCCCGGCCAGCAGGGTGACCGAGTTGATGAGGGAGGAGTCGAGCAACGACTGCATCCAGCGCCTGCGCGTGAGAGCGAAAAAAGTAGGGGATGGATAGCAGCACAGCGCGCCGTGCATTGTCAACCGCAGTGCAAAAAGAGTCAGTCCAAGCCAGGTGATTGCCCTTGCCGACGGGGACTCGCGACGGCGCTGCTAAGCTACCGGCCACCGTCGTCCCTGTCGTCTCGGAACCAAGTCACCGTGGATGTTCTCGTCGATCACGCCAGTGCCCCGGGCGCTGCGAATGCATACGAACTGACGCTCGTCCTGCAGTCCAACCTTGCCCGCTGGCTCGAGTCCCAGGATGCTTCGGCGCGAGCCTGGGCTGCTGCGACAGGATTCAAGGCCGAGCGCCACCAGGTGGTATTGCTGCCTTCGCCGGACGGCGTGCCACGGCGTGCGGCGCTGGGGCTCGGCGTGCTGCCAGCCCTTGATGCCCTCGAACTGTGGCACGTGGCCGGCCTGCCCGATCGCCTGCCGCCTGGCACCCATTGGCGCGTCACCAACGAACTCACCCTCGCCGCCGCGAACGCGCTCGCCCTGGGCTGGGCCTACGGCAGCTACCGGTTCGACACCTACAAGTCGTCACCGAAGCCAGTTGCGGCGCGGGCGCGATTGATCGCGTCGCCCGCTGTCGATCACGCGCACGTCGTGCGACTTGCCAGCGCCACGGCGCTCGCTCGCGACCTGGTCAACGTGCCGGCCTCCGACATGACACCTGAACGGTTGGCCGCCGAAGCGATCCGGATCGCGCGCGAGCACGGGGCGTCGCCGCAGGAAATCATGGGCGATGAACTGAGGCGGGGATTTCCGGCCATCCACGCCGTCGGGCAGGCTTCCACCTGCGCCCCGCGTCTCGTCGACTTCGTCTGGGGTGATCCGGCGCATCCGAAAGTGACGCTGATCGGCAAGGGCGTCTGCTTCGATACCGGCGGTCTCGACATCAAGGCGTCGGCCGGCATGGCGCTGATGAAAAAAGACATGGGCGGCGCGGCGTGCACGCTGGCACTGGCGCAACTCGTCATGCAGTCACAGTTGCGTGTGCGGTTGCGGGTCCTGATTCCCGCCGTCGAGAACGCCATTGCCGGCAATGCCTATCGCCCGGGCGACGTGATCCGCACGCGCAAGGGCGTGACTGTCGAGATCGGCAATACCGATGCCGAGGGCCGGCTGGTGCTGTGCGATGCCATCGCGCTCGCCGACGAAGAAAAGCCCGACCTGTTGATCGATCTTGCGACGCTCACCGGCGCGGCTCGCGTCGCGCTGGGCCCGGAGTTGCCGGCCGTTTTCGGCACGCGCCAGGAAACTGTCGACGCGCTGTTGCACCAGGGACGGCGCCTGGCAGATCCGCTGTGGCAAATGCCGCTCTGGGGCGGGTACGACGACGACATCGCGAGCAAGGTCGCAGACATCAACAACGCGTCCGCGTCGGCGTTTGCCGGTGCGATCATCGGTGCGCTGTACCTCAAGCGATTCGTGGCGAACACGCCGGACTGGGTGCACGTCGACCTGTTCGCGTGGAACCCGAAAGACCGACCGGGCCGACCCGTGGGTGCCGAGGCACACGCAGTGCGGGCGCTGCACGCGATGCTGGCCGAACGCTATGCGTAAACAGGGCGGGCTGCACCAGGCAGGTCGGTGCAGTGGCTCGTCCGGAGCGCGTGTCTGACTTTCCAAGCGCAGGACGAGCCGCTGAAGCGAGCTGCAACGTGATCGACCTGCGTTACGAGCGGCGCGCCTGGACACTGATCTACCTCTGCCTCGGCCTGGTCGAAGGCGGCACCGCCGCCGTCATGGTCCGTTCGCTGTTCGGCGACCAGGCGCCGGCGCTGGCGGTCGACCTCGTCGTCGCGATCGTCAGCGCCGCACCGGCCTGGGCCAACCTGGCGAGCATGGCCTATGCAAGGCGCGCCCAGGGCCAGCGCAAGGTGTCGTTCCTGTTTCCATTGCTGCTCGCGATGACCGCGTGCGTCGGCGCGCTGGCGCTGGTGCCCAAGAGCGGGGCGGGGCTGCTGCTGTTTCTGGCGCTGTACGCTTCGGCGCGACTGCTCTGGGCCGGCGTCGAAACCGTGCGCTCAGTGCTGTGGAGCGTGAATTACCCGTCCCGGCTGCGCGCCCGGATCACCGGGCGCATCACGATCAACACCTCGATCGCGCTCGCCATCACCGGCCTTGGCATCGGCTGGCTGCTCGGGCACGAAGGTCCGTGGTGGCGCATCGCGATCGTCGTGGGTTCGGCCTGTGGCGTGGGTGGAGCATTCGCGTTCCGGCAGTTCAAGGTCCGTCGTGAGGACGAACTGCTCGAGGCGGAGCGTGCGCGGGTGGTTGCAGGCGCCACCTTTGGCTTCGGTGGCATGCGTGCGTTGCTGGCGCGCGACGAGGCGTTCCGGCGCTACCAGTACGCGATGTCGATGTTCGGCGCGGGCATGCTTGCGCTGACGCCGCTCATGGTGATCTGCCTCGGCGACGTGCTGCAGTTGCCGGCGTTGTGGCAGGTGCTCGTCACGACCGCGATTCCAGTCATGGTGGTGCCATTCGCGGTCCAGCCGTGGGCACGTTACCTCGACCTGCATCGTGTGCTGGCGTTCCGTTCGGTGCATGGCAAGTTCACGATAGCCGCGGTCGTGTTGCTGGTCGCGGCGGTGCTGCTGCGGATGCCGCTGCTGCTGGCGCCGGGTGCCGTGCTGCTGGGCGTCAGCATGGCGGCCGGCAGCCTGGGCTGGACGCTGGGCCACAACGACTTTGCGCCGCGTGGCGAGGAGACGCGCTACATGGCCCTGCACGTGACGCTGACCGGCATGCGCGGACTGGTCGCGCCGCCGCTCACGATCGCGCTGTATCACGTGCTCGGCAGCCTGCGCGCTGGACTCGGTCCGGCGGCGCTGGTGGTGCCGCTGCTGCTCGTCGTCGGTGGCGCCTATCGCTTTCACGTCATGCACCGCCTGCAGGCCGCCGCAAACGCCGCGTGACCGCAACACCTGCAGGCCGCACAATTACCTCGTGGATTGTCCTTGCCCGGAGCCTGTTCGATGAGCCGACCCAAAGTAGATACCCGCCCGTATTCGAAGCTCGTGTTCGACGGCGTCAAGCAGACGCCGAGCCGGGCGATGCTCCGCGCAGTCGGTTACGACGACCGCGATTTCAAGAAGCCGCAGGTCGGCATTGCTTCGACCTGGAGCAACCTCACCCCCTGCAACATGCACGTCGACAAGCTGGCCGAAGCGGCGGCGAAAGGCGCCAATGCGGCGGGGGGCAAGAGCACCACGTTCGGCACCATCACCGTGTCGGACGGCATCTCGATGGGCACGCCCGGCATGCGGTATTCGCTCGTCTCGCGTGAAGTGATCGCCGACTCGATCGAGACCGTCGTCGGCGCACAGGGTTTCGATGGCCTGGTCGCGATCGGCGGCTGCGACAAGAACATGCCGGGCTGCATGATGGCCATCGCGCGGCTCGATCGTCCTGCCGTGTTCGTCTATGGCGGCACGATCAAGCCCGGCGAAAAGAAGCGCGACGTGGTCTCGGTCTTCGAGGCCGTCGGCGCGCACGCGGCCGGCGTCATCAACGACAAGCAGCTCAAGGAAGTCGAGCGCACGGCCATCCCTGGTGCGGGCAGCTGCGGCGGCATGTACACGGCCAACACCATGGCGTCGGCGATCGAAGCGCTTGGCATGAGTCTCACCAACAGCTCGGCGCAGGAAGCCGTCTCGCGCCACAAGCGCACCGATGCAGAGCGGGCAGGGCGCGCCGTGGTCAACCTGATCAAGCTCGGCATCAAGCCGTCGACGATCCTGACGCGCGAGGCGTTCGAGAACGCCATCGTCGTGACGATCGCACTCGGCGGTTCGACCAATGCCGTGCTGCACTTGCTGGCGATCGCGCACGCTGCGAACGTGCCGCTCGCACTGGACGATTTCACGCGCATCGGCGCCAAAGTGCCAGTGCTCGCCGACCTGCGACCGAGTGGCAAGTACTCGATGTCGGAACTCATCCGCATCGGCGGCATCCAGCCGTTGATGAAGTCGTTGCTCGACGCCGGCATGCTGCACGGCGACTGCATGACGGTCACCGGCAAGACCTTGCGCCAGAACCTCGCACGGACGAAGCCGTACCCGAGCGGCCAGGACATGGTCCGACCACTGACGAACCCGCTCAAGCGCGAGAGCCACCTCGTCGTGCTCTACGGCAACCTGGCACCGGAGGGTGCGGTGGCCAAGATCAGCGGCAAGGAAGGCCTCGCCTTCACCGGACGCGCGCGTGTTTTCGACGGCGAGGAGGCGACGCTGCAGGCAATCCTCGATGGCACCGTGCTGGCGGGCGACGTACTGGTCGTGCGCTACGAGGGGCCGCGCGGTGGCCCGGGCATGCGCGAAATGCTGAGTCCCACCGCTGCGATCATGGGCAAGGGACTGGGTGACAAAGTCGCGCTGATCACGGACGGGCGCTTTTCCGGTGGCAGCCACGGCTTCGTCGTTGGGCACATTGCGCCGGAGGCCGCGATCGGCGGCCCGCTCGCGCTGGTGCATGACGGTGACGCGATCAGCATCGATGCCACGAAGCGTGCATTGACGCTGCACGTTGCGGCGGACGAACTCGTGAAGCGTCGCGGTGACTGGCGGCCACGCGCGCCGTATGCGACGCGAGGAGTGCTGGCGAAGTACGCCGAACTGGTGAGCAGTGCTTCACTCGGAGCGGTCACGGATCGGGGTTTGAAGGTTGCTGAGCCACAGGCCTGAAAGCGTTTGCGTGTGTTTGGCGTTACACAAGTATTGTGTTGCCGATGTTGCGTCGGTAAAGTCGCGACCGCCGTCAAGAACGGTCCGGCTGCAGCGGCACCGGAACGAGTTTGCTGAATGTTGCGCCGCAACATGAGTCGATAACAACGACGGTTTTCGCGCAGGCACGAAATGAATGGCTCTTCAAGGGCCTGTGTCGGTCTTCGCGGGCAAGCGTCAGGGGTTGCGAGGGTGGTTGCGGTCTTGTAGTGTCGGCTGTCCCGGGGAGGACGCGGCCTGAGGCCGGTATATCCGTGCGCCCACAGTAGTGGAGGGGAAGTGGCTTACAGTTATTCGATCGATGACCCGGCCAAGAACAGCAAGCGCACGCTTGCTTTTTTCCTCGTCCTCATCATCCATGCCGTGTTTCTTTGGGCCTTGGCGTCCGGTCTCGGCGCCAAGATGGTTCAGACGGTCATGGGTCCGGTCGAGACCAAGATGATTGAAGAGCTCCCGGACGACGACAAGGAGCCGCCGCCGCCGCCGCCGGACATCGAGCAGCCGCCGCCGTACGTGCCGCCACCGGAAGTCTCCGTGGACCTGGCGATCGACACGGGTCCCACCACAGCCATCTCGAATGCAACGTCGGAGCGCCCAGTGGCGACTCCACCGCCGGTGGCGAAGCCGGTGGAGCGGGCGGTCGTCAGGACGCCGCCGTCCACGGCCGGCAAGGGAGCCCGCATCACGCAACCCGAATATCCGCCGGCATCGCGCCGCGCAGGCGAAGCGGGTTCGGTGCAGCTGAAGTGCTACGTCAAGGAAGACGGCCGCTGCTCCGAGGTTTCAATAGTGAAGAGCAGTGGCTTCGACAAGCTCGACGAAGCCGCCGTGAAGGAAGTCCAGCGCAACTGGAAGTTCGTTCCCGGCAAGGAAGACGGCAAGCCCGTGGCCGCCTGGCACACGTTTGCCGTGACCTTCAGGCTGACCGATTGATCCACACGATGTGATCCATCCCTGAACCCAACGTCATACCTTTAGAAAACAGACACAGGAACCGATTTCAATGGCCACCGAAAGCGTAACCGTCAGCAACCCTTACGGAATTGAGGCAATGTGGGCCCAGGGCGATTTCGTCGCAAAAGGCGTGCTCATCCTGCTTGCCATCATGTCTGCCTATTCCTGGTTCGTGATCTTCACCAAGTGGTGGGAACAGCGCCGTCTGCTGGCGCAGGCGCACGAGGCCGAAAAGAATTTCTGGGCCGCGGACAACAT
The DNA here is from genome assembly GCA_963743995.1 of uncultured Gammaproteobacteria bacterium. Classification (GTDB taxonomy): domain Bacteria; phylum Pseudomonadota; class Gammaproteobacteria; order Steroidobacterales; family Steroidobacteraceae; genus RPQJ01. The sequence goes on along the minus strand of CAVUSC010000011.1, from coordinate 58,155 downwards.
CAAGACCGGCCTGAACAAGCTGTCCGGCAAGGGCAACATCTTCAAGGGCATGGCCGCCGAAGCCATCGACGCCGCCGAACACCACGACGAGCGGCTCACGCAGCAGGTCCCGCTGCACGAGTGGATCGACAACGTGCTCGCCCGTGCCACGGCCCGCATCAACAGCGCCCTGTCGACGCAGCTGCCGTTCCTGGCAACCACCGGTTCGACGGCGCCGTTCATTGGCCTGTTCGGCACCGTGCTGGGCATCTACCACGCACTCGTGGGCATCGGCATCGCGGGCCAGGCCTCGATCGACAAGGTGGCGGGTCCGGTCGGCGAAGCCCTGATCATGACGGCCATCGGCCTGGCAGTCGCAGTGCCGGCGGTGCTCGGCTACAACTTCCTGCTCGGCCGCAACAAGCAGATCATGGAGCGGGTCAAGCTCTTCGCGAGCGACCTCGAACAGGTGATCGTCAGCGGTTCGCGCATCGAAGGCGTGGGCGCCAAGGTCATTTCGGGCGGCGTCAAGAAGTAATCGGGCGCGCTGGCAACTCTGGCTGCTGGAGACAGGTCTCACCATGAGCATGAACGTATCGTCGGGCGACTCGGATATCGACGAGAAGCCGATGTCGGAGATCAACACCACGCCACTCGTGGACGTGATGCTGGTTTTGCTCATCATCTTTCTGATTACGGTCCCCGTGATCACGCAGTCGGTGAAAGTGGATCTGCCGAAGGCGGCCAACATTCCCACGCAGACGAAGCCGGAAAACATCAACATCGCGGTTGATCAGGAAGGCAACGTCTACTGGAATACGGCGCTGGTCCCGACGCAGGATGCGCTGCTCGAGCGCCTCAAGTCGGTTGCCGTGCTCGAGCCCCAGCCGGAAATCCACGTTCGCGGCGACCGTGCCACGGCGTACGAGCACATCGGCCGGGTGATGGTGCTGGCCCAGCGTGCCAACATCCTGAAGATCGGCTTCATCACCGAACCCGATCGTGGCCTCGCCCGCTGAGCCGCTGCAGGAGTCATAACAGATGAGTATGAGTATTGGTGGTGGCGGCGCCGAAGACGAGCCGATGATGGAAATGAACATGACGCCGTTGATCGACGTCCTGCTCGTACTGATCATCATGTTCATCATCACGATTCCAGTGATGACTCACGCGGTGAAACTCGACATGCCGCGCCCGAACCCCGCTGCACAGCAGGCGGATCCGGTGGTGATCCAACTCGAGATCGACTTCGACGGCACGGTGCTCTGGAACGGTTCGCCGGTGACGGTGGATTCGCTCGACGGCTATTTCCGTCGCGAAGCAGCCATCGATCCGCAGCCCGAGCTGCACATCCGCCCGAACAAGCGCGCGTCGTACGACGTCGTCGCGCGCGTGTTGGCGGCTGCGCAGCGCAACGGGTTGCTCAAGATCGGCTTCGTCGGCAACGAGCAGTTCATGTAAACACAGGCTTGTCGTCACTTGCCTCGCGGCGGTGATGGCATTGAATCAAGAGGGGCTGCCGGGGCGAAGAGCTCCGGCGGCTTTTTCCTTGTCAGCGGGACTAGAACTCCCAGTGAGGATTTCGATGAGCAAGGCGAGTTTTGTTCTCACCAGTGCGCTTGCGATGGCGGGCTGGATCGGTGTCGCGGGCACCCTGCTGGTCGTGCCAGCCACGGCTGAAGCACAACAGAAGGTCAGCCAGAAGGTCGGCGTGCCGCTCAAGGCTGCGCAAGACAACATCTCCAAGAAGAAGTGGGATGCCGCGCTGGCCAAGATCAAGGAAGCGGACGGTGCCGCCGGCAAGACCGCCTTCGACCAGTACAAGATCAACGAGATGCTGTGGTACGTGTACCTGCAGCAGGGCCGCAACGCAGACGCGGCACGCGTGCTCGAGAGCCAGATCGCATCCGGCCAGATGCCGGCCGGCGAGAAGGTGACTCGCACCAAGACCCTGGCCCAGCTCTATGCCCGTGCGGGCAGTTACGGCAAGGCCGCGTCGACGGCGCAGCAGTACCTGAAGTCCGTTCCGGGCGACAAGGACATGCAGCTGCTGGTCGCCAACGCGTACTACCAGCAGAAGGACTACAAGGGTGCCATCGCCGCGGCGGATCGCGTCCTGAAGGGCGGCGGCACGCCGAGCCAGGACCTGTTGCAGCTCGTGTTGCGCTCGAATTACGAGCTTGGCGATTCTGCCGGCACGGCTAAAGCGCTCGACCAGCTGCTCAAGTACTACCCGTCGACCGACACGTGGGAACGCGTGCTCGACGGCTACCTGAAGACGACCAAGCACGACCACGCGCTGATGGCCCTCTATCGCCTTGCCGAGGACGTGGGTGCGCTCAAGACGGCTCGCCAGTTCACCGACATGACGCAGGCCTTGATCATCGCGGGCTTCGGCCAGGAAGGCGAACGCGTGATGCAGAAAGGCATCGCTGCCAATGTGTACACGGGCGACGAGATGGCGCGCGCCCAGCGCACGCTCGACGCCGCCAAGCGCAAGGGTGATGCCGAACGCGCTGCACTGCCGAAGGCGGCGGGTACGCTTGCCGCGGCAAAGACCGGCGACGACATCGAAAAGGTCGGCGAGCTGTACTTCAGCGCGGGTGACTACCCGAATGCCGCGAACGCGCTGCAGAAAGCCATCGCAAAGGGTGGTCTCTCGGACGCGGACAGTGCACAGATGCTGCTGGGCATCGCGCTGAAGCGCAAAGGTGACAAAGCAGGTGCGCAGAAGGCGTTCGATGCGGTCAAGGACCCGAAGTTCGCGGAGATCGCGAAGCTCTGGAAGACTGCCGCGCGCTGATCCTGCCGGCGCGTCAATGCGCCGCAGTGGTTCGAGAACAAGAGGGCACGGACGCAGGTTCGTGCCCTTTTTCTATGGCGTTGTCACCAATCCACGTTGACCTGGGATCTGCGATGTTCGAATTGTGTCGGCGTGCAGGCACTCAACGGGGAGATTGGCCCGAAGCAGCCGCTTCGAGACCCCGCTCTTACAAGCAGCGGCCGCTCCTTGCGGGCTATCTGCCGACTCGGAACGGGTTTCGCACCTGTAGCGCTCGGTCGAAGCGCTGGCCATCCTGCATATCCTCGCTAAAAAGCACGTCGCAATCGGCTAGCAGCGCCGAAGCGACGATAGATGCATCGTAGATGCTGAGGCTGTGCTTCTGGGCAAGGCCACGCGCCGCATCGTGTGTCTCGATCGTAAGCGAGTGCACGCGGCACATCTGCCGCACGGTTCCGAGAACTTCACCGATCTCGCGCCAGTCCAGCCCGGCCTTTCGACGCGCCACGCTGACGAACTCGTTCAGCACCTGTACCGACAGGTGCCCTCCGCCTGCGATCGTGCTCTCCGCGATGTCGGCCTTGCCAGGGTCCGCCGACACGAGATAGAGCAGAACGTTCGTGTCGAAGAAGGCCTCAGCCATGCTCATTCGCTTCGAGACGGTCAAAGTGGAAGTCCGCTGGCAGGCGACCGCGGTACTTTTTCAGGCGCGACAGAAGCTCCCGGCGCGAGGGCTTGCGCGCCACCTCGAGCGAGCGTGCGCCAGCTACGTGGAGTTCGATCTCTTCGCCTTCCTTCAAGCCAAGAGCTTCGACGACCGCCGCGGGCAACCGCACGGCCAGGCTATTGCCCCATTTCGAGATCTGCATGGCATTCACCGTGGATATACATTTATTGGAAGTATATCCATCGCGACGTAGATTGCAAACTTGCGGCATCCGCCTCGTTCGACCCAGGATGTCGCGTCCTGATGGTTGCGACTGCGTTTGAACGGTGGCCCTCTGGCAGGAATGAAGCTGAATCGTCCGCGACCCTTGCGCGTATCCAATTTGCTCGCGTGATTCAGGCACCGGATCGACCGCCTGCTATTGCGGCGAGTATGCTTTTTGGCGACGCCCGCGCTCAACGAGGCAACGCATATGTCCCGACGGCGTGCGCGACCGGCTCGTCGCTGCCCGCCGAGTACAGCCACACTTCGCCGACCGCGAGCGAGCGGCCTGACTTCATGAGCTTGCACACGCCAACGATATCGCGCCCCGACTCGGGCTTGCGCAGGAAGTTGACCGTCAGGCTGGTCGTGACGGCGAGCGGCACGATGCCGAGCCGACCGAAAATCGCAACGTAGAGCGCGGCATCCGCCACGGCCATCAGCACGGGACCCGCGACGGTGCCGCCCGGGCGCAATTCCTCCAACCCGATCGCGTGCCGCACGGTGGCAGAGACTTCGTCGACGGCGTCGATCGACACCTTGCCCTGCGGAAACGATTCCGCCATGAAGTCACTGATCTGCTGCAGGGTCGCCACGATGATTGCCCGGAGGAAGAATGTCGCCCAAGAAAAAGGCCCCGCTGGCTGGTTACCCGCGGGGCCTGGTGACTATCGAACGAACGGGTTAGCCGGCCGTGGCAGGGGCCGGAGCCGGCGCCGCCGCGTCGAGCTTCAACAGCCACAGCCGTGCGATGTCGGTCAGTGCGGGGGCCTTGACCGCCTCGAACGCGGCGCGTGATTCGGGCAGCTTGCCGAGGCGTGAGTTGGCGATGCCTGCGAGCATGTGCGCGTCGTCGGCGTCGGCCACGCCACCCTTCGCGAGGCCCTTCTGGATCGCATCGACGGCATTGGCGTAATCGCCCGCGCTGAAGTAGAGCTTGCCGATGGCGACCATCTGCGTGCCGGTCTTGGCGGCCGCCAGCTGCGCCGGAGCGGTGCCGACGTCCTTGGCGTCCACCGCCGCGCCGGTGCGGGCACGATCAAGTTCCGCCTGGGCACGCGACTTCGAGTCGGCCTGGAAGACGTTACTGGCCATGCCGCGCTCGAGGACCTGCTTGGCTTCGTTCGGGAAGCCGCCGGTCACCAGCGTGCTGCCCATCTCGGCATATTCTTCACCCTTGTCGAGGGTACCGGTGTCGTTCATCAGGCGGTAGAGCGAACGCAGGCCGCGGTCGTCCTTGGTGCGGTAGAGCTGTGCATTGAGCAAGTCTTCCCAGTACTTCGGCGCCGGGTAATAGCGCACCAGGCCCTCGAGCGCGCGCAGGATGCCGGGCTCGTCCTTCAACTCATAATTGGAGCGCAGCACCAGCAGCAGGGCGTCTTCAGACGGTTTCGGGCTCGAGGCGACGAGCTGTTCGGAGGCTGCCTTGGCGCCCTTGAAATCGTTCGACAGGTAGCGGGCCTGGGCCAGCGCGAGGGCAATCTCTTCGTCCTTCGGATTGAGCTTCAGGTACTCCGTGCCGTTCGCGATCGCCTTGTCGTACTGCTTGTTCTGCAGGTTCATCTGCGTGAGCGCGCGCAGCCGCTGCGGCTTGTCGGCCTCGGAGACCATGCCCGTGGCCAGCGAGCGCTCCAGCGTCTCGGCGGACTTCACGTAGTCCTTCTTCTGCAGGTAGATGTACCAGCCGAGTTCGTCGACCATGAAAGCGTCATAGGGCGTCTTGGGCTCGACGGCCTGCGCGGCCTGGATCTGGACGAGAGCCTCGTCCCAGTTCTTCGCGGTCATGGCGTTCTGTGCCGCGACGAGAGGCTTCTGCACGGCCGGGCTCAGCTTCTGCTTGGGTGGGGCCTTTTCCTTTTCGGCGGCAACCGCGACCGAAACGGGGAGCAGCGAGCCGCCGGCTACGCCGACGAGCCCGGCTGCAGCAAGGGCAGCCATCATAACGACGTTCGCTTTCTTCATCATCGGCCTCTCGGGGCTATGGGTCCTGGTGCCGCGCATTGTAGCGCCGGCAGGCCGGAGAGGTAGCGTCTGGCGGTGTCCAGGGTGACGACCTCGGCGTATTTGGCCTGCAGGTCGAACAGGTTGGCTTCGTGGGGCGCCGGATGCCGGTCGCCGACGGCGTCGCGGACCACCCACGGAATGAAGCCGTGCTGACAGGCATCGAGCGCGGTGGCCCGAATGCAGCCGCTGGTGCTGACCCCGGCGATCAGCAAGGTGTCGACACCCAGGGACGTGAGCGTGGACGCCAGTGTGGTGCCGAAGAACGCACTGGCATATTGCTTGGTGATCACGGTTTCGCCGGCCGTCGGCTCGAGCGCCGGGTCGAACCGTGCCAGTGCGGGATCGGCGCCTTCGGCAAAGCAGCCGAGGGCCGGCAGCTTGCGAAAAAAGACGCCGCCGTCGCGACCACCGGCCTGGAATCGCACGTTGGTGTGCAGGATGGGAATGCCCGCGTCACGTGCAGCCCGCAGCAGGACGGCGCAAGCGTCCCGCGTGGTTTCGACGCCCGCATACAGCGGCGAACCGGGCTGCAGGTACGCCATGACGAAGTCGACGACGATCAGTGCAGGCCGGCGACCCGGCTGCAGGGCGTGGCCGAAACCGCTGCCGGCGTAGTTGTCCTCGAGGCTCGCCATCGGACGTCAGATCACCTTGCGGGATTTCAGGTCGGCGTACTGCTCGGCGGCGAGGCCGAGCAGCTTCAGGAACACCTCGTCATTATGCTGCCCGAGGTCGGGACTCGGCGAGCGGACGCTGCCAGGCGTCTCCGACAGTTTCGGCGCGACGTTCTGCATGCGCAGGTCGCCGAAGTCCGGGTGCGGTACCGTGACGATGGCTTCGCGCGCCTTGAAATGCGGGTCGTCGAGCATCTCGGGCGCGCGGTAAATCAGGCCCGCCGGCACGCCGTGCTCGTCCATCAGGTCGAGGACGCCGCGCGTAGTGAGCGTCCTGGTCCAGCGCTCGACCAGCGCGTCGAGTTCCTTCTGGTTCTCGCCCCGAGCGCTGTGCGTGGCATACAGCGGGTCGCTGGCAAGGCCCGGCTGACCCATGGCCGCGGCGAGGCGTGAAAACACGGTGTCCTGGTTCGCGGCGATCAGCACCAGGCCATCCTGGGTCTTGTAGACATTGGACGGGGCGACGTTTGGCAGGATGGCGCCGGTGCGCTCGCGGATGAAGCCTGCCTTGTCGTACTCGGTGACGAGCGACTCCATCATGTTGAGCACGGCTTCGTAGATCGCCGAATCGATGACCTGGCCGCGACCTGTCTTGTGCCGGTGATGCAGAGCTGACAGCGCTCCGATGCAGGCGAATGTCGCAGCCAGCGAATCGCCGATCGAAATCCCCATGCGCGAAGGCGGAGTGGTGGGGTCGCCCACCACGTACCGCAGGCCGCCCATTGCCTCGCCGATGGCGCCAAAGCCCGCCTGGCGCGAATACGGGCCCGTCTGGCCAAAGCCGGAGACCCGGATCATGATCAGTTTCGGGTTGATGGCCGAGAGCTCCGCCCAGCCCAGGCCCCATTTCTCCATGGTGCCGGGACGGAAGTTCTCGAGCAGGAAGTCCGATTCCGCCACCAGTGACTTCAGGATCTCCTGGCCTTCGGGCTGGCGCAGGTCGAGCGTGATGGCTTTCTTGTTGCGGGCGACGACCGGCCACCACAACGACTTGCCGTGCGCCTTCTCACGACCCCAGACCCGCATCGGGTCGCCCTGGCCCGGCGGCTCGACCTTGATTACTTCGGCGCCGAAATCGCCCAGCAGCTGGCCGCAGAAGGGACCCGCGAGCAGGGTGCCGAGTTCGATGACGCGCAGCCCGGCAAGCGGGCCGGAAGAACCGGTCATGGGATCACCTTGTATTCGCTGGGCATGGTTCTTAACCTTGGCCGTGCAGTCCCGGATCAAATGTTATATTAATATACATTAGATATGTTTTAGCAGCGACCGGAAGCCGCCATGAGCACGCACGTCGACATCGTCGAAGTCGGTCCCCGCGATGGGTTGCAGAGCGAGCCCGGCATCGTCCCGACGGCGGCCAAGATCGAGTTCATTCGTCGCGTGCTCGCGGCTGGCCTGCGTCGCGTCGAAGTCACCAGTTTCGTCAATCCGAAGAAGGTGCCGCAGATGGCCGACGCCGAAGCCGTGCTGCAGGCGCTCGGCGCGCCGCCTGTGGGCGTGCACTTCATCGGCCTGGTGCTCAATCGAAAGGGTTTCGAGCGGGCGGTGGCGGCAGGGTGCAACGAGATCGGCATGGCAGTCGTCGCCAGCGACACGTTCAACCGTCGCAACCAGGGCGTGTCGACGGACGAGTCCATCGCGGCCTGGCTCGACATCGCGCGTTCGGCAGAGCAGGCAGGCGTACGGGCCCAGGTGACGGTCTCGGCGGCATTTGGTTGTCCGTTCGAGGGCGAAATTGCGGTGGAGCGGGTGGTCGAAGTGGCCCGGCGCGTGGCTGAGGCGAGGCCGTTCGAGATTGCGCTGGCCGACACCATCGGCGTCGGTGTTCCAACGCAGGTCACTGAGATCGTTTCGCGGGTCCGCGAAGCCGTGCCCGGCATTCCGCTGCGCTGTCATTTCCACAATACCCGCAACACCGGTTTTGCCAACGCGTTCGCCGCGCTGCAGGCTGGCGTGCGCACGCTCGATGCCAGCCTTGGCGGCATCGGCGGCTGCCCGTTCGCGCCGGCGGCCACCGGCAACATTGCGACCGAAGACCTGCTCTACCAGCTCCATCGCGCCGGTTACCAGACCGGCGTCTCGCTCGACGCTGCGATCGAATCCAGCAAGTGGCTGCAGGAGCAGCTCGGGCGCAGCGTGCCCGGCATGCTGGTGAAGGCGGGCGGATTTCCGCGGCTGGCGAACGCGACAGCCTGACGACCACGAACACAACAGGTGACTGCATGACTTACCGACTGGGCGTCGACGTGGGCGGGACTTTCACCGACCTGCTGCTGGTGAACGAAAAGACGGGGCAGACGTGGAAGGCCAAGGTGTCCTCCACGCCGCACGACCAGTCGGAGGGCGTGCTGCGCGGCATCGAGCGGGTCTGTGGACTGGCGCAGATCTCTGCGGAAGAAATCGACCACGTCATGCACGGCACCACGGTTGCGACCAACACGGTGCTCACCGGGACCGGCGCACGCGTGGGTCTCGTCACGACCAAGGGGTACCGGCAGGTGCTGCAGATCGCCCGCAGTTTCGTGCCCGGCGGCCTCGGCGGCTGGGTCATCTACAACAAGTCGCTGCCGATGGCGCCGCTCGCGCTGACGATCGAAGCGGATGAGCGCGTGGGCTCGAAGGGCGACGTCGTCACCGACCTGAACGAGGCGAAGCTGCGCGACGAACTCCGTGCCCTCGGCGAGAAGAACATCGAAGCGCTCACCGTCTCGCTGATCAACGCGTTCGCGAACGACAAGCACGAGCGCCGCATCAAGGAAATCGCGCAGGACGTCCTGCCCGGCATCCCGGTTTCGCTGTCGTCGGAAGTCGTGCCTGAGATGCAGGAGTACGAGCGCACCGTCACCACGGTCGCCAATTCGTACGTGCGACCGCGCGTGCAGAAGTATGTCAAGAACCTGCAGTCGAAGCTCGACGCCAAGGCGAAGCGCGTCAAGCTGCACATCCTGCGTTCGGACGGCGGTCTCGCGTCGGCAAAAAGCGCCGAGGATTTCCCGGTCAACCTGCTGATGTCCGGGCCCGCCGGCGGCGTCACGGGCGCGCTCTGGGTCGCCGTGCAGGCGGGATTCCCGAACCTGCTCACGGTGGACGTCGGCGGCACGTCGACGGACGTCGCGCTGATCATGAACGGCCAGCCACGGCTGCGCCGTGAGACGACCGTCGGCGACGTCACGGTGCGCGCCTCGTCGGTGGACATTCGCACCGTGGGTGCCGGTGGTGGCTCGATCGCGCACGTGCCGGAATTGACCGGCGCGTTGCGGGTGGGCCCGCAGTCGGCGGGCGCCGATCCGGGTCCCGCCGCGTACGGCAAGGGCGGCGCCGAACCCACGGTCACCGACGCGAACGTCGTGCTCGGCTACCTGCCGGAACAGCAGCGACTGGGTGGCGACATGGCTCTCGACCGCGCACTGGCACAGAAGTCGGTCGAAAAGATTGCGAAATCGCTCGGCAAGAGTGTCAAGGACGCTGCGCTCGGCATCTACGACATCGTCAACGAGAACATGGTCGGTGCGCTGCGCCTCGTGTCGGTCGAGCAGGGCCACGATCCCCGCGACTACGCGCTGATCGCCTTCGGTGGCGCCGGCCCGCTGCACGCCAACGCGCTGTCGCGCCTGCTGGGTGCGTGGCCATCGATCATCCCGCCGGGTCCGGGCGTGCTCTGTGCGCTGGGAGACGCGACGACGGCGGTGCGCGACGAATCGTCCCGCACTTTCATCCGCAAGTTCTCGGAGACGAACCCGGCGGATATCGCAAAGCAGCTCAAGGCGCTGGCCGTCGACGCGGGCAAGAGCCTGGCAGCCGAGAAGGTGAGCGCGTCCGACATGGAGTTCGGCTACCAGGTCGACGTGCGTTATCACGGTCAGGGTTTGCGACTGACCGTCGATGTCGACGTGAAGCGACTGGAGAAGGAAGGACTGACCGCGATCTCAGGTCCGTTCGACGCGGAGCACACGCGACTCTTCACCTTTGCGCTGCCGCTCGAACACGAGTTCGTCGCACTGCGCGCCGTCGTGCAGGGGAAGGGCGTCAACATCAAGCGGCAGGTCATCGCGAAGGGTGGGTCCAGCCCGGCCGTGGCGGCGGTCGGCCGGCAGAAGGCGTACATGGACGGCAAGGACTGTGTCGCGACGGTTTACGACCGCGCGCAGCTCAAGGCGGGCAACCGTATCGCAGGTCCGGCCATCGTGATGGAAATGGACTCGACCTCGGTGATCCTGCCACGGCACCACGGTAAGGTGGATGCCTACGGCAACATCCTGATCTACCCCGACGATTACCAGGCGCCGAAGAAGAAAGCGGCCGCAGCGAAGCCGAAGGCGGCTCCCTCGAAGGTCAAGCGAGAGCTGAAAAAAGCCGCTCGCAAGGCCAGGTAACTGCTCGCCCGCCGCAACGATTCCGGAGACACGCACATGCCCGCCACGATCATCCAGCGCAACAAGAAGCCGATGAAGAAGGTGAAGGTCGATTCCGTCACTATCGACATCATCGAAAGCGCCCTGCGCAATGCCCGCTACGAGATGGACACCGTGCTGTTCCGCACGGCCATGTCGCCGGGTATCCGCGAGCAGCACGATGAATTCCCGATGATTGCGAACCTCGACGGCAAGATGGTCGTCGGCCAGTTCGGCTCGTTCATCTGGGGCTTCATGCAGGGGTACGACGGCACGGTCGAGGAAGGCGACGTCTTCCTGACCAACGATCCGTACTCGGTCAATGGCGCGATCAGCCACCAGAACGACTGGCTCATGCTGATGCCCGTGTTCAAGGACGGCCGCATCATCGCCTGGTCGGCGATGTTCGGGCACATGACGGACGTCGGCGGCAAGGTGCCGGGCTCGCTGCCCACCGATGCCCGCACGATCTACGAGGAAGGCGTGTCCGTGCCGCCCATCAAGATCATCAAGGGCGGCCAGCTGCAGGACGACCTGCTCAAGGTGATCCTGCACAACTGCCGCCTGCCGACGTGGAACTTCTCGGACTTCAATGCGATCGTGGCGGCTCTGCGCACGGCCGCCATCCGCTGCGTCGAGATCTCGACCCGCTTCGGTGACGACGTGTTCTATTCGGCGATGGACGCCATGCTCGAGCGCAACAAGCGCGCGATGCGCCAGCTCATCCGCCAGACGGTGCCGGAGAAGAAGCAGTACTTCGAGGATTACATCTGCGACGACGGCCTCAACATGGGTCCGTACAAGATCGCGTGCACGATGTGGCGCGAAGGCGACAAGTGCATCTTCGACTTCACGGGCACCGACCCGCAGTCAATCTCGTCGATCAACTTCCTGTTGAACGAAGAGATGTTCAAGATGTTCGCGGGCGTCTACATGATCATGGTGTTCGACCCGCAGATCCTCTTCAACGACGGCTTCTATGACCTGATGGAAGTCCGCATTCCACCGGGCACCCTGCTGAAGCCGTTGAAACCCGCGGCGCTGTCGTGCCGGACGCACGCGCTCGGCCGTATTTTCGATATCCTCGGCGGGCTGCTCGGGCAGGGCAATCCGGCCTTCATGTGCGCTGCGGGCTTTTCGGACAGCCCGCACTTCATGTACTCGGGTTACAAGTCGACGGGCGAGTGGTACCAGCTGTACCAGATCACGTTCGGCGGCATCCCGGGCAAGCCCTTCGGCGACGGGCCGGACGGGCACTCGCTGTGGCCGTCGTTCACCAACGTGCCGAACGAGTTCCTCGAAAGCTACTTCCCGCTGCGCATCGACATCTACGAGACCATTCCGGACACGGGCGGCGCGGGCAAGAACCGTGGCGGCAACGGCCTGCGCATTGGTTATCGATTCCTCGAGCAGGGCGAGATCTCCATCCATGACGATCGCTGGCTGACCTATCCGTGGGGCGTCAACGGCGGCCTGCCGGGTGCTCGCAGCAAGAAGACACTGGTGCGGGCGGATGGCACCGAGGAGCTGCTGCCGTCGAAGATCGACCGCGTCAAGGTCAATGAAGGCGACCTGCTGCTGGCCGACACCTGGGGTGGCGGCGGTTGCGGCGATCCGTTCGAGCGCGACATCGAAAAGGTCGTGTTCGACGTGCAGGCCGGGCTCGTCACGCCACAGGGCGCTCGCCATTACGGCGTGGTCATCAATACGGACCTGACGGCGGACGTCGCGGCGACCACGAAACTCCGTACGAAGCTCGCCGCCGAGCGGGGTCCAGTGCCGCTGTTCGACCGCGGCTTCACTTCGATCGAGTCGCTCAAGGAGCGCTGCAAGGCGGAGACGGGACTCGAGGCGCCGCAGCAACCGCGGTTCTCGGAGCGAGTGCTCAAGTCGGCGGGGGTCACCAAGAAGAAGACAAAGGCGGCCTGAGATGGCCGGCAAGGCAGCCGACACGTACACCACGGTCGGCTACAGCTCGCCGAGCTTCAGTGCCGGGCTGCGCCCGGCGGTGCTGGTCGTCGACTTCCAGCTGGCATTCACCGATCCACGCTGGCCGCTGGGTGGCTTGCCGTTGATCCACGCGGCAAGGGATTGCACGGCCGACCTGCTCAGGATTGCGCGCGAGAAGGACGTGCCCGTTGCGGCCTGTTACACGGCATACGGCAGCCTGGCCGACATGCCGTTCTGGAAGGTCAAGCCGGTCCGGGACGATTTCTTCTACGGCGACCCGTGCACGGCGATGGATCCGAAGATCCACGACGCACGCAATTTCACCTACTGCAAGAACGCGCCTTCGATGTTTTTCCAGACGCCGTTGATCACGTTCCTGGTCAAGCAGCGGATCGATACCGTGATCGTCACGGGCTGCACCACCAGTGGCTGTGTCCGCGCCACGATCGTCGATGCGTTCTCATACGGCTTTCGGGTGCTCGTGCCGGAGGAATGCTGCGGCGATGCGGAGGAGGGGCCGCACAAGGCGAACCTGGCCGACGTCGGCCGCCGGTATGCCGATGTGACGACCACGGCCGAGGTCGTGAAGTACCTCGATGGGCTCAGCGCCGCCTGATTAAAGTTGCAGGCGCTCGACCCGGCCTGTCCTGCCGCGCTTGGAAAGGCAGACACGCGCGCGTCAGGACAGGCCGGATCGAGCGCCTGACATCACCGTCCTCTGTACCGTCTTCCGAGTGCACGAAATGCTGAGCCGCTGCTGCAACTGCAGCGGTTGATCCGGGACCTTCCCCCGAGCGCGTGTCTGCCTTTCCAAGCTCGGGGGAAGGTCCCGGATCGACCGCCTGCAGCGTGCGCGTGCCTGCCTTTCCAAGCTCGGCGGAACAGGCCGTCGAGCGCCTGCAGCGAGCACCTGCAGCGAGCGCGTATCTGCCTTTCCTGATTGCGAAGGGACAGCTTCAGCCGCGCGTTGGTTCGGATTCGTCGACCAGCACCGTGACGGCGACGTCCGCCGTGACGTTGCCGATCGTGCGGAAGATGTCCGGGATGATCTCGACTGCGACCAGGATGCCGAGCACTTCGATCGGCAGGCCGAGCGCCGCACAGATCGGCGCAACGCTGGCGATGAAAGACACCTGGCCCGGCAGGCCGACCGAGCCGATGCTGACAGCGATCGCGACGAAGACCGCACCGATGATCTGCAGCACGTTCGGCTCGATGCCATACATCGCCGCGACGAAGAAACACACACCGAGGTTGCCGAGCGGGCTGGTGTAGCGAAACACGGCCACCGCCAGCGGCAACACGAGACTCGCAATGCGCGGCGACACGTGCAGCCGTTCCCTTGCGCACTCGATCATGGCAGGCAGCGTTGCCAGCGAGCTCTGCGTGCTGGCCGCCACCACCTGCACGGGTGCGACGGCCGTGGCGAACGCGCCCACGCTCACCCGGCCCCGTACTGCGACGACTACATAGATGAACAACGTCGCAATCGCGATCACGGCGGCAACCGTCGTTGCGTACTGCACCAGCAGTCCTGCCGCGCCGAGTCCCGCCTGGCGGCCGACGCCGAGCGCCAGCGCGAACACTCCGATCGGGGCGACCAGCAACACCCAGTGCACCATGACCACCATTGCTTCCGCCATGGCGCCGAAGAAGGTCGTCAAGGCGTTGCGCTGTGGCGCCGGCAACTTCGTCGCGGCGAAGCCGAACAGGATCGCGAACACCACCAGCGCCAGGATCGCGTTGTCCGCCGCGGCCGCAATGATGTTCGGCGGCAGCAGTTGCTGCAGCCATTCGGCCCAGCCGATGCTCGTGACCGGGGCTGCAGTGCCCTGGCTTGCACCGGCGATGAAGGCGTCGGCGGTTGCGCGATCCACGGGCCACACCGCGAGCAGGGTTTGCGTCAGCACAACTGCCAGCGTGCCCGCGACCAGCAACAGGAACGTGAACCAGCCAATGGCTCGCGACGCCAGCCGGCCGGTCGCCATGGCATCCGCTACGCTCGCCACGGCCGCCACCAGCATCGAGAACACCAGCGGTCCAACCGTCATGCGCAGCGCATTGAGCCAGAGCGTGCCGATCGCCTCGATGCTGTGCGCGATCGAATGCGCGAGCTCGCCGCCGGAATGATCGATCCAGGCGCCCAGGCTGATGCCTAGCGCCAGCGCGGCGAGGACGATCCAGTGCCTAAGTCGAGCCACCGGGCGCGCGTCAGTTGGCCGCGAGCCAGTCGAACAGGGTCTGGGCGAAACGCACCTTTTGCTCCTTGCCGGCGACGACGTGCGCCACATCCTCCCACAGGAGACCCCTCGCCCCTCGTATTCCTTGTTCGATCGGCAGCGTGTTGCGCGGTGACGTCACAACATCCCGGCCAGCATGGATGATCAGCGAGCGGCAGGCGATCTCGCGCAGCCGGTCTTTCGAGTCGAATGCCACGCAAGCGTCGATCAGCCGTGCGTGCGCGGCGTAACGGCCGTTGAGTTCCTTCCAGCCGCCGGATGGACCGAGCAGGCGCGCCTTGTGCGCGTTGTAGTACTCGGCGTCGAACGAGAGCAGGGTGACCGCCTGCTGAAACGGCAGGAACCCGAGGTCTCGATGGATCCAGCGGAACATCTCGAGCTGGTCACGCAGGAAGTCATCGACCTCGCACCAGGCGCCCATGTTGAGCATGCTGCGGGCGAGGTCCGGGCGGCGGATGGCGATCTCCTGGCAGACGCAGGCGCCCATGCCGACGAGTCCCATCAAGTGCACGTTGCGCAGTCCGAGGTGGTCGAGCAGGCCGATCGCGTCGTTGGCGTGCAGCTCCATGGTCGAGGGTACGCGAAGATCGTCGCCAGACTCCCGGATGCCCCGGTAGTCGAACAGGATCACCTGGTAGCGGTCGGTGAGACCGCGGGCCAGGTGATGGTGGTTGTCGTGGCAGAACGTGCCCCAGCCACCCATGCACAGCACCGGATCACCTGCGCCCAGCACCTCGTAATACATGTCGTGGCCGTTGATGCGGGCAATGGGCATGCGGGTCACTCTGGCTGGGGCGGCCCGGAATGGGGCTGGCGGGATCATTCCACAGCGCTCGCGGACTGGTAAAGTGTCGCACCATTCCGGACCAGCCCCTGGGGGACGTCAGTGACTCACGCTGCCATAACGGGCTGGGGCAAGTGCCTCCCGCCCAATGTCCTGACCAACGCCGACCTGGCGACGTTCCTCGACACCAACGACGAATGGATCACTTCGCGCACGGGCATCAGCGAGCGGCGCATCTCCCATGTGTCACTCGAGGAGATGGCGTACGTCAGCTCCATGCGGGCACTGGCAGCGGCGGGCCTCGATCCGGCCGACGTCGAACTCATCGTCATCGGCACGTGCAGCTTCGACGACCAGGTGCCGAACCAGGCTTCGGGCCTGCAGGTGCGGTTGGGCGCGAAGCGCGCCGCTGCGTATGACGTGAACACGGCGTGCACCAGTTTCCTGTACGCGCTCAGCACCGCCAATGCCTTGATCCGTACCGGCGTCGTCAAGAACGCGGTGGTGGTCGGTGGCGAATTGATCTCTGCGTTCATGGACTGGCACAACCGCGGCGTGTGCGTGCTGTTCGGCGATGGGTGCGCGGCGGTCGTGCTCGAGGCCACGGACAAGGTCGAAGGGCTGCTCGGCGAAAAACTTGGCTGCGACAGTGACGCGCGCGATACGCTCGTCGTCGAGGGCATGGGCGGCCGCTACGTCAACCAGGGCCGGCACTACGGCCAGACATCGTGGATTTTCGAGGGCCAGGAAATCTTCAAGCGGGCCGTGCTCGGCATGTCGGGTGCCTGCTCGGACGTGCTTGCCACCCAGGGGTACAAGGTCGAAGACGTCGACGTCGTGATTCCGCACCAGGCCAACCTGCGCATCATGGATGCGGTCGCGAAACGCGTCGGCGCGCCCGTGGATCGCATGTTCGTCAACGTGCACAAGTACGGCAACATGTCAGCCGCGACCGTCGCCGTCGCGCTGGTCGAGGCCATCGAAGAGGGCCGGGTGAAGCCGAACAGCCTGCTGCTGCTGCCGGGGTTTGGCGCGGGACTCACGTGGTGCGCGCACCTCGTGCGCTGGGGTGAGCGCACGACGCCGATCGGCACGACGGACGTCGAACTGCCGCCGAGCGACCGCACGGCGCTCGAGATCGTGCAGGGTTACCTGAACAAGGCGGGCTGAGTTCACGGTCGACCGGCGCAGCCGGCGCCTGCTGCCAACCATGCTTCCAGCCCGCAAGGCATTGCTGCAGATCCACCTGTGCGTGGTGATCTGGGGCTTTACTGCCATCCTCGGCAAGCTGATCACGCTGCCTGCGTTCGCGCTTGTCTGGTGGCGCATGTTCCTGGTCGTGGCCGCGCTGGTGTTCATCCCGGCGTTCTGGCGCGGTCTGCGCCGCATGAGCCTGCGCACCATCGGGATCTTTGCCGGCATCGGCGTCGTCGTCGCGCTGCACTGGGTCACGTTCTACGGCGCGATCAAGCTGGCGAACGCTTCGGTCGCCGCCACGTGCATGGGCGTGGCGCCGATCATCATGTCCGTCGTCGAGCCCTGGATCACGCGCAAGCGATTCGATCCTCGCGAACTGCTGATCGGCGTGGCAGCCATTCCGGGTGTCATGCTGGTAGTGGGCGGCACGCCGCAGGGCATGCGCCTCGGCATCGCCGTGGGAGTGCTGTCCGCGTTCCTGGTGGCCGTGTTCGGCTCGCTGAACAAGCGCTATGTCGAACTCGGTGAACCGATGGCCGTGACGGGTCTGGAACTCGCTGCCGGCACGGCCTTCCTCACGTTGCTGGCAGTGGTTTTCGGCGGCAATGCAACGAGCCTGCCTTTGCCTGGGGCGCACGACGCGGTGTTGCTCGTCGTACTGTCGTTGGCCTGCACCTTGTTCCCGTTCGCGCTGTCGCTCGTCGCACTGCGCAACCTCAGTGCGTTCAGTGCCCAGCTGGCCGTCAGCCTGGAGCCCGTCTATGCCGTGTTCCTGGCCATGTTGCTGCTCGGTGAGCAACGCGAGCTCGGATTGCAGTTCTACCTGGGACTAGCGGTCATTCTCGGTAGCGTGTTCGCGCACGCGGTGTTGAAACGCGGGTGAATCCAACGTTCTGCTTCATGCGAAGCCGACTGTAGTCTTTGACGCAGGACGACGACACCACTATCTCCGCCGCGTGCCAGTTCAAGCGGCATTTTCCGGGGGTGCGGTGCCTGCCCGGCGCCTTCCTTCAATCGGGTCCCAGGAGATCAAGACATGGCTTGGTCCGGCAACGGGCGTCCTGATCGCTTCCTGTTCGGAACCGACAACGTGGCGCCGAACGACCAGGCGACGCAGATGCACGTATACGACATGTGGAACCCGATCTGGGCACAGCGGACACCCGAGGCCAGTCGCATGATTCGACTCGGAACTTATGAACGCCTCTTCGACACCGCGCGGCTCAAGGTCCGGGCGTGGGAAGCGGCGAACGTCAATTGACGAACAAGGACTCTGCGCGCATGAACCAGGTCAGGATCGCAGTGGCAGCCGCGCTCGCGCTGTCACCGTTGATGTCGAACGCATCGGAGTCCTCGGTCGAGGCTCGGCTCCAGGCCCTGGAGCAACGCCAGAATCAGCTCGAGCAGCAACTGCTTGAGCGAGATGCACGCATTCGAGAGCTGGAATCGCAGGCAAAGGTGCCGAGCGCCGTTGCAGGAGGCGCGTCCACGACCATCGTGCCCGCACCGGCTCCGGCTGTGCCTGCGGCAACCCTTGCGAACCCGCAGACGACAATCGTTGCGGATGCAGCAGCACCAGTCGCCGCGGACCCTGAGGTGATGTCTGACCGCAAGCCACTCGAATCGGCTTGGGGAACCTACGAGGGTGGCAAGGGCGTCGTGCTGGCGAGAACGAGCCAGGGCGAAGTGGACTTCAGCGCGTTCACCTACCTCCGTTACCTCAACCAGAGGATGCTGGACGACAGTTACACGGACGCCTTTGGCAGGACCAAGGAACTCGATATTCGCGATGACCTGCAGCTGCAGAAAGTCATGCTTTTCTTCAAGGGCTGGCTATTCGATCCCAATTTCCGCTACCAGTTCTATACCTGGACCTCCAACACCAGCCAGGGGCAGGGCGCGCAGGTCGTCGTGGCTGGCAACCTGAGCTACCGCTTCAACGATGCCTTCAGCCTGGCCGGGGGCATCGGTGGCCTGCCGAGCACCCGTACCACCAACTACACTTTTCCGAACTGGCTCAAGGTGGATCACCGGACGATCGCCGATGAATTCTTCCGCGCGTCGTACACCACCGGCATCTGGGCCTGGGGCGAGGTCGCCGATGGTCTCAGGTACCGGGTCATGGTCGGGAATAACCTGAGCCAGCTTGGCGTGGACGCAGGGAAGCTCGACAGTGGCTTGAACGCGTATTCGGGCGCGCTCTGGTGGATGCCGACCACCGGCGAGTACGGTCCCGGCGAAGGATTTGGCGACTTCGAACATCACACTGAGCTCGCCACGCTGGTGGGCGCGAACTTCACGCACAGCCGCGAGGACGCCCAGAGCCAGCCGGGGGTGAACGATTTCTGGAACAGCCAGATCCGGCTGTCGGATGGCACGTTGATCTTCCAGACCGATCCGTTCGGGACCGGGACGCAGATCAACAAGGCCACCTACCAGATGGCGGCCGTGAACGCCGGGTTCAAGTACCGCGGCTTCTCGCTGGACGGAGAGTATTACTGGCGCACGGTCGACGATTTCCGCGCCACCGGTCCGCTGCCCCGCAACAGTTTCGTCGATGACGGGTTCCAGTTGCAGGGTTCAGCGATGCTGTTGCCGAAGACACTGCAGGCCTACGTTGCCGGTTCGCAAATCAATGGCCAGTACGGCGATCCGTGGGACGTGAGCATTGGCGCGAACTGGTTTCCCTTCAAGCGCCGCGAGCTGAGGTTCAATACCCAGTTCCTGTACCTGGACAGGTCGCCCGTGGGCAACACGGCTTCGCCGTTCATCGTCGGTGGCAATGGCTGGGTGTTTACAACCGACGTGATGCTAAGCTTCTGACCGCAATCGTCAGTGACACTCAGGCCGACTCGCGGGTGGTCGACGATCCTGGCCGAGCACCTTGGCGCTTCCGCCAGCGCCAGAACATCAACGCCACGTAGACGGCGATGTACAAGGCCGGCTCGCGCCAGTCGGCCTTCACCTGCCACAGGAAATGCACGGAGCCGAGCAGGGCAGCGACGTAGACCAGCTTGTGCAGCGAATGCCACCGTCGGCCCAGGCGGCGCATCCATCGATCCGTCGATGTGACGGCCAGCGGGATCAGCAACAGCAGGGCCGCAAAACCCACGGTGATGAACGGACGTTTTACGATGTCCGCCGCGACACCGCTCAAGTCGAGTCCGCGATCGAGCACCAGCCACGTGAGGAAGTGCAGGACCAGGTAGGCGAAGGCAAACAACCCAACCATGCGTCGCAGTCGCATCAACCGGGGCTGGCGCAACGTGACGGCGGCTGGACGGATGCAAAGCGTCAACAGCAGCAGGCGCAACCCCCAGAGCCCCAGCGCGTGCAGCAATGCTTCCACCGGATTCGGGCCCAGTGACAAGCCCGAGACACCGAACGCGCGCAGCGTCAGCCACAGCAGCGGCAGCGAGCACAACAGGAAGACGAAGGGTTTGTCGGCCCGGAAGCGCTGCGGGGCCGGGCGGGCCTGGGATATCACGCTCGGCAGCTCAATAGAACTTGCGCAGGTCCATCCCCTTGTAGAGGGCGGCGACCTGGTCGGCGTAGCCGTTGAACGGCAGCGTCGCCTGCTTCGAGGCAAACAGGCTGCCACCGATGCGCCGTTCCTGCGCCTGGCTCCAGCGCGGATGGTCCACGCTGGGGTTCACGTTGGCGAAGAAGCCGTACTCCTGCGGTGCGGAGAGGTTCCATGAAGTCGGGGGCTGGCGCTCGGTAAAGCGGATCTCGACGATCGACTTGATGCCCTTGAAGCCGTACTTCCATGGCACCACCAGTCGCAGCGGTGCGCCGTTCTGGTTGGGCAGGGACTGGCCGTAGAGGCCCACCGCGACCAGCGCGAGCGGATGCATCGCTTCGTCGATGCGCAGGCCTTCGACGTAGGGCCAGTCGAGCACCGGGAAGCGCTGTCCCGGCATCTCATTCGGCCGCAGCACGGTCTTGAATGCTACGTACCTGGCCTTCGAAGTCGGTTCGAAACGCTGCAGCAAGTCGCCCAGTGAAAATCCGACCCATGGAATCACCATGGACCAGGCCTCGACACAGCGCAGCCGGTAGATGCGCTCCTCGAGTGCGTGGGGCTTCAGGATGTCTTCCAGTGTGTACGTGCCCGGCTTGGCACATTCACCACTGATGGCGACCGACCAGGGTTGCGGCTTGAACTTTCCGGAATTCCGCGCGGGGTCCGACTTATCTGTGCCAAATTCGTAGAAGTTGTTGTAAGTGGTTATATCTTCAAAGGAATTCGGCGCGTCCTTGAGGCTCAGTCGAGGATTCTTGGCGTACTTGAGTGGGACAGCCGCAGCGTCCCGGGGCAATCCCGCGCCCACCGCGCCGGCAGCGGCAAGCGCCGCGATGACCTCGCGCCGATTGAAATACCGATCGGGAGGGGTGATTTCGGAGGGCAGGGGTTGCTGGCTGGGATTGGTGCGTCGCATCCGGATTGAGACCTCGGAAAGTCTGCGCGGTTCGGTCGGGGAGGTTTTAACATGGCGCCCGTCCTCGGGGGGGAGGATCCAACCCAGCGTCCAGGGAGCCCATGCCCGATTTCCGCAGCCTGGTTCCCGGACTCGTCATCGCCGGAATGGTGGCCCTCGCCGCGTCCTGGCTGGCCGAGCATTACGCCACGCCTGTCATGCTCTTCGCGCTGCTGCTGGGCATCACCGTCAATTTCCTTTCCCGCGACGAGCGCTGCCAGCCTGGCATCGATTTCGCGTCGCGTTCGATCCTGCGCCTGGGCGTCGCGCTGCTCGGCGCGCGCATCACGTTCGGCCAGATCCAGTCCCTCGGCGGCGGCGCGCTCGTGCTCACGGCGGGCGCGGTGCTGTGCACGATTCTCTGCGGCACCGTGCTCGCACGCAGCGCGGGCCTGGCACGCAATTTCGGCCTGCTGACGGGCGGTTCCGTCGCGATCTGCGGCGCTTCGGCTGCGCTCGCGATCGCCTCGGTGCTGCCGCGCGGGCCCGATCACGAGCGCGACACGATCATGACGGTCGTCGCCGTCACCGCCTTGTCGACGATCGCGATGATCCTCTACCCGGTGCTGGCCGCGGCGCTCGGTTTCGATGCGCACACCACCGGTATCTTCCTTGGCGCCACCATCCACGACGTGGCACAGGTGGTGGGTGCCGGCTACAGCGTCTCGACGACGGCGGGCGACACGGCCACCATCGTCAAGCTGTTCCGCGTCGCGATGCTGTTGCCGGTGGTGCTCGTCATCTCGTTCGCGCTGCAGCGCCGTGGCGCCGCCGTCGTGCCGGGTGAGGACCGGCCGCCACTGCTGCCGTTGTTCCTCGTCGGCTTTGCCGGCCTGGTGCTGGTGAATTCGCTGGGCTGGCTGCCGGCGTCCGCGGCAACCGGGCTGCAGGAGGCATCGCGCTGGTGCCTCGTGCTCGCCATCGCGGCACTGGGCACCAAGACCTCGCTCGGCGACCTCGCGCGCGTCGGCTGGCGTCCGGTCGCGGTCATCGTTGGTGAGACGCTGTTCGTTGGAGTGTTCGTGCTCGTTGGACTCGCGTTGTTGGCTCGCTAGGAGCGACCACACGACGACGCGGCTCTGTTCCTGTTCCGGCGAGCGGAAAGGCAGACACGCTCGCCGGAACAGGAACAGAACCGCATCCCGTGCGTCGCCCCGCGTGTCGGCGGCGCGAGCAAGTGCACCACGGTGCTCGACCAGTCAGCCGCGCAGTGCTTGTAGCACCTGCGGCAACACGACACCCGAAGGGCCACAGAGTGTCACGTCGGCGAGAGGCGTGAGTGCCGTGGATTCAGTGTTGATCTCGATCACTTTCGCGCCGCGACGGCGCGCGCTTTCGGCGAGCCCCGCCGCCGGGTAGACGACCGCTGCGGTGCCGATCGACAGGAACACGTCGCAGTCGGCCACGGCCGCATCCGCCTCGAACAGCGCCTGTCGCGGGATCGCTTCGCCGAACCAGACGACGTCGGGCCGCAGCAACTCGCCGCACCGCGCGCATTCCGGCAGGCCCGACAGCGAAAGGGAGGCGCGCCCCGCAAGCGTGCCTTCCACGGAGCAGCGGTCGCGCAGGAGGTTGCCGTGGTATTCGATGACGCCCGTGCTGCCTGCACGCTGGTGCAGGCCGTCGACGTTCTGCGTGACCAGCGTCAGGCGCGGCACCCGATCGGCCAGTTCGCACGAGCGCGCGGTGGCCGGCGTTCGGTTCCACCCGGCGCACGAGTTCGCGCCGCCATTCGTACCATTCCCAGATGCGCTTGCGGATCGCGCGCGAAGGCCTCGGGTGTCGCCAGGTCTTCGGGCCGGTACCTTGCCCAGAGTCCGGTCTGCGCGTCGCGAAAGGTCGGCACGCCGCTTTCGGCAGAAATGCCCGCGCCCGTGAGCACGCAGACGTGTCGTGAGGCTCGGAGCGGCAGCGGCGGCGGAGAGCAGGGGCGTGGGGATAGTCGACACTTCCGACTAACCCCTAACCCCTCCAACCCCTTCCTCAGGCCGCTTTGCCCTGCGACGCCAGCTGCCGGATCACGTACTGCAGGATGCCGCCATGCTGGAAGTAGTCGCGCTCCTTCGGCGTGTCGATGCGCACGCGTGCTTCGAACTTGACCGGCGCGCCCGTGGCCGGCGTCGCCACGACGCTCACGACCTTCGCGGCACCGCCGTTGAGGCCGAAGATCTCATAGCTTTCCTTGCCGGTGAGTCCGAGCGACTGTGCGTTCTCGCCGTCCTTGAACTGCAGGGGCAGCACGCCCATGCCGATCAGGTTGGAGCGGTGGATGCGCTCGAAGCTTTCCGCGATCACGGCCTTGACGCCGAGCAGCATCGTCCCCTTGGCCGCCCAGTCGCGCGACGAACCCGTGCCGTATTCCTTGCCGGCGATCACGACCAATGGCGTGCCTTCCGCCTTGTACTTCATGGCCGTGTCGTAGATCGACATCTGCTCGCCGGTCGGCACGTGCACCGAGATGCCGCCTTCCGTGCCCGGCAACAGCAGGTTGCGCAGGCGGATGTTGGCGAACGTGCCGCGCATCATCACTTCGTGATTGCCGCGGCGCGCGCCGTACTGGTTGAAGTCGGCGGGCTGCACGCCCTGTGCCATGAGGTACTTGGCGGCGGCGCTGGTCCGGGCGATGTTGCCGGCCGGCGAGATGTGGTCGGTCGTGACCGAGTCGCCGAGCAGCGCGAGCACGCGTGCGCCGCGAATGTCGGTGACCGAGCCCGGCGTCATCGTCATGCCCTCGAAGTACGGCGGATTGCGCACGTAAGTCGAGGTCGGCTCCCACTTGTAGATCTCGCCCTCCGGGACCTTCAGCGCATTCCAGTTCTCGTCGCCGGCGAAGGCGCTCGCATAGCCTTTCTTGAACATCGCCGAGTTGATGTTTGCAGCCATCGATTCCTGGATTTCACGCGCGGACGGCCAGATGTCCTTCAGGAAAACCGGGTTGCCGTCGGTGCCGGTGCCGATCGGTTCGTTGTTGAGGTCGATGTCCATCGTGCCGGCGAGCGCGTAGGCCACCACCAGCGGCGGCGACGCGAGGAAGTTCATCTTCACTTCCGGGTGCACGCGGCCTTCGAAGTTGCGGTTGCCGGAGAGCACCGAGGTGGTGACGACGTCACCAGCCTTGATGCCGTCGGAAATTTCGGGCTTCAGCGGGCCCGAGTTGCCGATGCAGGTGGTGCAGCCGTAACCCACGACGTAGAAGCCGACGCTCTCGAGATCCGGCAGCAGGCCGGCCTTCGTCAGGTAATCCGTCACGACGCGCGAGCCCGGGGCGAGACTCGTCTTCACCCAGGGCTTCGAGACCAGGCCACGTTGACGCGCCTTGCGCGCGAGCAGGCCAGCGCCGATCAGCACCGCGGGATTCGACGTGTTGGTGCAGCTGGTGATCGCAGCGATCATCACCGCGCCGTCGGTCAGTTCGAACGTCTTGCCGCCGGAGGTGACGGGCGCCTTGCCGGTCGCCGTCGGGTTCTTCTGCGTGCGCTCTTCGACCATCTTGGCGAGTGCGCCGCGGTAGATGGCCTTGGACGTGCGCAGTGGGACGCGATCCTGCGGGCGCTTCGGGCCGGCGAGGCTGGGCTCGACCGTCGCGAGGTCGAGTTCGAGCACGTCGGTGTAGTCGGCTTCGCGCATGCCGTTCGTGCGCCACATGCCCTGGGCCCTGGCATAGGCCTCGACCAGCGCGATCTGCTCAGCGGGGCGACCCGTGAGTTCGAGGTAGCGGATCGTTTCCTCGTCGATCGGGAAGATGCCGCAGGTGCTGCCGAACTCCGGCGCCATGTTGGCGATGGTCGCGCGGTCCGCGAGCGGCAGTGCGGCGAGGCCGTCGCCGAAGAACTCGACGAACTTGTCGACCACGCCTTTCTTGCGCAGCATTTCGGTGATGGTGAGGACGAGGTCGGTGGCCGTCGTGCCGGCGGGCAGCGCGCCCTTCAGGCGGAAGCCGATGACCTGCGGGATCAGCATCGTGACCGGCTGGCCGAGCATCGCGGCCTCGGCCTCGATGCCGCCGACGCCCCAGCCCAGCACGCCGAGGCCGTTCACCATCGTCGTGTGCGAGTCGGTGCCGACCAGCGTGTCCGGGAACGCGCGCTTCACGCCGTTCTTGTCTTCGGCGAAGACGACGCGTGCAAGGTGTTCGACGTTGACCTGGTGCACGATGCCGGTGTTCGGCGGCACGACCTTGAAGTTGCTGAACGCCGTCTGGCCCCAGCGCAGGAACGAATAGCGTTCGACGTTGCGGCCGAACTCGGTGGCGTTGTTCTTGGCGAGCGAATCGGCGGTGCCGTAGTTGTCCACCTGCACCGAGTGGTCGATGACCAGTTCGGCCGGGGCGAGCGGGTTGATTTCCTGCGGGTTGCCGCCGAGGCGGATCATCGCTTCGCGCATGGCGGCGAGGTCGACGATGGCCGGCACGCCGGTGAAGTCCTGCATGATCACGCGCGCAGGCGTGAAGGCGATTTCATGGCTCGGGGCCGCCTTGGCGTCCCACTTGAGCAGCGCCTCGATGTCCTTCTGCGTGACGTTGACGCCGTCTTCGAATCGCAGCAGGTTCTCGAGCAGGATCTTGAGCGAAAACGGCAGGCGGGCGAGGTCGTGGCCCTGCAGCGCCGGGAGGCTGTGAATCTCGTACGACTGGTTGCCGACGGCAAGCGTCGTGCGGGTCTTGAAGCTGTCTCTCATGGAACCTCCGGGGCGGAAAACGCTGCGGTTAACCGCGGAATTATAGCCCGGAAGCCCTCTCGGATTCGACCTCGAGCGCCATGGCGGCAATGTCCGCAATCACTGCGCCACCGAGGCATTCGTCGCCTTGGTAGAAAACGGCCGATTGCCCGGGCGTGACCGCGCGCTGCGCCACATCGGTGCGCACCCGGCAGCGTCCGTCCGGCAGGATCCTGACCTCGCAGGCCTGGTCCGCCTGCCGATAGCGGGTCTTCACGGCGCAGCGGAACTGCCCGGCTGGCGCTGCGCCGGCGATCCAGTGCGCAGGTTCGGTGACGAACTCGGTGCATAGCAGCAGCGGGTGGTCGTGCTGCTGCACGACCACGAGCGTGTTGCGGCCCAGGTCCTTCGCCGCAACGTACCACGGCCGTTCAGCCGCGCCCCGCACGCCACCGACCTCGAGGCCCTGGCGTTGTCCCAGCGTGTAGTACATGAGGCCGCGATGGGTGCCGACCCGGCGGCCCTCGGGCGTTTCGATCGGGCCGGGCTGCGCGGGCAGGTAGTGCGCGAGGAACTCGGCGAACGGGCGCTCGCCGATGAAGCAGATGCCGGTGCTGTCGCGCTTGTCGTGCACGGGCAGCGCCCGTTCGTGAGCGAGCTTGCGGACTTCGTCCTTTGGCAACTCGCCGATGGGGAACAGGGTTCGTGCCAGCAAGGCGCCGGGCACGGTGTGCAGGAAGTACGTCTGATCCTTGCCGGCATCGAGGCCGCGCAACAACCGGCCATCGTGCATGCGCGCGTAGTGTCCGGTTGCGAACAAGTCTGCGCCGAGGCGCATCGCGTGCTCGTAGCAGACGCCGAACTTGATCTCGCGGTTGCAGGCGACGTCGGGGTTGGGCGTGCGGCCCGCTGCCAGCTCGTCGAGAAAATGCTGGAAGACGCGGTCACGGTATTCCGCAGCGAAGGTCACCGTGTGCAGCGGAATAGCCGAGGTCGTCGCAGACGCGGCGTGCGTCCTGCAGGTCGGCGGCAGCCGTGCAATAGCCGTCCTCGTCTTCGTCCCAGTTGCGCATGAAGAGCGCGTGCACGTCATAGCCCGCGCGCTGCAGCAGCACGGCGGAGACGGCGGAATCGACGCCGCCGGAGAGCGCGAGCACGACGCGGGGGGACGGCATGCCTCGAATCTTACCTGTCCTGCTCCCTCTGCCACGCAGATCCGCCGAGATCGGAAGGCAGATACGCGCTGGCTTCGAGCGGTCGATCCGGGACCTTCCCCCGAGCTTGGAAAGGCAGACACGCGCTCGGGGGAAGGTCCCGGATCGACCGCTCGCCAAACAGCGCCTCTGTATTCAATTGAGTGGGGGAAGATGCGGAGGCTCGTGCAGCCGGGCGTTCGATCCGGGACTGTCCTGGCGCGCGCGTGTCTGCCTTTCCAAGCGCGACAGGACATCCCGGGTCGAACGCCGGCTACCAGCGCGTGTCTGCCCTTTGCATGCCAGGGAGAGGGCGCGGGTCGGACGCCTGCTACCAGCGCGCGTCTGCCCTTTCCACGCCAGGCAGGGGTGCGCGGCTCAGCCGCTCGCGGCGATCGACGTCGTACTGTCCGTGTCGGCGTCGACGCTGCGCATCAGGTGCGTCAGGAGTTCGAGCGGATACCGCGCGCCAGCGAGGTAATCATCGACACACCGCGCCACCAGCGGGCTGCGATGGCGCGCCTGCGCCGCCGTGAGTTGCTCGCGGTCGAGCCAGCGGGTGCGCAGGATGCCGTGATCGAGGGGACGCGACGGGTCGTGACCTTCCAGCAGGCCGCAGAACGCGACGCGCAGGAACGTCTTGGCGACGTGTTCGGGCTGCCAGAGGTAGATGCCGACGATCTCGCGTGGGACGAAGGTCCAGCCGGTCTCTTCCAGCGTTTCGCGTGCCACAGCGTGCAGCAAGGTCTCGTCGCGCTCGAGGTGACCGGCAGGTTGGTTCAGCACCACCCGACCGCTCGCGCGCTCTTCGACGAACAGGAACTTGCCATCGCGTTCGACGACGGCGGCTACGGTGACGTCAGGCTTCCATACCATGGCGGTCATTATAGCGAGCCTGCTTGCGGCAGTTTGACTTCAGGCTGGCGGGGAAGCGCCTGCAGGGCAGCGGCACTGACCGGCACTGCGCGGCGTCAGAAGTCGACGGCCGTCGCCCGCAGTTCGGGCTGGATCAGGCTGCCGGCCCAGACTTCGTCGAAGTAGGCGAGGTAACGCTTGACGATGGAGACGTCGTTGAATTCGACGATGCCATCCCAGGTCGACGCCTGCTGCCGGAACGCAATGGCCTTGTCGTCAGCGACGATGAACGAACAGGGATTGCTGCGGAATTCAGGAGCGACGTTGCGCAGGTCGATGTAGCTGGTCAGGCGGCGCGCCATCATCATGAAGCGGTTGCCTTCGCGCGACACGCGACCGGGATTCGAGATCAGCACGCGCAGGCGCGCATGGCTGCGGGCCAGCACCAGGCGCTTGACCGGCTCGAGGAACAGGTCGTGATCGTAGATCAGCGGCTCGAGGTCGGTCGTGTAGATGGAAAGCGTGCGATTGGCGCGGGTCGCGATCTCAGCGACCGCAGCGCGGTACTCGTCAAGGTTCGAGAGGATGCTGCGCGTCCCCGTCGTGTCTGGCCGATGTTCCATCCCGCTTCCCGACCGCCCGGCGCATGCGCTGGTGCGGTATTCCGACCTCGTCGAACTCCGGGCCATCGGCCCGGAAACCCAACCGCTCGTAAAATCCAGTGGCTGACAGCTGCGCATTCAGGTACACCTCATGGAATCCGCGCTCGACGGCGAGATCCAGGAGGCGATGCATGACGGCGATGCCAGCCCCTGTGCCACGGTACTGCGGCAGTACTGCGACGCGGCCAATCTTACCGGTGGGCTCCAGGCGTCCAGTGCCAACCGCGTCACGTTTTGTGGAAGCCGGTCGCTCGAAAGCGAGGACATGGTCGATGACGGGGTCCAGGTCGTCCCATTCGTCCCGTTCCGCGATCTGCTGTTCTTCGATGAAAACAGTTCGCCGCACGTGCTGGATGTGCACGCGGTCGTGCTCCCACGTGGCCAGTCGCACGACGTAATCCTGAGCGTGATCCGGGGACATGCCAGCCTGCCGCTGCCGCTTTATGTCAAACGCAGCCGGGCCAAGCTCAGATCTCGCGGGCGAGTCGCGCAGCGAGACCGATGTATGTCGCCGGCGTCAGCGCCTTGAGTCGCACTTTCTCCGCCGGCGGGATCGGCAGCCCGTCGATGAATTTCGCCACGGCGGGCCCGTCGATGTGGCGCCCTCGTGTCAGCGCCTTCAGTTGTTCGTAGGCTTCGGGCACCGCGTAACGTCGCATCACGGTCTGGATCGGTTCGGCGAGCAGTTCCCAATTCGCCGCCAGGTCGTCCGCGAGGCGCGCACGGTCGATCTCGACGCGGGCGAGGCCGCGGGAGACCGACTGGATGGCGATGTCCGAGTGCGCCAGCGCCACGCCCAGGTTGCGCTGCACGGTGGAGTCGGTCAGGTCGCGCTGCCAGCGCGAGATCGGCAACTTCTCGGCCAGGAAACGCAACAGTGCATTGGCCAGGCCGAAGTTGCCTTCGCCATTCTCGAAATCGATCGGGTTGACCTTGTGCGGCATCGTCGACGAGCCGACTTCGCCCGCGACGACCTTCTGCTTGAAGTAGCCAAGCGACACGTAACCCCAGAAGTCGCGACAGACGTCCGTGAGGATCGAGTTGCAGCGGGCGAGGGCATCGCAGTATTCGGCGGTCCAGTCGTGCGGTTCGATCTGCGTCGTGTACGCGTTCCACTCGAGCCCGAGCGACTCGACCAGGCGCTGGCTGAGCAGCGGCCAGTCCACCTCCGGGTACGCCGCCACGTGCGCGTTGTAGTTGCCGACGGCGCCGTTCGCCTTGCCGCGGATCGGCACCGCCGCAAACGTATCGCGCGCCTGGCGCAGGCGACGGACGAACACGGCCACTTCCTTGCCGAGTGTCGTCGGTGTGGCGGCCTGGCCGTGCGTGCGCGACATCATCGCGTCGTCGGCGTGCAGGTGCGCCATCGAGCGCAGGGCGCCGAGCAACGCGTCGATGTGCGGCAGCAGCACCTTGGCCCGGGCTTCCTTGCACATCAACCCATAGGACAGGTTGTTGATGTCCTCGGACGTGCAGGCGAAATGCACGAACTCGAGGCGTGCCTGCCAGGCCGGGTGTGCGCCGAGTTTCTGTTTCACCAGGTACTCGACGGCCTTGACGTCGTGGTTGGTCTCGCGCTCGAATTTCTTGACCGTCGCCGCGTCCTCCGGACCGAAATCATCGACGACCTGCTGGGCCACGGCGAGGTCGGCCGGGGTGATTCCGCGGAGTTCCGTGATGTGACGTTCGCCGGCCAGCGCGTGCAGCCACGCAATCTCGACGCGGACGCGGGCGTGAATGAGGCCCTGCTCGCTGAAGATTTCCCGCAGATCGGCGCAACGCGCAGCGTAGCGGCCATCCACCGGGGAAAGCGCGGTCAGCGGGGTGAGACTCATGCGGTCATCCGGGAGGTGCTACGATCCCGGATGATACCGCACGGCCCACCCAGGGTGCCTGCGCGGTTCCCCGGAGCTCACCATGGCCGACACCAACTACCGCGTCGAGCGCGACAGCATGGGTGAAACCCGCGTGCCCGCCGGGGCACTGTGGGGCGCCCAGACGCAGCGCGCCATCCAGAATTTCCCGATCAGCGGCCTCGCCCTGCCGCGCGGCTTCATCCGCGCCCTCGGGCTCGTCAAATGGGCCGCGGCGGGGGCCAACCTGGAACTCGGCGATCTCGACCGGGTCCGGGCTTTCGCCATCCAGCGTGCGGCCCTGGAGGTGGCGGCGGGTCGCCACGACGCCCACTTCCCGATCGACGTCTTCCAGACGGGTTCGGGCACCAGCAGCAACATGAACGCCAACGAGGTCATCGCGCGACTCGCGACCGAATACGCCGGTGGTTCGACCGTGCCCGTCCATGCGAACGATCACGTCAATCGCGGGCAGAGCAGCAACGACGTGATCCCGACGGTGATTCACCTCGGAGCCGCGCTCGCGCTGTCCGAATCGTTGCTGCCCGCACTCAAGGAGCTGATCGAGACGATCTCGCGCAAGGCGGCGGACGTAGGCGAAACCGTAAAGACCGGTCGCACGCACTTGATGGATGCGATGCCGGTCACGCTCGGGCAGGAGATGGGTGCCTGGCGGACCCAGCTCGAGGACGCCGTGACGCGACTGCAGGGTTGCCGTCCGCGCCTGCATGCGCTGGCGCAGGGCGGCACGGCCGTGGGCACAGGCATCAATGCCAATCCGCAGTTTGCACCGAAGGTGGCGGCTTTGCTGTCGCAGGAAACCGGTCTGGACTTGCGCCCGGCGCGCGACTTCTTCGCCGCGCTTGCGTCGCAGGACACGGCGGTCGAATTGTCGGGTCACCTGCGCACGCTCGCGGTCGCGCTGATGAAGATTTCCAACGACTTGCGCTGGATGAACAGCGGCCCGCTCGCGGGGCTCGGGGAAATCTCGTTGCCCGCGCTGCAGCCGGGCAGCAGCATCATGCCGGGCAAGGTCAATCCCGTCGTGCCGGAAGCGGTCACGATGGTGGCGGCCCAGGTGATGGGCAACGACGCGACGATCGGCATCGCGGGTCAGTCGGGCAATTTCCAGCTCAACGTGATGCTGCCGGTCATTGCCTACAACCTGTTGCAGAGCATCGAGATGCTCGCCGGGGCCTCCCGCACGCTCGCGCGCAGCACGATCGCCGGCTTCGCCGTGAACTTGCGGCAGATGTCGCTTGCGTTGAGCCGCAACCCGATGTTGGTCACGGCGCTCAATCCCGTGATCGGTTACGACAAGGCGGCTGCGATCGCGAAAAAGGCCTACGCCGAAGGTCGGCCGATCCTCGAGGTGGCTACGGAGATGACGGACCTCGGCGAGCAGCGACTCGCCAAGCTGCTCGATCCGGCGACGCTCACGCGTGGCGGCGAACGCGGCGGGCCGGGCAAGGGAGAAGGCTAGGTTGACGGTTCCTGGCCGCATCGAAGCCCTGCCGTTGCGAGCGCGTATCGAAACGCTGTTGCGGGATACGCTGCCAGGCCGCGACCCGGAGTTTCCATACGCCGCGCAGTTCACGGCCGAACAGATCGACCTGCTGCGCAAGTTGCTGCCGGCCGATCCGGCGCGTGCCGCCGTGCTCGTGCCGCTGGTCGAACGCCCGTCCGGGCTGCAGGTGTTGCTGACGCAGCGTGCATCGCACCTCAAGAACCATCCGGGCCAGGTCAGTTTTCCGGGCGGCCGCATCGAGCCCGTCGATGCGGGCCCGTGGGAAGCCGCCTTGCGCGAAGCGCAGGAAGAGATCGGCCTGCTGCCGCGGTTCGTCACGCGCGCAGGCTACCTGCAGGACCACCTCGTGATCTCCGGATTCCGCGTCACTCCCGCGGTCGGCTTCGTGCAGCCTGGTTTCGACCTGCACCTTGACGAGACCGAGGTCGAGGATGTCTTCGAGGTGCCACTCGATTTCGTGCTCGACGTGCGCAACCATCGACCGCGAGATCGACTCGTCGCGGGACACACGATCCTCACGCACGAAATCCCCTTTGAGGGCCGCCACATCTGGGGCGCCACGGCCAGCATGCTCATCACGTTCGCGCGGATGCTGCGCGCGGGTAAGGCATGAGCGACATCGACCGGCTGCGCGAGATCATGGTCCGGCTGCGTGACCCGGCACAGGGCTGCCCGTGGGACCGCGAGCAGGACTGGGCGTCGATCGCGCCGCACACGATCGAGGAAGCGTACGAACTGGCTGACGCGATCGCTCGCGGCGAACCCGAGGCCGTGCGCGACGAGCTGGGGGACGTCCTGTTCCAAGTCGTGTTCCAGTCTCGCATCGCCGAGGAACTCGGGCTGTTCGACTTCGACGCCGTCGCGGCGGGCATTGCCGACAAGCTCGAGCGTCGCCACCCGCACGTCTTTGCCGATGCCAGGATCGAAAGTGCCGCAGCGCAGTCACTGGCCTGGGAACAGCACAAGCGCGCCGAGCGCGCGTCCAAGGGGCAGGGCACCGGCGCGCTGGATGGCGTGACGCTCGGCCTGCCGGCGCTGATCCGTGCCACCAAGCTCGGTTCGCGCGCGGCCAAGGTCGGTTTCGACTGGGACGATGCGGCGGGTGTCATCGCCAAGGTTCGCGAAGAACTCGGCGAGTTGCAGGACGAAGTCGACCGCGGCGATCGCGCCCGTGCGCACGAGGAACTCGGCGACCTGCTGTTCGCATTGTCGCAGGCGGCGCGGCACCTGGACATCGATGCCGAAGCCGCGTTGCGTGACGCCAACGCCAAGTTCGAACGACGTTTCCGCCAGGTCGAGGCACACCTCGCGGCGGAGGGCCAGGCCCCCGCTGACGTCGGCATGGAGCGACTCGAAGCGCTGTGGGTTCGCGCCAAGCGGGAGCTCGGCTGAATCGCCGTGAGCGCACCCGATCCCATCGCGGCGCGTCTCGCGGCACTGCGTGACCTGCTCCCGGATTGCCTGTTGCGCGATCGGCGTCGGCTGCAGTCGACGCTGGAGCGCCTGGCGCGCAAGCCCGCGGCGGCCGATCCGCGCGAAGTGGCGCGACTGGAGACCCAGGCCCGTGCTTCCGCCGAACTCGTCGCGGCGCGACGCGCCTCCGTACCGCCGATCGTCTACGACGAAAGCCTGCCGGTGCATGCACGGCGCGACGACATCCGGCTCGCGATCGAGTCGCACCAGGTTGTCATCGTCAGCGGCGCGACCGGCAGCGGCAAGAGCACGCAGTTGCCGAAGATCTGCCTGGAGATGGGGCGCGGTGCCGCTGGCCTGATCGGTCACACCCAACCGCGGCGGATCGCGGCGCAGGCGCTCGCCACCCGGGTCAGCGCGGAACTCGGCTCCGCCGTCGGTGACCTTGTCGGTTACCAGGTGCGCTTCGTCGACCGTACCAGCCCGCGCACCCTGGTCAAGTTGATGACGGACGGCTTGCTGCTGCGCGAACTGGAAGGCGACCCGCTGCTGTTGCGCTACGACACGCTGATCATCGACGAGGCCCACGAGCGCAACCTCAACGTCGACTTCCTGCTCGGGGTCTGCCACCGCCTGTTGCCGCAGCGTCCTGACTTGCGCCTGGTGGTGACGTCAGCGACGATCGAGACTCAGCGCTTCGCGGAATTCTTCGGCGGTGCACCGATCATCGACGTCGAAGGCCAGAGCTACCCCGTCGAGGTGCGGTATCGACCGCTCGCCGAGGAAGACGAAGCCGCGCCGCCTCTGCCCGAGGCCGTGCGCGATGCGCTCGAGGAACTGGAGCGGGACGCGCGCGGACTGCGTGGCGACGCACTCGTTTTCCTGCCGGGTGAGAAGCAGATTCTCGAGACCCGCGACCTGCTCGTACGCAGCCGCGTGGACTGGGACGTGCTGCCGTTGTACGGGCGACTCACCGGTCCGGACCAGGACAAGGTGTTCGCCGGGCACACTCGCCGTCGCGTCGTGCTCGCGACCAATGTCGCCGAGACGTCGCTGACGATTCCCGGCGTGCGTTTCGTCATCGACGCCGGGCTCGCGCGCATCAGTCGCTACAGTCCACGCGCGAAGTTCCAGCGCCTGCCGATCGAGCCCGTGTCGCAGGCGAGCGCCGATCAGCGCCGGGGTCGTTGCGGGCGCGAGGGCGAGGGCATCTGCATCCGGTTGTACGCGGAGGACGACTTCGTCGCGCGGCCCCGCTATACGGAACCGGAACTGCTGCGGACCAACCTGGCCAGCCTCATCCTGCAGATGGCCGCGCTCGCGCTCGGCAGTCCGCAGGACTTTCCGTTCCTGGACGCGCCGGACGCGCGCCTGCTCAACGACGGTTACCGCCTGCTGCAGGAGCTCGGCGCCGTCGATGGGGATCGACGGATCACGCGCCTCGGGCGCCAGATGGCCGCGTTGCCGGTCGACCCTCGACTGGCGCGCGTCCTGGTCGAGGCCGGACGCACGGGCTGCATGGACGAAGCGCTCACGATCGTCTCGTTCCTGAGCATCCAGGACCCGCGCGAACGACCGTCCGACAAGACGGACGCCGCCGACGCCAAGCATGCGTTGTTCGCCGACGAGCGCTCGGACTTCGTCGGGGTGCTCAATCTCTGGCGAGCGTCCCGCGAACCCGCGGCCGGCGGCAACCGCGTGCTGCGTCACTGGTGCCGCGAGCACTTCCTGTCTTTCCTGCGCATGCGGGAATGGGGCGACCTGCGCGAGCAGCTCGAGGACATGTCGCGTGCACTGACGCACGAGAGCCGCGACCGGCCGCCAGCAAGCACGGCTGTCCTGCACCAGGCATTGCTGACGGGATTCCTCGGCGGCATCGGCGTGCTCGACGCAGCCCGCAGTTACCTCGGTGCGCGGGACACGCGATTCGTCATCGCGCCCGGCACCCCGCTCGCCAAGCGTTCACCGCACTGGATCGTCGCGGCAAGCCTGGTCGAAACGCACCGGCTCTATGCGCGGATGGTGGCCCAGGTGCAACCCTCGTGGATCGAATCTGCCGGCGCGCACCTCGTCAAGCGCACCTACGGCGACGCCGAATGGGACGGACAGCGCGGCATGGCGTTCGCACGCGAGACGGTCTCGCTCTATGGCCGGGTGCTCAGCAGCGGCCGGCGTGTCAGCTTTGCGTCGGTCGACCCAGCGGCAGCCCAGCGGATGTTCGTGGAGGAGGCGCTCGTCCGTCGCCAGCCCTCGATGCCGTTCGCCTTCCTCGATCGCAACACAGCCCTGCGAGCACGGCTCGAACGGGTCGAATCGTGCCTGCGTCGACGGGACCTGCTGGCCGGCGAAGACGCGCTGGTGCGTTTCTACCTCGAGCGCATTCCACCGACGGTAGCCTCGACGCGCGCTTTCGACAAATGGTGGCGTACCGAAGAACGGGCGAAGCCGCACCGGCTCGATGCGGCGGAGCAGGTGTTCCTGGCACAGCCGCTGCCGCTCGTGCACGCGAACGACTACCCGCTGTCACTCGATGTCCACGGCAATCCCCTGCAGCTGCATTACCGGTTCGATGCGACTGACCCCGGCGATGGCGTCACGCTCGACGTGCCGCTACCGCTCTTGCGGGCAGTGGATGCACAGCGACTCGAATGGCTGATTCCGGGTTGGTTGCGTGAAAAAGTGATCGCACTGCTGCGTGGCCTGCCCAAGGAAGTGCGGCGCGAGATCGTGCCGATTCCCGACACCGCGGACCGGCTGCTCGCCCAGCTGCCGGCGTTCGGCACGGGCTCGCTGTTCGCGCACGTCGCAGCCTTCGCGACCCAGGCAGCAGGCATCCGCATCGAAGCCGGGCAGGTGGCCGCCGTGGCCTTGCCGCCCTGGCTCAGCATCAATCTGCGAGTACTCGATGGGGCAGGGACGCTGCTCAAGACCAGTCGCGATCTCGCGGCATTGCGCGACGAGTTGCGGGCGACGTCCGGCGGTTCGACGTTTGCCGAAGCCGCTCCGGATTTCGCGTGGGAGCGCGTCGGCGTGCGGCAGTGGGATTTTGCGACCTGGCCCGTCGAGACCACGGTTCGCAGCGGCCGCCTGCAACTGCGGGCCTATCCCGGCATCCAGGACGAGGGTGCGAGCGTGCGACTGCACCTGTTCACGACCGAAGGCGGTGCTCGGCGTGCGTCGAGAGCCGGCATCGTGCGCCTGGCGGCGCTGGCGCTGCCACAACAGCACGAATTGGCGCGCCGGCATTGGGCGTCGGACCGTGAGTTCACGCTGCTGCTGGCAGGGGCGGGATTCGGCAAGGAGTTGCTCGGCGAAATTGCCGACCGCGCCGTGGCCGACGCCGTGCTTGGCCCAACCAGGGAGTTACCGCGCACTCGAGCCCAGTTCGAGGCGCAGGTAGAGCGGGGACGGTCGGACGTGATTGATCGCGCGGGTGACATCGTCCGGATCGTGAAGGCCGTGCTGCTCGCGCTGAGGGACGTGCGGGCGCAGATGAGCCAGTCGAATGGCGCGCCCTTCGCGCCGGTGCGGACCAGCGTCAACGACCAGCTGGCCGAGCTGCTGGCGCCAGGCTGGGTGCGCGACACGCCGGACGGCTGGTGGACGCAGTTGCCGAAGTACGTGCGGGCGATCGCGCGTCGGCTGGAGCGCGCGCGCGGCGACGTCGAACGGGACCGCAAGTTGCAGTCGCAGGTCGAGCCCTACGAGCGGGAGGCAAGGCGCCTGCGGCTCGCCGCCGACCTGGACCTGCCTGGCGCCGAACGCGAGCGCCTGCGGTGGATGGTCGAGGAGTTCCGGCTCTCGCTGTTTGCGCAGGACCTGCACACCCTGCTGCCGGTGTCGGCCCGGCGACTCGATGAGCAGCTGAAGTTGGCCCTGCGGGAAAGTTCCGGCCTGGCCGCAGTGGGCACCACGCGTGGAGCAAGTCAGCGCTGAGCGTAACCGACTATACTCGTGCGAGGAGAGCGCACGAATGACGTCAGGTTGCAGCGGGATCAGGTACTTCGCCATGGCAATGACGGCGTGCGCGCTGTTCTACGCGCCAGGGTTACTGCAGGCACAGAGTGCCGCGCCCATGCAAGCCAAAGCACCTGATCCAAGTGCCGAGCTGCGCGTGCAGAACGTGCGCACCGGCCTGAACGTGATCACGGGTGTCGGTGGCAACATCGTGGTCTGGTCCGGCGAGGACGGCGTCGTGCTCGTGGACACGGGTCTGGCGACGGCCTCTGCGGCCGTGGTCGACGCCGTCTCGCGCATCTCCACGGCGCCGGTCAGGTTCGTCATCAACACGAACGTTCACGCAGACCACGCGGGTGGCAATGAAGCCTTCGCCCGCAAGGGCGCGATCGTCATCGGCCGCGAGCCCTTGCGTGAGCGCGGTGGCCGCGGTCCTGTTGCGCCCGGCGGCACTGGCGACATCGCGATGGCACACCCGGTGATCACGACCAACGAGGCGCTGGCCCTGCACCTGAACGGCGATCGGCTCGACATGGTCCACGTCGCCGACGCGCACACGTCGGCCGACATCGTCGTGCGCTGGAACGATGCGGACGTCGTCGCACTCGGCGACATCTATTGGGGCGGACAGTACCCCGACATCGACGTCGACTCGGGCGGATCGCTGGCCGGCACGGTGGCCGCCATCGAAGCCTCGCTCGCGCGCTCGAATGCCCGGACGGTCGTCGTTCCCGGGCACGGTCCGGTTTCGAACCGAGCGGAACTGGCGGCCTACCGCGACATGCTCGTCGCCGTCGGGCGCAAGGTGCGTGAAGCGGTGGAGCAGGGGTTGGGTGTCGAGGATGTCCTCGCCGCGAAGCCCACCGCCGAGTTCGACGCCCGGTTCGGGCACCCCGGCGCCCTGGTCACGCCGGATGCTTTCGTCCGCAGTGTCTACAGCGACCTGGCGCCGAAGCGCCCAGGCCGCTAGCGCCCGTCGGAAATAGGTGAGCGTCCCCTATTTCCCCGAAACGTCGAAGTTGATGCCCTGCGCGAGGGGCAGGTCCGCACCCCAGTTGACCGTGCAGGTCTGCCGACGCATGTAGGCCTTCCACGAGTCCGAACCCGATTCGCGTCCGCCACCCGTATCCTTCTCGCCGCCGAACGCACCGCCGATTTCTGCACCGGACGTGCCGATGTTGACGTTGGCGATGCCGCAGTCCGAGCCGGCCGGCGACAGGAAGCGTTCGGCGTGCTGCAGCCGGTCCGTGAAGATCGACGACGACAAACCATGTGCCACGGCGTTCTGCGCCTCGATGGCTTCGTCGAGCGTCTTGAACGGGACCAGGTAGAGCACCGGGCCGAACGTCTCGGTCTTGACGATCTCCCAGTCGCCACGCGCGACGACGATCGCCGGTTCGACGAAGAACCCTGGACGGTCGAGGCGCTTGCCGCCGCAGATCAGCCTGCCGCCGCTCGCGACGGCCTGCGAAACTGCGGATTCGAAACGGGCGACCGAACCGGCATCGATCAGCGGACCCATCAACGTGCCCTGTGCGAGCGGATCGCCGATGCGAACCTGCTTGTAGGCGCCCGTCAGCCGGCGTTCGAGTTCGGCCATCTGCGCTTCGTGCACGAAGACCCGGCGCGTCGTCGTGCAACGCTGGCCGGCGGTGCCCACGGCACCGAAGACGATCGCGGGCACGACGAGGTCGAGGTTCGCGAACTCGTCGACGATGATCGCGTTGTTGCCGCCGAGTTCGAGCAGGCACTTGCCGAGGCGCTTCGCGACGCGCTGGCCGACGTCACGGCCGACGGCGGTCGAGCCGGTGAACGACACGAGGTCGACGCGCCGGTCTTCGACGAAGCGGATCGCAAGCTCGGTGCCTTCGTCGATGAAGAGCTGGAAGATCGGCGGCAGGCCATTGCGTTCGAGCACGCGGTTGCACAGGTGCTGGATCGCAACCGCACACAGTGCCGTCTTGGGCGAAGGCTTCCACACGGTGACGTTGCCGCAGATGGCCGCGAGGAACGCATTCCAAGCCCACACGGCGACCGGGAAGTTGAACGCGCTGATCACGCCGACCACGCCGAGCGGATGCCATTGCTCGAACATCCGGTGATTGGGACGTTCGGAATGCATCTGCAGGCCGTACAGCATGCGTGACTGGCCGACCGCGAAGTCCGCGATGTCGATCATCTCCTGCACTTCGCCGTCACCCTCGGGCTTGATCTTGCCCATCTCGAGCGAGACGAGACTGCCAAGTTCCGACTTGTACTTGCGCAATTCCTCGCCCATCAGTCGCACGGCTTCGCCGCGCTTCGGCGCCGGCACTGAACGCCAGGCCTTGGCGGCCGCTGTGGCCGAGGCCAGCAGCTGCTCATACTGCGCTGGCGTCGTGGAGCGGACACGCGCGATCACTTCACCCGTCGTCGGGTTGATCGACTCGATGACCTTGGCCGAGGCATCGTCGAGCCAGCCGCCGGCGCCCGACCAGGTGCCTGCGTTGACGTGCGCCAGGCCGAGCCTTTGCAGCAGTGCGGCGGTCATCGGGCACCCCCGGCGACACGCTGCTGGCCAGCGGTGCCGGCCACGATCATGCGCGAGGAGATTTCCTTGCCACCACCGTCGGAGTAGTGCTTGCCGAAGCGGTTGCTGAGAACGTCCACCAGGGCAAAGTCCTCCTGGCGCACGAAGCCGCGGTAACGCCCCGCGCTCTGCATCACCAGGTCGACCACGGCGCAGATGCCGGCGGCCGTCGTGACCTGGATCGCCGACCACAGCCGGCCCGCGATCACCTGCGGATAGATCTTGGCTACGTAGTTTTCTTCCCGCAGTTCGCCGTGCTGCCGTCCCGCCACCGCGACGTAGACGATCACGACGTCCTGCAGGGTCTGCGGCACGGCGTTCTCGAGCACGCGCTTCAGTGTGGCGCGGTCGAAGTTGAGCTTGAGGTCGTTCATGAGCAGGCGCATCTGCGCGCAGTGCCCCGGGTAGCGGATGGTCTTGTAGTCCATCGTCTGCGCCTGGGCGCCATAAGTCTCGGCCAGTGAGCCGAGGCCGCCCGACGTGTTGAAGGCTTCATAGATCATGCCGTCGATCTCGATTTCCTCGAGGCCTTCGAGCGGCGCGACCTCGACCGCGCGGCCGTCGACCAGCGCTTCACACGGGTTGCCGTACTCGTTGATCAGGCCGTCGGTCGACCAGGTCAGCGAGTACTTCAGCGCGTTGTTCGGATGCTGCGGCAGGGCGCCGACGCGCAGCTTGACGCTGCGGATCTCGTCGAAGTGCTGGATCAGCGCGTTGGCCGCGATGCTGATGAAGCCCGGCGCCAGCCCGCATTGCGGCACGAACGCGCGCGACGAGCCCTCGGCGAGCTTGCGCACCGAGCGCGTCACGGCAACGTCTTCGGTCAGGTCGAAGTAGTGTGCGTTCACCTTGCGGGCGATCTCGGCCACCTTCACGTTGCAGTAGAAGGGCAGGCTCGAAATGATCGTGTCGGCCGGGTGCTCGCGCAGGTGGGCTTCGAGCAGCGCCGGGTTCGCGGCGTCGAGTTCGTAGGCGTGCAGGTTCGGCAGGCCGTGGGCCGCGACCACCGAGTTGGCGGCATTGCCATTGACGTCGGCCACGTGGACTTCGTAGTCCCGGCATTCCGCGAGGAAGCCGGAGATGAGGGCGCCGATCTTGCCGGCCCCGAGAATGAGTACCTTCTGCATCGTCAAGAACTCCTGGTGGCGCCTCTGCGCCGGCCAGGGGGCCAGTCGCGGGCGCGAATCTGTTTTGAGGGGCGCGATTCTGACGAAACCCGGTCGCGGCGTACATCCGGTTTCTTTTGCGTTGCAAAGTTTCCCGGTAGGATCAATGGGATGAACGCCGTTCCCCAGACCCCCGAATGGTCGCCTTCGAGCTGGACCTCCCGCCCCGCGCAGCAACAGCCGTCGTACCGGGATCCCGTCGCGCTTAGCCGTGCGGTCGATTCCCTGGGGCGGCTGCCGCCGATCGTCGTTTCCTGGGAAGTCGAGGCGCTCAAGCGCCAGATCGCCGAGGCGCAACGAGGCGAGCGATTCCTGCTGCAGGGCGGGGATTGTGCCGAGTCCTTCGCCGACTGCGATTCGGGCCAGATCGCCCGCAAGCTGAAGATCCTGCTGCAGATGAGCCTGGTGCTGCTGCACGGGATGAAGAAGCCGGTGATCCGCGTGGGGCGCTTTGCGGGCCAGTACGCGAAACCGCGCTCGACCGACACCGAGACCCGGGACGGCGTTACGTTGCCGTGTTACCGCGGCGATCTGGTCAACCACCCCGGCTTCACGGCCGCCGAACGCGAGCCCGACCCCGAGTTGCTGCTGCGTGGGTATGAACGTGCGGCGCTGACGCTCAATTTCGTGCGCGCCCTGATCGACGGCGGCTTTGCGGACCTGCACCACCCTGAGTACTGGGACCTGGAATTCGTCAAGCACTCACCGCTTGCGGACCAGTACCGGCAGATCGCGACGTCGATCGCGGACTCGCTCGACTTCTTCGAGGCGATCAGCGGCAGCCGCGTGCACGAAGCGAGTCGCGCACCGTTCTACGCGAGCCACGAGGCGTTGCACCTGCTCTACGAACAGGCGCAGACGCGCTTCATTCCGCGCAGCGAGCGCTGGTACAACCTGTCGACGCACCTGCCGTGGATCGGCATGCGCACGGCCGATCTCGGTGGCGCGCATGTCGAATACTGCCGCGGCATCTCAAACCCGGTCGGTGTGAAGGTCGGGCCGACGATGGATGCTGCGTGGGTGCAGGGCCTCTGCCACACGCTGAATCCGGGCAAGGAAGCAGGTCGACTGGTGCTGATCCATCGCATGGGCGCGAAACACGTCACGACGAAACTGCCCGGCCTGATCGAGTCGGTCCGTGCGACCGGGGTGCCCGTGCTGTGGGTTTGCGACCCGATGCATGGCAATACCGAATCGACGGCCTCGGGCGTGAAGACGCGCCGCTTCGAGAACATCCTGGCAGAGCTCGAAGCCGCGTTCACGGTGCACCGCGAGATGGGCAGCTACCTCGGCGGCGTGCACTTCGAGCTCACGGGTGAAGACGTCACCGAGTGCACCGGCGGTGCCCGTGGCCTCGCGGATGCCGACCTCGCCAAGGACTACCGGTCGCAGGTCGACCCACGGCTCAATTACGAGCAGGCCCTCGAGCTCGCGATGCGGATCGCGACCGTTGCCCGTTCGGCCTGACGGCCGGTAAGGCACGTCGTCCGGTCGCCAGCACCGCCTCGGCCTCAGTTCTCGAAACCTCGCGCCGCTGCCCCGGGGCGAGTCCGTCCAGCGTCCACGGCCCCACTGACCAGCGAATCAGTCGCAACGTCGGCAGGCCGACTGCCGCGGTCATCCGTCGCACCTGGCGGTTGCGGCCTTCGCTCAGTTCGAGTTCGATCCAGGCAGTGGGGATTGCCTTGCGGCTGCGAATCGGTGGATCTCGCGGCCACAGTCCCGCCGGCTCGGGAATGACCGTGGCGGACGCGGGGCGGGTGGGACCGTCTCCCAGCATCAGTCCCCGGCGCAAGGGCTCCAGCGTCTCGTTGGTGGGGTCGCCTTCGACCTGCACCCGGTAACGTTTCGCAAGCGGGGAACCCGGCTGGCTGATGCGAGCCTGCCAGGGACCGAAATCCGTCAGCAGCATCAGGCCTTCGCTGTCGTAGTCGAGCCGACCGGCCGGGTAGAGTCCGGGCAGCGCCAGGAAATCCGCAAGCGAACGGCGACCGTCCGGCGAAGTGAATCGCGGCAGTACCTGGAAGGGCTTGTTGAACAGGACGAGATGCATGCCTGGGATTGTCCCGGATGCGGACATTTCACGCTTGCCCGGACTGGACCGCCCGTCTATTCTTCATTGTGCGGTGCAACACGACGCCGGGGTCCGGTGTGTCTGCCGCAACGAATACCACCAGAGGACGACGACATGACGAATCCCGCTCAACAACTGAGAGATTCCTGGGCGAAAGACCCGCGTTGGGCCGGCATTCGCCGCACCTACACTGCCGAGGACGTCGTCCGCCTGCGTGGCAGCGTGCAGGTCGAGCACACGCTCGCGCGTCTCGGCGCGGAGAAGCTCTGGAAGCTGGTCAACACCGAGCCGTACGTGAACTGCCTCGGCGCCCTGACCGGCGGCCAGGCGATGCAGCAGGTGAAGGCCGGCATCAAGGCGATCTACCTGTCCGGCTGGCAAGTCGCCGCCGACAACAACAGCTACATGTCGATGTACCCGGAC
The DNA here is from genome assembly GCA_963743995.1 of uncultured Gammaproteobacteria bacterium. GTDB lineage: Bacteria > Pseudomonadota > Gammaproteobacteria > Steroidobacterales > Steroidobacteraceae > RPQJ01. Next base: position 14,396 of record CAVUSC010000011.1, on the reverse strand, counting down.
CAGTCGCTGTACCCGGTCGACTCCGTGCCGAAGGTGGTCGAGCGCATCAATTCGACGTTCAAGCGTGCGGACGAGATCCAGCACTCGAAGGGCATCACGGCAGGGCACAAGGACTTCGTCGACTATTTCGCGCCGATCGTCGCGGACGCAGAAGCGGGCTTTGGCGGCGTGCTGAACGCGTTCGAACTGATGAAGGCGATGATCCGTGCCGGTGCCGGCGGCGTGCACTTCGAGGACCAGCTGGCCTCGGTCAAGAAGTGCGGCCACATGGGCGGCAAGGTGCTCGTGCCGACGCAGGAAGCGGTGCAAAAGCTCACCGCTGCGCGTCTCGCAGCCGATGTCATGGGTACGCCGACGATCATCCTCGCGCGCACGGACGCCGAAGCGGCCGACCTGCTCACGAGCGACGTGGATCCGAACGACAAGCCGTTCTGCACGGGCGAGCGCACGCCGGAAGGCTTCTATCGCACGAAGCCGGGCGTCGAACAGTCGATCTCCGCGCGGCCTTGCGTACGCGCCTTACGCCGACATGGTCTGGTGCGAAACCGGCAAGCCGGATCTCGAGTTCGCGAAGAAGTTCGCCGAGGCGATCCGCAAGCAGTTCCCGGGCAAGCTGCTCGCGTACAACTGCTCACCGAGCTTCAACTGGAAGAAGAACCTCGACGACGCGACCATCGCCAAGTTCCAGCGCGAGCTCGGCGCCATGGGCTACAAGTACCAGTTCATCACGCTCGCCGGCATCCACAACATGTGGTTCGGCATGTTCGACCTGGCGCAGGAATACGTGAAGAGCGGCATGACTGCCTACGTCGAGAAGGTGCAGGAACCTGAATTCGCGGCGCGTGACCGCGGCTACACGTTCGTGTCGCACCAGCAGGAAGTGGGCACCGGCTACTTCGACGACGTCACCAACGTGATCCAGGAGCATCATTCCTCGACCACCGCGATGCACGGCTCGACCGAGGAAGAGCAGTTCGCCACGGGTGGCGCCCACCACTGAGCTGATGCGCCTCTCCCGGTCCCGCCGGGAGGTCGCGCAGGGCGCGGGTGAGGGTCTTGGCGTTCGATCCGGGACCTTTCCCCGAGCTTGGAAAGGCAGACACGCGCTCTGGGAAAGGTCCCGGATCGAACGCCTGACGTTACGCGCCTGAGCTCCTTTTCCGCGCAGCGGAAAAGGTCGCACGGCGCACGCAACATCAGCGCGCTCCGAGCCAGACCAATCCCGCTTCGCCTCTTGCTGGCCGCCGGCAGCGCGCACCCCGCCTGGCGCTGAGCACCTCGGCACCCGACCGGCTACGTGCGCCCTCAGGGACCGAGGCGCAAGCGGTCGATTCCGTGCCTTTCCTCGAGCGCGTGTCTGCCTTTCCAAGCTCGGGGAAAGGCACGGGATCGGCCGCTTGCAGCTATCGAGTGTCCTTGGGTGAGGACACCAGGGTCGGCTGCTATGCTCAGCGCGACATGACGACGCCAGCCGACACGTCCTTTGACCCGCACTGCACCCTCTGCCCGCGGCTCGTCGAGTTCCTGGCCGAGGGCAAGCGCCAGTACCCGCACTATCACTGCGCACCGGTGGTACCGTTTGGCGCCCCGGACGCACGTCTCTTGATCGTGGGCCTGGCACCCGGCTTCCACGGCGCCAACGCCACGGGGCGTCCGTTCACCGGCGACTACGCCGGCATCCTGTTGTACGAGACGCTGTATGCGTTCGGCCTTTCGAGCGGGCCGCAGTCCATTGCGGCGGACGATGGCCTGCGCCTGATCGACTGTCGCATTTCGAACTCGGTCAAGTGCGTGCCGCCGGGCAACAAGCCGCTGCCGACCGAGATTGCCACGTGCAATCGCTACCTCGCGCACGAACTCGCCGGCGAGCAGGCGGGCACGGTCCTGCTGGCGCTCGGCGCGATCGCACATGGCGCCGTGCTGCGCGCGCTGGGCTTGAAGCAGTCCGCGTTCGCGTTCGCCCACGGCGCCGAGCACGCGTTGCCGCGCAAGCTCACGCTGGTCGACTCGTACCACTGCAGCCGGTACAACACGAACACCCGGCGGCTGACGACCGAGATGTTTCGCGCGGTGGTTGGACGAGCGACGCAGCTCGCGCGCGGCCGTTCCGACTATCCTCCAACCCCCATCGCCTGACCCCTTTGCCTTTCGACCTGCAGTCGTTCCTCGCCGCGCTCCCGACCAAGCCGGGCGTGTACCGCATGCTCGACAAGGACGGCGAGATTCTTTACGTGGGCAAGGCGCGGCACCTGCGCAACCGCGTCACCAGCTATTTCCACGGACGCGTGCACGCCGACAAGACCATGGCAATGCTCGCGCAGGTGGCGAGCGTCGAGATCACGGTCACCGCGTCGGAGACCGAGGCGCTGCTGCTCGAGTTCAATCTCATCAAGCAGCACAAGCCGCACTACAACATCCTGCTCAAGGACGACAAGAGTTTCCCGTTTATCCACGTGTCCGGTCACGAGTTTCCGCGCATCGCCTTCTTTCGCGGCAGCAAGAAGCTGCCCGGGAGGTTCTTCGGCCCCTATCCGAACTCGGTCGCGACTCGAGAGACGCTGTTGCTGCTGCAGAAACTGTTCCGGCTGCGCCCGTGCGAGGACACCTTCTTCGCGAACCGCTCGCGTCCGTGCCTGCAGTACCAGATCCAACGTTGCAGCGGGCCCTGCGTGGGCCTGGTCACGCCGGAGCAGTACGTGCTCGACGTTGCAGACGCCGTCAAGGTGCTCGACGGCCGCAACGTCGAGGTGATCGAGGACCTCGGTCGCCGCATGGAAGAGGCCGCTGCCAAGCTGGCGTATGAGCAGGCGGCGCGCCTGCGCGACCAGATCCAGATGCTGAAGCAGATCCAGGCGACGCAGGTGATGACACGGATGTCGGGGCACGACATCGATGCCGTGGGTATTGCGCAGGAAGGCGGCGAGTTCTGCGTCTCGGTGGTGTTCGTGCGCGGTGGCCGCAACCTCGGTAGCTCGAACTACTTCCCCAAGGGCGGCCTGGGCGACGAAGCCGAAATGCTGGCGGGCTTCCTGGCGCAGTACTACCTCGCGCGTGAGGCACCGTCCGAGATCGTGCTGTCGCGGCAGGTGGAAGGCGCCGAGGCACTGGAGCAGGCGCTGGCACAGAAGGCGGGGCACGCGGTGAAGGTTCGCACCAACGTCCGTGGCACCCGCGCGCGCTGGATCGAGATGGCCCGCAACAACGCGGCGCTCGGCCTGAAGATGCGGGCGTCGAGCCGCGCCACGGTCACGGACCAGCTCGAGGCCGTTGGACGCGAACTCAGCCTCGGCAAGACGCCCCAGCGAATCGAGTGCTTCGACGTCAGTCATTCGATGGGGGAGTCCGCGGTCGCGTCATGCGTGGTACTCGGCCCCGAAGGTCCGCTGAAGAGTGACTATCGCCGTTTCAACCTGCGCGACATTACGCCAGGGGACGATTACGCCGGCATCGAGCAGGCCGTCGAGCGCCGCTTTGCGCGCGTGATGCGCGGCGAGGCGCCGATGCCCGACCTGCTGCTGATCGACGGTGGCCTCGGACAACTGCACGCTGCGATGGCCGCACTCGCGCGAGTCGGCGTCACGGATCTTGCCGTCGTCAGTGTCGCGAAAGGGTCGGACCGCAGGGTGGGGCAGGAACGCCTGTTCTTTCCCGGGCAGGACACGGCGCTTATACTTGCAGACGACTCGCCGGCCTTGCGCCTGATCCAGCGCGTGCGGGACGAAGCCCATCGGTTCGCGATCACCGGTCACCGGCAATCGCGTGATCGCAGCAGGCGCGAATCGTGGCTCGAGGAGATTCCCGGGTTGGGGCCCAAGCGCCGCCGGGAATTGCTGAAGGCCTTCGGCGGACTGCAGGGCATCCGGCAGGCGTCGGTGGAAGACCTGGCCAGGGTGCACGGGATCAGCCGGCAGCTGGCCGCAGAAATTTTCGAACGAATGAATCCTGGGGCCTGACCGAGTCGCTTGCTTGAACCTGCAGTCACTCCCGAACACGCTGACGCTCGGTCGCATCATCGCGGTGCCGCTGTTCGTCGCGCTTTTCTACTGGGGCGGCCCCTTGGGCGATCCCCTGGCGGCCCTCGTGTTCATCCTCGCGGCGGTCACCGACTGGATCGACGGCTACCTGGCACGCAAGCTCGGCGTCACCACGCCGCTCGGCGAGTTCCTCGACCCCGTGGCCGACAAGCTGATGGTCGCCATCGCGCTGATCCTGCTGGTGGCGCACGATCAAAACCCGTGGATCGTGATTTCTGCGATGGTGATTGTCGGACGCGAGATCACCGTCTCCGCGCTGCGGGAGTGGATGGCCCACCTCGGCGCTAGGGCCAAGGTCAAGGTGTCGTCGCTCGGCAAGTGGAAGACCATCGTGCAGATGGTCGGCCTCAGTTTCATGGTCTATCGCAGCGACCTGTTTGGGCTGCCGATCTACGATCTCGGCGTCGGGCTGCTGGTGATCGCGGCAGTCCTGACGCTCTGGTCAATGGTTTCGTACCTGCAGGTCGCCTGGCCGGAATTGCGAAAAACGACCATCTCTTGACAGGCAGGGGTTCGGCAGCGAGAATTTGCGGCTCGCGAAAGTTCGCTTTTGTGAGTCCAAGCGGGTGTAGCTCAGTTGGTAGAGCGCGACCTTGCCAAGGTCGAGGTCACGAGTTCGAGCCTCGTTACCCGCTCCAGATCCCCGCATAACCCCGGCTCGACCGGGGTTATGCGTTTCTGGCAGGACGTAATGGGCCATCGCGGCTAGGTGGCAGAGTGGTCATGCAGCGGCCTGCAAAGCCGTGTACGCCGGTTCGATTCCGACCCTAGCCTCCATTTCCCAGACGAGCCATGGCACTGAAGGCCGGCATGCGCCCGGTTCACCCCGGCGAGATTCTGAAAGAGGACTTCCTCAATCTCTTGGGCCTCAGTGTGAATGCGCTGGCCAAGGCGTTGCATGTGCCAACACCGCGTATCAATGACATTGTGCTGAAGCGTCGCGGCATTTCGACCGATACGGCGATGCGTCTGGCGCGCTACTTCGGCGGCGATGCACAGTCATGGTTCAACTTGCAGACGATCTACGACCTGCGTGTCGCCGAGCGCACGAGTGCCCGGAGGATCGAGCGCGAGGTGGCGCCCGCCCAGCAGGCTGCTGCGTAGGCATCGGCAGTCAGGGCGCGCCCACGGACAGCGGACCAGCGAAGTCAGTCTTCAATGCAGGTCGTACCGAGTTGACGGCCTGCAAGACCGTGTGCGCCGGTTCGATTTCGTCACTGGCTTCCGCTCATCTGCCGACTAATACCTGCAACAGGTTCTCCAAGCCCGGATTGTCACTTTGCTCCATGGAGTTAGGCTCCGCACATGAGGGGGCGGTTGACGCACCACTCACGGTGCGCCCCTCTCCATCTGGAAGGAGCACATGCCAAGCGCATCGCCGCCGCCGCCGGTGTCACGATGCCAGACGTACTCGGCCCATCCCGGCCAACCGCAACGTCGCGTCCTGCAGGGTGTAGCATCTCCGCAACCAGTGAGGGGCCGCTGCAATGATCCACAGAAGCACACACAGATTCGCGCGGGCAATGGCCGTGCTCGCGGCATCGACAGTCACAGTGATCGTCGCCCCGGCACAAGCCGCCCCGACGCCCGCCCCTGAGGTTTCGGCCCAGGATCTCTCCAGCCGGGAACTGCTGCTTCGCATGGCGGATTTCCTGGCGCGCGCACCCGCAATCAGCGTGACGATGCGCAGCGACTACGACGCGATCCAGGCGGACGGTCAGCGGATCGAATTCGGCGAGCGCCGCCGCATCCAGATGCAGCGCCCGGACAAGATGCGGGTCGAAGTCGAACGCAGTGACGGTGAGCGCGGAACCGTGGTATTCGACGGCCGATGGATCACCGCTTTCAAGCCCGCGGAAAACGTGTACGCCCGTGTGGAAAAGGCTGGCAACCTGGACCAGGCGCTCGTCTACATGGTTCGCGACCTGCGCGCGACGTTGCCGCTGGCGCGCATGTTCACGACCGGCTTCCCGGTAGATCTCGAAAAACGCGCCACGTCCGTCTCGTTCGTCGAGGAGTCCAGCCTCTTCGACGTCCCCACCGAACACATTGCCGTGAGGACGGCCGAAGTTGACCTGCAAATCTGGATTGCCAAGGGCGCCGAGCCGCTGCCGCGCAGGGTCGTCGTCACCTACAAGAATGCTCCGGGCGAACCGCAGTTCCGCGCCGATCTTTCGGACTGGAGCATGAGGTCGAAAATGGATGCCGCGACATTCGCGTTCGTTCCTCCGCCTGGCGCCGAGCGGATCATGTACCTCGCACCGCGAGCGCCTGCCGCTGTGCGCGCAGGGGCAACTGGAGAGAAGCCATGAGCAGCCGTCCTGGAATCCGGGGAATTCTCATTGCAATCGCCTGCGCCTCAGGGCTGGTGATGGCGGGCTGGTCAGACGTGGATGCCGCCGGCAGAGGCGGCGGTGGTCGCGGCGGCGGTATGTCGCGCAGCAGTCCCGCAGCGAGCGGCGGAATGTCGTCGCGCTCCGCGCCGCAGCGTTCGCCCCAGACGTCCGACCGGCAGGCGGCCCCGGCTCAGCGGTCGACAACCGCAACGAGTCGTCCGACAACGGGGTCCGCTCCGTCCGCGCGGCAGCAAGGCTCTACGGCCGAGCGCCAGGGTGCAAGCCAGGAGAACCAGGGCGAGAGGCAGGGCAATCGCGATGAGGCGCGGGAGGATTGGCAGGAGCATTCCAACGACGCCCGCGAGGATCGTCAGGATTACGCCGAGGATTGGGATGACCACGGGTACTACTACAACAACGACTTGGCCGAAGTGATGGTGGTCGGCGCGACCGTCGCAGTGGTCGCTACCGCGGTAAATGACGATTACCACGAGACGACCACTGTCACGAACGTCACGAATGTCACCAACGTCACAGCCTTGGCGACGCTCCCGTGTGAAGCCAAAATTACGGTGTCGAACGGGGCCAACTTTTACCAGTGCGGCTCAAATTGGTACACGCGCGCCTATCAGGGCGACGCTGTCGTTTACGTGCCGAGTGGGCCACCTCCGTCGAAGTGACGGTCTGGCGACGGCATGCTGGAGCGCGTGGCGCGGGTGACTCCCGTGCAGACGTTGCTTCTGCGCCTCCAGAGCGCCGTTGTAGAGGCGCGACTGGTGCTGCGCCGCAGCAATTGGTATCATGCAAGCCATCCGGACACTACGTCAGCGCGAATCTCCATGCGGGATTCAGGCAGGCGACCGTCCTCATCTCAACCGGAGTGATCATGAAACCTATCTATGCAGCGATGGCGACGGCCCTTCTGGCGGCTTCCCCTGCTGCCATGGCGACTGACGAGGGCGGCTTCTATGTCGGCGCGGGCATCGGCCTGTTCGGCGTGGACGAAGGCAACTTCGACGAATCCGACACCAGCTTCAAGCTTCTCGGTGGTTGGATGTACAACCCGTATGTCGGAGGAGAAGTCGAATACATCGATGGCGGCACCGTCGGCGACAACAACTTTGGCGTCGACTCGACTGGCATCAATGCCTCGCTCAAGGGCAACTGGCCGGTGAATCAGAATTTTGACCTGTTCGGCAAGGTTGGTTACTACTTCTGGGACGCCGACATCGATCTAACGGGCAACAGCGGCCAGGAAGAGAACTCGAGCGGTTCGGACCTCTCGTGGGGTCTCGGCGCGGGTTACAACATCACCGACAACATCAGTGTCGTCGCTGAGTGGCAGTGGTTCAAGATCGAAGAAGCCGACGCCGACTTGATGTCCGCCAGCTTCGTCTGGAAGTTCTGACGACCGCCTGATCCCCATCAGGCAACGAGGCGAGCCCGCCCATGGCGGGCTCGTTTCATACTCGAGCTATAGCCCCCGCCTCACGCAGCGCTGAGCATTGGCAGGGCCATGCCGGGACCCGCTGCGCATCTATTCGATCAGGCCGTATGGTCCGCATGGCACATCAAGCACTCCATGTGCCCTTGCTGATTCCATTTTCGTGCCTTCTGCGTCGGGGTATCCGGCCCGTGGCACTTGATGCAGTGCTGTATCTCCGGCGACGGGTTCCAAACCGGTGCGACCCACTTACCATCGAAGAATTCATTCAGCGCCGTCGTCACGATGTAGACGACCTCGCCGGCCACCTTGGCACAGCGTTCGATCTTCGCCTGGTCATGCAGGTCTTTTACACCGGCGGCAAGCGACCACTTGGACACTGAGGTATGGCACAGCGGAGACATGGCCTTTACCTTGATCTGCTTTGGCAACGGTGAGAGGTCGTCGAACCGCTCGGTCGGAAAATCCTGTTCCGCGTACCACCAGAACAAGCGATCCACGATTGCATTGTTCTGCAGGTATTCATCGCGCTTCTCGCCGTAAGTGACCATGTTGATGATCACGGACGCCCCGGCAAGCGCGCCACACAGCGTCCCGTGGCCGCCGAAGCCTGCTGCGGCGTGCACCATCAGCATGTCCGGCATCGTCGTCCACGGGTGGCCGACTTTCTCTTTCAACAGGCTGAGCAGCGAGAGGTAGCTGGCCGATCCGCAGCCGCCTTTCTCCTTGTAGTAGCGATACGCTCGCCGTCCCGCTTCGAGCGGATCGAGCTTCACCCATTTCCAGGGCAACGGGGGCGCGCTCACCGGAGTCTCGGGCGCCGCGGCAAGTGCCGTGATTCCGGATCCAACGCCGCCGCTGGCCAGCAATGCTGCAGATCCGGCAAGAACGGTGCGACGGGAGACGAATCCGCCGTCGCCTTCATGGGCTTCCATGTTGACCTCCGATCGAAGTATTGCGCCTGGCTGCTTTGGCCTGGCAGTCACTGCGCTCGGCATGTACGGACGGATTATCGCGCCACCCGTGGTCCTGCGGTCTCAGGTGAAACCACTACCTGACGGTACGCTTCAGCGCAGATCACCGGCTGCGCCCGGATTCGTGACCGGTCGAGTCCCCCTGATTACCCAGGGGGACCCTCAATGGCGGCCTCCGTCAGATCGGTCCTGTGCTTTCCCCGCTAGCATCGCGCGCAACACCCCGGGACCGAGCGTGCGACTGAATTCCCTCGTGGCGATCAATGGCAACAGGATCAGCAGTACCACGAGACTCTTCGCCAGCATGTGTGCAATCGGGCGGCTCTCATACTCAGCCAACGTCGCGCCGAACGACGTGCCGTGATACCTGCCGACCAGCAGTTCTTCCACTACCGACAGCGCAATCACGAGCACCCACAACTGCACGCTCTTGGTAATGATGGCTGGACCCACGCGCGTGACATGCCCCTTGTCACCCACGCCCATGGCCTGCCCGAGCAGCAGGAACTTGGCGAGGATCGCCGCCTTGATCGCGGCAGTGCCGAGGCTGAATGCGCCGGCCTCCGTGCCACCGGGCAGCGTTGACTCGTAGAACATCAGCACGGCAAAGCAGACGAACAGGTAGCCCGCCACCACCTTGAAAGTGTGCAGCTCCTCGATGGCCCGTTCCTTCAGCGTCGGCTTCGACGACATCACTTCGAGGTCTTGCCTTTCATCTCGTCCAGACGCTTGCGCAGCTCATGGGCCCAGTCGCCGAGAATGCGATCGGCGGCCTGCGTGTTCGTCACGCGATTCGCCTGCTTGCCGAACGCGTCGTTGTCGGCGGCGGCATCCATGATTCGAGCCAGTAACGTATTGGTCGAGGAATCCCAGAGCTCCAGGAACAGTGTCATCTGGCCGGCCGAGCGCACGACCGTGGCGTTGATGCCGGGGGTCATGATGTCCGGCGCATTGACCTCGACATTCAACAGGGCCGGTCGCAGGACCAGCACGTCGGGGGCAGCCGTGGTGACGACCTCGTACCCGCCCTTGTCCTGCAGTTCCTTGGTGAAGACTTTCTTGAACTCGGCCGCGAGTCCCGCTTTCATGCGTTCGACGTCCGCGTCGGACACGCGGCCTGAGAGCCCGGTGCGGCTGTTGTTGTAGTCCTTCTGCCAGTCCTTTTCGAACTCGACCAGGGGTTCGAGAATCGCCACGCGGTTGTACTGCGTAAACGTCGCGCCCGGCTTTACGTAAACGATCCGGCTTTTCGTGCTCTTCTGCAGGACGAGACCTTCCGGGGTGGTTTCCGGTGGTGCTTCCTTGGCCAGTACGACTGAAACCGACCCGACGGAAAGTGCCGCACACACGCCAACTGCCAATCCGAACTGTCGCAACTTCATTTTCTTCTCCTCTGTAGTCTGAATGGCCACCGGCCAGTTCCAGGTGTGGCAGCTGGGCCGTGTTCAGGTTCAACAGTCTGCCAACTATCGCCGGCAACTGCATCCACCCGTGCGCAAGGCTCGGATGAGCATGTCGTCAACCCCATTGCGTACACGGTCGACGAGCGATGCAGCGGGCGAGGCAGGCGGGTCACCGATGACGACTGACCGGTTCACCTGAACCAGAGGTACTGCCAGGTCAAGGCATAGGTGTCCAGGTCGCCACCAAAGCGGGCGGTCACGCCCGTGCTCCATGCGAGCTTGACCGAGTTTTGCTGCCCCACGGGAATGGCCAGTGTAAGGCCGGCACGACTGTTGCCCTGGCGGTTACGGTCGGACACGCCGTCCACCGACGTGGTGCCGCCCGTGTACCAGGTGCCGCTCGCCCCGAGCCACAGGCGGGGAGCGAAGGTGTAACTCACGTGTCCCTGCAACGTGGTCAACGGATCCTGCGAGCGCTGGTTGTCGCCCAGGAACTCGTCGTTGTCGCCGAAGAGCCAGACGCCCAGCGAGCCGTCGAAATTCCAGCGACCGAAGCGCCGTGACCCGCCAAATTCGGGCCGCAAGGCCCAGCGGTTGGTGCCGAGGTTGACCAGTTTGTCTTCGAAGTACTCACCGGTGGGAACGTTGACGACCAAGCTGACGCCCAGCGTGCGATCCGGCGGCGCGCGCATGAAGTCGGCCGCGCTCAGCGCAGAGCCCGGCAGCAGGCTCAATGTGAGACGCAGCCTGAGGTCCGCGGCGCCCGCGCGTTCTACGCGCTCAGGCACCCCATCCAACAAGCCAGTCGCGGTGCCGTCGACATAGGGCACTCCGACGGCGACGCTCGCAACCCGGTCCCATAGCGCGTATGTCCCGCCGATGCCTGCCGAGTAGGTGTCCGCGCGTACCTCGAAGTCCTTGATGGGCGAGGAGGCGTTAAGCAGCATGTCGCCGTCGGAGCGCGAATACGTCAGGACCAGGAACCGGGCGCCCACGGGATTTGGTGCATAGGCACGTGCTTCGAGCTCCTGGGCCGCAGCGATCCGTGAACCCAGCGCGAGCACGAGCAATGCCAGCAGCCGCGCCGCGGTGCCTGGCCCAGCTGACTGGCAATTACGCGGCACATTGACCGGGCGCGGCATGCCTGTATCCGTCAACCAAAGGTGGCCTACGCCGGCACCAGGTTCGCTGGCGGCAACAAGTACAGGGTCATCGCGAATATCGTGTAGACGACCAGCAGCATCACGCCGATAAACCAGGCTGCGCGCCCCGTGTTGGTGATGAACAGCACCGTGAGTGTGCTCAACATCACCATGACCACGGCGCCCGTCCAGAACTGCAGGTCCATCGGGCTCGGCGCGATAAACAGGCTCAGCAGCACCAGCACCGGCGCCACGAACATCGCGATCTGCGAGGAACTTCCGAGTGCGATGCCCACGCTCATGTCGAGCCGGTTTTTGCGGGCAGCGGCGAAGGCCGAGGTCATTTCCGCCGCGGCGCCCACCAATGCGACGACGATGAAGCCGACGAAGGCCGGCGTCATGCCAAACGAGATCGCGGCGTATTGCACCGACTCCACGAAGATCTCGCTGACCAGTGCGACCAGCACCGTGATCACTGCCAGCATCACCACCGCCACCTTGACCGGCCAGACGTGTTCATCCACGCCGTGTCCGCCTTTCCCGGCGCTGGCAAAGAGATCCTTGTGTGTCTTGAGCGAAAAAACCAGGCCGAGCACGTACGCCACCAACAGCAGCACGGACAGGCCGATGCTCAATTGCTGCACGATGCCGGCAACTTCGGGCCGATCCGAGCCGCCGATGACGGAGGGCACGAGCAGGGCCACCGCCGCCAGGAACAGCATCCCGGCCTGCAGTCGCGCGGTGCCGGCGTTGTATTCCTGGACGCGGAACTTGAGGCCGCCGAGCAGGAACGACATGCCCAGCATGAACAGCGAGTTGGTGACGATGGCGCCGGCAATCGAAGCCTTTACCAGGTCGAACATGCCAGCGCGCAGCGCAGTGATGGCGATGACCAGTTCCGTGAGGTTGCCGAGCGTGGCGTTCAGCAGCCCACCCACGGCATCCCCAGTCTTCGCCGCCACGCTCTCCGTCGCGTGACTGAGCAGGGCGGCGAGGGGAACGATCGCCAGCACGGCGAGCACAAAGAGTGTCGTGTGCGACTCCGGAGCGTAGTGCTCGCCGAGGAAGACGGCAGGGACGGCGGCTAGCAGCCACAGCAGGGGGTTCGAGCGCAGGCCTTGCAGGATCTTGTTCATGTTTGTTGCCCCCACTGATTCAGGATTCGCGTCGTTGCGTCACGTACATGCCGATGAAGACTGCCACGATGACCGCGACGTAGAACTGGCCGACGGTCGCTTCGATGACCGCGAGCGTCCGTGCCGTTTCTGAAACTGGCAGGATGTCGCCGTAACCCACGGTTGCCAGCGTGCAGTGTCCGGCTGCGAAAGATGAACAGCAGGATGCCGATGGCGACCAGCGCCAGGAGCGGCATAACCGTCGCAATTTCCAACGTGCGACCGAGCCGATGCCATTCGGCAGGCAAGGGCGCCAGGGCGAGCGCCGAGCCTGCAAGTGAAACCAGCCAGATGCCAAGTACGATGCCGCGGCCGCTGCGCCAGTTCGGGTTGGCCCAGAGCGTCACCAGCGTCATGTTCAACAGGAAGAACTGCAGCAGCGCCTGGACCACCCAGCGGTCCTGCACCAGCGGTGAAACCAGCATCCACACCGATGAAGGTCGTCAGCTGCAGGAAGCGCCATTCCCCTCGCAGAAAGGCGCTTGCCGGGATCAACGGAAGATTCCGCGTTCGAGGATGGTGCCGTTGCCGATCGGCCGGCCGACAGCTATCCACAGACTCCAAGAGTCGGTGCTGGTCATACCGAGTCCTAAGGTCAGGGGACCCGCCTGAGTGCGTCCCGTCACGTACACGGAGCCGCCATAGATCATCTCGTCGTCGTCGAAAGTCGGGCGAGACGAGTCGATTCGAGACGACCGAACACCTGCCCGGCTTCGAGCCGCACTCCGGCATAGAGTGCCTGGCCGCGGATCGACATGAGATCCTTGAACTTCCAGAGATAGCTGCCGCTGGCCGTCCAGTAGTCGGTCAAGCGCAGCTCGCCCAGTTCGAAGCCCGGGAAGCTGCCTGGGCCGCCGAGCATGAAGTAGCGGTCCGCAGGGAATCGAACTGTCGAGATCCGTGCCGCCGGCCAGCGTCATCCAGACGACGTCATTGCGCACAGGGACTGCCATGCCGATGCCGAGTTCCAATCGTTCCCAATCGAGCTCTGCACCGAGCGATTCGTCGACGTAGGCATATTCCAGCGCCGCCGCGATACCGCGGGTCGGATTGAACGGCGTATCGCGACTGTCGAAGGTGGCCGACATCGTCAGACCGGCGTCGTCGCGCTCGACCTCCGGCAGGATCGGCGAACCCGTCTCGACGCTGGCGTCGCGCCGCGTGTACATGTAGCCGAGCCGGATCTGCGCGTCGCGGCTGATATTGACGCCGATGTCGACCTGCCGCCCCGGTCGGTGAACTTGTAGCGTGCCAGCCGTTCATTGTCGATAGAACACGTCTTCCCAGGAACGCGTCCAAATATCGCCTTCGGTTCCACGAAGAACCGCTGGTTCGACGTCGAGCGGCTGGTAAAAGCTGGTCGACAGGTTGTTGAAATAGCCGAGCTGCACCTCGTTGCGCCACTCGGCGCCCAGCGAGTTCAGCCAGGTCCGCGTGTGCTTGGCGTATACCACGAACCCCGGTCGCCGTCCTTCGGAGCCGTAGAGGCCCAGGTCGAACTTGAGGTAGTTGGGTCCACCAGCCTTTTCCGCGGCCACCACTCCAGCGTGGGGCTCTCCGGGTCGCCCGTGAGCCGGTATTCGACGGACTCGAATTCCTGCAGGGCAGACATGCGCCGCGCCTCGGCGCTGATCTTGGCCGTATCGACCGTGTCGCCCGGCTTCACCTGCGCGCGCTGTTTCAGGTACTCGGGATTCGTCCGTTGCAGGCCTTCGTACTTGACGTCGGCCAGGCGCGCCTCGATCCCCTGGCCTTCGGTGACGCCGGCGCGCCATGCCTGGTACTCAGCCGCTGGCACGGCGAGCCGGCGCCAGCTGCTCGGCCATGCCGCGGGCCGCCTTCTCGCCAAGTGGAATCGTCTCGGGCACGCGTTCGAAATCCGCGGTGG